>NZ_CP109013.1:4868376-6085470 GCF_036226745.1 Streptomyces sp. NBC_00683 | reverse complement strand
CGCTCGTAGAAGGCGCGGGCGGCGGTGTTGCGCTGGAACGTGTACAGGCTCAACTCCCCTCCCGAGGCCTCCTTGACCAGGGTGAGGAGCTGCGAGCCGATGCCGCGGCGCAGGGAGCCGGGGCGCAGGTAGAGCTGGTCGAGTTCGGCCCCGTCCGTGTCCAGCGAGGCGAACCCGAGCACGTCCCCGTCCTGGTTCTCGGCGACCCACACCGTGCTTCCAGGGAGCACGACGTGGGTGATCCAGGCGAGCGTGTCCTCATCGCTGTGGACCCGGGGCAGATAGGGCAGGGCGTCGGCCCGCGAGTCCAGGAAGACCCGGGTGATCTCCTCGGCGTCCCGAACCGACGCGGCGCGCAGCTGTATCGCGGTCCCTGTCTGCTGTGCCGACTCGTCCGAAGTCATCCCGTTCGCTCCCTCGCTCGTGAACGCACAGCTATACCAGGGGCGTCGGGGAACGGCGCGGCCTTTTCCGGGCCGGGCCGTGCCGTTCCCCGACGCGCGCGGATCGGCTCGGATCGGCTCGGCTTGTGGGGGTGCGAGGGGGATGGTGCAGCTTGCCGGGAGTGGGCCGGGGTGTCCAACTCGCCTATGCCAAAAGCTTGTTGACAAGCTATTGGGCCGGTGCCAGGATTCAGACTTCGATACGGAGAGCGCTCTCTTGTCGGTTGTCTCCGCAGCTCAGCCCGCCGTCCGGTACAGCCCCTCGCGCCGACCGTCGGCGGTCCGCCCGCAGCTCTCCCCCCGGTTCCCGTCGCGCGTCGGGTCCGTCACGCCGGTCACGCCGTGGGCAGTTCGCGGCGTCGGCCGCACGAGCCCCGGTACACCGCACGCCTCGGAAAACCGCACGACTCGGACCACCGCACGCCCCTACGTCGCAGGAGGAGCACGTTGAATCGGTTGGACCATCTCCCGGCCTGGCCACGCCTGCTGTCGGACATCGGCATCGACCGGGCGGTCGAGGAGGCCGCCCGCGGGATCCTCGTCCAGATGACGGTCGAGGAGAAGATCGGGCAGATGATCCAGCCCGACCTGGTCGAGCTGACCGCGGAGGACGTCCGTGCCTACAGGATCGGCTCCGCACTGAACGGCGCCGGACGCTGGCCGGGCGGGAACCGCAGGTCAGGTGCGAAGGAGTGGGCCAGCACGATCAGCGAGTTCTGGGAGGCGGCCGAGGAGGCCTACCGGGACAGGCCGTTCCGGATTCCGTTCATGTGGGCGAGCGACGCCGTGCACGGGCACAACAACGTCCACGGGGCCACGATCTTCCCGCACAACATCGGCCTGGGCGCCGCACGCGACCCCGAGCTGGTCCGCCGGATCGGCGCGGCCACCGCCCGGGAGGTCGCGGCGACAGGGATGGACTGGACGTTCGCCCCCACGGTGACCACGCCGCGGGACCTGCGCTGGGGCAGGTGCTACGAGGGGTACTCGCAGGACCCGGAGATCGTGCACGCCTACGCGCACGCCATGGTCAAGGGTCTGCAGGGCGAGGCCGAGTCCCTGCGCGCCGGTTCCGGGGTCGTCTCCTGCGTCAAGCACTGGGTCGGGGACGGCGGCACCTTCGAGGGCGAGGACCGGGGCATCGCCCGGTGCAGCGAGGACGAACTGCGCAACGTCCACTCCAGGGGCTTCTTCGCCGGGATCGAGGCAGGCGCCCAGTCGGTCATGGTGACCTACAGCGGCTGGGAGGGGTCGGGCCGCGTCGAGACACGGATCCACGGCAGCCAGTACCTCGTCACGGACGTCCTGAAGGACGCGCTCGGCTTCGACGGCATCGTCATCGGGGACTGGGACGCCCACCCCTACGTCGAGGGCTGCACGCCCGGCGACGCCGGGAACGTCATCAGGGCAGGTGTCGACGTCCTCATGGTCTCGACCCGCGAGAAGTGGCAGGCGGTGTACCGCAGCGCGGTCGAACAGGTGCGGTCCGGTGCCATCCCGATGTCCCGCATCGACGATGCCGTACTGCGCATCCTGCGGGTCAAGCAGCGGGCCGGCCTGTGGGACAAGCAGCCGCCCGCGGAGCGCCGGCCGGAGGACCGGGCCACCGCCCTCGGCGCCCCCGAGCACCGGGAACTCGCCCGTACGGCCGTCCGCAAGTCCCTGGTGCTCCTCAAGCACGACAACGCCGCGCTGCCGCTGGCCCGCACCTCGAAGGTGCTGATCACGGGCAGTGCAGCGGACGCGGTCCGCAAGCAGACCGGCGGGTACACGGTGACCTGGCAGGGCGACGACGTCGGCATGGACGACTTCCCCGGGGGCCTCACCGTGGCGGACGCCGTCAGGTCCGTCGTCGGTGAGGACCGGTGCACGGTCGATCCGCACCTGGAGCACGCGGACCCCTCGGAGTACGACGTCGTCCTGGTGGCGATCGGCGAGGACCCCTACGCGGAGATGTTCGGCGACATCAAGCCGTGGCGCAGCATCGCCTACGCCGAGCTGAAGCCCGCCTACGCGCACGACCTCGCCGTACTCCGCAGACTGCGGGAGTCCGCGTCGAAGGTCGTCACCGTCGCGTTCGGCGGACGCCCGCTGTACATGACCGAGGAGATCAACCTCTCCGACGCGTTCGTCGCGGCCTGGCTGCCCGGACCCGACGCCAGGGGCATCACCGACCTCCTCTTCCTCGACGCCCAGGGGCAGCGGGCCCACGATTTCCAGGGCCGGCTGAGCTTCGCCTGGCCCCGCGGCCGCCACGCGGCGACCGTGGACTCCGGCCACGAACCGCTCTTCCCGTACGGGTACGGGCTCACCCTGCAGGCAACCGGCGACGCGGCCACCGGCTCCACCGGGCCGCTTCCTCTCGACGAGGAGGAGGAGACCGCGGGAGCCCCGTCGCTCACCGCCTCCCGCGTGGCGATCGGGCCGGGCACGGATCCCTATGTCTTCGAGTACAGCGCCACGGACAACGGGCCGCAGCCGATCGCGTCCGAGAGCAGGACGGAGACCGCCTTCATCTCCGTGGAGCCGATCGACCACCTGGGGCACCGCGACGCCATCTCGCTGACCTTCAGGGACATCAGGACCTTCGTGTACGCGCGGGAGAGCGGCGGAAAGCCGTACGACCTCCGTGACCTCGCGGCGGCGGGCGGCAGGCTCTCCTTCCATGTGCGGGTCTTCGAGGCACCGGCCGGGCCCTTCCACCTGACCTGCCACGACGACTACCCCCAGCAGCCGGCGCTCGACATCGCCGACCGGCTGCGGGAGCTGCCGGTCGGCGAGTGGGTGCCCTTCGAGGTGCCGCTGGCCGAACTGGCCGCAGTGGGAGTCGAGTTCGACCATGTCGACGTGCCGTTCATGGTCTACACGGAACAGCCGGCCCGCCTCGACATCGGCGGAATACAACTCGTGGCGACGCCACGCGCGTAGTGCAGCAGTGCGAACGGACAGGGAACGCGTCGCGGACGAGCACGGGGTCCGCTCGCGGCAGATGGGGATCTGCCGGAACGAGGGTGGGGGACTGTGGGCGAGCGAGTGATGTGGTTCGACGGAACCTGTGTGCCGTGGGAGGAGGCCAGGGTCCATGTCTGGGACGAGCTGGCGCTCCGCGGTGCCAACGTGTTCGAGGGGATGACCGCGTTCTGGGACGAGGAGGCACAGGAGCACCGGCTCCTGGCCGGGGAACAGCACGTGGACCGGCTCTTCGGGTCCGCGCGCATCGCCGACATCCCCACGCGCTACGACCGGGAAGAGGTCTTCGCCGCGCTGTCCGAGGTCGCGGCCCGGCATCCGGGCGTCGACGTGTATCTGCGTCCGACGTTCTACGCGGCACGCGGACGGTCGAGCCTGGCCCCCGAGAGCGTGGGAGCCATGTACATCGGCGGATTCGAGTTCCGGCCGGTGACCCCGCCCGCGGTGCGCGCCGCCGTGAGCGGCCACAGCCGCTACGGCGGGCCCATCGGTCCCCTGGCCAAGTCCGGCGGCTCCTACCTCGACTTCCGCGTGTTCGAGCGTGAGCGCCTCACCCATGGCGTCGAGCACATCATCATCCTCAACGAGCGGGGCCACGTCGCCGAGGCGGACGGGGCGGCCGTCCTGCTCGTCCGCGACAGGACCGTTCTCGTCCCCCCGGTCAGCGCCGGGGTGCTGGACTCCATCACCAAGCGGATCCTGCTCGACATCGCGCGGGGCCTCGGGTACGCGGTCACCGAGCGGGCCGTGCTGCGCGAGGAACTGTACGGAGCGCAAGTGGTGCTCGCCGGCACCCTGCTGGGCGTCCGGCTCGTCGACAGCGTCGACGGTACGACCCCTCACCAGGCACGCGACACCTCCTGCGCCCGGGAGCTGGCCGATGCGTACGAAGGACTCTGCCGCGGCGAACACCCCCTGTCCAAGGCGTTCCTGCAGCCACTGACCTGAGCGGGTGTCCGATGCGTGAAACCCAGAGCGACACGGTGCACCGCAACCCCTGGTTCTCCGTGCTGCGCAAGCGGTACGAGGACGCCGTGGGCGGCCGGCACGAGTACTTCATGGTCAGCAAGGCGGACTCCGTCCTGGTGGCCGCACGCCTGGGCGGGCGGTACGTCGTGGTCGACCTCCCGAGGCCCGCCTTCGACGGCTCGCGCAGCATCGAGTTCCCCCAGGGCGGTATCGGTGAGGGCGAGTCACCCGAGGACGCGGCGCGGCGCGAGGCCCTGGAGGAGACCGGCCACCGGGTGACGGCCCTGCGGCACCTGGGGACCTTCGCGGAGAGCAGCGGGTTCTCCGTGACCTCCTGCCATGCCTACCTCGCGGACGTGGTCGAATCCGGTCCGACCGACCGGGACCCCTTCGAGCAGGACATGGAAGTACGCACGCTGTCGTGGCACGACCTGTGCGCACTCGCACGCGGCAACGGGATCCAGGACTCCGCCACTCTCGCCGCGCTCGCACTGCTCAGGGCGGCGGACGATGTCGGCTGACACGGCGGAGGTCCTGGTCCCCCTCTTCATCGACGTACGGATCAGTCTGACCAGCGGTGATGTGACGTGTCGCCCGGGCACGGCACCGGACGCGCAGGAACGGCTGCTGCTGGCCGGCCTCGGCCCGCTGCGCTCCGCATCGGGGTGCGGAAACGCGGGCCTGGTGCTGGAGGCGGTCTCCGGGGCGCGGTGGCTCGTCGGGATCTCCGAGGAGTCGGGACTGGTGGCCTCCGTCGAACGCGTCCACCGGGTCCCGTCGGCGCCCGGTGCGGGGGAAGTGCGGTGACGCGCCGCTACGACGTCGTGGTAGCGGGCGCGGGCATGGCGGGAGTCCTGACGGCACTGGGGCTGGCCGGCCACGGCGTACGTGTCCTTCTGGTCGAGCCGCACGGGGTGGGCGCCGGCCAGTCCGGCCAGTCGCACGGCTATCTCCACCGGGGGTACGCGTACGGCCGCACCGAGCCGCTGCTGCCGCCGCTCCTCGGCCGCGCGCGGGTGCACTGGGACACCCTGCTGAGGGACACGCCACCGGTCACCTCGAACTCGGTCGTGTCGTTCTCCGACCCGGGGGCGGCGCGGGGCGCGACCGAGTTCTGGCGGTCCTGCGGCCTTCCGGTCTCCGCGGTGGAGGCACCCGACTGGCTGGGCGGCGGATTCGCGTCCTGCTTCAGGAGCGAGGAGGCCACCCACGACTTCGGTCCGGTGCTGCGTCACCTCGGTACGCGGATCGCCTCGTGCGGTGTGGACCTGAACGCGGGGACACTCACCGGGTTCTCCGAGGAACCGGGCAGTGTGTACTGCGAGTTCGAACGCCCGGACGGAACAGGTCTGACGGTCCGGAGCCGTGCGGTGGTCGTCGCCGCGGGAGCGGGCACGCCGGGGATACTCGCCCGCTCCGGGCTGCCGCCCGTCGTGCGCTGCCGCAAGTCGTTCGTGCTGGTACTCCGCGGGGACCTGCCCGTCATCAGCGCGGTGTTTCCGGCCAGCACCGAGCACGGGCTCTTCCTGGCGAGCAGAACCGGACACGAGAGCGGGACGACATGGCTCGTGTCCGACTTCCAGTCCTTCGACAGCGCCTGGGGCGCCTCCGGCCAGCTGCCCGGATGGTGGGCACACCGGATCCTGCTGACGCTCCGCAGGATCATCAGCCCCGAGCGGCTGGCGGGAGTCGCCACGGTCTCCGGCTACGCGGCCGTCAAGTCGGGCCTCGTACCGAGCAGCGGCACGGTCTCGCACGGACTGGGCCACGACTTCCTCGGCGGCCGCGCGATCGTCGCCAGCCCGTCGAAGCTCACCCTCGCTCCGCTGGCCGCCGAGAGAGCGATGCGGTCGGTGGCGCGCATCCTGAAGTTCCCGTTCGACGGCGCCGCCTGGGACCCCGTCCCGGCCGGGACGGCTCGGGGGGCCGAGGGGATCCGGCCCGGCGAGAAATGGGAGACCGGCCTGGACGCCGTCAAGGACCCGGACCTGGCGAGCGGTCCGCCGGACATCGCCGAGCTGAGCCGGCTGTTCTCGCGCTGACGCATCAACGGACGCATCGGACGCATCAACAGGGCGGTCACGTCCGACCGCCGACCGAAGGGAACTGGAATGCCGAGCGAATCTGCGGCCATCGTGACCCGCGGCCTCACCAAGACGTACAGAGTGAGGCGGCCGGCCACCGGCCGCTTCGGCACTGTGCGGTCGCTCATCAGCCCGGTGAAGGACGAGCGCACCGTCGTCTCCGATCTGACTCTGTCCGTGGACCGCGGTGAACTCGTGGGCCTGCTCGGGCCGAACGGCGCCGGCAAGTCGACGTCCATCAAGATGCTGACCGGGATCCTCACACCGACGTCCGGCGAGGTGTACGTCGACGGACGCGTCCCGCAGCAGGACCGGACGGCCAACGCCCTGTCCGTCGGTGCGGTCTTCGGCCAGAAGACCCAGCTGTGGTGGGACCTGCCGGCCCGCCACTCCTTCGGCCTGATCCGGGACATCTTCAGCATCTCCCTCCACGACTACGAGCACCGGCTGCGCGATGTCGACCAGGTGCTGGGCGTATCGGAGTTCTGGGACACCCCGGTGCGGCTGATGTCGCTCGGGCAGCGGGTCCGCTGCGACCTGGCGGCGGCGGTGCTGCACGACCCGGCGATCCTCTTCCTGGACGAGCCCACGATCGGGATGGACGTGGTCGCCAAGGAGCGCACGCGCGCGTTCCTGTTGCAGCAGGTGCACGACCGGGGCCGCGCGGTCGTCCTGACGACCCATGACATGACCGATGTGGCCCGGCTGTGCGAGCGGGTGCTGCTCATCAACCACGGCAGGCTGATGTTCGACGGAACGCTCGACGACATGAAGAAGCAGCACGGCGCCCGCAGGGTCGTCAGCGTCACCTTCGGTGAGCCGGTGGCGCAGGTGCTGGTGCCCGGTGCGCGGGTGCTCTCCCACGAAGGGACGCGCGCCACGCTCGCGCCGGAGGGCGACAGCACGCCCGAGGATGTCGTACGGGCCCTGATCGCCCGGTTCCCCGTGGTCGGCATGGCGGTCGAGGAGACCGACCTGGAGGAACTGATGCGCAACGCCTATGAGGCCGAGAACGAAACCCAGTTCGCATGAGTGCCGTTGCTGCCGCCCAGGCACCCGTCCGGAGCCGCGCCTGGCGGATCTGGCGCATCGCCCCCCTCTACCAGACCATCGCCTACCGGGGCCGCTTCTTCCTCGCGCCGTTCATGCTGGGAGTGCAGATATACCTGTACTACCTGCTGTGGACGGCGGTCTACCGCGGCAGGACGTCCGTCGCCGGGCTGGACGTCGACCAGGCCGTCGGCTACGTGATCCTCGCGATCCTGCTGGGCCGCATCCGGTGGAACAGCCGCATGGTCTCCAAGGACGCCCTGCCGCAGCGCACCCGCGAAGGCACGATCGTCTACTGGTTCCTCAGACCGATCTCACCGGGCCGCTACTACATGTACCGCTCCATCGGAGACATGGCGTACGGAGCGATGTGGGCGCTCGTCGGCTACCTGGTCGCCCTCGCGACGGGGGCGCTGCAACCACCTGCCTCGGCTGCCGTGGGCGCGGTGTTCGTGGTGAGCCTGGTGCTCGGGCAGATCATCCTGTACTACCTCGGCCAGCTGGTCGACCTCGCGACCTTCTGGCTCGTCTCGAACACCGGACTGACACGCATGTACAGCTTTGTGCAGGACCTGCTCTCGGGGGTGTTCGTCCCGCTCTGGTTCCTGCCCGGCTGGCTGCTGACCACGGCGTCGGTGCTGCCCTTCGCGACGACGATCAGCGTCCCCATCTCGATATACGTGGGCCGGATTCCGCTCGATCAGGCCCCCCGGCACCTGGTGGAAGAAGTGTGCTGGGTCGTCGTACTCGCCCTGCTCACCCGGTTCGTCTGGTCGCGCGCGGCCCGGCGCGTGACCGTTCAGGGAGGCTGAGCAGTGACAGTGACGGCCGATGGTGCCCCCGTCTCGCGGATCCGGGCCCGCGCCCGCCGGACCGCGCACGTGCTGAGGTTCGTGCTCAAGGCAACCGCCGTGAACATCCGGGGCCGCATGGAGTACCCGGGCGACTTCGCGTTCGAGGTCGTGTTCGGCATTCTCTGGCAGACCTCCACACTCGCGTTCGCCGCCGTCCTGCTCACACGCTTCGACGGGCTCGGCAACTTCCCGGCCGGCGGCGTGCTCCTCATCGTCGGCATGCGGCTCATGGCGCACGGACTCTTCACCATGGTGTTCGGGAACCTGTCCGACGCCCTGCTGGAACTCGTGGAGGAGGGCAGGATCGAGGGATTCTTCCTGCGCCCGCTGTCCGTACTGACGCAGATCCTCATCAGCCGCTTCAACATCAACGCCCTGGGAGACTTCACCGTCGGCGTCACCGTGTGCGCGATGGCCGTCAGCCAGGCTCCGGTGGACTGGACGGCCGCAGCCGTGCTCTATCTCGTCGCGGCGATCATCGGCGGGGTCTTCCTGGAGGCGGCCGTCCAACTGCCGCTGGCCGCACTGCTGCTGCGCTCGCCGTTCGCGCACGGGGTGGGCAAATGGCTCGACGACATCATGGCGACGATCGGCAACTACCCGCTGTCGATCCTTCCCCTCTTCCTGCGGGGCGTCTTCACCTTCGTACTGCCCCTCGCGTTCGTCGCGTACTTCCCCGTGCTGGTCCTGCTGGACAGGACCCCGGAGAACGGCCTGCTCTCATGGCTGGCGCCCTGGTCACCGGCGGTCTGCCTGCTGCTGTTCCTGATCTCGAAACGGCTGTGGAACTGGAATCTCCGCCACTACCGCAGCACGGGAGGATGACCGCGTGACCACGGGAACAGCCACCGAAGCGGCGGCCAAGGGGCCGCTCCCGCGCCGGTTCTCCCTCGTGGCCACCGACCTGGACGGGACGCTGCTGCGCTCCGACCACACCGTGGGGGCCCGGACCAGGGCGGCGCTGGCGCTCGTCGCGGCACGGGGCGCGACGCACGTCGTCGTCACCGGCCGGTCCGTGTCCTGGACCCGGCACGTCCTGGCGGACCTGGGCTGCACGGGGCTCGCCGTCTGCGGGCAGGGCGGGCAGGTGTACGACGCGGCGGCGCACACACAGCTGACCTCCGTCATCCTCGACAGGGAACGCGCACGCCTGGCCCTCGCCCGTATCGAGGCCGTCACCGGGCCACTGGTGACTGCCGGCGACCGGGACGGCGTGGACGGCGAGGTGGTGGCAGCCCCCGGCTACCGGCTCGACCTCGCGGGCCAGGTGCCGATCGTGCTGAACGCGCGCCCGGACGCGCTGTGGGCGGCACCGCTCCGCAAGATCTACGTGCAGCACCCCGTGCTCGACGAGGACGCTCTGGCACTGATCGCGACGCGGGCCGCGGGGCACCTGGTGGGGGTGGCCAAGGCGGGCCCGGGCGAGATCGAACTGCTGCCGCTGGGCCTGGACAAGGCGACAGGCCTTGCCTACGTCGCCCGTCGCCTGGGCCTGACGGGCGCGGACACCGTCGCGTTCGGGGACATGCCGAACGACCTCCCGATGCTCGACTGGGCCGCCCACGGCGTGGCCATGGCCGGTGCCCATCCCGAACTCAGGGCGGCGGCGGACGAGATGGCACCGGGCAACGACGAGGACGGTGTCGCCGTCGTACTCGAGCGGCTGTTCGCGTGAACCCGAGCTGCCCCCGGATCGGGAGGAGGGAATGCCCTTCCCGTCACCCGGAGCAGTAAGCCACCGAAAGACCGGAAAGGGCCCCCGACACAGGTCGGAGGCCCTTTCGAGGCAGAACCGCAAAGGCGGCAGACGAGTCGGGCTGTACGCCGGGTTCTGTCGCCCGGTCGCCTCGCGGCGGCCGGGGAGACGGCCATCCATCTAGGACCGGCATTGCTGCCGGTCTCGTGCGGTCTACCCGCGAACTCGGGCGAGCAGCCCTCGGACGTTCGCGCAGGACCGTCTTGCGACGGTCCCTCTTGACCTTGCTCCGGGTGGGGTTTACCTAGCCGCCTGAGTCACCTCAGGCGCTGGTGGTCTCTTACACCACCGTTTCACCCTTACCCGGGACCTAGGTCCCGGGCGGTCTGTTTTCTGTGGCACTGTCCCGCGAGTCACCCCGGGTGGCCGTTAGCCACCACCCTGCCCTGTGGAGCCCGGACGTTCCTCGGGAGGATCCGGAGATCCTCACGCGGCCGTCCGCCCGGCTCGTCTGCCGTGTCGACCATGCTACCCGGCGGGGCGGGGCGCTCGGTTCGCCGTCAGACCGTGAAGGCCGCGATACCGGCCTCCCAGGCCGCCGAGAGGTCGGCGCCCGGCGGGAAGCGCCCGTTGAGTTCCAGGACCACCATCCCGTGGGCGAAGGCCCAGGCCGCCCGGCCCCGGTCCTCGTCACCACCGGCGGCGCGGAACAGCGGGGCCGCCGCGGCGTCCTGCACCCCGGCGGCGGGGTTCACGGGGCGGCCCATGGTGAGGAGGTAGAGGTGCGGGTGGGCCAGCGCGTAGGTGCGGTACGCCGCGGCGAGCGCCGAGAAGGAACCGGGGGCCTCCCGCTCCGCCGCTTCCAGTACCTCGGCCGCCTCCCCGAGCATCTCGCCGGCCAGGGCGGCCACCACGGACGACTTGTCCGGGAAGTACTTGTAGAGGGAGGGCGCAGTGAAGCCCACCCGGTCGGCCAGCCGGCGCATGGTGAGCGCCTCCGGGCCCTCCTCCTCCAGGAGTGCCCGGGCGGCGGCGACGATCTGCCGGGGCCTGCTGATCTCCTGGCCGGTGGCGAGGTCGCTCACGCGTGGTCCCTTTCTTGGTGCGGAGTCCGGGATTCCGTGTCCGAGGGCGCGATCGTACGAGACGGGGGCGAGCCGCCCGCACCCGGCAGGCCAGCAAGCTTGACCTTGCCGCAGCGTCAGGGTTTCTACTGGCGTCATGCGCATCGGAGAGATCGCCGCGCTCGTCGGAGTCACCTCCCGGGCCGTTCGGCACTACCACCACATCGGCCTGCTGCCCGAGCCCGCGCGCCGGGCCAACGGCTACCGGGCCTACAGCGTCCGCGACGCGGTCCTGCTGGCCAGGATTCGGCGGCTCACCGAGCTCGGCCTCGGTCTCGACGAGGTGCGGGACGTGCTGGCCGACGACGCCGGGCGCGAGCTCGTCGAGGTGCTGGGAGAGCTGGACGCCGATCTGGCCCGCCAGGAGCACGAGATCCGAGAGCGGCGGCGCCGGCTGGCCGGGCTGCTGGAGGGGCCGGTGAGCGGCCACGAACCGGTCTCCCCCGCACTCCGGGCCCTGCTCGGCGCGGCACCGGACACGGACTCCCCCGCAGCCGTCAAGGACCGCGAGCATCTGGCGCTGCTCGACGGGGCCGACGGCGCCGACGCGGTGTACGCCGCCCTGCGGCCGCTGGCCGAGGACCCTGCCGTACTGCGTCTGTACGAGCGGCTCGACGAGCTGGTCGACGCCCCGGTGGACGACCCTCGGATCGCCCCGCTGGCCGCCGATCTGGCCGCTGTCGTGCCGGCCGAGGTGCTCGCTGTGATCCCGTCCGACGGACCGGTCATGACGGGCTTCGGCGAGGCCCTGCTCGACGAGTACGCACCCGCGCAGGCAGAGGTGGTGCGCCTGATGATGACCGCGCTGACCACCGAGGTGAACAAGGGGAGGAACCGATGAGCCTACGGACGGCTCGCGCCGTGGTCCGGGTGGTCCTGCCCGCCGAACTGGCCGTCATGGTCTGCCTGGTGGCGGGCGTACGCATACCCGCTGCCGCGCTGCTGGCGACCGAGGTGCTGGTGCTCGCCGCGGTGGCTCTGGAGGCCTGCGTCCTGTGGCCGCTGTACGCCGGGCGGAGGCGGGCGGGTTCGGGCCGTCGGGAGGCGCTGGGGTCGGCACTGCGGGTCCTCGTCCCTGTCCCGGTCCGCCGCCTGGTCGCGCACGAGGTGCGGGCTCTGCACAGTCTGTGGCTGTGGCTGCTGCGGCGGCGTCACGAGGTGCCGGCCGAGGCGCTGGCCGTCCCGTACACCGGGCCGCAGACCGCGATGATGTACGGGCTGCTCTTCGTCTCCGTCGTCGAGACGGTGATGCTGGCCCTGGTGATTCCCTGGCCCGTGGTGCACCGCGTCCTGCTCGTACTGGACGTGTACGGGGTGGTTCTGGTCCTGGCCATGCACGCCGCCTGTGTGACCCGGCCGCACGTCGTGGGCGAGGACGGCTCCCTGCGTCTGCGCTACGGCGGGCTCTTCGATCTGCGGATCCCCGCGTCCTCGGTCACCGCCGCGCGCGTCGACCGGCGTTACCTCGAAGGCAGGCTGGTCACGCTGCACCCGGACGGGGTGCTCGATCTCTCCGTGGGCAGTCAGACCACGGTGACCGTGGAGCTCACCGGTCCGGTCAGGTTCGTACGGCCACTGGGGAGGACCGGTGTCGCGCACACCGTCCGCTTCCACGCCGATGACCCGCGCGCCGCGGTCGCCGCCCTCACGCGGGCGCGAACAGCACCTTCGACGAGCCAGGGTCCGCCTGCGTGAGCCGGACCCGCAGCCGTTCACCGAGCGGGAGAGCGGTGCCGCCCTCGATCCGGGCGACGATCGCCGGGTCCTCGATGTGGACGGTGCCGACGGCCGGTTCGTCGTCCTTGACGTCGATCACGTACCCGTCGAAGACGGCGCCCACCTGGTCCTTGAGCAGCGCGGCCTCGACGAGGTCGACGCACTCGCGCTCCACGGTGTTGGCCCGGCGGGTTCCCTCCGCCATCTCCTTCGGCAGTGCGGGCAGCGCCCGGAGCACCCACTCGGGCGGCTCACCGCCGGCGAACGCCGCGAGACACAGTTCGGCGGCGTACCGGTCGACGAGGCGGCGCAGCGGCGCGGTGCAGTGCGTGTAGAGCTCGGCGACGGCGGCGTGCACGGCGGGCGTGGGGAGGTCGCCGTGCTCGAAGACGGTGTAGCCGGCCCCGCGCAGGAGTGTGGTGCACTCCTGCAGGAACGCGGCGTGGTTGCCCCGGTGAGGGTCGAGCGAGCGGACGACCTCGGCGTACGGGACGTGGTGCGGCCAGTCGATGTGCAGGGCCTGGGCACAGAGCCTGAGGCGGGCGACGGCACCGTCGGGGGCGACCGGCAGTGTGCGGAGGATGCCGGTGCCCGACTCCGTCATGATCCGGGCGGCCGCCATACCCGTGAGCAGGGAGATCTGGGCGTTCCAGGCGTCGGCGGGCAGGGGTGCCCGGTAGTCGAGGTCCAGGGTGCCGTCCCGCTCGACGATCTCCTGTTCGGGCACGTTGAGCGAGATGCCGCCCCGGGCGACTTCCTGCTCCTCGCGCAGCAGGCCGATGTCCTTGAGCAGGGCGAGCGGCTCCTCCGCGGTGCCTGCGTCGATCTGCCGCTGAACCCCGGCGTAGTCGAGCTTGGCCCGGCTGCGTACGAGGGCGCGGCGCACCTCGCAGGCGATCTGGCGTCCCTCGGAGTCGAGGTCGATCTGCCAGAGCGCGGCCGGGCGGGTCTCCCCGGGGAGGAGGCTCGCGGCCCCCTCGGAGAGCAGGGTGGGGTGCAGGGGCACTTTGCCGTCGGGGAAGTAGAGGGTGGTCACCCGGTGGTGGGCCTCGGCGTCCAGCGCCGAGCCCGGCCTGACGAACGCGGCGACGTCGGCGATGGCGTAGTGCACCCGGTAGCCGTCCCCGCGCCGTTCCAGGTGCATCGCCTGGTCCAGGTCCGTGGAGGTGGGCGGATCGATCGTGAAGAAGGGCAGGTCCGTGGCGTCCCGGTGGCCCGACAGGTCCGGGGACTTCGCGGCCTCGGCCGCCTCGGCGAGTACGGCGGGAGGGAAGTCGGCCGGCAGATCGAGCTCGGCACGCAGACCGCGCAGGGCCGCCCGCAGCGGGGTGTCGGCTGCGCCGGTCATATGGAGCTGGCGGCGAGGCATGCCACCGAGCGTAGGCCGGGGCGGTGCGGTCGGCATCCCGGTCGGCCCCGCGGGCGCCCCGGGGGCCTCGTGCGCCGGGCCCGTACCCTTACCGGGGGGTTCGGGCGCCGCTACGGGCCTCTGCCACGCCTCTGTCACACCCTCTGTCACGTACGAAGGAGACACCCGTGCTCGTGCTGTTGCCGCCCTCCGAGGGAAAGGCCGCCTCGGGGCGCGGAGCACCCCTGAAGCCGGAGGCCCTGTCGCTTCCGGGCCTCGCCGGGGCGCGGGCCGCGATTCTCGACGAGCTGGTCGAGCTGTGCATGGCCGACGAGGAGAAGGCACGTGAGGTGCTCGGCCTGAGCGAAGGGCTGCGGGGCGAGATCGCGAAGAACGCGGAGCTGCGCACGGCAGGTACCCGGCCGGCCGGGGAGATCTACACGGGGGTGCTGTACGACGCCCTGGACCTGGCCTCACTGGACCCGGCGGCCCGGCGGCGGGCGGGGAAGTCCCTCCTGGTCTTCTCCGGGCTGTGGGGCGCGGTGCACATCGGCGACCGGATTCCTTCGTACCGCTGCTCGATGGGCGTGAAGCTGCCGGGTCTGGGCGCGCTCAACGCGTACTGGCGCGCGCCCATGGCCTCGGTCATGCCGGAGGCGGCCGGGAGCGGGCTCGTGCTGGATCTGCGGTCGTCGGCGTACACCGGGGCGTGGAAGCCGGCGGGCGAGGTCGCGGAGCGTACGGCGAGCGTGCGGGTACTTCAGTCGCAGATGGTGAACGGGGTGGAGAAGCGGTCGGTGGTCAGCCACTTCAACAAGGCGACCAAGGGCCGGATGGTCCGCGACCTGCTGCTCGCGGGGGCGCGGCCGAAGGGCCCGGCGGAGCTGGTCGAGGTGCTGCGGGACCTCGGTCACGTGGTCGAGGCGCAGGCTCCGGAGCGGGCCGGCCGGGCGTGGGCGCTCGATGTGGTGGTCACCGAGATCCACTGACGTTGCAGCATGCGCAACGGTCGTTGCGTGGAGTGCGGTGAGCGCGGCAGGATGAGGTCATGACCTCATCCGCGCCTTCCGCGTCCCCTTCCGTGCTGGACCTCGCCCCCGTCGTCCCCGTCGTCGTCCTCCAGGACGCGGCCGACGCGGTGCCGCTGGCCCGCGCACTCGTCGCGGGCGGACTCCCGGCGATCGAGGTGACGCTGCGGACGCCCGCCGCACTCGACGCGATCCGGGCGATCGCCGCGGAGGTCCCGGACGCCGTGGTGGGTGCGGGCACGGTGATATCCGTGTCGCATGTGACCGAGACGGTCGCCGCCGGGGCGCGCTTCCTGGTCAGTCCGGGCTGGACGGACACGCTCCTGGACGCGATGAAGGCGTCGGGGGTGCCGTTCCTGCCGGGGGTCTCCACGACGTCCGAGGTGGTCGCGCTGCTGGAACGCGGCGTCACGGAGATGAAGTTCTTCCCGGCCGAGGCGGCCGGTGGTACGGCCTACCTCAAGGCCCTGTCCGCGCCCCTGCCGCAGGCCAGGTTCTGCCCCACGGGCGGGATCTCGCTCGCGTCGGCAACGTCGTACCTGGCCCTGCCGAACGTCGGCTGCATCGGCGGCAGTTGGATGGTGCCCGGCGACGCCGTGGCCGCGAAGGACTGGGCGCGGGTGGAACGGCTGGCACGCGAGGCGTCCGCGCTGCGCGACTGAGCGGGAGGACCGGCCGGCTGAGCCGCGGTCAGCGCAGGACCTGGACGGCGTACAGCGTGCCGATCCCCAGGGCCAGGGAGCCCAGCAGGAGCCGCAGCGCCGTCTCGGGAAGGCGGGGCTGGAGGCGGGCCCCGAGGTAGCCGCCGCAGAGTCCGCCGAAACCGCAGACCAGGCCGAGCGGCCAGTCCGGTGCGATGTCGCCCGTGGCGGTCAGCGACAGCAGTGCGTAGGTGCCCGCTCCCGCGAGGGAGGTCACGAACGTGCAGGCGAGGGCCGCGGGTGCGACCTTCGCGACCGGGACCCCGCGCCCGACGAGGATCGGACCGAGCAGGGAACCGCCGCCGATCCCGTAGATACCGCCCGCGACACCGACCGCTACGGCGAGAGCGGTGGTGGCACGCGGTGAGGGCTGCGCGGAGGCGGCGGCGCGGCGCGAGGGGCGCAGGGTCCGGGCGCACAGCCAGGCCCCCAGGGGGAGCAGCAGGACGGCGATGAACAGACGGAAGACGACCGGTCCCGGCACGGCGAAGACCCGGATCACCGCGCCGACCACGACGCCCGGCACCGCGCCCACGACGAGCAGCCGGGTCAGCGGTCCGCGCAGTCGGCCGGTGTTGCGGTAGCGCAGCAGCGCCCCGGGGCAGGACACCACGTTGTACAGCAGGTTGGTGGGGGTCACGGCGGGGCTCGGCACGCCGAGCACGCTGACCTGGACCGGAAGCAGGAACACGGCGCCGGACACGCCCACGGGCGCCGTCGCCACCGATATCAGCAGGCCCGCCACGAAGCCGAGCAGTCCCGTGGACCAGGTCACAGCATCCCGCTACCGCAGGTGCGAGGTGTCGTTCAGGAGCCTCAACGAGGCGTTGCCGTCCGCGTAGTAGGCGACCGTCGAGACGGAGGCGGGAAGGAGCTCCATGCGGAACATGGAGTCCGGCGGGGCTCCCAGTGCCAGTCTGACCATGGTCTTGATCGGGGTGACGTGGGTGACCACGAGCGCCGTGCGGCCCGCATAGCGGGAGATCAGGCGGTCCCGGGCCGCGGAGACCCGGTCGGCCACCTCGGCGAAGCTCTCGCCGCCGCCGGTCGGTGCCGCGTCTGCGGAAGCGAGCCAGGTGGTCAGGTCGGGGCCGTAGCGCTCCCGTACCTCGGCGAAGGTCAGGCCCTCCCACGCACCGAAGTCCGTCTCGCGCAGGCCCTCCTCGATGCGGACCTCCAGGCCGAGCCGGTCGGCGACGGCGGCGGCCGTCTCGCGGCACCGGCGCAGCGGCGAACTGACGATCTCCTGGACCGTGCCGCGGGCCTCGAACGCCTCCGCGGCACAGGCGGCCTGGTGGCGGCCGGTGGCCGAGAGCTCGGGGTCGCTGCCGCCGCTGCCGGAGAACCGCTTCTCGGGGGTGAGGGCCGTCTCTCCGTGCCGGAGCAGGATGAAGGTGGCGGGCGCACCCAGGTCGGGTGAACTCCCCCAGCCCACCTGCGGGGTGACCGCCGCGGCCGGGCGGGCCGCGGCCATCGCGGCGCGTACCTTCGCCGCGCCAGCGACGGCGTCCCCGGGCGGACCGGCCGGGGCCTGATCCGGGGCTGCGGGCGTGCGCCGCGGGGCGTCCAGGGCGGCCGTCGAGGACGACGGCTCCCACTGCCTGCCCCGCTTGCCGGCGTCCATCGCCTCGTTGGCGAGCCGGTCGGCGTGCTTGTTCTCGGCGCGCGGGATCCACTCGTACGTGACGGAGGCGGCGGGCAGGATGCGCGCGGCCTCCGCCGCGAGGGGCTTCATGTCGGGGTGCTTGATCTTCCAGCGCCCCGACATCTGTTCGACCACCAGCTTGGAGTCCATCCGGACGCGCACCTGCACGGGCGCGTCAGGGAACAGGGCCTTCGCCGCCTTCAGACCGGCGATCAAGCCCTTGTACTCGGCGACGTTGTTCGTCGCGACGCCGATGTACTCGGCGGCCTCGGCGAGCGTCTCGCCGGTGACCGGGTCGATGACGGCCGCGCCGTAACCGGCGGGCCCCGGGTTGCCCCGGGAGCCTCCGTCGGCCTCGACGACCAGCTGGTGGGGAGCGGCCATTACAGGCCCGACTCCGAGGTGCGGACCAGGATGCGGTGGCAGTTCTCGCAGCGCAGCACGGTGTCCGGGGACGCCGCCTTCACATCGTTGACCTCGGTGATGTTGAGCTCGAGACGGCAGCCCTCGCAGCGGCGCTGGTAGAGCCGGGCCGCGCCGACACCGCCCTGCTGGGCGCGCAGCTTGTCGTACAGCTTCAGCAGGTCGGCGGGGATCGCGCCCGCGACGACCTCGCGGTCCTTGGTGACGGTGGCGGACTCGGCGTCGAGCTCGTTCGTCGCGGCGTCACGGCGGGCGGTCGCGTCGTCGAGCTTGGCCTGGACGGCACCGACGCGTTCGGTCAGCTCGGTGACGCGCTCCTGGGCGGACTCGCGGCGCTCCATGATCTCGAGGACGACGTCCTCCAGGTCACCCTGGCGCTTGGCGAGCGAGGTGAGCTCGCGCTGCAGGCTCTCCAGGTCCTTCGGCGAGGAGACCGCACCGGAGTCGAGCCGCTGCTGGTCGCGGACGGCGCGCTGGCGCACCTGGTCGACGTCCTGCTCCGCCTTGGTCTGCTCGCGGGTGGTGTCGCTCTCCTCGGTCTGCGAGGCGACCAGCAGGTCGCGCAGCTGGGCGAGGTCGCTGTTGAGCGAGTCGATCTCGGCGTGCTCGGGCAGGGACGTGCCCTTGTGGGAGAGCTGCGACAGACGTACGTCGAGGGCCTGGACTTCGAGGAGTCGGATCTGGTCGGCGGGCGCGGCGTTCAGTTGGGGGCTCCAGAAGAGTGGTGGGTGGTCCAGGGGTCGGTGACCTGCTTCGAGACGTGGACCCGCAGGCCCCATCCGTGGCGGTCGGAAATTGCGTCGAGCTGCGCGGCTGCCTGCTCGCACCAGGGCCACTCGGTGGCCCAGTGTGCGGCATCGACCAGGCCGAGCGTCGAGTGCTGGACGGCCTCGGAGGCCGGGTGGTGACGCAGGTCCGCGGTGAGGAAGGCGTCGACACCACAGGCGCGTACCGCGTCGAAGAGGCTGTCGCCGGAGCCGCCGCTCACCGCGACCCGGTGCACGACGGCGTCGGGGTCGCCCGCCAGCCGGATGCCCTGCGCGGTGGCGGGCAGGCGTGCGGCGGCGCGTGCGGCCAGGTCGCGGAGGGTCTCGGGGTGGTCGAGCTCGCAGATCCTGCCGAGGCCGCGGCGGCCCTCGGGGTCGGTGGGGTCCGGGACGAGGGGGCCGGTGACGCGCAGGTCGAGGGCGCCCGCGAGGGCGTCGGAGACGCCCGGGTCGGCGCTGTCGGCATTGGTGTGCGCGACGTGCAGCGCGATGTCGTGCTTGATGAGGCCGTGCACGACCCGGCCCTTGAAGGTGGAGGCGGCGACCGTCGTCGTACCGCGCAGATAGAGCGGGTGGTGGGTGACGATCAGCTGGGCGCCGAGGCTGCGGGCCTCGTCGGCGATCTGCTGCACGGGGTCGACGGCGAACAGCACGCGGTCGATCTCCGCCCCGGGATCGCCGCACACCGTGCCGACCGCATCCCATCCCTCGGCACGCTCGGGGGGCCAGAG
Organism: Streptomyces sp. NBC_00683; assembly: GCF_036226745.1. Taxonomy (NCBI): domain Bacteria; kingdom Bacillati; phylum Actinomycetota; class Actinomycetes; order Kitasatosporales; family Streptomycetaceae; genus Streptomyces; species Streptomyces sp. NBC_00683. The sequence continues at coordinate 6,065,921 of NZ_CP109013.1, read as the reverse complement.
GGCGTCCAGCTCGGCGATGACTTCAGACAGACGGGGCACGGAGGAAAGGCTACCTGTCCTCCGTGCCCCGTCGGCCATGGCTGCGGGCACCCGTGCGGGAGGACCGGCAGCCGGTTGTCAATCGTTACTTCACGAGGTCGGCGCGGAGGTCGCCGAGGACCAGGTTCGCGGAGGTGACGCCGAGGCCGAGGTACCAGGTCTCGTCCGAGACGTCCTTGGCACGGCCTGCCTTGACCGCCCCGAGGTTCTTCCACAGCGGGTTGGACCGGGCGGTGTCGCGCTCGGTGGCCTTCGCGTCGCCGTAGACGCCGGTGAAGATCCAGTCGGCGTCGGCCTGGTCGATGTTCTCCGGGCTGATCTCCGCGGCGAGGTCGTCGATCTGCTGGTTCTCGGGCCGCGGCAGTCCGGCGTCCTGAAGGATCGTGCCGATGAAGGAGGCCTTGGCGTAGAGGCGGATCTTGTCCGGCAGGTAGCGGACCATCGAGATGGTCGGCTTGTCGGGGCCGATGTCCTCGCCGAGCTTCTTCGCGTTCGTCTCGTAGGCGGCGAGCTCGGACTTCGCCTTCGCGGTCCTGTCGAGCGCGGCCGCGTTGAGGAGGTAGTTCTCCTTCCAGGTGAATCCCGGGCGGATGGAGAACACCGTCGGCGCGATCTTGGAGAGTTCGTCGTACTTGTCGGCCGCGCGCAACTGGCTGCCGAGGATCAGGTCCGGCTTCAGGCCCGCGATCGCCTCGAGGTTGAGGCTGTTGATGGTGCCGACGTTCTTCGGGTTGCCCGCGTCCTTCTTCAGGTACGACGGAATGGCCGCGTCGCCCTCGGAGGGGGCGTAACCGACGGGCTTCACTCCGAGCGAGACGACGTTGTCGAACTCGCCGACGTCCAGGACGACGACACGCTTGGGTGCGGCCTTGATCTCGGTCCGGCCCATGGCGTGGGTGAGCGTACGGGGGAACTGGCCGGCCTTCGCGTCCGTGCCGTACTCCGCCGTCTTCTTCGCCGCGTCGCCGAAGTCCTTGCCGCCCGTGGCGACGGCGGCCTTCTTGTCGCCACCCGCGTCGGCGGCGGCCGGACCGCCCGATGCATCGTCTCCTCCGCATGCCGAGAGGGAGAGGGCGGCAGCCACCGCCAGGCCGACTGCGGCGGTACCGCGGCGTCGAAGGGACATCACGTGCTCCAGTTGAACATCACACAGGGAATCCTTAGGGATGCCTTACCTTAGTCACGCGTGTCATCACGGTGCACAGTCACCCCCTTCCCCTCAGTCGAATCCGAACATCGCCACCCTTATGTGTGAAGTGCGATGGCTCGTGTTGTTCGGCAGGAAGTGCGAAAACTAGCTTCGGTTGCCGGAGGTGACCGAAACATGACTGCCTGTGTCATCGAGAACAAGTCCGTGGGGGCCTCGGGGGCTGCCGCGACGGTCGGACCCGTACCGGAAGAGCCCGCGGAGCCGGACGATCCCGCGGAGCCCGAGAAACCCCGCAGAACCGCCGAGCCCGGCATGACCGGCGGAACCGACCCGGCCGACGGGCCCGGATCCGCCGCCGCCCCGTCCCACGGGACCACCGCGTCGGGTGGCACCGGCAGCGCCGGCGGCCCCGCTGTTCCCGGCGTGGCAGGCGCGTCCGCCGCCGCGCCGCTCGGGATCGGTATCTCCCTCGGGACGTACGGGCCGCGCGGGACCGGTATGACGTCGGGGACGTACGCGCCGTCCGGGGCAGGCACGGCCCCCGGGGCGTACGCGACCCTCGCGACGGGCGTGCCCCTGACGCCCGGTGGGACGGACAACGCCCCCGGCATCGCGCCCACCGAGGGCACCCTGACCGCAGCCGCCTCCGGCAGGGGCGACGGGTACGGCCCCGCCGGGACGCCCGGACCGCCCGGTGCCGCCGACGGGAGCGGCGAGCCCGCCCCTCCCACGGCCCCGCCCCGCGACGCCGCACCGGCCGCATCCGGCCACCGTGCCGCGCCGGCCGCCCCGCCGACCGCCCAGCCCACCGCCCCGCCCCGTGCGGAAACGTTCGTACGCTGCCTGCCGCCCGTCCTCACCATCGCCGCGGACCGTACGTACGCGGCGAGGCTCACCACCGCCCCCGGAACCTCCGATCCCGCCTGGTTCCCGGAGCGCTGGACGCTCGACGGTCCCGAGCCCTACGCCGTTCCCCTGCCCCTCGGTCAGCCGGAGGAGGCGGACTCCGATGTGCTGCCGCTCTCCGACGGGCGGGTGCTGATCCGGCGGCGGGTGGCGGACCGGCACACGTTCTCGCTGCTCTATCCGACCGGTCCCGGCACCGGCGAACTTTCGCTGGGCGCCATCGAATGCACGGACCTGACACTCCTGCCGCCGTCACCGGACGGCATGAGCGCCTACGCCCTGCTCCCCGGCGAACGCAGCACCGGTGTATGGCTGGTGGCGGGCGGCGCCTTCGGTCCCGAGCATGTCGCGGATGTGCCGGGCCACTGCTCGGGCGGGACGTGGCTCGACCGTGAGGGGCGACTGCTCTCACTGGACCGGCAGCTGCCCGGCGGCGGGCCGGTGAAGGCGGTGGCCGTGGATCTGGGGCGGGGCGGCGAGGTGACGCCGCTGCTGCAGATCGCGCCGGAGAGCAACGACCGGCTGCTGCTCGCCGATGCCGACAGCGGGCTGCTGCTGCTCCGTTCGGACGCGCCCGGCCATGACCGCCTCGGCTGGGGTGTGCTCGGCAGCTGCCTGCCGGTGCGTTTCCCGGAGTGCCTGCGGCCGGCGGATGTGGCCGTGACGCCGTTCGCCGTACAGCCGGGCCAGGTGCTGATGCCGGAGAGCTGCGCGGTGGCACTGCGGATCGACGGAGCCGCGGGCAGCTGGGTGGGTGTCTGGCGTCCCGCGGGACGGCGGCTGCACCATCTCGCCGCGCCGGAGGGCTGGTTGACCGGTGCCGGCTTCTGGAGCCGGGAGGGGGTGCTCCACCTGCCGTACGAACAGACCGGCGCGCCGTGCGCCGTGGCGCTGCTGGACGCCCCGGCCGACGACGTTCACGGAGTGGGCGCGAACGGAACGCAACCGTCCGTGGAGGCTGCGCCTCCTGCTGTGTGCAAGCCCGTTCCACTGGGCCGGGCGCCTCTCACCGGGCGCCGGGTACCTGGATAAACTCCGACCAGGGCTACGCAGCCGTTACGCGTGGGTGCCGACGGTGACCACGTCGGGTGGCGGTGGCGGGGCTTGCGACACACACGTAAGCGATTGCAACGGGGTGACTTCCCACATGTCTGAAGCCCGAACCGACACGACCCAGACGCGTCCGCCGGGGGCGGACGCCGCACGGGCCGAAGCCGGCGGCTCCGGAAAGCACCGAGGGGGTGCGTCGGCGGAGAACACGAGCGTGCAGCCGCACGGCCGTCACCGCCGTCCCTCCGAAGGGGGTGGCGGAGCGGCGGCCTGATCCGCGCCGCACGGGGCAGAGGGCCGTCACAGCCGCGAGGCTGTGACGGCCCTCTGTCTGTCCCCCGGCCCGACCCGGACCGACACCGCGCCCTTCCATGACATTTGTCATCGCGGACTCCGTACACCCGGCCCCTGCCGTCCGCGCGCCGTGCTCCGTAGCGTCGTGGTCATGACGCAGACAACGGGGACCGCGACGAGCGGACCCGCGGTGGTCTTCACCGCGGTGGTCAAGACGTTCGGCAGGGCGGAACGCACCGTCCGGGCCGTGGACGGCATCGACCTGGCCGTCGGGCGGGGCGAGACCGTCGCCCTGCTGGGCCGTAACGGCGCGGGCAAGTCCACGGCCATCGGCCTCCTGCTCGGGCTCGACGACCCCGACTCCGGCACGGTGGAGCTCCTCGGCCGCAGTCCCGACCGGGCGGTGCGGGCCGGACTGGTCGGCGCGATGCTCCAGGACGGGCGCCCGATCCCCCGGGTGACCGTGCGTGAGCTGATCACCTTCGTCGCGTCCACCTATCCGCATCCGATGCCCGTGGCCGAGGCGCTCGCCCTCGCGGGAGTCGCGGAGTACGCGGACCGGCGCATCGACAAGCTCTCCGGCGGCCAGACCCAGCGTGTCCGCTTCGCCGTCGCGCTGGCCGGCAATCCGGAACTGATCGTGCTGGACGAACCGACCGCCGCCCTGGACGTGGAGGCGCGCCGGGCGTTCTGGGACTCGATGCGGTCCTTCGCGGGGCGCGGCAACACCGTCCTGTTCTCCACGCACTATCTGGAGGAGGCCGACGAGAACGCCGACCGGATCGTGGTCATCGACCACGGCCGGATCGTCGCGGACGGCAGCGGCGACCTGATCAGGCGTTCCGCGGGCGGCAGCCTGGTCTCCTTCGACCTGGCCGGCCGGACGGCCGCAGGGCTGGAGTCGCTGCCTGGGGTCGTGGGCGTCGAGGTGCGCGGGGACCGGGCGCTGCTGCGTACGGAGGACTCGGACGCGACCGTCGTCGAACTGGCCAGGATCGGGGCCGTACGCGGGCTCCAGGTCACCAGGGCCACGCTGCAGGACGCGTTCCTCGCCCTGACCGCGCCTGCGGACCGCGTCGCCGACCACCACAAGGAGACCGTGTGATGTTCCCGTACATCGTGCTCGAAATCCGGCGGACCCTGCGCGACAGCGTGTTCCTCATCTTCGGGACCGGCATGCCCGTGATGATGTACCTCCTCTTCACCAACCTCGGCGGGGCCGGCGACTACGGCGACTGGAAGGCCGCGTCGATGGTCGGCATGGCCGCGTACGGGGCGCTCGGATCGGCCATGGCGATCGGTACGGGCATCGCGTCCGACAAGTCCCTCGGCTGGCTGCAGCAGTTGCGGATCACCCCGCTGGATCCGGGCCGTGCCGTGGCGGGCCGTGCGATCAGCGGCTCGGTGACGGTACTGCCGACCATCCTGGCCGTTCTGCTGGCGGGTGCGCTGGTCAACGGGGTGCGGCTGGCGGCCTGGCAGTGGGTCGCGCTGGTGCTGGTGCTGTGGATCGGCGCGCTGCCGTTCACCCTGCTCGGCATCGGCAACGGCTACCGGCTCACCCCGCAGGGCACGGGTGTGGTCAATGTGGCCTGTCTGATGGGTTTCGCGATCGTCGGCGGACTGTGGTTCCCGCTGACGGAGTTCCCCGGATGGGTGCGCTCCATCGGTGAGTTCACCCCCGCCCACGGGTTCGCGGACCTCGGCTGGGCAACCGTGGCCGGCCACGCGCCGGGCGCCGGGTCGGTCACCGTACTCGCCGCGTGGCTGCTGCTGTTCGGCGGATACGCCATGCTCTCCTACCGTCGGTCCGCCAGGACCGTGTGAGGGGAGCGACGATGGCGCGCGCAGGAAAGAGGCCCCGGCGTCCCGGGCCGCCCGGTCCCTACGCCCTGGTGCCGTGGCTGTTGATGGGGCTCGGTGCGTTCTCCAACCTGTGGCAGGGCGAGTCGCCGAACCCCTGGGTCGGCGGCCTCGGGCTCCTCGCCTTCAACTCCCTCTACATCTCGGTGGTGTTCCGCGGGTTCGACAACAACAGGCGGGACACGCCCACCTCGTACGTGCTGCTGGCCGCGATGGCCGCGGTCACCTTCGGTCTGGCGATCGGCTACGGCGGCAGCTGGCTGCTGTTCTTCCCGCTGCTCTCCCTGGCCTGCGGAACGATCCTGCGGGGCAGGCGGCTCGTCCCGGCGCTGGCCTTCCTCGCCGCCTGCGCGGTGGGCGTCACGGTGTGGCGCGGCGACCACGTCTCGGAGCCGTGGACGATCGGCTACGGCACGTTCCTCTCGGGTGCCGTGACGGCAGCGATCCTCACACTCTCGGAGACGGTGACGGAACTGCGGGCGACCCGGCAGGAACTGGCCCGCACCGCGGTGGAGAAGGAACGGCTGCGCTTCTCGCGCGACCTGCACGATCTGCTGGGGCACACGCTGTCGGTCATCGTCATCAAGTCGGAGGCCGCGCGCAGGCTCGCCCCCCGCGACATCGACGCCGCAATCGCCCAGGTCACCGACATCGAGTCCGTCGGCCGCCAGGCGCTGACCGAGATCCGTGAGGCGGTGACGGGGTACCGCGAGGGAAGCCTCGCCACCGAGCTGGACCGGGCGAGGTCCGCGCTGACCGCCGCCGGTATCGAGCCGGTGGTACGCCGCTCGGGCCCGCCGCTCACCTCGCGGACCGAGGCGCTGCTCGGCTGGGTGGCGCGGGAGGCCGTCACCAATGTCGTACGGCACAGCGGCGCGACCCGCTGCGTGTTCGTGGTCGAGTCCACGCCCGAACGGGTCCGGCTGACCGTCACGGACGACGGCCGCGGTCCGGGCGAGGTGCGGGGCACGCGGCAGGCCGGTGGCACCGGCCTGAAGGGCCTGACCGAACGGCTCGCCGCCGCGGGCGGCTCCCTGGAGTCGGGCCCCGGCGCACAGGGCGGCTTCGCCGTGGCCGCGGAACTGCCCGTGGACACGCCGTCGGCTCCTCACGGCGACCCGTGTGCTGCGCCGAGTCCGTGACCGAGGCCGCGGGCAGGCCCCCGGGCAGCCGCCTCCGGCCCATCGGCCCCAGCGATGAGTTCCGGCCGGGCCGGGAGTCTGTTCCGGTGAGCGTCTCGGGACGTCCTGCGGCGCCGCCCGGTACGAGACACCACGGAGGACACCATGACCACCACGCCCGGCAACGCGAGCAGCGACCTCCCTGGCAAGCCGCCGATCGTCGACCTCGCCACCTGGCAGGCGGCACGCGAGGAACTGCTGGTCCGCGAGAAGGCGCACACCCGTGAGGGTGACGCGATCGCCGCTGCCCGGCGGCGGCTGCCGATGGTCGAGTTCGACGGCACGGTCGAGGTCACCGGTGCCGACGGGCCGGTCCCGTTCCTCGACCTGTTCCAGGGCCGCGACGAGCTCGTGGCCTACCAGCACATGTGGTACGACGGCGCCCCGCACCAGGGGCAGTGCGAGGGCTGCACCACCACGGCCTGGCACGTGAAGGACGCCGCCTACCTCAACGCCCGGGGCGTCTCGTTCGCCGTCCTGACCTCGGGTCCGTGGAAAGAGGTGGCTTCCTACGTCGAGTTCATGGGGTACACCCAGCCCTGGTACTCGGTGCGGGGCGTGGACGCTCCGGTCGGCGGAGACATGGGGTACCTCGCCTGCTTCCTGCGCGACGGCGACCGCACCTTCCTCACCTATTCCACGACGGGCCGGGGCAACGAGCGGGTCAACGCGTCCATGGGCCTGCTCGACATGACGCCGTACGGCCGCGGCGAGGCGTGGGAGGACAGGCCCGAGGGCCGGCCCGTGATCGGCGATGTCCACGACGGGTACCCGTCCGTGGCCGGCCAGTCCTGCTGGAGCTGGCGCTCGGACGCCGACGGGGTCGCCACCTGGGGCCCGACCAGCCGGCCGGTACCGCAGTGGACCCGCCCCGGCGCGACCCCCGTGGAGACGCTGGGCCGGAAGGGCGACCACCACTGACGGGCGTTCGCCGGCGGCCTACCGGACCGCTGTCCGGACGGGGCTGGCTACTCTGCTGCAATGGTCGTGAAGACGGAGTCCCCATTGGTGGTTGACCTGCGAGGACGGTCGATCGAGACTCTCGATGACTTCTGGGACGCCGTCGCCGAGCCCTGTGGACTGCCGGAGTGGTTCGGCCGGAACATCGATGCCTGGCGGGACACCATCCAGACCAGGGGCATCTCCGCGGTCATCGACAGCCACGACATCCTGGTCGTCCACGTGGACAGGCAGGGAGTCTTCGCGGCGCGGAACCGTGAGTCCCGGACGCTGCGTAGCGCTTTCGCCGGGCGACGGTCGCGACTGGTCGTGCACGCCTTGCCCTGACCGCCACACCGTGGCCGGTCGTCACGGCTCAGCGGTGGTCCGGGGGGTCCGTCGTCCCCGAAGCAAGCACTCTCCAGGCGGCGCCGCCCCCGGGGACCCGCTCTCCGGTGAAGCCTCCGGTCTTCTCCGTTCACCGGAATACGGCGGCGGAATACAGCGTGGACACGAAAGCGTTCAGGGTGCACACACTTGGCGGTCGGTGCTGCCCTCGGGCGCACCGCCGCACGCTCGACCCCACCCTTCCCCTGACTTTCCCCCTGCCCGGAGGCCCCACGTATGCAACGGACGACAACCGAACAGCAGGCCGGGGGGCTTCCCGACCCGCGCAAGGGCCGGTCGGGCGGCGTCGTGCCCGTGCTGGCGTTCGCGGGGATCACCGTCGCGGTGATGCAGACCCTGCTCGTCCCCGTCATCAAGGACCTGCCGGCCCTCCTCGACACCGACCCCGCCAACGCCACCTGGGTGATGACGGCCACACTGCTCGCCGGAGCCGTCTCGACGCCGATCATGGGACGGCTCGGTGACCTCTACGGCAAGCGGCGGATGCTGCTCGCCAGTCTCGCCGTGATGGTGATCGGCTCCCTGATCTGCGCGACCACCGACGACCTCGTGGTCATGATCGTCGGCCGTGCGCTCCAGGGCTTCGCCATGGGCGCCATTCCGCTCGGCATCGGCATCATGCGTGATGTGCTGCCCCGCGAGAAGCTCGGCTCGGCGATGGCCCTGATGAGCTCCTCGATCGGGGTGGGCGGCGGGCTCGCCCTGCCCGCCGCGGCGCTGATCGCCCAGCACGCCGACTGGCACACGCTCTTCCTCGGCTCGGCCGCGCTCGGGGTGGTGGCCATGGGCCTCACCGTCCTCGTCGTGCCCGAGCCCTCGCTGCGCGCGGCCGGGCGCTTCGACCTCGTCGGTGCGCTGGGGCTCTCGCTCGGCCTGGTCTGTCTGCTGCTCCCCGTCACCAAGGGCGGCGACTGGGGCTGGACCTCGCCCGTCACGCTCGGGCTGATCGCCGCTTCGCTGGTGATCCTGGTCCTGTGGGGGATGTTCGAGCTGCGCAGCCCGGCTCCGCTGGTCGACCTGCGTACCAGCGCCCGCCGTGAGGTGCTGCTCACCAACCTCGCCTCGATCATGGTCGGGGTCGCCTTCTACGCGGTCTCGCTGGTCCTGCCGCAGCTGTTGCAGCTGCCCGCGTCGACCGGCTACGGGCTCGGGCAGTCGATGGTGGTCGCGGGGCTCTGCGTGGCGCCGCTGGGCGTGACGATGATGTTCGTGGCGCCGCTGTACGCCCGGCTCTCCGCCCGCCGCGGCCCCAAGGTCTCCCTGATGCTCGGCCTCCTGATCATCGCGATCGGCTACGGGGCGGGGCTCGGCCTGATGAGTGCCGCCTGGCAGACCGTGGTGATCGCGGTGGTGCTCGGGGCCGGGATCGGACTCGCGTACTCCTCGCTCCCCGCACTGATCATCGGGGCCGTCGACGCGTCCGAGACGGGCGCGGCCAACGGCCTGAACACGCTGATGCGGTCGATCGGTACCTCGCTGTCGAGTGCCGTCATCGGCATGGTGCTCGCGAACACCTCGGTGCGCATGGGGTCGGTGGAGGTGCCCACCATGGAGGGCTTCCGGACCTCGTTCATGATCGCGACGGGTGCCGTGCTGATCGGCCTGCTGCTGGCCGCGTTCCTGCCGGCGCAGCGGCCCGCGCGCCCGGTCCTGCTGGCGAGCAGTGCGGGCGACGCGCTGGCATCCGCGGCCTCCGACGACGTCCAGGCCCCGGCTTCCGTGCGCCCCTGACCTGCCAGGACCCGCGCAGCCGCACGCCCCCGCCGACAGCACCGGCGGGGGCGTGCGGCACGATGGGGCGCCGATCGATGCCGCACCGCCTGGAGGAAGCCCGTGACCGCCGAGTCCGCCGTCGCACCCGAGCCGGAGGTCCTCGCCGCCTTCGAGGCCGCCAAGGGCTTCATGCCGCTGCGCGAGGGGCTCGCGCTGTACGCCGCGGCGGCCGGGGCGGCCGCGCTCGGGCTGCCGCTGCTCGAGGTGGGCACCTACTGCGGGCGCTCCACGATCCTGCTCGCCGGCGCCGCCCGCGCGGCGGGCGTGAGCGTGCTCACGGTCGACCACCACCGGGGCAGCGAGGAGCAGCAGCCCGGCTGGGAGTACCACGACCCGACGGTCGTGGACCCGGAGATCGGCCTGATGGATACGCTCCCGTCCTTCCGCAGGACCCTGTACAGGGCGGGCCTGGAGGAGCACGTGGTGGCGCTCGTCGGGCGGTCGCCGCAGGTCGCCGCCGTCTGGGGCGGCAAGCTCGGCTTCGTCTTCATCGACGGCGGTCACACCGACGAGCACGCGAACGGTGACTACGAGGGCTGGGCCCCTCATGTCGCCGACGGCGGGCTGCTCGTGATCCACGACGTGTTCCCCGATCCGGCGGACGGCGGCCAGGCCCCGTACCGCGTCCACCAACGGGCTTTGTCCTCCGGCGCGTTCACGGAGATCTCGGTGACGGACTCCCTGCGGGTACTGCGGCGTACGGGACCGGGGATCTGAAGGTCACGGATAGCATCGCGACGTGCGCTACGACGACAGCAGTCCCCCCACCCCGCGCGTTGCCGCCCCCCTGCGCGCCGCCGCGCCCCGCAGGCCCGTGCTCGCCACCGTGGTGCTGGCGTCCGTCTGCCTGACCGCCGCGGGGTGCGGGGGAGACGGTGGTCCCGCTCCCGGGCAGGCACAGCCCCTGCCCGGCAGCAGCGCGGCCGCACCGTCCGGGTCCGCGTCGTCCTCCCCGCCCCCGGCGGCGTCGAAGAGCCCCTCCCCCACGTCCCCGCCGGCGTCCGGGTCCGCCTCCGTGAAGCCGCCGAAGCCGCTGCCGAAGGGCCCGCTGACGGGCAGGACCGTGGTGATCGACCCGGGGCACAACCCGCGCAACCGCGACCGCACGAGCGAGATCAACCGCCAGGTGGACATCGGTACCGGGCACAAGGAGTGCGACACCACGGGCACCGCCACCAACTCCGGTTACGCGGAGGCCCGGTTCACCCTGGATGTCTCACGCCGGCTGCGCACGCTGCTGGAGTCCCAGGGTGCGAAGGTCGTCCTCACCCAGGACGACGACCGCCCGTTCGGCCCGTGCGTCGACGAACGGGCCCGGATCGGCAACGAGGCCCACGCCGATGCCGTCGTCTCGGTCCACGCGGACGGTTCCGCGGCCGGCAACCGGGGTTTCCATGTGATCCTCCCCGCCCAGGTGCGCGGCGGCGACGCGGACACGGCGAGCATCGTGGCCCCCTCGCGCGATCTCGGCGAACGGATCGCGGGAAAGTTCGTCCGCATTACCGGAAGCGCACCCTCCAATTACATCGGCGGCAATACGGGGTTGGACACCCGCAAGGACCTGGGCGGCCTGAATCTGTCGACCGTGCCCAAAGTCTTCGTCGAATGCGGCAATATGCGTGACCCGAAGGACGCCGCTCTGCTCATGAGCGCGGACTGGCGTCAGAAGGCGGCCCTCGGCATCGCCGAGGGCATCAGCAGCTACCTCAAGCGGTAGAACTGCGGTGATAGTGGCGAGACATTGGGGGGATAGCCCGTCCGAGGTCCGGGCAGGCACACAACCCGCCCGGGCAGACGATAGATTCATCCGTACGATGGGGAGCCGCCCCCGAGCTTCGCGCCGTACCCGCCGTACAGGCGGCATCGACGACCGCCCCGACGAGACGACCGACTAAGGACCTTCACGTGAATATCCGCTCCCTCACTCGAGGCGACGGCGTGGTGATCGGAGCAGCGGTCGTGCTGTTCATCGCCTCTTTCCTCGACCTCTCCGGTTTCGACTGCCCCTCGGGCGTCGACTGCTCCGGCTACAGCGCGAACGCCTGGGACTCGCTCTCGCTCCTGATGAGCATCTACCTGGCCGGCATCATCGGCGCGGCGCTGCTGATCGTGAGCCGCTCCATGCCGGGCCGCAAGGTCGTGGGGCTCGACCTCGGTCAGTTCGGCGCCGCCTTCACGGTGTTCGCCCTGTGGACCATGTTCTGGACGATCATCGACGCCAGCAACGCGGGCGCCGGCCTGATCCTCGGACTGCTGGCGACCATCGCGCTGGCCGGCGGAGCGGTGGCCACACCGCTGGTTCCCGCACTCAAGGCCCCGCTCGTGGGCGCCCCGCGCCCCGCGCAGGCCGTGCAGGCGCCGTACGGCGCCCAGCCGCAGCCCGGCCAGGGCTACGGCTACCCCGGTGGCCAGCCGCAGCCGTACGGTGCGCAGCCCGGTCAGCCCCAGCCGTACGGTGCGCAGCCGGGCCAGCCCGGTCAGCCGGACCCCCAGCAGGCGCCGCAGGCTCCGCAGGGCGGTGGAGCACCGGCCGGTGACTTCACACCGTTCTGGTTCGCGGTGCCGGTGGCCCGTCCGCTGTACGGCGAGGACGGCGGCCCGAACCCGATTGCCGAACTCGCGCCCGGTACCTGGTACCTCGCGGTCGAGCAGCGTGGTCCGGGCCTCATCGCCCAGACGCAGGACGGCCGTCGCGGTGTGCTGCAGGACACGACGGGCATCCAGCGCGGCTGAGTTGTCCCTCGAACGATCAGCGGCCCCCCGCCCTTCCGGGCGGGGGGCCGCTGTCGTACGTGGGTCCGGGCGGCCGCTCAGCCGAACGACGAGCGGTCCAGCCAGAAGTCCAGCAGGTCCCTGTCCCCCAGTACTTCCAGTCCTCCCTCGTCCGGCTTCTGCCGCCGGTTGAACGCCAGCATCAGCTCGGTCAGCGGGCCGCGCAGGGCCACCGTCGCCTTCTCGTGGGCGCGGCGCCAGGTGAAGTCCTTCTCACCGAACTCGATCAGCCACTCGGCACTCGGCACATCTGTCGCGTGCAGGTGCAAGGAGCGTCCCCCGCCGCGCAGTTCGGCCGCCTCCGGGTCTCCCTCCGCCTGGGAGAAGGCGACGATCTGGAGCCACTCGTCGATCGTGTCGGCCGCCAGGTCGGGTACCACCTCGTAGACGGTCCCCGTCGCCAGGGCCGCGTCCGCGCGGTGGACGACGGTCTCGTGCGCCATGCGGCGGGCCCAGAAGGCTGTCCGCTGTTCCCACGCCCAGGTCCAGACGGCCGTGTCCGGACCGGCCTCGCGCAGGGCGGCCACGGTCCCTGCGGCTCCTTCGGCCAGCCAGGCGTCGAGCGCGCCCGGATCGTCGCCGCCGGGCCCCTCGGCGTCAGGAACCTCTTCGTCGGGGATCTCCGCGGCGGCCCGGGTGCGGACGATCTCGCCGGCCCAGCGGTGGGCGCCCCCGACGTGGACGACGAGATCGCGCAGACTCCAGTCGGGGCAGGTCGGGACTCTCGCCGTCAGGTCTGCGCCCGTGACCGCTGCTCTCAACGCGTCCGTCTGGAACAGGATCTCGTCGCAGTAGCGGTCGTGCGCAAGGGAGGTCATCCTCGCACCCTAGTACGGCGCGCAGGGTCTCTCAGCTGGATTCATCCGCCCAGTTGGGAGGTGGACGGCACTTTGTCCGTCACCACGGCGCCCGCGCTCTTTCCGGCGTCCTTGATGCTGTCGATGACGCTCTCGAACGCGCCGACGTCCCCGGCACCCGCCTCGCCCTTGGCGAGCTTGGTGGCCATCCCCTTGAGCGATTCGATTCCCGCGGTCAGCGGTGCCACGGCCTTCGCCAGGAGCGGGTCGCCCTTGGCGTTGTCCGCCGCCGCCTTGAGCCTGTTGTACGCGAACGCGCCCGCGAGGCTCGCCTTGACCACCGCGAACGTGCGCCCGTCGGCCCCGCTCTTGAACTTGCCCGCGCGGTAGGGCTTCACGATCCACTGGTACGCGGCTCCGGCCGCCAGTCCCGCGTTGGCCACGAACCGGGCCTTGGCGAACTTCTGGGCCTCGGCCGAGGTCGTGGGGCTCGCCGTCGTGCCACGGCTCGCCGTACCGCTGCTGCTCGCCGTAGCGCTGCTGCTCGTGCCGGTGTCACCGTCGCCGCAGGCGGTCCCGCCCACGAGCACGGTGCAGGACAGCAGCAACGCCACGAGCAGCCGGCGGAGCGGGGCGGAACGGGGCACGGCGGGCCTCCCTGACCGGGCGTCTCACGGTGAGTGACGCGGCTCGGCACTCGCCGCCAGGCTCGCCCGCGCGGAGGCGGCCCGCCACTCGGCACAGGCCGTACGGGTTTCACTTACCGGAAAGCGGCAACCCGGAGAGCATGTCTCCCAGAACAGGCACAGGAAGCAGTACCGCCGCACGACTCATCGCCGTCGTAGCGGACATCATGGCGTTCATCATCATTCTGTGGATCCTGATGTACCTGCTCGACGCCAACCGGGCCAATGACTTGGTGGAGTTCGTCCAGGACTCGGCCCGCTGGCTGGCCGGGTGGTCGTACGACCTGTTCACCTTCGACGAAGCGTGGGCGCGGGTCGTCACGGGCTACGGTCTGGCCGCAGTCGTCTACCTCTTCATCGGGCACGCCGTGGCGGGCCGGGTCCGCCGGTTCTAGCCGCAGCAGTCGGGTTCCAGGCCCGTCGGCAGCCGTTCGCCGCTGAAGACCGCGGTGGTCGCCTCGTCCCCACCGAGCGCGGCCACCGCCAGCAGCAGTGAACCCACGGTCCAGGTGGTGAGTTCCTCGGGCCAGAAGGCCCGCTCACCCTCGAAGACGTACCCCGTCCAGTACATGCCGCCCTCGGCGCGCAGGTGCTGGACGGACTGCAGGATCTCCAGCGCCCTGTCCGACTCCCCGGTCACCCAGAGCGCCAGCGCCAGTTCACAGCTCTCGCCGCCCGTCACCCAGGGGTTGGGCAGCACGCAGCGCACACCGAGGCCGGGCACGACGAAACGGTCCCAGCCCTCCTCGATCCGCTTGGTCGCGGCAGGCCCGGTGAGCGCGCCGCCGAGGACCGGGTAGTACCAGTCCATCGAGTAGCGGTCCTTGTCCAGGAAACGCTCGGGGTGGCTGCGGATCGCGTGGCCGAGCGCTCCGGCCGCCAGCTCCCAGTCGGGCTGCGGCTCCTCGCGCTGTTCGGCGAGGGCGAGGGCGCAGCGCAGCGCCTGGTGGATGGAGGAGGAGCCGGTCAGCAGCGCGTCGGTGACGGGGGTGCCGTCGGGTTCGCGCTTCCAGCCGATCTGGCCGCCGGGCTGCTGCAGTCGCAGCACGAACTCGATGGCGGCGTAGACCGTCGGCCACATCCGGTCGGCGAACGCGTCGTCGCCGGTGGCGAGGTAGTGGTGCCAGACGCCGACGGCCACGTACGCGCAGAAGTTGGTCTCGCGGCCGAGGTCGGTGGGCTGCTCGGGGTCGCCGTCGTGGTAGGCGGCGTACCAGGAGCCGTCGTCGTTCTGGTGACGGGCCAGCCAGGCGTAGGCGCGTGCCGCGGCCTCGTGCTCACCGGCGGCGTCGAGGGCCATGGCGGCCTCGGTGTGGTCCCACGGGTCGAGGTGGTGGCCGCGGAACCAGGGCAGGGCCCCGTCCTCGCGCTGCACGGCGCGCAGCGCGGCCACGGACTCGGCGGCCTGCTCGGCGGTGAGGACTCCGGGCAGGACGAGGTGTTCGGTCCGCTCGGGTGTGCTCACGCCTCGGCCTTCGGGAGGTGCGGCTTGGTCGCGTACGCCACGAAACTCTTGCCGACTACGGGGTTGAGCAGTTGCTCGGCGACCCGGGTGGCCATCGGCTTCTTCATGATGTCCCAGACCAGCAGCTTGTGGTAGGCGCGCACCGGCAGCGCCTTGTCGTTGTCGACCCCGAAGGCGCACTTGAGCCACCAGTAGGGGCTGTGCAGCGCGTGCGCGTGGTGGGTGCCGTAGGGCTTGAGCCCGGCCTCGCGGATCCTGCCGAGCAGTTCGTCGGCCTTGTAGATCCGGATGTGCCCGCCCTCGACCTCGTGGTACGCGTCGGAGAGCGTCCAGCAGATCTTCTCGGGGCCGTAGCGGGGCACGGTGATCGCGATCCGGCCGCCGGGCTTCAGCACGCGGACCATCTCGGCGAGCACGCCCTTGTCGTCGGGGATGTGCTCCATCACCTCGGAGATGATCACGACGTCGAAGGAGTCGTCGGGGAACGGCAGGTTGAGCGCGTCGCCCTCCATCGCGGTGGCCGTGGCGCCCTCGGGGGCCTCGCCGGCCTCCTTCATCGCGGCGAACCACTTCGCGACCTCGCGGATCTCCTCGCCGTTCTGGTCGAGAGCCACCACCTGGGCGCCGCGCCGGTAGCACTCGAAGGCGTGACGGCCGGCGCCGCAGCCCAGATCGAGCACCCGGTCGCCTGCGGCGAGCGGGAAGCGGGTGAAGTCGACGGTCAGCACGGGGGCCTGCCTTCGAGGTCGGAGGTACGGGGTCCGGGGGCCGCGGCGGAGGTCACCTGCGGGCTCCCCTGGCGGCGATCGCCTGACGGTACAGCTCGGCGGTGCCGAGGGCCGCCCTGGCCCAGGTGAAGTTGGCGAGTACCCGCGCCCGGCCTGCCGCGCCCAGGCGGGCGCGCAGCTCCGGGTCGCCGAGCAGCCGGCCGAGTGCGGCGGCCAGGGCCCCCGCGTCGCCGGGAGGCACGGCGAGGCAGGTCTCCCCGTCGGGGCCCGCGACCTCGGGGATGGCGCCGCCGGTCGTGGCGACGAGCGGGGTGCCGGTGGCCATGGCCTCGGCGGCGGGGAGGGAGAAGCCCTCGTACAGCGACGGGACGCAGGAGATCTGGGCGCTGCGGACGAGGCCGACCAGTTCGGCGTCGCTGATGCCCTTGACGAACTCGACGGCGTCCTGGAGTCCGTAGCGCTCGATGGCCTGGGCGACGGGTCCGTCCTCGGCCCGCTTCCCGACGACGACGAGGTGCGCCTGCGGGTTCTCGGTGCGGAGCTTGGCGAGCGCCTCGACGAGGTGGACGAGTCCCTTGAGCGGGACGTCGGCGCTGGAGGTGGTGACGATCCGGCCGGGCACCTCGGCGACCGAGGGGTCGGGCGACCACAGGTCGGTGTCGGCGCCGATGTGCACGACCCGGACGCGGTCCGGGCGTACCCCGAGGTGCTCGACGATCTCCTGCTGGGAGGAGCCGGAGACGGTGAGGACGGACGGCATCCGGCGGGCGACGCGCTTCTGCATGCGCGTGAAGGCGTACCAGCGGCGCACGGAGAGCCGGCGGAGGCCGGATTCCGCTGCGTCCAGGTCGAGTTGACGGTCGACGGTGATGGGGTGGTGGATCGTCGTGACGAGGGGGGCGCCGAGGTCGCCGAGCAGGCCGTAGCCGAGCGTCTGGTTGTCGTGCACGACGTCGAAGTCGCCGCGGCGGGCCAGGAGATGGCGCCGGGCCCGCAGGCTGAAGGTGAGGGGCTCGGGGAAGCCGCCGGTCCACATGGTGGCGACCTCGGCGAGGTCGATCCAGTCGCGGTACTCGCCGCGTCCCGGGGTGCGGAACGGGTCGGGCTGCCGGTACAGGTCGAGGCTGGGCAGTTCGGTGAGCGGAACGCCTTCGTCGAGCACGGGGTAGGGCTGGGCGCCGATCACTTCGACGCTGTGGCCGAGCCGGGCCAGTTCGCGTCCGAGGTGGCGCACGTACACACCCTGGCCGCCGCAGAAGGGGTTGCCCTTGTAGGTCAGGAGGGCGATGCGCAACGGACGGTCACTGTCGGTGTCCGACGCGCCGCTGCCCGTGAAGGGGCCTGACTCTATGGCCTCAGCGGTCACACTCGGCCCCCTTCTCACTGCGTTTTCGCCGGAGCGTAACCGGTCGCGTTAATCTAGAACAAGTTTCAGACTCGTTCGTTCAACAAGCACCGAATCTACCGGCAGGTAGCGTCGGCGTGACGGCCGGATCAGGTGATTCGCGCCACGGCGGGCGCCCTGGCATGCTGTGCGCCCCCGGGGGCCGGTGCCCGCCGGGGAAGGGAACCGGTTCCCTTCCCCGCGGACCGACCGGCTTCGCAGGTCAGCGGCGCGGGCAGCGGCGCCGGTCCACGCCGCGGAGCCGCGGTGCGAACCAGCGGTGCCGCCCTCCGGTGCGGACGGAAGCCTTGGATGGGGACAGATGAGAGCGGAACCCGGACCGGCAGCGCCTCCCCTGACGGAACGCCAGGAGGCACGCCGCCGCCGCATTCTGCAGGCGGGCGCCCAGCTCGCCGGCCGGGGCGGTTTCGAGGCCGTGCAGATGCGCGAGGTGGCGGACGCCGCCGAGGTCGCCCTGGGAACGCTCTACCGCTACTTCCCCTCCAAGATCCATCTGCTGGTCGCCGTCATGCAGGACCGGCTCCAGCATCTGCAGCTCACGCTCCGTAAGCGGCCGCCCGCCGGGGACGACGCCGCCGAGCGGGTCGCCGAGACCCTGATGCGGGCCTTCCGGGCGCTCCAGCGCGAACCGAATCTGGCGGACGCGATGGTGCGGGCACTGACCTTCGCCGACCGCAGTGCGAGCACGGAGGTGGATGCCGTCTCGCGTCTGACGACGGCGATCGTCGTCGATGCGATGGGGCTGGAGGACCCCAGCCAGGAGCAGTTGGCCGTGGTCCGCGTCATCGAGCACACCTGGCACTCGGCGCTGATCACCTGGCTTTCGGGACGGGCGTCGATCGCGCAGGTGAGGGGGGACATCGAGACGGTGTGCCGGCTGGTCGGCCCGCCTGCCGCGGAACCCGGAACCGCCGGGCTCTGAGCGACACGGCCCGGCTTTCCATGTACGGCACCCACACGGTGCCCCCGCCAGGTGAGGTGCCCTGCACCATATCGACGGCGCCACGGTGTTCATACGGTTCGGCCGACATCACCCGAACCATGCCGAGGAGCCGGTCCCCATGCGTCGCAGAGCCGTAGGCACCGTCCAGCACAGAACCCTGACCGCGGCCACGCTGGCGGCCGCCGGACTGCTCCTGGTGGGGTGCACCGCCGCGGGGCAGGCGGGCAGCGACTCCTCCGCCGGCAAGGACGAGGCCGTCAAGGTGGGCCTCGTCTACTCCCGTACCGGACTGCTCGCCGCGTACGGGAAGCAGTACCGCGACGGGTTCATGGCGGGCCTCGACCACGCCACCGGGGGCACCGGCAAGGTCGACGGTCACACCATCGAGGTCACCGAGCAGGACGACGCGGGCGACCCCGGCAAGGCCGTCTCGGCCGCGAAGAACCTGATCGGCAAGGGCTACAAGGTGCTGGCCGGCACCACCGACTCCGGCGTCGCCCTCCAGATGGCCCCGCTGGCCGCCCAGAACAAGGTGCTGTACGTGAACGGCCCGGCCGCCACGGATGCCGTGACCGGGATCAACGAGTACACCTTCCGCTCGGGCCGGCAGTCCTACCAGGACATCCTCACCGCGGGCACGATGCTCGGCGACGCCGCGGGCAAGAAGGTCACCGTCCTGGCTCAGGACTCCACCTTCGGCCAGGCCAATGTCGCCGCGGTCAAGGCGGTGCTCGGCGCGAAGGGCGCGACGGTCGGCTCCGTCCTGGCCCCGCCCAGTGCCACGGATCTGACCCCGTTCGCCCGGCAGGTCAAGGCGGGAGGCCCCGATCTGGTCTTCGTCGCCTGGGCCGGGGCGACCGCCCCCGCCCTGTGGACGGCCCTCGACCAGCAGGGGGTGCTGACCGCGAGCAAGGTCGTCACCGGACTCGCGGGAACGGCCTCGTACCCGGTCTTCGGAGCCGCCGGGGCCAAGGTCTCCTTCCTCGCGCACTACTTCCCCGGCGCGGGCGGCGGGAACGCCGTGGAGAAGGCCATGCTCGACGGGGTCACGAAGGCGGGCGGCACCCCCGACCTGTTCACCCCGGACGGTTTCACCGCGGCGCAGATGATCGTGCAGGCCGTCAAGGAGGGCAGCGCGACCGACACCGCCGCCATGGTGAAGGCCCTGGAGGGCTGGACGTTCGACGGTGTGAAGGGCCAGGAGCAGATCCGCGCCGAGGACCATGCGCTGATTCAGCCGATGTTCGTGGCCAGGCTGAACGGCAAGGGCGCCGCCGCCGAACCCGAGCTGCTGAGCACGCAGCCCAAGGACGCGGTCGCACCGCCCGCGAAGCCCTCGGCGGGCTGAGCGGTGACGGCACCCGGCGCCATCACCGCGCACGACGAGGGAGCGCGTACGACTGCTCCCGTGCTCCGGCTGGACGGGCTCGGCTGGAGCGTCGGCGGGGCGACCATCCTCCAGGACATCACGCTGAGCGTCCGTGAAGGCGAGTTCCTTGCCTTCATCGGCCCCAACGGAGCAGGAAAGACCTCCCTGTTCAACCTGATCAGCGGGCTGAACCCGCCGACCGGGGGCACCCTTTCGCTGGACGGCGCGGACATCACGGGACTGCCCGTGCACACCCGTGCCCGGCGCGGGATCGGCAGGACGTTCCAGACCTCCAGCCTCTGGCCGCAGATGACGGTGGCCGAGCACATCAGGCTGGCCGCACAGGCGCGCCACGGCGGCTCGTACCGCCTGTGGCGGCGCGCTTCCCCGTACACCGCCGAGGTGACCGGCGTGCTGGAGCGCACCGGTCTCGGCCACCGCGCCCGGGCGACGGCCGCGGAGCTGTCCCACGGCGAGAAGCGCAAGCTGGAACTGGCGGTGCTGCTGGTGGGTGAGCCCCGGCTGATGCTGCTCGACGAGCCGATGGCCGGGGTGAGCGCGGAGGAGGTCCCGGCGCTCACCGAGTTGATCCGCACCCTGCACCGGGACGAGGGCCGCACCGTCCTCATGGTCGAGCACCACATGGACGTCCTGCTGGGCCTCGCCGACCGGCTCGCCGTGATGCACCACGGCCGGCTGCTGGCGCTGGACACCCCGCAGGCCGTGACCGCCGACCCGGTCGTCCAGCAGGCGTATCTCGGGGAGGGGCTGTGACGTCCGACCCGAAGGTGCTGCTCGCCGTGCGGGACCTGCGGGTCCTCATCGGCGGCCGGCACATCCTGCACGGCGTGGACCTGGACGTGGCCCGCCACGGGGTGACCGCGCTGCTCGGCCGCAACGGCGCCGGGAAGACCACGACCGTGCGCGGCATCCTCGGTCTCGTCCCGCGCGCCGGGAGCGTGCGGCTCGACGGCGAGGAGACCGTGGCGATGCCCACCCACACCCTGGTCCGGCGGGGCATCGGATACGCCCCCGAGGACCGTGGGATCTTCGCCGGACTGACCGTGGCGGAGAATCTTCGGCTGGCCGAGCGCCGCGGCGCGGGCGAGCCCGCCTATTCCCTGGTGCATGAGCTGTTCCCCGAACTGAAGCTCAGGCAGGGGCAGTTGGCGGGAACCTTGTCCGGCGGCCAGCAGCAGATGGTGGCCATCGGCCGGACCCTGCTCAACGGCAACCGGCTGATCATCGCCGACGAGCCCACCAAGGGCCTGGCACCGAAGGTGGTCACCGAGGTGGCCGGGGTGCTGGAACGGGCGGCGGAGGCCGTGCCCGTACTGCTCGTGGAGCAGAACCTCGCCGTCGTACGGCGCCTCGCCGAACACTGCGTGGTGCTCGCCGACGGCCGGACGGCCCACCGGGGCACGGCGGACGGGCTGCTCGGCGACGCGGAGGCGACCCGCCGGCTGCTCGGCGTCGGACAGGGACCGCTCACCACACACCCCGCGGAGGCGGATTCCTGATGTCCACCATCGTGCTGCTCACCATGACCGGTCTCGGTCTGGGTGCGCTCTACTTCCTCATCGCGTCCGGGCTCTCGCTGATCTTCGGCCTGATGGACGTGCTCAACTTCGCCCACGGCGCGCTCCTTTCCATCGGTGCGTACGGCACCTGGTGGGCGGCCTCCGGGAATCTGCCCGGTGCGGGCGCCGACGGGCCGGGCTTCGTCCTCGCGGTGCTGTTCGGTACGGCGGTGGGCACGCTCGCGGCCGTGCTGCTCGAACTGGCCGTCGTACGCCCCCTCTACACCCGCCCGCGCGAGCAGGTGCTCGCCACGGTCGGTGTGGGACTCGCCGTCCCCGCCCTCCTGTCGGGCATCTGGGGTTCGGACGCCCGGACCTTCCCCGGACCGCAGGCACTGTCCGGCACCTTCGGGCTGCTGGGCGCCGAGGTCCCGGTCAACCGGCTGGTCCTGATCGCGGCGGCGGTGCTCGTCCTGGTGGCGCTGCGCCTCTTCCTCGGCCGGACCCGGCACGGCCTGGTCGTCAGGGCCGGGGTGGAGGACCGGGCGATGGTGACCGCGCTCGGCATCGACGTCCGCAGGGCGTTCACGCTCGTCTTCGCGATCGGTGGCTGCGCCGCCGCACTCGGCGGGGCGCTCGGCGGGCTGTACTTCGGCTCGGTCGACCCCCGTCAGGGCACTTCGCTGCTGATCTTCGCGTTCGTCGTGGTGGTCACCGGAGGCATGGGGTCGGTGACCGGTGCCGCAGTGGCCGCCGTGGTCATCGGCCTGGTCCAGCAGTTCGCCAACTACTACACCGCAGCGGGCCTCGGCGACCTGGCCGTCGTCGTCCTGCTCGCCGCGCTGCTGCTCGTCCGGCCGCGCGGACTGACCGGGAGGCTCGCGTGAGTACCGCCACCCAGACACCCGACCGTACGGACGGCGGGCCGGCACTCACCGTGCCCCCGGCATCCGGGAGGGCCGCCCGGCTGCTGCGCCGGTGGCCGGTCGCCGTGCTGGTCGTCCTGATCGTCGCGCCGTTCAGCGCGCTTCCCCTCCCCGGCCTGCTGGACGGGCCGGTCGGCAGCCCCGGAAGTCTCCAACTCCTCGCCACCTGCCTGCTGTTCGGAGCCCTGGCCACGGGCTACGACCTGCTGCTCGGCCGTACGGGCCTGCTCTCCTTCGGGCACGCGCTGTACTTCGCCGCGGGCAGCTACGCCACCAACATGTTCCTGCTGGAGGCGGGCCTGCCGTTCGCCGTCGCCGCGGTGCTGGGGCTGTGCTCCGGAATCGCGCTCGCCCTCGTGCTGGGGTCGGTGAGCCTGCGGGTCACGGGCATCGGCTTCTCGATGGTGACGCTCGCCTTCGCCCAGGCCGGCTCGATCCTGGTCTCCCGGAACCCCGGCGGTCTCACCGGCGGCGAGGAGGGCCGGGCGGCCCCGGCGGAGCTGCTGCCGTCCTCACTGGTCGGCATCGACAACACCGCGAACCTGTACTGGATCGCCCTCGCCTACCTCGTCCTCACCCTCGGCGTCGTCCACTGGGCGGTCCGCTCCCCCACCGGGCGGGTCTGGGAAGGCATCAAGGAGAACGAACGCCGGGTGGAGATCCTCGGCCTGAAGCCGTACGGGTTCAAACTGACGGCCTTCGTGCTGGCCGGAGCACTGGCGGCGGTCGGCGGCCTCGTCCACCTCCTGCTCACCGGCGGCTCCACCCCGCAGACGACCACCTCCGACTTCACGCTCTCGCTGCTGGTGATGGTGGTCCTGGGCGGATCCGGCACCCGCTGGGGGCCGATGGTCGGCGGCATCCTCTACACCTGGGCGGACCACCGGCTCGGCGACCTCGCCGGCTCGGGAGCGGTCGCCGAACTGCCCGCCGTGCTGCGGGTGCCGCTCTCCCAGCCGCTGTTCCTGCTCGGGGTGCTGTTCGTGGCCGTGGTACACCTGCTGCCCGGCGGCCTGGCCCGCCTGCCGTCCCGTCTGCGCCGACCCCGTAAGGAGAACCCGTGACACCGTACGAGGAGATACGTGTCCCCGTGACCGGCGGCGAACTGGCGGCGCTGCGCTGGCCCGCCCGGGACCCCGGCGCGCCGGTGATCGTGGCCCTGCACGGCATCACCGCCAACGCGCTCTCCTGGGGCGCCGTGGCGGGGGTGCTCGCGGGCCGCGCCACCCTGGTCGCCCCCGATCTGCGCGGCCGCGGCGCGAGCGCCGCGCTGCCCGGCCCGTACGGCATCGCCGCGCACGCGGACGACGCCGCCGCACTGGCCGGGGCGCTCGGCCCCGGCCGGGTGGTGCTGGCCGGCCACTCGATGGGCGCGTTCGTGGCGGCGCTGGCCGCCGTGCGGCACCCGGGCCGCTTCGGTCCGCTGGTGCTTGTGGACGGCGGATTCGGCTTCCCCGCCCCCACGCACCTGTCCGCGGACGAACTGCTGACGGCCGTGATCGGCCCGGCCATGGACCGGCTGTCGATGACGTTCACCGACCGTGCCGCGTACCGGGCCTTCTGGCAGGCCCACCCGGCGTTCCGGTCGGATGCCTGGTCGCCGGAGGTGGACGCGTACATCCAGCGCGACCTGACGGGCGAGGAGCCCGCGCTGCGCTCCGGCTGCCGGCTGGAGGCGGTCCGCACGGACGGCATGGGCCTGTTCGAGGACGAGGTGCTGTCGGCGGTGCGCAAACTCCAGGAGCCCGCCACGCTGTTGTGGGCGGAGCGCGGCCTGATGAACGAGGAGCAGGGCCTGTACGACGAGACGCGACTGGCGGCGGCGGGCCTCTCCGGCACAGGGGTACGGGCGGTACGGATCGACGGCGTCAACCACTACACGGTGCTCACGGGCGAGCCGGGAGCCACCCGGATCACCGAGACTCTGCTGGCGGCCTGCGGACCGGAGAGGCAAGGCGGCTGAGAGCAGGACCCGCACCCCGGGCGGCCCGGATCACTCGTCCCGGCCGCCCGACAGCAGTTGCAGCCGCAGCGCCAGCTGAAGCTCCAGCGCCCGGTCCGGCTCGTTCCAGTCGCGGCCCAGCAGCACCTGGATCCGGTCCAGCCGCTGCACCACCGTGTTCACATGGACGTGCAGCTCGTCCTTGGCCCGGATGAGGCTGCCGCCCGCGGCGAAGTACGCCCTGAGCGTCCGGACCAGGTGCGTGCCGCGCCGCTCGTCGTACCGCAGCAGCGGGCCCAGCACCGCCGTGACGAAGCCGTCCACGTCCTTCGCGTTGCCCAGCACCACACCGAGGAAGCCGAGTTCGTCGACACAGGCGCCCTCGCCCGCACGCCCCAGCACCCGCATCGCCCGCAGACAGCGCGCGGCCTCCGCATGGGCGGCGGCCAGTTCGCGCGGGCCCCGGGCGGGCCCTGTGCCCGCGACGGTGACGGGTGCCTGGACGAGGTGCCCGAGCTGCGTGGCCGCCGCCCGCGCGGCCTCGCCCGCGGCCGCGGCGGACATCGGTGTCCGGCCGTCGCAGTCGATCAACAGCACTACCGTGCCCGCGTGTTCGGCACTCACTCCGTGGATGTCGCCGCCGAACAGGTACCGCATCGCCGCGCCTCCGAGCTTCTCCCGGGCCGCCGCCTCCGCCACCAGCAGCAGATGCGGCCGGTCCAGATCGATGCCGAGCCGTCTGCCCCGCTCGGCGAGTCCCGCCGGGTCGCGCTCCGGGTCGCTGAGCAGATCACTGATCAGCTCGCCGCGTATCCGGTTCTCGGTCTCGGCGACCGTGCGGCGCAGCAGCAGGAGCAGACCGGTGACGACAGCGGCGCGTTCGAAGAGCCGCCGGTCGGAGTCGTCGAGGCGGTCGGGCCTGTGCAGCACCAGACTGGCCAGGAGTTCCTGCCCGGCGAGCACGGCGCAGATCCACCGCCCGTCGCGGTGCACCGCGCGCCCCCCGTTCCGGGACTCCTCCGCGGTCCCGGCGAGCCAGCCCGCGTCCATGCTGTCGACGGCGAACACCCCGCCCTGCGGTGATACGGCCGCCAGCGGCCGCCCGACCGGATCGTGAATGGTCAGGGCGCTGTCCAGCAGCCCCGCCACGGACGCGGCGACATCCTTGACGTCGCCCCCGCGCAGCACCAGGTCGGTGAGCCGGTCGTGGGCCTCCTCGGCCCGTTGCATGGCGGCCGAGTGGGCGCGTACGGCGGCGTTGGCCTCGGCGAGTTCCGCGTTCGCCCCGGCGAGTTCGGCGAGGGCCGATCTGGTGTCGTCCAGCGCCCGGGCGGTGTCGATCGCGATCGCGGCGTGGGCGGCGAGCGAGCACAGCAGGGCCACCTCCTCGGGACTGAAGACGCGGGGGGCCCGGTCGGCGGCGAAGAGGACGCCGATGACCTTTCCCGTACCGCCACGGCTGGAGCCGAGCAGCAGGGGCACTCCCAGGATCGCGACGAGCCCTTCGTCGAGCACCCCGGCGTTGATGTTGTGGGTGTGGCGGAAGCGGTCGTCGGTGCGGTAGTCGGGGGTGGCGTACGGGCTCGCGGTCTGCGCCACGAGTCCGCCGAGGCCCTCGCCCAGTTCGAGGCGCAGCCGCTGGAAGAGGACGGACACCGATCCGTCGGTGACCCGCATGTAGGTGTCCCCCGCCTCCTCGTCGGGGAGCGTGAGGTAGGCGGTGTCGGTGCCCAGCAGCATCCTGGCCCGCCGCACGATGGCCTTCAGCACATCGTCCAGGTCCCGGGAGGCCGCCAGGTCGCCGGCGGTGTCGAAGAGGGCGGTGAGCTGGAGTTCCCGGCGCCGGTGCTGGCGCAGGACTCCCCTGATCCGCAGTGCGGTCGCGGCCGCCCGCTCCACCTCGGCCAGTTCGGCGGCGGGCACCCCGGCGGCCCTGGCCTCCGAGGTGACGACGCCGAGCTCCTCGGCGGGGGCGTCGTCGGCCAGCAGGTCGAGGAGGCGCGCCAGGAGAGGGGCGGCGGAGGGGGACGGTTCAGACATGGGCGGCCATCGTTCTTCGGGGAGCGGGGGGGGAGGTCAGTTGGCGGTCCAGCCGCCGTCCATCGCGAGGGAGGTTCCGGTGATGTGTCCCGTGCCGGGACCGCACAGCCACAGGACGGCGCCGGCCACGTCGCCGGGTTCGATCAGCCGCTTGATGGCGCTGCGCTCCAGCATCACCCGGCCCACCACGTCCTGCTCCGAGATGCCGTGGCTGCGGGCCTGGTCGGCGATCTGGTTCTCGACGAGGGGGGTGCGGACGTAGCCGGGGCTGACGCAGTTGCTCGTCACCCCGTGCTCCGCCGCTTCGAGTGCGACCACCTTGCTGAGTCCCTCCAGTGCGTGCTTGGCCGAGACATAGGCCGATTTGTAGGGGCTGGCGCGCAGCCCGTGTACGGACGAGATGTTGACCACGCGCCCCCAGCCGCGTTCGTACATGCCCGGGAGCGTACGGCGCAAGATGCGGAACGGTGCTTCCACCATCACCCGGTGGATCAGTGTGAAGCGGTCCGGCGGGAAGTCGTGCACCGGTGCCACATGCTGCAGCCCCGCGTTGTTGACCACGATGTCCGCGCCGTCGGGCAGTGCGTCCACCGCCTCGGCGACGGAGAGGTCGGCCACCCAGGCCGTTCCGCCGATCCGGTCGGCCAGTTCCTTGACGGCGTCGGCGGCCTTGTCCACCACGTGCACATGGGCGCCCGCGGCGGCGAGGGCCTGCGCGCAGGCCAGCCCGATGCCGCTCGCCGCACCGGTGACCAGGGCGGTGCGCCCGGCCAGGGACCGGTCCGCGGGGGGCGTGGGGGGTTCGTGATCGGGGGTCCGGGAAGTCTGCATGAGCGTCACCGTAAGGACGTCTCCGCCCGCGTCACACGGGGTCGGTGCACACACCCTCGGGCGACGGCATGGTGGCGGCGTACATGGTGCGGGCGCAGCGGCGGGCGGGGGTATCCGGGGCGGGAGCCGGACGCCGGAGGGCCGGGGGCCGGACGCAAGAGGAGTGCCGCACACAGCACGGCGCAGCGGATGTCCCCCTGCCACATGGGCGGCGACCGGCCCGGCTCATAGGTTCCGGCAGCAGTCCGCACGTCCGACCAGGGAGGCCCCACCGTGCGCCCACCGATCCTCCGACGCCTGTTCCGCCGCGTCGCCTCCACCGCAGTCCTCGGTCTTCTCGCCGCGACCCTCGGTACGGCCGTGACCGCCCCGCCGGCCGCGGCCGCCGCCGGTCTGACGCAGGTCACCGGCTTCGGTACGAACCCCGGCAATCTGCAGATGTTCGCGTACACCCCGGACAACCTGGCGGCCGGAGCGCCGCTGGTCGTCGCCCTGCACGGCTGCACCCAGACGGCCAACGCCTACTACACCAACTCGGGCTGGCCGAAGTTCGCCGACGCCTGGGGCTTCGACGTCGTCTTCCCGCAGACGACGTCGGCGAACAACTCGCTGTCCTGCTTCGGCTGGTTCGACCAGGCGGAGAGCACCCGGGGCCGGGGCGAGGCCGCGTCCATCGTGCAGATGGTCGAGTACGCGAAGCGGACGTACGGCTCCGACGGCCGCCGGGTGTACGTCACCGGGCTCTCCGCGGGCGGCGGCATGACGGCCGATCTGCTCGCCGCGTACCCGGATGTGTTCGCGGGCGGGTCCGTGGCCTCCGGGCTGCCCGCGCAGTGCGCCACCAGCCAGGCCGCCGCGTCCGGCTGCCAGACCGGGCCGCAGAAGCTGACGCCCGCCCAGTGGGGCGACAAGGTCCGCAACTCCTACCCCGGCCACACCGGGCCGTGGCCCCGGGTCGCGATCTGGCAGGGCACCTCGGACTACACGGTCTACCCGGCCAACGCCACCGCGCTGCGCGACCAGTGGACCGATGTCTGGGGCATCGGCCAGACCCCGTCCAGCACCCGGAGCCTGCCCGGCAACACCACGCAGACCACGTACGACGACGCCTCCGGCCGGCCGGCCGTGGAGATGTTCTCCGTGTCCGGCATGGGCCACGGTCTGCCGGTGAGCCCGGGCTCGGGTGCCGATCAGTGCGGGTCGACGGCCGCGTACTTCCTGAACACCATCTGCTCCGCGTACCACACGGGTGTGTTCTGGGGTCTGGACCAGGGCGCCCCGGGCGGTGGGGACGGGCTGCCGGCCCCCGCCGGGCTGAAGGTCACCGGGGTCACCGACAGCACCGCGTCGCTGTCGTGGAGCGCGGTCGCGGGAGCGGCCTCGTACAAGGTGTTCCGCGACGGCACCGCGGTGGGGTCGCCCGCGTCGACGTCCTTCACCGACACCGGGCTCTCCGCCGGGGCCTCCTACCGCTACACCGTGGCGGCTGCCGACTCCTCGGGCACGGCCGGAGCCGTCACCTCCGCGGTGACCGCGACGACCTCGGGAGGCTCGGCCCCCGCACAGTGCTTCACCGCGACGAACTACGCACATGTGGCCGCGGGGCGCGCGTACACCTCGGGCGGTTACGTGTACGCGAACGGCTCCGCGCAGAACATGGGGCTGTACAACGTGTTCGTCACCCACACGCTCAGGGAGTCACCGGCCGGCCACTTCGTGATCGCCGACTCCGGTTGTCAGGCCGGGTCCTCGTAGTCGCCGCGGATCGATGCGGGCAGCTCGCAGCCGTCCTCGACGGCTGTGAGCGACACGATCTGCTCCGTGCCGAAGCCCTCCATCGCGTAGTGCCGGGCGTACACCTTCCAGCCCCGCTTGGCGAGGGTGCGGAAGGTGACGTCCTGCTCGGCGTGGCTGGAGACGATCTCCCAGTCCTGGCTGCGCAGCGCCTTGACCGTGGCCTCGAAGGCCCGGGCCGCGTCCGCCGCGGGCGCGTCCCCCATCCAGGGCGCCACGCAGTCCTGCCAGGCCCCGTCGGGCATGCCCGCCGTGGAGGTGTCGCCGGGCGGGAGCCCCGCCGCGTCGGCGAGGGCCGCTATCTCGTCGCCCACCGTCTGCTTGGTGAACGGTGCGGTGGGCGAGGGTGACGCCTTCGGCGCACTGTCGCTCCCGCCGAGAGGACCGCAGCCTGCGGCCATGGTCATGAATGCGCTCACCGCGGCCGTCACGGCCACCGTTCTTCTTGTACGCACAGGTGCTTCCCGCCCCGGTCGTTCCTCCCCACGGGCGGGTGCCCGTGCGATCCCCGCCGGAGTTTCGCATGCACTCTGACCTGCTGGGAAGGCCTTTCCTCCGTCGTCCTGCGGCTGGTCCGCCGCGTGCGGAGCCGTCCGCACACAGAGGCCCCGAAGCGCCCCGGTAGAGTGAGCGCGTCGTCATCATGCCCGTACGGGGGGAAGCCGGTGCGAATCCGGCGCTGACCCGCAACCGTCATCCGCCTCAGGGGCGGAGAGCCGGAATGCCCCGTCCGTGAGCGTGACCGGCTCGCGCCACCGGAACCCCGGTGGCCGGCACCGTCGAGGTATACGGGGCCGGAGCCCGGTGCATCCGTGTGCCCGTGCCCGGTCCTCGCAGGAGAGGCCCAGCCCGCCATGACCGTACGCCGCCGCGCGGCAGCACTCGCGATCACCGCCGTGCTCTGTTCCGCAGCCGCCCCCGCAGCGGTCGCCGCACCGAGTCCTTCCCCGTCGGCGGACCTGCCGGCCGGTCTGTACGGGACGAAGGACCCCACGTACGACGGTGTGTGGCGACAGTCGCTGGCCTTCCTCGCCCAGAGGATCGAACTGGTCACGCCCGCCACGGAGTCGGTGGACTGGCTGGTGGGCCAGCAGTGCGACGACGGCGCCTTCGCCTCGTACCGTGACGCGTCCAAGCCCTGCGACGCGAAGACGGTGGCGGACACCAACGCGACCGCGGCCGCGGTCCAGGCCATGGTCGAGCTCGCCGTGCACCGCGAGGTCGTGGACATGGGCGTCGGCTTCCTCAAGTCCGTACAGAACGAGGACGGCGGCTGGGGGTACAACCCGGGCAGCCCGAGCGACGCCAACTCCACCGCCGTCGTGATCGGAGCGCTGGCCCGCGCGGGTGTGCCGCTGGCCGACATCACGACCGACTCGGGGAAGACGCCGTACACGGCGCTGCAGACGTTCGCCCTGCCGTGCGGCGGCGAGGGCGGCGGCGCGTTCGCGTACCAGCCGGACAAGGACGGCAAGCTCACCGCCAACGCGGACGCCACGGCGGCCGCGGTGCTCGGCGCGATGGGCAAGGGCATGGCCGCCGGCAACTCCAACGCGGTGAAGGCCCCCGTCTGCCACAAGGGCACCGGTCTCACGGCCGAACAGTCCGCGCAGAACGGCGCCTACTACCTCGCGGGCGCGCTCGCCAAGTCGGGCCATCTGGACCTCCCCCCGATGCCGGGTGCCGAGGACTCCGCACCGCAGCCGGACTTCGGCAACACCGCCGACGCGGTCGTCGCCCTGGCCGCGTCCGGCCACAAGGACAAGGCGGCCGGAGCGGTCACCTACCTGCAGAAGAACTCTCAGGCCTGGGCCAAGGAGGGCGGCCCCGCCGCCACCGCCCAGCTGGTGCTCGCCGCACACGCGACGGGCGCGGACGCCCGTGACTTCGGCGGCGTCGACCTCGTCAAGCAGCTCAACGCGTCCGGGCCCAAGCCTGCCGCCACCGCCGTGCCCTCGCCGACCGCGTCGGCGCAGCAGTCGAAGGACACGAGCAGCGACGACGGCGGACTGGGTGTCTGGTGGCTCGTCGGTATCGGTCTCGCCTTCGGTGCGGGCATCGGCTTCCTGCTCAGCGGACGCCGGAAGAACCAGGGCCTGTGAGGCGCACGCCGGTCACCGCGGCGCTTCTCCTCCTCATCGGCGTCCTGCTGACCGTGCTGGGCGCGGGCAGCGCGCAGGCGGCCGGTTACCGCTACTGGTCGTTCTGGGAGGGCGACGGCGGCAAGAACTGGGCGTACGCCACGCAGGGCCCGTCCCTGGTCCGGCCGGACGACGGCGCGGTGCAGGGTTTCCGGTTCTCGGTGAGCGAGGACTCCCAGGATTCGGCGCAGCCGCGCAGGGCCCCGGACTTCGGGGCGATCTGTGCGGGGACCCCCGCGAAGGACGGCACCAAGCGGATCGCGCTGGTCATCGACCCGGGCACGGCGGCGGACGCCCCGGACGGCGAGAAGCCGCCCGCGCTGCGTACCGCGTGCGCCCAGGTGGAGCCGGACGCGAGCACCGCCGAGGCGCTCGCCTCCGTGGCGAAGCCGCTGCGGTACGACAGTTCCGCGATGCTCTGCGCGATCTCGGACTATCCCGCTTCGGGCTGCGGTGAGCAGGTCGGCGAGGACTCCGGTGCCTCGGACACCGGCGATCCGGCCACGGCGTCCGCCACGGACGACGCCTCCGACGGCTCCGGCGGCGGCCCGTCGGCCGGTGTGCTGGCCGGGGTCGGCGCGGTCCTCCTGCTCGGTATCGCCGCGGTGCTGCAGGCCCGACGCCGGCGATGACGCGTTCCACCGGCACGGCCCGGCTCCACCGTGCGCTGCTCGCGCCCGAGGCCACCCGCAGCAACGCGCTGCCGGCCGGGGCCTGGTGGCTGTGGGCGCTCGGCCTCGCCACGGCCGCGTCCCGTACGACCAATCCGCTGCTGCTCGGGCTGCTGGTGGGTGTGGCGGGCTATGTCGTGGCGGCCCGCCGCACGGACGCGCCGTGGGCCCGCTCGTACGGTGCCTTCCTCAAGCTGGGGCTGTTCGTCGTCGGTGTGCGGCTGGTCTTCTCGGTGTTCCTCGGATCACCGATCCCCGGCACGCACACGGTGTTCACGCTGCCCGAGGTTCCGCTGCCCGACTGGGCGCGGGGGGTCAGGATCGGCGGCCGGGTCACCGCGGAGCAGCTGGTCTTCGCGTTGTACGACGGGGCGAAGCTGGCCACCCTGCTGATCTGTGTGGGGGCGGCGAACTCGCTGGCCAACCCCGCCCGGCTCCTGAAGTCGCTGCCGGGCGCGCTGTACGAGGCGGGAGTCGCCGTCGTCGTCGCGATGACCTTCGCGCCGAACATGGTCGCCGATGTGGTGCGGCTGCGGACGGCCCGGAGGCTGCGGGGGCGTGCGACCGGCGGGGTCGGGGCGGTGCTCCAGATCGGTCTGCCGGTGCTGGAGGGCGCGCTGGAGCGTTCGGTGGCCGTGGCGGCGTCGATGGACGCCCGGGGGTACGGGCGCACGGCCCAGGTCCCGCCCGCCGTCCGGCTCACGACGAACGCGCTCACGCTCGGCGGGCTGCTGGGTGTGTGCGCGGGAACGTACGGGCTGCTGGCCGTGCAGGGCGCGGTGTACGGGCTGCCGCTGCTGCTCGCCGGGCTGGTCGCGGCAATGGCGGGGCTCAGGCTCGGCGGGCGCCGCTCCGTCCGTACCCGCTACCGGCCGGACCGTTGGGGTGTACGCGCCTGGCTGGTCGCGGGCTCGGGCGCGGTGGTCGCGGCCGCGATGATCTGGGCGGGGAGCGCCGATCCGGCAGCGCTGCGCCCCGGTGTCGTACCGCTGACCGCTCCCGTACTGCCGCTGTGGCCCGCCGCCGCGGTGCTGGCCGGGCTGCTGCCCGCCGTGGTGGCGCCCGTCCCGCCGCCGAACTCCCGCACGTCCAAGGAGCAGCCGTGATCCGGTTCGAACAGGTTTCGGTGCAGTACGAGGGCACGGACCGTCCCACGCTCTCGGGCGTCGACCTCACCGTCCCGGAGGGTGAGCTGGCGCTGCTCGTCGGCCCGTCCGGGGTCGCCAAGTCGACGCTGCTGGGCGCCGTCTCGGGTCTCGTGCCGCACTTCACCGGCGGTGTGCTCAGGGGCCGGGTCACGGTCGACGGCCGTGACACCCGTACCCACAAACCGCGTGAACTCGCCGATCTCGTCGGCACGGTGGGCCAGGACCCGCTCGCCCACTTCGTCACGGACACGGTCGAGGACGAGCTGGCGTACGGCATGGAGTCGCTGGGCCTCGCCCCCGATGTGATGCGGCGGCGCGTCGAGGAGACGCTGGACCTGCTGGGTCTGGCCGAACTGCGCGACCGTCCGATCGCCACGCTCTCCGGGGGCCAGCAGCAGCGCGTCGCGATCGGCTCGGTCCTCACTCCGCACCCCAAGGTCCTGGTCCTCGACGAGCCGACGTCCGCGCTGGACCCGGCGGCCGCCGAGGAGGTCCTGGCGGTGCTCCAGCGTCTGGTGCACGACCTGGGGACGACGGTGCTGATGGCCGAGCACCGGCTGGAGCGGGTGGTGCAGTACGCGGACCGGATCGTCCTGCTGCCCTCGCCCGGCGCCGCCCCGGTCATCGGCGCGCCCGCGGACATCATGGCCGTCTCGCCCGTACGCCCGCCGGTGGTGGCCCTCGGGCAGCTGGTGGGCTGGGAGCCGCTGCCGCTGTCGGTGCGCGACGCCCGGCGCCGGGGCGCGGAGCTCCGGGAGCGGCTGGCGCAGGTGCGGCCGCCGTCCGGGCCCGCCGCCTCCCCGTCCCCCGTCGTCGCCCCGCTCCCCGCTCTTGCCGCCGCGCCCCCGGGGCTGATCGGCCGGCTGCTCGGCCGTGGCCCGCGCACCGCGCCCGGACCCGGTGCGGACGACCCCGTCACCCGGGTCGAGAGGCTCGGCGTGCGGCGCGGGCGCGTCGAGGCGCTGCGCCGGGTGACGCTGTCCGTCGCGCCCGGCGAGACCGTGGCGCTGATGGGCCGCAACGGTGCGGGGAAGTCGACCCTGCTGTCCACGCTCGTCGGAATGATCGAGCCGACCACGGGTTCCGTACGCGTGGGCGGCCTGGTCCCCTCCCGTACGGCCCCGCGCGACATGGTGCGCCGGGTCGGGCTCGTACCCCAGGAGCCACGCGATCTGCTGTACGCCGACACGGTCGCCGGCGAGTGCGCGGCGGCCGACTCCGACGCGGGCGCGCCCGCGGGCAGCTGCCGTGCCCTGGTCTCCGAGCTGCTGCCCGGTGTGCCGGACGACACCCACCCGCGCGACCTGTCCGAGGGGCAGCGGCTCGCCCTGGCCCTGGCGCTGGTGCTCACCGCCCGGCCCCCGCTCCTCCTCCTGGACGAGCCGACGCGCGGCCTCGACTACGCGGCGAAGGCCCGCCTGGTCGGGGTGCTTCGCGCTCTGGCCGCCGACGGCCACGCCATCGTCCTGGCCACCCACGACGTGGAGCTGGCGGCGGAGCTGGCCCAACGGGTGGTGATCCTCGCCGACGGAGAGATCGTCGCCGACGGCCCGACCCGGCAGGTCGTGGTCTCCTCCCCCGCGTTCGCCCCGCAGACCGCGAAGATCCTGGCCCCGCAGGAGTGGCTGACCGTGGCACAGGTACGTTCGGCGCTGGAAGCGTCCGACCCCGGGGAGCCCACCGCATGACCGGCTCCCGTCCGGCGCGCCCGGTCCGTATCGGCCCGCGTGCCGCTGCCGCACTCGTCCTGGTCAGCGCGATCGGGGTGATCGCCTTCGGCTGGCCGCTGCTGGCCGGCGAGGGCTCCGGTGTCACCGCCCACGCCCAGGACGCGCCGTGGCTGTTCGCCGCGCTGCTCGTCCTGCTCGTCGGCGTGGTCGTCGCGACGATCGCGGACGGCGGCCTGGACGCGAAGGCGGTCGCGATGCTCGGCGTCCTCGCGGCGGTGGGCGCCGCGCTGCGCCCCCTGGGGGCGGGCACTGCGGGCCTTGAACCCATGTTCTTCCTGATGGTGCTGAGCGGCCGGGTCCTGGGCCCGGGCTTCGGTTTCGTGCTCGGCTCGGTGACGTTGTTCGCCTCCGCCCTGCTCACGGGAGGGGTGGGTCCGTGGATGCCGTTCCAGATGCTGTCGATGGGCTGGTTCGCGATGGGCGCGGGCCTGCTGCCCGGGCCGGAGCGGCTGCGGGGCAGGGGTGAGGTGCTGATGCTCGCCGCGTACGGATGTGTGGCGGCGTTCGCGTACGGCACGGTGATGAACCTGCAGGGCTGGACGCTCGTGACGGGCCTCGGGTCCGGGATCTCCTTCGTCGAGGGCGGCCCGCTGCACGAGAACCTGGTCCGCTTCCTCGCGTACTGCGTGGCCACCTCGCTCGGCTGGGACCTGGGCCGCGCCGTCCTCACCGTGGTCCTGACCCTCACGATCGGGCCCACCCTGCTGAAGGCGCTGCGGCGGGCCACCCGGCGTGCGGCCTTCGAGGCCCAGGTCACATTCGAGGTCCCGAAGGCGTGAGGGCGCCCACAGGACCTCGGTCCTGTACGACCCGGCCCCGTAGGGCGTGATCCCCGGCCGGGGCCGCGTTCCGGGCGGCGCGTCCGTGGCTTTCGGCCCCCTGGTACTACGCAGGGTCGTATCAGCGGTCGTTGCGCGGCCCGGTCCGCGTCGCTGACGATGGATGACGTCGCCGAGCACCGCAGCGTCCGTACGGACGGACCGCGGTCCACGAGTACCGGTCCCGCACATCAGGACCGGCCGCGACCTCCCCGTCCCCGACGTTAGGTTCCACGTGTCGTTTGCCCGTCGCATCCTCGCCCAGCCCCGCATCACCCGTCGCAGGGCCGCTGTCACCGGCGCCTCCGTGCTGCTGGGTGCCACCGGACTGGCCATCGGCGTGACCCCGGCGATGGCCGCTGCGCCCGCCGCCGCTCCGACGACCGCGGCGAGCGCGCAGGACACGGCGAAGAAGATGATCGACGACAGCGCCCAGTACGAGTGCTTCAACAAGATCGTGGACCACGAGAGCGACTGGGACGTGCACGCCTCCAACGCCTCCTCCGGTGCGTACGGCCTGGTCCAGGCCCTGCCCGGCTCGAAGATGGCATCGGCGGGCTCCGACTGGCAGACCAATGCCAAGACGCAGATCAAGTGGGGCGTCGACTACATGGAGGACCGCTACGGCAGCCCGTGCGGCGCCTGGGACTTCTGGCAGTCCAACGGCTGGTACTGATCCAGCGGCAGACACATGGCACAGGGCCCCGACCGGTTCACCGGTCGGGGCCCTGTGGTGTGCGGTCACGTTCACGTCCGCTGGGCGGCGAGCCGGACGGGGGCGTTCTGGGCCCCGTAGCCGTCGTATCCGCCGGTGCGCTCGACGAGTTCGAAGAAGAGACTGCCGGTCGTCACCGTGTAGCAGTGCCGGAACTCCCCCTTCTCGTCACGGTCGTAGAGGATGCCGAGTTCGCGGTACGTCTCCAGCTCGCCGGGGGCGAACTCGTGGCGCGCGGCCAGGTCGTCGTAGTAGTTGGCGGGCACCGGCAGCAGTCGCGCGCCGGCCGCGCGGGCCCGGCGGACCGCGGTGACCAGGTCGTCGGTGGCCAGGGCCACGTGCTGAGGGCGTGCGGGGTCGTCCGTGGGGGACGCCCCCACGCCGAGGGCGATGCGTACGGTTCCTTCGGGATTGCTTGCGGCTCGGCTGCGGAGCAGGCCGTACGGGTCCGCGAGGTCGATGCTCGCGTGCGGCAGGAGGCCGAGCACGCTGCGGTGGAAGAGGGCCGCCTCGTCGAACTGGTGCCAGGGCTGCGTCAGCGCGACGTGGTCGATGCGGGTGACGCCGATGCCGCCGGGCGGCGTGTGCGGGGCGGGTGCGAAGTCGCCGGTCCAGTCGGGGTGCCCGGGACGGCCCGTGGCGCAGAAGAAGAACTCGGTGCCGTCGGGCGCGGCCACCGCGTCCAGCGGTGCGTCCCGGGGTGCGCGGCGCCTGGGCAGTACGGGGGCGAGGAGGGACTCGGCCCGGGCGGACGCCGCCGCCGGGTCGGGGTTCTCCAGGCCGATGGCGGTGAGCGAGGGGTCCGGCCGGTGGCTGCCGGTGTCGGTATCGGTGTTGAGGAGGATGCGGGCCTCGCCCTGTTCCCAGAGGTCCACCGGCTTGCCGGAGTGCCTGGCCGTGCGGGAGAAGCCGAGTGCGGTCAGCAGGGGCGTGATTCTGGCCGTGTCGGCGGTGGCGATCTCGACGAAGGCGAATCCGGTGGGGACGACCGGTGCCGGAGGCGCGGTCAGACCGGCGGACTCCTGCAGCAGGGCGAGGGAGCGCTGGGCGTCCACCGCGGTGCGGCCCGCGTCCGCCTGACGGAAGACGTCGTTGAAGACCTCGAGGGAGAGGGGGCCCTGGTAGCCGGCCCGCACAGCGGCCCGGACCAGCCCGGCGACGTCCAGGTCCCCCTGGCCCGGGAAGCAGCGGTAGTGGCGGCTCCACTGCAGGACGTCCAGGGCCATCAGCGGGGCGTCGGCGAGCTGCAGGAAGAAGATCCTGTCGCCGGGGATGTCCGCGATCCCCGCGGGGTCGGAGCCCCGGGCGAGGATGTGGAAGCTGTCCAGGCAGACGCCGAGAGCCGGATGGTCCGCGGCTTCGACGATGCGCCAGGCGTGGTCGTACGTACTGACGTGACGGCCCCAGGCCAGCGCCTCGTACGCGATGCGGATGCCGGACTCCTGGGCGAGGTCGGCGAGTCGGCGGAGCTGGCCGGCCGCGAGCGCGTCGTCGTCGAGGGTCTGCGGGGAGACGCTGGAACAGACCAGGACCGTGTCGGCACCGAGCCGCCGCATCAGCCGGAACTTGTGCTCGGCACG
Source organism: Streptomyces sp. NBC_00683 (assembly GCF_036226745.1). Classification (NCBI taxonomy): domain Bacteria; kingdom Bacillati; phylum Actinomycetota; class Actinomycetes; order Kitasatosporales; family Streptomycetaceae; genus Streptomyces; species Streptomyces sp. NBC_00683. Next base: position 6,028,297 of record NZ_CP109013.1, on the reverse strand, counting down.
CCGCAGGTTGCGGGCGAACACGTCCTCGGGGACGGCCTCGATGTCACGCATGGGCTGGTAGAGGTCGATCGTCAGGCCGAGGTCCGCGGTCCGTTCCCTGATCTCCTCCGGTGTGAGAGGGCTGCCGATCAGGTCGTTCTCGAAGATCTCGACGCCGTCGAAGCCTGCGCGCGCGGCAGCGGTGAGCTTCTCGGTGAGCGGGCCGCTGAGCGAGACGGTGGCGATGGACGTACGCATGTCGGTCCTCCGGGCTTCGGGGATCGGGGATCGGGCTTCGGGGGTCCGGGGGTCCGGGGTTCAGCGGGTGGACGTGAGATCCGCGATGTCGGCGAGCATGCGCGCGGTGTCGGGTTCACGGCCGGTGAAGAGCCGGAAGGAGTCGGCGGCCTGGTAGGCGGCCATGCCGCCGCCGTCGAGGGTGGCGCAGCCGAGCGCGCGGGCGGTGCGTACGAGGGTCGTCTCCAGCGGGCGGTAGACGACCTCGGCGACCCACAGGCCGGGGTGCAACAGGTCCGCGGGGAGCGGGAGTCCGGGGTGGGCGGCCATCCCGATGGGGGTGGCGTTGACCAGTCCGTCGGCGTCGGCGGTCCGCTCGGCGATGTCGAGGAGGTCCGCGGCTTCCGCCCGCCCAGGACCGAAGTGCAGGTTCAGGGAGCCGGCGAGGGCCGCGGCCCGTTCGGGAACGGCGTCCAGCACGGTGAGCCGGCCGGCGCCCAGGGCGAGCAGGGCGTGGGCGACGGCCGCTCCCGCGCCGCCGGCGCCCAGCTGCACGACCCGGTCCAGTGCCGCGTCGGGCAGCCCTCGGGCGAAGGAGGCGGCGAAGCCCGTGGCGTCGGTGTTGTGGCCGGTCGCCCTGTTTCCCTCGAAGACAACGGTGTTGACCGCGCCGAGCGCCTCGGCCTGCGGGGAGAGCGCGTCGAGGTGGTCCAGGACCTGCTGTTTGCAGGGGTGGGTCACGTTGAGGCCGTCGTACCCCATGTCGCGTGCGGCGCGCACGAGTTCACCGGTCCTCTCCGGCGGGACACCGAGTGTGCCGATGTCGATGAGGCGGTACAGGTAGCGCAGCCCCTGCCGGTCGGCTTCCCGTTCGTGGAGCGCGGGGCTGAGCGAGGGGCCGATGCCGGAGCCGATGAGGCCGACGAGGTACGAGTCCGGGCTCAACGGTTCTCCTCCAGGAGCTGGGCGAGGTGGGCGAGGGCCATGGCGTACCCGTGGGCACCCGCCCCGCAGATGACCGCGTCGGCGACGGCCGAGACGTGGCTGTGGTGGCGGAACGCCTCACGCCGGTGGATGTTCGACAGGTGCACCTCCACGACGGGCAGCTCCACGGCGGCGAGCGCGTCGCGCAGGGCCACCGAGGTGTGGCTGTACCCGGCGGGGTTGATCACGATCCCCCGGTGGGCCGTTCGGGCCTCGTGGACGGCGTCGATGAGCACGCCCTCGTGGTTGCTCTGCCGGCAGTCGGCGCGCAGACCGTGCTCCTGTGCGGTCCGGCGGCAGAGCTCCTCGACGTCGGGGAGGGTGCCCGTTCCGTAGACGGCGGGCTCGCGCAGACCGAGGAGGCCGAGGTTCGGCCCGTTCAGCACGAGGACCGGGGCGCCGTGGGGTGTGTCGGCGTGGTTCGGCATCGCTCACCTCCCATTAATGTACGGACTGGTTAGTTAGTCTTACCGAATGTGGGCCGCCCTGGGAAGACCCCGGCCCGGATCGGCCGCCCCGCCCCCCGGCTCCTAGAATCGCGAGCACTCACCGACTGCCCGCGAAGGATCCGGATGACCAGCACCGAAGGACCCGCCCAACCCGCTGGGCGCACCCGCGACGCGGCCCGCACGCGGGAGGAGATCCTCACCGTGGCCACGCGGGAATTCGCACGTCTGGGCTACACGGGGGCCCGGGTCGACGAGATCGCGGCCAGCACCCGCACCACGAAGCGCATGATCTATTACTACTTCGGCGGCAAGGAGCAGTTGTTCACCGCGGTGCTGGAGCGGGCGTACAGCAGGATCCGGGAGGCGGAGCAGCTCCTGGACGTCGAGCACCTCGACCCCGTGGCCGCGGTCCGACGGCTGGCGGAGTTGACCTTCGACCACCACGAGGACCACCCGGACTTCATCCGGCTCGTCAGCATCGAGAACATCCACGAGGCCGAACACATCGCCGCTTCCGCCGAGTTGAGCCGCATCGGCTCCCCCGCGATCGATGTCCTGCGGCGCATCCTGGACTCGGGCCGCGCATCGGGGCTGTTCACGGCGGACGTCGACGCCGTGGACCTGCACGCGATGATCAGTTCCTTCTGCTTCTTCCGGATCGCGAACCGGCACACCTTCGGGGCGCTCTTCGGCCGCGACCTGGTCGCCACGGACCGGCGGGAGCACTACCGGACCATGCTCGGCGACATGATCATCGCCTATCTGACGGCCGACCGGGCAGCCTGAATCCCGCAGCCGGGGCCGGTCCGGGAGCAGGGCCGGCCGAGGCGGCCGGGGAGCGGGCCGGGTGCACCGCGGACCGGGTGAGTTCTGCGCGGACTCTTGACAGGGGCGTCATCTCCTCGCAGCATCCGTAGCCATCCGCAACTAACTACCTAGTGCGTTAATTAGCCGCACCGCCCGCTCCCCCGCTCCCTCCACCCGCTCGCCCCACCCGCTCGCCCCACCCGCTTGCCCCCCGCACGGAACGTCCCCGAAGGAGTACGACGTGACCGTTCACGACCCCGCCACCGGTCCACCGCTGCCTCAGACCCAGCCCCGTAAAGCCGCGCTCGCCGCCTGGATCGGCAGCGCCCTGGAGTACTACGACTTCTTCATCTACGGCAGCGCGGCCGCGCTGATCTTCCCGAAGGTCTTCTTCGACGAGTCCGATCCCGCGAACGCGACGCTGCTGTCGCTGGCCACCTTCGGTGTCGCCTACGCCGCCCGTCCCGTCGGCGCGCTCTTCCTCGGCCATGTCGGAGACCGGGTCGGCCGTAAGAAGATCATGGTCTTCACACTGATCCTGATGGGCCTGTCGACGTTCCTCATCGGCTGTCTGCCCACCCGGGAGCAGATCGGTGGTGCCGCTCCGGTCCTGCTCGTGCTCCTCCGCATCCTCCAGGGCATATCCGCGGCGGGTGAGCAGGCCAGCGCCAACTCCATGAGCCTGGAACACGCACCGGCGCACCGGCGCGGCTACTTCACCAGTTTCACCATCAACGGAACGCAGGCCGGTCAGCTCATCGCGACCCTCGCCTTCATCCCCGTCGCAGCCCTCCCCGAGGAGCAACTGCTCTCCTGGGGCTGGCGCGTCCCGTTCTGGCTGAGCATCGCCGTCGCGGTGACGGGTTACGTCATCCGCCGCACCCTGGAGGAGACACCCGTCTTCACCAAGCAGGCGGCGACCGAGGGCGTGGCGAAGCTGCCGCTCGCCGTGCTGCTCCGCGACCACTGGGCCGATGTACTGCGGGTCGTCGGGTGCGCGGTGGTCGCCACCGTCAGCACGATCTTCACCGTCTGGGCGCTGTCGTACGCGACCAGCGACGCCGTGGGCATGGGCCGCACCGGGATGCTGTGGGTCGGCGCCCTGGCCAATCTGGTCGCCCTGTTCACGATTCCGCTGTGGGCCCGGCTCTCGGACCGCATTGGGCGCAGGCCCGTCTTCCTGATCGGCGCCATCGGAAGCGCGGTGGTCATGCCGCTCTACCTGTGGGCGATCTCCACCGGCAGCTACCCCCTGGTGCTGGGGCTCGGCATTCTCGTCTTCGGTGTCGTCTACAGCGCCGCCAACGGCATCTGGCCCTCGTTCTACGCCGAGATGTTCCCCACCCGGGTCAGGCTCTCGGGCATGGCGATCGGCACCCAGACCGGCTTTGCCATCGCCGGTTTCGCCGTGGCCTTCGCCTCGCAGATCGCCGGCCCCGACGGGGACAACTGGGCAGGCGTCGCGCTCTTCGCGGCGGCACTCTGCCTGCCGCCCGTCATCTCGGCGCTCACCGCCCGTGAGACCGCCCATGTGGCGACGGAGCACCTCGGGGAGCGGAGCGGCGAGGTCACCCCGAAGGCCGGGATGTCGGTGGGGGTCTGACCCCCGCCCCGCCCCGCATCCTGCTGTGGCCCGGCCCCCCGTACGGCCGGGCCACGGCACGCAGGGATCATGAGCCGCATGCATGACCTGCTCTCCGCCTTCGCCCCCATCTGGACGCTGACCGCCATCGGTTACGCGGCCGGGCGGGGGCGACTGCTCGGGGAGCAGGCCGAGGCGGTACTCGGCCGCTTCGTCTTCCATGTGGCCATGCCCGCGGCGTTGTTCATGATGGTCTCGGACGCGCGGCTTGGTTCGTTCGTGAACGCGACGGTGATCGCCTTCGCCGCGGGCACGGTGCTCGTCTCCGGTCTCGGCCTGCTGGTGGCCCGGCGCTTCTTCGGCCGCAAGACGGCCGACGGTGCGATCAGCGGAATGGCGTCGGGCTACGTGAACTCGGCCAACCTCGGAATTCCGGTGGCCGTCCAGGTGCTGGGCGACGCGTCGTTCGTCGCCCAGGTCATCCTGTTCCAGGTGCTGGTGGTGTCGCCGGTGATCCTGACGCTGCTGGACTCCGGCACGGACCGGGTGAACACTCACTGGCGTGCGGGTCTGCGCCGCATGCTGACCATGCCGGTACGCAACCCGGTCATCATGGCCTCGCTGCTCGGCGTCTGCGTGTCGGCCACCGGCCTGCGACTGCCGGAGGCGTTCACCCACTCCTGCGATCTCCTGGGGTCCGCAGCCGTTCCCACGGCCCTGATCACGCTCGGCCTGTCGCTGCACACCCGCCCGGAACCGGCGGCATGCGCGGCCCCGGTCGGCCGGGCGGAACTGGGGACCGTGGTGGCTCTCAAGACGCTCGTGCAGCCCCTGATCGCCTTTGCCGTCGGCGGCCCCCTGCTCCTGGACCTCGACGGCCCCCAGCTCCTCGCGGTCGTCCTGTGCTCCGCGCTGCCGACCGCCCAGAACGCCTTCATCTACGCCGGCCAGTACGGGCTGGACACCACGCTCGCCCGCAATTCGGTCGTGGCGTCAACGGTCGTGTCGATGGCCACGCTGTCCTTGGCGGCCTGGGCGCTGGGACCGTCGCACGGCTGAGCCGTTCGAGTGGCGGCCCCGCGGTTTCGGGCGGATGCTGGTCAGACGCGGCGATCCCGGCCGAAGGGGTACCGGGGAGGCGGAAGTCTCCCCGGTACCCCTTCGGCCACTCCCGCAGCCCCCTCGGAGCTCCGTCCCCGTCATCGGCGGGCCACGGCGGTGTCGTCGGTGCCGCGCCGGATCACACCCGGCCACGGCCGACCGGTGTCACGGGCGGCCGCCCACAGGGCTACGGCGATGAAGACCAGCTGCTCGGGAATCCTGAACCACAGCGGCGTGGCCGGGTCGCCGTCGAACGGGATGTTCTCGACGGCGGCGTAGACATTGGCCGGGAACATCAGCACGAAGAGCACCGCCAGGCCGATCCCCGCCGCCGTACGTGTGCGGGTCCGGACGAGGCCGACCGCGCCGGCGAGTTCCAGTACCCCGGTCAGGTAGACCATCACGCGGGGAAACGGGACGAACGGCGGCACCATGGCTGCCATGTCGTCGTGGCCGGGCATCATGCCCATGCCCCGGGGGGCGAAGTGCGCGGTCGCGGTGGCCACGAGCATGACGGCAAGGCCGTGTGCCGCACTGGTTCGCCCGCTCGCGAACCGGCTGACACCCAGCAGACCGAGGAGGCGGAATCCCAGCGTCGGGCCGGCAAGGAGCATGAGGGTTCCGAACACGGTGTCCTCCGACAGAGACGAGATGCGCAGAGCGAACAGGGCTGCGCGGGAACGGCTCAGCGCTCCCGCGGCGTGAACTTCAGGCGTGGCGGCCGTCGTTGCCGTGCGCACCGGTCGAACAGCGCCGCCATGGGCTCGATGCTGCATCGGCCGCGAGCTCCGGATCCCCAACTCCCGTCCCCACGCCGCAATCCGACACCGCCCTACACTGGTCCGGTGGATTCGGTCACGCTGGACGCACTCGATCTGCGGCTCCTGCACGCCCTCCAACTCGACGGGCGCGCAGCCTTCAGCAGGATCGCCGACGTCCTCGATGTCTCCGACCGCACCGTGGCCCGCCGCTTCGGCCGGCTCCGTACCACCGGGATCGCCCGCGTGGCCGGGGTGACCGACAGCCACCGCACCGGCCATGCCGAATGGCTGGTGCGTCTGCGCGTCCCGCCCCCCGGCATCGTCCCGCTCGCCCGCGCGCTGGCCCGCCGCCCCGACACCGCCTGGGTGACGGTCGCTTCCAGCGGCACCGAGATCATCTGTGTCTTCCACGTCGCCGAAGAGGGCCCGGCACCCCTGGGCGCGCTGGGCCGCCTTCCGCAGGGCACGCAGATCGACGCGCAGCGTCTGCTGCGCCCGGCGATGGACCACCGCTGGACGGGCCGGACGTCGGCGCTCACCGAGGAGCAGATCGCCGCGCTGAGGCCGGCCCCGACCGCCGGCACCGCTCCGGTCCCCCTCACCGGCCTCGACCGCCGGCTGCTCCCCGCCCTCGCCGCGGACGGCCGTGCCGCCTACCCGGATCTCGCCCGGCAGGTCGGCTGGTCGGAATCCGCCGTACGCCGCCGTCTGGACGAACTCCGCCGGTCGGGCGTTCTCCGGTTCGACGTCGAGATCGACTCGCGCCTCTTCGGCTTCTCCGTGCAGTGCCTGCTCTGGCTGACCGTCACACCCGCCCGGACCGCCGGCGTCGCCCGGGCCCTGGCCTGCGATCCCGAAGCGGCGTTCGTCGGCAGCACGACAGGCACCCACAACCTGTTCGCCATCGCCGTCTGCCGGGACGCCGACGCCCTTCACACCTATCTCACCGACCGCATCGGCTCACTCGACGGCGTCGACCGCATGGAAACCGTGCTGATCACCAGCTACACCAAACGAACCGCCCCGGCGCCCTAGGGACCGGGGTACGTCAGCGTTTGCTGCCCACCGGCTCGCCCACCGGGTTCCCCGCATCCTCCGCAGGTCCGGTTCCGGCCGCGGGACCCGCCGCCGCAACAGGCTTGCGCCGGAGGGTCCGGGGCCCGGACAGGACGTACGTCAGGCCGAAGCCCATGCCCACGACGGCTGCGCCGCCGACCGCGTCCAGCACCCAGTGATTGCCCGTGGCGACGATCGCGGAGACCGTGAAGAGCGGGTGCAGCAGGCCGAGTGCCTTCATCCACGCCTTCGGCGCGAGCATCACGATCACCACACCGCACCACAGCGACCAGCCGAAGTGCAGCGACGGCATCGCCGCGTACTGGTTGGTCATCGACGTCAGCGTCCCGTAGTCCGGCTTCGCGAAGTCCTGTACGCCGTGGACGGTGTCGATGAAGCCGAGGCCCGGCATCAGCCGCGGCGGGGCCAACGGGTAGAGCCAGAAGCCGATCAGGGCGAGGACCGTGGCGAAGCCGATGGAGCTGCGGGCCCAGCGGTAGTCCGTGGGCCGCCGTACGTACAGCACACCGAGGATCGCGAGCGGCACGATGAAGTGGAACGTCGAGTAGTAGTAGTCGAAGAAGTCCCGCAGCCAGGTGACCTCCACGACCGCGTGGTTGGCCCAGTGCTCGATGTCGATGTGCAGCCACTGCTCGATGGAGTGGATCTGCCGGCCGTGCTCCTCGGCCGTGGGGCGGCCCGCGGTCGCCGCCAGTCGCACCTTCGCGTAGGCGGAGTAGACGACCCGGATCAGCAGGAGTTCCAGAAGCAGGTTCGGTCTGCTGAGCACCCGCCGCCAGAACGGCAGCAGCGGCACGTGTCTGAAGCGCGAGGCGACGGGTTCGGCGTAGTCCGTGGGGACCGGCCGCTGCCAGTGCGGCGAGGTGCGCGACAGGAACGGCGCCACGCAGGCCGCCCCGAGCGCCGCGATGAGCAGCACGTTGTCGCGTACGGGAAGGAGCACTCCGATGTTCGGCAGCAGCATCTTCCCGGGCAGCGTGAGGACGAGCACCACGACGGCCGGCCAGACCAGCCGGTCCGAGGCCCGGGTGCCGACCCGTCCCACGACGGCGAGGAGCACCCACAGCAGCTGGTGCTGCCAGGCCGTCGGCGAGACGGCGACCGCCACACAGCCGGTGACGGCGACGGCGAGGAGCAGCTGTCCGTCCTGGGCGTAGCGCACCGCGCGCCGCAGCCCGAGGAAGGTGACACCGGCGGCCAGGACCAGGAGGAGCGCGATCTCCAGGGGGCCTTCGAAGCCGAGGCGGAGCAGCGCGCCGTGCAGCGTCTGGTTGGCCAGGCTGTCCGGGCTGTCGCCGAGTCCGGCGCCAGCGACATGGTGCACCCAGTAGGTCCAGGAGTCGCGCGGCATCGCCGCCGCGGCCAGCGCGGTGCAGGCGGCGAAGGCGGCACCGCCGGTCACGGCGGCCTGGCGTCGGCCGGTGAGCCAGAGCAGCCCGGCGAAGAGCAGGACGGCCGGCTGGAGGGCCGCGGCGATGCCGATGAGCACACCGGGAAGGCGTTCGCCGCGCGCGGCGAAGCAGGCGACCAGCACCAGCAGGACGGGCAGGATGCTGGTCTGTCCCAGGTACAGGGCGTTGCGGACGGGCAGCGACAGCATGAGCAGGGCGATCGCGACGGGCGCCGCGAGGAACGTGGTGCGGCGGCTCACGGGGGTGGGCAGGGCGCGGGCGGCGACCAGGCCGAGCGCCGCGACGAGCAGCAGGGACCCGAAGGTCCACACCACGCCGAGGGTCTGCTCGGCCGAGGCCGTCAGGGGTTTCAGCACCAGTCCCGCGAAGGGGGTGCCGGTGAACCGGCCGGCGTCGTACACGGATCCCGCCACGTGCAGGACCCCGTTCTCACCGATCCAGGTCTCCAGGTCGGTGAGGCGTTCGCCGGGGGGCTGCCGCAGCACCACCGCCATCTGCCGTACTGCCAGCACGGCCACGAGCAGCCAAAGGACTGTCCGGGCCGCCCCGGTCCTCGTCCCCAGGTCCGCCGTCGCGTTCCCCCGCACACTGCGCTCCGCATCTGCCACGCGCGCCGCCCCTCCCACCGTTCGTGCACCATCCCCTCGAGCCGGGTATGTGCGGATGAAGCCTCGCATTGCCCCATCAGGAAGACCCAATCAACCCCCTCTTCGCCTGACTGTCACCACGCATTTGCCCGAAAGAATGCTCAGAACATGAAAACCGTCCCTCCGCGGTGCCCGGAATCCGGCGGTCCGGTTGCTCGTCAGCCCTCGTGGACGGGGGCGTCCGCCTGCCAGCCCGCGAACAGGGGCACGTCCGCGGAGCCGTCCAGGACGACGATCCCGAACGGGCGGTCGAACGCGAGGTGCCGCACCACCCGGGGCCGGGGCGCGGCCGCTCGTCGCATCGCCACGACCGTGACCGCCGCGGCCTCCACACCCTCCTCGGCGATCGTCAGCACGGCCTCCTGGACCACCTCCGAGACATGGAGGGGCTGGGACGACAGCCCCGAGAAGTCCGCTTCGGCCGCACTGGTCGCGAGCCGTACACCGAGCGCGGGCAGCTGTTCGGTGACCTGGACGTTCGTACGCAGGGTGAATCGAGGAACCCCGATGGTCGCCTGGTCGGCGTCCAGCGGGGCACCCTCCTCCCGGGGCGCCCACGCGAGGGGCAGGACCTGCGCCGCCCCCGCACCGGGCTCCCCGAGGACGAGCCTGACGCGTGCCGGAGCCGCCCCGCCCGGCTCCGTACGGCAGCGGAGCTCCACGACGTACGCGCCCGCCACCGCCCACGCGTCCCGAAGCGGCACCGACGCGTGCATCGTCGCTGCCGGGCGGGTCCTGCCCGCCGCGTCCGTGAACGGGACCTCACGGGTGCGGTTCGCGTCGAACGAGGTCTCCCAGAACGCCTTCAGAGCCAGCGCGTTGACCAGCGCCAGAGCGACGCCGTCGAGCTGCAACGGGAGCCGTTCGATCAGGCCGCCGGTCCTCTCGCGCACCCAGGCGTCGATCTCGTCCGAGTCGAGCGGCCCGAACCCGATGTCCGGCAGGGCGTCCATGTACTCCTGACGGACAGGCACCCTGCTCCACACCCGGGTCGCCACCCTCAGCGCCTCGGTACGCCCCCACTCCCGCGCCGCCTCCGTCACGACGGCTGCCGCCGCCTCCTCCGCCACCCCGAGCACCGAGCGGAGTTCGTCGGCCGTCGCCCCGCGGGCTCCGGCGGCGACGGCGGCCATCGCCAGCCACAGCCCGGCCGGCGAGCAGACGAAGCCGCCTTCCTGACCGGGCCCGGCCAGCTCCCGTATCCACTGCTCGCCGAGCCGCTGCACCGCTGCCGCCCGGGCCGCCGGGTCGGAGTACTGCACCATCACTGCCCCCTGCACGTATTAATGGTTCGTCATCCGGTCGTACCGAAGCCAGAATGAACCAATGACCTGGATCGTTGCCCCCGAGCACTTCGGCACGCCCGACGCGGAACTCCTGCGCAGGGACTACTACGACGAGGTGGCGAGCCGCTACTGGGGACGGCCTGCGACCACCGGGGAGATCGACGAGGGGCTGACCGGCGACGGCGTCGAACTCCTCGCCCGGCCCACCGGCGAGTTCGTCGTCGGCAGGTACGGCGGCAAGGCGGCGAGCTGCGCGGGACTGCGGCTGGTCGACGCGGGGACCGCGGAGCTGACCCGGGTGTACGTACGCCCCGGATTCCGCTCCACCGGGGGCGGCGGGCTGCTGCTGGCGGCGATCGAGAGTGCGGCACGTGCCTTGGGAGTGCGGCAGATCCGGCTGGACACCCGCAACGACCTGGTCGAGGCACGCGGGCTGTACGCGAAGCACGGCTACCGTGAGGTTCCGGCGTTCAACCAAGGGCCCTACGCGGAGCACTGGTTCGCCAAGGAGCTGTGAGCCGCGGCCCCTGTATCCCGTAGGACACGGGATACAGGGGCCGGTCGGGTCCGTCAGGCCAAGTGGTCGCGGGGCGGTTCGGGCATGTGCGGCCGTTCCTTGCTCGACCCGCTGACCTCGGCGGTCAGCTCCGCGACGAGACGCACCAGGTCGGTGGGCCGCTCCGGACCCCACCAGTCCCCCAGCATCTCCGCCAGGGACTCCTCACGGGCATTCGACAGCTTGACCACGGCCTCGGCACCCAGGTCGGTCAGCACCATCTCCAGGCCCTCGCGCCGGACCAGGCCGCGCTCCTCCACCTGGCGGGCCGCCGCGAGGATCACGTGAAGTGGCACGGGGGCGGCCTCGGCCAGCCTGGCGGGTTCGACGGTGCCGTGCCGCTTGATCCGCAGCAGCAGCCAGCTGGACGCGGGCAGCAGGTCGTATCCGGCCCTGGCGGTGATCTTCTCGTAGATCTCCCGGCGCCCCTCCCGAGTGGCGAGCACCGAAAGGGCGCGGGCGCACTCGTCGTACGAGGAACGCTGGACCGGGTTCGACGCCAGGGTCTCGCTGGTGTCGGGGGCCCTCACCGAACCGCGCAGGGGGTCCTCCCTGAGGAACCAGGCGACGACGAAGGCGACCACGACGACGGGTGCCGCGTAGAGGAAGACGTCGGTGATCGAGGTCGAGTACGCGCTGAGGACCGAGGGGCGCAGGTCGGCCGGGAGCCGGCTGATGGCCCGTGGGTCGGCGGCGAGGGCCTCGGCGTCGACTCCGGGCGGCAGGGAGCGCCCGGCGAGCGCGTCGCCGAGTTTGCCGGTGAGCCGGGTGGTGAAGATGGTGCCGAAGACAGCGACGCCGAACGAGGCCCCGATGGACCGGAAGAAGGTCGCTCCGGACGTGGCGACCCCGAGGTCCTCGTAGCTGACGGCGTTCTGCGCGACCAGGACCAGCACCTGCATGACCAGGCCGAGCCCGGCGCCGAAGACGAAGAAGCAGATGCTCATCTGCCAGGTGGAGCTGGTCTCCGAGAGCTGGTGGAGCAGCATCAGACCGGCTGCGGTGAGGGCGGTCCCGACGAGCGGGAAGACCTTCCAGCGGCCCGTCCGGCTGACGATCTGCCCGGAGGCGGTCGAGGTGATCAGCATGCCGAAGACCATCGGCAGCATGTGCACACCGGACATCGTCGGCGAGATGCCGTGCACCACCTGGAGGAAGGTCGGCAGATAGGTCATCGCACCGAACATCGCGAAGCCGATGATGAAGCTGATGACCGCGACGAGGCTGAAGGTCCTGATCCGGAACAGCTTCAGTGGCAGTACGGGTTCGGCCGCCCGGCGCTCGACGCCGATGAACGCCACGAGGAGCACGACGGCGAGGACCGCGAGGGCGATGATCTGGACGGAGTCCCAGTCCCAGGTGGTGCCTCCGAGTGAGGCGACGAGGACCAGACAGGTGGCGACGGAGGCGATGAGGAAGGTGCCCAGGTAGTCGATGGTGTGCTTGGTGCGGCGGACCGGAATGTGCAGCACCGCCGCGATGACGAGCAGTGCGACGACCCCGATGGGCAGGTTGATGTAGAAGACCCAGCGCCAGCTGAGGTGTTCGGTGAAGAAGCCGCCCAACAGCGGCCCCAGGACGCTGGTCACACCGAAGACCGCACCGAACAGTCCCTGGTACTTGCCACGTTCACGCGGCGCGACGATGTCTCCGACGATGGCCATGGACAGCACCATCAGCCCGCCGCCGCCGAGTCCCTGGAGCGCTCGGAAGCCGATCAGCTGCGGCATGTTCTGGGCCATGCCGCAGAGGGCCGAGCCGATGAGGAAGATGACGATGGCCGTCTGGAAGAGCTTCTTGCGGCCGTACTGGTCGCCGAGCTTGCCCCAGAGCGGGGTCGCCGCCGTCGCCGCCAGCATGTAGGCGGTGACCACCCAGGACAGGTGGTCCAGGCCGCCCAGCTCGCTGACGATCGTCGGCAGTGCGGTGGAGACGATGGTCTGATCGAGTGCGGCCAGCAGCATGCCGAGGAGCAGTGCGCCGATGGCCACCAGGACACTCCGCCGGGACCTGCCCTCGCCCGGTGCAAGGGGCGGCGGGCTCAGCTGCTGGGCCATGAACGTCTCCTCGGGTCCGCTTCTCCCCCATCCTGGCCGCTGTGTCACGTTATGGCCTGCCGAGCAGCGGTGCGGGCGTTGGGCTTCCCGGCGGCGGCCTGCATAATCGCAGGCAGTTCAAAGGGGAGGGGAACCCACGATGACCGGACATATATGCCCGGAGTGCGGCGGCGAGCAGAGTGCGAGACCGGGACCCGGGGGTGCGGGCCCCGGGAGCACAGGGCACCGGTGTGCCTGCGGGACCCGTACGGCCCAGTTGCCGGGCGAGGAGCACCGGGCCGCACGCTCGGCCGAGATGGCCGCGGCCGAGGACTTCGATCCGCTCCGGATCCGGCCGTACGTGACGCTGTCGAGTGACGCCGGTCAGGAGCACACCGCCCCCGCGGCGGCCACGACGATGCCGATCTTCATGGGCGGTGCGGCGGGTGCCGGTGCCGTGGGAGCCGGTGCGGCGGGCGATGCCGCGGGCCGGTTCCCCGACGCCGACCCGGTGGACGAGAGCCGTCGGCGTACCGCCGCCGCCTACGCGGGCGGTGGCCCCGAACCTGTTCAGCCGCGCCGTCGGCGGCCGTTCGCCGTCCTCGCCGCGGGCGTGGCTGTGGTCGCGGTGGTGGGGACGGCCGCCTTCGCGGGCGGCCTGTTCGACAAGGATGACAGCCGGGAGGAGGCCCTGCCCGAGGTCGCGACGAGCGTCCCTGACGCGAGCGGACCCGCGGACTCCGTGTCGGAGTCCCCGTCCGCTTCCCCCTCGTCGACACCCTCGCGGTCCGCCTCCGCGTCACCGTCGTCGTCGCCCTCGGCGTCCGCGTCGAAGAGCCCGTCCGCGTCCCCTTCCGCCACTGCCTCCCGGACGCCGTCACCCTCGGCGACCGCGACGCAGTCCCCGGAGGAGACTTCGGCGCCGCCCGCCCAGATCGCCGGGCCCACGCTGCGGCGCGGTGACCAGGGCGCGGAGGTCGCCGAGCTCCAGCGCCGGCTGCAGGAGATCTGGGTCTACCGCGAGCCGGACAACGGGGAGTACTCGGAGCGCGTGGAACGGGCTGTCCGCGAATTCCAGACCTGGGTGTCGGTCCAGAGCGACCCCCCGGGCGTGTACGGACCGGAGACCCGTCGCGCGCTGGAGGCGCAGACGACCGGCAACGGGCGGCATTCCTGACGCGCGGATGTACGGGAAGGGGCGGCCCGGCCGTGCGGGAAGGGGCCCGGCCTGCGGGATTGGCGTTCCGGCGACGGTTTTTGTATCGTGATGGAACAAAGTAGCCTCCGCCCGTTTCCCCTGACCGGCGGGCGGGGCTGCTTGTTCTCTTGACCTGCCCCGTGCCGGTCGCACTTCCCCGCGCTCTGGAGCCTGCCGATGTCGGCCACCGTCCTCGAAGCCCGCGCCCTCCTGTTGGACATGGACGGCACCCTCGTCAACTCCGACGCGGTGGTGGAGCGCTGCTGGCGGCGCTGGGCGCTGAAGCAGGGGCTCGACCCCGAGGCGGCGCTCAAGGTGGTCCACGGACGCCAGGGGTACGCCACGATGGCCGCCCTGCTGCCGGACCGCCCCATGGAGCAGAACTACGCGGAGAACCGGGTCATGCTCGCCGAGGAGACCGCCGACATCGACGGCGTGGTGCCCATCGGCGGCGCCGCCGCCTTCATGGCGTCCCTCGCCGGCCTCCCGCACGCGCTCGTGACCTCGGCCGACGCGGCGCTCGCCCGGGCCAGGATGACGGCAGCGGCCCTGCCGATGCCGGAGATCCGGGTCACCGCCGAGCTGGTCGGCGCCAGCAAGCCCGACCCCGAGGGCTTCCTCAAGGGTGCGGCCGAGCTGGGCTTCGCCCCGGCGGACTGCATCGTCTTCGAGGACTCCGAGGCGGGCATCGCCGCCGGCCGGGCGGCCGGCATGCGGATCGTGGGCATCGGCCCGCGCGCGGCGGCGCTCTCCCCGGACGCCCACGTCGAGGACCTGACGCGGCTCCGGGTGGAAGCGGTCGGCGACGGTTCGATCCGTCTGCACATCGACGCGGCCTAGCCCTCACCCTCACCCCGCGTACCCACGCGCCTCACATCGGCGCGCCCCGGCCCCCGCACGCGCCACACCCCGCACGCCTCATCCGCGGTGCAGGCGCCCCCGGGCCACCAGTTCCAGCACGAGCGCGACGGCAACCGCCTGCACCGCCATCAGTGCCACCAGGACGAACAGCTGCACGGCGCCCGCCTCCACGGGTGAGGCGCCGCCCAGCAGCATGCCGACGAAGGCACCGGGGAGCGTGACGAGCCCCACGGTCCGGGTCTGGTCGAGCCCCGGCAGGAGCGCGTCCGACGCCGCCGGGCGGGCGATCTCCAGCCGGGCGTCCCGGTCGGGCAGGCCGAGCGCCATCCCGGCCTCGACCTCGCCCCACCGGGTCCCGAGCTCGTCCAGCGCGCGCCGCCCGCCGAGCACGGTCGCGGTGAGCGCGCCCCCGATGAGAATGCCCGTGACCGGGATCAGCGCGATGCCCCGCACCGGGACGAGCCCGGTGAGCAGCAGCGCACCGACGACGGGGACGACTCCGGCACCGATCGGCAGCGCCGCCCACCGCCAGGTGCGGTTGGTGGTGATCCGGCGCCCTGCCGTCCACACCGCCACCGCGAACATCAGCGCCAGGAAGCCGAGAAGCGGCCCCGCCGAGCGCACCACCCAGCCGATGAGCAGGGATACGACGGTGAGTTGCACCGCGGCCCGCAGCCCGGCGACGACGATCTCCCGCGCGCGCCCGAGCGAGGCCGCCGCGGCGACCGTGGCGGCGAACACCAGGAGTACGGCGAGAGCGACACCGAGCGTGGGGGTGACCGGAAGCAACACCCGGCCACCCTAGGTGTTTTGGGAGCTCTCGCCCGCTCACACCGCCACGAACCACCCGGAACCGGATCGCGCACGCCCGGCCGAGCCGTCCCGCCGCCAGATCCCTTCCTCGAACACACTTCGGACCGGACGTCAGACCGAGTCGCCCTACCTCTTGATGTGACGTGCGCATGTCGCCACTCTGTTACCTGGCGACCATCCCCTGGAAACCCGGCGCCGCCAGGATGACCGGGCCCACAGGCCGCCCGCCCAAGTTCCCCCCACATCAAGGGAGTTCTTATGTCCGGTATCTACGCGCGTCGCATAGCCGTCGTCGCCGCCTCCGCCGCACTCGCCGCCACCACCGGGCTCCTCTCCGCCCCGGCCGCCCAGGCCGCCATGCCCACACCGGTCAGCGCGTCGACCGCCCGCACGTACCTCAGCCAGCTCACCGTCTCCGCAGAGGGCTCCTCGACCGGCTACAGCCGCGAACAGTTCCCGCACTGGATCACCCAGTCGGGCGCCTGCAACACCCGCGAAGTCGTCCTGAAGCGCGACGGCACGAACGTCGTCCAGGACTCCGCCTGCGCCGCGACCAGCGGCAGTTGGTACTCGCAGTACGACGGCGCCACCTGGACCGCCGCCTCCGACCTGGACATCGACCACATGGTCCCGCTGGCCGAGGCATGGCGCTCCGGAGCGAGCAGCTGGACCACGGCCCGGCGCCAGGCCTTCGCCAACGACCTGACCCGCCCCCAGCTCATCGCGGTCACGGACAACGTCAACCAGTCCAAGAGCGACCAGGACCCGGGCGAGTGGCTGCCGTCGCGCACCGCGTACCGCTGCACCTACGCGCGCGCCTGGGTGCACGTGAAGTACTACTACGGCATGAGCGTCGACTCGACCGAGAAGAGCGCGCTGCAGTCCGTGCTGAACGGCTGCTGACACCGAGCGGCCACGGAACCGCTCCTTGACCGGCCGCCGCCCAGGCCCGGGCCCACGGAGCGGAACCATCCCGCCCTCCTCCGTCGTTCCGTACCGTACGGAGCCATCGGCCACGGCGACCCGTACCGTACGGAGCCATCGGTCACGGCGACGCGAGGAGGGCACACATGGCCGGGCTACGCCTGGGACCACTGCTGCGGTACGTCGACTGGGAGTCCGGTTCCCGGGCGACGGTCTGGGTCGAGGCGAGCCGGCCCTGCACGGCCGAGGTCCGCTGCGCGGACGGCGCGTCGGGTTCCACCCCGACCTTCGCGGTGCAGGGGCACCACTACGCGCTGGTGGTGGTCTCGGGCCTGACGCCCGGCTCGACCACGGCCTACGAGGTGTTCCTCGACGGCCGCCGCGTCTGGCCGCCCGAGGACTCACGCTTCCCCGCGAGCACCATCACCACACCCGCTGTTCCGCGGCCGGAGGAGACCGGACCCGTCCGGATCGCCTTCGGCTCCTGCCGCTGGGCGGCCGCGCCCGAGCAGGAGCGCGACCCCATCGGCCCGGACGCCCTCGACACCCTGGCCGTCGAGCTCGCCGCCGACCCCACGGCCGTACGTCCCGATGTGCTCCTCCTCCTCGGCGATCAGGTGTACGCGGACGAGACGTCGCAGGCCACCCGGCGCCGGCTCTCCGCACGCCGCGACCTGAACGAGCCGCCCGGCGCGGAGGTCGCGGACTACGAGGAGTACACCCACCTCTACGACGAGTCCTGGCGCGACCCGGAGGTGCGCTGGCTGCTCTCCACGGTTCCCAGCTGCATGATCTTCGACGACCACGACGTCATCGACGACTGGAACACCAGCGCCGCCTGGCTCGAGGACATGCGGCGCACGCCGTGGTGGCACGAACGGATCGTCAGCGGCCTGATGTCGTACTGGGTGTACCAGCACCTCGGCAACCTCTCCCCCGACGCCCTGGCGGCCGACCCGCTGTACGCGGCGGTACGCGCCGCCCCGGACGCCACAGAAGTACTGCGGGAGCACGCCGCCCGTGCCGATGCCGATCCCACACACACCCGGTGGAGCTACCGGCGTGTTTTCGGCCGAGTACGGCTGCTGATGGTCGACACCCGGGCGGCCCGGGTTCTCGGCGAGCAGCAACGGTCGATGCTCGACACCGAAGAGGCCCGCTGGATGCGCGACGAGGCCCTCGCCGACCCGGACGCGTACGACCATCTCCTGATCGGCACCTCACTGCCGTGGCTGCTGCCGCCGCTCATCCATGACGCGGAGAGCTGGAACGCCGCGCTGTGCCGTGGCGAGCGCGGCGGCCCCGACGGGCGCTGGGCGCGCTTCGGGGAGAAGGTGCGCCGCGCCTCTGACCTGGAACATTGGGCGGCCTTCCCCGAATCCTTCAACGAGTTGACGGAGCTGCTGCGGAAGGTGGCCGGCGGGCCGGACGCTCCTGCCACGGTATGCGTGCTCTCGGGCGATGTGCACCATGCGTACATCGCCGAACCCCACTGGCCGGATCCCTCACCGGGCGCCACTCCCGGCGCACGCATCATGCAGCTGACCTGCTCCCCCGTGCACAACTCGATCCCCGCCACGATAAGAGCCGGATTCCGTTTCGGCTGGAGCACGCCCGGCCGGTGGCTGGGACGCGCGCTGGCGCTCCACGGCCGGACGGGAGCGCCGCCGATGCGCTGGCGCAGGACGGGCGGACCATGGTTCGGCAATCAGCTGATGACCTTGACCCTGCATGGCCGGAAAGCTGCGCTGACATTGGTTCAGGCCAGACAACAGCCCACAGGCGCGCAGTTGGAGACGGTCCTGGAGCGCACACTGACATCGAACAGCTGATCATTTTCAGCCAGTTGCGAATATGTTGAACTTGCAAGTAATAATGAGGTCTACCTAACCTGAAGGGCCCCGCTCGGTTCACGTCCCCAGACCGAAGGAGCCAACCCCCCATGTCCGCACGTCTGAACAGGGCCCAGCCCTACGCACTCGGACTCTTCCGTGCCGTCATCGGTTTCCTCTTCGCCTGCCACGGCGCCGCCTCGCTCTTCGGCGTCCTCGGCGGCGCGATGGGCGGCGGCACCGTGCCTTCCGGCACCTGGCCGGGCTGGTACGCAGCCGTGATCCAGCTCGTCGGCGGCACCCTGGTCGCGCTCGGCCTCGGTACCCGCGCAGCCGCCCTCGTCGCCTCCGGATCCATGGCGTACGCGTACTTCAAGGTTCACCAGCCGGAATCGCTGTTCCCCCTCCAGAACGGCGGCGAAGCGTCGGCCGTCTTCTGCTGGGCCTTCCTGCTGCTGGTCTTCACGGGCCCCGGTGCCGTGGCCGTGGACCGGCTCTTCTCCTCCCGCACGAGCGCCGCCGGCGAGGACCAGCGTCCCCGCGAGAACTCACCGGCCGTCCCGGTCTGACCGACCGGCCGCCGGCCCCGGTCACGTACGCCCCGGCACCCCGCTGTCATGGGGGGCCGGGGCGTACGTGACCTGCACAACATCACCCGCCCCACGGCGAACTCCGGGGAAACGGCAGGCGTACTCTGAACCGCTGACCCTGCCGCTCCTGCCGCTCCCCTGCGACGCCGCGGCGTTGACACGGTGACATGGGGAAACGGACGGGGAGTAGAACGTGCTCGAGAGTGTGGGTGCGCTGACCGGCAGCCCATGGATCTACGCAGTGGTCGCCCTCTCGGTACTTCTGGACGTCTTCCTGCCCGTCCTGCCCAGCGGTGTGCTGGTGATCACGGCGGCGACGGCTGCCGCGGCGAGCTCGACGACGGTCACCGCCAACCCCGGCGAAGCCACCCAGCAGGTGCCTTCGCTGCTGGTGCTTACCCTGTGCGCTGCCACGGCCTCGGTGCTCGGCGACCTCGTCGCGTACCGCCTCGCATGGCGCGGCGGCGACCGCCTGGACCGGGCCATCGCCCGCTCCCGCCGTCTCACCACCGCACAGGAGCGCCTCGGCGCGGCGCTGAGCCGCGGCGGCGGCGCCCTCGTCGTCATCGCCCGCTTCGCCCCGGCAGGCCGCTCGGTCGTGTCCCTGGGCGCGGGCGCCGCCCACCGCAAGGTGCGGGAGTTCCTGCCCTGGTCGGCGCTGGCCGGGGTGGCCTGGGCGGGCTACAGCGTGAGCCTCGGCTACTTCGGCGGCCAGTGGCTGGGCGCGAGCTGGCTGGGCACGGCCGTCTCGGTCCTCGCCCTGTTCCTTGCGGGCGCCCTGGCGGCGCTGGTCGTCCGGCGGCCGCCCCACGCCCGGCGAGCACCGGTCGTCACCGGAGCCCCGGCAGGCAGCTGACACCGCCCGACCGGCGGCCGGTCAGGCGGTCCCGGGCTCACACCCGGGCGGCGCTGCCCCGGATCTCCAGGCCGTCGAGCAGGCGGTGGGTCGCCTCCGCGATCTCGGCGACGGCACGGTCGAAGACCTCCTGGTTGTGCGCGGCGGGCGCACGGAAGCCCGACACCTTGCGTACGTACTGCAGGGCGGCGGCTGTCATCTCCTCCTCGGTGGCCTCTTCGGGGATGGCTGGCGGACGAAGCGTCTTGATACTGCGGCACATGTCTCCAGTGTGTACCGCGGCACCGACAGCGGCACCGAAGAGAACCCGCGGCCTACCGTTCGTCGAGCCGCTCGACGGCCGGGATCACATAGCTCCCGTCGAGAACGGCCTGCTCAGGGGTGTGGAGCCGCATCACGGCCCGGAAGTCACCGGCGGGCGCGGGCAGCCAGTTCGCCGCCTGGCCGGGGTCCGTCGGCCGCTGCCGGGACAGGTACAGCGTCAGCGACCCGTCGGCCGCGTGTACGACACCGGGGGTACGGTCACCGATCGCGTACCGGTCCGCCGGATTCTCGACCAGGTGGTTGCCCGGGACCTCGTACACGGTCACGGACCAGAACCCCTCGACGGGAGGCGGCCGGCCCAGGCGCAGCGCATAGCTGTGGGTCCCGCTGAGCAGGCGTCCCCGGGAGTCGCTGCGGGTGTGCGCGCACACCGCCTCGTATCCGTGCGGCCCCCAGAGCGCCTGCCGTGCCGCCACCGCCCTGACCAGGTACGACGCCTCGCGGTCCGGGATCCTCCACTCCGGCGAGCTGATCGTGCCGACGCCGAAGTGGTCGAGGTTGTGGTCGAAGAGGTGCGGGTTCATCTCCCACGCGCCCGGCGCCGTGTCCGCGCCCTCCCGGGCGTCGTCCCGGTATCGGCACGCCTCCGCCACCCGCGCCCTGCCCAGCGCGAGCCCCTGTGTCAGCGCCCGCAGGAGACCGGGCCCGGCCGACACGTACGGCGAGAGGCCCTCCTCCAGGAGCCCCAGGGGCTGGAACCGGTCCTGGTAGGCACGGTCGGCGGCAGCGGGCGGGAAGTCGGCCATCCACACCCGGAGCCGTTCGAAGAACCGGAGGGCCTCGGGTACGTCGGAGTCGGGCGCGGGCAGACCGGTCCGGTGGGCGTGGGCTCCCAGGTGCGTGAGCGTGAGCTCCTGCTGGAGCGCCCGGACACGGGGCATGTCGTCGGGCCCGTCGCACGCGATGCGGCCGACGAGGGAGACGACGGAGGTGGGTGCGTCGATCACCCCCGTCACCACGTCGGGCACGGTGCCGGACCAGCCGGGCGGCACGATCAGCCAGTCGCCCTCGCCCGTACCGGTCGCCCGCCGCCCGACATAGGCGAAGGTGCCGCTCCACGCGTCCACGAACTGCAGCGCGTAGTACGCACCGCCGGTGTCCGGCACATGAAGCCTGACCGGGCCGCCGGACAGGTCGAGCTGCGCGATCGCGTCGACGGTGTCGACCGCCGCGTTCGCGACGTTGTCGGCGGGAACGGCGGGCCGCGCGGCGTGGGCGAAACTGTTGAAGGGTGTCGGCGCCAGGACCCCGAAGCCTTCCTGCAGGCACGCTTCGACCGCCGACAGCGCGAGGACCAGCGGGGAGCCGTAGACGTATGCCTCGGCGGCCAGGGCAGCCGTACCGTCCCGCTCCCGGCCACCGCGCCCGCCACTCACGTCAGAAGGCCGCCTTCGTCCGGTCCGTGCACAGGGCCCAGATCACGAAGGCGTCGATGGCGATCGAGACGATCGCCCACACCGGCTGGTACGGCAGCCACATGAAGTTGGCGATCAGGCTCAGCGCGGCCAGCCCGACGCCCACGCCGCGGGCCCAGAGCGCGCCCTTCAGGATGCCCGCACCGACGATCACGAGGACGATGCCGAGAACGAGGTGGATCCAGCCCCAGGACGTCACGTTGAACTTGAACGTGTAGTCGTTGATGCGGGCGTACACGTCGTCCGACGCGATGCCCGCGATCCCCTTGATCACGGCCAGGACACCGTCGACGAGCAGCAGGACACCGGCGAACATCACGCCCCCGGACGCCCACGCGCTGCCGGACCCCGGGCTCGGGGAGGTGCCCGGCGTGGGTACTGACTGGGCCATGGGTACTCCTTCGGTCGTCGGATGCCCGCCGCCGCGGCCACGGGCAGGTCCGACGCTGCGCGACACGGCCGCCCGCGACTACCCGGACGCAGCCGTTCGGGTGAGGGGGCCACGCCGCGGTGCAGTCCGAGCCCTCCGCTCGTGCGGGGTCCGGGCTCAGGGGCCGCCGACGCTCACGACATGCCCCTGGGCGTCGACGGTGAGGGCGACCCGCTCGACCTTGTTCGTCAGCGCGACAGCGACCCATACGGCGCCCCACACGAAGCACGAGAAGACGGTCAGGAAGGCGTGCAGCACATGGTTGACCGGCTGCCCGCGCACGAGGACGGCCTGAGTCCCCGACCGGGACTCCACACGCCATCCGCCGGCGATCCGCCGGCTCACCACCCAGTCGAGAATCAGCCCACGCTGTATGACGTCGGGTGCCGCCCCGCCCGCCCCGTAATACCCGGGAGGAGGTTCGAGGGACGCCTCGCCCCGGCGCGCTCCACGAAGCTTCATGGGGCTCACCTCCAGGTATCGAGGTCTCCGCCTCGCCACTCGATCAGCTCGGGTTGGTCCAGGTCGATCTCCTCCACCCCCACGGCGAGCCCGGCCTGCCGCAGAAAGGCGGCCACATCCCCGCGCCCGTGCGCCAGCCCGACGATCTGCCCCCGCACGGTCACCCGCCGCCCGCCGGTCGGCGAGGGCGGATACACGATCACAGGTGGATGTCCGGACATGCCTCCACGGTCCCCCGCCCCCCGCCGGACCGCATCCCGGGAGGCACTTCAGCGGCTGCGTTCGTCCGCTGTGAAATCCCGGTGCGCCGGGTCCCCCGCCCCGACTAGCCTCGGCGCCCATGCCACTTCCTCGTACACGCCCTGATTTCACAGCGGACGAACGCAGCCAGCTCGTGGGCTGGCTCGACCTCCAGCGTTCGATCGTGCAGTGGAAGTGCGAGGGGCTCTCGGACGAGGACGCCCGCCGGTCGGTCCTCCCTGGGTCCCCCTTGATGACCGTGGCCGGGATCGTCTCGCATCTGCGCTGGGCGGAGCACTGCTGGTTCCAGGTTCTGTTCCTGGACCACCCGGCAGCGGGCAACCCTCAGTTCTCGGGTGTCGAGGACGCCGACTTCACGGCCGAGGGCATTCCGCTCCCCCAACTCCTCGCCGAGTACGACCGCCAGTGCGCCGCCTCCAACGAGTTCATCGCCACGCACGCGCTGGACGACATCGGCCGGAACCGCGCGTACAAGGCCGGCTCGGCATCACTGCGCTGGATCCTGTTCCACATGATCGAGGAGACGGCCCGCCACGTCGGCCACCTCGACACGATCCGCGAGCTCCTCGACGGAGAGACAGGCCATTACTGACACCATGGGCGCAGCCACGGATGGAGCCGCCGCGTGGGACGCACGGCTGGGCTGGGCGTTCGGGCTGACGGCGGAGGACCCGGCCGAAAGGGCTGCGGCGCTGGACGCCCTCGCTGATGCCCAGGAAAACGTGCGGGCGGCTCTGGGCCGGTACAACGAACTGTGGTCGCTGAACCTGTCACCGGCCGGCAAGGACCCGTGGCAGGATCCGGCCTTCCTGCGCGCCTACGAGGCGTACCGCGAGGCCGGGAGGCACGCGCTGCCCGACGCACTGTGGAACCGCCCGCCCGGGGACATCAGGACCTGGCCGGGCCTGCCGTACGCACTGCTCTTCCTGGAATGGGAGGCACGGTTCCCGCAGGAGTGGACCAGGCACGCCAAGAAGTGGGGCACGAAGCAGCTGCTCCTCCGCGCCGTGGCGGTCCCCGGCCACGGCGAGACCGCCCGGACGAAGCTCACCGACCTGGTCGAGATCGTCGTACGGAGGCCCTACCGCTGCAAGGACCGCGAGTACGTACACGTAGCCCGAGCCATCGACAGCGAGGATCTGCGCCGCCGGCTGGAGACGGCGGCCCGGTCCGACACCCCGTGGGCGAGACGGCACGCAGGCTATGTGCTCCGGCTGCTCGATCACCCCGAGGTGCCCAACACGATCCATGTCTGGCAGAAGTGGCTTGCGGCGGAACGAACCGGATGAGTCCGAACCACTGTCCCAGGACGGCCGGTTACCCACCGCCTCGTGACACCTGCCGGCGGCGGCCTCGACCTCCGACCGCCTCCCGAACGGCCCCCGCCACCGCGGACGACCGTCCAACCCCCGTACCGACCGACGACGTCGACACAAACTGTGGACGGGCTGCCTCAGACCACAGGACAACGAGCGGCGCCCACCGCCTCCGTCACTGACCCACCCGTCCGTCGACGCACTCGCGCAACAGATCGGCGTGCCCGCAGTGACGGGCGTACTCCTCGATCCTGTGCACCATCAGCTCCCGTACGGCGATCCCGTCCTTACCCAGACGCTCGCCCAGATCCGGGTGTCGGGCCAGCGCGGCATCGGTCGCTGCCTGCTCGCGCTCCAGATCGGAGTACGCGGCGTCGACCACGGCCTGGTCGGCGACAGCTCCGTCGAAATCCGCGTCCCTCTTGCCGTACAGCTTCGGCACCGGATCACCGTCGCCGATCCAGTTCTGCCAGTCCCGTTCCACCTCGACGAGGTGGCGGAGCAGCCCGAGCAACGACATGGTCGACGGCGGAACCGACCGCCGGGCCAACTGCTCCGCATCCAGGCCCTCGCACTTCATCCGCAGGGTCAGGCGGTAGTCCGCCAGGAAGTCCTGCAGCGTCGCAAACTCGCCCTCCGAACCGGCACCTTCGCTGTTGCGGGGGTCCTCGTCCGGGTCGGCCCACATGTCGGGGTAGGTGGTTGCCTGGGTCCATCGTGCGGGTTGATCATTCATGCGCCCATGCTCGTCGGCGAGAGCCTGGGGCCGCTACTTCTTTACGGTTGGCCGCCGAGGGACCGTACCCCTCCTCGCCCAGCCGGCGCGCATGCTCAGCGATGCGGTGTGGCATCGATCATGGAGAGAGGTCATATGCGAACCCATCGCTACAGAGTGCAGAAGGGTGGCTTCGGGCTGTTTCTCGGAATAGCGGCCGAGGCCACCAGGCTGTCCGCCCCGCCGACCAACGGCACCCCCGTAAGCAACCGGGTCTGGCTGGACGCTTCCGAGGTCCGCAACGCCTATTACGGGAGTCGGCTGACACTCACCGAGTCTGAAGTCGCCTCGCTGCAGGTCGGCCTGGGCAAAGTCTCCGGCGCCATCGAACTCGTCGAGAGCAGCCCCTACGTCCTGATCGCAGTCCGAGCACTGGAGATCGTCGAGGCCGACTACGCGGAGGTGGCTCTTGCTCCGGCAATCGCAGGATGGGCGGAATCGGAGTGGTCTCTGGCGCCCCGCCGCTGCAGCGCCCTCCGTGACAGCACCACCGGCCAGTACACGCTGCACTGGGACGAGTGACCTTCGCACCCGATGGTGCCGTCGTTCGGCTGCTTCCTCTCAGGCAACGTCCCTACGCTGCCCAGTGATCAACCCATCACGAACTCTCGGTGAAGCGGACGGACCAGGCGTAGCCGCTCAAGCTGTCGTCCGGAACTCGCCGGACCTCTCTGACCTGGCAACCGTCGTGGGCGTACTTGAGGGCGAACCGGTCGTGACGCTGCGCGTCGGTGAGATCCTCCATGGACAGAGGCGCTCCGACGACGAGGTCTTCGTGAAGGACTGAGTCCTGCGCGGCGCTGTCCGAGCATGCCGAGCAATGATGCGTTTCGGGTAGGGCCATGCGATCAGTGTGCTCCTACCTGGGAGCCCCGACGCGCACAGAGCTCGTCGCCGCGCTGTCGGTGTGGTCCTCCGATGGCGATGCTGCGGTCAGGGCGCCGCGATCATTCGTCTCAGGTGAAGGTGCCGCAAGCGCTTCCGTCATGTTCGCGCATCGCGATCCGGGCGAGCTTCGTCAGCATCATTCCGTTGCGGACCGCGACGAAGTAGTCCACGGGGAGTCCGTGCATCCGGGTGCCGGGGCCCCGGAGGGGATGCCAGTCGAGGGTGAAAAGAGTGTTCCCGCCCCAGGGGATCAAGGTCATGGCGATGCGGGCCGCACCGAAGGGATCTGCCTTCGCTTCCAGTTCCAGGCGGTGTCGGGGCTCACAGATGCGGACGACGCAGGTGTCGTCGAGGCTCAGGGGGCCGGCGCCCACTCGGACGTTCAGGCGGGCTCCCACCTCTGGCCACTGCGGGTCCACGGCGAGGACCTGCTGGGTTCCTGTCACCCACTCCCCGTAGCGGTGGCCGTCGGACAGCAGGCGCCACACCTCGGACGGCGAGCTCAGGATCAGACGGCGGTTCCGGGCCACGCTGATCACGCTCCTTCTGGAGGCTGCGGACATGGAAGGCGCCGCCGATCATGTCCGGCCGCCCATGGGCTTGGCCTCCAGCCTCCTGCGACCGCACCACATGCACAGTCCGACAGGTCCAGACGGGTGGGTCGACCTGCCCTCACTCACTCCACAGGCGGACGGGCTGGGCCCCTCGGCCGGCGGAATCGAAGAGAAACGAGGAAGGCCCAGGCTCCCGGTTCGGTACCGGAAGCCTGGGCCTTTGCCGTGGTTCCTGAAGGATGCCCAGAGGTTCGGGCCTGAGCGGTCCGCCTCGTCCGGCTAGAGCTTGATCAAGCTGACAAGGCTCTACTAGAACTTGCTGATCTCCCAGAAGCGGAAGACGGTCGACGCGTCCAGGGTCCATTCCAGACCGGAGACGTTGTCGTACGCCACCGCGTACTGCTTGCCCTGCCACAGCGGCAGGATCGGCAGGTCCTTCGCCACCGTGTCCTGGAGCTCGTCGAAGGCATCCTGGGTGGCGCCGCGATCGGCCTGGGCGGAGGTGCCCGGGATGATCCGGTCTGTGATGTCGTTGTTCTCGTAGCCGTTCTGCAGGACGTTGTCCTTGCCGAAGAACGGCTGGGTGAAGTTGTCCGGGTCGGGGTAGTCCGGGACCCAGCCCTTCACATAGACCCCGAGCTCACCGGCCGCGATCCGCTCCTCGTACTGCTTGATGGGAAGAGACTTGACCTGCGCGTCGAACAGTCCGCTCGCGTTGAGCTGCTTGGCGATCGCCCGGAACTCGTTGTCGGTGGCGGGGCCGTAACGGGTCGGCGTGGACCACAGCGTGAGCTTCACCTTGTCGGTGATGCCCGCGGAGCGCAGTACCTGTTCGGCCTTGGCCGGCTGCGGGCTCCCGCCGTACTTGTCGAAGAACGCGGTGTTGTGGGCGGTGATACCGGCCGGGACGATCGAGTACAGCGGGCTGGCCGTGGAGTGGTAGACCTCGCTGACGAGGGCATCACGGTTCACCAGGTACGCGATGGCCTTGCGCACGGGGAGCTTCCCGACAACCGGGTCCTTCATGTTGAAGACCAGGTGCTGCACTTCCGCGCTGGTGCCTTCGACGATGTCGATGCCCTTGTCGGCCGCGGCGCTGGATTCCTCCAGCTGGGCAATGTCCTGCGCGGCCAGACCACGGTAGGCGACGTCGATGTCCCCCTTCTGCAGCGCGGAGGCCAGCTTCTTCTGGTCGCCCCGGAAGAATTCGAGGGTGATGCCCGAGTTCTTCACCCGCGCTGTGCCCTTGTAGCCGGAGTTGACCGAGAACACGGCCTTCGACTTGTCGAGGGACTTCAGCGCGTAGGGCCCGGAGCCGACGGCCTTGCCGTCCTTGCGCAGGCTGTTCGCCGGGTACTCGCTGTGGTCCACGATGGAACCGGCGCCCGAGGCGATCTTGCTGGGGAAGGTGGCGTCGGGAACCTTGAGCCGGAAGACGACCGTACTCGGGTCCGGAGCGGTGATCTTCGCGATGGTGGAGAGCAGCGGCGCGGGGCCTGCGGGGTCGTCGATCCTGATCGCCCGCTCGAAGGAGTACTTGACGTCCTCGGAGGTGAGGCTGTTGCCGTTGCTGAAGGTCAGGCCGTCACGGAGCGTGCACCGGTACACCTTGTTGCCGTCCTCGAACGCACAGGACTTCGCCGCTTCCGGCTCCGGTATCGAGCCGGCTCGGGGAAAGCTGAGCAGTGACTGGAAGACGTTGTTGAACAGCAGCCAGGACCCCGGGTCGTAGCCCGAGGCCGGATCCGCGGACAGGACGTCGTCCGACATGCCCACGACGACCGATTCGCCGTGTTCGGCCGCGCCTCCGTCGGTCTGGGTGCCGCAGCCGCCCAGCAGAGCCACCGCGAGACCGGCCCCGATGGGAGCGATTGTCCGCCGTTTGAGTACGTTCACAGAACTGCCTCTTGATTTTCTGGCGGCCGCGCGGGGGGCAGTCATCGCTGCTCCTAGCCTCGGTCCGCGGTCCCCTCCAGGCATGCGGAGGCTCCGCAAATCCGGACCGGGGAGGTGAGCACCTTTGCCCCGATCATAAGGGTGAGGGGGAAGCCCCTCGTCTGCCCCCATTGCCTTGGCCAGCTGATCTTCGGCAGCCGGTGCCGCGGGGCGGCCGTCGGAGGCGACCCGCAGTGGTGCGGCCGGTCAGCTGGAGGGACGCCCCGCGTCGTGGTTCCGTTCGGCCACCGCTTGCGTGGCGGTTGCGTCAGGACGACGGCGGCAAGCAGTCGACCGCTGTCACACAGGTCTGCGAGACCCCTCAGTTGCGGTGAAGCATGCCCCTGCCAGTTGTCAGTGCGTGTCTTCCGGATGAGGCCGTGGGGCGGCGGCGGGCGCGGACCAGGTGGACGCCCTTCAGGGCGTAGACGGCGGTCAGGAGCGCGAAGCCGGAGAGGGCGAGCCAGAAGCAGGATTCCGACACTGCGAGAGACAGCAGCAGGCCACTCAGGAGCAGCGGGGAGCTGACGGTGTCCAGCAAGTCGAGACGCGCCTTGGAGCGCACTGCGGAGCCGGGTCCGCGCAGCCGGCTCCGAGGCAGTGAAAGCCCCGGACCGTAATCGGTCCGGGGCTTTCAAGGCGGTCACAACGTAGAAGCGGCTGAGCCGGTAGTTCGCTGGCCTGCGGGCGAGCCACGACGTGACCGTCGTTCCCCGTAGCCCCCTCTCGCTCTCGACCGGTCGGGCACGCAAGGGGCACACCACCCGGCTTGCTGAGCGGCTCGGCTAACCTGCGCGCGTGCGTGCCGAAGAGATCTCCACCTGGATCGTCGACCACGATGCTTCGATCAGCACGGTCGAGCTTGCTGCGGCGTTCGACGCCTATCTCTGCACCCTCCCCTGGGCGGGGCAAGGCATCGACTGGCGGGGGCTGCCATGCCGGACCCTCGCGCTCGATGGCATCTCGGACGATGAGGTAGTGCGTTGGGCTGGAGCGACGCCTACGGGAACTCACGACCACGTCCTGGTGATCGACTCTGCAACCGAACCCGGTGTCATCTGTGCTTTCGACGATGCCGTGCGTGACTTCGAGCTGCTGTCGAACCGCCCAGAGCTCTACATTTGCGGCTTGGACCTATTGGGCCCATCACCCGAGCCGATGTTTGAGCACTTCATCGAGCGTCGCTCGTTCATGACCCTCAACGCAAAGCTGTGAGCTACCGAGGCAAGCCGGATGCCCTCATCAGGCAGGGGAAGGAACAGCCATGATTCTTCGCGGGGTGCTCGAACTGATCGCCGGAGGGGGCCTGATAGTAGTGGCCTGCGACTACCGCAACGTAGCCCTATGGGTTTGGGATTGGGCGGATGTGGCGGTTACGCGGAGGTCCCGATGGGGAACGCCCTGGAAGAGCCCTGCCCGCATGCGAACCGGGTTCGGGATCGTGGGAGCCGTGTTCGTGGTGCTGGGTCTGGTGACCGTGTCGGGCTGACAGCGCGACCACCCGACCCGCCTCTGTTGCCCCATCCCCGTCAGGTCGGTAGACGGACACCCACCACGGAAGATCCCGAACCTCGCAGCACCGACCTGCCGCCTGCGTCCATCGGGACTCGCCAAGAAGCGGCCGCCATTGGTGTCAGCCGTTGATGTCATCGCGCGATGGCGGTCTCGACAGACTCTCGCTCTGCCGCAGCAGCGTGTGCGGTGCAACCGACATCGGCGGCCTGCCTTGCCTCGGTCTACCGCGCCCCCGTCCTGAACCACTTGACAGCCACTACGGCGACACCTGCGGCGGCAACGACCGCGACGACTACACCGATGACGTCTCCCGGGCCCAACAATCCGAACATCTGCGTCTCCTTCGCTGCCTTGTGGCAGTAGCCCGCGACACACGATCGTGTTCCGCGTGGAGATCAACATGGCAGCCAGTCCCCGCCTTTGGAAGCCCAAGCGGCAAGTCTTGAGGACCATCTGAGCTTGGCTCGTACCTGACGGGGGCACATGGCGGCCGAGGGACCGCCTGCGCGGAAGTATTCCGTTCGTGATGGAGAAGGGCAGCCGGATCGTCCACCAGGGCGGTGAGATCGACCCCGTTGGGTGGAGGGTGCTGGCGAACTGGTGCTTCACCGGCGGCCATTGACGTCAGGCAATTGCGGCGAAAGCCCCGGGGCGCTCAGCCACGCTGTTCGTCGGCGCTGTCACACAGTTGGACACTCACCGCTCAACGGCCAATCACCTACAAGGCCGTTGTCAGTGCCGGCCTTTAGGGTCTCAATCGCGCGGTCGGCTTCCGGGGGTTCCAGCTCTGAAGTGAATGGTTGCATCCCCGGCCTGTCTGGGGGCGGCCCGGAGAATCGTCCGGGACCTAACCGACGGTCGGGCTTCGTCGATGGCCAGCAGACCACCTGCCAGAGCCGACCGCGCACCTTCCTTCTCGTGGGCATCACTTGATCCGTAGCTCTATCCGGATCGGGCAGCAAACGTCACGCCGACCACGGCGAAGCGCCGGAGAGACGTCGGCGAGCGGGGGTGATTGCTGAGGTCTCGGTACGGCACTGCTGTGCGCCTAGTTTGGCTCGGTGGTCTTGCTGCTCCGGCGAGGTATCCCGCGGTAGGTGACCCGGAGGCTGACGAGAGCAAGCACCGCTCCGCCGATCGGCCGGCCCATGGAGCCTCCGTCGCGGTAGTCCCTGATGCCGTTCGCGAAAAGGAGGGCGGACAGGGCAGGAGTGAGCCATCTGGATCGCACGGTCAAGCGACGCTCGGGCCGTGAGCAATCGCCCCCGTGAACATCAGAACTGGCTGTCAGCCCGCCCCGGGATGCCTGTGGTCGCTCGTGTTGCTCGTTCGGATGCGCATCTCGTGCATGTTCTGGCTCAAATGTCCACGCTTGACCTCACGATGTGTCACTCCTCGTGAAGGTGAAAGAACATGCCGACGTACGTCACCTTGCTGAGCTGGACCGATCAAGGGATCCGTAACTACAAGGACACCGCAAAGCGCTCCGAGGCCTTCGGGTCAGCGGTACAGAAGCTCGGCGCGAAACTCCTGAGCATCTACTGGACCGTCGGTCCGTACGATCTCGTGGCCATCGTCGAGGCGCCCGACGACGAGACTGCCACGGCAGCACTCCTGCAACTCGGCGGGGTGGGCAATGTCCGTTCCACGAGCCTGCGAGCTTTCGGCCCGGAGGAGATGGAGCGCATCGTCGCCAAGGCGGCCGGCTGACGACCCACGCCGTTCAGGACACGCAGCGCGAGGTGGTGAGTCACCTGGTCCGGACGCTGAAACGGCAGCGTCCGGACCGCGGGTAACCACGTCCGACCATGATCGGTTGGGGGCCTTTGCACTAGTGGGCGCGGCCATAGTGTGTGAGAGCTCAGCACTAGGCTCCCCCGCATGAATTCCTCTTCGCCTCCTGGTCCCGCACCGCTCAGGCAGGAGCCTCTCGAGGAGCCGAGCGTCAAGGACGAGAACGACGATGCGCTGATCGAGAAGCTTCGTGCTCGGGCGTGCGATCCGGGACGGCGCTTCGACACGGCTGACGTTCCCGCTCTATGGATTTCCGAGCGCTATGGCAGCGCGCGATTGGAGCAGCGCCAGGACGTCATCAGGTCGTACTGCAGCGACGGGACGGTACAGCTCAAGTCCGACGTCGAGGAGGTGGCCGCCTACTACGCTGACGCTCCCCGCGGCCCACTGTTTCCGCCGCTCTCCATCGCGGATGCCGATAAGGCAGAACGCAGAATCGGACGCCGTCTTCCCGAGCTTCTACGGCGCGTCTACACCGAGGTCGCCGATGGAGGCTTCGGTCCCGACAGCGGTCTGGCCTCGCTCACCGACGGCAACCGGGCCCCGGGGCACCTGACTGACTGGCCGAGCGCGGTCAGCATCCATGAACGCAACCGTACAAGCGGAGTGCCGGCTACGTGGCTGCACCTCGCTTACGGCGGATGCACGATGGAGTGGCACCTCTCACTCACCGCGGTCGGTAACCCGGTACTGCTCTACGACGCCGACGGTTGGGTGCCCAACGGGGGCCAGGACGCGCACGACGGCCTGAGACACGCATCGTCCTCACTGCGTAATTGGCTATGGACCTGGGCGGATGGCGGAGACGTTTGGGATGAGGCACTCAACCGGTGAAGGCTCGCCATGGCAGGTGTCACCTTCTGATCTGTGGCTCTGCAGAGATCGGCCGGAGACGGTCGTACAGGTCGCGTTTCGGCTCCACGAGGACGCTACGGGGTGGGGGCGGTTGCTGTGTTTGCCGTACCCGGCTGCTGTACAGCGCCTGCCGTCTGGACTGTCGGCCTTCGACCTAAGCTGCGCCTATGTGGAAGGAAGCCGCTGCCGAAGCCTTGCCCGAAGTCGAGTTCCGGGCACCCGTTGACGCGACCGCTCTCGCTGAGGCAGTGCGTCGCCTTGGCCGAGACTTGCCGGCGCAACTCACTGCTTTGCTGATGGAGACGGACGGGATAGTCGGCGAGTACGGGACAGACGTCGTCTGGTCCCTGGATCGGATTTTGGAGCAGAACCTGCTGTTCCGGTCCCCCGATACGTTCCCGGACCTGTACATGCCCTTTGATCCGTTGCTGTTCTTCGGCGACAACGGCGGGGGCGACCAGTTCGCGTTCGTGCTGACGCCCGAGCGTCCGGACATCTTCGTCTGGGATCACGAGGATGACAGTCGGCTGTGGGCTGCGCGCGAGCTGAAGGACTACCTGCACCGTTCCCTCGCGGGCGATGGCGACTGGTACCGGTAGAAGGACATGCTGGCCTCTGTGTCCCTGGTTCGGAAGAGGCGTATGCGGCTGGCAGCTGCCTAGCCTCTCCCCGGCCTCAACGGAGCGCGATCGGCACCGCTGTTTCCCATGGGCCCCCGCTGCGTCCCGCTGGACCGGGCACGCAACGGGCACGGCCAGGCACTGTCCGGGGCGGATCACGCGACCGTCGGATTGTTCGTTCGTCGTTCCCGGCGTGGGGCGGGGTGATCTGACGAATGCCGAGCGTCTGGCTGGAGCCGTACCTGCCGGCGCCAGGCAGAATACGGACGCATGACACACCCCGCGGCGGACTGGTCGCAGCTCACACATGCGTACGGGCCCGCAGACGACATACCTGGCCTCTTCGCCCGTCTCAACGGCGGCAAGGAGGACGAGAAGGTCTGGCACGACCTCTGGTCGGCGCTTTGTCACCAAGGCACCGTGTACGAGGCGAGTTACGCCGCCCTGCCGGCCCTCGCCGACATCGCGTCTGGTCGCGCGCCCGGCGAGCGGAAGCAGGCGGTACTCATGGGCGGCTTGATCGTCGCCGAAGCCGACGCGACGCTGCGTGGCCGTTACGCCTCCCAGATCACTGAGTTGACGTCGGTGACCCACGCCTGCCTGACTGACGTCCCGGCCGACGAGCCGGAGACGTTCGTGTACCTCGCGCAGTGCCTGCTCGCCTTCGAAGGTGTGCCGATCTGGTCTCAGCAACTTGAACTGCTCTTCGAGGAGTTCGAGGCCGAGTGCTCTGAGTGCGAGGCGCTCACCTGCATTCTGCTGGGCGAATACGCGGACCAGAGTGACGCCGAACTGCATCCGGCGAGCCCGGACGAGCTGACCGGCGTCGGCGGCCGGATCTACAACATGGCGCGTGACGCCGGCCATGACCAGGTTGCCGCGTGGGTAACCCACCTCTTCGGGCATGCGAACTGTCCAGAGTGCGGAACAAGGTTCAGTATCCCGGTGTGTATTGCCGGCTAGGGACACCCTTACACGATGGTGCGCGCGAGGCAGTCGACCGAGCGGGCCGCGCTGAGCCACCCGCAATCGGACCTCGAGCGGCAGCGGGAGGTTGCGGCCGGCCTCGACCAGCTCGTACGGGCTCGGCGTGAAGGGGCGGATGACCAGGCTCCCGGCACGGATATGGCACGCAGACTTCTTCGTCCCGAAGCAATGCGAGCGACTGGGTAACCTGCGGCCAAACCGGTCGTGACCTAGGCGGACCGACCGCGAGTGTCCGTGATTGTGTGCCCGGGTACGGGGCCGTTCTAGCGCAGTTGGACGCTCAGCCGCATCTGGTGAATGTAGCCCGGGGTGTGCAGATCGAGTCGGGTGGAGGGCTTGGACTGCTACTACGGGCCATCGCCCCTGCCGGCCTCCGCCGACTACCCACCTCTGCTCCTATCCCGTCTGCCGTCGACCCACACTCCGTGGAGCGGGCGTGGTTCAGGGCGTCAAGGTGGAGCGCGCCACTGTACGAACGACCTTGACGCCCTATGCGCGCGACTGCTCGGCTCTGCCTGGGTCGGTGGTCGGGATGGGAACCCCACGACGCTCACCTCGAATCCGCCGACACCCACGAACGGCGCCCCTGCCATCCCGGAGTCTGAGCGCCCCCGCCGGAGGCATGCCCTTGGCCCGCGGATCGGTCTCGACTCATGCCCTCGGGCCTATTAAGCGGGAGCGGGCGAGCCCGGCGGCGTCCACGGTGAGCTCGATCATGACCCTCTCACTGTCCGGTGCGCTGGGCCTGCGGCCGTCCCTTCGACTCTGATCGAAATTGGTCGCGGTAGCAGGCCTGATTACCACAGTCTGGTGGTCCACAGTGTTGGGGCCTTGATGCTGCGGGAGAGCTGCGATGCGAGGACGCGAGGGATCACGGGAGGGCCGCAGTACCCGTATCCCTCAAGGCTGAAGCGCGTGCCACGAGTAGCAGTCGGTCTGCGGTGATCGTCAACGGATCACGGCACGAGAGAAGCGAGACGACCTTGCGCAAAAACATCGCGATTGCCTTGACAGCTGCGACGTTGATCGCCGGCACCGTAACCGCTCCTGCAGCCTTCGCCGGGGCTAGTAGCGCTCAGGCGTACACCTGTCGCTACTCCGTTTCGGGAGACAGGGCGTATGCCGGCTACTACAGCGGCAATACGGTCATCCCGAGCTCCAGCGGGGTGTCGAGTGCGGGCATCGAGGCTCAGTGCCTGCTCAAGAGGGCAAAATTCGACCCCGGCACGATCGACGGTGTCTTCGGGCCCAACTCCCGAGCCGCTACCAAGAAATTCCAGACCCTGATGAACAACGCGTTCGGCTACGGCATCGCCATTGACGGCATCGTCGGCCAGGACACATGGCCTGCGCTGCGGTGGTACGCCGAGTACAACGCCTGAGCAGCCGTCACCGTCCACGGCTCGGAACTTATTGATCAAGAACGCCGTCCCGGCGCCGTCGGCGCCGGGACGGCGGCTTACACGGAGTCGGAGCAAGCGGCCGTCGTCCGTGTCGGCGCCGGGCTCCACACACCCGCAAGCAGCAGGCCGGCCGTCCTGAGCCGGAGCACCCGCCACCAGCAGCAGTTGCCCGACGGCCGTGCTGCCGGACCACGACATGAGAGAGACGAGACGACATGCGCAGAAGCATCGCGACGGCTTTGACAGTCGCCACACTGATTACCGGCACCATCGCCGCGCCTGCCGCCTTCGCCGGCACCACCACCGCTCAGGCGTACAGCTGCGGCTTCGACGTCCAGGAGCCCTATGCGTACGCCGGCTACTACGAGGGCATGACGGTCGTTCCGAGCTCCAGTGGGGTGTCGAGTTCGGGCATCGAGGCTCAGTGCCTGCTCAAGTGGGCAGGATTCGACCCCGGCACGATCGACGGTGTCTTCGGGACCAACTCCCGAGCCGCTGCCAAGCGATTCCAGACCATGATGAACAACTCGTACGATTACACCCTCGCAACCGACGGCATCGTCGGCAGCAAGACATGGCCTGCTCTGCGAACCTACGTCTGCTACCGAGCGTGATCATTCGTTCCGCCGGCTCTGTGTACCTGCCGTATGCACGGTGAGTTCGAGCGCGGCCCTCCCGCTGTCCCATCCTGCTGATCCGGCTCGGCCGGGTCCGAGCTCGGTCGGCTGTGCGGAAGATCTTGTTCCCCACGGCTGGCCCAGGGCTCAGACCCCGGCATTTGCCCAGCTCGCCCGAACCTGGGTCGGCTGATGTCGGCGGCGGGCCCCAGGAGCAGGCGAGCACGGCCCCGTGTGGAGCTGGTGTACGGGGCTGACGTCTGGCCACTGGACGAACCACGTCGGGGCCCGGCAGATCGAGAGCTCCCGTGGGCCTCCTGGGGGCTGCACACCGGGCATCGGGTGACTGAGCGTTCGTTCTGGCACGGCTGGCTTTAAGAGCGCGTCAGTAGCCGGTTCCCTGCTTGACCTGGGCCCGCTCGGCTTCGTGGGTCATGCCCTTGTCGTCCAACGTGCGACAGGCGTCCTCGATGTCCTGACTGAGGCGATCGATCTGCTCCCGGCTCAGGGTTTCCTTGACCAGGGCGCGCATGATCTTCACCCGCTCCGCGTTGGGCGGGAGCGTGTACGCCGGCACCATCCAGCCGCGCTCGGCCGAGAGCTGCCAGGCAACGTCTGACTCGTCGTAAGCGTGCTTACCGGCGAGACGGAATGCGACCAGGGGCAGCTGCTCGAGGTCACTGCCGATCACTTCGAAACGGCCGCTGCTCCGCAGGTTGTCCGCCAGCGCACGGGCGTTCTCCTGCATCATCTTCATCACGTACGTGTAGCCCTGGCGACCGAGCCGGACGAAGTTGTAGTACTGCGCGAGCACCATCGACGCGCCGGTGGAGAAGTTCAGTGTGAACGTCGCGTCGGTCTTACCCAGGTAGTTCTCGTAGAACACGAGGTCCTTGGCCAGGTCGGACTCCTCGCGGAAGATCAACCAGCCGATACCGGGGTAGACCAAGCCGTACTTGTGACCCGAGACGTTGATGGAACGGACCTGTTCGAGCTGGAAGTCCCATTTGGATTCCGGGTAGAGAAAGGGCCATACGAAGGCGCCGCTGGCTCCGTCGACGTGGATCGGAATGTCGAGGTCCCGTTCCTTTCGGACGTCCCGCAGGAGCTTGTCGATGCCGACCACGTCATCCTTGTGGCCGGTGAACGTGGTGCCCAGGACGGCGACGACGCCGATCGTGTTCTCGTCGAGGTGGGGCTCCACGTCCTCCGGGCCGATCGTGTACTTGCCTTCGGCAAGCGGGATGATCCGCGGCTCGACGTCGAAGTAGCGGCAGAACTTTTCCCACACCACGTGGACGTCCCCGCCGAAAATCAAGTTGGGCCGGTCGATCGACAGGCCGGCCGCCTTGCGGCGTTCCCGCCACTTCCACTTCAGCGACAGCGCGCCGAGCATGATCGCCTCGGAGGATCCCTGGGTCCGGCATCCGGCTGTCTTGCCCGGCGCGTGGAAGAGATCGGCGAGCATGCGCACGCAACGCTGCTCGATCTCGGCGGAAATGGGGTACTCGGCGTGGTCGATGAAATTGCGGTGGAGGTTCTCGGCGATGAGCCGTTGCGCCTCCGGCTCCATCCATGTGGTGACAAATGTGGCGAGGTTGCGCTGTGGATCTCCCTCCATCGCGAGATCCACATCCACCAGCCTCATCGCGTCCGTCGCGGCCATGCCTACCTCGGGGAAGGCCTCCGAGGGAGCGGGCACGGTCAAGAACCGGTTACCGAACAGGGCCCCGTCGTCACGCTTGGTCATGCCGAGGATTCAAACAGCGCCGGTGCCTTCCTGCGCGAGGGACACGCTGAGGCAGGCAGTTGGGCACCACCAACAAACGGTCTCTCGGCCCCCAGGATTCCACCGCGCACTGGGTGGCTGCAGGGCGGGATCCGAGCATGGATCTGCTTGCTGCGGGATCTGTCGTCGGCTTCTACGGTAGGGCCCCTACCGGGACGGTCACCGCGGTTGCTTCGGCCTCGGCCCCCGGAGTGATGGGGCTTCGGCGTGCGGAACCGGTACAGCAGGACGAGGGCCACTGCGGGGATGGCCAAGTAGAGCAGCAGAACGATGAGGGCCTGCGTGGTGCCGTGACCGTCGAAGTAGATCGAGTTGCGGAGCAGGATGTACGCGTTGCGGGGTGGCAGGTACGGCCCGATGTAGCGCCAGAACGCCGGGAGGTATGAGCAGCCGCACCCAGTCACACCAAGGGCGACGGTGCTGTTGACAGCCGCTCAATACTGCTGCCGTCCGCCGTCGTTGATGTCAGTCGCGGATGTCAGGCTGCCCTCTCTGCCCCTCTCTGCTGCACTGCTGACCGTCCATCACATCGCCGTCAGCCCTTACCACATGAGGCTTCGACCATGCCATCCAAGGGTCACCAACAGCATCTTGAACATGTTCAACTTTTGTGCCAGGGTATCGAGGACACTTACACCGATGAGATCGGCACAGCAGGATGACGATCGCTCGTGCGGGCACGATGCTCGGCGTCGCAATAGCTGGCGGCGCGATGTGCATGCTGCTTACTGGTTGCTACAGCCTCGCCGTTGCGATCCACGATGCCCCGATGCCCCCGGGTACACCTCAAGCCGTCGCCGATGAGCAACTGGTCGGGGCTTGGCGGGACGAAGAAGGTGGGAGTGTCACCTTCGCCGCAAACGGCACTTTCGTTGCCAAGGGCATCTGCGGCGATTTCTCGGACTGGAGTGGCCAGCTTCCGGACCCTGTGGATTCCCACTCACTGAGTGGCAGCGGGTCGTGGAAATCGTCCACCTGGACTCCCCCCGACGAGTCCGAGCCCGTCACTGAAGTCACGATCCGCTTTTCCGGCTCAAAGAAGGTGTCTGGGCAGTACACGGCTGGAGGAACCGCAGGCTCGGTCAAGCTCTGGGTGTACATGGGCAACTTGGACAACTATGACCTGTGCGTCGCGAGCAGGTCTTCAGCGTCATCAACCACGGCTGACTGAACCGCATGACCAGTTCTCCTGGGTCTTGCTGCCGCTCTCTTTTCGGGGACAGCGACCGCCTCGATGCGAACTATCGGCACAGCGGTCACTGAGGGCTGTCGACGTGTCCACACGGGGGCTGGGGATCAGCTGATGGTCGCTGTGGTTGCGGTACTTCTCTGCTGTACTGCTGGCCCTGGGGCGGACCGATACGGGGCGGTGGAACGGTGAGCGTAGGCAGTCGCGGAGTGCTGGGAGTTGTGGGCACAGCAGCCGATGGAGTCGAGCAACTACGCACCGGACTGGTAGAGCCAGCCATCGCCCTTGGCTGGCAGGTGGCCGTGACCCTGACGCCGAATGCCGGCCGATGGCTGAGGGCAAACGGCGAGCTGCACCGACTGGAGGCACTGACTGGTCTGCCCGTGCGGGACACACCTCGTCTGCCGACTGAGCCCCGCCCCCACCCGGTCGCCGACTGCTACGTCGTCGCCCCGGCGAGCGCGAACTACGTTGCCAAGCTCGCGACGGGAATCGCCGACAGCCAAGCCCTGACGCAGGTAAGCGAGGCGCTGGGCACCATCGAGGTCCCAGTGGTGGTGTTCCCTCGGATCAACGCGGCCCATGCGCGGCACCCAGCATGGGAGGGGCACATCGAGACTTTGCGAAAGGCGGGTGTGGAGCTGGTGTACGGGGCTGATGTCTGGCCGCTGGACGAACCACGTCGGGGCCCGGCGGATCGAGAGCTTCCTTGGGCCGCGATCTTGATGGCAGTCCAGGCCTGAGCCGCGTCATGGAGCGCATCACCATCGCAGGTGTCCCCCTCTCCTGGCCAAACCCTCTGGTGGTGGACGGAGGGCTCGCGGCACCCCTCGCATCCAGAGCCCTCCGCCCTAGATACGTTACCGGTAGTTCCGTTATTATTCGTACTGGCCAGTAACCGTCGAGCCGCCGCAGTCCCTGTGATGCCGGTGCGGCACTGGTCTGACCTGAGCGGTCGCGCTGCAGCCTTGACCGGCCACCTTGCGATCGATCCACTCTGAAGGAGCCGCTATGCCCACGCTTGACCGTCAGGACAACGTCTTCGTTCTCGACCTCGGCGACGGCGAGAACCGTTTCCACCCCGACTGGATTGCCTCGGCCAATGCCGCACTGGACGAGGTGGAGAAGGCCGGAGGACCCCGCGCCCTGGTGACCGCCGCCACCGGGAAGTTCTACTCCAACGGCCTGGACCTGGAGTGGCTGTTCGCCCACGCCGACCAGCACCAGGGCTACGTCGTCTCGGTCCAGGAGCTCTTGGCGCGGATGCTGTCCCTGCCGGTGGTCACCGTGGCAGCTCTGCAGGGACACACCTTCGCAGCCGGCGCGATGCTCTCCCTGGCACACGACTTCCGAGTGATGCGCGCCGACCGCGGCTACTGGTGCCTGCCCGAAGCGGACATCAACATCCCCTTCACCCCGGGCATGTCCGCCCTCATCCAGTCCCGGCTGGCACCGCAGTCCGCCCACGAGGCGATGCTCACCGCCCGCCGCTACGCAGGCGGCGACGCCCTGACCGTCGGCATCGTCGACCGCGCAGTTGACGAGGACGCTGTCCGCACCACCGCCATCGAGATCGCCCAAGCTCAGGCCAGCAAGGCCGGCGACACCCTCGGCACCATCAAGGCCCGCATGTACGCCCCGGCTCTCGCCGCCCTGCGGGACACGACCAACCCCCTCGGCTAGACACGAATAGTGCACAGCTGTGGATGCCAGAAGGGCCCCACCTCCGGAAGTCCGGAGGTGGGGCCCTTCTGAACTGGTGCCCCCGGCAGGATTCCCACCTGCGACACCCGCTTTAGGAGTTCGGTTGGCGTCCTGGCCGTGGGTGGGGCGCTGCTGACGGCTGCTGCGGACAATCGAGTGCGACCGCCTCCGTCCGCCGTCGTTGATGTTGGCCGTGGATGTCAGACCAGCCTGGCATGCTGCGCCCGTGAGAATGCCATGGGCCGACTTCTGGGCGCTGATAGCCACCCTGAACGGCGAAGCAACTGAAGAGAGCTGCCGTCGCCTCGCTGAGGAGCTGAGCCGCCGCCCTGTCCCCGACATCATCGGTTTCGCGGAGCGCCTCGCCGAGGCCGTCTACCGCTTGGATCAAGAGAAGTTCGGCACCCTGCCGGTGGTCGACCTGAAGGCCCGGCTCGGCAGCCCGTTCCCGCAGTCTTCCGACGTGTTCCTGTACACGCGTTGCGCTGTGGTGGCCGCGGGGCAGGCCGTGTGGGAGAGCGTCTTCTTCGACGCCGACAAGTTCGCGCCCTACACCTCAAGCGAGTGTGACGGCGAGTGGCTGCTGTACGTGCCGGACAAGGCGTACGAGCTGGCCACCGGTGAGGAGTGGGACCGCTCGACCCGGTACTGCTTCGAGAGCTACTCCAATCGAGACGGTTGGCCAGACCTGCGGGACTGAGTCGCGCTACCGCTTGATCCGTGAGCGACCGTCGTCCCCCGCGGGTTCCCGCTCGTTCGGGCAGGCGGGCACGCTAGCCGCGCGGGGTGGGAACCTGCTGCCAGCCGTCGACCGACCTGGTGACGAACAGCACACGGTAGACCTCGCGGGTCCATACCGAAGCCCCTTCCACGTGCTCGGGGAGCTCCTCGAACGCTTCTTCTTCCGAGTCGTAGCTGTACTTCCGGCCCTTCGAGTCCCGGATCATCCATTCTCTGCCAGGCAGTCCCGCTAGTCCCATAGCCACGACGATCTTCCCTCCCCATTGGTGTGGGCGAGATCGTAGCCGCTGAGTCTCGGTAGTGGCCGACGATGAGCTTTGTGCTGTGGCCTCATCCTTATCAGGTCGGTTACACACCGCTGCTGGGCCAGGAGATGCAGTCGGTTCATCGGCCTCGGTGGTCGTCGGTGATCGGCCGTGACCGCCCGCGTTTGCTGCTGTTGGTGTCAGGCGCTGATGTCAAGAGAAGCGCCGGGCTGACTGGCACGACGAAGACGGCCTCGCCAGGTTCGCGCCGGAAGACTTGGCCGTACGGAGGAGAAAACGATGAAGGAGTGGACCGAAGATGAGTACCTCCTCTATGTGAACGCCAGGGAGGGTTCCTGCCTCTGGGAGATCCTGGCGGACCGTACGCAGAGCGAGGACGAGGAGCTCTGGAAGAAATACATCCCGGTCTTCTCCCAACTCATCGTGCGCTGGCAACGCCTCGGGTTCCTTAACGTTCGCCGAGGGCCCGAGTGGCCGGCAGCGTACGTCGGCGATGACGTTCCGACCGATCAGGTGGCTGCCCTCGTACAGGACCCAGCCAGCTGGAAGTACGAGGAGGAGCCGACCATCTTCATCGCGGTGACGGTCGGGGACCGGCCAATCACGGAACTGGAGGAGCACATAGGGGAATCTCCATGGACCAGCCAGTCCGACCAGCGATCTTGAAAACCGTCGTCGCAGCGATGTGACCGTGGGTTCAAATCCCACACCCACCACAGATGAACGGCCCCTGACCAGGTGATTCGGTCAGGGGTCGTTCTCATACGCGCTGTCCGTCAGTAACCGTGGTTCCCCGTCAGTTCCCGGCCGAACGGGCACGGGAAGGGCACGGATACTGCCTCGGCAACAGCGGGAGTCCTTAGGATGGTGGACGGGGCGGAGCTGTAGCGCAGAGGTCGTCGCGCGCGGTCTCCAAAATCGCGAGGACGCTGGTTCGAATCCGGCCGGTTCTGCCTTCTCGCCGTATCCGGCGAGTCTGCCGTGTACCAGACGGTACTGGTACTGGTTCGGAGTGTGGCCCTACATCGCTTCGTCTCGGGCCAGAATCAGGCTGACCGAACCCTCTTCGAGATTGATGCCGCCCTCAAGATGCTCGTGGTACCCGTCCCGGAGTTCGGGATCTGCGAGCCCTATGAGTCGCTCAGCCAAGTCGCGCAACCCTGCGGCATTGGCCACAACGGTGATTTCGGTTGCTGAGCCGTACACCTTGATCCTGGGTTCATCCATGAGGTCACGCTATAGCGGGCCTTCACCACCCATCTCAACCCACCACTCACCCCAGTTCGGCCGGCACCCGCGAACGGCGCCCCCTCCATCCCCGGAGTCTGAGCGCCCCCGCCCGAGGCACCTCTTTGGCCCTCGGAGGACCTCATAGCTTCGCTCGCATGCACGGAGCGCGCCGCCGGGCGCGGCCAGCCGGGGCGAAGACAGAGGCAGGCCGCGCCGCTGAGGCGGCGCGCGCCCGCGCCGTGCGCGGGTCTTGATGAAGTAGAGAAAGTTCTACCGCACGTGTGAGTGGTCCGGCCGGCAGAGTTCGACGACGCTCTAGCACGACACCTTGGCACGACACCTCCCCCCCGCTGAGAAACGAACAAGGCCCAGGCACCCGGTTCTGTACGGTGACCTGGGCCTTCGTCGTGCTTCCTGCTGGGTGGGCGCGGACGGTTTCGAACCGCCGACATCTGCTTTGTAAGCCTGGCGCCGACCGAAAACCGGTCTCGGCTGGTCATCAAACTCGCGAGGCCACCGGGCCCATCTACGCACACTGCACCACTACACACCCGGGTTGACCGCGGCTGACCGCTCCATCTGGCACGGAACTGGCACGTCTGCCCTCGGAATCGACGCCACCAAGGTCCCGGTCTTACGGACCTCTTGGGTAAATCGTGCTCCCACATTGCGCCCATGCCATCTTGCGTGCATCGGGAGCCTGGACGCACGGTTCAGGTGTTACTGCTCAGCGTGTTCGGCGCTCATCAGGGAGGGGCGGTACTCGTGGGCTCAGCAAGTGAATGGGCACGTGAAACGTTCGGCGATGCAGTTGGCGAACTGGTGGACTTGATCCCAGCGTGCCTCTTGCGGGCTCGCAACGGGCATGAGGGCGTCCACACTCAGGCGAGGACCCTGGTTCAGAGGTGACGGTTGAGCATACGTCGGTGCCGCACGTCGCACGCGGTGCTCGGCGAGAAGGCCGGCAGCGGGACGCCGACGACGCTGCGCGTCAGAGGTTGGTTGTTTCCTGGGCAGCACGCTGAACTACGCCGTTGGCAACATGCGCGCCCGGTTGTTGACTTGCTCGCACCAGGCGCGACAGGCGTCAGCTAGGTCGGTGAAAGTCCAAGGGCGGCGCGGAGGCGACCGCGCGCATCCAGCCGCCAGCTATCTCGGCGACGTCGCCTGAACCGCGACGCCAAGTAGCCACAGCCCAGAAGGTGATCAGGAGATCCGTAGGTCCTGGCGAGGTCGTCCGATCGTGCGGCATCATGATATTCGGACTAAGACTATGGTTGGAAAGAAGTGCATGTCTGAGACTGCGGTCGTTCCTGCGCGCGTTGCCGCTCGCCACCCCTCCCTCCTGTTGATGAGGAACACGCACGCTCGGCTCGCGAGTGTGGAGTTGTTCGCGGGCGCTGGCGGGCTCGCACTGGGTTGTCAGGAGGCTGGGTTCGACCCGTTGGCGACCCTGGAGTTAGACAAGTGGGCCTGTGACACGGTGCGACAGAACCAGGCCCGCGGAAGCGAGCTCGTCGCG
This sequence comes from Streptomyces sp. NBC_00683, assembly GCF_036226745.1. Taxonomy (NCBI): domain Bacteria; kingdom Bacillati; phylum Actinomycetota; class Actinomycetes; order Kitasatosporales; family Streptomycetaceae; genus Streptomyces; species Streptomyces sp. NBC_00683. Next base: position 5,983,717 of record NZ_CP109013.1, on the reverse strand, counting down.
AACTGGCACGTCGAGGAGGGCGATGTGCGGGACTTCAACTGGTCCCGCATCACCGACGAGGTGGATCTCGTCGCCGCTGGCCCGCCGTGCCAGCCGTTCTCCATTGGTGGCCGCGGCAAGGCGGACGACGACGAACGTGACATGTTCCCGGCCACGGCGGAGGCGATCGCCCACCTGAGGCCCCGCGCGTTCATCATCGAGAACGTGAGGGGTTTGGCGCGCCCGAGGTTCGCCGACTATTTCCAGTACATCCAGGCCAGGCTTTCGCTGCCCCTCCTCGCCGCGAAGCCCGACGAACTGTGGGGCGACCACCTGCGGCGGCTCCGGGCGGCAGGCGAGGACGTCACCAACCAAGAGTTGGCCTATCGGGTCACCCCGGCCTTCGCGAATGCAGCGGACTACGGCGTGCCGCAGCAGCGCCAGCGCGTCTTCCTGGTCGGTTTCCGTAACGATCTCGACGTGACCTGGGAATTCCCGCATGTCACGCACTCGAGGCGCGCGCTTCTGCATGCTCAGTGGACAACTGGCGAGTACTGGCAGGAACATGAAGTGCCCAAGGCGAAACGCCCGGAACGGCCTAACGTCCCCATACCTGCGGAACTGCGGCCAGACGAGGTCCAAGCGCGCTGGCGCACCATACGCGACGCGCTGACCGGTCTTCCAGAGCCAACGGTGATAGGTACTGCGGGCGTCCTCAACCACGTCCTTCAACCGGGAGCTCGTTCCTACCCTGGTCACACCGGCAGTCCGGTGGACTGGCCCGCGAAGACGCTGAAAGCAGGGCGTCACGGGGTCCCCGGCGGCGAGAACATGCTGCGTGAGGCGGATGGCTCCATCCGCTACTTCACGATCAGGGAAAGTGCTCGCTTGCAGACCTTCCCGGATGACTACGAGCTGCATGGCCCTTGGGGCAAGGCGATGCGCCAGCTCGGCAACGCGGTCCCAGTCGAGTTGGCGCGGGTCGTGGCCGACAGCGTCCGCGCCGCCCTGCGCGCGGAGGGATCCGAAGCATGACGGAGACGGAGACGCGACCCGGCACCCTCAATTTGACGCCCTCCCCCCGGATCTTGGAGATGATCGCGGAGGTCGACCTCCAACTTCACCAGTGTCTATGTGAGTTGATCGACAACTGTCTCGACGAACTCGTCGAGGCCACCCGTGTCGATGAAACGCTGGAACCTCGAATAGACATCACCCTGCCCACCGCGGGCAAGGTGAACCGGGGTGCCAAGGTCGTCGTGAGCGACAACGGCCGGGGGATGTCTCCGGCGGAGTTGCGGTACGCCCTGAGCGCCGGCACGTCGGGGAAGCAACGGTTCGGCAGCCTCGGCCTGTTCGGCATGGGCTTCAACATCGCCACGGCCCGCCTTGGCACGATAACGGAGGTCCGTTCGGGACGGCGTGGCGACGACCAATGGATCACCGCCACCATCGATCTTAGAGAGATGCAGCGACGGTCGTCGTACGAGGTGCCCCTACGTTACGAGCAGAAGGATCCCGACGAGCACGGCACTCTCGTCTCGGTGACGAACCTCCGCGAAGACGTAGTCGTCAAGTTGAAGTCGGCGAGTTCGATCCGGGAGGTCAGCAAGAACCTAGGGCGGATCTACACGTACATGCTTCGTGATCCCGACGGCCCTCATTCGGGCGCGCAGTTGATGGGCGGTTTGAACCAGCGCCTGTACGTCAACTCTCGCCAGGTGCCCCCTCTCGTGCCGTGTATCTGGGACCCGACCCGGTCGGTCATGTACAAGGCTGCGGAGGCGCCTGCTGCGAACCAAATCCACGTGCCACTCACCAACGCCTTCGCCTGTATGAACTGTGGGCGCTGGTACACCTCAAGGTACGACCGGTGCGTCGATTGCGAGAGCACTGACATCGAGGAGCGTGAGCGCCGGATCGTGGGCTGGCTGGGCGTGCAGAGGTTCGCTGATAAGTCCGACTTCGGTCTGACGTTTCTCCGGAGCGGGCGCGCGATTACGACAAGGGACAGGTCTCTGTTCGACTGGGAGGGGCCAGACGGAGACATTGAGCTGGAGTATCCGATCGAACTCGGTATGGGCCGCATCGTCGGCGAGATCCATCTCGACCACGCGCCGGTCAACGTCCGCAAGACCAATTTCGACACGTCGTCACCGGAGTGGCGATACATGGTCGAGAAGGTACGAGGCGACCTGCCCTTGCGTCCACAGCTGGCCAAGCGCCTGTTCAATCGCGAGAACGACTCTCCGATGAGTCGGTTCTTCAACGCCTTCCGGGAGAACAAACCGGGTGTCCGGTACCTCATGCCGGGCAACGGCAGTACCGCCATCCATAATGAGGCGAAGAGATGGGCACAGAAGTTCCGCAGCGGGGATCCGGAGCATCAGACCGACGATAAATGGTACGAGGCTGCGGCCGATCATGATCGGGTCAAGAATGGGCCACCGCCGGAGCCGGCACCGCCCTCCGACGAGGATGACTGGCTCAAGGGAGAGGGGCTTGGACATCTAGGGACGGCGGCGGACGACGGCGACGGCCACTCACCGTCCCAAGATCAGAAGCAGCCGGAACCAGCCGCGGAGACACGGCCGGAGACCGAGGAGCAACGCTTCGCGAGGTACAGGGAGCACGCGACGCTGCTTCCCGACACTGACCGTGAAGTTCGCCTTGGTACCGCTCAGGCGATCCTTCGCGTCTACGTCACGTCCGGAGTCGAACTGCTCAAGGACGGTCAGCGGCAGCCAGCGGTGGTTCGGATCGTAGCTGGCGAGGTAGAGATCTACGTGGACTCCAATACCACGCTGATCGCGCGGTACGGGTGGTCCCCACTGAACGTCGCGCTCGTCTGCGCGGCACCGCAGTTGAAGAGCGTGTACTCCGTATCGGGCTCCATTGACGGATTGGTGACCTCGATCCTCGAGCAGTTCCCGGACCGGCGGGTGGACTCCAGCGCGGTGCGTAGTCGCGCGGAGATGCTGCTGGAGGGCTTGCGAGATCGGCTCGCCGATCTCACCTCGAAGGACGCGGCCACGTTTTGGTCCGCCCTGTCCGGTCAGTCGAAGAGGGCCGCCGAGTCGTACGCCATCGCGGTGGCACCGGACGTCGATTGGAAGGCGGCGGTGGAAAACGGAGAGTTCGCGCGCTACCTGGGAGTCGAGGGCGTCCTCGACCTCGTCTCGAGCGGTCCCGAACTGGTACTGGACGGCGGGTTGTTCCGCACCACTTACGCTGCGCTCGGCGAGGAGACGCAGGCGGACCAAGTGGCCCGTGTTAGCGCCTTCCTCACCGACCTTAAACGGATGGTGACGGGCCCACCCCTGCAGAACACCTTGGAACTGTCCCGCCTGCTCCTTACCGCGGACCTACTAGACGCGGAGATCGTTCAGGCATGAACAGATCGTTCCTAGAGTCGGCCTTCCTCGTTGAGGAAGGCCCGAAGGGCTTCACGCGCCAGCTGGAGCGGTTGCTCGGCCTGATCTCGTTCACGGATGTGGTCAACATCGATGGTCCCGGGGATAAAGGTGCTGACCTCCTTGGCCGACTCAACGGTGAGGATTGGATCTTCCAGTCGAAATGGAAGAAGTCGGGCAATGTGGATCGCGATGCCGTGGACGAAACCCACGCGGCCATGCGGCATTACGCGATTCACCGAGCGGTCGTGGTCACCAATCGGGCGTTCACCCAGAAGGCCAAGAACCGGGCGGACGCACTGAGGGACGTCGGAGTCAACGTGACCCTCTGGGACGGCCGACGGCTGGCGACGATCTACGATCGCGCTCCGGAGAGAGTCACACCGTTCAACCTCCACCCCTATCAGGACCGTTCCGTGGAAGCGGCCTGGGCCGCCCTAGAGGACACCAGCGAGGCACTCATCTACCTCGCTACGGGCCTTGGCAAGACGGTCGTCGCCGGCAGGTTGCTGCGACGATTCCTCCTCGCCAACCCAGGAGCCAAGGTGCTGGTCACCGCGCACATGATCGACCTCGTGGAACAACTCGAACGGGCGATGTGGCGGGACATCCCCAAGGACGTGCCGACCCGTCTGCTGCACGGCGATTCGAAACCCGATTCCCTGCCAGGCGTCACCTTCGGCGTATCGAACACAGCACGTGACTACATCCAAGCGGGCTACGCCCCCGAGCTGGTGATCGTGGACGAGGCGCACCACGTGGGGGAGACCGGGAACTACGCCACGATGATGGGTCTGCTACCCAAGGCCAAACGGATGGGTGTGACGGCCACGCCCTGGCGGGGCGACCGATACGACATTGAGCGGACCTTCGGCGAACCAGTCGAGCGGGTGTCCATCTCGGAGGGCATGAGACTGGGCTACCTCGCTGACGTGAAGTACCGCGTGTTCGCCGACAACATTGACTGGGACTTCGTCCGCCACGCCTCCGAGCACGGCTATTCCATCAAGGACCTGAACAAGCGTCTCTTCATCCCCGAGCGGGATGAGTCGGTTCGGGGACACCTCGAGAAGGTCTGGGACCAGACCACGAACCCGCGGGCCATCGTCTTCTGCCAGACGATCGAGCACGCCGAGCGGATGCGCGACCTGCTCGCCCGACGGCCCGGCTGGGAGCGGTCCGAGACGCTGCACGCCAGGCTGAAAACACGGGAGCGGCGGGCACGGCTGCTCAACTTCCGTACAGGAGAAGTGCCCATCCTCGTCGCCGTGGACATCCTCAACGAAGGCGTCGACGTGCCCGACGTCAACATTCTCTGCTTCGCGAGGGTGACCCACAGTCGACGCATCTTCGTGCAGCAGCTCGGCCGCGGACTCCGCCTTCGCAAGGGAAAGACCCACGTGGAGGTACTGGACTTCGTTAGCGACATCCGACGGTTGGCCGAGGTATACGACATGCGAGAACAGGTATCCGAGGGCGAGATCGAGCAGGTATCAGTCGGACGGAACCAGTTCGAGTTCGAGGACCTGAGGGTAAAGGGACTCTTGGACCAATGGATGGCCGACGTGGGTGACCTCGGGGGAGCCGATGACAACGTCCGTTTGGAGTTCCCGCCCGTCGAGGGGGGCTGATGGCGACCCTGCCGGAACCGATCCGCTTGGAGATCTTCGCGGAGCTAGCCCGCCACTTCGACGCCATGCGTTGGGAGGAGGTCTCTTCGCCCGCAGCGACGGAGATGTACGACCGGTTCGTCAAGGATCCCAAGATCGGCGGGCGACTCGCTAGGTTCTTGCCCACGGAGAAGATACGCCCGTGGATCAAGGACGGACCGGCGAAGCAGTACCGTCGGGCGCTCGAAGGTGTCGGGCCGATGGCTCAGATGACGAGACGCGAGTACCCCGGTCCGCAGTCGGTCGTACGGCTCGCCATGGGCTCGGGGTGGACCCTCCGCGCGCAGACACTTGACGTGAAACCGATGCGTTGCCTCGCCGATGGCCCCGATAGTGAGTCGGCCTTCATCACCTGGGGCCCAATGAGCAGCCTGCAGGGCATGGTCTGGCACGCTTGCCTACGCCGGGCGGAGTCCGAGTCGCAATTGATCACCATCGCCGTCACCAAGCCCAACACCGCACCGCTGCCCGACGACGATTGGCGCCTCTCGCTCTCTCTAGCCACCATCTTGAGAGCACGATGCGAGCAGATCACCTACGCGGTATCTCGGAAGGCGACCGCCGACGCACGGACCGTCTGATCACTTCGTCCTCGATCTTGTCGGCTACCTCGACCGGGTCAGCGTGCTCCCAAAAACGAAGAACGGTCCATCCCGCCAACGTGAACTCCCTGGTGGAGTCCTGATCACGACGTTGATTCTCAGCGATCTTGGCCGCCCAAAACTCCTTCCGGTCCCCCTTTGCCGGCCGAAAGTGCTCCGGACAGCCATGCCAGAAGCACCCGTCGATCAGGACAGCGACTCGCTGCTTTGTGAAGGCAATGTCGACCGTCCGCTTCAATGTGGGCACGGGCTTGAAGTTCACCCGGTACCGGAGACCGCGCCGATGCAACTCCCGACGCACTTTTATCTCGGGTGCGGTGTCGCGCCCTCGGATTCGGGACATACGCGCACTGACGACCGGGTCGACACCCGCAGACATCAGACCCCTCCACTCGAACTCTTAGACTCCAGCGGCGACCTCGACAGTTCACACGTCCGTCAGACGCCGACGAGATCCGCTAGAACGAAGTCCGCGACGAGGTCGACGGTTGCATGAGGCGAAGCGAGGAACCGGTCGTCAGGCTAACCCCGACTTCAGCCCGTCTCCCCGGCACCGAAGGCCAGCCGGCGGGCACTGAACCGCTCCGGGGCTGGTGGAGGCGGTCTGCCCCGCCGCCGATTCCTCGGGCGGGCGCTTCCGGTCGGAAGGTCGCCGAGGTAGCCAGGATCCTGAACATCAGCGAGTAAACCAACTTCAGCTCAGTCCTCTTGGTCCGGCCTAGCTACTATGACACTCCCGTCCACAGGCTGCAGCGCGACACCAGCAGAGGTCTTGACGGGCCCGGCGCTTCGAGGAGGCCACCGATGCGGGATGACGCCGCTAGACGGTCGCCGCTGAACAGCACCACTTCTGGACGATGAAGTGCATCGACTCGCACCATTCATTGGCTCCTCCCTGCCATCCTTGAGATCCGCGAAGGAGGGGGAGCCATGGCAGACGAACGACGGTCGGAAATCCTCGACCATCTCAAGGACCAGCACGGTCTCGCCCGGGTCACTATGGCTTGGGTGCGCAACCGGTACGACACCAGTTGGGACAAGCTCAGCCGACCGAGAGCAGATGCGATTGCAGCCTGGCTCAAGTCTCAGGGGATTATTCACCAACCGGCCGAATTGCCATCTCGTGAAACCGAACGTGTGATCTTGTACGCTCAGTTCACCAGCATCGGCATCTTCATGGCAGCGGCGCGGGGAGAGGGATTCTTCGAAGACAACTCGGAGGCCGCGCTACTGATGTTGCAGGGCTACGCCGCGTCCTTGGCCAAGCACGAGTCGAACGGCGTCGCGGAGAGCGCGACCGTCGAATGATCACGCAGGCATCGAACGCTGTGGTTAACCTCTCGCCCCAGCAGGTACCCGGCCATCCGTCGCCGGCGGCGTCCTGGCGGCCGCAGTCTCTGCCCGCGCCCATCCCGCCCGGCGGAGCTGCCGGTGTCCCACTGGTGCTTTGCCCTGTCCGCCCGCCACTGTAGTTCCCTGCAGTTCCCCGCACGTCCGATCGCAATGGGGCACGGACCTCTGTGACCCGAAGCAACTCGGGATATTCGCTGTCCTTGGGCTGCTCTACCTGTCACCTGCGCTGATGGTCCGCTGACGTCCACGGTTGTCTACGGGTGTGCGTTGTGGTTGTCGCGCAGTTAGGCACTCAGTGCGTCTCGCGCGTGGAGCTGTGGTGCAGCCTCGTAAAGGTCGCCGTAGGCTTCCCAGCAGTCGATGCTGCCGTCGTCGTACACGCTGCCGATTTACCAGTCATCGTCATCGCCGGGCTTCACGAGACACATGCTGTGGAACCCGAAATCGATCTCTGGCGCGGCATCTCGTGCCCCTTGCCGACACTGACCCACTTCATTGGCCGATCGGGACCTAGGGCGAGAGCCTTTCCCGACCAGTTAATGGACGGACTTACGCCAGCCCTCGGGTACGAGCCTGGTCTACGTAGTCGTTCGAGCTGACGCGCATCACCTTCTCGGCCTTCTTGCGGAAAATCCAATAGAACCAGTCGGGGATGATTGCATTCGTCTGCCGGATCAGGCAAAGGCGATCTTGAATTTCGCGACACTTTTTGATGCTCGGTAGGCCGCGGCCTTCCAATGCAGATTCCCATATTTCGGAAATCTTCGATTCGGTCTTTTCTTTCACTTGTACACTCTCCGCGTTGGAGCGCCACATCTCGATGTACTCGCGAAATGTAGGGACGAGGGGCGTTACCACGGCAAACATTGAACTGGCGAAGGAAAGCTGAAGGAAGTAGCAGACAAGCACAATTGCAGCAATCCATGTGATCATGGCTGACATGATCACTGCTGCCCATCTGCGATGGCTAGATACACCCCAGGCTAGATTGCTGCGCTGGCAGACAAGAATATCTAGAGGGCGGACGAGCGTGCTGGTGTTGCCATACCAATTTTCGAGGCCGCCGCCTTTGTGTCGATGGGCTGCCTCGACTACTAGGGCGTTGGTTGGACGATCAGACAGCACACTGTTCCAGGGAAGTTGGAATACACTGGTATCAAACTCCTCCTGTACGCTAGCAGCTTCCTTACTCTTTCTCTTTTCTCTCGCGCTACCCAGAACGCTAATCAACAGGAGAATGGCGGCTGAGGTGAATCCAATATGGGCCCGAGCTGCTGGGAAGTAGAGCGCCAGGGAGACGCCAATCGCGCCAGCCGTCAATACAATTGTCAACCGTATATTGTGAATCAGCTTGGCGTCCTGGTAGAGCCGACGTTGAGCCGCAAGGAGGCGCACTGATCTTTCGGTGTTCTGGGCTTCACTGATGAAGGGATTTGTGGGCCGGGAGTTGTTCCGGGGCCTGTCACGCGGCGACTTCCCCGTCATGAGCGACCTGGACCCTGCCCTGGTCCTGCTCGAAGAGCACGGATGGATCCGCCAGCAGCCCGTGCCCCCGCGCACCGGACGCGGCGGCCGGCCCCCTCCCCCGCGCTTCGACACCCACCCCAGCATCACCCCGCCGCTCGCTGGCGCGTGACAGAACCCCGAATCCGCTGACAGAACTGACAGAACTCCCGCCCTAGCCCACTGACCTGCGGAAACAACCGTGATCATGGTTGTGACAGAACCTCCGAAAACTCTGACAGAACCTCCCCGCCCAGAAACGGGCGCTCTGACAGAACCCCGCTCCCGGAGGTTCTGTCAGAGTTTTTTGAGGTTTTGTCACGCGGCCAAGAACCGGAGAAACAGCAGGTCAGCGGGCTACCAGCGAGGTTCTGTCAGTTCTGTCACGGAATCCCGGCCCATCGCCCCCACCTGGACGATCCGAGGAGCCCCGGTGACCGCCCCTCTGCCCACCACGCACAGAGCACTGACCGTTCCCGAAGTCATGGACGCCCTCAGGCTCAGCCGCTTCACGGTCTACAACCTCATCCGCTCGCGGGAGCTGGCGAGCATCACCATCGGCCGAGCCCGCCGCATCCCCGCCGAGTCTCTCCGCACGTTCATGGAAACCAAGCTGGAGGAAGCCGCCTGATGGCCCCGAAGAAGAGGAACCCCAACGGCGCCGGAAGCATCTGGCAGCGCAAGGACGGCCGTTACGAAGCCCGCGTCTATGTCCCCCAGCCCGACGACACCCGCAAGCGCAAGACCGTCTACGGCGCCACCTGGGAGGAATGCGACACCAAGCGGCAGGAGTTGGTCCTGCGCGACAGGCAGGGCATCCCGACCCCCACCAGGTCGGCCAAGCTCTCCGAGTGGCTGCCCTACTGGCTTGAGGAGTTCGTCAGGAACGACCGCAAGAAGACGACCTACGCCAAGTACGAGACACACGTCCGCCGCTATCTGATCCCGCACATTGGCTCCAAGCGGCTGGAGACCTTGGGTGCAGCGGATGTGCGGCGCCTGCTCACAACTGTGACGGCGCAGGCATCGACTGCCACAGCCAAGGAGTCGCACCGCGTCCTGCGTAGCGCGCTCACAGCAGCCTGCCGCGAGGAACTGGTCAGCAGGAACGTTGTGATGCTGGTGCCAGCCCCGCGGGTGCAGCCCCGAGAACTGAAGCCGTGGGACCTAGAACAGACGGTCGCGTTCCTCGAAGCCGCTAGGAACGACCCGCTCTACGCGGCCTTTGTTCTCGCTGCGGCTCTCGGACTACGACGGGGCGAGACCCTGGGGCTGCGCTGGTCTGACATCGACTTTGAGCGCCGCACGCTCACCGTGCGGAATCAGCTTCAGCGCGTACAGAAGGAGTTGTACGCCGACTCGACAAAGAACCGGCGTACGCGCGTCATCCCCGTTCCGCTGATGTGCGTCGCGCCCCTGCGCTGGCAGCGTCTGCGGCAAGCCGCCCAACGCCTGGCAGCAGGAGGTGCGTGGCATGGCAGTGACTACGTGTTCACCACTCGTACCGGCCGCCCTAACGAGCCGAGGAACCTGAGCCGCTCCTTTGAGCGCATCGCGGAGGAGGCGAAGCTGCCACGTATCCGGCTGCACGACGTTCGGCATGGATGCGCGACTCTCCTGTTCGCCGCTGGTGTCCCGGCGCGCGTCGTTATGGAGATTCTGGGACACTCCCAGATCGCCGTCACCATGAACATCTACACCCACGTTTCCGACGAGAATCGTCGCGAGGCGATGGGGCACATGGACCGTCTCCTCAAACGTCGCAAGTGACCTAAATAGCGGAGCAGCAGTCCCTCGCCAGCAGGCGGGGGACTGCTAATGCTCACCGTTACCCGCGCCCTTAGGCGAGCGTGAAAGTTCCCGCGCAATGCAGATCCAAGAATCTCTTGTGAAGCAGACTCACAAAGTCTTGGGTCGTCGCAATTTTGGAAATGTCATCAGACGTTACTAGAAGAATTTTAACGCCTTCAAACAGTGACAAGCTGGCCTGATGAAAGGCGGAGGTTTTCTGAACGGGATCCCCCGTGACACCATTCGCCGCAACCAGAACACCCAGCGAGCAACCGCGATGACGTATCTTGGTCGCAAAGAATGCTACTGCCGCCGAATCGACTGGCGCGCTCCAGTTTTTACACTCTACGAGAAATATTTCGGGCAGCATCTTAAGCCCGTCAGGCTCTCGAAAATTACTGATCGACAAGTCAACTTCTTCAGAGATGAACTGATTCAGGCTATTCCTCTGAGCTTGACACCCGGGCACATTGCTGAATAGATATTCGAGAACATCTTCGTAAAATCGCCCCCGGTCCGCAGTTCCGTTACTAAGATTTTGGGCCGACGCGAGAAGGTTGGCCAGCCTCTGCGCATCAATGACTGTCACGCCGACCCTCCCGATGCATGAGTTCATTTCGGCGCGCCACGATGATGCGGTTGAGTGAACCGGCTTCCACTGCATCAATCAGCTCACGAGCAGACAGGGCCCATATTGGAAGACGAGGATGGAAGGAATGGAGCTCGTTAGACCCAGCCAAGTCGTGATAGACGATCAGACCAAAATTCACAGATCGCATATACATCACGTCGGTGAGCTTCTCGGCGTCCTTCCTCAGCACCCCGGGCCTAATCTTTTCACCGATCTTGCATTGCACCAAAATGGGGCCGCCAAGGACTTCGCTTGCGCCATCCACCCAGACAGCTAGATCGAATCCGCCATCCGGCGCCCCAGGCTGGCTCAGAGCAGAAACTGTACCAGCACCAGCAAATACATCCTGGATGAGCTTCTCATATTCCCAGCCGAAACGGCCGGTGGCGTAGCTACCACCCCCAAGAGCCTTAATTGACCCACCCGATAGCCGATCAAGACGACCGTTAAAGTCGACTGCCACTCTAGAGGCGGTTGAGGTTGACTTCCCCTTAGTGTGTCGCCCTCGTCTCGCCCGGAGTTTTTCCGCGAACTGCTCGATATGCTGGCTGATAGCCTCGCGATTCGCCAACTCAACTTCGACCCTTTGAAGTCCAGCAAGTGCCAGCGGTATATTTCGAGGGGAATTTGTAACGAGGAGGACCGGAATCTCTCGACCTAGCGCCACGCCAATTTCAAGGTAGGTCACAGCCGGAATCGATTCAGACTGGCCATCGAGCACAGCACAGAGAAAATCGATATCGGGAATGGACTCTGAAAGCCAGTCGTCCTCCAGATCCTTGCTCAGGATGAACTCTATGCCGCCAGCAGCGAGCGGCGCGATGGGGGCAGTGAACGACTGATCGCTCACGGATAGGAGGCACTTCACGCACTCACGCTACAGCCGAACAACAAGGCACGGCAGCCGATCTGGAAGTTCGTAGGCGCCCGACCGCAGGGGCAACCATGGCCTTCCGTCACCTACTACCGCCAACGCCCCCGCAGCGGGCCGCTGCGGGGGCGTTCTGGCTGGTGGGCGCGGTCGGTTTCGAACCGCCGACATCTGCTTTGCAAGCCCTGGCGCCGATCATCGGAGAGTCTTAGCTGGTCAACAGCGCCACACCTGCGAGCGCTTGTCTACACCGCCGCACACCCCGGTTGACCGTGACTGACTGCTCGATCTAGCACGCGCTACGTCTCAGCCAGCTGCGATCACGTGGGCTCATGGCGGGGCAACAGTCGTGCCTTATAGGACGCGCTATGGCCTGGAACGATACGCAGCTGAAGCAGCTCATCACTTTCCTGCTCTGCCACCGCCGGCCACTCAGTCACCTGAGCGCTTTCAAGAATGTTCTCTAGGCGACCAAGATGCAATTCTCTTCCTGCGATGCGTAGAGACATCTCTTGAACAGCTTTAAACGCAACAGCATTGTCCGCACTTACGGCGCGCCAACGCTCCACACCTTCCCTGGTGATGTCGATTACTACTTCATTCCAAGTACCAGAAGTTTCCTCACCCTCGATCAGGCGCACAGCACGCCTCAAATCAATCTCCTCCGCACGCGTCAGCTCGTCCGGGATGGGGAAGAAGACACCTGCCGCCTGTTGGACTTTCGCTAGCGCCGAAAGGAAAGCATAATACTCATCACCATCCGGGAGTAGCTCCTCGTCCACCGGGAAGAATTCGATCGGCTGTGAGACACCTACACTAAAGGCAAACTTATTACCGGGCCGCATGGTCGCCCAGAACCGGGCAGTCGGCAGAACCATCATCGGAAGCACTCCCGATTTAGGTACCACAGTAAAGTTAATGTTGACCCTCTTGGTCTCGAAGTTCGTCCGCACAGTCACACGGAAAAGGCCAGAGTGGTCAATCAGCTCCATCTGCCCTCCCTTACTTCCAACGTACCGAGTGTCAACGCACATTGGAATATTGGCCAGGACTCGATCACTGTCATCCACAGTGATCAGTCGGAAGTCGATGTCCCTTTCCCCCTCAAGCCGAGCACCGCCCAGTTGCAAGCTACCACCGGACCATTCCCCGCCGAATCCCGACGGAGCATCGATAGAAATACTATGGATGTACTCCTCGGCCACTTTGCCTGGAACGCCATAGTTCAGAGTCTCCTGAAAGCGCTCTGACGCCGAAACTCCTTCTGGGGTTTGAGGAAAGGCGAGCTTCGTTCTAACCGTAATCGGCCTATCGAGTTCAGCGCCCACATAACGCGGCATTACAGTGGCCCTTACACTGCCATCAGAATGCGTAGCAAGCTGAAACACATAGTGAGGATCGATCTCATTCAATCGCACAGAAAGCGATCTGGCCCGGGCGACGGCATCAGCCACACCGTTCCCCAGAGCCGCCTTTTCTTGCCCCATTTCCTTCAGTGCCTGGATGATCTCAGAATTACTATCCCCGATGTAATAGCGAGCAATCTCGGGATGCTTCGCCATTTGCCCATCCAGCCACGTGCGACCTCGCGTGAACTCGCTCATGAATGGGAAGGCCTTTCTGAGGTCGTTATACCAAGTGAGCTCACCAGGCGTGAGGTCTGTGGGCATGACGAGGTGCCAGACGTGCGGGTTCAGGGCCTTCGCCTTCTTCAGCGACCTTTGCACTTGTGCGCGTTGGGCCTTTTCGACCCTCCTGGTAAAACTCTTGATTTCATAGATAACTAGACCGCTTGGCTCTGGGACCTGCACGTCCCGTCCACCGTCTCCACCAGAGCCATCAATCCGCTGGGTTTGCTTGTGGAGTCGACTGATCAAGACCGCAATGAGATCTTCGATCTTCTTAGGGTCAATGTCTCGCCAAGGCACAGCATTGGGGACGTTCACAGCGACTCCTCAAGCCCGTCAAGCGGCAACTATCGGACCATCCTCCTGCAAGACGGAGGACAGATCACGTCCTTAGACCAATACGTCCGGCAGCACCAAACTGAGGGGGTGGAGCAGCTTTGGCCGCTGTCCTACCCGGGTTTGGGAGAGAGCATGATCGGGGGGCCGTACGCTGGCCGGCAGCTCGGGCAGGCTGTGATCCTGCCCGGAATCTGAACGAGTGGCCCCCTGGTCTTGCTCGACGCGGGACCCGAACCGGGGAGGTGGCTAAAGCCGTGGAACCGACCGCCCCAGCCGCAGCGGGTCTCCCCACCCCATGCCGGCCGTTTCTCTCGGGCTGGTGTCGCGCTCGGTGGGCCACCGCCCGGCCGGGGCAGCCGGGGCGAAGACAGAGGCGGCGCGCACCGTGCTTGCGCGCCGCCTTGAACCCGTCGGGAAGGTTTCTACTCACGCAACCCGGCACGCTTACGGCCCGAGAGACTGCCGTCACCCACTACCGTCAACGCCCCCGCAGCGGCTCGCTGCGGGGGCGTTCGGGCTGGTGGGCGCGGACGGTTTCGAACCGCCGACATCTGCTTTGTAAGAGCAGCGCTCTACCCCTGAGCTACGCACCCGTGGATGAGGCAACAGATTACATGGCTCACGCCCCCGCCCGGCAATCCGGTTACGTGACGGACCGGCCGGGAGCCGGTGTGGTGGCGTGCGGGGGGTAACCCCACCCCCGAGAGGGGAGCCGTCCGGATCGTTCGCGGGGTGCGTCGTACATACGGTGGGAGCACACCGGCAGCGCTCTCAGGGGGATCCGATCGCCATGACTTCTCGTACCCGTACCCGTACCCGTACCCACACTCGCTCACGTACCGGGACGCTCGTAGCGGCCGCCGGTGGGACCGTTCTTCTCGTCGTGGCCCTCAGTGGCTGCGGCAGTACGGATGTGGAAGGTGCGCCCGCCGAGCACAAGTCGTTCGCCTTCAGTGGGAAGACCCTCACCATCGACGCCGGGAACTCCTCGCTGGACCTCGTGCCCGCCGATGTGAAGGAAGTCGAGGTGACCCGACGTGTCGACGGCTGGGTCGTGCTGGGCAACGGTCCGGATGCCAGCTGGAAGCTGGAGGGCGACAAGCTGACGTTGAAGGTGAAGTGCGAGGCGATGATCAGTGACTGCGCCTCGCATCACCGGGTCAAGGTGCCCCGCGGGGTGGCGCTGAGCGTGAACGCGGACAACGGCAGGGTCACCGCGTCCGGGTTCGACACCCGGCTCGTGCTCGACTCCGACAACGGCGGGGTCGTCGTACGCGACTCGAGCGGGCCGCTCCGGCTCCAGAGCAACAACGGGTCTGTCGTGGCCGAGGAGTTCTCCGGTTCGTCGGTGGTCGCGCGTTCGGACAACGGGTCGATCAGGCTCGGGGTCACCCGGGTACCGGACCTGGTGGACACCATCAGTGACAACGGGGGTATCACCATCGAGCTCCCGAAGGGCGACGGGACGTACGCCGTGACCGCCCAGGCGGACAACGGTGACGTCTCCGTGGACGTACCGCGCAGCGACAGCAGCCCGCATGTGGTGAAGGCGCGCAGCGACAACGGTGAAGTCACCGTCCGAAGCGCGAACTAACGGACCCGTGTGTTCGTCCTTACCGGGTGGGAGAATGTACCGGGGACAGGGCGAATCGGCACGGGAGAGGGATGTGACGGCGACACACGCGCGGCCGCAGGCGAAAGCGAGTGGAAGTTCCGCCGTCAAGGACGTCCTGGTGCTGATGCTGCTCCCGGTGCCCCTGATCGCAGCCGCACTGCCGGCCGCCTTCGCGGGCGGGGGCACGCGGCGCTGGTTCGGTGGGCGTGGTGAGAACCAGAGGGCCGAGGCCCAGGCGGCGAAGGACGAGGCCGCTGCCGCGTTCTACGAGCTGGACACCGCCCAGCGGGATCTGCAGATCTCCATCGAGACGATCACCGCGGTCGACAGTTCGTCCCGTGCCCGCAAGGCGGCGGAGGACTTCGCCGCTCTGGGCAGACGGATCGACGAGGTCAGCCACACGTACATCACCGCGGTCGACGCGCACGACCTCGACCGCGACGATCTCGAGCCCGCCGCCGCGGCCGGTGCCAGGACCCAGCTGACGCGGGCCAAGGACGATCTGGTGCGGGTGAAGGGCGAGCTCGACCGCTTCGCCGCCGGACTCGGGTCGCTGCTCGGCAGTGCGGAGACGCAGCTCGCCCGGCTCGCTCCCGCCGTGGAGCGGGCCCGGCAGGCGCTCCTCGGCGCAAGCAACGCGCTCGACGCCGTACGGGCGTCCGGTCTGCGTGCCGATGATCTCGCCGCACGGCTGGCTGCTCTCGCGCCGGAACTGACCAAGCTGAATCAGGGTGCCGGGCGGCACGGCGTGGCCGAGACGCTTCAGCGCGCCGACCAGGTGCTGCGCGATGCCGAAGCGATGCGGGCGGAGGCGGAGAGGCTTCCGGAGCGGGCTGCCGAGATCGACCGCAGGCTCGTGTCGCTGCGTACCCGGGCCCAGGCGCTGACGACGCGCGCCGGGCAGGTCGAGCCGGTGCTCAGTGAGTTGCGGCGGCGCTTCTCGGCGGCCTGCTGGCAGGACCTGCAGCCCGTTCCCGACCAGGCCGCGGTCAACATCCGGCAGGCGGAGGAGAAGCTCGCGGAGGCCGCTACGGCTCGCGACGAGCAGAGCTGGGCCGATGCGACCGCCCGGCTGAGTACGGTCCGGGCCCTGCTCAACGCGACCGACGAGGCGGTGTCCGCCGCCGGTGACCGGTTGCAGCGTCTGGACGCCGTGGCCAAGGATCCGCAGGTGGAGATCGACCGGACCCGGTTCGCGATCCGGGACGCGCAGCGCCTCGCCATGGCCGGACGCCACACCCCCGATCCGCTCCATGCCCGTCCGCTGGACGATGCCGTGGCCCGGCTCGAGCGGGCCGTCGCCGGGCTCGAGGGGCGTCACCCCGACTACTGGCACTTCCTGACCGAGACCGAGGCGGTACGGCAGACGACGGCCCGCGTGGTCTCCGCGATCCGCGAGGAGCGTGGCGGCGGCGCCTAGGGACCGCCAGCGGACCTGCCGGGGCCGGGACCCCTGCGGCCCGAGGTACGCGCACGTCCGGGCTGGGACGGCCTCGCGTACGTCCGGCAAGCCCCACCACCGGTCCGATTTGTCCATGGCGGCCGGTGGGCCGATCCTGGAGGTACGCCGCGGTTCCCGCTGGTGTGTTCTGGCCGCACGGGCCGGTTCTGGCCGCACGGGCCGAAGGAGGCCGCCATGGCCACTCATGTCCTGCATCCCACGGGCCGGCGCCGCAAGGCCACCCGGCTCAACGAGCATCTGCCGGTGGACCACCGGCTCAGCCAGGTCTACCGGGTGGGAGCCGGACTTGCCGGGCTGTTCCTCCTCGCCTTCGGCATCCTGGGGCTGATCGACCGGATCGGTTTCTTCGACACCGGCGGCGACACGGTGGCGGGCCTGAACACCAACGGTGCGCTGAGCATCCTGTCCATCTGTGTCGGGCTGCTGCTCTTCGTCGGGATGGTGATCGGCGGGAACTTCGCCTCGACCCTGAACATGGTCCTGGGCATCGTCTTCATCCTCAGCG
Source organism: Streptomyces sp. NBC_00683 (assembly GCF_036226745.1). NCBI lineage: Bacteria > Bacillati > Actinomycetota > Actinomycetes > Kitasatosporales > Streptomycetaceae > Streptomyces > Streptomyces sp. NBC_00683. The sequence continues at coordinate 5,966,355 of NZ_CP109013.1, read as the reverse complement.
GCTTCGTGAATCTGGCCCTGTTGGACACGGGCCTCAACTTCCTCGCCTTCGAGATGCAGAACGTGCTGTTCAGCTTCGTGATCGGGTTGCTGCTGATGATGTTCGGCATGTACGGGAGGGTCAGCGGCGGTCTGCCGCACGACAATCCGTACTGGCGGTCCCGTCACCCGGAGCAGGTCATGCGCGAGGAGCGCCGCAGCCGCCCGATGCCGGAGGTCGCGAAGAAGAGGCCCTAATCTGGGGCCATGCCTCGTTACGAGTTCCGTTGCCGCCCCTGCGGCGAGACGTTCGAAGTCAGCCGTCCCATGGCGGAGTCCTCCGATCCGGCCTCCTGCCCCGCAGGGCACGAGGACACCGTGAAGCTGCTCTCCACCGTGGCTGTCGGCGGCTCGTCCGCCGGTGCAGCGGCCTCGGCTCCCGCACCGTCCGGCGGTGGCGGTGGCTGCTGCGGGGGCGGCTGCTGCGGTTGATCCCAGCGGGGCGCCGCGTAGAGGGTGATCCCAGCGGGGTGCCCCGTAAAGGGTGATCCGTCGGCGGGGCCCGCTCAGCGGCCCGCCCGCGGCGCGGACGCGCGCAGCAACCGGCTCAGGATCTCTTCGCCCGCGGCAACGCCCCGCTCCCGCAGCACCTGGACGTTCGGCGCCCGCCAGCCGCTGTCCGCGAGTTCCCCGTGCCCCGGGCGCCAGGCGTGGTCGGCGGCGAGCAGCAGGTCCGCGTCGAGGAGTGAGTCACCGGCGGCGAGCGTCGTCGTGGCGCCGCAGCGGGCGGCGACCTCGTTCATCGCGGCGCTCTTGGTGAGCGGCTTGGGGACGGCGTAGATCTTGCGCCCCTGGAGGGAGACCGTCCAGCCACGGGGGTCGGCCCAGGCGGCCAGCTCCTTCACCCAGCCTTCCGGAAGGAGCGGGCGCTCGACCACGAGATAGGCGAAGACGTCCTCGGCGACCCGTTCCTTGAGCAGCCAGGCGGGATCGGCCGTGGCGATCAGGTGGGCGCGGACCTCGGCGAGCGTCGCGCATTCGTCGGCGAGCCGGCGGGCGACCTGCGCCTGCCAGTCCGGGTCGGAGACTCCGTCGACCAGGATGTGTCCGCCGTTGGCGCATATGGCGTACCGGGGTGCTGGGCCGGGGAGGTGGATGCGCCCGTACTGCTCGCGGGTCCGGGTGGTGGTCGGTACGAAGACCGTGCCGCGGGCCAGTTCGTCGAGCAGCGCGGCAGCCTTCTCCGTCATGTAGGAGAGCGGTTTGTGTCCGTAGACCTCGACGCAGAGCAGCCGTGGGGCCTCCGCGTCCGGCATGGACAGCTGGAGCGCGGCCGCCGAGTAGATGAGGGTGCGGTCGAGGTCGCTGGCCACCAGCGTCACGGGCGCGCTCACTGTCCCGCCACCGCCTTGCCGTCCGCGCCCGTCGCGCCCCGGGTGAACTTCGGGTGGATCAGTCCGACGCAGGTGTACGGGAGTTCGCCGACCTCCTCGACGGGGACGCCGCGCTGTTCGGCGAGCAGCCGTACGTGGTCGAGGTCGCTGCCCGCGCCGCGCTTGGCGAGGATCTTCCACGGCACGCGGCGCAGCAGCACCCGGGTCGTCTCGCCGACGCCGGGCTTGACGAGGTTCACGTCGTGGATGCCGTACTCCTCGCTGATCCGTTCGACGGCGGCCCAGCCCTCCCAGGTGGGGGCGCGGTCCGCGGCGAGCATCTCCTTGGCGTCGGCCTCGACGGCTTCGGCGACCTCGTCGAAGCGGGCGGCGACCGTGTCGAGGAAGAAGCCGGACACATCGGAGTCCGCGAGTTCCCGGTAGAACTTCGCTCCGTGGAAGTCGTCGGGGCCCACGAGGTCGGCTCGCAGGACCGTACGGGAGATCAGTCCGGAGACCGTGGAGTTGAGGCAGGCGGACGGGATGAGGAAGTCCTCGCGTGTTCCGTACGTGCCGACGCAGCCGCCCGGGTCGGCCAGTACCGCGATCTCCGGGTTGAAGCCGTCGAACTCCTCGAGTGCGGCGGCGAGTTCGCGGGTGATGGCGCCCTTGCCCGTCCAGCCGTCGACGAAGACGACGTCCGCCGGGTCGTGATGGGCGGCCAGCCAGCGCAGGGCGTTGGCGTCAATACCGCGGCCCCGGACGATGGAGACGGCGTAGTGCGGCAGGTCGAGTCCGTGCCGGTGCTGGGCCCAGCGGCGCATGAGGACCCCGACGGGGGTGCCGGCGCGGGCGAGCGAAACCAGCACGGGGCGGGGGCCGCGTTCGGCGAGCACCGTCTCGGTGACCGTTCCGACGGCCCGGGCGATACGGGCGGCCGAGGTGTCCAGGGCGGCCTTGAACAGCGCCTGGTACTGCGGGGTGGGCTGGTACTCGACGGGCAGCGATTCGGCGTAGTGCGCGCCACCGCTCTGTATCGCCTCCTCGCGTTCCTCCGTGGGTGCCTCCAGCACGGTGTCCGAGAGGTCTTGGAGCAGCCAGCCGACGTCGTCCGCCGCGTAGGAGGAGAAGGCGGGGCCCCGGAGGGGTTCGGGCAGCATGGAGGCTTCCTGCCTTTCGAGGGTGGACGGGCGAGCGGGCGACGGGGCGTACGAGGGGACGACCGCGAGCAGAACCCGGTCCGTGTGCGCGGCGAGCCGGGCGAGCAGCCCGTCGGGGGCGTGCAGCGCGGCGGTGTCGGCGGTGGAGTCGACCACGGCGACGACGGCGTCGAAGCCGGCTCCCGCGACGTTGTACGCGTACCGGTCGCCGGGCCCGTCCGCGGGGTCGTCGTGGGCCGGGAAGACCAGGCGGGTGCGAATCGCGTAGCCGGGGTCGTCGACGGCGAGGACGGGCGAGCGGGTGGTGGTGGAGTACCGCACGTCGGCGGTGGTGGCTTCCTCCAGGGCGGTGCCCAGCCGCAGCGGCGCGTACATCAGCTCCTCGAAGCCGAGGACGAGCACCCTGCGGGCGTCGCCCAGCGCGTCGGCGATCCGGGCGGCCATGTCCGGCAGGGCGGCCTCCAGGGCCGCACGGTGCACGGGGGTGAAGCCGTGGCGTCCGCCGTCGGGGAGCCCGGCCGGCCAGCCCAGCCCGACCCGTACGGGGGCGGGGCGGGCACCGCCCGGGGCGGGCGCCCCGCCCGAGGAGTCCTTCTCGTGGGCGGCGACGAGTGCGCGGCCCTTCGCCAGGACGCCTTCGGGCAGCCGTACGGTGCCGCGGGCGCGGGCGACCAGGTCGACGCGGGCGCCGATCTCCTCGGCGAATTCGGCGAGCCGCCCCTGGTCGGCCTCGGACCTCATGTCCACCAGGGTCACGACGACGTACCGCTCCCGGGGGTAGCGCACGTGGAGGTCGCGGATGGTGTTGAGCACGGTGTTGCCGGTGGAGAACTCGTCGTCGACCAGGACCAGCGGTGTGCTCGGGGAGTCCTCGGTCGCCGCGCCCGTCAGCAGGTCCGGGTCCTCGGGGAGCAGCAGATGGGACGTCGCGTGCGAGTGCGCCTCCTCGAAGCCGCCCGCCGGCCGGACGCCCTCGACGGGGCGGCGGGTCGAGTGGAGGTACGTGGCCACCCCGAGCCCGTCCGCGACGGCGTGGCCGAGGCCGGTCGCCGTTTCCGCGTACCCGAGGACGACGGCCCGCCGGGCCTCTGCCTCGCCCAGCAGGTCCCGCACCCGTTCGCCGAGCTCGAACCCCGCCCCGTATACGAGCGACGGCCGCTGCGGCACATGCTTGCCCAGCACGTTCGACACGAGCAGGTGGGCTCGCTTCGGGTTGCGGCGCAGGGCGAGGCCCAGCAGCTCCCGGAGCTCCCCGTCGCCGACGAGTTCGACCCCGAGCCGCTCGGCGACCCAGTCACCCGACCACTTCACGTCCACTGCCTCTTCTCCCGTTACGTGCTCGCCCATGGCCACTCAGTCCGCCAGACCCGCGGCCAGGAGCTCGACGAAGCCGACGTCCTCCTTGGCCACTCCGAAGACCTCGGCCCGCTGCAGGGTCCGCTCGGCCCAGGCGCGGTGGGGTTTCACTTCGTTCATCTTGTTCGTATACGCCGAGCGCAGCACCCCGCCGCCGCCCCGTTCCGGCCGCAGGATGTCCTGCGCGTCACTGAACTCCTCGTGGCTCACGACCGACAGTGCGTGCACCGGCAGGACGTGGGACGGGTGGATACAGGTCTTGCCGAGCAGCCCGTTGGCCCGGTCGAGCTCGATCTCGCGCAGCAGTCCGTCGAGGTCGTGCTCGATGAGGGCGGTGCGCAGCTCCTCGGCACGGCCCATGAAGGGGCTGCGGCGCAGCTGCGGTTTGAACATGCGCTCCTGGAGGCGGAAGTACTCCCACACCGGCCCGGTGATGGTGAAGCCGGTGCCGTCGGCACGGCCCAGCACGTTGACGACGTCACCGATGACCGCGCCGACGATCTGGACGTCGTACGCCGTCATGTCGGGGGCCCGGCGCAGACCGTACGCGGAGCAGAAGTCGGTGACGCCGAGGCGCAGCGCGAGGACGCGGTCCCGGTACTTGTCGACGGTGCGGGCGATTCCGCGGAGGGCGTCGCCCCTGGTCTCCAGGTGCAGCAGCTCGGGCGATTCGAGGACCGGCATCGCGAACAGCCGGCACCCGCCGGCGGCTTCCGCCGCGGTGAGGGCCTCCAGGAACAGCTCTCCCCGCTCCTCCGTGAATTTCGGAAGTACAAATCCGGACAACAATCGGACCGAGGTGCCGAGGCGCTCCACGAGATCGGAAATCTGTTCCGGCTCGCGGACCCTGATGAAGAGCAGCGGAAGTTCGACACCCCGCGAATCAAGATCGGCGAACTGTCTGACCAGGTTCGCCTCGGCGCCGACGACTTCGGCGTCGTCGATCGAATCCTCCAGGCAGAGCACCATCGAGACGACGCCGCGCCTGGCCTGCTTGATCACGTCCTCGGCCAGTTGCGGCCGGGTCGCCGGGCTGTAGAGGGTGGCGCCGAGGGCCACCGAGAGCATGCGGGCGGAGGAGCCTGCGTCGAATTCGCACGGCTCCCGGAAGAACAGGCCCTCTCGGGCAGTGGGCGAGATGTGCCCGAAATGACGCATGTGATTCCCCCGTACTGCCTGACAGGCCGGACAACGTATGGCCGGTAATAGTACGTACGGACAGGTGTCGACAGTTCCCCAAGAGTATGAACTTCGGGTAACCCGGCCATTTCTCACACTCTTCGCGGAGTGTCCCGACTCCGCCTGCTGACACCTCCTACCCGCGTGTTCGGACCCCCGCGTTGTCCGGGAGGCCCACGAGCAGGCAGGATGACCGGCATGACGCACGCGATGCTGAAGGGCTCGAACGTCCCTCTCGACGCCATGGCCGTACGGGCTGTGCTGCGCTGGACCCCGGGCGCCGGGGTCCCGGACGTGGACGCCTCCGCGCTGCTGCTCGGCGCCTCGGGCCGTGTGCGTTCGGACGAGGACTTCGTCTTCTACAACCAGCCCCGGCATCCCTCGGGCCTGGTGCGACGGCTGCCCAAGCGCAGTGCCGCCGGCGGACTGACGGACACCATCGAGGCGGACCTCTCCGCGCTCGACCCGTCCGTGGACCAGGTGGTCATCGCGGCGTCCTGCGACGAAGCGGCCTTCGAACAGGTACGTGACCTGCGGATATCGCTGTACGACTCCGCGTCCGCGGACGGCGATCCCCTCGCCGTCTTCGATGTGCGCGCGGAGACCGGCGAGGAGACCGCCATCATCTGCGGCGAGCTCTACCGGCGCGGCGACGGCTGGAAGTTCCGCGCGGTGGGCCAGGGGTACCCGACGGGCCTGGTCGGACTGGCCACCGCGTTCGGGATCTCGGTCGACGAGGCGGAGGCGGCCGCGGAGCCGGACCCGACCCCGCCCGTTCCCGAAACCACCACGTCGGCGCCCTCGGCGGCCGTGTCCGGCCCCGACTCGCAGGCCACGGTCCAGCACCAGCAGCCCGCGTACGGCTACCCGCAGCCCGCCGCGCAGCCCCAGCCGGCCTACGGCTACCCGCAGCCGACCTCGGCGCCCGGCTACGGCTACCCGCAGCCCGCCTCCGCACCGCCCGCCTACGGCTACCCGCAGCCCGCGGCCGCGGCGGCGCACGCTCCCGATCCGGCGTTCGTGCTCCCCCCGCAGGGCCCGCAGTTCATCCGGCCCTGAGCCGGCGGCGCGGTCGCCCTTCACGGTGCTCACTCAGGCCCGCGTCTTGTAGCCGCGTCCCCACTGCATGCCGAAGCCGTACAGCCGGTCCAGCTCCGACTGGAAGCCGTATACGAATTTCACCTCGCGGCGCACGATCAGCTCGCCCTTGACGTTGTCCACCGTGAAGACGGCGCAGGAGCGGGCCTGCGGTGCCCGTTCGTCCAGCTCGATCTCGATCCGCGGGCCGTTGCCCGGATAGAGCGTCACCTTGGCGTGCGTGCGGTCGAAGGCCGGGGTCTGGTCGTAGATGTACACGAAGAACAGCAGCCGTTTGATCTCGTCCCGCTTGTCGAGGTTGACGTAGACCGTCTCGCCCGACGGTGCGCCGAAGCGGTCGTCGCCGCTGAGCCGGATGTACGGCGGGGCGTTCAGATCGCCGATCAGGTTGCCCAGCGGCTGCACGACACCCTTGGTGCCGTCCGTCAGCTCGTACATGCAGCCCAGGTCCAGGTCGACGTTGACCACACCCTGGGTGTGCGCCTGGACCACATCGGGGGTGAAGAGCTTCAGCGGGCGGAGCAGCCTGCCGCTCTGCCGCGACCTGCCCTCGATGTCCGAGGTGCGCATCCGCCAGGAGAGGTTGACGCGCAGATTCCCCGACAGGGCTCCCTGCTTGTTCAGCGAGACCGTGGCGTGCCGCCTGGACAGCACGATGGAGTTCGTCGCGGCACTGCCCGACTCGAACTGGTTTTCCCGCCCCGGCCACAGGCTGTCCCAGAAGGCCATCCCAACCCCCACATGTATCGGTAGAGCCCGACCCCGCACACGCCCCGAACGTCACTGCGGGGCGGCCACCGGCCGGGTCCGGGTGTTCCCGGAGACCCGCCGCTGTGGGCCGCCCCGCAGAGAGAGCGTTCCTCAATCCCTACCGGGTCACACCCCGGAGGAGACTTCCGCCTTGGAATCGGAGCCGCCGCCGTCGCCGCCGGCTGCCTCGAGCGCCTTGTTGCGCCGCACCGAGGACCAGAAGGACCAGCCGATCAGCACGACGCCGACGAGCCCGGTGATGAGCTCGTTGATCTCGTACTGGATGGTGACGAGCAGGATGACGGACAGCGCGCCGATCGCGTAGTGCGCGCCGTGCTCCAGGTAGACGTAGTCGTCCAGCGTGCCCTGGCGGACCAGGTACACGGTGAGCGAACGGACGTACATGGCACCGATACCGAGGCCGAGGGCCATCAGCACGATCTCGTTGGTGATGGCGAAGGCGCCGATGACACCGTCGAACGAGAAGGACGCGTCGAGCACCTCGAGGTAGAGGAACATGAAGAACGCGGCCTTGCCGGCGAGGACGACCGCGGAGACCGGCTTACCGGCCTTCCTGGCCTCTTCCTCGGCCTCGTGCTCGCGCTCCTCCTCCTCCTCGAGCTTGTTCTCGAAGAATCCGGAGAGACCGCCGACGACGAGGTAGGTGATCAGACCGGCGATGCCGGAGAGCAGTACGGTCTCCGCCTTGTCCGCGTGCCCGCCACCGTGCTGGTGCGCGTGGGTCGCGAACGTCATGGCCGAGATCAGCAGGACGATCAGCGCGACGCAGACCGACAGCATGTCGACCTTGCCGAGCTTGGCGAGCGGACGCTCGATCCAGCGCAGCCACTGGATGTCCCGGTCCTCGAAAATGAAGTCGAGGAAGATCATCAGCAGGAACATGCCACCGAAGGCGGCGATGGACGGATGCGCGTCCGTCACCAGTTCCTTGTAGCGGTCGGGGTCATTGAAAGAAAGATCAATGGCCTCGATGGGCCCGAGGTTTGCGCTGATGGCAACGATCACGACAGGGAAGACCAGCCGCATACCGAAGACCGCGATGAGCACACCGATGGTGAGGAAGATCTTCTGCCAGAAGGCACTCATCTTCTTCAGGATTCCGGCGTTGATCACCGCGTTGTCGAAGGACAGCGAGATCTCCAGGACGGACAGGATCGCGACGATTCCGAAGGCCTGCCACCCCCCGTAGATCACCGCTGCGACCAGGCCGAGCGCGGTGACCGCGAACGACCAGCCGAAGGTTTTCAGGACCACTGGCTACCCCATCATGTTGTACGGGTCTCCCCCGACTGAGTACGGGGCTCCCCCGCGCCGTGCGCGGCTTTACGAAACGTTGACCCCGAAGTCTAGAGCGATGCCCCGAAGCCCCGACGCGTACCCCTGCCCCACTGCACGGAATTTCCACTCCCCGCCGTACCGGTAGAGCTCACCGAAGATCATCGCCGTCTCGGTGGAGGCGTCCTCACTGAGGTCGTAGCGCGCCAGCTCCTGGCCGTCCGCCTGGTTGACCACGCGGATGAAAGCATTACTGACCTGCCCGAACGTCTGACCCCGATTGTCGGCCTCATGAATCGAGACCGGGAAAAGGATCTTGTCGCAGTGGGCGGGAACCTGGGTGAGGTTCACGATGACCGACTCGTCGTCGCCCTCGCCCTCACCCGTGAGGTTGTCGCCGGTGTGCTCGACGGAGCCGTCGGGGCTGGTGAGATTGTTGTAGAACACGAACCACTCGTCACCGAGCACCCGGCCCGACTGGCACAGCAGCGCGCTGGCGTCGAGGTCGAAGTCGGCTCCGGTCGTGGATCGTGCGTCCCAGCCGAGCCCGATCAGCACCTGGGTGAGATTGGGTGCGGCCTTGGAGAGGGAGACATTGCCTCCCTTGGCAAGCGTGACGCCCATGCTGTGTCCTCCCCGAGTCGATGGACGGTCTTTCGAACGCACGACGCCCGTGGGAGGGGCGCGGCGCTCTGCCGAGCTGCGTCCGGCGCCGCACATCGTGCGGCGCCGGACGTGGTGGAGCTGAGTCGGCTCAGACGTTGACGCCGAAGTCCTGCGCGATACCGCGCAGACCCGAGGCATACCCCTGGCCGATGGCACGGAACTTCCACTCCGCGCCGTTGCGGTAGAGCTCGCCGAAGACCATGGCGGTCTCCGTCGACGCGTCCTCGCTCAGGTCGTAGCGCGCGAGCTCGCTGTTGTCCGCCTGGTTGACCACGCGGATGTACGCGTTGCGCACCTGGCCGAAGCTCTGCTGGCGGCTCTCGGCCTCGTAGATGGAGACCGGGAAGACGATCTTGTCGACGTCGGCCGGGACACCGGCGAGGTTCACCTTGATGACCTCGTCGTCGCCCTCGCCCTCACCGGTGAGGTTGTCACCGGTGTGCTCGACCGAGCCGTCGGGGCTCTTGAGGTTGTTGAAGAAGACGAAATTCCCGTCGCTGCCGACCTTGCCCTCGGTGTTCGTCAGCAGAGCGCTGGCGTCGAGGTCGAAGTCACCACCGGTGGTGGTACGGGCATCCCAGCCCAGACCGACGATGACCGCGGTCAGGTTCGGCGCGGCCTTGGTCAGCGAGACGTTGCCGCCCTTGCTGAGGCTGACTCCCACGAGTCCTCCAAAAGTGTTGAGAGGGCCGGCAGACACCAGCGCCCCCGTCGTGCGTTGGCATCGGATCAACGATTGGATCCTAGTGACCGGTTCCCGGCCAAAACAGGCTTTTGGCCGGGCGCCCCCAGGAGATCCGGGATCAGAGCGAGTCCAGCGCCTTGATGTAGTCGTTCAGGTCACGCGCGTCGGGCAGGCCGTTGACCACGGTCCAGCGGACCACGCCCTCCTTGTCGATGATGAAGGTGCCGCGCACCGCGCAGCCCTTCTCCTCGTCGAAGACGCCGTATGCCCGGGATGTCGCGCCGTGCGGCCAGAAGTCGGAGAGCAGCGGGTACTCCAGACCCTCCTGCTCGGCGAAGACACGCAGGGTGTGGATCGAGTCGTTCGAGACGGCGAGCAGCTGGACGTCGTCGTTCTCGAAGTTCGGCAGTTCGTCGCGGAGCGCGCAGAGCTCGCCCGTGCAGACGCCGGTGAACGCGAACGGGTAGAAGAGGAGGACGACGTTCTTCTCACCGCGGAAGTCGGAGAGCTTCACGGTCCGCCCGTGGTTGTCCTTCAGTTCGAAATCCGGAGCAGGCGTGCCGATCTCGATCGCCATGAAACGCATCCCTTCGCAACGTCACCACTGACCCGGACTGGTCCGTCCGGGTGATTCACACCCTACGCAGGGCTCCGGGCCGGACCCGAGCAGGCCCGGACGGGCGCGTACGAAGGCCCCCGGCGGCGCAGTGCCGTCGGGGGCCTCGATGATGGAAAGAACGCTCAGCGCTGCTTGGCCTTGGCCCCCTTGGGGGTGACCAGACGGCTGCCCGTCCAGTCCTTGCCCGCGCTGATGCTCTTGGTCTGGGCGAGACCAGCTGTCTGGGCAGCCTCGTTGATGTCGCTCGGTTCGACGTATCCGTCGCGGCCGGTCTTGGGCGTCAGCAGCCAGACCGCCCCACCGTCCTCGATCAGACCAATGGCATCCACCAGCGCGTCCGTAAGGTCGCCGTCCTCGTCGCGGAACCAGAGCAGGACGACGTCAGCGACGTCGTCGTAGTCCTCGTCGACGAGTTCCTGGCCGATTGTGGCCTCAATGCCCTCACGGAGCTCCTGCTCGACGTCGTCGTCGTAGCCGATCTCCTGGACCACCTGTCCGGGCTCGAACCCAAGCCTTGCGGCCGTGTTGGTCCGTTCCTCCGCGTGGTCCGCGGTCGCGCTCACGGGTTGCCTCCTGATCATGTTTCGGAAAATGCTTCAGCCACGCGCGTGCGCGGGGCATTGGCCGTAGTCCACACGGGCTCGGCGAATCGCGCAAGTACCCGGCGTCCGAGACCGCCTAAACGGTGACGTTCCCTGCCACGTCGCCGCAACTTCCGGCATGTCTCCTGCGGGGCCGGCGATGGTGTCCGGACCCTTTACGTCCTTACTCAGCTTATGCCGTTTCGGTCCGCCATTCGGAGTCGAACAGCCTTTGGGAACACATGGCCGGGTTGGGCGTATGGTTGCGGTTTGGGCCGGAGCGCCCTCGTGCCGCCGATACTCGTTCCCGGACCCGGCGTCCGTGAACCCTGTGTTACCCCACAGTAGAGATGACGTTTACGCCCTCGCGGTACACGATGGAGTCGGCGTACAGCAGACGCCCCGGGGGTACGTTCCCCCGCAACCAGGCCCCGAAGAGCACCACCGAACAGCGAAGGAACAGCGTGGCTTCCGGATCCGATCGCAATCCGATCATCATTGGCGGCCTTCCGAGCCAGGTCCCGGACTTCGATCCAGAAGAGACCCAGGAATGGCTCGACTCCCTCGACGCCGCCGTCGACGAGCGGGGCCGTGAGCGGGCCCGCTACCTGATGCTCCGGCTCATCGAGCGCGCGCGGGAGAAGCGCGTCGCCGTGCCGGAGATGCGCAGCACGGACTACGTGAACACGATCGCCACGAAGGACGAGCCGTTCTTCCCCGGCGACGAGGAGATCGAGCGCAAGGTACTCAACGCGACCCGGTGGAACGCCGCGGTGATGGTCTCCCGCGCCCAGCGCCCCGGGATCGGCGTCGGCGGCCACATCGCCACCTTCGCCTCCTCCGCCTCGCTCTACGACGTGGGCTTCAACCACTTCTTCCGCGGCAAGGACCAGGGCGACGGCGGCGACCAGATCTTCTTCCAGGGGCACGCCTCCCCCGGCATCTACGCCCGCGCCTTCCTGCTCGACCGGCTGAGCGAGACGCAGCTCGACGCGTTCCGCCAGGAGAAGTCGAAGGCACCGCACGGACTGTCCAGCTACCCGCACCCGCGGCTGATGCCGGACTTCTGGGAGTTCCCGACCGTCTCGATGGGCCTCGGCCCGCTCGGCGCGATCTACCAGGCCCGGATGAACCGCTACATGGAGGCGCGCGGCATCGCCGACACCTCCAAGTCGCATGTGTGGGCCTATCTCGGTGACGGCGAGATGGACGAGCCCGAGTCGCTCGGCCAGCTCTCCATCGCCGCCCGTGAGGGTCTGGACAACCTCACCTTCGTGGTCAACTGCAACCTGCAGCGCCTCGACGGCCCGGTGCGCGGCAACGGGAAGATCATCCAGGAGCTGGAGTCGCAGTTCCGCGGTGCCGGCTGGAACGTCATCAAGCTGGTCTGGGACCGCACCTGGGACCCGCTGCTCGCGCAGGACCGCACGGGCATCCTGGTCAACAAGCTGAACACCACGCCGGACGGCCAGTTCCAGACGTACGCCACCGAGACGGGTGCGTACATCCGTGATCACTTCTTCGGTGACGACCCGCGGCTGCGCGACATGGTCAAGGACATGTCCGACCACCAGATCCTGCACCTGGGGCGCGGCGGCCACGACCACCGCAAGGTCTACGCGGCGTACGCGGCGGCCAAGGCCCACAAGGGCCAGCCGACGGTGATCCTGGCGCAGACGGTCAAGGGCTGGACGCTCGGGCCGAACTTCGAGGGCCGCAACGCGACCCACCAGATGAAGAAGCTCACGGTCGAGGACCTCAAGCGCTTCCGTGACCGGCTGCACATCCCGATCACGGACAAGCAGCTGGACGAGGGCTACCCGCCCTACTACCACCCGGGCCGCGACTCGGAAGAGATCCAGTACATGCACGACCGCCGCCAGGGTCTGGGCGGCTACGTCCCGACCCGTGTGGTGCGTGCCAAGCCGCTCCCGCTGCCGGACGACAAGGCCTACGCGACTGCGAAGAAGGGTTCGGGTCAGCAGTCGATCGCCACCACCATGGCGTTCGTCCGCGTCCTGAAGGACCTCATGCGGGACAAGGAGATCGGCAAGCGTTTCGTGCTGATCGCGCCCGACGAGTACCGCACCTTCGGCATGGACGCCTTCTTCCCGAGTGCGAAGATCTACAACCCTCTCGGCCAGCAGTACGAGGCGGTGGACCGTGACCTCCTCCTCGCCTACAAGGAGTCGCCGACCGGCCAGATGCTGCACGACGGCATCTCCGAGGCGGGCTGCACGGCCTCGCTGATCGCCGCCGGTTCCGCGTACGCCACGCACGGCGAGCCGCTGATCCCGGTGTACGTCTTCTACTCGATGTTCGGCTTCCAGCGGACCGGCGACCAGTTCTGGCAGATGGCCGACCAGCTCGCGCGCGGCTTCGTGCTGGGTGCGACCGCCGGCCGGACGACGCTGACCGGTGAGGGCCTCCAGCACGCGGACGGACACTCGCAGCTGCTCGCCTCGACGAACCCGGGCTGTGTCGCGTACGACCCGGCGTTCGGGTACGAGATCGCGCACATCGTCCAGGACGGTCTGCGCAGGATGTACGGCGGGACGCCCGAGGAGAACGAGGACGTCTTCTACTACCTCACGGTGTACAACGAGCCGATCCAGCACCCGGCCGAGCCCGCCGATGTGGACGTCGACGGCATCCTCAAGGGCGTGTACCGCTACAGGAGCGGCGAGAAGGGCCAGATCCCGGCCCAGATCATGGCGTCCGGTGTGGCCGTCCCGTGGGCGGTCGAGGCGCAGCAGATCCTCGCCGACGAGTGGAACGTGAAGGCGGACGTCTGGTCGGCGACCTCCTGGAACGAGCTGCGCCGCGAGGCCGTGGACGTGGAGCGGTACAACCTGCTCCACCCCGAGGAGGAGCAGCGCGTCCCGTACGTGACGCAGAAGCTCTCCGGCTCCGAGGGCCCGTTCGTGGCGGTCTCGGACTGGATGCGTTCGGTGCCCGACCAGATCTCGCGCTGGGTGCCCGGTGCGTACCAGTCGCTGGGCGCCGACGGCTTCGGCTTCGCCGACACCCGTGGGGCGGCTCGCCGCTACTTCCACATCGACGCGCAGTCGATCGTGCTCGCGGTGCTCACGGAGCTGGCGAAGGAGGGCAGGATCGACCGTTCGGCGCTGAAGACGGCGGTCGACCGGTACGCGCTCCTGGATGTGGCGGCGGCCGACCCGGGTCCCGCCGGCGGCGACGCGTAACGGCGCGGAGCATGGTGTGAAGGGCGGCGGGACCTCAAGGTCCCGCCGCCCTTCGGCGTTCAGTTCTCCCAGATCTTGAAGGCCCTCACCGTGTACGGGGAGCGGGGCACCCAGGTGCCGCCGCCCGGGTAGGTCTCGAACTCGCCGGTCTCCTCGCACTCGGCCGACTGGTAGGTGGTGACGGGGCGCCCGGTGCGGTTGACGAGGGCCTGGGCGTGGCCGCCGGCCGGCAGGGGGACGCAGCTCTCGACATCGACCGTGGACAGTTCATGGGTCTGCCTGGGCCCGGTGAAGTCGGGTTTCGCCCAGAGGCAGAGCTGCCCGGCCCCGCACGGCGCGAGCCCCGCCGGTGCGGCCTGCGGGGCGCTCCGTGAGCGCCCCTGGGCGTCGGGCCCGTGGTGGGCGGCGGGTGCTGTGCCGGCCAGAGCCGTGGCCGGGACGAGCGCGGTGGCCGCCAGGGTGGCGGCGAGAACGGTCGTACGCATGGTGGATCAACCCCCGTGGTCGAGCGAGCCTGAGTGGCTCGGTGTCCGCACTCTGACCTGCGGGGCGGCGCGCCGGGAAGGGGTGGGGCCCGGGACCACCCTGATAGGCGACAGCCCCGCCGGAGGAGTCCGGCGGGGCTGTCGGGTGCACTGTGTTGACGCCGCGGCGCAGCGGGTGCGCCGGGGCGGTGCGGGATCAGATGTGGCCGGCTCCCGCGGACGCATCGGCATTCGCACCGCGCTTGGTGAGCATGGCGACCAGGGCGGCGACCACGGCGACGATGCCGGCGACCATGAACGCGGAGCTCATGCCCGACACGAACGTGTCATGGGCGACGCCCGCGATCTTCGCGGCGACCTCCGGCGGGGTGCCGGGTGCCACCGGCGGCATACCGACCTTGATGGCCGAGGACGCCTGCTCCAGTTGGGCGGAATTCACCGGCGGGAGTTCGGCGGCCTTCCAGTTGTCACCGAGCTTCGCGTCGACCTGGGAGGCCATGACGGCGCCCAGGACTGCCGTACCGAGGCTGCCGCCGACCTGCATCGCGGCCTGCTGCAGTCCGCCCGCGACACCGGAGAGCTCCAGCGGGGCGTTGCCCACGATGACCTCGGTGGCGCCGACCATGACCGGTGCGAGGCCGAAGCCGAGCAGCGCGAACCAGAGCGACATGGTCAGGGTGCCGGTGCCGATCGTCAGCTGCGACATGCCGAACATGGCGATCGCGACGGACACCATGCCGCCGACGAGCGGCACGCGCGGGCCGAACCGGGTGATGGCCGCGCCGGCGAGCGGCGAGCCGACGATCATCATTCCGGTCAGCGGCAGCAGGTGCAGACCGCTGTCGACCGGGCTCATGCCGTGGACGTTCTGCAGGTAGAAGGTGACGAAGAACAGCCCGCCCATGAAGGCGAAGGCCATCAGCACCATCAGGACCACACCGGCCGAGAGCGGCACGGAGCGGAACATGGCCAGCGGGATGAGCGGCTCGCGGACGTTCTTCTGGGAGAGCGCGAACACGAAGAACAGGACCACGGCGGCGCCGAGGAAGCCGAGGGTCCTGGCGTCGCCCCAGCCCCATTCGGAGCCCTTGATGAGCGACCAGATCAGGCAGAACATCGCCTGCGACAGCAGCACGATGCCGCCGATGTCGAAGGACTTGGCCGCGTTCTCGGCACGGTGGTCCTTGAGGATCACCAGACCGAAGACCAGCGCGATCACGCCGACCGGCACGTTGATGAAGAAGACGGACTGCCAGCTGACGTGCTCCACGAGCACACCGCCGAGGATGGGACCGCCGGCGGTCGAGGCGCCGATCACCATGCCCCAGATGCCGATCGCCATGTTCAGCTTCTCGGCGGGGAAGGTGGCGCGCAGCAGGCCGAGCGCCGCGGGCATCAGCAGGGCGCCGAAGAGGCCCTGGAGCACACGGAAGACGATCACCGCCGTCACGCTGTCGGCGAGGCCGATGGCCGCCGAGGCCGCGGCGAATCCGGCGATGCCTATCAGGAAGGTCTGGCGGTGGCCGAAGCGGTCACCGAGCTTGCCCGCGGTGATCAGGGAGACCGCGAGTGCGAGCATGTAGCCGTTGGTGATCCACTGGACGTCGGCGAGCGAGGCGCCGAGGTCCTGCTGGATCGCGGGGTTGGCGATCGCGACGATCGTGCCGTCGAGCGCAACCATCATCACGCCGATGGCGACGGCGAAGAGCGTCAGCCAGGGGTGGCCGCGCAGCCCTTTCGCCGGTGCGGGAACAAGGGTGTCTTCGGGCTCCCGCGGCGCCTTCTCGACTGTGGTCTGACTAGTCATGCGGGGAGATTATGTCAGCGGCTGACAGTTGACAAACCAATTCACAAGTCAGTAACTGTCACGTAGCTCACAGGTAGGCTGATCAGGTCAAAGCGACAGAAAGAGGACCTCTACGTGACACGCAGGCAGACATCCGGAGCCCCCGCTTTCGCGGCTCCGGTCGGATTGCGCGAACGCAAGAAACAGCGCACCCGTGAGGCTCTGCTGCACGCCGCCCTGGAGCTCTTCACCACCCAGGGGTACGACCGGACCACCGTCGACGAGATCGTCGACGCGGTCGACGTCTCCCAGCGCACCTTCTTCCGCTACTTCGCGAACAAGGAGGCGGTGGCCTTCGCCGTCCAGGAGATGGGGGAGTCGCACTTCCTCGCGGAACTGCGTCAACGCCCCGCCGCGGAGGCCCCTTTCGAGGCGATGCGCAGGGCCACCCTGAACGCCTGGGACAGCATCGCCGACGCCCTCGAGGACGACGTCACCGTCGAACTCCACATGCGCACCTTCCAGATGATCGAATCGACCCCCGTACTGCTCGCCGCCCTCATGCGGCGCAGCGTCGATCTGGAGCACCAGGTGGCTCTGCTGATCGCGGAGCGTGAGGGACTGGACCCGGAGACGGACCCACGGCCCCGGGTGGCCGTCGCGGCGTTCTCCGGGGTGATGCGGCTGACCGGACAGCTGTGGGGACGACGGCAGGACGCGAGCGTGGACGCGCTCCGGGCGCTGACCGAAATGCACCTGGACCGGCTCGGACCAGCACTTGCCGGGGACTGGCGCACCACTTAGGCGTACCGAACATCTGTGCCGCACACCTCACCACCGCGGCATGTCCCAACTCACAATGCCCCGGCCCCATTACGCTTTCGGGGTCCCGAACGGGCTCCCGGCGCGCCGGAGCGTGGGCTCCGCACACACGGAGGGTGAGGTCACGCCGCCGAATTCCTCGCAGCCGGGTGATGTGCGTCACCCCCATCACGACGGCCTGTACGCGTCTCCTAGGGTGGGGCTCAGTGACTTCCTTCGACTCCTCCCCCACGCTCACCGCCTGGCGCGCTCTGCTCGCCGTGGCGGTGGTGTTCGTGATGCTGGCGACCACCGGGTGGACCGCCGTGCGTCATCAACACTCCGAAGCGCCACGCGAGATCGCGTTCGCTTCCTGGGCCCGTGACCGGATAGCCGGTCACGCCCTCCCGGACACCGACGCGCCGCCGTACCGGCTGGCTCACTTCTTCGCCACGCTCACCGCGGGCCAGCAGGTCGCTCTGGCCGACAAGTACCCGCTCGTGGTGGGGAATCTGAACGGCGCCCCGGTCACCCTTCGCTACCGCGCCAACCGGCATGCGCTGGCCCTGGCCGAAACCGTGGAACAGCAGCGGACGCAGGACACGAGACTCTCGCCCGACGGCCGCCACCAGGCGGTGCTCCGGCTTGCCCGCTTCCGGTCGATGCTCGCCGGGGACCGGCAGATCCTCGCCTTCGACCCGTCCGGCAGGGGCCACGCCGCGGAGGTGTTCGGCGACCTCGACCGGGCGAAGCGGATCTCCGTGATCGTTCCGGGCGTCGACACGAACCTGCTGACCCTGGAACGCACCGGCCGCAAGAAGAACGCCGCCCCCGTCGGCATGGCGCAGCAGCTGTACGGCGCCGAGCGCGCGGCCCGTCCCGGGACCCGTACGGCCGTCATCGCGTGGGCGGACTACACCGCGCCCGCCGGTATCGGCATGGACGCCGCCCTGGGCGGACTCGCCGCGGACGGGGCGGTGCGGCTGAACGCGCTCGTGGAGGCGCTGCCCGGCACCTCGGCCGTCTCGCTGTTCTGCCACAGCTACGGCTCGGTGCTGTGCGGGGTCGCCGCGAAGGGCGAGCTGCCCTCCAGGGTGTCCGACATCGCGGTCGCCGGCAGTCCGGGCATGCGCGCGGACAGTGCCGAGGCGCTGGACACCGGCGCCAGGGTGTGGGCGATGCGGGACGGCGACGACTGGATCCAGGACGTGCCGAACATGGCCGTGGGCGGGCTCGGGCACGGCGCCGACCCGGTCGACCCGGAGTTCGGCGCGCGCATCGTGTCGGCGAACGGCGCGGTCGGGCACAGCGGCTATTTCGAGCCGGGCACGGACAGCCTCAGCAACTTCGCCGCCATCGGGGTCGGGGCCTTCGACACGGTCAGCTGCGCGAGCACCGACCGGGCGTGCCACCGCGAGATTTCCGGTGATCCGGAAGCCTGACGCGCGTAGAGAACCGTGAACGGCCTTGCGGGGATTGCCTGTACCGAGGGGGGACGTGCGAGCCTGTGCCGCATACGATGAGGCACATGGGTGATGTGCTGGCCGGAATTCATGCCACCTGGGAGTTCGATACCGACTCCCTGCTCATCCGCTTCGAACGGGGGATCCGCACGCCGAGGCTCTTCCAGAGCCTGCGTGAGCGCCGCATTCCGTATGCGGCGCTGTCGTCGGTGACACTGACCCCGGGCAGGCGGGGGACGGTGGTCCTGCACGCGGTGCCGAGACCGGGCGCCGATCCGCTGCTGGAGGCTGCGGCGGGGCAGCTGAAGGACGGCTGCGACCCCTACCGGCTGGTGCTGCCCGCCGAACGCGAAACGCTCGCCGAGTACTACGCCGACGAGCTGCGGGCCCTGCTCGGACCGGACGCGGCGAAGCATGCCGACCGCTTCCTGGTCACGGCCCCCGAGGCGCCGATGAACTTCAAGGCGTACGACGGGCGGGCCGGCTTCGACGGGGTCCGGGTCTCCTTCCGGTGGTCCTGGACGGGCGCGTCCAGCGCCAAGTGGAAGGCGGGCGACCAGACCTTCCCGGTGGCCGATCTCAGCGGCGTGCAGTGGCGGTCGCCGGAGGCGCTCGAGGGCTACCTGCGGCTGGTGACGCGCGGCGCGGCCGGTGACGCGGACGAGGGCGGTCCGGTGCACACCCTCGGGCCGGACACGGCGCAGGGCGCCCCGCATCCGGCCGTCCCGCACATACCGGTGGACCAGGATCCGGCCGCTGTCGTCTTCGGCCTCGGCTACGGGCCGGTGCACGAGTCGCTGCCCTTCGCCGCGGCCGTGCTGGAATCCGTGCGCAGGACCCAGTCGGTGCCCGTCGCGACAGCCCCCGCCGTGGTGGGCGGCGGGCGGCGTGATCCGGCGGACATCGCCGAGCGGATCCGGCACCTCGGGGAGCTGCACCAGGCCGGTCTGGTGACGGACGACGAGTACAGCGCGAAGAAGGCGCAGCTGCTCGCGGAGCTGTAGGGGCCGAGCCGGGCGGCGACGAGCGGGCGGAGCTGTTGTGGGCGGGCCGTTCCCTGCCTGCGGGCGGAGCCCCTCCCCCTACCCCGGTACGGGGTAGGCCCGTCGCGCGACAGCACCGGGGTATGACGCCACGAGCCGGCACGCTGCCTAGGCTGAGCGGGCGATGTCCACCTCCTCCGGTCACCCCGAGCCCGCCGACGGCCTGCTGAGCGCCGCCGCCCGTCATCTGCGCGGGTTCGCCCACGCGCTCTCCCACCCCTCCCATCCGCCGGTCCCTCTCCTCGCGGACGCCCCGAAGCGCCGGCGGCGGCTCGTGCCGTACGTGGCCGTCGCTCTCCTCGCCCTCCTGTTCGTCCCCGTCACGTACAGCGTCCTGATCTCGGACTACGGCCTGGGGGGCGGTACGGCGGGGGTGCTCGCCGTCGCTCAGGCGGCACCGCTGCTGATGCTGGCGCACCGGCCGCTGCAGGCCTGGTGGATCGTCTTCGGCGCGGACGTCGTCGGCGCCCTGATCCTGCTGCGGCCCACGGCCACGGAGTTCGGCGTCCGGCCGCTGCCGGCCGCGGTCACGGACCCGGCGGACACCATCTGGCCCTGGACGCCCCCGGTGATCATCGGCTACCTCTTCGTGCTGTTCGCGCTGGGCCTGCGCGAGCCCCGGAGGACCCTGACGGCCGTCTGGCTGATGACGGGCGCGGCGGGCCTGCTGCTGCACGTGATCGCGCCCGGCCGCAGCAACGGCAGTGCCGTGCTGCTGATCGTCCTCGGCGCGGTGGTGCTGGTCGTCGCGGCGGCGCTGCGGGAACGGGGCGACGCGCAGCGCAGGCTCGCCGAGCAGGAGACGATCAGTGAGGCCGAGCGTGCCGGGCGGACGCTCCTGGAGGAGCGGACCCGGATCGCCCGCGAGCTCCACGACGTGGTCGCACACCACATGTCCGTGATCACGGTGCAGGCCGACTCGGCCCCGTACCGGATCGGCGGGCTGCCCGAGGAGGCGCGCGCGGAGTTCGAGGCGATCGCGGCGAGTGCGCGCGAGTCGCTGACGGAGATGCGGCGGCTGCTCTCGGTGCTGCGCAGCGACGGTACGGACGGGGAGCGGGCACCCCAGCCGGGGATCGACCGGATACAGCAGCTGGTGGAGGCCACGGTGCGGTCGGGGCTTCCCGTGGAGCTCTCGATGGGTGCGCAGGTGCCGAAGGCGGTGGGGGACGGCCTGTCCCAGGCCGTCGACCTGTCCGCGTACCGCATCGTGCAGGAGGCTCTGGCCAATGCGGTCCGGCACGCCCCGGGGGCGCGCACCCGGGTCTCGGTCACGACGGCCGACGGGCACGTGACGGTCCTGGTCGTCAACGACCGTGCGCAGCGCCCCGGTTCACCGCTGGAGACGGCCGGAACGGGGCACGGGCTGGTCGGGATGCGTGAACGCGTACGGTTGACCGGCGGCACGCTGGACACCGGCCCACTGCCCGACGGCGGCTTCCGGGTCGCCGCGCGGCTTCCGCTGTCCGGCCGCCCGGTCCCGTCGAATTCCCCGGCCTCGGAGGACTCTTGAGCATCCGCGTGATCATCGTTGACGACCAGGCCATGGTCAGGGCGGGGTTCGCGGCGCTGCTGTCGGCGCAGAGCGACATCGATGTGGTGGGAGAGGCGCCGGACGGTCTGCGGGGCGTCGAGGTCAGCCGCAGCCTCTGTCCCGATGTGGTCCTGATGGACGTCCGGATGCCGGAGATGGACGGGCTGGCCGCGACCCGCGAGCTGCTGTCCCCGTCCGCCGGGGAGTCCCACCGGCCGAAGGTGCTGATGCTGACCACCTTCGACGTGGACGACTACGTGTACGAGGCGCTGCGCGTCGGGGCATCGGGCTTCCTGCTGAAGGACGCGCCCCCGGCCGACCTGATCTCGGCGGTACGTGTCGTGGCCGCCGGGGACGCGCTGCTCGCGCCGTCCGTGACCCGTCGGCTGATCGCGGACTTCGCACGCCAGCGGCCGTCCGGAGCCTTCCGGAGCGGCCCCGCCCTGCGCTTGCGGGGGCTGACGCCGCGCGAGACGGAGGTACTCGAACTGGTGGCCCGCGGCCTGTCCAACCAGGAGATAGCGGGTCGGCTGGTGGTCGCGGAGCAGACGGTGAAGACACACGTCTCACGGATACTCGCCAAGGCCGATCTGCGGGACCGGGCACAGGCGGTGATCTTCGCGTACGAGTCGGGGCTGGTGACGCCGGGAGCCGCGGAGGCGTGACCGGGGCACGTGCGTGCCGCACCCCGGGCGCGCCCCCGCGCGGCAGCTACTCGCGTGCGGCCGAGGTGCTGCTCATGTCCGGGTAGCGGTCCCCGGCGACCTGCCCGGCGATGGGCTCCAGTTGCTCCAGCTCCTGCCCCGTCAGGGTCAGCCGGGTCGCCCCGGTGTTCTCCAGCAGACGGCTGCGCTTACGGGTGCCGGGAATCGGCACCACGGCCAGTCCGTGTACTTCGGCGCGCTGCTGCACCCATGCGAGGGCGACCTGCGCGGCCGTCGCACCGTGTGCCGCCGCGATCTTGTGGACGGGCTCCAGCAGGGCCGCGTTCGTCTTCGCGTTCTCGCCGGTGAACCGTGGCTGGTGCTGGCGGAAGTCGCCCTGTGACAGGTCCTTGCCCGCGTCGGCGAACGCCCCGGTCAGGAAGCCGCGGCCGAGCGGCGAGTACGGCACGAGGGTCACTCCGAGCTCGGCGGCGGCGCCCACGGCACTGCGCTCCACGTCCCGGCTGAAGAGCGACCACTCGGACTGCAGGGCGGCGATCGGGTGCACGGCGTGCGCCTCGCGGAGCTCGGCCCCGGTCACCTCGCTCAGCCCGAGCTGCTTGACCTTGCCCTGCCGCACCAGTTCGGCCATCGCGCCGACCGATTCGGCGAGCGGGACGAGCGGGTCGCGGCGGTGCATGTAGTACAGGTCGATGACGTCGGTGCCGAGCCGGCGCAGGCTGTCCTCGACGGCCTGCCGGATGTACGCGGGGTCGTTGCGCACCCCCCGGTAGTGCGGGTCGTCGGTCCGCTCGATGGCGAACTTCGTGGCCAGCGTGATCTCGTCGCGGTGCGCGGCGACGAAGGGCGCGAGGAACGTCTCGTTGGCGCCGCGCCCGTAGACGTCCGCGGTGTCGAAGAGGGTGACACCCGCCTCCAGCGCCGCTTCCAGGGTGTCCCGGGCGGCCGCTTCGTCGGTGTCACCGTAGAACTCGCTGATCCCCATGCAGCCGAGCCCCTGGACGCCGACCCGGGGACCGCCGCCGAGCTCCACGGTCGCGATCCGGCCGGTGCTGTTGTCGCTCATGTCGTCAGGGCCTTTCCGACGCCGCACGGGCGCCCGCATAAAAGTCGATCTTGAAGTCGAGTACGGCGAGGGTGTCCTGGAGCTCCGCGATCCGCGTCTTCACGTCGCGTCGGGTCGCTTCCAGGAGTTCCTGCCGCTCCTCGAACGTGTGCTCGCCCTCGCGCAGCAGTTCCGCGTACCTGACCATGTCCGCGACCGGCATCCCGGTCAGCCGGAGCTTGCCGACGAACGCCAGCCAGTCCAGGTCGCGGTTGCTGAAGCGGCGCTGGCCCGTGTTCGAACGGTCGACGTGCGGCATCAGCCCGATCCGCTCGTACCAGCGCAGGGTGTGCGCGGTGAGTCCCGTGAAGGCGACGACCTCGCTGATGGTGTAGCGGTCCCGGCCCTCGGGGCGCGGATGGGCCTTGGGGGCCGAGGCGCAGGTGTCGGTCCGTGCGGAAGTGCTTGCCATCACCGTCATACCTCCACGCTAGAACCTTGGAGTGCACTCCAAGCAAGCGGATTCGGCGGCGTTCTCGGTTTAGGCTCATTTGCATGCAGAGCCTGGCGATGATCGAGAACTGGCCCGTCCCCACCGCGGCGGCGGCTGTCGTACGAGCGGACGGCACCCTCGCCGGTGCGCACGGTCCGACCGCGCACCGTTTTCCGCTCGCGTCCGTCACCAAACCGCTCGCGGCGTACGCGGCACTGGTGGCGTACGAGGAGGGCGCGGTCGAGCTGGACGAGCCGGCCGGCCCCGAGGGCTCCACCGTCCGCCACCTCCTCGCGCACACCAGCGGCCTCGCGTTCGACGAGCACCGGGTCACCGCCCCTCCCGGCAACCGCCGGCTGTACTCCAACGCGGGTTTCGAGGTGCTCGGCGACCACATCGCGAAGGCCACCGAGATCCCCTTCCCCGAGTACGTACGCCAGGCGGTCCTGGAACCGCTGGGCATGACGGCCACGACGCTGGACGGCTCGCCGGCCAGGGACGGCGTCTCCACCGTCGACGACCTGGTCCGCTTCGCCGCCGAGGTGCAGGCACCCCGGCTCCTCGACCCGCGTACGGTGCTCGAGGCCCAGACCGTCGTGCACCCGGGCCTCAAGGGCGTACTCCCCGGCTACGGCCACCAGAACCCCAACGACTGGGGGCTCGGCTTCGAGATCCGCGACTCCAAGTCGCCGCACTGGACGGGCCTTTCGTCCTCCCCCGCGACCTTCGGCCACTTCGGCCAGTCCGGCACGTTCCTGTGGATCGACCCGGCGGCGGGCGCGGCCTGCGTCGCCCTGACCGACCGGGCCTTCGGCCCGTGGGCCGCCGAGGTCTGGACCCCGTTCACCGACGCGGTACTCCAGGAGCTGGCGGCCGGTAGCTAGTGCCGTACCGGGCGACGTGCGCCCCGTCGTCGTCCTGTGCCACACAGCTGCGGGAACGGGTCGCTGCTGTGCGGCTGTTAGAGTCCCCGACCGACGAAGGGGGTCGCTCGTGGCCAAGGTCAGCATCAGCCTCGATGCCGAACTGGTGGTGGAAGTGATGGTCCTGGCCGGTATCGGCTCGCCCCAGGACGCGGTCGAGGCGGTCGTGCGTGACTACATCGCCCGGGGACACCGCACCGAGGCACGCACCGAGCTCAGGGAGCAGAGCCTGCGCGAGGTCGAGGTCAAACCGCAGGATCCTCAGGGCTGACCACTGCGACTCAAGGGAAAGAACTTTCCGCATGGCCGTCATCCACCGCACCGCCCTCGCACCGACAAAGCTGGAACTGCTCGCCTCCTGGCTGCCCTCCCGCCCGTGGTACCGCGGCGGCGCGGGTGAACCCGAGCCGGCCAGATCCGGCGGCTTCCGGCTGGACGACCCGCAGGGCGAGGTGGGGATCGAGTTCATCGTGGTCACCGACGCCTCCGGCCCTCACCCCACCGCCTACCTGGTGCCGCTCACCTATCGCGGTGCCCCGCTCGACGGGGCGGAGCACGCTCTCGTGGGCACCATGGAGCACGGGGTGCTGGGACGGCGCTGGGCCTACGACGGCTGCCACGACCCGGTGCTGGTCGACCGGTTCGCCGCCCTGATCGAGGGCCGGGTGCAGGCCCAGGACCAGAACACCAGCAACACCCCCGACCGGGAAGTCACCCGCTCCTACATCGGTGAGGGACCGGTCTCGACGGCCTTCACCACCACAGCCACGGACGACCGGGACGGCACCACCCTGACTGTCGCGCCCGGCGCGACCATCCGCCTGCACCGGGCCCTGCGGCCCGCCCCGGACGGTTCGCCGTCGCTGCCGCGGGGAGCGGCCGGCCACGTCTCCGGTTCCTGGAGCACGGTGGACGGCGCCCGGGCCCGGGGGCTGTTCGCCGTCCTGCACACGGACTCCGGGGCACAGAACGATGCGCGAAGGGGCCGTGCCTCGTAGAAGGCCGGCATCTCTTCGGCAGCGGGAACACCGCTGGAGCGCTCCCTGGGTGCGCTACCGCGACGTTCCCGGCCTTTCGGGAGCGGCGAACGCAGCCGTCCGCGTGCTCGAACGGGAGCGGCTGACTCCGGGCGTCGTGTCCGTCGCCATGAGCGTGTGGTCCGCCCGCGTCCACGGAACCGAACGCAGGTGGAGGCAGTGGGAGGCCGAGTTCACCTGCCCGTGCTGCGGCGGGGGCTGGGCCAGGGACACGCTGCAGGAGGCACTGTCCCTGTTGCCGCCGAGGGCCTCGGCGGAACTCCGGGCGCAGGTCGGACGCCTGGACGAGGTGCTGCTCGGGCGTACCCACCACGAGCCCGCGGCGGACGCGGGGTCGGCGTGGTGGCATCGCCGGTGCTGACCGCGCGCGAACCGCCGACCGGGCCCCGTCCCGCCGGTCGGCCACCACCGCGGCGGACCTCCGTGGACGGGCTCCGCTAGATTCGGCCGCTATGCGATCACGATCACACGAGTACGACCAGGATTTCCGCGACCGGGCCACGCGCATACGCAGTTGGGGCCTGGCCCTGCTGTCCTTGGCCGCGCTGCTGTGGGTGTGGTGTGCCGTGTTGCTGCTCACGCCGTACGCGGTCGACGAGACGCCCGACGACAAGTACCCGCAGGAGTGCGAGTCGCGGCTGTTCACCGACCGCGGCACCGCCAACGAGGGCTTGTTCCGCGGGGATTACTGCGCGGACGAACGCGACTGGCCGGAGGCCGTCGCCCTGCTCGGCCTGTCCCTGCCGGTGTCGGTCGTCGGCGCGGCGCTCTTCACCACCGGCACGGTGACGCGCCGGATGAGCGCCCACGGCGAGGCGATGCGTGAGCTGGACAAGCCCAGGGAAGCGAAAGCCTGAGTTCCCTACGGGTAGGGGTGGCCCCAGCCTCGTTGTCCACCGGCCGGTGGACAAGAGGTTCAACCGGCAGGACGTGCCGGGCGCGGTACCTCTGCGGCCAGGATTTCTGGCATGAGACAACTACCTGTACGCATGGCCCGATGGAGCGCCCGGCACGCATGGCGGGCGATCGTCGGCTGGTTCGCGTTCGTCGTTCTGTGCCTCGGAGCCGGCATCGCGGTGGGCACGAACGAAGCCACCACCAAGGACTTCTGGGTCGGTGAGGCGGGACGCGCCGAGGCGATGGCGACCGAAGGCGGCCTGGAGCGCTCGCCCACCGAGCGGATCATGATCCGGGCCAGGTCAGGGCCGCTGGACCTGACCGCGGCCGGTTCGGCGGCCCAGGACGTGACCGAGCGGATGCGGAACCTGCCCGAGGTGGAGAGCGTGGCGGCTCCCGTCCGCTCGAAGGACGGCAAGGTCCTACTGGTCTCCGTGGTCCTGAACGGCCCCGAGCTGGAGGGCCGGAAGAACGTCGTGCCGCTCCTGGAGCAGACGGCGGCGGTGGGCGCGAACCACCCGGACCTGGTGGTGGAGGAGACCGGATCCCCTGCCATCAGCAAGGGCGTCAACGACCAGCGCGGAGAGGATCTCGCCCTCTCCGAACGCATCAGCCTGCCCGTCACCGTCATCACCCTGCTGGTCGTGTTCGGCTCGGTGGTCATGGCTGGTGTGCCGCTTCTGCTGGCTCTCTCCTCGATCGCCGCTGCCATCGGGCTGTCGATGATCGCCTCGCACCTTCTCCCCGACGCCGGAGTCGGGATGAACCTCATCCTGCTCATCGGCCTGGCGGTGGGCGTCGACTACACGCTCTTCTACCTGAAGCGTGAGCGTGAGGAACGGGCCCGCGCAGGCGGCCGGCTGAGTTCGGAAGCCCTCGTGGAGCTGGCGGCGGCGACCGCGGGCCGGGCCATCGTGGTGTCGGGCCTCGCCGTGATCGTCTCCACGGCCACCCTGTATCTGGCCGGCGACGTCATCTTCTCCTCGCTGGCGACCGGCACCATCCTCGTCGTGGCGGTCGCCGTGGCCAGCTCGCTCACGGTCCTCCCGGCACTGCTGGTCAAGATCGGCCACCGGACCGAACGCCTCGCCTCCCGCAAGGCAGCCCGCCGTGCGAAGCGCGGGAAGCCGGCCCCGACCGCGAAGCCGGAGACCGGGCGGGTGTTCGGCGCCCTCCTGCGGCCCGCCCGGACCCGCCCCGTCCTCACCCTGTGCCTGTCGGTCCTCGTCATGCTCGGCCTGGCCGCACCCGCGCTCGGACTGAAGCTCGTCGACCCGGGCAAGGACACCTTCTCCCGCGACATCCCGGCCATGCAGGTCCACGACCGGCTGACCGGGAGTTTCCCCGAGCTCTTCGTCAAGCACGAGGTGGTCGCCCGCTCGGCCCCGGAGCGGGCCGCCCAGGTGAAGCGGGCCCTTGCGGACCTCGGCCGCCGCGCCCAGGCCGACCCGCTGTTCGCCGGGGACACCGAGCCGACGGTGCGCACATCGGCCGACGGCAGGATCAGTGTGCTGGAACTCGCGGTCCCCTTCCCCGCGCCCTCCGCCGAGGCGATCGAGTCACTCGTCCACCTCCGCCAGGACCACATCCCCGCGACCGTCGGCCAACTGTCCGACGTGGAGACGGGGGTGAGCGGCGACGTGGCCCGGGGCCGCGACTACGTGGCCCACGAGAGCGGCAAACTGCCGCTGGTGATCGGGTTCCTGCTGCTGATGACCTTCCTGATGACCGCGTGGGCGTTCCGCTCGGTGGTCATCGGCCTCGTCGGCGTCGCACTCAATCTGCTGTCCGCCGGTGCCTCGCTCGGCATGCTGGTCCTGTTCTTCCAGGGGACATGGGCGGAGGGCCTGCTGGCCTTCGACTCGCTCGGCGCGATCGCGTCCAGGGTGCCGCTGTTCCTCGTCGTGATCCTCTTCGGCCTGTCGATGGACTACCAGGTGTTCGTGGTCAGCCGGATCCAGGAGGCCAGGCAGAACGGCATGCCGGCCCGCGAGGCGGTGCTGGAGGGCATCAACCGCTCGGCCAAGGTGGTGACGAGTGCGGCGATCGTGATGGTGACGGTGTTCGGTGCGTTCGTGGCCCTGCACCTCACCGAGATGAAGCAGATGGGATTCTGTCTGGCCGTGGCCGTCCTCCTGGACGCCGTGGTCATCAGGCTCATGGTCCTGCCGTCGGTCCTGCTGCTCCTCGGCGAGCGCGCCTGGTGGCCCGCCCGCCCCGCGCGCGGTGCACGGGACGGGTTCCCTGCCGCCGCGCCGCTGGAAAAAGTAGGCTGACGCGATGGATCAACGGCCACAGCCCGACGACGAGTTGCCCGTACCGTCACTGCACCGGTGGAACGCCGTCCTGTGGGTGCTGCTGGGTGTGGTGCCGCCGGCCATCGCGGTCGCGGACGCACCCGGAACGACGAGGTACCCGACGCTGGCGCTGCTGGCCGTGCTCGCGCTGTGTTACGGAGCGGTGGGACTGTTCCCGGGCAACCCCGTCCTGCGCCCGCTTCCGTATCTGTACGTACTCGTCGTGGGCCTCGGCGCGATGTCGTACCTGCTCGACGGTGGCGCGGCACTCTTCGTCGTGACGTTGCCGCACTTCTGGATCTACACCACGAGCACGCGGGCCGCGATCGCCGTCAGCGGCCTCGCGTGCGCGGGGGTGGTGGCCGGCAACGTCGTACGGCAGGGCTGGGACGGGGAGTTCTTCACCGGGAACGTCGTCTTCACGCTGATCGGCTACGCGGCGGGCGTGCTGGTCGGGCTGGGACTGCGCCGTGTCGCCGAGGACGGTGACGCGCGTGCCCGTCGGCTGAGCGCCGAGCTGGAGGGCGCCCGGCTCCGGCTGGTCGAGGCACACAAGCGCCAGGGTGCGGCGGACGAGCGCGAACGGCTGGCCCGGGAGATCCACGACACCCTCGCCCAGGGCTTCGCGTCCATCGTCGTGCTCGCGGAGGCGGCCCGGTCCGGACTGGAAACCGATCCCGCCAGGAGCGCGCAGCAACTGCTCGCGATCGAGAACACCGCACGCGAGAACCTCACCGAGGCACGTGTCCTGGTGGGGGCGGCTCCGCAGAGCGGTGTCGCCGCAGGCTCCGTGGCGGACACCCTTCGCCGGACCCTGGACCGGTTCACGGAGGACACCGGGATCGGCCTCGCCTCGGAACTGCCGGACGTCGCCTGCGACCAGCAGACCCGGATCGCCCTCCTGCGCTGCACGCAGGAGTCCCTCGCCAACATCCGCAAGCACGCGGCGGCCTCCACCGTGGAGGTGGTGCTCACGGCCCAGCCGCACGCCGTGGAACTGGAGATCACCGACGACGGCCGCGGCTTCGTGACCGAGGACTCCCACGGCTTCGGGCTCAACGGCATGCGCAAACGCCTGGCCGAACTGGGCGGTGAGCTCACCGTCACCAGCTCGGTCGGCGACGGCACCCGCGTCCTCGCCATGATCCCCACGAACGGGCAGGTCTGATATGACGAGCAGTGCACTTCCGGAGGGCAGGCTCCGAGTCGTCGTGGTGGACGACCACACGGTGATGCGGGCCGGGGTCGTCGCCCTGCTGGCCGACGAGCCCACCATCGACATCGTCGGCGAGGCCGGCGACGGCCGGGCTGCTGTCGAACTCGTGGAGCGGCTGGAGCCGGATGTGGCGCTGGTCGATCTGCGGATGCCCGTCCTCGACGGGACGAGTGCCACCGCTGAGATCGTCGCCGGCCGCTTCCGGACCCGGGTGCTGATCCTGACCACGTACGACACCGACGCGGAGATCGAGCGCGCGGTCGAGGCCGGCGCGGTCGGCTACCTGCTGAAGGACACCACGCGCGAGCAGTTGGTGGACGCGATCCACTCCGCGTCCCGGGGCGAGACCGTTCTGGCCCCGCGGGTCGCGGCGCGCCTGGTCGCCCGTATGCGCAGGCCCGCTCCGGTGGCGCTGACCAGGCGGGAGGTGGATGTGCTGGGCGCGGTCGCCGACGGGCTGTCCAACGTGGAGATCGGCCGGCGGCTCGTCATCTCGGAGGCGACGGTGAAGACGCATCTGCTGCGGGTCTTCGCCAAGCTCGACGTCAGCGACCGTACGCACGCGGTGGTCAAAGCCCTTGAGCGCGGGCTGCTGGACAGACGTCGGTAGGCCGGCCGCCCCTCACACCTGCCCGAGTTCCCACATCAGCACCTCGGCGGCCGTCAGGGCCAGCAGTTCCAGCCCCCGGGACTCCGTGATCCGCGCCGAGTCGCCCGCCGCGAGCTCCTCGCCGTCGAGGCGGACCTCGCCCCGTACGACGTGGACGTAGACGCCCGCCGCATCGGGCACGGCGGTGCGCTCGCCCTCGGCCTGCCTGCGGACATGGAGCATCGCGCGCGCTTCCGGGAGCGCGTACGGGGTCGAGTCGGCGATCCCGGCGACATGCGTGTACGAGGGTTCCCCGCCGGGTGTCAGCGGGGACAGCCACATCTGAACGAACGTCAGCGGGTCCTCCCCGTCATTGCGTTCGACGTGCCGCACCCCGCCGGCCGAGCTGAGGTGCTGGACGTCACCGGCCCGTACGACGGTGGCGTGGCCGGCGGAGTCGCGGTGGGTGAGCTCGCCCTCGACCACCCAGGTGACGATCTCGGTGTGGCTGTGCGGATGCTCGTCGAAGCCGGCCCCCGGAGCGAGACGCTCCTCGTTGCAGGCCAGTACCGGCCCGAAGCGAAGGTTGTCGGGGTCGTAGAAGCGCCCGAAGGAGAATGCGTGCAGCGTCTCGATGCCCACGGAGACACCCGGGGCCGGGTCCCCACCGCGGAAGCGGTCGCCGGAGCGGCGTACGTCCATCACGGCTCCACGGTAGCCCTGCGGGGCGACCCGCGGCCCCGCCCCTCCGTACCGCTGCCCCGATAAGGCAGTCTTGTGTCCGTGCCCCGACCCGATCCTGAGCAGCCCGCCGCGAACGCCGCCCACCTCCATGCCGCGACCCTCAAGCGGCTCGAGCAGGCCTCCGGCCGGCTTGCCGCCAACGCCATCGCCCGCATGGACGAGACGCTGCCGTGGTACCGGGCGATGCCACCGGAGAACCGCTCCTGGATCGGTCTGGTCGCCCAGGCCGGGATCGCCGCGTTCACCGAGTGGTTCCGGCACCCGGAGGCGCCGCAGGCCATCTCCACCGATGTGTTCGGTACGGCTCCGCGCGAGCTGACCCGGGCGATCACGCTGCGGCAGACCGTCGAGATGGTGCGGACGACGATCGAGGTGATGGAGACCGCGATCGAGGAGGTGGCGGCTCCCGGCGACGAGTCGGTGCTGCGCGAGGCGCTTCTCGTCTACGCCCGGGAGATCGCCTTCGCGACCGCCCAGGTGTACGCGCAGGCCGCCGAGGCGCGCGGCGCGTGGGACGCCCGGCTGGAGTCCCTCGTGGTGAACGCGGTGCTGTCCGGCGAGGCCGACGAGGGTGCCGTGTCGCGGGCCGCGGCGCTCGGCTGGAACTCCCCCGAACACGTCTGCGTCCTCCTCGGCACGGCTCCGGACGGGGACAGCGAACTCACCGTGGAGGCGATCCGGCGGGCGGCCCGGCACGCCAAGCTCCAGGTCCTGACCGGGGTGCTGGGCAACCGCCTGGTCGTCATCGCGGGCGGCAGCGACAACCCGCTGAACGTCGCGAAATCGCTGATCGGCCCGTATGCGGCCGGTCCCGTCGTCGCCGGTCCCGTGGTGCCCGACCTGCTCGCCGCCACCCGGTCCGCGCAGGCCGCAGCCGCCGGACTCAAGGCGTGCTCGGCGTGGCAGGACGCGCCGCGGCCCGTACTGTCCGACGATCTCCTTCCGGAGCGTGCGATGGCGGGCGACCCTGCCGCGCGGGATCAGTTGGTGGAGGAGATCTACAGACCGCTCGAAGAGGCCGGTTCGGCGCTACTGGAGACGCTGAGTGTCTATCTGGAGCAGGCGAGCAGCCTTGAGGGCGCCGCCAGGATGCTGTTCGTGCACCCCAATACCGTCCGCTACCGGCTACGACGTGTGACCGACGTCACCGGCTGGTCGCCGTCCGACGTCCGCTCCGCGTTCACGCTGCGGATCGCCCTCATCCTGGGGCGCTTGGCCGCCGGAGATCCTCAGTCCTAGACTTTTGTCGGACTTCAACAATTCCCCTGACGGTTCTTCGTCCCTGTCCCCACGGGCGTGAGGAGCCGTCCACAAGAGAGAGTGTGAGTGTGCTCGTACTCGTCGCTCCCGGCCAAGGCGCTCAGACGCCCGGCTTCCTGACTCCCTGGCTCGAACTCCCCGGTGCCACCGACCGCATCGCGGCCTGGTCCGACGCCATCGGGCTCGACCTTGCCCACTACGGCACGAAGGCCGATGCGGACGAGATCCGCGACACGGCGGTGGCACAGCCGCTGCTGGTCGCCGCGGGTCTCCTGTCGGCCGCCGCCCTCGACGCCTCGCCCGGCGCCGTCGCCGGCCACAGCGTCGGTGAGATCACCGCCGCAGCGCTCGCCGGTGTCATCGGCGACGAGGCCGCGCTCCGTTTCGTACGGACCCGGGGGCTCGGCATGGCCGAGGCCGCCGCGGTCACCGAGACGGGCATGGCCGCGCTGCTCGGCGGCGACCCTGCCGTAACGGTCCCTCACCTGGAGAAGCTGGGACTCACCCCGGCCAACGTCAACGGTGGCGGGCAGATCGTCGCAGCGGGCACCGCGGCACAGATCGCCGCGCTGGCCGAGGACATGCCCGAGGGTGTGCGCCGCGTGGTCGCGCTCAAGGTGGCCGGCGCCTTCCACACGCACCACATGGCTCCGGCCGTGGAGAAGCTGCGTGCCGCCGCCGGTGCCCTGACGGTAGCCGACCCGAAGGTCACGTACGTGTCGAACGCCGACGGGAAGACGGTCGCCGACGGCGCCGAGGTCATCTCGCGGCTCGTCGGCCAGGTCGCCAACCCGGTCCGCTGGGACCTGTGCATGGAGACCTTCAAGGAGCTCGGGGTCACGGCCATCATCGAGGCCGCCCCCGGAGGCACCCTCGTCGGCCTCGCCAAGCGCGCGCTGCCCGGCGTGAAGACCCTGGCGCTCAAGACCCCCGACGACCTCGACGCGGCCCGCGCGCTCATCTCCGAGCACGCAGGCGCCTAAGGAGCCCGAGAGCATGTCGAAGATCAAGCCCAGCAAGGGCGCCCCGTACGCACGGATCATGGGTGTCGGCGGCTACCGCCCGACCCGTGTCGTGCCGAACGAGGTGATCCTCGAGACGATCGACTCGTCCGACGAGTGGATCCGCTCCCGCTCCGGTATCGCCACCCGCCACTGGGCCTCCCCCGAGGAGACCGTGTCGGCCATGTCCGTGGAGGCCGCCGGCAAGGCGATCGCAGACGCCGGGATCACTCCCGAGCAGATCGGCGCCGTGGTCGTCTCCACCGTCTCGCACTTCCAGCAGACCCCGGCGATCGCGACCGACATCGCCCACAAGATCGGCGCGGGCAAGCCCGCGGCCTTCGACATCTCCGCCGGCTGCGCGGGCTTCGGCTACGGCCTCACGCTCGCCAAGGGCATGATCGTCGAGGGTTCCGCGGAGTACGTCCTCGTCATCGGTGTCGAGCGCCTCAGCGACCTCACCGACCTGGAGGACCGCGCGACGGCCTTCCTGTTCGGCGACGGCGCGGGTGCGGTCGTCGTCGGCCCCGCCAAGGAGCCGGCCATAGGCCCCACGGTCTGGGGCTCCGAGGGCGACAAGTCCGGAACGATCAAGCAGACCGTGGCGTGGGACGTCTTCCACGCCGACCGTCCGGAGAAGTTCCCGGCGATCACGCAGGAGGGTCAGGCGGTCTTCCGCTGGGCCGTCTTCGAGATGGCCAAGGTCGCCCAGCAGGCGCTGGAGGCGGCCGGGATCACCCCGGAAGACCTGGACGTCTTCATTCCGCACCAGGCCAATATGCGGATCATCGACTCGATGGTGAAGACTCTCAAGCTGCCGGAGCACGTCACGGTCGCGCGTGACGTGGAAACCACCGGCAATACGTCGGCCGCCTCGATTCCGCTCGCAATGGAGCGGCTCCTGGCGACCGGTCAGGCCAAGAGCGGCGACACGGCGCTCGTCATCGGCTTCGGGGCGGGTCTCGTCTACGCCGCGACGGTCGTTACCCTCCCCTAGGCACACCGGACCTTTCGGCCCGTACGCCCGAACCCCGCAGAAACACATCGAAGGAGCGCCAAAATGGCCGCCACTCAGGAAGAGATCGTCACCGGTCTCGCCGAGATCGTCAACGAGATCGCCGGTATCCCGGTCGAGGACGTCCAGCTGGACAAGTCCTTCACCGACGACCTGGACGTCGACTCGCTGTCCATGGTCGAGGTCGTCGTCGCCGCCGAGGAGCGCTTCGACGTCAAGATCCCCGACGAGGACGTCAAGAACCTCAAGACGGTCGGCGACGCTGCCGACTACATCCTGAAGCACCAGGGCTGATCCGAGCCCGTCCCGTGTGTCGCCACCCGGCGGTGGCGCCGCTGATTCACGACCCTCTACACGTGGAGAAGATTTTCCAGTGAGCCCGACCAATCGCACCGTGGTCGTCACCGGTATCGGCGCAACCACTCCGCTGGGTGGCGACTCCGCATCGACCTGGGAAGGTCTGATGGCCGGTCGTTCCGGCGTCAAGCCCCTCGAGGGCGAACGTTTCGCCGAACTGCCTGTCCGGATCGCCGCCCTCGCGGCTGTCGACCCGGGCGACGTCCTGCCCCGCCCGCTCGCCCGCAAGCTGGACCGCTCGGCGCAGTTCGCGCTGATCGCGGCCCGTGAGGCCTGGGCGGACGCCGGCTTCACCGGCAAGGCCGGTGAGGACGAGAAGATCCAGCCCGAGCGTCTGGGCTCGGTCATCGCCTCCGGTATCGGCGGCGTGATCACCCTGCTCGACCAGTACGACGTGCTGAAGGAGAAGGGCGTACGCCGCGTCTCCCCGCACACCGTTCCCATGCTCATGCCCAACGGCCCGGCGGCCAACGTCGGCCTCGAGGTCAACGCCCAGGCCGGTGTCCACACCCCGGTCTCCGCCTGCGCGTCGGGTGCCGAGGCCATCGGGTACGCCGTCGAGATGATCCGCACCGGCCGTGCCGATGTGGTCGTCGCCGGCGGCACCGAGGCGGCGATCCACCCGCTGCCGATCGCCGCGTTCGCCAACATGATGGCGATGTCCAAGAGCAACGACGAGCCCGAGAAGGCCTCGCGCCCGTACGACACGGGCCGTGACGGCTTCGTCCTCGGCGAGGGCGCGGGAGTCGTGATCCTGGAGTCCGCGGAGCACGCCGCCGCGCGCGGCGCGAGGGTCTACTGCGAGGTCCTGGGGCAGGGCCTGTCCGCGGACGCCCACCACATCGCGCAGCCCGAGCCGACCGGCCGGGGCATCGCCGCCGCGATGCAGAACCTGCTGGACGCCACGGACCTGAAGCCGTCGGAGGTCGTGCACCTGAACGCGCACGCCACGTCCACGCCGCAGGGTGACATTGCGGAGATCAAGGCGCTGCGTGCGGTGCTGGGCGACGACCTGGACCATGTCGCGATCTCCGCGACGAAGTCGATGACCGGTCACCTGCTGGGTGGCGCGGGCGGCATCGAGACCGTGGCGACGGTCCTGGCGCTGCACCACCGGCTGGCACCGCCGACCATCAACGTCGACAACCTCGACGAGGCGATCGAGGCCGACATCGTCCGCGGTGAGCCGCGGGCACTGCCGGAGGGTTCGATCGCCGCGATCAACAACTCGTTCGGCTTCGGCGGCCACAACGTCGTCCTGGCGTTCCGCTCGGTCTGACCCGTCACTGCCGCGAGGCCCGCTTCCCGTCCGGGAGGCGGGCCTCCTGCATTGCGCGGGCCGTGCCCGGGGCTGCGCCGGGCCGTGCGGGGCACGGAGGACAAACGTTTCAGCTCGGCCTGTCCCGGGTCAGGGCGGGCCGAGGTGCCGGGTCACACCACCTGGTGGAGCCAGCGGACGGGCGCGCCCTCGCCGGCGTGGCGGAAGGACTCCAGCTCGTCGTCCCAGGGCTTGCCCAGGAGCTTGGCGACCTCCGCCTCCAGGTCGCTCTCGCCGCTCACGGACCGGGCCAGGGCCGCCCGCAACCGGTCCTCGGGGATCAGGATGTCGCCGTTCATGCCGGTGACCGCGTGGAAGATGCCGAGGCCGGGCGTGGAGCTGTAGCGCTCGCCCTCCGCCGTGGGGCACGGCTCAGCCGTCACCTCGAAGCGCAGCAGGTCCCAGCCACGGAGGGCCGAGGCGAGCTGGGACGCGGTGCCGGCTCTGCCCTTCCAGGAGAATTCGGACCGCCAGGTACCGGGGGCGGCCGGCTGTCTGATCCAGTCGAGCTGGACCCGCACACCGAGTACGCCCGCCACTGCCCATTCGATGTGCGGGCACAGCGCGCGCGGTGCGGAGTGAACGTACAGGACTCCACGTGTCGTCACCGGGACCTCCAGTGTGGGACGAGGTTCGCCTTCCCCAGCGGCCTCGCGCCCGTACCGCCTCTTCCCGGTCGGCTCCCGAGGTTGTCAACAGTAAACAGCATCGGGAGTGAATCTCCTGAAAAGGGACAGTATGTGACGTGAGGTAACTTACCGGAGCTGCCCGTTTCGGATGCCGGCCGGCAAGGCGTCACTGGTTCGACGGGGAAAAGCTACCGTGCGCCGGGGCCGGGCGTGTGACGTACCGTCGGTCCTGGGCCCATGATTCCCCAGCATTCACCCGCGAGGGCGCGCGGGCCCACCACCTGGGGCTGTCGGGTTGTGCCAGGGGCACAATCACCTGTGTGACCGGAGGGGAAACTGGGATGCCTGAGTGTTCGTCACGCCGTGGTGTCCGCGGTGTCGCCGCCGTGCTGACGGCTCTTTCGTTCGTCGGTGCCGCCGCGCTGACGGGCTGCACCGGTGGTTCGTCCGCGACCACGAAGGGCGCGGCCAGGCCGCAGAGCCCTTCTCCCTCGCCGGTCCGGGTGTGGGATGTGAGCCCGGCGTCCATCGCCGCCGTGGGGGACTCCATCACCCGGGGCTTCGACGCCTGCTCGGTGTTCGCCGACTGCCCGGAGGTGTCGTGGGCGACCGGCACGGACGACGGGGTGAACAGTCTCGCGGAACGGCTGCTCGGCGCGTCGAAGGCGCCCTCGCACAGCTGGAACCACGCCGTGTCGGGAGCCCGGATGGCCCAGCTGCCGGAGCAGATGGTGCTGGCCGCCAAGGAGAAGCCGGACCTGGTGACGGTGATGATCGGCGCCAACGACGCCTGCCGGGACTCGGTGCGGCTCATGACTCCGGTGGCGGACTTCCGGGCCTCGTTCGAGGCGTCGATGCGGCAGTTGCGCGGGGCGGCGCCGAAGGCCCAGGTGTACGTGTCGAGCGTGCCGGACCTCAAGCGGCTCTGGTCGACCGGGCGGGGCAACGCGCTGGGCAAGCAGATCTGGAAGCTCGGGATCTGCCGGTCGATGCTGGGCGACGCGGACGACATGGGCACGGCGGCCGTCGCGCGGCGCGACGCGGTGCAGGAGCGGGTCGTCGCGTACAACGAGGTCCTGCGGGACGTCTGCGCGAAGGATCTGCGCTGCCGGTACGACGGCGGGGCGGTGTTCGACTACCGGTTCACCGGCGAGCAGCTCAGCCAGTGGGACTGGTTCCACCCCGGCCGTGACGGCCAGGCCAGGCTGGCCGAGATCGCTTACCGCAATGTCACGGCGGCCGGACCCCCCGCGTAAAGTCCGTGATCATGACGACGGGTACAGCGGCACACGGCGAAGACTTCTCCACCCTCGCGGACGGCACCGCCGTCCGGCGCTGGACCCTGGAGCGGGACGGCACGCGGGTGCGTGTGCTGACGTACGGCGCCGTCGTGCAGTCGGTGGAGGTGCCCGGCCGGGACGGCACCCGGGCCGGGGTGGCCCTCGGGCTGCCGGACGTCGCGGACTACGAGAAGTACACCGGTCCCTACTTCGGCGCCCTGGTCGGGCGGTACGCGAACCGGATCGGGGGCGCCGCCTTCGTACTCGACGGGCAGACGCACCGGGTGACGCCGAACGAGGGCCGCAACCATGTGCACGGCGGGACGCGCGGCTTCGACAAGCGGGTGTGGGACGCCGAGGAGGTACCGGACGGTGTGCGGCTCTCCCTGGTCGCGGAGGACGGCGAGGAGGGCTTCCCGGGCCGGCTGGCGGTCTCGGTGACGTACACCCT
Organism: Streptomyces sp. NBC_00683; assembly: GCF_036226745.1. Classification (NCBI taxonomy): domain Bacteria; kingdom Bacillati; phylum Actinomycetota; class Actinomycetes; order Kitasatosporales; family Streptomycetaceae; genus Streptomyces; species Streptomyces sp. NBC_00683. Next base: position 5,928,079 of record NZ_CP109013.1, on the reverse strand, counting down.
GGACGAGGGCGGGGCGCTGCGGATCGCCTACCGGGCAACGACGGACGCGCCGACCGTGGTGAACCTGACCAATCACACGTACTGGAATCTGGCCGGCGCGGACAGCGGGAGCGCGCTCGGGCACGAACTGCGGCTCGCGGCCGGGCTGATCACGCCGTCGGACGCCGAGTCCATTCCGACGGGCGAGTTCGCTCCGGTGGACGGGACCCGGTTCGACTTCCGGGAGCCCAGGCCGGTGGGCCCGGAGTACGACACCAACTACGTGCTCGACGCGACCGGCGAGGAGCCGGTGGCCGAGCTGTACGACGCCGCCTCGGGGCGGCTGCTGACGGTCCGTACGACGGAGCCGGGTCTGCAGCTGTACACCGCCGACCATTTCGAGGGGCGGCCGTTCGTGCCGTGCGCCGGGATCGCGCTGGAGACGCAGCACTTCCCCGACTCCCCCAACCGTCCGGAGTTCCCGAGCACGGTGCTGCGGCCGGGCGAGGTGTTCGAGTCCACGACGGTGTACGGCTTCTCGGTGCGCTGACACCCGAATCCACCGCGATGACCTGCGTCAACACCGATTCAGCAAGATCACCGGCGGGTGAATCGGGGCCGTGGGGGCGCGTCCGCGGCTCCCCCGGACGGCCTCACGCAGCAGGGTGATCGACATGATGTTAAACACCGCTGATTCATCGCCCGTCCTGCCTTCCCGCCGCTCCCTGATCGCAGGCGCCACCGCCGGCGCGGCGGCCCTCGCCGTGACCGCCGCCGCCCCGTCCGCGGGTGCCGCGGTGCCCCGGGCCGCGGCTGCCGCACCCGCCTCCGACTGGGACGACTGCCTCACCGTCGCCCGCGCCGTCCTCGTGCGGGACGAGAACGACCGTGACCTGGTGCCCGGTTACCGTGAGGTCCTGCTGGGGAAGGGTCTGCCCCGCACCTCCGCCGCGCGCAAGAAGGTCCTCGTCGTCGGCGCGGGACCGGCCGGGCTCACCGCGGCGCGGCTGCTCCACGAGGCCGGTCACACGGTCACCGTGATCGAGGCCAACGGCAACCGTGTGGGCGGCCGCATCAAGACCTTCCGGGCGGGCGGCCACGAGCAGTCGGAGCAGCCCTTCGCCGATCCGAAGCAGTACGCCGAGGCCGGCGCGATGCGCATCCCGGACAGCCACCCGCTGGTCACCGGACTGATGGCAGCCCTCGGGCTGAAGACCCGCCGCTTCCACCTGGTCGACGTGGACGGCGAGGGGCGTCCCGCCAACCGCACCTGGATCCATGTCAACGGTGTCCGGGTCCGCCGCGCCGACTACGCGGCGAAGCCGCAGTCGGTCAACAGGTCCTTCGGTGTGCCCGCGGCCTACGAGAGCACACCCGCCTCGCAGATCGTCCGGGACGCGTTCGCTCCGGTGCGCAAGGAGATCGAGGGCAAGGAGGGCAGTGCCCTTGTCGAGGGCTGGGCGACCGTGCTCCAGCGGTACGGGCACTTCTCGATGTTCCGGTACCTGACCGAGGTGGCCGGGCTCGACGAGCGCACCGTCGACCTCATCGGCACCGTCGAGAACATGACCTCGCGCCTCCACCTCGCCTTCCTGCACAGCTTCATCGGGGCCTCGCTGATCAGCCCGGCCACCTCGTTCTTCGAGCTGCCCGACGGCACCGCCACGCTGGCCGACGCGATGTACGCGAAGGTCGAGGACCTGGTCCACCTGGACCGCCGGGCCACCCGGATCAGCCACACCGAGGACGGGGTGAGCGTCGAGACGGTCTCCGAGGGCCGGGGCGGTCCCGTCGTCCGGGAGACCTTCACCGGCGACCGGGCGATCGTCACGGTGCCCTTCTCCGGGCTGCGGCACATCCCGGTCACGCCCGCGCTCTCGTACGGCAAGCGGCGCGCGATCACCGAGGTCCACTACGACGCGGCGACCAAGGTGCTGCTCGAATTCAGCCGCCGCTGGTGGGAGTTCGACGAGGCGGACTGGAGGCGGGAGCTGGACGAGGTCCGCCCCGGCCTGTACGACGACTACCGGCTGGGCAGGGCGCCGGCCGACGGTTCGCTGCTGGGCGCCCACCCGTCGGTGCCCGGCGGCCACATTCCGCCCAACCAGCGGGTGCACTACGCGGCCTGCCGGGCCACCGCCCGCAACCAGCCCGAGGCGGCGCACGTCATCGGCGGCGGCTCGGTGACCGACAACGCCAACCGCTTCATGTACCAGCCCTCGCACCCGGTCGAGGGCAGCGACGGCGGGGTCCTGCTCGCCTCGTACAGCTGGGCCGACGACGCCCTGAAGTGGGACTCGCTGGACGACGACGAGCGCTACCCGCGCACGCTGGGCGGAGTCCAGGACGTGTACGGGCAGCGCATCGAGGTCTTCTACACGGGCGTGGGCCGCACCCAGTCGTGGATGCGCGACCCGTACGCGTACGGCGAGGCGTCGGTGCTCCTGCCCGGCCAGCACACCGAGCTGTTCCCCGATGTGCGCACCCCGGAGGGGCCGCTGCACTTCGCGGGCTGCCACACGTCCATCAAGCCCGCCTGGATCGAGGGCGCGCTGGAGTCGGCCGTGCGGACGGCTCTGGAGGTCCACGGCGGCTGAGACCGCCGGGAGCGGTTCAGCGGGCCAGGCCCAGGGTGACGCCGAGGCCGACCAGGACCGAGCCGATGGTGCGGTTGAGGGCCTTCTGGCGGCGCAGCATCGCGGTGCGCAGGTGTGAGTGGGAGAAGAACAGGGCCACCAGACCGAACCACCCGAAGTGGGCGAGCGACATGAACAGCCCGTAGCCCGCCTGCTGCCACAGGGCCGTGTCCGGCCCGACGACCTGGGTGAAGGTGGACACGACGAAGAGCGTGGTCTTGGGGTTCAGCACATTGGTGAGGAAGCCGGTGCGCAGGGCCTCGAGTCCGCTCAGGCTTCGCTTCTCGCCCAGGTCGACGGTGAGGTCGCCGCGGTCGAGGAAGGTGCGTACGCCGATGTAGACGAGGTAGGCCGCGCCTGCCAGCTTGATCGCGGTGAACAGGGCGGTGGACGAGGCGATCAGCAGGCCGACGCCGAGCATGGTGTACGTGACGTGGACCAGGACGCCCGCGGCAACTCCGGTGGCCGCGAGCAGGCCGGACGGACGGCCGTAGAGGTAGCTGTTGCGGACCACCATCGCGAAGTCCGCGCCGGGGCTGATGACCGCGAGCAGGGTGATGAGGGCGACGGCGAGGATCTCGGTCATGGCGGGCGCTCCTCAGTCCTTGTGAAGGGTGTACGGCGACGGGGCGGGTGCCGGAGCAGGGGGCGCCGTGAGGTCGCGGGCCAGCAGCGTGGCCCCGGCGACGGCTCCGGGCATCAGGAGGACGGCGACGAACGGGACCAGGAAGGACAGAGCGAGCGGGACACCGAAGCCGAGCACCAGCATGCGGCGCCCGCGCAGCATCACGAGCCGGTCCTTCAGGACCATGCCGCGGCGCTGGAGTGCCACGGCGGTGAGCTCCTGGGCGAGGAAGTAGCCGGTGACGCAGAACCCCAGGGCGGGGACCACCGTCTGCCCGACGACCGGAATGAATCCGAGGGCGAAGAGCAGCACCCCGTACAGCGCGACGCGCAGCAGGATGCGGACGGAGTCGCCGGCGGAGATCCACAGCTCGCGCCAGAGCGGCAGCCCCGACTCGGGCACCTCGCCGCCCTCGCTGCGGTCGACCTCTTCGGAGAGCGACTCGTAGAACGGCTGGCCGACCAGGAGGGTGACCGCCGTGAAGGTGACGACCGCCAGGAACAGCCCGAGGACGAAGACCAGGACGACCAGGGTGTTCCGCAGCAGCCCCAGCCACGGCGAGGACCAGTCGTCGGCGAAGGGGGTGGCCCAGGCGACGAAGTCGTCGCCGCCGTAACCGAGTCCGATGAGCGCGCCCGCGTACACGACGAGTGTGACGAGGCCGGGCAGGAGACCGAATCCGAACCACCGGCCGTGCCCGAAGGCCCAGCGTTGTCCCTTTATCAAGTAGCCGAAACCCGCCCCGAGATCACTCATATGCGTCAGCGTACTTGCGCGAACCATTGACACTGCCCCGGGCCCGTCATTACCGTCACGCCAGCATTTCGAACGAGTGACGAAATATCGAACAGTCGAGAGGTAACAGCCGTGCGTATCACCGGAATCAGCACGCATGTCGTCGGCACGCCGTGGCGCAACCTCACCTATGTCCAGGTCCACACCGACGAGGGCCTCACCGGAGTCGGAGAGACGCGGATGCTGGGGCGCACGGATGCGCTGGTCGGCTACCTGCACGAGGCCTCGACCAATCACATCACGGGGTCCGACCCGTTCGCGGTGGAGGACCTCGTGCGCCGCATGAAGTACGGCGACTACGGGCGGGCCGGCGAGATCGTGATGTCCGGCATCGCGGTCGTCGAGATGGCCTGCTGGGACATCAAGGGCAAGGCCCTCGGGGTCCCGGTCTGGCAGCTGCTCGGCGGGAAGGTGACCGACCGGGTCAAGGCGTACGCGAACGGCTGGTACACCACCGAGCGCACCCCCGAGGCGTACCACAAGGCGGCGCAGGCGGTCGTGGAGCGCGGCTACCGTGCCCTGAAGATCGACCCCTTCGGTACGGGTCACTTCGAGCTCGGCCAGGAGGAGACCCGGTACGCGGTGTCCCTCATCGAGGCCGTACGGGACGCCATCGGGCCCGACACCGAGCTGATGCTGGAGATGCACGGGCGGTTCAGCCCGTCGACGGCGGTGCGGATCGCCCGCGAGATGGCGCCCTTCAGGCCTGCCTGGCTGGAGGAGCCGGTGCCGCCGGAGAACCTCAAGGCGCTCAGCAAGGTGGCGGAGAAGGTCGACCTGCCGATCGCGACCGGTGAACGCATCCACGACCGGATCGAGTTCCGTGAGCTCTTCGAGTCGCAGGCCGCCGACATCATCCAGCCGGACGTCGGCCACATCGGCGGCATCCTGGAGGCCCGCAAGCTCGCCGCGACCGCCGAGACCCACTACACGCTGATCGCCCCGCACAACGTGGGCGGCTCCGTACTGACGGCGGCCAGCCTCCAGCTGGCGGGCTGCACGCCCAACTTCAAGATCCTCGAACACTTCAACGACTTCGCGGACGCCGACATCAAGAAGGTCGTCAAGGGCGCACCGCACGTCGATCCCGCCACCGGCTGTTTCGAACTCTCCCACGCCCCCGGGCTCGGCGTGGAGCTGGATGTGGACGCCGCTGCCGAATTCCCGCAGCAGCAGGCACGGTTCGACCTGTGGGCCGACGGCTGGGAGAAGAGGCAGCCCAAGTGACGTCGCTCTCGCGTTCGTTGACCATCGAGCGGCCCGGCAGCCACCGGCTCTCCGAGGGGCCGCTCCCGGAGCCGGGCCCCGGCGAGGTCCGGGTGCGGGTGGCCGCGGCCGGAATCTGCATGAGCGACCGCGAGGTGTACGACGGCCACCGGGACCCGGCCTATGTGCGCTATCCGCTGGTGCCCGGTCACGAATGGTCGGGGACCGTCGACGCCGTGGGCGAGGGTGTCGATCCCGCGCTGCTCGGGCGGCGTACGGTCGCCGAGGGCTTCCGGTCCTGCGGGCGCTGCGAGCGGTGCCGGTACGGGGAGACCTCCCTGTGCACGGCCGGGTACGACGAGACGGGCTTCACCCGGCCCGGCGCGTTCGCCGACCACGTGGTGGTCCCGGCCCGCCTGCTGCACCTGCTCTCCGACGACGCCGACCTGCGGGCCGCGGCCCTGCTGGAGCCCGCCGCGGTGATCGCGGCGGCGGTGCGGGCCGGGTCTCCCGAGCCCGGTGAGCGGATCGCGGTGCTGGGGGCGGGGACGCTGGGGCTGCTCGCGGTCCAGCTGCTGGCGGCGGTGTCGCCCTCGGAGCTGACCGTGATCGACCCGCGGGAGGAACGGGCTTCCCTGGCACTGGACTTCGGGGCGGGCGAGGCCCGTACCCCGAAGGAGGCGATGGAGGTACGGGGCCGCTACGACCTGGTCGTGGAGACCGCCGGCGCCCCGTCGACCGCGGCCGACGCGTGTCTGCTCGCACGGCGCGGCGGGCGGGTGGTGCTCACCGGGATGTTCACCCCGGGAGCCGTGGGCATCGATCCGGTGCACCTGTCGCTGAGCCAGCTCACCGTGCGCAGCGTCTTCGGGGCGCCGTCGTCCGCCTGGTCGTACGCGGTGCGGGCGTTCACTGCCGGGCTGCTCGATCCGGCGCCGCTGATCACCCATGAGTTCCCGCTGGAGCGGTTCGCCGAGGCGGTGGCGCTGGTCGGCGCCGGGGGTCCGGAGACCGGGAAGGTGCTGCTGCGCCCGTGACGGGTCCGCCCTGAGTTGCTCCGCACCCGCGCGTACCGGCGCACACCCCATGATCCGAACTTCGTCCGAAATACCGAACATGAAGGACCAGTCGTGAACGACGTCTCAGTCTCTTCCCCTGGTGCCGTCGGCCCCCGCCGCCCCGGCGACGCCGTACTCACCGCGCTCGGACTCGGCGCCGCGCCCCTGTCCTCCGCCGACGCCTCCCCGCACTCCTTCCCCGACGGCGGGAGTTGGCGCACCGAGGTGCCGTCCGTGGAGGGTCCGGAGGCCCTCGGTGTCGTCCTGAAGGAGTCCGCCCGCCTCGGCGTCCCCGTGCACCGCATCAGCCAGGGCAGCGGCATCTGGATGCTGACGGACGCGGAGATCACCGAGATGGTGGAGGGCTGCGCCGAACGCGACATCGAGCTCTGCCTGTTCACGGGTCCGCGAGGCACCTGGGACACCGGGGCCTCGGTCCGCACCGACTCCGGCGGCGCAGGGCTGCGCTCCCGGGGCCACGACGCCCTCGCCGGCTGTGTCGAGGATGCCCTGCGGGCCACCGGGCTGGGCGTCACCTGCCTGCTCGTGGCCGACGAGGGGGTCCTGTGGACCCTGCACCGGATGCGTGAGCAGGGCCTCCTGCCGGCCGGCACCACCTTCAAGGTCTCGGCACTGATCGGACCGGTGAACCCCGCCTCGTACTCCGTGTTCGAGCAGCTCGGCGCCGACTCGATCAACATCCCGTCGGACCTGTCGCTCGCCCAGTTCACCGAGATCCGCCGGGTCTCCCGGGCCCCGATGGACCTCTACATCGAGGCGCCGGACGACCTCGGCGGCTATGTGCGGATGTACGAGGCGGCCGAGCTGGTACGCCGCGGCGCCCCCATCTACCTGAAGTTCGGCCTCTCCAGGACCCCCGGCATCTACCCCTACGGCCATCAGCTGCGCGATGTCGCACTGAACTCGGCCCGCGAGCGCGTCCGGCGCGGCCGCCTCGCCCTCGATCTGCTGGCCCGGCACGGCGCCGACGGCAACATGTCGCCGCTCGGATCCCGCCTTCCCGGCCGGCTCAACCGGTTCCCTCTCACCCCGAAGGACTGACCATGCGCACCACACGAGCCGCAGCTGCAGCAACCGTCATCGCACTCTCCCTCGCTCTCGCCGCCTGCGGGCAGAGCGGCGAGGGCGGCAGCAAGGAGGAGAAGAAGGGCGGCGAGGGATCCACGATCGGCATCGCGATGCCGACCAAGTCGTCGGAGCGCTGGATAGCCGACGGCAAGAACATGGCGGCCGAGTTCAAGAAGCTCGGCTACAAGACCGATCTGCAGTACGGCGAGGACGACGTCGACCAGCAGGTCTCGCAGATCGAGAACATGATCACCAAGGGTGTGGACGTCCTGGTGGTCGCGGCCATCGACGGCCGTGCGCTGGGTGATGTGCTGCGCCAGGCCGGCGAGCAGGGCGTCAAGGTCATCTCCTACGACCGGCTGATCCTCGGCACCGAGGACGTCGCGTACTACGCCTCCTTCGACAACGAGAAGGTCGGCGAGCTGCAGGCCGGGTACATCATCGAGAAGCTCGGGCTGAAGGACGGCAGCGCCAAGGGCCCCTTCAACGTCGAGCTGTTCGCCGGGTCGCCGGACGACAACAACACCCGGTACTTCTTCCAGGGCGCCTGGAAGACCCTCAAGCCGTACATCGACAAGAAGCAGATCGTCGTCCGCTCCAAGCAGACGAAGCTCGACCAGGTCACCACCCTGCGCTGGGACGGCGGGACCGCCCAGAAGCGCATGGACGACCTGCTCACCAGCGCGTACTCCTCGGCGCAGGTGGACGCGGTGCTCTCTCCGTACGACGGCATCTCGATCGGCATCATCTCGGCGCTCAAGTCGGACGGTTACGGCACGAAGGCCAAGCCCTACCCGGTGGTCACCGGGCAGGACGCCGAGGTCGCCTCGGTGAAGTCGATCATCGCGGGCCAGCAGACCCAGACCGTCTACAAGGACACCCGGGCGCTCGCCAAGCAGGCCGTGCAGATGGCGGACGCCGTGCTGAACGACAAGAAGCCCGAGGTCAACGACACCACCACGTACAACAACGAGAAGAAGGTCGTGCCGTCCTTCCTGCTCGACCCGGTGAGTGTCGACAAGACCAACTACCAGGCCGAGCTGGTGGACTCCGGCTACATCAAGGAGAGCGACCTCAAGTGAGCGGGCCACTGGGCGGCAGCGGACCCGTCCTCCAGATGCGGTCCATCGTCAAGACCTTCCCCGGGGTCAGGGCCCTCTCCGATGTCTCGCTGACCGTCGCCGAGGGCGAGGTGCACGCGATCTGCGGGGAGAACGGGGCCGGCAAGTCGACCCTGATGAAGGTCCTCAGCGGCGTGCACCCGCACGGCAGTTACGAGGGGGACATCCTCTTCCGCGGCGAGCCCTGCGCCTTCAAGGACATCCGGGCCAGCGAGGCGCGCGGCATCGTGATCATCCACCAGGAGCTCGCCCTGGTGCCGTACCTCTCCATCGCCGAGAACCTCTTCCTCGGCAACGAGCACGCGCGCCGCGGCGTCATCGACTGGAACGAAACGCTCCGGCACGCGGCGGCGCTGCTGAAGCGGGTCGGTCTGGACGAGCACCCGCAGACGCGGGTCGCCGACCTCGGGGTCGGCAAGCAGCAGCTCGTGGAGATCGCGAAGGCGCTGGCCAAGGAGGTGCGGCTGCTGATCCTGGACGAGCCGACGGCCGCGCTCAACGACTCGGACAGCGAACGGCTCATCCGGCTGATCAAGGAGCTGAAGGGCCAGGGCATCACCTCGATCATCATCTCGCACAAGCTGGGCGAGATCGCCGCCGTGGCCGACTCGGTGACCGTCATCCGGGACGGCCGTACGGTCGAGACCCTGGACGTGGCGGCGGAGTCGACCACCGAGGACCGGATCATCCGCGGCATGGTCGGGCGCGATCTCGACCACCGCTTCCCGCCGCGTTCTCCGTACGAGGGCGAGTCCGGGGCCCATCCCGCCCTGGAGATACGCGACTGGACGGTGCACCACCCCATCGACCAGCACCGCAAGGTCGTCGACGGTGTCTCCGTGGAGGTCCGGCGCGGCGAGATCGTCGGGATCGCCGGGCTGATGGGCGCGGGCCGGACCGAGCTCGCGATGAGCGTCTTCGGCCGGTCCTACGGCCGCGGCATCAGCGGCCGGGTCCTGAAGGACGGCCGGGAGATCCGCACCCGTACGGTCCCCGAGGCCATCGGGCACGGCATCGCGTACGTCACCGAGGACCGCAAGCAGTACGGCCTCAACCTCATCGACACCATCGGCCGCAACATCAGCCTCAGCGCCCTGGGGAAGGTGGGGCGGCGCGGCATCGTCGACGAGCACGAGGAGACCCGGGTCGCCGAGTCGTACCGCACCTCGATGAACATCAAGGCCCCGACCGTCTTCGAGCAGGTGGGCCGGCTCTCCGGCGGCAACCAGCAGAAGGTCGTCCTCAGCAAGTGGATCTTCGCGGGTCCGGACGTGCTGATCCTGGACGAGCCGACCCGGGGCATCGACGTCGGCGCGAAGTTCGAGATCTACACCGTCATCGACAAGCTCGCCGCCGAAGGGCGGGCGGTCGTCCTCATCTCCTCGGAACTGCCTGAACTGCTCGGCATGTGCGACCGCATCTACACGATGTCCGCAGGCCGGCTCACCGGGGAGGTCCCGCGCGCGGAGGCCACCCAGGAAGTTCTGATGCGCCACATGACCAGCGACAAGAGGTAACGGAACATGTCCACGGCCACCACCGAAACACCGAAGAGCCCGGGGCCGTCCCGGCCCGGGTCCGGTTCCGCTTCGTCCACGCGCGCACTGCTCATGGACGCCGCCCGGCGCAACATGCGCCAGTACGGCATGCTCATCGCGCTCGGCCTGATCGTCGCGCTGTTCGGGATCTGGACCGACGGCGTCCTGCTCAGGCCGAACAACGTCACCAACCTGGTCCTGCAGAACAGCTACATCCTGGTCCTGGCCATCGGCATGATGATCGTGATCATCGCCGGCCACATCGACCTGTCCGTCGGCTCACTGGCCGCCTTCGTGTCGGCGGCCTGCGCCGTGATGATGGTCGAGCACGATGTGCCCTGGGTCCTGGCCCTGGTCCTCGCCCTCCTCCTCGGAGCGGTCGCGGGCGCGTGGCAGGGCTTCTGGATCGCGTACGTGGGCATCCCTTCGTTCATCGTGACGCTCGCCGGGATGCTGCTCTTCCGCGGCGGCACCCAGATCCTGCTCGGCAGCCGCTCCATCGGACCGTTCCCCGAAGGCTTCCAGAAGATATCCACCGGCTATCTGCCGGAGCTCGGCCCGGAGACCAACTACCACAACCTGACGCTGGTCCTCGGGTTCATCGTGCTGGCCGTGGCGCTGCTCCAGGAGGTCCGCGACCGCAACCGGCAGAAGGAGTACGCGCTCGAGGTCCTGCCCCGCAACATCTTCCTGGCCAAGTGCGTGGCCATCGCGGCGGCCGTCCTGGCGTTCACCATGACGCTGGCCAGCTACCGCGGTGTCCCGGTCGTCCTGCTGCTGCTCGCCGTGCTGCTCATCGGCTTCGGCTACCTCATGCGCAACGCGGTCATCGGCCGCCATGTGTACGCGCTCGGCGGCAACCAGGCGGCGGCGAAGCTCTCCGGGGTCAAGGACAAGCGGGTCATCTTCCTGGTCTTCGTCAACATGGGCGTCCTCGCCGCGCTGGCCGGAGTCGTCTACGCGGCCCGGCTGAACGCGGGTGTCCCGCAGGCAGGCACCAACTTCGAACTGGAGGCCATCGCCGCCGCGTTCATCGGCGGCGCCTCGATGAGCGGCGGCGTCGGCACGGTCTTCGGCGCGGTCATCGGCGGCCTGGTCCTCGGCGTACTGAACAACGGCATGTCCCTGGTGGGCATCGGCACCGACTACCAACAAGTGATCAAGGGCTTCGTGCTGCTGGCCGCGGTCGGCTTCGACGTCTGGAACAAGCGCAAGGTCGGCTCGTAACACCCCCTCTTCGAGAAGGAGTTGTCTCATGACCCGCACCAGCAGACGCACCGTCCTCGCGGCCACAGCCGCTGCCGGGCTGGCCGTGGCGGCGGGCGCCCCCGCCGCCCACGCCACGACGTCCGGACGCACCCCGTCCAGGGAACTGTTCGGCACGCTCGCCGACGGTACGAAGGTGTACCGCTGGACGCTCTCCAACGGAGGGACCCGGCTGAAGGTCCTGTCGTACGGAGGGGTCGTCCAGTCGCTCGAGGTCCCCGACCGGCAGGGCCGTACGGCGAACGTCTCGCTCGGCTTCGACAACCTCCCCGACTACGCGGCGAAGTCCCCGTACTTCGGCGGTCTGATCGGGCGGTACGGCAACCGCATCGCGGAGGGCCGGTTCACCCTCGACGGTGTGACGCACCAACTGCCCGTCAACGACGGGCCGAACAGCCTGCACGGCGGCGACCGGGGCTTCGACAAACGGGTCTGGGACATCGAGCCGTTCACCGCGCACGGCGAAGTCGGCCTGGTCCTGAGCCGGACCAGCCCGGACGGCGAGGCGGGCTACCCGGGGACGCTCACCGTCCGTGTCGTCTACACGCTGACGGCGCGCGGCGAGTGGCGGATCGACTACGCCGCCACCACCGACCGGGCCACCGTCCTCAACCTCACCAGCCACACCTACTTCAATCTGGCGGGCGAGGGCAGCGGCAGCATCGACGGCCACGTCCTGGAGCTGGCCGCCTCGCGCTACACCCCGGTGGGCGCGACCCTCATTCCGACCGGCGAACTCGCGAAGGTCGCCCGTACGCCCTTCGACTTCCGGCGGGCCGGGGTGATCGGCGAGGCCGTGCGCACGCCGCACGAGCAGATCGGGTACGGGCAGGGCATCGACCACAACTACGTACTGGACAAGGGGCTCACGAGCCGCCCCGAGTACGCCCTGACGGTCACCGAGCCGGGCTCGGGCCGGGTGATGAAGATGTACACGACGGAGCCGGGCATGCAGTTCTACACCGGCAACTTCCTCGACGGCACGCTGACCGGGACCTCGGGCCGGGTCTACCGCCAGGGCGACGCGTTCTGCCTGGAGTCCCAGCACTTCCCGGACTCCCCCAACCAGCCGTCGTTCCCCTCGACGGTGCTGCGCCCCGGTGACACCTACCGTTCGACGACGGTCCACGCGTTCTCGACGCGCTGACCGCGCCCCTTGGAGCGGCGCCCCCGGCAGGGGGCGCCGCTCCTCGCTGTCAGGCCAGCCGGATCATGTTCCAGGACATCGGTTCCAGGGTGGCCCTGAGCGTGCCGTCGACGAGCACGGTGCCTTCGGCGGCGTGCGGGGCGACCCGCTCGGGCTCGGCGAGGGTGTTGCGGGCCTCCGGGTCCGCGTCGGCGACGACCAGGTGCTCGGCGACCTGCTCCAGGTCCAGTCCCGCCAGGGCCACTTCGAGCGGCAGGGCGGTGTCCTGGCTGCGGTTGACCGCGAAGACGGTGACCGCCCCGGAGCCGGGGTCGCGCACGGCGGTGGCGTGCAGCAGATCCGCCTCGCCGTACTTCGCCGTCGCGTACGTGGGTGAGTCCACCCGTACGTCCAGGACCTGGCCCCGCCCGTACCGCGCGGCCTGGGCGAAGGGGAAGAAGGTCGTCTGGCGCCAGGCGGGACCGCCGGGCTCGGTCATGATCGGAGCGATCACGTTGACGAGCTGTGCGAGGCAGGCGACGGTGACCCGGTCGGCGTGGCGCAGCAGCGCGATGAGGAGGCTGCCGAAGACGACGGAGTCCGTGACGCTGTAGTTGTCCTCCAGCAGCCGCGGGGCCTCGGGCCAGTCGAGCGGGTTCTCGGCCGCGTCCTGCTGGAAGCGGGCCATGTACCAGACGTTCCACTCGTCGAAGGAGAGGTTGATCTTCTTCGTCGACTTGAGGCGGGCGCCGACGTGGTCGCAGGTGGCGACGACGCTCTCGATGAAGGACTCCATGTCCACGGCCGAGGCGAGGAAGGAGCCGCGGTCGCCGTCGGTCTCCTCGTAGTAGGCGTGCAGGGAGACGTAGTCGACGAGGTCGTACGTCTCGGCGAGCACCGTCGCCTCCCATGCGGCGAACGTCGGCATGGAGCGGCTGGAGGAGCCGCAGGCGACGAGTTCGACGGACGGGTCGATCTGGCGCATCGCGCGGGCCGTCTCGGCGGCGAGGCGCCCGTACTCCTCCGCGGTCTTGTGGCCGGTCTGCCAGGGGCCGTCCATCTCGTTGCCCAGGCACCACAGCTTGATCCCGAAGGGGTCCTTGTCGCCGTGCGCGATGCGGCGGTCGGACAGTTCGGTGCCGGCCGGGTGGTTGGCGTACTCCTGGAGCTGGATGGCTTCCTGGACGCCGCGGGTGCCGAGGTTGACGGCGAGCATCGGCTCGGCCTGCGGGCCTATCTTCCGGAGGAAGCCGATGTACTCGGAGAGGCCGAAGCGGTTCGTCTCGGTGGAGCGCCAGGCCAGGTCGAGACGGCGGGGGCGCTCGTCGGCGGGGCCGACGCTGTCCTCCCAGCGGTAGCCGGACACGAAGTTGCCGCCCGGGTACCGGATGGCGGTGACGCCGAGCTCGCGGACGAGGTCCAGGACGTCGGTGCGCAGCCCGGCCTCGTCCGCGGACGGGTGGCCCGGTTCGTGGATGCCGTCGTAGACGCAGCGGCCGAGGTGTTCGACGAAGGATCCGAAGAGCCGGGGGTCGACCTCGCCGACGGTGAAGGCGGGGTCGAGGGTGAAGCGCGCGGTACGGGTCATGACTTCCTCACGGGTCGACCGGTCATGTTCGATATATCGAATGCTGCTCGTAACTTCGAACGGACCGTAGGGTCCAAGCTCCGTGAAGGTCAATGCTCTTGCGCGTTTTCACGGCCGGACACGGCCGAGGGCCGCACCCCGTCACGGGATGCGGCCCTCGGTCGTACGCGCGGTGCCCTGGTCAGGCGACGGACAGCTCGACCTTGATGTTGCCGCGGGTGGCGTTCGAGTACGGGCACACCTGGTGCGCCTTCTCGATGAGCGACTGGGCGGTGGCCCGGTCGACGTTCGGGATGGAGGCGGTGATCGCCACCTCCAGGCCGAAACCGCCCGCTTCGGTCTTGCCGATGGATACCGACGCGGTCACCGTCGAGCCGGTGATGTCCGCCTTCTCCTTGCGGGCGACGACACCGAGCGCGCCCTGGAAGCAGGCGCTGTAGCCGGCCGCGAAGAGCTGCTCGGGGTTGGTGCCCGCGCCGCTGCCGCCCATCGCCTTCGGCGGGTTGACGACGACGTCGAGGTTGCCGTCGTCGGAGGAGACGCGGCCGTCACGGCCGTTCTCAGCGGTGGCGACAGCGGTGTAGGCCACGTCTATGTGCTCAATGGTCATGCCGGGAAATCCTCCTGCTGATGCGCCGCGACTCGCGCCCACGGACCGCGGCGGCCTGCACCGAGCCTAACGGGTGGTGTCGAGCGAGACGATCATCTTGCCGGTGTTCTCGCCGCGCAGGAGGCCGAGGAACGCGTCGAAGCCGTTCTCGATGCCCTCGACCTTCGTCTCGTTGTACTTGAGCTCACCGGAGGCGAGCCAGCCGGCGACCTCCTGGACGAACTGCGGCTGGAGCGCGGCGTGATCGCCGACGAGGATGCCCTGCAGGCGCAGCCGCTTGCCGATGACGAGCGCGAGGTTGCGCGGGGCGGGGGTGGGCTCGGTGGCGTTGTACTGCGCGATCATTCCGCAGATGGTGGCGCGGCCGTGCACGTTGAACGAGGAGAGCGCGGCCTCCAGGTGCTCGCCGCCGACGTTGTCGAAGTAGACGTCGATGCCGTCCGGGGCGGCCTCGCGGAGCTGGTCCTTGACGGGGCCGTTCTTGTAGTTGAAGGCCGCGTCGAAGCCGTACTCCTCGACGAGGAGCTTGACCTTCTCGTCGGAGCCGGCCGAACCGATGACCCGCGAGGCGCCCTTGATCTTCGCCATCTGGCCGACCTGGCTGCCGACCGCACCGGCGGCGCCGGAGACGAACACGGCGTCGCCCTCCTTGAAGGAGGCGACCTCGAACAGGCCCGCGTAGGCGGTGAGCCCCGGCATGCCGAGCACGCCGAGGTAGGCGGAGAGCGGGGCGAGCGAGGCGTCGACCTTCACCGCGTGCTTGGCCGGGACCGAGGCGTACTCGCGCCAGCCGAGGCCGTGCAGGACGTGGTCGCCGACCGCGAAGCCCTCGGCCTCGGAGGCGATGACCTCGCCGACCGCGCCGCCGTCCATCGGGTGGTCGAGCTTGAAGGGCGGGGTGTACGACTTCACGTCGTTCATCCGGCCCCGCATGTACGGGTCGACCGAGAAGTGCAGGTTGCGGACGAGGACGCGGCCCTCACCGGGAGCAGTCACCGGCGCCTCGCGCAGCGCGAAGTCCGTGGCCTCGGGCCAGCCGTGCGGGCGGGCGACAAGGTGCCATTCACGACTGGACGTGGGAAGTGCTGCAGACATGGGCTCGGGTTCTCCTCGGCGCTCACGGGACGGGAAGCAGAAAATGCTTCATGACATGAAACAACCATGCGCCCAGATATTTCACCTTGTCAAGTAATTGGGTATCCTGAACGTCATGGCCACCTCACGTACGGACCCTCTGACCCTCGAAGTCATCGAACTCATCGGTGGCGTCGTGGCGCGCTACCACGAGGAGTACGACAGGGCCGCGGCGACACACGCACTGACCGGCGCGCAGGCCAGGGTCCTCGGGCTGCTCTCGCTCCAGCCGATGCCCATGCGCAGGATCGCCCAGAAGCTCAAGTGCGAACCGTCGAACATCACGGGCATCGTCGACCGTCTGGAGCTCCGCGGCCTGGTGGAGCGCCGCCCCGACCCGTCCGACCGGCGGGTCAAGCTGGCCGCCCCGACCGAGGATGGCATGCGGACGGCCCGGCAGCTGCGGGACGCGCTCGACTTCGCCAGGGAGCCGCTCGCCGAGTTGTCGGACGCGGAGCGGTCGGTGCTGCGGGACCTGCTGCGCCGGATGCTCGGGGCGGACACGGCCCCGGAGACGGCCGGGGACTCCGAGGCCGCGGCCTAGGCCCTGGTCCGGACGAGAGGCCTGAGGGGCCTCAGGTGCAGAACCACAGCCAGCGGGTGCACGTCTCGCTCGGTGACGGGGTGGGGGTCGGGTCCTTCGTGGGCCCCGGCTGCGTCGGGCCGGATGTCGGCTTCCCGGGACTCGACGGATCGGCCGGCGCCTCGGTGTCGTCCGGATCCGAGGGCGACGGGGAGCGCGGGGCGTCCGCCGGAGCGGAGGCCGACGCGGACTTCTCCGGCGAGGGGGAGCCGCTCGGCCCGTCACCGGCCCCTTCGCTGTGGGAGTCACTGGCCGGGACCACGGGGGGACCGTCCACCGGCTCCGGGTCGCCCGGCTCCTCGCTCGCCGGGAGTTCCGGGACCGGGTCGACAGCGGCGGTCGTCGACTCGCTCACGTAGTCGGCGGCGCCGTCGTCACCGTCGGGTTCGATGGCCAGCTCGGCCAGGCTCAGCGCGCCGACGGCGAGCACGACGCCGATCCCCGTCAGGAGGATCCCGCGGCCGCGGCGGCGGCGTTTACGACGGCCGCGCCCACGCCCTTGGGCGGCGGCGACCCGGGCACGACGGCGGTGCCCCACGGACCCGGAGGTCTCGAGGGTTTCGCCCGGCTGCTCCGGCTCGTGACCGGGGTACAGCGGGTCGGCGTAGGGGGCCAGCGCGTCGGCGGGCGTTCCGCAACCGGCGCAGGCCAGGGCGCCGTTGAGGTGCCGTCGGCACGGGTGGCAGTAATCCATGGCGCCCGCAGACTAGACGCGCGAGGAACAACGGAGGAAGCCGCTCAGGTGAGGATCCTGTGTGGAAGCGCTGATTCCGAAGCGCGCCGCCCGATACGCGTGAGACGCGGCAGGATGGGCGCCATGACCGCTCCCGCCCCGTTCGGGCCGCTCCAGTTCCAGCTCGTCCTGCTGCGCCGGATGGCCGATCACCAGCCGGATCTGGTGGAGGACGCCCGCCATGAGCTGAGCGCCTCGCTCGCCGAGATGCGGGAGGCGAACCGGCGCTGGCAGGCCATGCTCCGCGCCCCCCGGGGCCGGGGCGCGCTGCGCCGCTACCGCTCGGTGCTGGGCGAGCCCGAGAGCTCGGTGCGCCGCAAGGTCGGCGACCTGGAGTGCGACGCGCTGTTGTGGCCCCTGCCCCTCTGGCCCGATCTGCGGTTCGAGGTGATGGCCGGTCCCGGCGGGGCCGTGTGGAACGAATGGCTGGTCCGGACCCCTGGGGCGGCAGGCCCCGAGCTGCGCACGACCGGGGACCTGCTCCCCTGGTCGTGCACCGTGGACGAGGTGGCCCGCGCCTTCGCTCCGGTCCGTCCGATGGAGGGCAGCGCACCGACCCGGTGGGCGCTGGCCGTCACCGACCCCGTCGACCACCGTCCGTACGTCGCCGAGTTCACCTGGGGCCTGTTCCAACGGCTGCTCCCCGGCCTCGCCTGAGATCTGGCACCCCGTCAGCACCGGGTCCCTCCTACGGCTCACCCAGCGCGCGCGGCGCCCTCCCCGGCGCGACGATGCCAGGAGAGCCGGCTGCCGCCGGTACCCCCCGTCAGCGCTCTCGGGAGAACCTGCCGTGACCGTCAGTCTTGAGCAGTTGCGCCGTTGCCATGTCGCCGTCGACCTCGGGGCCGCGAGGACCCGCGTGTACATCAAGGGAGTGGGACTCGTCGTCGACGAGCCCAGTGTCGCCGCCGTGAACACCCGTACCGGATCCCTCATCGCCGTCGGCGCCCTCGCCGAACAGATGACCGGCCGTACGCCCGCGTACATCCGGGTGGTCCGCCCGGTCTCCGGCGGGACCGTCGTCGACATCGAGATGGCCCAGCGCATGCTGCGCCACCTCCTCGGCGAGAAGCTCCGCCGCCAGTTGCGCCGCAAGCCGCGGCTGCGCGCCGCCGCCTGCACCCCCCACGACGCCGATCCGCTCGCCCAGCGGGCCACCGTCGAGACCCTCGTCGGGCTCGGTGCGCGCCGGGTGGAGCTGGTCGACACCCTGATCGCGGCGGCCGTCGGCTGCGGGCTGCCGGTGGAACAGCCCACGGCCACCATGATCATTGTGTGCGGGGCGGCGACCACCCAGATCGCGGTGCTCTCGCTCGGCTCGATCGTGACGGCCGTACGCATCCCGATCGGCGGCGAGGCCATCGACCACGCGGTGATCCAGCACCTGCGCCAGTACCACGAGCTGATGCTGCCGAGCCAGTCCGTGCGGCCCCTGCAGGTGGCGCTCAGCGGCAACGGTCTGACCCTGAACGGCCCGGAGACGACGGAGATCCACGGCCGTGACGTGGCCACCGGCCTGGCCCGTTCGGTGCAGGTCGACACCGCCGCCGTACGGAAGGCGATCCACGCCCCTCTCACCGCCGTGCTCGACGGCCTGGGCAAGGTGCTGCGCGACTGCCCGCCCGATCTGGTGGCGGACATCGCGGACTCCGGAATCATGATGGTCGGCGGCAGCGCCCTGCTTCCCGGACTCGACCAGATGCTGCGCGACGCCACCGGGGTGCCCGTGCACATCGCCGAGCGGCCCGATGTGTGTTCCGTGCTCGGTCTCGGCGCCATGCTGGACGGCAAGGTCCAGCCGCTGGTCCTCAGCCCGCTCGTCGGCTGAGCGCCGGGTTCCGTATGGCCGAGGCAGATCTTGAACTGCGCACCACGCTCCAGCACATCGTGGACACCGCCACGGCCCTGACCGGGGCACGTTACGGCGCCCTGAGCATCCTCGAACCGGAACACCGCCGCTTCACCGACCTGTTCACCACCGGCCTGACCGACGCCGAGCGTCTGCGGATCGGCCGCCTCCCGGACGGTCACACGGGAATCCTGGGTGTACTCGTCGACGACCCGCAGCCGCTGCGCCTGGACGATCTGACGGCCGATCCGCGCTCCTCGGGCATGCCGCCCGGGCACCCTCCGATGCGCTCCCTCCTCGGGGCCCCCGTCCGGGTGCACTCCGAGGTGCTCGGCAGTCTCGTCGTCACCGAACGGCGCTCGGGGCGCTTCACCGACACGGACCTGGCGCTGCTGAGGCTGCTCGCGTCCCAGGCGGGTGCGGCGATCGGCGGTGCCCACCTGTACGAGTCGGCGCGGCAGCGGGAGCGGTGGATCGAAGGAACCGCCGCGGTCACCCGGGCGCTGCTGACCGGAACCGCCACGACGGACGCCCTGATGACGGTCGCCGAACGGGCCAGGATGCTGGCCGGGGCATCGGCCGGGGTGATCCTCCAGCCGACCGGGGACGGCGGGATGGAGATCGTCACGGCCTCCACGCTCGATGATCCGGCCGGTCTCGTCGGCACGGTCATCGAGCCCGGCTCCCCCGTCCTCGTCCAGCTGCTGGGCGGTGAGGAGGTCTTCATCGAGGATTCGGCCACCGACCCGCGGATGACGACGCACGTGCGCTCCCGCTTCGGGCCCAGCATGATGCTGCCGCTGCAGAGCGGCGGCCGGCTCATCGGCACGCTGGCCCTCCCCCGGCGGCGCGGCGACCGCCCTTACACGACGGTGGACCGGCTGCTGGCGTCGCAGTTCGCCTCCCAGGCCGCCCTGGCCCTGGTGATGGCGGACGCCCAGCACTACCGGGAGCAGCTCGCGGTCTACGAGGACCGTGACCGGATCGCCCGCGATCTCCACGACCTGGTCGTCCAACGGCTGTTCGCGACGGAGATGATGCTGGAGTCGACCCGCCGCAAGGACGTGTCGGGGGACAGCGGGACCGATGAGCTGCTCGGCAGGGCCGTCGACGAGCTGGACTCCACCATCCAGGAGGTCAGGACCGCGATCTTCGCGCTCCAGCAGCCGCCCGCCGACGCCCCCACCACCTTCCGGGGCAAGGTGCTGCGCGAGACCGGCGGTGCGGCGGCGGTGCTGGGCTTCCAGCCGTCGGTGCACTTCGCGGGTGCGGTGGACGCCCTGGTGCCGGAACCGGTGGACGAGCAGTTGCTCACCGTTCTGCGCGGGGCGCTGGCCACCGCGCACCGGCGCGCGGGGGTGTCGGCCATCGAGGTCGAGGTAGACGCGACGGCGCGGGAGCCCGACGGGCGCGCGGCTGTGCGCCTCGTGGTGGCCGACGACGGGCGTGCCGAGGACGGCACGCGGTCGCCGACCGTCATTTGGCAGGCGCCGCTCTGAGGGCGATCCGGGTGTTGGAGTGGGCGACACCCGCGTCCCGTTTGAGCCGGCGCAGCAGTGCGTCCAGGGAGCCGGGGTCGGCGGCCGTGGCCCGTACGAGATAGTCGTGGCTGCCCGTCACGTGCACCACCTCGGTGATGCCGGGCAGCATGAGCACGGAGCGTTCGAACTCCTCGTTCGTCGTGTCGAGGCGCAGCGTCACGTCGATGAAGACGACGAGGCCCGAACGGGTGTCGGCGGCCGGGTCGACGATGACGGTGAAGCCGCGGATCACCCCGTCACGGCGCATGTGGCGTACGCGGTCGCCCGCAGCGTTGGCGCTGAGCCCGACGCGTACACCCAGATCGCGGTACGAGATCCGGGCGTCCTCCTGGAGAATGCCGAGGATCTCTCTGTCCAGCCGGTCCATACCAGCGATTGTCGCAGCCCCGGCCCGGAAGCGGCGGGCGAGCGGTGCCCGGCGGGGCCCCGGGAGGGCCGCTGCACCATGGGGCGCCTACGGGGAGAAGCCTTCCCCGTATGGAGCAGTCCCACGGGCCGTGCCCGCCCGTGCCCAGTTGACTTGCCGTGTGGATACAGCTTCCGAGCAGGCCCCCGCCCCGGACCGGAATCGGTCCGCTGCCGCGTACCGCAACCTGATCGTGGCCACCGTCGGCTTCACCCTGACCTTCTGGGCGTGGAACCTGATCGCACCGATGTCCGGGGACTACAAGGAGCGGCTCGGGCTCGATTCGTTCCAGCAGTCGCTCCTCGTCGCGGTGCCGGTGCTCGTCGGCTCGCTGGGCCGGATCCCGGTGGGCGCGCTCACCGACAAGTTCGGCGCCCGGCTGATGTTCCCCGTGGTGTCGGCGCTGACGATCGTCCCCGTACTGCTGCTGATCCCGGCGAAGGACTCCTACGGGGCGATGCTCGCCGTCGGCTTCCTGCTCGGTCTGGGCGGTACGACGTTCGCGATCGGCATCCCGCTGGTCAACTCGTGGTTCCCGCCCGCGAAGCGGGGGCTCGCCCTGGGTGTGTTCGGGATGGGCATGGGCGGCGTCGCGCTGTCCGGCTACTTCACGCCGCGCATCTCGAAGCACGGTGACAACCTGCCGTTCCTGATCGTCGCCGGGGCGCTGGTGGTGTACTCGCTGCTCGCGGCAGTCCTGATCACGGACCGCCCGGACCGGAAGGTGCCGACCGACTCGCTCGGACACCGGCTGGGGCAGGCGGGCCGGCTGCGGGTCACCTGGGAGCTGTCCGCCCTGTACGCGATCGGCTTCGGCGGCATCGTCGCGTTCGGCGTCTATCTGCCGACGTACCTGAAGACCTGGTACGAGATGTCGCCGACCGAGGCCGGCACCAAGGCGGCCGGCTTCGCCCTGGTCACGGTGATCTTCCGGCCGGCCGGCGGCTGGCTCTCCGACCGGATCCACCCTGCCCTGGTCACGTCGGCGGCGCTGCTGGTCGCGGCGCTCATGGCGATCGTCCAGGCCTTCGACCCCCCTCTGGATCCGGTCGGCACGATCGCGCTGCTCTGCATGGCGGCGGGGCTCGGCACGGCGAGCGGCAGCGTCTTCGCCCTCGTCTCGCAGGTGACACCTCAGGCCAAGGTGGGCAGCGTGACGGGCATCGTCGGCGCGATGGGCGGTCTCGGCGGCTTCGTACCGCCGCTGGTGATGGGCGCGATCTACAGCGCCAAGGGCTCGTACTCGATCGGCTTCATGCTGCTGTCCGACCTGGCGCTGGCCGGCTGTGTGTACGCGTACGGGCGGATGCGGACCCTGCGGCCGTCGAGCTGAGCGGACGGGGAGGGACGGCGGCGGCCCGCCCGGACGCCGCCGTCCCTCCTCCGTTCAGCGTGCGGCTGCCGCGGCCGCGCGCCGTTTCCCGAACTCGCCCACCCAGTACGCCGTCCGGTCCAGGTACGCCGTCTCGGCGGCGGCCCCGGTCCTTCCGTAGGCCCCCGAGAACGTCTGGTAGCCGTGTCCGGCGGGCGGGGTGCTCGACGCGGGCTCGATCGAACTGCCCTCGTGCCACTCGTTGAACGAGGTGACGGAGACCCAGGAGGGCGATCCGCCGATGGCCGGGTCGAGAGCGTTGTTCCACTCCAGGTCGTAGGAGGCGCCGTCCTGCCGGCCCAGGGTGGGAGTGGTGTTGCCGGGAACGGCCCGGTCGTCGATGTATCCGGGGGCCACGGAGGGCGCCCAGACCAGGCCGTTGGCCCTGGCGTAGTCGCCGGCCTGCTTCCAGCCGGGGGCGGTGGCTCCGGCGATGCCGTCGTAGGTGTAGATGCCTCCGAAGTGGGCGACCTTGCTGGTGTCGGTGGTCTGCGCGAGAACGATGGCACTGTCCCGTACGGCGTCCAGCGCCGACCAGTCCTGGATCTTCAGGCTCTCGAAGATGTAGAACGCGGGCCGGTTGCCGTGCCCGGCGTCCCGGTAGTAGGCGGGGTGGTTCCCGAACTTCCCTTCCAGGTAGCCGATGTCGTCGACGACGGAGGCCGCGGTCCGGTCGCCGTACGGTTCGATGTGCCAGGCGACCCGTATGCCGTGGCGGGCGGCGGCGTCCAGGACGTCCGCGGCGATGGAGTCCTCGTAGCCGCCCTGTCCCCACCAGCTGTAGACGATGACGCCCGCGCCGGACTGCTGGACCCACCTCATGTGCTGGTCGACGGCTCCGGCGATGTCACCGGAGTCGTACGGGCCGAGCTTCGGGTAGAGGTCGGCGCCGATGTCGTCGGGCGGGGTGTGGCCGCCCTGCTGCCAGTGGCGCCAGCTGCCGGACGTGGCGGGGGTGCCGTACCAGGGGTAGTAGAAGAGGTGGACGTCGGACGAGCCTTCGGCGACCGGGTCCGGATCGTGGGACAGGGTGAAGGTGTCGATGTCGAAGAGGGAGCCCGCTCCGCCGGTGAAGCGGAGGAACAGCGGTCCCGATCCGGTGGCGGTGAGGGCCGTGGACACCTCTGCGAAGGTGTCCCAGCCGCCGGTCGGGGTGATGTCCACGGAGCCGAGGAGCGTGCCGGTGGCCGAACCCGCCCGGATCTCGACGGTGCCGCCCGCCCCGGCCGAGGACACCCTGGCCGTGAAGGAGGTGGCCCCGGCCGTCTCGGTGCCCGCGTAGCCCGCCCAGTCACCGTTGTCGATGTAGCCGAGCGTGGCGCCGCCGCCGGCTCCCGCGTGACCGGCCGCCTGCACGCCCGAGCCGGAGGTGAAGGACTCCGCCTCCACGGGTTCGTCCCCGGTGCCGGGGTCGTCGGCACCGCAGTCGGCGCTGACCGCGCCGGCCGCGTACTGGATGCCGCCGAGCAGCAGTTGCCGGAACGCCGGGTCGGAGTACGACTCGGCGGTGTGGCCGAGACCGGTGTAGAAGGACCGCCCCTGCTCCTGCGGATGGCACCAGGTGATGGGGTGGTCGCCGCTCATCTCGCCGCCGGTGTAGCTGCTTTCGTCCAGGGACTGCAGTACGTGGACGTCGTCACGCGGATTGGTGCGGTAGTTGTACCACTCGTCGGTACGGGTCCAGGTGTCGTCCAGGTGCGCCGTCGCGGGGTGGGCGTGGTCCTCGGTGGTGAGGTCGGCCTGCTGGATCGCCGGATGGCTCTTGAACCAGGCGCCGACGAGGTGCTCGTACTCCGGCCAGCCGTACTCGGTGTCGGCGGCGGCGTGGATCCCGACGAATCCGCCGCCGCCGTTGACGTACCCCTTGAGCGCGTCCTGCTGTGCGGTGTCCAGGACATCGCCCGTGGTGCTCAGGAAGACCACGGCCGCGTATCCGGCGAGGTTCTGCGGGGTGAAGGCGCCCGCGTCCTCGGTGGCTGTGACGGTGAAGTCGTGTGCTGCGCCGAGCTGTTGGATGCCGGTGATCCCGGCCGGGATGGAGTCGTGCCGGAATCCTGCCGTCTTGGAGAAGACGAGGACCTGGTACGGCTCCGCTGCCGCGGCGCTCTGCACACCGGGGGCCAGGAGCGCCGCACCGAGTGCGAGGGCCGCGGCGCAGGCGACATGGCGTACGTGGCGGGCGAGTCGGCGTCTCATCGGCTGACCGTTCCTTCCGTGTCGAAGGTGAAGGCGTCGATATCGAAGAGGTTCCCCTGGCCCGTGGGCCCCTTGAGGACCAGGAACAGTTCGGTGGGTCCGGCCGGGGCGCCGGCCACGTCGGCCGAGACGTCCACGAAGTTCTCCCAGCCGCCGGTCGGGGCGACGGTGAGGGTGGAGAGCAGCGGGCCGGTGGTCGATCCCGCCCGCAGTTCGATCGTTCCGCCGGGGCCCGCGGAGGAGACGCGCGCCGAGACGCGGGTGGCGTTGTCCAGGGTGTACGGCGCGAAGGAGATCCAGTCGCCGTCGTCGGTGAAGCCGACCGTGGCCCCGCCCTCCGCGGTGCCGTGGCCCGCGACCTCGATGCCGGACTGGGCGTCGAAGTGCTCGCCCTGCCGGTGCCGGGGCTGCAGGATGCTGTCGCTGTGCGAGGTGAGTCCGCCCGCGTCGGTGTACTCGGCGTCGAAGACCCCGTAGATGTTGGCCGCGCTGTCGTGCTCACCGTCGACCGGGACGTCGATGGTGCCGGTGCAGCCGTTCTTCGACGTGATCTGGTGGCGGTGGGCGTCGTGGCCCAGCAGATAGGTGACCTTGACCTTGGAGCAGTCGACGGTGCCGTCCTCGGGGTCCGAGACGGTCACGGCGAACGGCACGGTGTCGCCGAAGGAGAACAGTTCGCCGTCGGCGGGTGCGGTCAGGGTGACGGTGGGGGCGGAGTTGCCGGCCGTCACGACGAGGCTCGCGGTGCCGGTCAGCCCCTCGGGGTCCTTGACGGTGAGGGTCGGGCGGTAGGTGCCCGCCGCGGTGTAGGTGTGGCTGGGGTCGGCGGCGGTGGACGTCGCACCGTCACCGAAGTCCCAGGTGTAGCTGATCGCCCCGCCCTCGGGGTCGGTACTGCCCGCCGAGGAGAAGGCGACGGTGAGCGGCGTGGGTCCCGAGGTCCTGTCGGCGGTGGCCTCGGCAACGGGGTTGCGGTTGCTGCCGCCGATGTGTTCGACGCGGTAGAGGGCCTGGTTGCCGGAGCCGGTGCCGTAGTCGAGCACGTACAGCGCGCCGTCCGGGCCGAACGCGGAGTCCATGACCTGTGTCCCGGTCCACGGGAAGGTCTCGATGACCCCCGGTGAGCCGTCGGCCTTCACCTCCACGGGTTTGATCCACTTACGGCCGTACTCGGTGGCGAAGAAGCGGCCGTCGAGCGACTGCGGGAACTTCACCGCCGAGTCGAGGTTCGCGTCGAAGTCGTATACGGGCCCCGCCATCGGCGATTCGGAGCCGCCGCCGAACTCGGGCGGGGATCCCGCGTCGCCGGCGTACCTGATCCAGGCCGCCCGGGCGGCCGGAAGGGTGGGCAGGCCGGTGTTGCGGAAGGAGTTGTTCGCAGGTCCGCCCGCGCAGTCGTACTTTCCGGCGGCGGGGCCGGCGGGGAACGTGTACTCGTTGTACGTCTCCGAGGCGGTGTTCGTCCCCGTGCAGTACGGCCAGCCGAAGTTGCCGGGGCTCGTGATCCGGTCGAACTCGACCTGGCCGCTGGGGCCCCGGTTCGGATCCGTGGTGCCGGAGTCGGGGCCGTAGTCACCGATGTAGACGGTTCCGGTCGGCTTGTCGACGGACATCCGGAAGGGGTTGCGGAAGCCCATCGCGTAGATCTCCGGACGGGTCTTCGCCGTGCCGGGGGCGAAGAGGTTTCCGGCCGGGACGGTGTAGCCGCCGTCGGCCGTCGGCTTGATCCGCAGGAGCTTGCCCCGCAGGTCGTCGGTGTTGCCGGAGGAGCGCTGGGCGTCGAACTGCGGGTTGCGGTCGGCGCGTTCGTCGATCGGTGAGTAGCCGCTCGACTCGAACGGGTTGGTGTCGTCGCCGGTGGTCAGATAGAGGTTCCCGGCGGCGTCGAAGTCGATGTCCCCGCCCACGTGGCAGCACTGGCCCCGGTCGTTGGGTACTTCGAGGACGACCTTCTCACTGGCGGTGTCCAGGGTGCCGTCGGGCTTCAGGGTGAATCTGGACAGGTTGAGGTGGCCCTTCCAGGCCTCGAAGTCGGCGGCGGATCCGGTGACGGGGGCGTCGCCCGGCGGGGTGTTCAGGGCGGGCGAGTAGTAGAGGTAGAGGTAGCGGTTGACCGCGAATCCGGGGTCAGCGGCTACGCCCTGCAGCCCTTCCTCGTCGTGCGTGTAGACGTCGAGTTTTCCCGCGGTCCGTGTCGCGCCGGAGGCGTCGGTGAGGCGGACCGTACCGTCGCGGGCCGTGTGGACGACGGACCGGTCGGGGAGCACCGCGAGTGACATCGCCTCGCCCAGCTCGGCGCCGCCGAGAGCGAGTTGGACCTGCTGGTAGTCGGCGGCGGGAATGTCGGCGGTGGGCGCCGCCGTGGCGGTGCCGGCGGCGAGGCCTCCCGTCAGCATCAGGGCGAGTGCGGTGGCGACTCTGGACCATGTGGGGGGACGCAAGGGCATGAAGCTTCCTTCCTGACGGTGCGTGGGGTTGTCAGGCATGGCGCTGTCGTGCTGAGCGAGTGCGAGGCGGTGCGTGCGGTGCCGTGCGCTGTGCTGCGTGCCGGGCTGCGTGTGTGCGTGGCGTGCTGCGTGCGTGTGCCGCGCGTGGGGCGGGCAGACAGCTTTTTTCTGCTCCGACGTAACGCAACGTCTCTTCTGCGTGAGCTTTTTGCATGCTGGCAACGCAAAATTAATTTGTCAAGGTCGTGTCAAAATTCCGCGCCCGTGCCCCGTGCAGCCATCTCCAGCCCGATTCCCCCGGCACCGGAGGCGGTTGCCCCTAGGCTCGGAACGTGATCTCTCTTCTGCCTGCGCTGCACGAGACATCCGGCCCCACGGCTTCCCGGGAAGCCGTCCGGTTCGGCGAACACGTCCTGACCTACGCACAGCTGGCCGGCGCGTCCACCTCCCTCGCGGGCCGGATCGCCGGCGCGGGGCGGGTCGCCGTCTGGGCCACGTCCACCCCGGAGACGGTGGTCGCGGTGGTGGCGGCGTTGCTGGCGGGCGTGCCCGCCGTACCGCTCAACCCGAAGACGGGTGAGCGGGAACTGGCGCACATCGTCGCCGACAGCGCGCCCTCGGTGGTGCTCGCCGGGGCGGCCGACGTACTTCCGCCCTCGCTGGGCGGCCTGGAGCGGCTGGACGTCGACACGGCCGCGGCGGCCACGGACCCGCCTCCGCCCGAACCCTCCCCCGGATCGCCCGCTCTGATCGTCTACACCTCCGGCACGACGGGCCCGCCCAAGGGCGCGATCCTGCCCCGCAGGGCGATCGCCGCGTCGCTGGACGCACTGGAGGACGCCTGGCGGTGGACCGCTGACGACGTCCTCGTGCACGCCCTGCCGCTGTTCCATGTGCACGGACTGATCCTGGGCGTCCTCGGGCCGCTGCGCCGGGGCGGTTCGGTGCGCCACCTCGGCCGGTTCACCACCGAGGGCGTGGCCAGGGAGCTCGCCTCGGGCGGCACGATGCTGTTCGGCGTCCCCACCATGTACCACCGGCTGGCCGGGGCTCTGGGCGATCCGGCCGGCTCCGGGAGCCTGACCAAGGCCCTCGCGGGTGCCCGTCTGCTGGTTTCGGGCTCGGCGGCGCTGCCGGTGCACGACCACGAGCGGATCGCCGCCGCGACCGGCCGCCGGGTCATCGAGCGGTACGGAATGACGGAGACCCTGATGAACACGGGGGTGCGCGCCGACGGTGAGCCGCGCCCCGGGACGGTCGGGCCGCCGCTGTCGGGCGTGGACCTCAGGCTCGTCGAGGAGGACGGCACCGTACTCGACGACACCGTGTCGATCGGCGAGATCCAGGTACGCGGACCGAACCTCTTCACCGGCTATCTCAACCGGCCCGAGGCGACGGCCGGCGCCTTCACCGAGGACGGCTGGTTCCGTACGGGCGACATGGCCACGATCGACGCCGACGGCTATGTGCGGATCGTCGGGCGCAAGGCCACCGACCTGATCAAGAGCGGCGGCTACAAGATCGGCGCGGGCGAGATCGAGAACGCCCTGCTGGACCATCCAGGGGTGCGCGAGGCGGCCGTCACGGGTGAGCCGGACGACGACCTCGGCGAGCGGATCGTCGCCTGGGTCGTGCCGGCCGACCCTGAATCACCGCCCGGCGAGAGGGAGCTGGCCGACCATGTGGCGGACCTGCTCGCCCCGCACAAGCGCCCGCGCGCCGTCCGCTACCTGGACGTCCTGCCCCGCAACGAGCTGGGCAAGATCATGAAGAGGTCGCTCGGTGCCTAGCGCCCACGGCGGCGGCCGTATGTCGGCGCGGGAGGCCATCGCCGCCGTCACCGCGAGCTTCACCGAGCACCACCTGCCGATGGACCAGGCCCCTTCGGACGGCCCGCTCGGCTGGACCGGTTACGCGGACTCCCGGGCCCGCGCCACGGAACGGACCGGCGAGGAGGAGTCGGTACTCCACGGGGTGGCCGTCGTCGACGGCCTCTCCTGCGTCCTGATCTCCTTCGAATTCGGCTTCCTGGGCGGCTCCTTGGGCGCACGCACCGGTGACCGCCTGGAGGCCGCGTACGCGCTGGCCCGCGAACAGCGGCTGCCGCTCGTCTCGCTCGTCGCGACCGGTGGCAGCCGGATGCAGGAGGGCATGATCGCCCTGGTCCAGCTCCAGCGGGTGGCCGCCGCCTCGGCACTGCTGCGGGCGGCCGGACTGCCGCAGATCGCGGTCCTGCGCGATCCGACGACCGGAGGCGGCTGGGCGACGGTGGGGGCGGGCGCCGATGTGGTGCTGGCGCTGCCCGGTGCGCAGATCGGCTTCGCCGGGTCCCGGGTGCGGCCGGCCGGCGCCGATCCGTACGCGTACAGCGCCGAGGGCCAGCTGGCCGCGGGTCAGATCGACGCGATCGTGCCTCCCGGGGAACTGCCCCGGACCTTGAGCCACTGGCTGCGGGCACTGACGGTCCCCGGTCCGGCGCAGGCGGCTCCGGTACCGGCCGCGCTCGCGGCCACGGGGCTGCCGGGGACCGGCTGGGACGCGGTGGAGCAGGCCCGCTCGGCGGCGCGGCCGCGGGCCGAGGCGTATCTGGACGCGTACTTCGACCACCGGCTGCCGCTGAACGGCGACCGCTGCGGCGGTACGGATCCGGGGCTGCTCGGCGGTGTGGGGCTCCGCGGCGGGCAACCCGTGGCGTACGTCGCCCAGTGCGGCACCGCGACCCGGCCGGCCGGCTACCGCACGGCGGCGCGGGTGATCCGGCTCGCGGACCGGCTCGGCCTTCCCGTGCTGACCCTGATCGACACCCCCGGCGCGGCCAACGACGCGGAGGCGGAACGGACGGGCGCCGGCGCGGCCATCGCCGACGCGTTCGCGGCGATCGCCTCCGCCCGGGTCCCGGTGACGACTCTCGTGATCGGCGAGGGGGGCTCGGGCGGTGCGCTCGCGCTGGCCGCGCCGGACAACACCCATGTCACCGCGGACAGCTACTTCTCGGTGATCGCACCGGAGCTGGCGGCGGCGATCCTGAAGCGCGGCCCGGACCAGGTGCGTTCCACCGCCGACCAGCTCCGGCTGCGCCCGCAGGACCTGGTGGAGCTGGGCATCGCCCGCTCGGTCGTGGGCCGGGCCGGGCCGGCGGGGAGCTGAGTCACGTACGGCGCCGGGAGCGTCCGTTGTCCGATGTGACGGGCGATCAAATTTGGTCACTGAACTGTCATCTCTGTGCAAACTTTGTGAGCGATCAGCCCATCCTCGCCCTGATGAGAGATCAAATACCCTAAATATTTTCGCTAGTTGCGTCATGAACATGGCGCTAATGTCATCCGCGGACGCCGGGGGGATCACGGGCGTCCGCCGCCCCTGGGGCGGTTCACGGGGGAAGGCTACGTGCGGTGCACCGCCGCCCGACGCGAGATGCGCGCCAACGGCGGGCCGACGCGGCGGGAGGGCATGCGCCGCGCCCCACCGCACCGGTGGGGCAGGGCCGGCTCCCGCGACGGCTGGTCCGCTCACCGCCGGTCCGGGGTCCTGCTGGCGCAGCGCACGGGGCCGGCTCGCCTTTCAGGAGAAGTACGTGAAGACCGCAGTAACCCGTTTCGCCACCGTGTCCGCAGCCACCGTGGCCCTCTGCCTCATTCCGCTGGCAGGCACCTCGTACGCGGCCAGTTGTAGCGGCGCCGGCTGTGACAACCAGGGGCCCAGAGCGACGGCGTGCGAGACGGCCGACGTGGCCACCCAGCGCACCATCACCAACAACGGCCGCAAGGCCGAACTGCGCTGGTCGTTCGGCTGCCAGGCCGCGTGGGTCCGGGTCACCGACGACTCGAGCAACTCCATCTACAACTCGTTCGGCTACATCGAGAAGTACGACTCGGCCGGCAAGCTCCTCCGCTCGCTGAACGTCGAGATCCCGCACGGCGGCAGCGACTGGTCCAACATGCTCGGCGGTTCCAGCTACTACTACCGTGTCTGCGTCAAGTTCCAGGGCAACGAGTACCCGATGACCTGCAGCACCAAGTTCTGACCGGCACCCCGGCCCAGGGTCTTTCGTCCGGATCCGGTCGATCCGGACGAGAGCCCCGGCTCCGGCACCCCGGCGGGCTCTCGGCCGACCGGTGAGTACCCCCGGTCGGGCCTTCTCCCCGATCGCCCCTTCCGCGCGAGCGGCTCCACACCCGTGTGCCCTGCACCAGGGTGTCCGCGGCCTGCCTGGGCTAGGGCTGCGGGTCCCGGGCGTCGTACCTCGCGAAGGCGCGCCAGCGCAGCCCCAGCAGGCAGACCACCAGCACGCACGCGATCCCGCCCCCGGTCACCGCCAGGGCAGGTGAGGTCAGGTCGGCGACGGAGCCGGCCAGCAGGTCGCCGAGTCGTGGCCCGCCCGCCACGACCACGATGAACACGCCCTGCAGCCGTCCCCGCATCTCGTCGGGCACCGCCGCCTGGAGCATGGTGTTGCGGAAGACCATCGAGATGGAGTCCGCACACCCGGCGAGGGCCAGGAGGATCAGCCCGAGCCAGAGCTGCCGGGTCAGCCCGAACACGGCGATGGCCATGCCCCAGCAGGCCACGGAGACGAGCACCGCCAGCCCGTGCCGGCGGATCTGCCCCAGCCACCCGGAGAACACACTCCCCAGGAGGGCCCCCAGCGCCGGGGCGGCGACCAGCAGACCGGTGGTCTTCGCGTCGCCGCCGAACCAGACCACGGCGACCACCGGGAACAGGGCGCGCGGCTGGGCGAGCACCATGGCGCTCAGGTCGGTGAAGAAGGTCATCCGCAGATTGGGCCGGGTACCGAGGAAGCGGAGCCCGTCCGCGACGGACGCCCGCTTGGCTCCCTTTTCGCCTTCCGCCCGGTCGGGAAGCATCGAGGGCAGGCGCCACATCGCGTACAGCGAGGCCGTGAACGTGAGCGCGTCGATGGTGTACGCGGCGCGGTAGCCCCACCAGCCGACGATGAGGCCGCCGAGCATCGGCCCGACCAGTCCGCCCGTGGTGGAGGTCATGGCGTTGAGCGCGTTGGCGGAGGGCAGCTGCTCGGCCGGCAGCAGCCGGGCGATCATGGAGCTGCGGGCCGGGGAGTTGAGGGCGAAGCACACGGACTGGAGGGCGACCACCGCGTAGAGCAGTCCTACGTGTTCCACGCCGGCAAAGGTCACGGCGGCCAGTCCGACGGAGAGCGCGAACGACCCGGCCGCGCTGAGGAGGCCCAGCTTGCGCCGGTCGACGGTGTCCGCGACGGCCCCGCTGTACAGGCCGAGCAGCACCAGCGGGACCAGTGAACACAGGCCGATGAGTCCGACGGAGAACGCGGACCCCGTGATGTCGTAGACCTGGAGCGAGACAGCCAGCGCCGTCATGCCCTGCCCGATCCAGGAGACAGTGTTCCCGAACCACAGCCGCCGGTAGTCCGGCGAGCTCCGCAGGGGGGTCAGGTCGGCGAGTATGCGCGTGCGGGGTACAGGTTGTTCGGCCGTTTCGGTCACAAGGGATGGTAGCCACCGGCCTGTCCCGGTGTGTCACGGGCAAGCCCCGGACCGGCCGGAGCGACGTGCGGGCCACGAGCGCGACGAAGTGTCCGGGCGCCCCGGGGAAAACGCCACACCATGTCACCCCCGGAGCACCGTGCGCCCCGGCTAGCGTCGCCGCATGACTCACAGCCTCGTCGTCCACGTGCCCGACACCGAGCTCGAACCCGAGCCGCTCTCCCCCGCGCAGATACTCTCCGGCACACCGGAGGTGACCGGCAAGGTCGTCTGGGAGTCGGTGGACGGCCGCCGGTTGCGGGGCGTCTGGCAGATCACTCCGGGGATCGTCACCGACACCGAGGAGGACGAGATGTTCGTCGTACTCAGCGGTTCGGCCACCATCGAGGTGGAGGGCGGGCCGACACTGACGGTCGGCCCGGGAGACCTCGCCGTACTGCACAAGGGCGACCGCACGACCTGGACGGTGCACGAGACGCTGCGCAAGGCGTACGCGATCGACCTCGGGGAGGGCGGGACGCCGTCGTTCTGAGGGCTGTCCGTGGTCAGGGCCCCGCCGTGGTGCGGCCGGCCGGGTGAGCCCTCGCCCGGCCGGCGGCGGACGGTCAGCCCTCCTCGCGCAGGCCCCACGGCGACCCGTACTCGGTGAGCAGGTCGAGGAAGGGACGGGGCGGCAGGGCTTCGGGGCCCAGGATGCCGCTGCCCGACCAGGCCCCGCTCGCGACGAGTTCGAGGGCGACGACGGGGTTGACGGCCGTCTGCCACACCACGGCCTGGGATCCGTACTCGCGCATCGACCACTGGTTGTCGACGACGTGGTAGAGGTAGACCTCACGCGGCGAACCGTCCTTGGTGCCCTTGACCCAGGTGCCCGCGCAGGTCTTGCCGGTCATGCGGTCGCCCAGGGTGGCCGGGTCGGGCAGACAGGCCGCGACCACGTCACGCGGGGAGACCTCCACGGGTCCGGTCGCCGAGGGGACGGTGACCTTCTTGGTGGAGTCCAGGCCCAGTTCGTGCAGAGTCTTCAGTTTGGCGATGAAGTCGTCGCCGAGGCCGTACTTGAACGTGACCCGGCGGGCGTCGATCCAGCGCGGGATGAGCAGGACCTCCTCGTGCTCGACGTTGACGCACTCCACCGGGCCGATGCCCTCGGGGAAGTCGAACACCTCCGGTTCGCTGAAGGGGGCGGTGGTGAACCAGCCGCGGTCCTTCTCGTAGACCACCGGCGGATTGAGGCACTCCTCGATGGTCGTCCAGATGCTGAAGGACGGGGCGAAGTCGTAGCCCTCGACCGCCAGGTCGGCTCCGTCGCGGACGCCGATCTCCTCGATCTCGTCGAAGAGTTCGTCCGCCGCGTAGCGGGCGAAGACGTCCGAGAGGCCCGGCTCCACGCCCATGCCGACCAGGGCCAGCCGTCCGGAACGCTCCCAGGCGTCAGCCTGTTCGAACTGTGCGTCGCCGAGCTTCACGCCGCACCGCTCGTACGGAAGGGTCGCGTGCGGTGCGGACAGGGACATGGCCATGTCGAGATAGTGCGTGCCGGCCGCGCGCGCCGCGTTGAACAGCGGCATCACGAACCTCGGGTCGGTCGCGTTGAGCAGGGCGTCGCAGTTCTCCTCGGCGAGCACCTGCCGTACCGCGTCCTCGTCGGAGGCGTCCAGGCGCCTCGCGCTGAACCGGTCGCCGTGTTCCCGGAGCGCGCCGACGGCCGCCTCCGCACGTGCGAGGTCGTAGTCCGCGACGACCATGTGGCTCAGGAATTCGCGGCGGGCCGCGATCCGGGTGACGGCCGTGCCCACGCCGCCCGCTCCCACGAGAAGTACTCGCATCTCACACACCTTTCGGTTGCCGGAAACAGATGTCTCCGGCGCTGGGCACGATGCAACGGGACAGCCGGGGGTAAGGTCAACGGCGTTGGCATAAGGGTCCCGGGGTGCGGCGAGCAGGGAGAGTCGGCGTGGCGAAGCACGTGGTGCCGGAGGCGGAACGGCGCAGGCGCAGGCCGACGCGGCAGGGCACGGTGCTGTCCGAGAAGATCATCGTGCAGACCGCGCTGCGGATGCTGCGCGAGCACGGAAGCACCGGGCTGACGGCCCGCAGACTGGGCACGGCCCTGGGCGCCGACCCCAGCACCCTCTACCGGTACTTCGCCGGCCTGGACGATCTGACCAGGGCCATCGGCGAGGAGCTGATGGGCCAGGCGCTGGACACCTGGACGGCCACCGGGGACTGGCGGTCCGACCTGCGATCCCTCGGCCGGGCCATCCACGCCTCCTATCTCGCCCACCCGCAGGCCGCCGTGCTGACCGCCAGCCGGGTCACCGGCCGTCCGCGGGAGATCGCCGTGGACGAGACGATCCTCGGGATCCTGCGCGGCGCGGGCTTCCCGGACGCGGACGCGGTCGTCGTCTACCACGCGTTCATCGACCTGAGTCTGGCGTTCGCCGCTCTGGACGCCGGGTCACTGGCGCTGACGGACGAGGCCCGCGCGGCGGACGAGGAGATGTGGGATTCCACCTACGCCGAGCTGTCGGCCGACACCCACCCGCACATCGCCGCCACCGCGCGGCTCCTGGCCGGGCGGATGACGCAGAGCGCCTACCCCGTGGTCCTCGAGACGCTGCTGAACAGCGCGGCCGGGCAGCTCACGCGGATCCGCGACCAGGGGAACCCCCGTGCCGCGGACGAACCGCGGCACTGACGGAGCGGGAGAACCGATCGGCTGGTCCCCATGCGGGTCCACGACTCATCCCGGCCGGCGCAGAGAGCACCCTTCTCCGACGCCTGAGGAACGCCTGCCCGACTCGCGCCGACCGCGCCGAGAGAGCGAATTGTCACCCTCGGTGACGGCGACGACCTGCGTCTCGACCGCTGCCGTCCGACTGCGCACACACCGCACGCTCGGATGCGCTGTCGATCGGCTCACCACCCTGCTGCAGGTCGCCGGCGAACAGACCGGACCCGTCCGGACGAATGAAGACATTCGAGCCGCGTCGCTCCCGGAGCCTCCACGAGATGCGCACAACCACTGTTCAAGGATCCGACTCCGCCCCACGTGAACATCTTGGCGAGTTGCTAGTTTGACCTGAAGCCGAGGCGCCCACCGGGCGCGACGGGACGGGACAGGTACGCGGGGGACGGGTTGTCCATGGCATGGGACGAGTGGGAGCAGCTGAAGGCGGACGCTGCCGAGCGGCAGTCGACCGGGATGCGATTGAACCAGCTCGACCCCGGGGGCGGCGGCTCCGCGGCTCTGCCCGCACAGACGGGCGACCTCAAGGTGGACCACAGCGATCTGGCGAAGATCGGCAGCCAGGCGCACGAACTGTACGACGACCTCTGGAACAAGGCCCGGGTGGCCATTCCCAGCAGTGACAAGGCCGCCGGTGACCTGAGCGGTCAGGGCTTCGCGCTGGGCGGCGGGCTGAAGCACGTGTCGAACCGGTGGGACGAGCAGCTGAAGTCGCTCATGGACGCGTGCGCCCACATCTCCAACCACATGCAGGTCACCAAGAAGGTGCACGCCGGTGACGAGCACTACATCCAGCGGCAGGTGAGCAGCATCGAGGCCCTGGATGCCGGATTCGACGAGCGGGTCGGCGAGGCGGGCAAGAAGAACCCGGCGTACGAGCCCAAGAAGTAGCGGCGCGACCACAGACGTACAGGAGAAACGACACCTCATGGATCTCGACGCGCTGCGCTTCGCGAACTTCACGACGCTCGACGGAGCTGTATCCGACTGGGGCCTGCTCGTACGGCACCTCGTGGATCTGAAGAAGCAGGCCGAGGACGGGCTGCACAAGGCCGCCAACTCGGCGAACTGGGCCGGCTTGAACGCTCAGGTCACCAAGGAGTTCGTCGGCAAGACCGCCGGCGAGTTCGCCGATGCCCACACGCAGGCCAACACCATTCACAAGATCCTCAGCGACACCCGGGACGAGCTGCGGCAGTACAAGAAGGATCTCGAGGCCGCCATCAGCCGCGGGAACAAGAAGAATCTGACCGTCACCAGCACCGGCGGGGGCGGTTTCACCGTCACCATGAACATCCACCCGGACCGGGCCGCGAAGGGCACGTCCGTGCCGGAGCACAGCGAGAGCGATGTCACCGCGCTGCGCGACGAGGTGCAGGGGATCCTCAAGAAGGCCTCGGAGAGCGACGATTCGGCGAGCAAGGTACTGACGGCGATAGCCGACCAGGCCAAGATGGGCTTCTCGGACGCCAACTACAAAGATCGCGACTCCGCGGCGGAGGCCGTCCAGGCGGCGGAGGACCTCGCCAAGATCGCGGCGAAGAACCCCAAGGACCTCACACCCGCCGAGTTCGACAAGATCAACGACGGTCTGAC
The DNA here is from genome assembly GCF_036226745.1 of Streptomyces sp. NBC_00683. Classification (NCBI taxonomy): domain Bacteria; kingdom Bacillati; phylum Actinomycetota; class Actinomycetes; order Kitasatosporales; family Streptomycetaceae; genus Streptomyces; species Streptomyces sp. NBC_00683. The sequence goes on along the minus strand of NZ_CP109013.1, from coordinate 5,891,350 downwards.
CAAGTACAAGGACGACCCGCTGTTCGCCGAGCGGTTCGCCACGCAGCTCGGCCCCAAGAAGACCCTCGAGTTCTGGCAGGGCATCAACGACCCCGCCGTGAACCCGAACGTCGGCCGCGAACGGCTCGACAAGCTCGACGACCTCCAGCGCAATCTCGGTCTGACGCTCGCCACCGCCACACAGAGCGACTCCGCCGACATGACGAGCTGGAAGGGGAACATGGTCAAGCTCGGCGACCAGCCCATCGGCCGGGACGGCGGCGGCCCCATGGGCTTCCAGGTCATGAGCAACCTGATGCGGACCGGCGACTACGACGACCAGTTCCTCAAGAGCTACGGCACCAAGCTCATGGAGACGGAACGCAGGCTCACCGGCAACGGCGAGCACGCCAACATGGCGTGGCAGCACATGGGCATGGACCCGTGGCTCAACCGGATCGGTGACGACAGCGGCGACGACCCGCTGACCGGTTACCTCAAGGGGCTCTCCAACAGCCCGGACGCGGCCACCGACTTCTTCAACGAGGGGTACGTCTCCAAGGAGGACTCCCCCTTCGAGCGCGACACGGACGACAACGGCAAGAAGGGGAAGGTTCCGCTCTCCAACTTCGAGTACCTGTTCGAAGAGCGGGAGTGGCCGCAGGAGAGCAACCTCAAGGGCGACGACGACAACACCGGCCGCAACAACCTGGCCCTCGCCCTGGAGGCCGCGACGACCGGGCACCCGGCGGGCGAGCTGCCGACCGCGGACACTCCGGCCCACAACGACGAGCAGACCAAGCTGTTCGAGTCCATCGTGTCCTCCGTCTCTGACGACAACGAGCGGCTCACGAAGCACAGTTACATGTCCGACAGCATCGGGCAGATCACCTCGGAGTACCTGCCGGACATCAACCGGGCGATGACCGACGACCAGGACGAGGACACGAACAAGCTGTTCCCCGTCGCCGGTAGTTCCGCCACGCTCAACCACCGCGACGTGAACGCCCTGTTGGTGACCGTCGGACAGAATCCCGAGGGGTACGCGGCCGTGGAGGTGGCCAACAAGGCGTACATGGCCAATCTCATGGACTACCACATGAACCCGGACCTGCCGGCCGACGCCCGCTACTCGAACGACACGCAGTTCGCCATCGAGCAGGTCGCGCACGGATCGGGCGAGGTGTCCGGCACGCTGGCCATCGGCCGCCAGGAGGCGGTCGCCGGCCCCGCCGAGGAGTCCGACAAGAAGTTCGACCAGTCCGTGGGGCAGTGGAAGAACGCCATCTCCGGAGGCATCGGCACGGGCATCGGCGTCGGCACGTCGTTCATCGCCAGCCCGATCGGGGGCGCGGTGGCCGGCGGCGTGGCGGAAACGGCGAGCAGCATGGTCCTCGAAGCCCTCTTCAAGGACGCCGAGGGGCACGCCAAGGACGACGCGGGCGGCGTCATGGGCGAGAAGTGGGAGAGCGGCCTCGACCAGAACGCGGGGTACACCGAGAAGGCCGTGGAGAACGCGGCGAAGGCGCACCACCGCGACGACCTGATGGACGAGAGCATCGACGAGAAGGCACGCGCGGCCGCCCAGGAGGGGTACCGGGCCGCGGGTACGAACACCGACTTCATGTCCCCTCACTTGAAGACGGACATCTGATCGCATGTCCGGGGACGGCGCCCGCCGCGTCGTCCCCGTCCGACCTCCGAAAGGCTTCTCGCGTTGTCTGTCCGCGGATCTCTCCGGCGTCACCGGTTCATCGGCACGGCCGTCTCCCTGTCGGCCACCGTCATCCTCGCCTCAAGCCTGTCGGCGTGCTCCGGCGACAGCGACGACTCGGCCGAGAAGACGTACACCGTGCCCGCGTCACTGTGCGGGGTCGCCGTCGACCCCTCGCTGGTGAAGGCCTTGCTGCCCGGCGGGGATTCCGTCTCGTCGGCACCCTCGAAGCCGAACGGCGGGACGGCCCGCTGCGACGTGTCCGTGGACGACAAAGCGGCCCTGCGCCTCACTCAGACATGGTGGGGGGCACGGGAGAGCGCGACGACGGTCGCGCAGGGATACGCCGACACGGACGACGGGACGGTGTCGGACGACGGCCGCTTCCTCTACGCCGGGAAAGCCGGCGTCGGCAAGACTGCTTCCTGCACGTCTTCGGAGCACCCGGATCAGGACCTCTACGCGGTGGTCCAGGTCCTCGGCTCCGACATCGACGACCAGGCGGCCATGAAGAGTCTGATCACCGACTACACCAAGGCGGTCGAGCGGTCGGCGGCCTGTCGGTGACCTTGCAAGGACCGGCTGACCGCTGACTCCGGCTACCGGCCGGGCCTCCCCTCGGGCTGCCGGGCCTCGAGGGGAGGGGCGAGCCCGGCTCGGGCGACTTCAAGCCGCTTTGGCCATCAGGCAGCAGACTCACGTCCACGGCCTTCGTCGATGCTTGGCCGGAAAGCGCTCATCGCGGTGGGGCGGAGGACCGTCGCGGGCAGACTGGCCGGGCATGCATGGGGGAGCGAGCTGAGGGGGCGTCAGGGATGGGCCTACGGTGGGCGCGCGGCGGTGGTTCGGTGACGGCGTATCACATCAAGCGTCTGCCGACCGGGACTCTGCCCGAGGACGGTGTCGACGCCTGGTCCGTGACCGGGGACGGTGTCGCCTCCCGGTCCATGTCCCGAGGCGGCGTCGCCACCTGGCCCGTGGCCGACGCCGAACGGTGGCGGAGGGCGGCGGTCCCGGCCGTTCTCGCCCCGGCCGTGGGCGGCTGGGCACTGGCCGTCCTGGTGGCGGCGGCGTACGTCCTGCTGTTCGGGCTCTCGTCCGCGTCCGCGGCCTGGCACAGCGGGCCCGGGGATGGGACGGACTGGCTGAGGTATCCGGGTCTGATCCTGCTGACCGCCCTGCCGCTCTGGTATCGGTACGTTCCGTTCGCGGCCGTACCGGCGGCCGTGTTCGTCGCTGTGGAAGCGGTTCTGACTCTGGCCCGGCCCGGCGACGTGGACCATCCGGCGACGGCCGGGTGGCTGGTCGTCCTCGCCGCCTGCGCCCTCGCGTTCGGGGGAAGCTGCCTGCGGCTGCGGGCCCGACGCCGACAGCGGTCCCTGGCCCTCGCCGCTGCGGGAGAGCGCCGCTTCCCGCTGCCCGAAGGCACCCCGGAATCGGACGGCCACCGCGGCCACCAGCAGGTCTACCTCGGGCTGGCGCTCTGTCTGGTCGCCGCGGCCATCCTCACCGACGGCCTGTTCGGGGAACCGACCATGTCCGGCGTCGCCTACGACGCCGTCGGGCAGCAGGGCATCGGACTGGTGCTCCTCATAGCCGGTTCGACCTTCTACGGCCGGGGCCAGCTCGCCCACCGGGCGGCCTGGCGGCTGTCCGGGGAGCCCCAGCCCGCCCTGATCGTGGGCGTGCGCGCCGGGGCGGACGGACGCCACTGGGTGTGCGCGGACGCCCTCACCCGCTCGGCAGCCCCCCTGATCGCGTACGTTCCCCGCATGAGCGACACCCGCGCCAGGACGCGGCTCCTCGGCAGCAGCTCGGCGTACGGGGTGGGGAACGGGCACCACGACATCGACCCGAAGCACGAGCCCTTCGAAGCGGTCCTGTACGGCACCCCCGCGGAGGGCGACGAAGTCGTCCTCGAATACGCCTGCGCCGAGTACCACCGCCACCAGGAGATGGGGCGGATGTACGCGACCGTGACCACTGCCCCGCTCCGCCCGGACCGCCGCCACGGGCTGGGCCCGTGGGAACCGGCGGACGGCCCTGCCCGGCAGCGTGAGCGGCTCCGCGAGGGCCGGGAGAGAGCGGAGCGCCACCGGGAGGCGGAGCGCGAGGCGGAGGAGCGCCGCAGGAACCCACCACCGCGCGGCTCGTCGACCCGGGGGCGCGGGAACGACTCCGGCAACCGGCACAACGGGGGCGGCTGCGGCTCCAGTTGCGGGTCCAGTTGCGGGTCGGGTTGCGGCGGCGACTGAGTCCCGTCAGCCATCAACAGCTTGCCGTCAACAGCCAGTTGTCAGTGGCCGGGCGTCGACAGCGGGTTCTTTCGGAACGGTTCACCCTCGGGCGAACGGACAGAGCCGGTCACCTGCCCGCCGGTCCGGAGAGTCGTCCTTGAGCGTGCGCAGGTCCCAAGTGCGGAAGTGCAGGTTCCGGGGCGGGGCGAAGGCTTCGAGGGGCCAGGGCGGTCACTCCGACACCCGTCAGAGACTCGAGCCGGCAGCCACAAGCCCCGCACGAAGGGGCCGATGTCGCATCGCCCGGCGCCGGCGTCTCGTCACCTTCCGCTCAGCCCTGAGTCCTGCACCGCTTGCGCGAGCGCCCGGACAAGGTCCGTCTCCCCGGCCGTGGGCCAGATGAGGACCCAGGTTCCCATCGGGGCGTCGTACGGATGCAGGTACCGGAGACCGGGCCACTGGTAGCAGTCGGCGGCGTCGCCGTGGACGAGGCAGATCGCCTCACCTGCCGCGACGACGGCGGCGACTTCCTGGATCGTGGAGACCTTGGGCCCGCGCCGGATCGGCCGGCCGCCGGGGGTGTGGGTGGGCACGAGCGTCTGCTGCCAGTACTCGGGGATGGGTGCTGCGGAGTACGGCAGGGGCCAGTCCGCCAGGTCCTCCATGCTGACCTTGCTGCGGGCGGTAAGAGGATGATCGGCGGCCACCATGAGGACCAGGCGCTTGGTCGCGATCACTGGACCAACGGTGAGATCCGGCTCACGGACCGGCAGCCAGGAGGTCGCCACCTGGACCGAGCCGTTCCGGAGGGGGCCGAAGGGGTCCGAGAAGTTGATCTCCTGGACGCGGAGCCGGACCTCGGGGTGCCGGGCCTGGAAGAGGCCGATGACGTGCGGGTAGTAGTGCACCTGGGGCCCGTGCAGACCGATGGTCAGCGTGCTCGTGGTGCCCCGGGCAGCAGCGGTGGCCGCGCGGGTGCCGTCGAGTATCTGCTGATAACCCGCACCGAGGTCTTGCCGCAGCTGAGCTCCGATGGCGGTGAGCTCGACCTTGCGGCTGCTCCGGGCGAAGAGGCGCGCGCCGATCCGTCGCTCCTGCTTGGCGATCGACTGGCTCACTCGCGCCTGTGACACGTGCAGCCGGTCTGCGGTCCGGCCGAAGTGCAGTTCCTCGGCCAGAGTCAGGAAGATCTCGATGTCTCGTAGTTCCATCACGTGCCCCCAGCCTCCACCGATAACTCCGGGGTTATCAGACCATGTTCAGTCGGGGGTTGTTCGCCCGTATCCCGCGCCGCATCGTGGGTCACGTCCTCTCCGAGGACGCCCATCGGTACTCAGCGCAGGCGCGCAGGGAGATGACGTGCTCACACCGCTCGCATACGGAGAAGGGGCTCGTGGACAGTCGCACGCTGACCGATTTCATGTCCTGACGTCCGTCGGCCGATGAGTGTCGAAATCTGGTGGCACTGTCTGGACTGATGCCCCTGGCGTCGAAGGTGTCACGGTCAAGAGTCTGACGGGCCGGTACCGGCCAGGCCTGTACGGCTGATCGAAGGTCCGCCGCAGGGACTCCACCGCAGCGCTCATTGGGTTCCCTGCGATGCCCCAGGCCCTGCTGCTGGGCTGCTACGGCCGCCACACCCTCACCACCCCGCCCACCACGGACCAGCCACCGGTGAGCGCAATCAACGTAAGGATCACCGCAATGAAGAAGCGCATGGCGCTTTCCAGCGCCGCCTGTGCGGCCGTTCTGGCCGTACTCCCCCTGGCCGGCACCGCCTCCGCGGCCGGGTACACCGTGACGCACACGTCCGGGCCGCACACCGGCGACAAGTGCACCTGGAGCAACAGCTGTGCCGGCTCGGCGTCGTTCGTCCATGACGGCGACCACCTGCTGGTCTGGGACAACGTTGGTGACGGGCACTCCGTGGTGGTGGAGTACGAGCGCTCCGATGTAGGCGGCAGCGACTACATACGCGACTGGAACCACTACAGCAAGTACACCAGGCTCGACATCGACATGGACATCCCCGAGGACGGATGGATCACCTACCGGGTCTGCCTGGGCGACTACGGCAGTCGCAGCGTCCTGAGGGACACCTGCTCCTCCTTCTTCTGGGAATCCGCCGACTGATCACCGCGCCATGACCGTCATGCAGCCGGGCTGATGCCGCCTGAGAACACCTCGAGCCCGGACTCTTCCCGCTCACGGCGGTGAACGGGTCCGGGCCCGTTCACGTTGATGAGCAGCTTGCCCTCACAGGCGCACCGACTCCCGTCCCGACCCTGCCCTGTTTCTCGCCCAGCGTCATCTGCTGCCGCTGGAGGCGATCGTGACCGTTCGCGGCACCAGCGAAAGCGCCGATGAGCTCTGGGGCGACCCGGTGCCCTTTGCCGTCGCCGACTACGCGGTCGCGCCGTGGGACGGCCTTGCCGTCGAACTGGGCGGCTTGCTCGTCATTCGCTGAATTCCTGAACGCTCTCGCGGAGGGGCTCACGCGAGGCACCGGTCCGTTGACGGCCACGGCTACGCCTGGGCTCCACGAAAGCGCCTTGGTGTGGGGGGCCGCTGCCGGGGGACCGCTCCCTGACGTTGTGGCCGGCGTCCGGCTCCCGTTCAACGAGCACGCGCGGCGCTGCCGAGGGCACGCCCTGCAAGGGCGACTCGAGGCGGCGCCACATGCAGGGCATCGAGATCCGCCTCGGTGAGGTCCCGATGGGGATCTCCTGCGGGTCTTGCCCGGCGGCGGACCGAAGTCGACGGACCGGCCGCACGAGGCGGCCTGTCGGCCGTGCGTCGGGATGCCGTATCCGGGTGAGCCCGGCGTGGGAATCGCCCAGTTATGTGGCTATCCGCGTGAACCGGTTCGCGTTCGATGCCGGCGAAGAGTCAGGCGCGTGCGTCCCGTTGCTGCACTTCCTTGAGGACCGCCGCCACTGTGGCAAAGTCGTTGTCCACGTGGAGCACCGTGTGACCGTGATGGACCGCTGTCGCACACACCAGGAGGTCGATGGCTCCAGCGGCGCGGTGCTGCGCCCGCAGGGTGAGCTTGTACTGCGCGGTGTCGCACAAAACCCCAGGTCAAGGCCGCACAAGGCTCGCCTTGAAGTGCGAGGCCTCACGTTCGCCGCATCTCCGGGCAGCGTCCGCTGCACGGAAAACGCCCCAGAAAAACGCGTTTCCCCAGGTCAGAACGTTTCTGCCTGGGGATGCTGGGTGGGGCGGGTGGGACTCGAACCCACGGCCGACGGATTATGAGTCCGCTGCTCTAACCGGCTGAGCTACCGCCCCGTTTCGGCGTGGCGCGTACATGTGTGCGCACCGTCTGCCGCAGCATAGCCGGTCATACGATCTCCTGCTGCGGATGGTCGGCTTCGCATGACCATGAAGACCGCGCTGCGTGCTGCCCGGTTCCGGCCGGTGCGAAATCGCCCCGAAAGAGTCGTCGGGAGGGCTTCGGCGGGCATACGAAAGAGGACCCCGAGGGGTCCTCTTCCTTACCGCTCCCCCGACTGGACTCGAACCAGTAACCCTCCGGTTAACAGCCGAATGCTCTGCCAATTGAGCTACAGGGGATCGCGCTCCCCCGACTGGACTCGAACCAGTAACCTGCCGGTTAACAGCCGGCTGCTCTGCCAATTGAGCTACAGGGGATTGCTGCGTTGCATCGAATCGTACCTACCTGGCGGCTGCCGAGCGGCGCGCGTTCGCTGCGACACATACATTAGCGCAAGCAGGGGGGTGCTCCGCCAATCGGTATGGCCCGGGGTGATCTCGGGTGCGCGCGGGTAGGCGGCCAGCACACGTCCCACAGAGCGAAGGAAGGGTGGCAGCCATGCGGTACCGGCTCACGTTCATCGCCGGAGTGGCCCTCGGTTACGTGCTCGGCACGCGAGCCGGCCGCGAGCGCTACGAGCAGCTGAAGAAGTCCGCGCAGCGGTTCGCCGAGAATCCCGCCGTGCGCAACGCGGCGGAGTCCGCCGCGACCGGTGGCCGGGAGTTCGCGGGCAAGGCCTACCACTCGGTGAGCGAGAAGGTGGGGGACAAGGTGCCGGTCTCCGTCTCCGACCGGGTGCGTTCGCTGCGGGAGCGCAGTGGCCACAACGGTCACAGCGGCAGCGACGACTGGGGCACGACGAACACCTGACCCGGCCCGTTACCGGGTGCCGAGTGGCGCCCGGTACGGCAAAGCTCCGCCGGTGCGGCAGAATCTGTGTATGGGCATAGTCGCCGGCTTGGACAGTTCATCCGCCTTCACTCACATCGTCGTCTGCGACGCGGACTCGGGTGCGGTGCTGCGGCAGGGGTACGCCGCGCACCCCATCGAGGCCAAGGCCTCCGAGGTGGATCCGCAGGCATGGCTGCTCTCACTCGGTGAGGCGGCTTCCGGCGGTCTGCTCGAAGGCGTGCAGGCCATCGGCGTGTGCGCGCAGCAGCACGGTCTGGTGCCGCTGGACCGCCAGGGCAATCTCGTACGTCCGGCGCTGCTCGGGAACGACCGGCGGGCGCAGGTCGCCGCGGCCGATCTGATCGACGGACTGGGCGGCCGGCAGGCCTGGGCCGAGGCCGTCGGGTCCGTCCCGCAGGCCGCGCAGCCCGTGGCGAAGCTGCGCTGGCTGGCCCGGACCGAGCCGGAGAACGCGCAGCGCGTCGCCGCCGTGGTGCAGCCGCACGACTGGCTGGTGTGGCAGCTGCTCGGCCGGCCCAACCGCCGGACCACCGACCGCGGTGCCGCGTCCGGCACGGGCTACTGGTCGGCGGGCTCCGGCTCCTACCGTCCCGATCTCGTGGAACTGGCCCTCGGCCACCAGGCCGCACTGCCCGAGGTGCTCGGTCCGTCGGACGCCGCGGGTACGACACCCGAGGGGCTGCTGATCTCGGCGGGCACCGGCGAGACGATGGGCGCGGCGTTCGGGCTCGGGGTCGCCGCCGGTGACGCCGTGGTGTCGCTGGGCGCCTCGGGTTCGGTGATGGCCGTGCACCACGAGGCGCTGGCCGATCCGAGCGGAATGATCACCTCCTTCGCCGACGCGACCGGCATGCACCTGCCGGTGGTCCACACGTCGAACGCGGTACGTGCGCTGCGCGGCACGGCCGAGATGCTGGGCCTGGCCGATCTGGACGAGCTGTCCGCGCTGGCCCTGAAGTCGACACCGGGTTCCTCGGGGCTCGTGCTGCTCCCGTACCTGGAGGGCGAGCGCACCCCGCAGCTGCCGCACACCGCGGGAACGCTGAGCGGGCTGCGGCGCGAGTCGATGAAGCCGGAGCATCTGGCGCGGGCGTCCTTCGAGGGAATGCTGTGCTCCCTGGCCGACGCGCTGGATGTGCTGCGAGGCCGGGGCGTGGAGGTGCGGCGCGTGTTCCTGCTGGGTGCGGCGGCGGAGCTGCCGGCCGTGCAGGCGCTGGCCCCCGCGGTGTTCGGTACGCAGGTCGTCGTGCCGCAGCCCGCCCAGTACGCGGCGCTGGGTGCCGCCCGGCAGGCGGCGTGGGCGCTCGGGGTCTCCCGGGGGTCCCTCGACCCGCGTACTCCCCCGGCCTGGCAGGGTGCGGCGGCGCAGGTGCTGGAGCCGGGCGAGGAGCTGGCGGTCGGCCGGGCCGTGCGCCAGCAGTACCGGGCGACCCGGGACCAGGTGCATCCGGGGGCGTTCGGCGGCGCCGTCTGAGGCGTGCGGGAGCCGGCCTGATTTGACCTGGGCTTGAGCAAAAGTGTTGGAAGTTGTGGGTCGGCGTACCGCAGGATGGAGCGGCCTTTGCCGTCCGCCGACTCCGAGAGACACGCGTGCTCATAAAACTCCTGCGGGCCTACCTGCGCCCGTACAGAACCCCCATCGTGCTGCTGGTGCTGCTCCAGCTCCTGCAGACCTGCGCCACTCTCTATCTGCCCAGCCTCAACGCGGACATCATTGACAACGGTGTCGTCGCGGGAGACACGGGCTACATCCTGGAGTTCGGCGGCGTGATGATCGCCGTCAGCATCGCCCAGGTCCTCTGCAACATCGGCGCCGTCTACTACGGGGCTCGGACCGCGTCCGCGCTCGGGCGGGACGTGCGGGCCTCCGTCTTCGACCGGGTGCAGTCGTTCTCCGCACGCGAGTTCGGGCGCTTCGGTGCTCCTTCGCTGATCACCCGCACGACCAACGACGTGCAGCAGGTCCAGATGCTCGTCCTGATGGCGTTCACGCTGATGGTCTCGGCGCCCATCATGTGCGTGGGCGGCGTCATCATGGCGCTCGGGCAGGACGTCCCGCTGTCGGCCGTGCTGCTGGCCGTGGTCCCGGTCCTCGGTGTCTCGGTGAGCCTCATCGTGAAGAAGATGCGGCCGCTGTTCCGCACGATGCAGGAGCGGCTGGACACGGTGAACCGGGTGCTGCGCGAGCAGATCACCGGTAACCGTGTGATCCGCGCCTTCGTCCGGGACGGCTACGAGGAGCGGCGCTTCCGCGGCGCCAACACCGAGCTGACGGATGTGGCCGTGTCCACGGGCCGGCTGATGGCCCTGATGTTCCCGGTCGTCATGACGGTGGTGAATCTGTCGTCCATCGCCGTGGTCTGGTTCGGTGCGCACCGCATCGACAGCGGCGGCATGCAGATCGGTGCGCTGACCGCGTTCCTCGCGTATCTGATGCAGATCGTCATGTCCGTGATGATGGCCACGTTCATGTTCATGATGGTGCCGCGTGCCGAGGTCTGTGCCGAGCGCATCCAGGAGGTCCTGGAGACCGACTCGAGCGTGGTGCCGCCGACGGCCCCGGTCACGGAGCTGCGCAAGCACGGCCATCTGGAGGTGCGGGGCGCGGAGTTCCGCTACCCCGGGGCCGAGGAGCCCGTCCTGCGCTCGGTCGACCTCGTGGCGAGGCCCGGCGAGACGACCGCGATCATCGGGTCGACGGGCAGCGGGAAGTCGACGCTCCTCGGGCTCGTACCGCGGCTGTTCGACGTGACGGACGGCGCCGTGCTGGTCGACGGCACGGACGTGCGGACGCTGGATCCGGTCCTGCTTGCCAAGACCGTGAGCCTCGTCCCGCAGAAGCCGTACCTCTTCTCGGGCACGGTCGCGACGAACCTGCGGTACGGAAACCCCGACGCGACCGACGAGGAGCTGTGGCACGCGCTGGAGGTGGCCCAGGCCAAGGAGTTCGTGGAACAGCTGGAACACGGTCTGGACGCGCCGATCTCGCAGGGCGGCACCAATGTCTCCGGTGGTCAGCGGCAGCGCCTCGCGATCGCCAGGACGCTGGTGCAGCAGCCGGAGATATACCTCTTCGACGACTCCTTCTCGGCGCTGGACTACGCGACGGACGCCGCGCTGCGCCGGGCGCTGTCCCAGGAGACGGCGGGAGCGACCGTCGTGATCGTGGCGCAGCGGGTGTCCACCATCCGTGACGCCGACCGGATCCTGGTCCTGGACGAGGGCCGGGTCGTCGGGACGGGCAGCCATCACGAGCTGATGGACGGCAATGAAACCTATCGGGAGATCGTGCTCTCCCAGCTGACGGAAGCGGAGGCCGCCTGATGGCAGGGCCGGGCGGACGGATGATGGCCGGAGGGCCTACCGAGCGGTCCATGGACTTCAAGGGGTCCGGGAAGCGGCTGGTGAAGAGGTTCAGCAGGGAGAAGTCCTCGCTGTACCTGATGCTGGGCGCCGGAACGCTGAGCGTGGCGCTCTCGGTGGTCGGGCCGAAGATCCTCGGTGGGGCCACGGACCTCATCTTCGCGGGTGTCGTCGGCCGGCAGATGCCGGAGGGCACGACGAAGGAGCAGGCCATCGACGGCTTGCGGGAGCGGGGCAGCGGCGGGCTCGCCGACATGCTGTCCGGGGTGGACTTCACCCCCGGTGAGGGCATCGACTTCAGCGCGGTGGGCAACGTCCTGCTGGCGGCCCTGGTGATCTACGTCGGCGCGGGTCTGCTGATGCTCGTGTCGACCCGGCTGTCGATCCGGGTGATCAACCGGGTCGTCTTCCAGCTCCGCGAGGACCTCCAGACGAAGCTGGCACGGCTGCCGCTGTCCTACTTCGACCGGCAGAAGCGCGGCGAGGTGCTGAGCCGGGCGACCAACGACATCGACAACATCTCGCAGACGATGCAGCAGACGATGGGCCAGCTCATCAACTCCCTGCTGACCATCGTGGGCGTACTGATCATGATGTTCTGGATCTCGCCGCTGCTCGCCCTGGTGGCGCTCGTGACGATCCCGCTGTCGGTGTTCGTCGCGGCCCGGGTCGGTAAGCGCTCGCAGCCGCAGTTCGTGGCGCAGTGGAAGGTGACGGGCAAGCTCAACGCCCACATCGAGGAGATGTACACCGGGCACACCCTGGTGAAGGTCTTCGGACGGCAGAACGAGTCCGCGAAGGACTTCGCCGAGCAGAACGACGCCCTGTACGAGGCGGGCTTCAGGGCGCAGTTCAACAGCGGGATCATGCAGCCGCTGATGATGTTCGTCTCGAACCTGAACTACGTGCTCGTCGCCGTCGTCGGCGGGCTGCGGGTGGCGTCGGGTGCCCTGTCGATCGGTGACGTGCAGGCGTTCATCCAGTACTCGCGCCAGTTCTCGATGCCGCTGACCCAGGTCGCCTCCATGGCGAACCTGGTGCAGTCGGGTGTCGCCTCCGCCGAGCGGATATTCGAGCTGCTGGACGCCGAGGAGCAGGATCCCGACCCGGAGGAGGCCGAGCGGCCCGGGGAGCTGCGCGGCAACGTCTCGCTGGAGAACGTGTCCTTCAGGTACGACCCGGAGAAGCCGCTCATCGAGGATCTCTCGCTGAGTGTGGAGCCCGGCCACACCGTCGCGATCGTCGGTCCGACCGGCGCCGGCAAGACGACGCTGGTCAATCTGCTGATGCGGTTCTACGACGTGACGGGCGGCCGGATCACGCTCGACGGCGTCGATGTGGCGAGGATGTCGCGCGACGACCTGCGGTCGGGCATAGGGATGGTGCTCCAGGACACCTGGCTGTTCGGCGGCACGATCGCGGAGAACATCGCGTACGGCGCTTCGCGCGAGGTCACCCGGGAGGAGATCGAGGAGGCGGCGCGGGCGGCCCACGCCGACCGCTTCGTCCGTACCCTGCCGGACGGCTACGACACGGTGATCGACGACGAGGGCTCCGGGGTCAGCGCGGGCGAGAAGCAGCTGATCACCATTGCGCGGGCGTTCCTGTCGGACCCGGTGATCCTGGTGCTGGACGAGGCCACCAGCTCGGTGGACACGCGTACCGAGGTGCTGATCCAGAAGGCGATGGCCCGTCTCGCGCACGGCCGGACGAGCTTCGTCATCGCGCACCGGCTCTCGACGATCCGGGATGCCGACGTGATCCTGGTGATGGAGAACGGCTCGATCGTCGAACAGGGCACGCACGACGAGCTGCTGGCGGCCAAGGGCGCCTATGCCCGGCTGTACGCGGCGCAGTTCGCGCAGGCGCTGGCCGAGGTCGACTAGCAGAGGCGTGCTGACGGGCCGTCCGGCTGCCAGCCGGGCGGCCCGTCGGCATCTGCCGCCGGGCCGGCCGGTCAGTCCAGGTAGCCGCGGAGCTGGTCGGCGAAGGCGTGGTCCCGCAGCTTGTTCAGGGTCTTGGACTCGATCTGCCGGATGCGTTCGCGTGTCACACCGAAGATCCGTCCTATTTCCTCCAGCGTGCGGGGCCGGCCGTCGTCCAGCCCGTAGCGGAGCTGGACCACCTTCCTCTCCCGCTCGCCGAGGGTGGAGAGCACCGCCTCCAGGTGTTCGCGCAGCAGGAGGAACGCGGCGGACTCGACGGGCGACGTGGCGTCGCCGTCCTCGATGAGGTCACCGAAGGCGACGTCGTCCTCCTCGCCGACGGGGGCGTGGAGCGAGACCGGCTCCTGGGCGAGACGCAGGACTTCGCCGACCCGTTCGGGCGTCAGGTCGAGCTGGACGGCCACCTCTTCGGCGGTCGGCTCGTAGCCGCGCTCCTGGAGCAGCCTGCGCTGGACGCGCACGACCCGGTTGATCAGCTCGACGACATGCACCGGGACCCTTATGGTCCGGGCCTGGTCGGCGAGGGCGCGGGACATCGCCTGGCGGATCCACCAGGTCGCGTACGTGGAGAACTTGTAGCCCCGGGCGTAGTCGAACTTCTCGACGGCCCTGATCAGCCCGAGGTTTCCCTCCTGGACCAGATCGAGCATGGTCAGTCCGCGGCCGACGTAGCGCTTGGCGACGGAGACGACGAGGCGGAGGTTGGCTTCGATGAGCCGCCGCTTCGCCATGCGTCCCATCACCACGAGCCGGTCCAGATCGACCGCGAGCCGGGTGTCCGGGTCAGGGGTGCCGGCGAGGCGTTCCTCGGCGAACAGTCCCGCTTCGACGCGGCGCGCCAGTTCCACCTCCTCGGCGGCGGTGAGCAGCGGAATCCGTCCGATCTCCCGCAGGTACTGGCGGAAGAGATCGGACGACGGACCGCCGGCTTCCGTGCGGCTCCGTGGCTCCGGGGGTTCGGGAACCTCCACCGGTTCCTCCATCACCGGGTCGGGTGCACCCTGGGGCGGACCTGCCGCCTCGGGATGACGCGTGGCCCGGTTCTGCGCGGGAATCGCCGGGACATGCTCGGTCGTGGTCGTCACGGTCCGGGTCTGCACGGGGGCGACCTCCAGGTGATCGCTGCCGGATCGCGGGGATGGGGGTCCGCGCCTTCGGTGGACCGTCCGCGCTCCGATGACTCAGGCACCGGCACCCAGTGTGGGGTACGACACATCGCTGCCACGAGGGGCGTGCGGTGACTTTCTGAGTCCGGTCCGTGACCGGGTGATTACCGGACGGGGCCGGCAGCTGTACGGATCAGAGCGCGTCGGCGCCGTTGCTCCGCAGCGACTGGGCGTACTGCTGGAGGACCCAGACCTCGTTCTGCGCGGCGGCCAGATGGTCGGGGGCCACGTTGCTTCCCAGGCGGGCGAGGCTGCCCTGGACGTCGTCGATCCTGCGGTCGACCGCGCGCAGGCGGACCTGGACGAGCTGCATGCCCGCGTACGTCTCGTCGATGGACTTGCCGTGGAACACCTCGACGGCGAGCTCGGTGACGAGGTTGCGCACGGTGTCGTCGGGCGCCACGTCCAGGACGTTGACCAGGTAGTCGCGGGTCTCGGCCAGCCCCTGCTCGGCGCCGCCCGCCTCCGCGATGCACTGGCGCACCGCCGCGTAGGGCGGCGCGGTGAACTCGTCGATGCCGTAGGCGTCGAAGGCCGGGGAGACCAGGGCGGGCTTCTGCAGGGCGAGCTTGAGCAGTTCGCGCTCGGTGCGGTGGGCGGGGCTGCGGAGGTTGAGCGCGGGGCCGGAGGGGGCCGAGGGGGCCTGGGCCTGCTGCGGGGGGCCGCCGCGGGAGGGGCCGCCGCCCTGTGCGGGGCCGCGGTCGCCGCCCCGGTCACGGGCCCAGCGGGCGATCTGGCCGACGCGCTTGACCACGAACTGGGTGTCGAGGATGCCGAGCAGACCGGCCAGCTGGACGGCGACCTCGTGCTGCGACGAGCTGTTCTTGATCCGGGCGACGACGGGAGCCGCCTCGTCGAGCGCGGCCGCGCGGCCGGCCGGGGTCTCCAGGTCGTAGCGCCCGACGATCTGGCGCAGCGCGAACTCGAAGAGAGGGGTGCGGGGTTCGACCAGGTCGCGGACGGCGTCGTCGCCCTTGGCCAGTCGCAGGTCGCACGGGTCCATGTTGTCCGGGGCGATCGCGATGTAGGTCTCGGCGGCGAACTTCTGGTCGTCCTCGAAGGCGCGGAGGGCCGCCTTCTGGCCGGCGGCGTCCCCGTCGAAGGTGAAGATGACGCGGGCGCTGCCGTTGTCCATCAGGAGCCGTCGGAGGATCTTGATGTGGTCGTTGCCGAACGATGTTCCGCAGGTGGCGATGGCGGTGGTGATCCCGGCGAGGTGGCAGGCCATGACGTCGGTGTAGCCCTCGACGACGACGGCCCGGCTGACCTTGGCGATGTCCTTCTTGGCCAGGTCGATGCCGTACAGAACCTGGGACTTCTTGTAGATCGAGGTCTCGGGGGTGTTGAGGTACTTCGGGCCGTTGTCGTCGTCGCGGAGCTTGCGGGCGCCGAAGCCGACGATCTCTCCGGAGGTGTCGCTGATCGGCCACATGAGCCGGCCGCGGAAGCGGTCGATGGGGCCGCGGCGGCCGTCCTGGGAGAGGCCGGAGCTGATGAGCTCCTTGTCGCTGAAGCCCTTGCCGCGCAGATAGCGGGTGAGGTGGTCCCAGCCGGCGGGGCTGTATCCGACGCCGAAGTGCGCCGCGGCATCCTGGTCGAAGCCCCGCCCGGCGAGGAACTTGCGGCCGATCTCCGCCTCGGGGCCGTCCAGCTGCTCGCGGTAGAAATCGGCGGCGATCTTGTGCGCCTCGACCAGCCGGATGCGTTCGCCGCGCTGGTGGGAGGGGTTGTAGCCGCCCTCCTCGTACCGCAGGGTGATGCCCGCCTTGGCGGCGAGGCGCTCGACCGTCTCGGAGAAGGTGAGGTGGTCGATCTTCATCACGAAGGCGATCGTGTCGCCGCCCTCCTGGCAGCCGAAGCAGTGGAAGAGACCCTTGCTCGGGCTCACCTGGAAGGAGGGGGACTTCTCGTCGTGGAAGGGGCACAGCCCCTTGAGGTTTCCGCCGCCCGCGTTGCGCAGTTGGAGGTACTCGGAGACGACGGCGTCGATCGGGACCGCGTCCCGGACCGCCTTCACGTCGTCGTCATTGATCCTGCCTGCCACGAGTGAAGTCTACGGGTGGGGTCGGACATCCGGGACCGGCCGGCGGCGGGGCCGGTGCGCAGGCCGCCGGCCGTCCCGGGTGTCCGACGGGTCAGAGCAGGGACGCCAGCGGCACCGACGGGTCGCCCAGGGCGTCCGGGTCGGTCTGCTGCCCGGCCCGGATCAGGTCCTGGATGCTTTCGGTGACATCCCACACATTGACGTTCATCCCGGCGAGCACCCTGCGGTCCTTGAGCCAGAAGGCGATGAACTCCCGCTTCCCCGCGTCCCCGCGGATGACCACCTGGTCGTACGAGCCCGGCGGTGCCCAGCCCGAGTACTCCAGCCCGAGGTCGTACTGGTCGGAGAAGAAGTACGGGACCCGGTCGTAGGACACCTCCTGGCCGAGCATGGCGCGGGCGGCGGCCGGGCCGCTGTTCAGCGCGTTGGCCCAGTGCTCCACCCGCAGCCGGGTGCCGAGCAGCGGGTGGTCCACGGCGGCGATGTCCCCGGCGGCGAAGATGTGCGGGTCCGAGGTGCGCAGGGAGGCGTCCACGGCGACGCCGCCGCCGTGCGCCCGGTCGGCCATGTCCAGCCCGGCCGCCTCGGCGAGCGCGGTGCGCGGTGCCGCGCCGATCGCGGCGAGCACGTCGTGGGCGGGGTGCTCCTCACCGTCGTCGGTGCGTGCTGCGAGGACCAGTCCGTCCTGCCCGGTGATCTCGGTGAGGCGGGCGCCGAAGTGGAAGCGGACGCCGTGCTCGGTGTGCAGATCGGTGAAGATCTGGCCCAGCTCCGGGCCGATGACGTGGTGGAGAGGGGTCGCGGAGGGTTCGACGACGGTGACCTCCGCGCCGTAGCCCCGGGCTGCGGCAGCGACCTCCAGACCGATCCAGCCTCCCCCCGCGATGACCAGATGGCCGTTGTCCCGGCCGAGGGCGGCGAGCACGTTGCGCAGCCGGTCGGAGTGGGCGAGGCGGCGCAGGTGGTGGACGCCGACCAGGTCGGTGCCCGGGATGTCGAGGCGGCGCGGTTCGGCGCCGGTGGCGAGCAGCAGCTTGTCGTAGTGGACGACGGTGTTGTCACCGAGCTGTACGGAGCGGCCGTCCCGGTCGATGGACGTGACCACCTGGCCCAGGTGGAGTTCGATGTCCGCCCGGGCGTACCAGGCCGTCTCGTGGACGAAGACGCTGTCCCGGTCCTCCTTCCCGGCCAGATACCCCTTGGACAGGGGAGGCCGTTCGTACGGATGGTCGCGCTCATCGCCGATCAGGATCACCCGGCCGGTGAAGCCCTCCGCCCGGAGTGTCTCGGCCGCCTTGGCTCCTGCCAGTCCTCCGCCGACGATGACGAACGTCCGGTTTGCGTCGACCACTTGATGCCTCCTCGGTGCTGTGCTGCGCGGCGCCGCCAGCTGCGAGCGTCCCGCACGCAGCGTGATGGCGAAAGAGGGTGTACCCCGATCGGTCACATCCAGGTGTCATGTGCCCTGTCGTGGACCAGTCTGCCGAACCCCGGTGAGAGTCCCGTGCAAGGAGCGCGCCGAGGCGTCCGTGAGGGCGGCGATCTGGTCGACGAGGACGCGCTTGCGGGCACGGTCGTCGGGCGCCGCCCCGTACAGGGCACGGAACTGCGGTTCGAGGCCCTCAGGGGCGCGGGCGGTGAGCGCGGCGGCGAGTTCCGCGATGACGATCCGCTGGTCGGCGCGGATGGCCTCCTGCTCGGCGCGCTGCATGACGTAACGGTCGGCGACGGCCTTGAGCACCGCGCACTCGTTGCGGACCTCGGGCGGGACGACGAGTTCGGCGCCGTACCTGCCGAGCCGTCCCGGTCCGTACGCGCCGTGGGTGGCGGACTCGGCGGCGAGGCAGAACCGCCCGATGAGCTGGCTCGTCGCATCCTTGAGCCGGGCCTGGGCGACGGCGGACCCGTCGTAGCCGTGCGGCCACCAGTCCTGGGCGACGAGCCGGTCGAGGGCGTCGGCGAGCTCCTGCGGGTCGGTGTCCGCGGGGACGTAACGGCCGATGGCGACCTCCCAGATGTCCCTGCGCTCCGGTTCGGCGAAGAGGCAGCTGGGGTCGATGTGCCCGGCGTGGAGTCCGTCCTCGAAGTCGTGCACGGAGTACGCGACGTCGTCGGACCAGTCCATGACCTGGGCCTCGAAGCACTTGCGGTCCTGCGGCGCGCCCTTGCGGACCCACTCGAAGACCGGCAGGTCGTCCTCGTACACCCCGAACTTCGGTGAGCCGGGATCGGTCGGGTGCCCGCCGCGCGGCCAGGGGTACTTGGTGGCTGCGTCCAGGGCGGCGCGGCTCAGGTTGAGCCCGACGCTGACGAGCTCGCCGCTCCGGGTGTCGCGGACGAACCGTTTGGGCTCCAGCCGGGTCAGCAGGCGCAGCGACTGGGCGTTGCCCTCGAAGCCGCCGCAGTCCGAGGCGAAGTCGTTGAGCGCCTGTTCGCCGTTGTGGCCGAAGGGCGGGTGGCCCATGTCATGGGCGAGGCAGGCCGTCTCGACGAGATCGGGGTCGCAGCCGAGCGCGGCGCCCAGTTCGCGGCCGACCTGGGCGCATTCGAGGGAGTGTGTGAGCCGGGTCCGGGGGCTGGCGTCCCAGGCGTGGCCCCGGGTGCCGGGGGTGACCACCTGGGTCTTTCCGGCGAGCCTGCGCAGGGCGGCGGAGTGCAGTACCCGGGCGCGGTCGCGCTGGAACGCGGTGCGGCCGGGCCGTTTGTCGGGCTCGGTGTCCCAGCGCTCGGTGTCGGCCGTGCCGTAGGGCGTGGCGGTGTACTCCTGTGTGTCCCGGATGTCGTGCGTACCGTCCATGACCTCGACAGTAAACGGCCGGGCCGACAGGACGGCTCAGGCCGACGCCAGCAGTCGCTCGCCCGCCAGGGATCCTTCGGCCGTCACCCGGTCGTACCGGTGCAGCAGCAGCCGTGCCATGGACGGGTGTGCGCCGAGCGGTGCGGAGGCGATCCAGGGTGCTGCGGCGGCTGCCGCCGTGGCGAAACGTCCGGGTGCGGTGAAGTACGAGGCGACGGCGACCCGGTGCCGGCCTCGTGCGGCGAGGGCGCGCAGGGCGACGGGGACGGTGGGTGTGGCAGCCGACGCGTACGCGGGTACGACGGGCACTCCGCCGAGACGGTCGCTGAGCATGCGTGCGGTGCGGCGGGTGTCGACGGCGGAGTCCGGATCGCGCGATCCGGCGGCTGCGAGCACGACGGCGGCGCTGCGGCTCCGGCCGTCCTCGGCCTGCCAGCCGGCGTCGACGAGCCGTTCGTAGAGCGTCTCGACGAGCATCGGGTGCGGCCCGAGGGGTGCGGCGATCCGGGTGCGCAGGTGGCCCGCCGCCGATGCGGCCAGTGGCAGGTCGTGCCTGACGTGGTGACCGCGGCCGAGCAGCAGCGGCACGAGTACGGCGTCGCCCGCCGGGATGGCGTCCAGCGTCGCCGGAAGCAGCGGTTCGTTCAGTTCGATGTGGCCGAGCCGTACGTCGAGGCCGGGGCGCAGGTCCCGTACCCGTTGCAGGAGCTCCTGGACGGTGTGCAGGGCCTGTGGGTTCCGGCTGCCGTGCGCGACGGCGACCAGGGTGGGGGCCGGGGGCCCCTCGTTGCCGCGGTGGGCGTCGTTCCGGGTGCGGTGCATGGGCCTGCGGGTTCCGTTCAGGGAGACGAGGCTGAGCTGGGTTCCGAGCTGTGAGGTGATGCGGGTCAGGAGTTGCGCCGTGCTGTCGAGGGGCAGGGGCTCACGAGGGTGTTCCGGTGCCGTCTCCGTCATGGACCGATGGTGCCGGGCGGACGTTGCCGTGCCGTTTCGCACCGGTGACGGGGGTTTTCCGCTGTCCACACGGGCCGGCCGCGGCCGGTGTCAGGACCGGCGTTTCGCATCAGCCGGCCTGTTCGGCGAACCCTTTGCCCCTTCTGTTCGTCCCGTTACATGAGAGAACCGGTACCGGACAGGGGGATTCATGCGGCTGAGGTCACTGAGGCGGCCGAAGGCTCCGGCGTGGCTCGCGGCGGCACGGCCGCGGCTGCCGCGCTCACGGCGCGGGCAGCGGCGGCTGGTGCAGGGGCTGATGACCTTCTGCGTGGTGGCCCTGGCGCCCGCGACCTGGCTGCACGCCGCGGCGGACGCCCGGGTGCGGACCACGGCCGACGCCCCGTCGCAGCAGGTCGCCGTGGTGTTCGGGGCCGGACTGTGGGAGGGCAGGCCGACGCCGTACCTCGCGCACAGGCTGGATGCCGCCGCCGAGCTCTACCGGAGCGGCAAGGTCAAGGTCGTGCTCGTCACCGGGGACAACAGCCGGGTGGAGTACGACGAGCCGGATGCCATGCGCACGTACCTCACCGGGCGCGGGGTGCCGGACGGGCAGATCGTCAGCGACTACGCCGGGTTCGACACCTGGGACTCCTGTGTCCGGGCCAAGAAGATCTTCGGGGTCGACCGGGCGGTCCTGGTGAGCCAGGGCTTCCACATCCGCCGGGCGATCGCCCTGTGCCGGACCGCCGGAATCGACGCGTACGGGGTGGGGGTCGACGCCGTACACGATGCGACCTGGTACTACGGCGGGACCCGGGAGGTGTTCGCGGCGGGCAAGGCCGCCCTGGACGCCGTGTTCGAACCGGATCCGCACTTCCTGGGGCCGCGCGAGCCCGGAGTGACGGAGGCGCTCGCCGCCGACCTCACCGCCGGGGGCGGCCGGGGCTGAGGTGCGCGTACCGGGGGCGTAACCGGACGCACCGGTGTCCGTAATACCCGGCTCGCACGCTGGGTGTATGGCCCGCACCGAGACATCCACCCATTGCCCGTACTGCGCGCTGCAGTGCGGGATGAAACTGCGACCGGGTACCGATGGCGCGGTGCCCGAGGTCGTGGAGCACACCGATTTCCCCGTCAACCGGGGTGCCCTGTGCGGCAAGGGGCGCACCGCGCCCGCCGTGCTCGCCGCCGGTGTGCGGCTGACCGAGCCCCTCGTGCGCGACGAGGTGAGCGGCGAGCTGGTGCCGGCCGGCTGGGACGAGGCCCTGGACCGGATCGCCGGTGCGCTGCGCGGGACGCGGGCCGGGCACGGGGCGGACGCGGTGGGTGTCTTCGGCGGCGGCGGGCTCACCAACGAGAAGGCCTACGCGCTGGGGAAGTTCGCCCGGGTCGTCCTCGGCACGTCCCAGATCGACTACAACGGGCGCTTCTGCATGTCGTCGGCTGCCGCGGCGCACCAGCGGGCGTTCGGGCTCGACCGGGGGCTGCCGTTCCCCCTGGAGGACATTCCGCGGACCGGGTGCGTGATCCTGGTCGGCTCGAACCTCGCGGAGACGATGCCGCCCGCGCTGCGCTATCTGACCGAGCTGCGGGAGAACGGCGGCCGGCTGATCGTCATCGATCCGCGCCGCACGAGGACCGCCGAGCAGGCCGATCTGCATCTGACGCCCCGGCCGGGCACGGATCTGGCGCTCGCGCTGGGGATGCTGCATCTGGTCGTGGCGGAGGGGCGGGTGGACGAGGAGTTCGTCCGCGCCCGCACGAACGGCTGGGACGGGGCCAGGGCGGGTGCGATGGCGCACTGGCCGGAGCTGGTGGAGCGCATCACCGGGGTGCCCGTGCCGCAACTGCGCGAGGCGGTGGAGATGTTCTGCGGTGCGGAGACCGGGATGGTGCTCACCGCGCGCGGTCCCGAGCAGCAGTCGAAGGGGACGGACACGGTCGGTGCGTGGATCAACTTCTGCCTGGCCACCGGCAGGGCGGGGCGTCCGCTGTCCGGGTACGGCTGCCTGACCGGCCAGGGCAACGGCCAGGGCGGCCGGGAGCACGGCCAGAAGGCCGATCAGCTGCCGGGCTACCGCAAGCTCACCGATCCGGCCGCACGCCGCCACGTGGCCGGGGTCTGGGGCGTCGACCCCGACTCGCTGCCGGGGCCGGGGCGCAGCGCGTACGAGCTGCTGGACGCGCTGGGGCAGGACGTGAAGTCCTTGCTGGTGATGGGTTCCAACCCGGTCGTCTCCGCCCCGCGCGCCGGGCACATCGAGGAGCGGCTGCGGTCCCTGGACTTCCTGGCCGTCGCGGATGTGGTGCTGTCGGAGACGGCGGCGCTGGCCGATGTGGTGCTGCCGGTGACCCAGTGGGCGGAGGAGAGCGGCACCACGACCAATCTGGAGGGCCGGGTGCTGCTGCGGCAGCGGGCGGTCACGGCTCCGCCGGGGGTGCGCAGCGATCTGGAGGTGCTGAACGCCCTGGCCGGGCTCCTGGGGCACGGGAAGGGCTTCCCTGCCGATCCCGAGGAGGTCTTCGACGAGCTGCGGCGGGCCTCGGCGGGCGGGCCCGCCGACTACGCGGGCATCACCTACGCCAGGATCGCGGCGGAGGACGGGGTGTTCTGGCCCTGCCCGGACGAGGAGCACGCCGGGACGCCTCGGCTGTTCCTCGACCGGTTCGCGACGGACGACGGGCGGGCCCGGTTCGTGCCGGTCACCCACCGGCCGGCCGCGGAGGAGACGGATGCCGCGTACCCGGTCGTGCTGACCACGGGGCGGGTCGTGTCCCAGTACCAGTCGGGGGCGCAGACCCGCCGGGTCGACGAGCTGAACGCGGCCGCGCCGGGCCCCTTCGTGGAGCTGCATCCGCGGCTCGCCGAGCGGATCGGGGTGGCGGAGGGCGATCGGGTCGCGGTCACCTCACGGCGCGGGCGGGCGGTCGCGCCCGCCCGGATCACGGTGGGGATCCGGCAGGACACCGTGTTCATGCCGTTCCACTGGCCGGGCGAGGGCCGGGCCAACACCCTGACGAACCCGGCCCTGGACCCGGTGTCGCGCATGCCGGAGTTCAAGGTGTGCGCGGTGCGGGTGGAGGCCGCCGGGTGAGCCAGGCCCCGGAGGGGATGGGTGTCCCGCCCGTGCGCAGGGTGCGGGTGACGGCGGTGGCGGCGAAGTAGACCCAGGCGCGGACCGGCTCGGCCGGCCCCGGTCCGGGGATCACCTGCCGGACCACCCGTTCGTACAGGTTGCGCGGGTGGTCCGGGCCCAGGTACTCCTCCAGGTGGTCCAGGAGCCCGAGCAGTTCGCCGTACGACCCGGGCGCGGCGGTCACGAGTGCGCCGTGGACCGTGCCGTGGCCCTCGACGGCGTACGGATATCCGGGGCCCTCGTAGAGGAGGGCTCCCGGCAGTACCGCCGGCTGTTCCGCGCTCGTGCGGCCCCGCAGGAACAGGTCGTGGTTGCGCTCGCCGGGGAGCAGCGTGCCGTACACGAAGAACGGCAGTACCGCGTCGGTCACAGGGCCGCCGCGGATGACGTCTCCGCCGTCACCCAGGCGAGGTAGCCGGCGTTGCCGCGCACCACGGGCGTCGCGATGATCTCCGGGGTGTCGTAGTCGTGCGCCGCGGCGAGGTGCGCCTCCAGCTCGTCGTACCGCTCGGCCTTCGTCTTGAACAGCACCTGCCATTCCTCGGTGGTCTCGATGGCGTTCTGCCAGCGGTAGACGGAGGTGACGGGTGCGGAGATCTGGGCACAGGCGGCGAGGCGTGCCTCCACGGCGCCCCGGGCCAGGAGGTGGGCCTTCTCCTCACTGTCCGTCGTGGTCAGTACGGTCAGCCATGCCGGCTCGGTCATCCCCGGGGCTCCTCGGTCTCGACGGCGTACGGGCCCCTCGATTGTCGTCCCCGGACGGGTCAGGCGCCGTACGGATGCCGTTCCCTGGCCTCACGCAGGGCGCGTCCCCACCAGACCAGCTGGTCGAGCATCGTCTTGGCCGCGGCGTCGGAGGGTGCCGGGTCCTTGGGCCTGCCCCGGTCGTCGAAGAGCGCACCCGCGTTGTGGAAGGAGACGGTGTCGCGTACGGAGACGGCGTGCAGCTCGGCGAAGACCTGGCGGAGGTGCTCAACGGCCCTCAGGCCGCCGGAGATTCCTCCGTAGCTGACGAAGGCCACGGGTTTGGCCTGCCATTCGGCGTAGTGCCGGTCGATGAGGTTCTTCAGCGGGGCCGGGTAGGAGTGGTTGTACTCGGGGGTGAGGACGACGAAGGCGTCGGCCTGTGCCAACTGGGGTGCGACGTGCGCGAGTCGGGCACCGGGATGGGGAGAGGGGGCCTCCGATTCGGCGACGTCGATGAAGTCGGTCTCGATGTCCGGGTGGCCCGCGGCCCGGTCGAGGAACCACTCGGCGACGACGGGACCGAAGCGGCCCTCGCGGTTGCTGCCGAGGATGACGGCCACCTTCAGCGGGGCGGCGGATGCGGTGGGAACGTTCGTGTCGATGTCCATGCACCGCAGACTCACACCTCAACCATGATTGAGGTCAAGTCGCGGCGTGCCACGGCCTACGGTGGAGCGCATGACAACTCCCGCACCCGTGCCGTACGTCGAGATCAACGGCCACCGGGCCACCGAGGAAGACCTTCGGATCCCGGCGTTCGCAGGCTTCGGCCATTTCACAGCCATGCAGGTCAGGGACGGGATGGTGCAGGGGCTCGCCCTGCACCTGGACCGGCTGGACTCGGCGAGCCGGGAACTCTTCGACCAGCCCCTGGCCGGGGAACACGTGCGCGGGCTGATCCGGCACGCGCTCGAAGGCGCCGGGGTACGGGACGCGTCGGTGCGGGTGCACGGCTACCTCCCGCCGGGCGACACGGCGACGACCCCGATGGTGACGGTGCGGCCGCCCGCACGGATGTCCACCGAGCCGAAGAGCCTGATGTCCGTGCCGTACGCGCGCACCGCGCCCCACATCAAGCGCACGAGCGACTTCGGCCAGACCTACTACGGGCTGCTGGCCGAGCGAGCGGGCTTCGACCAGGCGTTGCTGACCGCACCGGGCGGTGTGGTGACCGAGGGCTCCATCACCAACATCGGCTTCTGGGACGGCACTTCGGTGGTCTGGCCGGACGCCCCCGCACTGACCGGCATCACCATGGCCCTCCTGGAGAGCGGCCTCGCGCAGGCCGGCCGGCCGTCGGAACGGCGCCCGGTGACACTGGAGGGCGTGGGCGCCTTCCGGGCGGCCTTCGTCACCAACTCGCAGGGCATCGCGCCGGTCCGCCGGATCGACGAGGTGTCCTTCGCGGTCGACGAGGAGCTGATGAAGCAGCTGGGGCAGATCCACGAGGACGCCCCCTGGGTCGCCGTCTGAACCGTGAGGGGCGCTCCGTGCACCACCGGAGGGCAGGTGCAGGAGCATGGGGACCATGCAGATCCATATCGAAGCCTCAGAACTCCCGGGCCGCTCCTGCCGCCCGGGCACCGACTTCGCCGGTTTCGACAACATCCACGTAGGCGTGCAGCGCAAGGACAGACCCGGCGAGCTGCTGGGACTGCATCCCGGCGACGCCCCCTCCGCCACCTGGACACTGGACTGCACCGCCACCCCGACCGCCGACGGGATCGAGGTCGCGGGGCCGTACATCCAGAACCGGCTCGGCGGGCGCTTCGTCTACCTGTCCTGGGGCACCGTGGACGAGTCCGGCGTCTTCACCATGTTCCGGCGCGCCAAACTGATGATGGCCGATGTCGACGGGAGCGTCCTGGACGCCGCAGCCCGGACCGGGCACCTCACCGCGCGGCTACGCCTGACCGACGCCGAGGGGCAGCCGCGGTGCGCCCGCGTACGCCCACCGGACATCACCTGGTCCGCCACGGACGGGGCATGACACCGCCCCCACCGGTCCCAGGGGGGATTGGGCCGGTGAGGGCGGTTGCCGTGGGGGCGGCGGGGGGCGCCGTCCCGTGGGGGGTGTGAACCTTGTGCCCGGGTCCTTCAGGACCATACATGTGATGTGCGTCACATGTCACGGTTCGCGGCGTCACTCGATCGGCACCCGGCGGCTCCACTAGCCGGCATCACCGCCACGACCTGCACCGGGCCGGACGGCCGGGTGCGCCCGACGGGTCCGTACGAGTGAAAACTGACCGTGCGTCAGCTGGCGGAGGACGGGCGCCGCCCGTTGTCTCGGAGGGACACACCCGCCTGCCCGGAGGATTCCCATGCGCAGCCCTGCCCGCCTCGTGACCGGTACCGCCGCCGCGGCCCTCACCGCCGTCGCGCTCGGCCTCGCCACCGCCCCGTCCGCGTACGCCGAAGGCGTGGTGGCGAGGCCGGAGTCGCCCGCCTGGCCGGCGCCCCGGACGGATCCGGGGACGGAGACCGAGGCCGGCTCCGGAGCGGAGACCGACCCGAAGGCGCAGACGGTACCCGGGACGGACACCGACCCGGGTACGGAGACGGACCTGACCGAGACCGATCTCACGGAGACCGACCTCACCGAGACGGAACTGACGGAGACCGAGCTGACGGAGACCGAGCTGGGGACGGTGGTGCGGCCCGGAACGAGCCCGCGGCCCGAGCCCGTCAAGCCGCCGCCCGGGACGAAGCCCTCGCCGGTCAAGCCGCCCGTGTCCCCGCCCGGGACCTGGCCCGAGCGTCCCTCCGGGCACGTCAGGACCGGCGTCGGCGGCAGTGCCGGACCCGACACCGTCCAGCTCGCCGTGGGCGCCGGAGTCCTCGGCTCCGCCGCCGTCGGCGGTGTCTGGCTCCTGCGCCGGCGCCGCACGGACGGCGCGCAGGACGGCTGACGGCGACACCGCGAGGACGACGACGTGGACAGGACGACCCTGAGGTCCAGGGCATGGCTGGTGGGCATCGCCGCACTGTGCGGCATCTGGCTCGTCCAGAACGGCGCGGCCACCCGGACCGTCGCGCCCCAGCCGTCCACGGCCGAAGCCTTCGCCGCGGGTCCCGAACTCCGGCCGGGATCGGCGGTCGCCGAACCGCTGCGCCCCTCCGAACCGGTCCGCATCCGCATCCCCGGCATCGGTGTGGACGCACCCATGATGCGCCTGGGCCTCGGCCGGGACGGCAGCCTCGACGTACCGCCGGCCGGGAACCGCAACATCGCGGGCTGGTTCAAGGGCGGCGCCCCGCCCGGCGCGAAGGGCACCGCGATCGTCGCCGGTCATGTCGACAACGCCCAGGGGCCGTCGGTCTTCTACGCGCTCGGGTCGCTGAAGAAGGGGACCGTGGTCGAGATCGACCGCAAGGACGGCCGCACCGCCGTCTTCTCGGTCGACGCGATCGAGGTGTACGACAACGAGGACTTCCCCGACCAGCGGGTCTACGGAGCCTCGCCGCACGCGTCCCTGCGGCTGATCACCTGCGGCGGCGGCTTCTCGCAGCAGACCGGCTACCTGGGCAACGTGGTGGCGTACGCCCATCTCACCGAGGTGCGGTGATCAGGCCGACCGGGTGATCAGGCCGACCACTGGTCGAAGCCCAGCTTGGCGACCAGCGAGAACACCACGACCAGCAGGACCCCGCGGACGAAGTCGCTGCCCTTCCTGAGCGCCATGCGCGCTCCGAACATGCCGCCCGCCAGATTGAATACGGCCATCAGCGCGGCCAGCTGCCACAGCACGGTGCCCTGGTAGGCGAACATCGCCAGCGCCCCGGCGTTGGTGCAGACGTTCACGATCTTGGCGGTGGCGGACGCCGTCACCAGGTCGAGGTGGAGTACGGCGGTCAGGGCCAGCACCAGGAAGGTTCCCGTGCCCGGCCCGAACAGCCCGTCGTAGAAGCCGATACCGCCGCCGACCAGCACGATCGCGGTGACGGTACGGGCCCGGGTGACCTTCCTGCCGGTGCCGTCGCCGGCCGCGGCACTGCCGAAGGACGGCCGCAGCATGACGAAGGCCGCGACGCCGAGCAGCACCACCATGATCACCGGGCGCAGCACGTCGCTGCTGATCCCCGCGGCGAAGAAGGCGCCGGTCATCGACCCGGCGAGGGCCATGAGCCCGATCCGTACGGCGGTCCCCACCTGCACCGGCGCCTTGCGTACGTAGGTCACCGCGGCCCCCGAGGTGCCGACGATGGCGACCGCCTTGTTGGTGCCGAGGATGTGCGCGGCGGGAACGTTCGGCAGGCCCAGCAGCAGAGCGGGCAGGAGGAGGAGCCCCCCGCCGCCGACCACCGCATCGATCCAGCCCGCCGCGGCGGCGGCCAGGCAGAGGAGGACGAGGGTGGTCAGTGTTATCTCGGGCATGTCCGTGACCTTAGGCAAGCGATAGGTGCCCGGTCCAACCAGTTGCCCGGCCCTCACAGAGGGGGTCCGTGCGCGCTGAGCGCAAGGTTCCTCCCGGGAAACAGGAGGGATGCGGTCGGGTAACACCGGCCCCGCAGTCTCTTTGACATGAGGACACAGAGCGGGAACACGGCGCGTGTGGTGGTGATCGGCGCCGGGATGGCGGGCGCACGGCTCGCCGCCCGGGTCCCCGGTGTCACCGTCATCGGTGAGGAGGAGCACGCACCGTACAACAGGGTGCTGCTCGCCGAGGTGCTCGCCGGACGGTACGAGCCCGACGTCATCGCGCTGCCGCCCGCCGAGGTGCGGCGCGGGGTGCGGGTCGTACGGATCGACCGGGCGGACCGGCTGGTGCACTGCGACGACGGCAGCGTCATCGGGTACGAGCGCCTGGTGCTGGCCACCGGCTCCAACCCGGTGCTGCCGCCGCTGCGGGGCCTCGGCCACATACTGCCGGACGGGGTGCATCCCTTCCGCACCCTCGACGACTGCCTGGCCCTGCGCGCCGCCGTACGCCCCGGGGTGCGCGCCGTCGTCATCGGCGGCGGGCTCCTCGGAGTCTCCGCGGCCCGTGCGCTGGCCGAGTGCGGCGCCCAGGTGGTGCTGGCCCAGCAGGGCGAGCACCTCATGGAGCGTCAGCTGGACGCCGAGTCGGCCGGGCTGCTGCGAAGCCATCTGGAGGCCCTCGGCGTCGAGGTGCACACCGAGTGCCGGGTGCGCGGTCTGCGCTGCACCGACGGCGCCACCCCCGCGGTACGCGCCGTGGAGCTCGCCGACGGCTACGAGCTGGAGGCCGAGATCACGGTGCTGGCCTGCGGGGTCCGCCCCAGGACGGGCCTGGCACAGGCTGCCGGGCTCGACGTCCGCAAGGGCGTCGTCGTCGACGACGAACTGCGCACCTCGGACCCGTACATCCACGCGGTCGGCGACTGTGCCGAGCACCGCGGCACCGTGTACGGGCTGGCGGGCGCCGCGCTGGAACAGGCGGACGTGCTGGCCGAGGTACTGGCCGGCGGCTCCGCCCGCTACGAGGGCACCAGGGCCCTGACCCGGCTCACCCTGCGCTCCCCCGCCGCCGTCCCTGTCGCCGCCGGTGTCGCCGGTGCTCCGGGCGGTCTCGACCTGGCGGCCTTCGGCGACTCCCGTCCGATGCCCGGCGACGACGTGATCCGGCTGGCCGACGCCACCCGGGGCGCGTACCGCACGGTCGTCGTCCGGGGCGACCGGCTGGCCGGCGGGGTGCTGTTCGGCGATCTCGCCGCGGTCGGCACCCTCGCCCGGACCTGGCAGGACGACGAACCCCTCCCCGCCGACATGTCCCTGCTCCACCTGCTCACCAACGACGGAGGCTTCTGATGCCGGTGTCCACTCCCCCGACCGCCCCCACCGCAGGCGTGCCGACGATCGTGGTCGTCGGGCACGGCATGGTCGGCCAGCGGTTCCTGGAAGCGCTCGCCGACCGCGGGCTGACGGCCGCCGAGGGTACCGCCCGGGTCGTCGTCCTGTGCGAAGAGCCCCGCCCCGCCTACGACCGGGTGCAGCTGACCTCGTACTTCTCCGGGAAGACGCCGGAGGACCTCTCGCTCGTCGAGCCGGACTTCATGGCCCGGCACGGAATAGAACTGCACGTCGGCGACCCGGCGGAGAGCGTCGACCGCGAGGCGCGCACGGTCACCGCGCGCTCCGGGCAGACCTTCACGTACGACACGCTGGTGCTGGCCACCGGCTCGTACCCCTTCGTTCCGCCGGTTCCCGGCAAGGACACCGAGGGCTGCTTCGTCTACCGCACCATCGAGGACCTCCTCGCGATCGAGGAGTACGCGAAGACCGCGACGACCGGCGCGGTGGTCGGCGGCGGGCTGCTCGGCCTGGAGGCCGCGGGCGCCCTGAAGGGCCTCGGACTCAGCACGCACGTCGTGGAGTTCGCGCCCCGGCTGATGCCGGTCCAGGTCGACGACGGCGGCGGCGCCGCACTCCTGCGCACGATCGAGGACATGGGGCTCTCCGTCCACACGGGCGTCGGCACCCAGGAGGTCACCGCGGGCGACGACGGCCGGGTCAACGGCATGTCGCTCTCCGACGGCTCCTCGCTCGCCACCGACCTCGTCGTCTTCTCCGCCGGTGTCCGCCCCCGCGACCAGCTGGCCCGCGACTGCGGCCTGGCGGTCGGCCCGCGCGGCGGCATCATCGTCGACGAGGAGTGCCGCACCTCGGACAGCTCCGTGTTCGCGATCGGTGAGTGCGCGCTGGCCTCGGACGGCCGGGTGTACGGGCTGGTGGCGCCGGGCTACGAGATGGCGCTCGCGGTCGCCGAGGTGATCGCGGGCAACGCGGCCTCGTTCACCGGCGCCGACCTGTCGACGAAGCTGAAGCTCCTCGGTGTGGACGTCGCCTCGTTCGGTGACGCGCACGGCGCGGCCGAGGGCTGCCTCGACGTGGTCTATTCGGACTCCCGCTCGGGCGTCTACAAGAAGCTGGTGATCGGCCGGGACGGCACGCTGCTCGGCGGGGTCCTGGTCGGGGACGCCGACCAGTACGGCACGCTGCGGCCCATGACCGGCACGGTCCTGCCGGTCGCCCCGGAGCAGCTGGTGCTGCCGGCCGGCGCGGGCGGCCCCGTGACGCTCGGCCCGTCCTCGCTGCCCGACGAGGCAGTGATCTGCTCCTGCCACAACGTGACCAAGGGCGCTATCTGCGAGCACACCACGCTGCCCGAGGTGAAGAAGTGCACCAAGGCGGGCACGGGCTGCGGAAGCTGCGTCAAGGTCATCGGACAGCTGCTGCCGCAGCCCGAGGACCAGGGCCTGTGCGGCTGCTTCGCGTACACCCGCAGCGAGCTGTACGAGATCGTCCGCACCCTGGGTGTCACGACGTACGCCGGGCTGCTGGACTCGCACGGCCGCGACGAGGCCAAGGGCGGTGACGGCTGCGAGGTCTGCAAGCCGACGGTCGGTTCGATCATCGCCTCGCTGGCGCCGACGGTCGGTGCGAGCGGCTACGTCCTGGACGGCGAGCAGGCGGCCCTCCAGGACACCAACGACCACTTCCTCGCCAACCTCCAGCGCAACGGCTCCTACTCGATCGTGCCGCGCATCCCGGGCGGTGAGATCACCCCGGAGAAGCTGATCGTGATCGGCGAGGTGGCCCGGGACTTCGGCCTCTACACGAAGATCACCGGTGGCCAGCGGATCGACCTGTTCGGCGCCCGCGTCGACCAGCTCCCGCTGATCTGGACCCGTTTGGTGGACGCCGGTTTCGAGTCGGGGCACGCGTACGGGAAGTCGCTGCGCACGGTGAAGTCCTGTGTCGGGCAGACCTGGTGCCGCTACGGCGTGCAGGACTCGGTGAAGATGGCGATCGACCTGGAGCTGCGCTACCGGGGCCTGCGTTCGCCGCACAAGCTGAAGTCGGCCGTCTCCGGCTGCGCCCGCGAGTGCGCGGAGGCCCGCGGCAAGGACTTCGGGATCATCGCCACGGCGCAGGGCTGGAACCTGTACGTCGGCGGCAACGGCGGCGCCACACCGCGCCACGCGGACCTGCTGGCCCAGGACCTGTCCGACGCCGAACTGGTCCGCCTCATCGACCGGTTCCTGATGTTCTACATCCGTACGGCGGACCGACTGGAGCGCACCTCGACCTGGCTGGACCGGATCGAGGGCGGCCTGGACCACGTACGGGACGTCGTCGTCCACGACTCGCTGGGGCTGTGCGACGAGCTGGAGCGGCTGATGGCCGACCACGTCCGCGGCTACCGCGACGAGTGGGCCGAGACCATCAACGACCCGGAGCGGCTGCGCCGCTTCGTGACCTTCGTCAACGCCCCCGACGCACCCGACCCCTCGGTGAAGTTCGTCCCCGAGCGTGACCAGGTCAAGCCCGACCTGGACATCCTCGCGGGCCCCGTGCTCGCCATCCGTACTCTCGAAGGGACTCCCTCCTGATGACGACCCAGACGTTGGAAACGGCGCAGGACACCCGGACGATCCAGCTCGCGGACGGGGACGGCTGGCTCACGGTCTGCGACCGCGACCTGCTGACCCCGGGGCGCGGTGTGGCGGCCCTCCTCCCGGACGGCCGGCAGGTCGCCCTGTTCGTGGACCGGGCGGGGCGTGCGTACGCGATCGACAACCGTGACCCGTTCACCGGGGCGTACGTCCTGTCCCGGGGCCTGGTCGGCTCCGCGGCCGGGCGGCCGTTCGTGGCGTCGCCGCTGCTGAAGCAGCGCTTCGATCTGGAGACGGGCGCCTGCCTGGACGACGACGAGGTGACCGTGCCGGTCTTCGCGGTCCGCGCGGACTGATCCCGTTCCGTTCACCGCCTGTTGACGCTCCGTCAACTGCGTCCCTCTACTGTCCTGACGTTCGCCCCGCCGGGCCGACCGGACCGGCGGGCCCTCACGTCACCCGTGGAGTGATCGTGGAACGTCGGACCTTCTTGCGCACAGCGGTGATCGGTACGTCGGCGGCGGCCTTCGGCGGCACCCTGTGGCGGGGTGCCGCCTTCGCGGACCCCGCCCAGCCGGCCGCAGGACCCTACGGCGCGCTGCAGGCCGCCAACAGCAACGGCATCCTGCTGCCGAGCGGCTTCACCAGCAGGATCATCGCCCGTTCGGGGCAGACCGTCCCCGGCACCTCGTACGCCTGGCACAGCGCACCCGACGGCGGTGCGACGTTCACCGACGGCAGCGGCTGGATCTACGTCTCCAACGCCGAGGTCTCCTCGGGCAGCGGCGGCGGGGCGAGCGCCGTGCGCTTCAACTCCTCCGGGACCGTCACCGGCGCCTACCGGATCCTGTCCGGCACGAACAACAACTGCGCGGGCGGCCGGACCCCGTGGAACACCTGGCTGTCCTGCGAGGAGGTCAGCCGCGGCTTCGTCTACGAGACGGACCCCTGGGGTGTGAACGCGGCCGTCCAGCGGCCCGCCCTGGGCCGTTTCAAGCACGAGGCGGCTGCCGCCGACCCCGACCACGGGTACATCTACCTCACCGAGGACGAGACGGACGGCCGTTTCTACCGCTTCCGCCCCACCACCTGGGGCAATCTGTCCGCCGGCACCCTGCAGGTCCTGGTGGCGGGCTCCGGCACCTCTGGCCCGGTGACCTGGACGACGGTCCCCGACCCGGACGGCTCGCCGACCCTGACCCGCTACCAGGTCTCCGGCGCCAAGGTGTTCAACGGCGGTGAGGGCTGCTTCTACGCCGCGGGCACCTGCTGGTTCACCACCAAGGGCGACAACCGGGTGTGGGCGTACGACGCCGACGCGTCCAGCATCTCGCTCGCCTACGACGACTCGCTCGTCACCGGCGGCAGCGCCCCGCTGACCGGCGTGGACAACGTCACCCGGTCCGTCTCGGGCGACCTGTACGTCGCCGAGGACGGCGGGAACCTGGAGATCTGCCTGATCACCCCGGACGACACCGTCGCGCCGTTCCTGCGGGTCAGCGGCCAGTCCGGCTCGGAGATCACCGGCCCCGCGTTCTCCCCGGACGGCAGGCGCCTCTACTTCTCCTCGCAGCGCGGGACGAGCGGGAGCTCCTCCGGCGGCATCACGTACGAGGTCACGGGGCCGTTCCGCAGCTGAGCAGGACCGCGGCCCCACGTCGCCGTTCAGGCGCCGTGGGGCTGTTCTCCCCGTCCGTCGGCCATCAGGCCTGGCCACCGCTCTCGACCGCCGCCGGGTCCATCCACACGACCTCCCAGATGTGGTGGTCGGGGTCCTGGAAGGAACGGCCGTACATGGAGCCCATGTCCATGGGCTCGTTGGCCGGGGACCCGCCCGCGGCGAGCGCGGCGTCCGCCATCTCGTCGACCTTGGCTCTGCTGTCCGCGCTCAGGGCGATGAGGACCTCCGTCGTCTTCGACGCGTCGGCGATCTCCTTCTTGGTGAAGTCCTTGAAGCGAGGCTCGCTGATGAGCATGGCGAAGATCGTGTCGCTGATGACCAGACAGGCCGTCGTCTCGTCGCTGAACTGCGGGTTGAAGCCGAAGCCGAGCTTCCCGAAGAAGTTCTTCGTCGTCTCCAGGTCCTTGACCGGCAGGTTCACGAAGATCATCTGAGGCTGAGGCATGATTTCCACTCTTCCGTCCCTGCACTTCGCGTGCTCCGTGGCGCTGTTTCGCGCGCTTTCGAGAGGTAGACGGCAACGCCCGGCAGAACTCATCGCTCGCGACGGATTTCTTCCCGGGCCGACGGCCCGCACCGTCCGCGACGGCTCCCGGGGTGCCGGGCCCGTCAGGACATCGCGAGCGGGGCACCGCCCCTGAGCAGTGAGTCGCCCAGCGGGGTGAGGGTGTGCAGGACCGAGCTGCCGTGGCGCAGGGTCAGGACCAGGCCGGCCTCGCGCAGCACGCATGCGTGCTGGCTCGCCGAGGCCAGGGACACCCCTGTCCTGCGTGCCAGCTCACTCGTCGTGCAGCCGTTGCCTATGGCCCGCAGGACGGCGGAGCGGGTGTGCCCGACGAGCCGCCCCAGCCAGGGGCCCGGCTCGGCGAAGGCCGGGGCGGCCCGGTGGGTGACCGGGTAGACGAGGACCGGCGGGAGGTTCGGGTCCCGGTAGACGACCGGGGTGCCACGGCAGAAGAACGAGGGCTGCAGGAGCAGGCCCCGCCCGTCCAGGTGCAGCTCGCGGTCCACCGGGTAGTCCGCCTCCAGCACGGGCTCCCGCCAGCGGATCATGGGCGGCAGGGTGGACAGGAGCTCCTCCGTGCCGCCGTCCAGCAGGGCGCGGCCCCGGATGGCCCGGTCGGCCTCGACGCTCGCCCGGACGTGCTGCCAGTAAGGCTCGACTGCGGCGCGGTGGTAGCTGCGCAGGGCGGCTATGAGGCGTCCCAGCGGTTCCGTACGCCCCTCGGCGAGCGCGTCCAGCAGGGCCGCGGGGGTTCTGCCGCCGCCGGGTGACCGCTGCGGGCGGGGGCGGTTTCCGGCCAGTAGGGCCAGTTCGCCATGGAGGCGTTCCACGGGAGTGTCGCGCATTGCCTCCATTCCCGCGTCCAGACCGAATGGCTCGGCGACTTCCTGGGTCGGCGTCAGGAAGTCGGGAAAATAGCCGCGGGGCGGAACCACCGCGGAGAGCAGACGCGTTTCACCGTTCAACCGGGTCCGGGATTCGCTGCGCCATTTCCCGAAGACCGTGGAACCCCTCCTGTCCCTCAACCGGTGAAAACTGAGAATGGTTTCCCACATTGCGTCGGGCCTGGCGGCCATCCGCACTCGGGAAAGGTCCTCTCCGGACACATGGATACGAAGCACCGAACCCCCACTGTTGCAACCGCAATCGCCCCCATCGAAGGGTATGCATATCGTCACAGGACGTCACCACGGGGTTTCGGCCACAGTTGAAACGTCTCGCCCGCATCCTCGCCAACCGAAAAGCTGTACGACGTCGGGTACGCATCCGGCGCCACCGAAAGAGCGGGTGAGGGCCGTGGGGGGCTTTGCCTGTTCGGCGGCGGTGTGCGACGGTGCGGCTCCGTACCCGACGGGGGTAAGCCGGGTGCGGTCCATGGGTGGGGATCCATGGACCGCACCCCGGTCCGTTCGGCAGGGAATTTGCTCACCGAACGAAGAAAAGCAACAACCCTCAACAACACTCAGTGGTTCGTAATTCAAATGACGAAGCGGCGGCACCCCCGCACAGGGTGCCGCCGCTTCCGGGTTTTCCGGAGCCGCCGTCGGATCGGTGAGGGTACGGATGATCCGCCGGCGGCCACGGAGTCGTGGTCGCAGGTGTCAGTGGGCCGGTGGTGCGCTCAGCGGCTGTCGCTGCCCTTCGAACCGGCAGCGGCGCGGCCCGCCTCGAGCCTCGCCACCGGAATACGGAACGGCGAGCAGGAGACGTAGTCCAGGCCCACCTCGTGGAAGAAGTGCACCGACTCCGGGTCACCGCCGTGCTCACCGCAGACACCGAGCTTGAGGTCGGGCCGGGTGGCCAGGCCGGCCTCCACGGCGCTGCGTACGAGCGCGCCGACGCCGTCCTTGTCGATCGTCTCGAACGGCGACACCCCGAAGATGCCCTTCTCCAGGTACGCGGTGAAGAACGAGGCCTCCACGTCGTCGCGGGAGAAGCCCCACACCGTCTGGGT
Organism: Streptomyces sp. NBC_00683; assembly: GCF_036226745.1. Taxonomy (NCBI): domain Bacteria; kingdom Bacillati; phylum Actinomycetota; class Actinomycetes; order Kitasatosporales; family Streptomycetaceae; genus Streptomyces; species Streptomyces sp. NBC_00683. The sequence continues at coordinate 5,854,594 of NZ_CP109013.1, read as the reverse complement.
GAGGTCGTTCGTACCGAAGGAGAAGAACTCCGCTGCCTCGGCGATCTGACCGGCGGTCAGCGCGGCGCGGGGCAGCTCGATCATCGTGCCGATGGTCAGCTTCAGCTCCGTACCGGTGGCCGCCTCGACCTCGGCGATCACCTGGTCGGCCTCCTCGCGGACGATCTCCAGCTCCTGGACCGTGCCGACGAGCGGAATCATGATCTCGGCGCGCGGGTCGCCCTTCGCGTTCTTGCGCTGCGCCGCCGCTTCCGCGATCGCGCGGACCTGCATCGCGAACAGACCCGGGATGACCAGGCCGAGACGGACACCGCGCAGACCCAGCATCGGGTTCTGCTCGTGCAGCTTGTGCACGGCCTGCAGGAGGCGCAGGTCGTTCTCGTTGGCGTCCTTGCGGGACTCGGCGAGCGCGACCCGTACGGAGAGCTCCGTGATGTCGGGCAGGAACTCGTGCAGCGGCGGGTCGAGCAGCCGGACGGTGACGGGCAGCCCGTCCATCGACTCGAACAGCTCGATGAAGTCGGCCTTCTGGAGCGGCAGGAGCGCGGCCAGGGCGTCCTCGCGCTCGTCGTCGGTGTCCGCGAGGATCAGCTTCTCGACCATCTCGCGGCGCTCGCCGAGGAACATGTGCTCGGTGCGGCACAGGCCGATGCCCTGGGCACCGAAGCGACGGGCCCGCGAGGCGTCCTCGGCGTTGTCCGCGTTCGCCCGTACCCGCAGCCGGCGTACCCGGTCCGCGTACGCCATGATCCGGTGCACGGCGGCGACGAGCTCGTCGGCGTCGTCGGCGCCCGCGTGCATGCGGCCCTCGAAGTACTCGACGACCGGGGACGGCACGACGGGGACCTCACCGAGGTAGACCTTGCCGGTGGAGCCGTCGACCGAGACGAGGTCGCCCTCCTCGACGACCGTGTCGCCGACGGTGAGCCTGCGGCGCTTGGTGTCGACCTCGATCTCCTCGGCGCCGCAGACACAGGTCTTGCCCATGCCGCGTGCGACGACGGCGGCGTGCGAGGTCTTGCCGCCGCGCGAGGTGAGGATGCCTTCGGCGGCGATCATTCCGTCGAGGTCGTCGGGGTTGGTCTCCCGGCGGATGAGGATGACCTTCTCGCCGGACCGCGACCACTTGACCGCGGTGTACGAGTCGAAGACGGCCTTTCCGACGGCCGCACCCGGCGACGCGGCGATGCCGCGGCCCAGGAGCACGGTGCTGGCCGCGTCGTCGAAGCGCGGGAACATCAGCTGCGCGAGCTGGGCGCCGTTGACGCGCTGGAGCGCCTCGGCCTCGTCGATGAGGCCCTGGTCGACGAGCTGGGTGGCGATCCGGAAGGCGGCACCGGCGGTGCGCTTGCCGACCCGGGTCTGGAGCATCCAGAGCTGACCGCGCTCGATGGTGAACTCGATGTCGCAGAGATCCTTGTAGTGGGTCTCCAGCGTCTCCATGATCTTCATCAGCTGGTCGTACGACGCCTTGTCGATCGACTCCAGATCGGCGAGCGGAACCGTGTTGCGGATGCCCGCCACGACGTCCTCGCCCTGCGCGTTCTGCAGGTAGTCGCCGTACACGCCCTGGTGGCCGCTGGCCGGGTCACGGGTGAAGGCGACGCCCGTACCCGAGTCGGGACCCAGGTTGCCGAAGACCATCGAGCAGATGTTGACGGCCGTGCCGAGGTCGCCGGGGATGCGCTCCTGGCGGCGGTAGAGCTTCGCCCGGTCCGTGTTCCACGAGTCGAAGACGGCCTTTATGGCCAGGTCCATCTGCTCGCGCGGGTCCTGCGGGAAGTCGCGTCCGGCATCCCGGTTGACGATCTTCTTGAACTGCTTGACCAGCTTCTTGAGGTCGGCCGCGTCGAGGTCCACGTCGACGGTGACGCCCTTGGCCTCCTTCGCCGCCTCCAGCGCCTCCTCGAAGAGTTCGCCGTCGACCCCGAGGACCGTCTTGCCGAACATCTGGATGAGGCGGCGGTACGAGTCCCAGGCGAAGCGCTCGTCGCCGGACTGGGCGGTGAGCCCGACGACCGAGGCGTCGGAGAGGCCGATGTTGAGGACCGTGTCCATCATGCCCGGCATCGAGAACTTGGCGCCGGAGCGGACCGAGACCAGCAGCGGGTCGTCGGCCTGGCCGAGCTTCTTGCCCATCCGGTCCTCGAGCGCCGTGAGGTGCGCACTGACCTCGTCGCGCAGCTCGGCCGGCTCGTCACCACTGTCGAGGTAGAACTTGCACGCCTCGGTGGTGATGGTGAAGCCCGGAGGGACCGGCAGCCCGAGATTGGTCATCTCGGCGAGGTTTGCACCCTTGCCGCCCAGAAGGTCCTTGAGCTCCTTGTTGCCCTCGGTGAAGTCGTAGACGAACTTCTGGGGATCTTTGTTTTCCGACACGGGTCTCGACTCCTCGAGGACGCGGTGGCTGCCCTGACGGCGAGGAACATACCCAGATCGAAGGTGTCTCGGTACGTCCACTTGCGCGTCATGAGGTCTCAACCACCCGTCCGCCAGCAGATCGAAAGTGGTGCGGGAGGTCAGCCGGACGGGTGGACTCGTTCACTTCTTGAATCAATGACTACCCCGAGTGTCCGCAGATCGCCCGTTCGGCGACAGCGAGTAGTGGTTGCGTCGATCGATCAAAGTAAAGTCGCCTGGCACCCAGTGCCATCATTTGAGAAGTACAGCATGCGAAAGAGTGCTCATCTGAGCCACTCACTCCTCAAGGGTGGCGAGAATCACGCCCCCGAGCCCGCTCAGATGTCATCATCCGGACGCCGAAGAGGCGGCGAACCGTCACCCAGCGATCACTTAGACATCACAGATCGTGAACATGGACCCTCGAAGGGCCGCTCGCACGCCGCACTCACGCTCACCTCGCGTCGAATCACGCCGGATCACACTCAAAAGCCCGCTCAAACGAGCGGGCCAGAAAGTTGGGCACTCCGTGCCCCGCGCAGCGGTGCTCAGCCCCCGGAGGTGTCCAGCTCCGCGTCGGCGCTCACGCCCGCGCAGTCGTAGGGGTCCTTGAGCCAGCCGTCGGGCAGCGCCACGCGGTTGTTGCCGGACGTACGCCCGCGAGGGCCGTCCGCTCCGTCCGGCCACGGCTGGTCCAGCTCCAGCTCCTGCAGCTGCCCGCCCAGCTCCTCCAGCGAGGAGGTGACCGCCAGCTTCCTGCGCATCTCCGAGCCGACCGCGAAGCCCTTGAGGTACCAGGCCACGTGCTTACGGAAGTCGATCACGCCCCGGGTCTCGTCGCCGATCCACTCCCCCAGCAGCGTCGCGTGGCGCAGCATGACGTCCGCGACCGCGCGCAGGGCCGGCGCCTGCCTGGTCTCCGTACCCTCGAAGGCGCTGACGAGGTCGCCGAAGAGCCAGGGCCGCCCCAGGCAGCCGCGGCCGACGACCACGCCGTCGCAGCCCGTCTCGCGCATCATCCGCAGGGCGTCGTCCGCGCACCAGATGTCCCCGTTGCCGAGGACGGGGATCTCGGGGACGTGCTCCTTGAGGCGCGCGATCGCGTCCCAGTCCGCGGTGCCGCCGTAGTGCTGGGCGGTGGTCCTGCCGTGCAGGGCGACGGCCGTGATGCCCTCCTCGACCGCGATACGGCCCGCGTCGAGGTAGGTCATGTGGTCCTCGTCGATGCCCTTGCGCATCTTGATGGTGACCGGCAGATCGCCCGCGCCGGCCACGGCCTCGCGGAGGATCGCCCGCAGCAGGGGCCGCTTGTACGGGAGCGCGGAGCCGCCGCCCTTGCGGGTGACCTTGGGGACGGGGCAGCCGAAGTTGAGGTCGATGTGGTCGGCGAGGTCCTCCTCGACGATCATGCGGACCGCCTTGCCGACGGTGACCGGGTCCACTCCGTACAGCTGGATGGAGCGCGGGGTCTCGCTCGCGTCGAAGTGGATGAGCTGCATGGTCTTCTCGTTGCGCTCGACCAGCGCCCGGGTGGTGATCATCTCGCTGACGAACAGCCCCTTGCCGCCGGAGAACTCACGGCACAGGGTGCGGAACGGGGCGTTGGTGATGCCGGCCATGGGGGCGAGCACGACCGGCGGCTGCACGGTGTGCGGGCCGATCCGGAGCAGCGGGAGGGCAGGGGCGAGCGAGGTCATCCATCCATTGTCGCGTACGCGGGACGGGGCTCGGGATGCCGTCGGTTCAGGCTCCCACCGGAGACAGGTCCAGCAGTCGTTCGAGCCCCTGCCGGGACTCCTCGTCGGCGGGGACGTACGTCACGAGGCGGGGGCCCGCCGACGGGCCGAGCCAGAGGTCGGTGTGGTCGAGGCGGAGCAGCCCCACCCGGGCGTTGCGGAACAGCTTGGTCCGCCCTCCGGGGCCCACGACCTCGTGCCGGGCCCAGATCTCGCCGAACTCCGGGGAGGCGGCCTCCAGGCGGCTCAGCAGTGTCTTCCAGGCCGGCTCGGCCAGGTGCTCCGCCATGGCACCGCGGAACTTGGCCGCCATCACCCGGCGCATCTCCGCCAGGTCGACCACGGAGGCGCGCCAGTCCTCGTTGGTGTAGGCGAGGAGCATGCAGTTGCGGTCCTCGGGAGCGACGGCGTCCAGGTCGCACAGCAGCCGCCCGTAGGTGCGGTTGTAGGCGAGGATGTCGTACCTGCTGTTCTGGATGCAGGCCGGGTAGGGCTCCAGCTGCGTGAGCAGGGCTTCGAGGGACGGGGTGACCCCGGCGCAGCGGGAGCCCGGCGCGGGGTCGACGGCGCCGGCGAGGGCGAAGAGGTGCGAGCGTTCACTGGGGTCCAGCAGCAGCGCGCGGGCCAGCGCGTCGAGGACCTGCGGGGACACGTGGATGTCGCGGGCCTGCTCCAGCCACGTGTACCAGGTGACCCCGACGGCGGAGAGCTGTGCCACCTCCTCGCGGCGCAGGCCGGGGGTGCGCCTGCGGGGGCCGCGGGGCAGGCCCGCCTGCTCGGGGGTGATCCGCTCACGGCGGCTGCGCAGGAACCCGGCGAGTTCGTGCCGCCTGATGTCGGTCTCGGGAGCCTCGGTCACCATCGTCATACCCCCAGCGTGCCGAACGGCCCGGCGGTCTGCCAGGTGCTGCTTCTACCAGGATAAAGACACTCTGGTACCAGGCTGGGATCAGGTCCATCGTCGTTGACGTGAGTGAATCCCCTGTACTGACCAAGACACCCGCCGCCACCGGCACACCCGTGGGGCGGCACGACCGCACCACGCCCGTGCTCGGCCGGCTCGGTCTGTTCACGGTGCTGCTCGGCGCGGCGCTGCCCCTCATCGACTTCTTCATCGTCAACGTCGCCCTGCCCACCATCGACCACGACCTGGACGCGGGCCCCGCCCTGCTGGAACTGGTCGTCGCCGGCTACGGGCTCTCGTACGCCGTGCTGCTCGTCCTCGGCGGGCGGCTGGGCGACATGGCGGGGAGGCGCAGGCTCTTCCTCATCGGGATGGCGGCCTTCGGGCTCACCTCCCTCGCCTGCGGGCTGGCTCCCGACGCCTGGACCCTCGTGGGGGCCAGGGTCGCGCAGGGTGCCGCCGCGGCGCTGATGCTGCCGCAGGTGCTCGCCACCATCCAGGCGGCCACCGCGGGGCACCGCCGGGCCCGGGCCATGAGCCTGTACGGGGCGACGGCCGGCCTGTCGATGGTCGCGGGCCAGATCCTCGGTGGCGTCCTCGTCTCCGCCGCCCCGCTGTCGTCGGTGTTCGGCGAGAGTGCGGGCTGGCGGTCGGTGTTCCTGGTGAACGTGCCGGTGGCCGTGGTGGGGCTGGTCCTGGCCGCCCGCTCCGTGCCGGAGACCCGCTCGGACCGGCCTGCCCCCGTCGACGTACCGGGCACGCTGCTGCTGGCCCTGTCCCTGGTGACGCTGCTGGCCCCGCTGACCGAGGGGCGTGCGGCGGGCTGGCCGCTGTGGACCTGGGTCTCGCTGGGGCTGTTCCCCTTCACCGCGTTCGCCTTCTACCGGGTGGAGCAGCGGGCCGACGCACGCGGACAGACCCCGCTGGTGCCGCCGAGCCTGCTGCGGCTGGAGTCACTGCGGCGCGGTCTGACGCTGGTGGTGCCGTTCTCGATCGGCTTCGGCGGCTTCATGTTCGTCATCGCCGTGGCCCTCCAGCAGGGGCTGAGGATGGGCCCGGCAGCGGCGGGGCTGTCGCTGGCGCCCATGGCCGCGACATTCTTCGCGGCCTCACTGGCCGGCCCCCGGCTGGTGCACCGGTTCGGCAGCCGGGTCGTGACGGCCGGCGGGATCATCCAGGGCGTGGGCGTCGTGGTGCTGGTGCTCACCGTGTGGCGGGGCTGGCCGGACCTCGGACTCCTGGGGCTGCTGCCGGGTGTCGCGATCGCCGGGCTGGGGCAGGGGCTGCAACTGCCCGTCCTGTTCCGCATCGTGCTGTCCGACGTACCCGCCGAGCGGGCCGGGGTGGGCGGCGGGGTGATGACGACGACTCAGCAGGCCGCGCTGGCGCTGGGGGTGGCGACGCTCGGGACGCTGTTCCTCGCGCTGGCGCCGGGGGCGGGGATGCGGGACGCGCTCGTGGTGACGCTGCTGGTGCAGCTGGCGGCGGTCGTGCTGACGACGCTGCTGAGCCTGCGGCTGCCCCGTGCCGTCGGGTGAGGAACGAGGTGGGCCCGGATCACCGTGGTGGTGATCCGGGCCCACTGTCGTACCGGTAGGTCAGCTCTGTGCTGACTGGCCGTCCTGCTCCGAGGAGGCGTCCGCGGATGCATCGGCCTGGGCGGAGCCGGAGCCCTCGGCGCGCTCACGCATCTTGCGCACCAGCTCCTGCTTCTGTTCGGCCGCGGTCCGGCGGTCGGCGTCGCGCGCGGGGCCCGCGCCCTGCTGCTCGGCGCGGGACAGCTTCTTGCGCTGTCCGCCCACACCGAGGAGGTTGTTGCGGCTCTTGGCCACGGGGTTCTCCCATTCGTGGTGAGAAGTGAGTCTGAAGAGATCAGCGATCTCAGGGATCGATTCGGTGGGCGACGGGCCCACGGGCCCGTCGCGCTCTCACTCGTAGATCTGGAAGAACGAAGACATACCGAAAAAGGTACCGTCCCTAGCCAGGAAGCACGAGTGAGTTCTGGACCCACTCACGTTTTCTGGGCGCATCCCGAACGGTGTTGGATGCGCTGGGTTCCCGCTTTCGCGTCCCGTTCGGCTGCACGCCTCCTGGGGCGTGGTCCGTTGCGGGTGGGCGGGTTCCCTCACGTCCTCGTGCACCTGGTGCGGCCTGGGCGGTCCGATGCCCGACACGATCACTCCGGTCGTGTGGGGGCGGTGCCGTCCGACGCCGGATCGGGTGTCCGAGGGCGCGTCGCCCGATCGCGATACCTGCGGCATCGTGACGGGAGATTCTGCGGTGCGGGGTGGTCAGCGGTTTCTGCCAGTACTGCCCACCCCACATCGACGTGTAAGCAGCGTCGACCGCGACGATCGCCAAGCCCTGTTCAGCGGCCATGGAGACGAGCCGGGTCTTGAGCTTGCCGGTCGGGATGCCGGAGATCAGCTGCCGGAAGTGCTTCTTCCGGCCGTGCTTCTCCCTCGTCTTCTCCATGGTGAAGTCGAGGTCCTCGATACCGATCGCTGCCACGCCACTCTGCTTGGCCCAGTTGATGAGCCGGGTCAGGGCGTGGCGGATCTGGGCGTCGCGGTGCGTGGTGGTGCCGGACAGGTCGTAGGCGAAACGGTGCGGGTTACCGACCGGTTGCCGTGCGGGTCGAGCCGGTACGCGGCGAAGTGGTCGGCGTTGGTGTCGACACCGATCATGCCCCTGGCCCGGGCCGCCTCCAACGGGATCGTCCGGATGATCGGGCGTTGCCAGGACGCGGTCAAATACCAGCGGTTGCGTTCGGTGTCGAGGTGGATGCGGTAGGCGACAGCCCGGTTCCCGGCGATCCGGTCGGCCCACTCCACACCCCGGTGCGCGAACGCAACGGTCGCAGTGAGGGTGTAGCGACCGTGCTTGGTGTTGGCCAGGCGCGCCAGCGGGGCGGGCAACTTGATCGACACCTGGCCGTCCGGGGTGACACGGATCGTTTCGTTCCCGAACCGCTTCCCCGACTCACCATCCGCAGCAAGAAACCAGCGCTCCGCTTCCCACCGCCCACGCCACTGCCCCTCGGTGAGCCTGGCCTCGGCCAGGTGGTGGCGGGTGTTGAGCAGGCGTTTGCCACCCCGGACGACCCGTACCCGCCCTGCACGCCAGTCCGCGACCACTACCGTGTGCCGCGCCTCCAAAACTACGAGGCGACGCGACTTGTTGAACCACTCGCCCTTGGACCGGTAGCCACCCGCCGCACGCTTGGTGCCCCTCTCCCCGATCGGGAGGGACAGCCGGTGCCGCAGCATCCTGATCCCTGCATCGAGAGTGCGGATGTGTGCGGCCTGACAACGGCGGGCGAGCGCCCACTGGGCATGGGTCGCCTTCGTGATCGCTCCGGCGATCCGCGACGACGACGTCTTCGTCAGCTCCCGCTTACGCGATGCCCACGTATCAGCACTGTGATCCAGACCCTGCGCGCATCGGGCCTTGAGGTCACGGGAGGCGAGCGCACCCTGATGTTCACCGACGGCACGCAGGACCTTCTCGTCCTGCGATGTGAGGTGCTTCAGGCGGTCCCTCACCGCCACCCCGGACGGACCCGGCACCACGAACGACGCCGCCAACCCCCGCACACCACCCACCACAACACCCCCCAAAGGCTGCGCACCTACGCCCAGCACAACGAGCAACCACCACCAAGGTCACCCGATTTTCGGCCGCGGGGCGGGGAGCCCCTCAGGCGCTCGGGTCGACCGTCGCCTGGTGGGACTCGGCGAGGTGCTCCTCGGCCTTCAGCCACGGCAGGAACTGCGCGCCCTTGCGCCACCCGCAGGTGTCGCAGGTCAGCTGCCTCTGCATCCCCGACTTCCGGACGTGGACGACGTGTTCACGTCCGTGCTGGTCCCATCTGCTGACCTTGCTCGTGGTCATGGACGGCATCCTGGCCTCCTGTGGACGAGTGCGCCCAGTGTGCACGAAGCCCCCGGCTCCCTGCGCGGGAACCGGGGGCTTCGTTATGAAGCTGCGCGTGCTCAGCAGCCCAGCAGGCGGGAGCCGAGGTAGCCCTGGATCTGGTCCAGGGAGACGCGCTCCTGCTTCATGGTGTCGCGCTCGCGCACGGTCACCGCGTTGTCGTCGAGGGTGTCGAAGTCGACGGTGACGCAGAACGGCGTACCGATCTCGTCCTGACGCCGGTAGCGGCGGCCGATGGCACCCGCGTCGTCGAACTCGATGTTCCAGTTCTTCCGCAGGTCCGCGGCGAGGCCCTTGGCCTTGGGCGACAGCTGCGGGTTGCGGGACAGCGGCAGGACCGCGACCTTGACCGGCGCCAGACGCGGGTCGAGGCGCATCACGGCGCGCTTCTCCATGACGCCCTTGGCGTTGGGCGCCTCGTCCTCGTTGTACGCGTCGAGGAGGAATGCCAGCATCGAGCGGCCGACACCGGCCGCGGGCTCGATGACGTACGGCGTGTAACGCTCGCCCTTCTCCTGGTCGAAGTAGGAGAGGTCCGTGCCGGAGGCCTTGGAGTGCGCCTTGAGGTCGAAGTCGGTGCGGTTCGCGACGCCCTCGAGCTCGCCCCACTCGCTGCCGCCGAAGCGGAAGCGGTACTCGATGTCAGCGGTGCGCTTGGAGTAGTGGGAGAGCTTCTCCTGCGGGTGCTCGAACCACCGCATGTTCTCCTCGCGCAGGCCCAGGCCGGTGTACCAGTTCCAGCGCTGCTCCATCCAGTACTCCTGCCACTGCTCGTCCTCGCCCGGCTTGACGAAGAACTCCATCTCCATCTGCTCGAACTCGCGCGTGCGGAAGATGAAGTTGCCCGGAGTGATCTCGTTCCGGAAGGACTTGCCCATCTGCGCGATGCCGAACGGCGGCTTCTTGCGCGAGGTCTGCTGCACCTGACCGAAGTTGGTGAAGATGCCCTGGGCGGTCTCGGGGCGCAGGTAGGCGACCGAGCCGGTGTCCTGGGTCGGGCCGAGGTGGGTGGAGAGGAGCCCCGAGAACGCCTTGGGCTCGGTGAACGTGCCCTTGTTGCCGCAGTTGGGGCAGTTGAGGTCGGCCAGGCCGTTGACGGGCGGCTTGCCGTGCTTCTCCTCGTACGCCTCCTCCAGGTGGTCGGCGCGGTAGCGCTTGTGACAGGAGGTGCACTCGGTGAGCGGGTCGGAGAAGGTGGCGACATGGCCGGAGGCGACCCAGACCTCGGGGGCCAGGATGACCGAGGAGTCAATGCCGACGACGTCCTCGCGCGAAGTGACCATGTAGCGCCACCACTGGCGCTTGAGGTTCTCCTTCAGCTCGACGCCCAGCGGCCCGTAGTCCCAGGCGGCCTTCTGGCCCCCGTAGATCTCACTGCAGGGGTAGACGAAGCCACGGCGCTTGCTCAGGCTGACGATGGTGTCGATCTTGTCGGCGGCCACGGTGCTCTCTTCATTGCGACGGCGAGGGATGGCGAATGCCTCAGATTACCGGCGGGCGCACCCCTTGGATCAAATCGGCAGGGGGTTAACGGGATCCGGACTGTGATCCGGGCATCTCATCGGCCTTGTTGACAATCGTTTCCAGTTTTGTTGAAAATGACTGTCATGAACGTACGCCGCCTCATACCCACGACCGCCGTCGCCGGAGCAGTCGCCCTCGGCCTCACCGCGCTCTCCGCGCTCTCCGCATGCTCCTCCTCCGACGCGGTCGACCACGCGGGCGGCGACAAGCTGAACGTGGTGGCGTCCTTCTACCCGATGCAGTTCCTGGCCGAGAGGATCGGTGGAACGCACGTCTCGGTCACCCAGCTAACGAAGCCGGGCGTCGAGCCGCACGACCTGGACCTCACCCCGCGCCAGATCGGCGGACTGAGCGAGGCCGACTACATCCTGTTCCTCAAGGGCGTCCAGCCGGCCGTCGACGACGCTGTCGGCCAGGCCGGCGTCGAGAACACCGTGGACGCGGCGGAGCTCACCACGCTCGAGAACCACGGCGCCGAGGTCGAAGGCCACGACCACGGCCACGAGGAGGGCGAGGAGCACGCGCACGAGGGCGAGGAGGCGGGCGCCGACCCGCACATCTGGCTGGACCCGGTGAAGTACGCGGAGGTCGCGAAGGGGGTCGGCAAGTCCCTGGAGAAGGCGGACCCCGGCCACGCCGCCGACTACCGCAAGAACACGGACGCCCTGGTCACCGAGTTGAACGCGCTGAACACGGCGTACGAAACCGGGCTGAGGAACACCGCGACCAAGACCTTCATCACCACCCACTCCGCCTTCGGATACCTCGCCGAGCGCTACGGCCTGACCCAGGAGGGCATCGCCGGCATCGACCCCGAGGCCGAGCCCAGCCCCGCCCGGATCAACGAGATCCACACCGTCGCGTCGAAGAACAAGGCCACCACCGTGTTCTTCGAGACGCTCGCCAGCGACAAGACCGCCAAGACGCTGGCGAAGGACCTCGGACTGAAGACCGACGTCCTGGACCCGCTGGAGGGAATCACCGACTCCTCCAAGGGCGCTGACTACCTCGAGGTCATGAAGTCCAACCTGGCCGCGCTGCAGAAGGCTCTCGGCGCGAAGTGACCCCCACCCCGCCCGTACCAGTCGCATCGGAGGCGCTCATGCCCGAGCCCAGCAAGCCCGAACCCGTGATCAGCATGCGCGGAGCCACGGCGACGCTCGGTGCGCGCCCCGTGCTGCGCGGCGTCGACCTCACCGTTCTCCGCGGTGAGGTCGCCGCGCTGCTCGGCGCCAACGGGTCGGGCAAGTCCACGGCCGTGCGCTCCGTCATCGGCCAGGTCCCGCTCACCGGCGGCACCGTCGAACTGTTCGGCACCCCGCTGCGCCGCTTCCGCACGTGGTCCCGCGTCGGCTACGTGCCGCAGCGCACCACGGCGGCCGGCGGCGTCCCCGCCACGGTCCGTGAGGTCGTCTCCTCCGGGCGCCTTTCGCGTACGAAGCTGAGGCTGCCGGGCAAGGCGGACCGGGCGGCCGTCGACCGTGCCATCGAGCTCGTCGGACTCGCCGACCGGGCCAAGGACTCCGTGAACGCCCTCTCCGGCGGGCAGCACCAGCGGGTCCTGATCGCCCGTGCCCTGGCCGCCGAGCCGGAACTGCTGATCATGGACGAACCGATGGCCGGCGTCGACCTGGCCAGCCAGGAGATCCTCGCCGCGACGCTGCGCGAGCAGGTCGCCGCCGGTACGACGGTGCTGCTCGTCCTGCACGAGCTCGGCGCGCTGGAGCCGCTGATCGACCGGGCGATCGTGCTGCGCGACGGCTGCGTGACGCACGACGGACCGCCCCCCGAGGCCCTGGGCCAGCACGCGCTGCCCGGCCACGACCACGTACACCCCCACGCGGCCTCCGAGCCCGTCCGGACGGGACTGCTGACCTGATCATGGAATTCCTCACACCCCCCTTCATGCAGCGGGCCCTGATCGCGGCCGTCCTGGTCGGGATCACCGCCCCCGCCATCGGCATCTTCCTGGTCCAGCGCCGCCAGGCCCTGATGGGCGACGGCATCGGGCACATCGCGATGACCGGTGTCGGCCTCGGCTTCCTGCTCTCCGCCAGCCCCATCTGGATGGCCACGCTCGTCGCCGTCGCGGGCTCGGTCGTCATGGAGCTGATCCGCTGGTACGGACGCACCCGCGGCGACATCGCCCTGGCCATGCTGTTCTACGGTGGCATGGCGGGCGGGGTGATGCTGATCAACCTCTCCGACACCGGCTCCAACGCCAACCTCACCTCGTTCCTCTTCGGCTCCCTGTCGACGGTCTCCGAGGAGGACGTCCGCGCGATCGTCGTGCTGGCCGCCTTCGTGGTGCTGGTGACGGTGGGACTGCGGCGGCAGCTGTTCGCGGTCAGCCAGGACGAGGAGTTCGCCCGGGTCACCGGCCTTCCGGTGCGGGCGCTCAACCTGCTGATCGCCGTGACGGCGGCGGTGACGGTGACCGTGGCGATGCGGGTCGTCGGTCTGCTGCTGGTCAGCGCGCTGATGGTGGTCCCGGTCGCGGCGGCGCAGCAGATCTCGAAGTCCTTCAAGGTGACGTTCGTCCTGGCCGTCGTCATCGGCACGGCCGTGACCCTGAGCGGCACCGTGACCTCGTACTACCAGGACGTGCCGCCCGGCGCGACGATCGTGCTGCTGGCCATCGCCGTGTTCATCGCACTGACCGCACTCGCCGCGCCACTGGCCCGAAGGCGCGCCCGTGAACGCGGAGCGGACACGTCCCAGTGCACCCTGGAGGTACCGAAGGCCCGCACGGCCACGGACGACGTCCGTGTCTGATGTGTCGACCGTGCCGCCGGTACGGGCTGGCACAATGGCCCGACATACGTACGGGCGACATGAGGAGGCACCTGTGGCCACGGCGCCGATCAGTGGCACGAACGCGGCCCCGGTACGCGGCCGGTCCACCAAGCAGCGGGCGGCGGTCGCCGCGGCGCTGGACGAGGTGGACGAGTTCCGCAGCGCCCAGGACCTGCACGATGTGCTCAAGCACCGGGGGGATTCGGTCGGGCTGACGACGGTCTACCGCACCCTGCAGTCCCTCGCGGACGCGGGCGAGGTCGACGTCCTGCGGACGACGGACGGCGAGGCCGTCTACCGGCGCTGCTCGACGGGGGACCACCACCACCACCTGGTGTGCCGGATCTGCGGCAAGGCCGTCGAGGTCGAGGGACCTGCCGTGGAGCAGTGGGCGGAGACGATCGCCTCGCAGCACGGCTACGTGAACGTGGCCCACACGGTGGAGATCTTCGGCACCTGCGCGGAGTGCGCGTCACCCACCGAGTAGGCCGCCCGCCCCGGAGGTCCTCCGGGGCTCCCCGGAGGACTCAGAATCTCGTCGGACGGCCCGTGCGGTCCCGGGCGGTCAGCCGGAATCCCGGCTGACCGCCCCCCGCTCCACGACGTCCGGTTCCTGCGGCACGGCCCCTCCCCCGCTCGACGGGCCGTGGTCGTACAGACCGGTCAGACGGCCGGTCCCTGTCCCGTCGCCGCCTCTTCCTCGGCGCCGCCGAAACGGCGGTCGCGCCGGGCGAACTCCAGGCAGGCGCGCCACAGGTCCCGGCGGTCGAAGTCCGGCCACAGGACGTCCTGGAAGACCATCTCTGCGTACGCGCTCTGCCAGATCAGGTAGTTGGACGTGCGCTGCTCCCCGCTGGGGCGCACGAAGAGGTCGACGTCCGGCATGTCCGGGTAGTAGATGTACTTCGCGAACGTCTTCTCGTTGACCTTCGACGGGTCGAGCTTCCCTGCCGCGACGTCCTGCGCGATGCGCTGCGCGGCGTCGGCGATCTCGGCCCGGCCGCCGTAGTTGACGCAGAAGTACAGCGTCATCTTGTCGTTGTCCTTCGTCTGCTCCTGCGCGACCTGGAGCTCCTGGACGACGGACTTCCACAGCTTCGGCATGCGGCCGACCCAGCGGATCCGGATGCCGAGCTCGTCCATCTCGTCACGCCTGCGGCGGATGACGTCGCGGTTGAAGTTCATCAGGAACTTCACCTCGTCCGGCGAGCGCTTCCAGTTCTCGGTGGAGAAGGCGTACAGCGAGAGGTTCTTGACGCCCATCTCGATGCAGCCCTTGAGGACATCCATGACGACGCCCTCGCCGACCTTGTGGCCCTCGGTGCGCGGGAGGCCCCGCTCCTTGGCCCAGCGGCCGTTGCCGTCCATCACGACCGCGACGTGCTTGGGGACCAGCTCGCCGGGGATCTTCGGCGGGGTGGCACCGGAGGGGTGCGGCTCGGGGGTCTTGTACTCGCGCCGGCTACGGCCACCGAGAATCCCGCGTACTGCCATGAGCTCTCTCGTCTCCCTGTGTCACTTTTCCACGTACCGCAGCGAGCGCAGCCCGCGCTCCAGATGCCAGTGCAGGTAGGCGGACACCAGTCCGCTGCCCTCCCTGACATGACGCGCCTCGGACGCGTCCGCCGTCTCCCAGTCACCGGTGAGCAGTGCGCTCAGCAGCTCGAGGGCCTCCGCTGAGGGTACGACGCTGCCGGGTACCCGGCAGTCGCCGCATATGACGCCGCCCGCCGCGACGGAGAAGAACCGGTTCGGACCGGGCATTCCGCACTTGGCGCAGTCGTCGAAGCTGGGGGCGTAGCCGTTGACGGCGAGGGAACGCAGCAGGAAGGCGTCGAGGATGAGGTTCGGCGCGTGCTCGGCGCGCGAGAGGGTGCGCAGCCCGCCCACCAGCAGCAGGTACTGCTGGACCGCGGGCTCGCCCTCGTGGTCGGTGAAGCGCTCGGCGGTCTCCAGCATCGCGGTGCCCGCGGTGTAGCGGCCGTAGTCGGAGACGATGCCGCCGCCGTACGGGGCGATCGTCTCGCTCTGGGTGCACAGGGGGAGACCGCGGCCGATCAGTTCGCTGCCGCGCGCGAAGAACTGCACGTCCACGTGGGAGAAGGGTTCGAGCCGCGCCCCGAACTTGGACTTGGTGCGCCGCACCCCGCGCGCGACGGCACGCACCCGGCCGTGGCCGCGGGTCAGGATCGTGATGATCCGGTCGGCCTCGCCCAGCTTCTGCGTACGCAGCACGACGCCGTCGTCCCGGAACAAGCTCATGCGCCCATTGTCGCCCACCGGGACGGCGGCCCGTCGGCGGTCCTCATTCCTGGTGGCCCGCGGGTACGACGAGGCCGGACTCGTAGGCGATGATCACGAGTTGTGCCCTGTCCCGGGCGCCCAGCCTGCCCATGATCCTGCTCACATGCGTCTTCGCGGTGAGCGGGCTGAGCCCCAGGGTCTCGGCGATCTCCGTGTTGTTGAGTCCGCGCGCGACGAGGCCGAGAACCTGGCGCTCGCGGTCCGAGAGACGGTCCGGGCCGCCGGTCGCCGCGGTGGCCGGCGGGCGGGGAGCGCTGAGCACCCGGGCGATGAGCCGGGCCGTCGGGCCCGGGGAGAGCAGTGCCTCGCCCGCGGCCACCGTCCTGATGGCGGCGAGGAGCTCGGCGGGCCGGGTGTCCTTGACCAGGAAGCCGGACGCGCCCGCACGCAGTGCCTCCACGACGTGGTCGTCGGTGTCGTACGTCGTCAGCACGAGGACCTTGACCCCGGCGAGGTCCTCGTCGGCGGCGATGCGGCGGGTGGCCTCGATGCCGTCGAGTTCGGGCATGCGGATGTCCATGACGACGAGGTCGGCCCGTGCCGAGCGGGCCTTCTCGACCGCCTCCAGGCCGGTGCCGGCCTCGGCGACGACGGTCATGTCCGGGGCGGACCCGACGAGCATCGCGAAGGCGGCCCTGACGAGGGTCTGGTCGTCGGCGAGCAGGACCCGGATCATCGCGCGGTCTCCTCCGTGCCGGCGGTGACGGCGTCGGCGGCCGCACGCTCCGCGTCGTGGGGTCCGGGCGGTGAGCCGTCCCGGGGCCCGGGCAGCGGCAGCACCGCTGCGACTTCGAAGCCGCCCCCGGGAAGGGGTCCCACGGCCAGTGTGCCGCCCGAACTGCGTGCGCGTTCCCGCATCCCCACGATGCCGAATCCGGGCCCGGAGCCGCCCGTCCCGGAGCTTTCCCGCCCCGCGCCGTCGTCGGTGACCGTGACCCGCAGGGCGCCACTGCCTGGATCCGGTTCCACGGCGACCCTGATCCGCACCCCCGGCCCCGCGTGCCGCACGGCGTTCGTCAGCGACTCCTGCACGATCCGGTACGTGGCGGCGCCGGTCGCCGGGGCGATCCCCTCCGCCGGGTCCCGTACGGAGAGCTCCACCGTCGCTCCCGCCGCCTCGGCAGCCCGTACGAGACCGGGCAGGGCGACCAGGCCGGGCAGCGGCCCCTCGCTCTCGTGGGAGTCCGTACGCAGGACCTGGAGGGTGGTGCGCAGTTCGGCGCGGGCCTCCCGGCAGGTCCCGGCGATGTCGTCGAGGGCCCGCGCGACGGCTTCGCGGTCCAGGCGCTCCGGGTCGACGGTCAGGATGTGTGAGGCCACGGAGGTCTGCACCCCGATGACGGTGATGCTGTGGGCCAGGAGGTCGTGCAGGTCGCGTGCGATCCGCAGCCGCTCCTCGGTGACTCTGCGCCGGGCCTCCTCCTCCCTGGTGCGCTCGGCCCGTTCCGCGCGCTCCACCATGGAGGCGACGTACCGGCGGTAGAACCGCACGTCCACACCGAAGAACAGCACGGCGATGATCCAGCCGGAGGTCCGCAGCAGTTCGAGCCCCTGGTGGGCGTCGATGGCCGACACGACGGACACCATCGCGCCGAGCACGACGCCGCCGGTGAGCAGGGTGCGCAGGGGACGGCCGGTCACCGCCACGGTGTAGAGCACGATGAGGGTCTGCGGCATCGGTGCCGTGTGGGCGTTGTCCATCCCGTGGTAGGCCATGAGGACCGGGATCATCGCGAGCAGGACGACGACGGGGTTGCTGCGGCGCCACACCAGCGGCACGGCACTGGCCAGGAGCAGGGCCCAGCCGACCGCGTCGGGGGCCCTTCCGTCGTGGGTGACGAGGCCGAGCACGACGGACAGCGCACCGGCGCCCCCCGCGATGAGGGCGTCGGTGCGCAGCCTGTGCGGCGCGTCCATGGGGTCGCGGTTGACGACGGCCAGGACGCGCTCGCCGCGGCGCGTGGTTCGGGTTGCGGACACGCTGCCATCCTCGGTCAGTTGCGCGGTTCCCGTCAGCGGGTCGCTGTGAGTTCCGGTGTGCGGGGGCGGTCAGCGGAGGGCTTTCGGCCGAGTGCGCCCGGCCACCACACCCGGCGCCCCAGAGCCACACTCGCCGAGGTCACCAGGTAGGTGCGGACCAGGAAGGTGTCCAGGAGCACACCGACCGCGATGACGAAGCCCATCTCGACCAGGGCCGTCATCGGCATGCTCGTGAGCACGCCGAAGGTGGCCGCGAGCACCAGCCCCGCCGAGGCGATGACCCCGCCGGTGGTGCGCAGGGCGGTGAGCGCGGCGGCCGTCGGTTCGGCTCCGGAGAGGCATTCCTCCCGCATCCGGTGCAGGAGGAAGATCCCGTAGTCGACGCCGAGCGCCACCAGGAAGACGAAGGACAGCAGGGGGAGTCCGGGGTCGGTGCCCTGGAGGCCGAGGAGCGGCTCGAAGAGGAGTCCCGCGATACCGAGCGAGGCTCCCCAGACCGCGACGACGGCGGCGACGAGCAGCAGTGGGGCGACGAGGCTCCGCAGCAGCACGACCAGGATCAGCAGGACGGAGAGGATGACGAGCGGCACGACGAGCTTCAGGTCGCGGGCGCTGGTCTTCTCCAGGTCCATCTGCTGAGCGCTGGGTCCGCCCACGTGGCTGCCCTCCAGAACGCCGCGCAGGGCCTCGATGGTGGCCTGCTCCCCCGCCGACTCGGGCGGGTCCTGGGCGGTGACGGACAGCTCGGTCCAGCCGCCGCCGCTGCGGCCGCGTTCGACGGCCGCGACGCCGTCGGTCGTGCGGGCCGCGGCCAGTGTGCCGTCCGCCCGGCCGGTGGGGGTGATCACGGTGATCGGCTGGGTGGAGCGCTCGGGGTAGGCGGCGGAGAGGGTCTCCATCGCGGTGATCGACTCGGGCCTGGTGGTGAAGGAGTCCTCCTGCTTGAGGTCGCCCGGCATGCTGAACACGCCGAGCGCGAGTGCGCCGAGCAGTACTCCTCCGGAGACGAGCACGGCGACCGGCCTGCGTCCGGCGGAGCTGCCCATGGCGGCGAAGAGCGACCGGCGCTGCTTGGGCGTGCTGCCGTACGCGGGCACGAGCGGCCAGAAGACGCGGCGGCCCAGGAGCACGAGGAGCGCCGGCAGGAGGGTCATCATCGCGAAGAGGGCGCACAGCACCCCGACGGCCGCGATGGGCCCCATGCCCCGGCTGCTGTTGAGGTCGGCGGCGAGCAGGCACAGGAGCCCGGCCGCGACGGTGCCCGAGGAGGCGACGACAGCGGGCCCGCAGCCGCGCAGGGCGGCGGCCATGGCGTCGCGGGGCTGCGCCCAGCGGCCCAGTTCCTCGCGGTAGCGGGCCACGAGCAGCAGGGCGTAGTCGGTGCCCGCGCCGAAGACCAGGATGGTCATCACACCCGAGCTCTGACCGCTGACGGTGATGTCGAAGCCCTGGTTGAGCCCGTACACCACCGCCATCGACAGGAAGTCGGCGAGCCCCGCGACGACCAGGGGCACCAGCCACAGGAACGGGCTGCGGTAGATCAGGATCAGCAGGATCGCGACCACGGCGACGGTCGTGTAGAGCAGCGGACCGTCCAGGGACCCGTAGACCTCCTGGGCGTCGGTCATCAGCGCCCCGGGGCCGCCGACCTCGACGCTCAGCCCACCGCTTCCCTCGGCCGTCCCGCGCACCTCGCCGACGAACGCGGCCCTGGCTTCCTCGTCCTGGCCCGGCTCGGTCGAGGAGACGGGGGCCATCAGGGTCGTGCCGTCCTCGGACGGAATGCCCCGAGGGGTGGCGGTGAGTGTGTGGTCGCGTGCGACCGCGGCGGTCTGTTCGCCGGCCGTGGCCCGGTCGGCCGCGGTCAGTCCGCCGTCCCGGTGGTAGACGAGGACGAGGTCGGTGGACTCACCGCCGGGCAGCGTGTCCTGGATCTTCGCGACCTGGGTGGAGTCCGCGCCCGCCGGCAGGTAGTCCACGGCACGGTCACGCTGTACGTCGGCGAGACTGCCCGCGAACGGCCCCACGACGGCCATCAGCGCGACCCAGAAGGCGACGACCACCCAGGGCACGGCCTGGCGCAGCCGTGACCTGTGCTCGGGCTGCGGTCGCCCGGCGCTCATTTCCGTTTCGGCCCTCATGACGGGGCCCTCCCCTCCTGGACGGTGTCGGTCCTGTCC
This sequence comes from Streptomyces sp. NBC_00683, assembly GCF_036226745.1. Lineage (NCBI taxonomy): Bacteria > Bacillati > Actinomycetota > Actinomycetes > Kitasatosporales > Streptomycetaceae > Streptomyces > Streptomyces sp. NBC_00683. Next base: position 5,834,834 of record NZ_CP109013.1, on the reverse strand, counting down.
AGACTCCCGTCCGGGGAGGGCCGATTCGTCGCACGCGGGAGGGACATCACCGCTACTGCCGGGGGTGGCCCACGGCGTCCGGTACTCCCTGGGGAGTACCGCGGCTCCGGGGCCTACGAAGGTGTGCGCGCGGCTGCCGCGAGCAGTTCGGCGGTGTCGCCGGGGCAGAGCTGGAGCGCGCCGCCCACCGTCGTCAGCACCTCGCGTTCGGCCGGGCTGTACGGGCCGTCGGCGAGCGCGATCCTGGCGCCCTGCAGCAGGACCGTCTCGCGTCCGGCCACGGCCAGATGCGGGGCGAGCGGCTTCAGCACCTCGTGCAGTTCGATGGCGAGGGCGGCGCCGCAGGCCTCGGCCGCGGGGTCGGTGCCGTCGCCGTGCCCCGTGTCCGCCGCGAGCACCTCGACGATGGTGAAGAGCTGTTCCTGGGTGCAGTCGTCGAGTCCGGCGTCGCGGACGGTGGCCGCCGCGGCCTCCAGGACCGTACGGGAGGTGGTTCCGCCCGCGGCGAGCACGGCGAGCGTGACGGTGTGCACGGCTTCCCGGAGCATGGCGGAGAACCGGGTGGTGGTGGGGTGCTCGAGGGTGTCGGTCGGGAAGTGGGCCCGGCAGGCCGCGCATTCGATCACGGGGCCGGTGCCGCCGCGCCGCAGCAGCGGCAGGCCGAGCACGGTGAAGCGGTTGCGTCCGGCCAGGCGCCGGTAGTTGCGGTCGCCTCCGCAGCCGGGGCAGAAGAACTCACCGTCGCCCGTGGTGTCCCATACGGTGCGGATGCCACAGATGCGCAGTCTTATGGCGCGTTGTCCTTTGGCTGACCGCACGTCGCACACCTCCGTAACGCTCCGGCAACATTGCCGCGTTGGACGTGATGTTAGCCACATGCGTGATGTGGCGTCAGTATCCCGGATGTCACAACACCCGGAGATGGCCGAACCCCGTCCACCCTCGGCGGGTGGACGGGGCTCCTGAACCGGGTGGTTCCGCGACTTCTCGGACGTATCTCCGAAGGGTCGGCGGAGCCGTCAGCGCGTCGCGCGGTTGACCGCGGAGACGACCGCCTTGAGCGAGGCGCGCGTGGTGTTGGCGTCGATACCGATGCCCCACAGCACCTTGCCGTCGATCGCGCACTCGATGTAGGAGGCGGCCTGGGCGCTCGCGCCCTCGCTCATCGTGTGCTCGGTGTAGTCCAGCAGACGTGCGTCGATGCCGATGGCCTGCAGTGCTTCGAAGAAGGCGGAGATCGGACCGTTGCCGGTACCGGTCAGCACGGTGTCGGCGCCGTCGACGGTCGCCTGGACGGTGAGCGTGTCCTTGCCGTCCGTGTCGGTCGTCGTCTGGCCGGAGCGGATCTGTACGCGTCCCCAGGCGTTCTCCGGGTTGGGCAGGTACTCGTCCTGGAACGTCGACCAGATCTGGTTCGGCGTGACCTCGCCGCCCTCGGCGTCGGTCTTGGCCTGAATGATCCGGGAGAACTCGATCTGCATCCGGCGCGGCAGGTCCAGCTTGTGGTCGTTCTTCAGGACGTAGGCGATTCCGCCCTTGCCGGACTGCGAGTTGACCCGGATGACGGCCTCGTACGAGCGGCCGACGTCCTTCGGGTCGATCGGCAGGTACGGCACCGCCCACTCGATGTCGTCGACGGTCTTCCCCTGGGAGGCGGCGTCGGCCTCCATGGCGTCGAAGCCCTTCTTGATGGCGTCCTGGTGGGAGCCGGAGAAGGCGGTGTAGACCAGGTCGCCCGCGTAGGGGTGGCGCGGGTGGACCTCCATCTGGTTGCAGTACTCGGACGTGCGGCGGATCTCGTCGATCTGCGAGAAGTCGATCTGCGGGTCGACACCCTGGGAGAACAGGTTCATGCCCAGCGTGACCAGGTCGACGTTCCCGGTGCGCTCGCCCTGGCCGAACAGGCAGCCCTCGATGCGGTCGGCGCCCGCCATGATCGCCAGTTCGGCGGCGGCGACGGCGGTGCCGCGGTCGTTGTGCGGGTGGACCGACAGGCAGACGTGCTCGCGGCGGCTCAGGTTGCGGGACATCCACTCGAACCGGTCCGCGTGCGTGGACGGCGTCGAACGCTCCACGGTGGCGGGCAGGTTCAGGATGATCTCGCGGCCCTCCTCCGGCTGCCAGACGTCACAGACGGCCTCGCAGACCTCCAGGGCGAAGTCCAGCTCGGTGTCGGTGAAGATCTCCGGGCTGTACTGGTAGCCGAAGATCGTCTCGTCGCCCAGGATCTTGTCCGCGTACTCCATGACCAGCCGGGTGCCGTCCACGGCGATCTGCTTGACCTGCTCCTTCGAGCCGCGGAAGACCACACGGCGGAAGGTGGGCGCGGTGGCGTTGTACAGGTGGACGGTGGCGCGGCGGGCGCCGACCAGCGACTCGACGGTCCGCTCGATCAGTTCCTCGCGGGCCTGCGTCAGGACGGAGATCGTCACGTCCTCGGGGATCGCGCCCTCTTCGATGATGGAGCGCACGAACGCGAAGTCGGTCTCGCCGGAGGACGGGAAGCCGACCTCGATCTCCTTGTAGCCCATGCGTACGAGCAGGTCGAACATCTCGCGCTTGCGGGCCGGGGACATCGGGTCGATCAGTGCCTGGTTGCCGTCGCGCAAATCGGTGGACAGCCAGCGGGGCGCCCGGGTGATGCGGTTGTCCGGCCACGTGCGGTCGGAGATGTCGACGGCCTCGTACCCGCGGTACTTGTGGACCGGCATCCCGGACGGCTTCTGGAGCTGCGTCGCGTTGGTGACCGGAGTGGGCCCGTTGACGGGGGCGGCTGCGTCGTCGGCGTTCACGGATTCAGCAGCGTTCGCAGCGGAATTTACGGCAGTCATGGCGTAGGGCTCCTCGGAGGTCCAGCAGGGGCGGCCGACTGTGTCGCTGCAACAGCGAACTCCGCGGGGAGGGAGCCGGCCTACGACTACAGGCCCTCGCCGCGGCAGCTAAGAAGGAGCAGCCCGAAACGCATGATGCGGCAAGACTAACCGAGAGGCGCCTGATACGTGGGTCCGTATCAGTATGCGGGATCGGATCACCATGAGGGCAAAACGGTGACTCATCACTCTATTTCGTCAATCACCATCGCAACCAGTGACAGTTCGGTCACGGAGTGCCACAGTCATTTGCATGCAGCCTCGACCGAACAACGGGTTCCACCCCGTCTTCTGCACCATCGTGCCGCCCCATCTCCTCGACAAGCTGTCCCAGGCCGACGACCCGCGCCTGGCCGGCCCCGCACGCCGCACCCTGCGGGCCGACGCGGCCCGGCGCAACCGTCGCCGGATGACCGCGCTGGCCTACACACCGGAGGTCCCGAGCACCTCGGACCCCGTTCCCTCCAAGCCTCACCGGACCCTGTACGACTGCCGCCACGGCACGGACCTGCCGGGCCACAAGGTCCGTGACGAGGGCGACGAGGCCACTCAGGACGCCAGCGTCAACCGTGCGTACGCGGGACTCGGCGCCACCTTCGAGTTGCTCCTCACGGCGTACGGCCGCAGCTCGATCGACGGCAAGGGGCTGCCGCTGATCGGCTCCGTGCACTACGACGAGAAGTACAACAACGCGTTCTTCGACGGCGAGCAGATGGTCTTCGGCGACGGGGACGGCGAGATCTTCCTCGACTTCACCGTCGCCATCGACGTGATCGCCCACGAGCTGGCGCACGGGCTGACCCAGTACACGGCCAACCTGGCGTACCAGGGCCAGTCGGGCGCGCTCAACGAATCGGTGTCCGACGTCTTCGGCTCCCTGGTCAAGCAGTACTCGCTCGGCCAGAGCGCGGAACAGGGTGACTGGCTGATCGGCGCGGGTCTGCTCGCGCCCCGTGTCAGCGGGGTCGCGCTGCGCTCGATGAAGGCTCCGGGCACGGCGTACGACGACGATGTCCTCGGCAAGGACCCGCAGCCCGCGTCGATGGACGACTACATCGAGACGGACGAGGACAACGGCGGGGTGCATCTCAACTCCGGCATCCCGAACCGCGCGTTCTACCTGCTGGCCACGGCGCTCGGCGGCAACGCGTGGGAGCGGGCCGGCCAGATCTGGTTCGACGTCCTGACCGGGGGCGCTCTGGCCCAGGACGCGGAGTTCGCGGACTTCGCCCGGCTGACGGTCGCCGCGGCGCGGAGCCGCTTCGGGGAGGGCGACGAGGCGGAGGCGGTACTCAAGGCGTGGTCGGAGGTCGGCGTTCCGACCAGATGAGCGGGTAGGAGCCGGGCAGGTACGAGCGGATCAGACGGGAGCCGGTGCGCGATGCGGATTCAGGTGAGCCGGACCGGCGGGTTCGCCGGCATCGCACGCCGGGCCGAGGTCGACACCTCGGGCCGGCCCGACGCCGCGGAGTGGGAGGCCCTCGCCCGGGCGGCGCTCGCCGCGGGCCGGGACGGTCCGCCCGCGGGCGTGCCGGACGGCTTCCGCTACCGGATCACGGTCGGCGACCGGACCGTCCACTGCGCGGACCCCCGCCTGACCGAGGCGCAGCGCACGCTGATCGCGCGGATCCTCCAGGAGGGCGCGTAGGCCGGACGGCCCGGGGGTCGCCGGGACGGACGGCCCGCGTGGTGCCGGTGCCGCTCAGAAACCCAGCTTGCGCAGCTGCTTGGGGTCCCGCTGCCAGTCCTTGGCGACCTTCACGTGCAGGTCCAGGAAGACCGGCGTGCCCAGCAGTGCCTCGATGTGCTTGCGCGACTTCGTGCCGACGTCCTTCAGCCGCTGGCCCTTGGGGCCGATGATGATGCCCTTCTGGCTGGGGCGCTCGATGTAGACGTTCGCGTGGATGTCGAGCAGCGGCTTGTCCGCGGGGCGGTCCTCGCGGGGCAGCATCTCCTCGACGACGACCGCGATGGAGTGCGGCAGCTCGTCCCGTACGCCTTCGAGCGCGGCCTCCCGGATCAGCTCCGCGACCATGACCATCTCGGGCTCGTCGGTGAGGTCGCCCTCCGGGTAGAGCGGGGGGCTCTCGGGGAGCAGCGGGGCGATCAGGTCGGCCAGCAGGCCGACCTGCTGGTCCTTGACCGCGGAGACCGGGATGATCTCCGCCCACTCGAAGCCGAGCTCCTCGCCGGCGCGGGAGACGGCCAGCAGCTGCTCGGCGAGCGCCTTGGAGTCGACCAGGTCGGTCTTGGTGATGATCGCGATCTTCGGGGTCTTCTTGATCCCGGCGAGTTCCTTGATGATGAACTTGTCGCCGGGGCCGAGCTTCTGGTCGGCTGGCAGGCAGAAGCCGATGACGTCGACCTCGGCCCAGGTGGTCCGTACGACGTCGTTCAGCCGCTCCCCGAGCAGTGTGCGCGGCTTGTGGAGACCCGGCGTGTCCACCAGGATCAGCTGCGCGTCCGCACGGTGCACGATGCCTCGCACCGTGTGCCGGGTGGTCTGGGGGCGGTTGGAAGTGATCGCCACCTTCTGACCGACCAGAGCGTTCGTGAGGGTGGACTTGCCCGCGTTGGGGCGGCCCACGAAGCAGGCGAAGCCGGCCCGGTGGGGGGCGTTGTTCTCAGCCTGCTGCGCAGCAGCTTCTGTGTTCGGTCGAGCGCTCATGGCGCCCATTCTCCCCGATCCCGGCGGCGGCGTTGCACAGCAGGGCGCATCCGCCCCTGTTCAGCCCGCGGCGACCGTGGTCCGCAGCGTCCCGTCCGGCCCGGCGAGCAGCACGGGCGTGTCGGGTCCGCCCAGGTCACGGACGGCGGCCCGGTCCTCGGCCGAGGGGGCCTCGGCCTGGGAGACGACCGCGGCGGCCTCCAGGGATGTGGCACCGCCGGCCACCGCCATCGCGACGGCGGTCTGCAGCGCGCTGAGCTTCAGCGAGTCCAGGGCGACGGTGCCCGCGGCGTACGTACGTCCCGTCTCGTCCCGTACCGCGGCGCCCTCCGGCACTCCGTTGCGGGCGCGGACGCTGCGGGCCAGGGTGACGATCTTGCGGTCCTCGGGTCCGAGGTCGGTGCTGTCGGTCATGTGCTGAGCATACGAAGCGGGAGTGCACCCGCCCCGCAACGGGGTCCGGTCACCCGGGCACGGGGTACATCGAGCCGCGCCGCCCCTCGGGCGAGTCCAGCCACTGGAGCTTGGCCTCCGTACCCGTGTCGGGCAGCGGAGTGTGCAGCACGATCACCAGGTCCGGGCGGGCCGGGACCCGCAGCTGGGTGGACTCCACGCTGAGTGTGCCGACGAGTGGATGCTGCAGTTCCTTGCGGACCTGGCCGCCGGGGGCGACGTCGCGCCGGTCCCAGAGCGCGGCGAACTCGGTGCTGAGCCTCCTCGCCTCGGCGACGACGGCTCGGAACCCGTCGTCCTCGGGGTGGTCCGAGCAGGCGGCCCGGAACTGCGCGACGACCTGGGACGCGATCAGCTCCCACTGTGTCGACCTGGCCCGGTACACCGGGTCGGTGAAGAAGGCGATCATGCAGTTCTGGACGATGCCGGGACGCATGCCGAGCACCGCCGAAGCCGCGTCGTTGTAGAGCACGGTGTTCCAGTACCGGTCCATGATGTGGGCCGGGAAGGGCATCCAGGCGTCGATGAGCCGGGTGAGGCCCGCGCACATGTCGCGGTCGGCCGGATCGACCTCGGGTGCGGGCGGGTTGAGGCCTGCCAGGACGTAGAGATGGCGGCGTTCCGCGCTGTTGAGCCGCAGCACCCGGGCCACGGAGTCCAGGACCTGGGGCGACACGGTGATGTCGCGGCCCTGCTCCAGCCACTGGTACCAGGAGACGCCGACGCCCGCGAGGACGGCGACCTCCTCGCGGCGCAGCCCGGGGGTACGCCTGCGTGCCCCGCCGTCCGGCAGTCCGGCCTCGGCCGGGGTGACCCTGGCCCTTCGGCTCATCAGGAACTCCCGCAGTTCGGCGAGGCGGTGCGCCTTGTCGCCGGCGACGCTGCGGGCCGTGGTGCTGTTCTGGGCCGGTGAGGCCACGTACTCCCCCTGGTGTCCGTGTCCGTGCGTGCGCCTGCCTGGTGGTGCGGCCAACAGGATAAGTTCCCGCTCCCCACGGATATTCCTGCGGCTCCAGGCTGTCGCACATGGCGATCGAAACCCCAACCACCGCACCCGTCGGCACCGATGACCCCGTGAACCCCGCACCGGCCCGGCTCTCGGGCCGGGCCCGTCTCGTGCTCTTCGTGCTGTGCGCCGCCCAGTTCATGGTGGCGCTCGACTTCTCCGTACTGAATGTGGCACTGCCCGTCCTCGGCAAGGATCTGGGGCTCAGCACGTCGGGGCTCCAGTGGGCCGTCACGGCGTTCGCCCTGCCGTCCGGCGGCTTCCTGCTGCTCTTCGGCCGGATCGCCGATCTCTACGGCAGGCGCAGGCTGTTCCTCACCGGCCTCGCCCTGTTCGGGGCGTCCTCACTCCTGGCGACGCTGGCCTGGGACCCCGCGTCGTTCCTCGCGGGACGGGCGCTGCAGGGACTCGGCGCGGCCGTGATCGTGCCGACCGGGATGTCGCTGCTGACCACGACGTTCCCGGAGGGGCCGCTGCGGGACCGGGCCCTGGGCATCAGCGGCACGCTGCTCTCGCTGGGCTTCACCGTCGGCATGGTGGCGGGCGGTGTGCTCACCGACACGCTCGGCTGGCGCTCCACGATGGGGCTCCTGGCCCTCGCCTCGGTGACCGTGCTCGTCCTGGCACCGAAGGTGCTCGCCGAGTCCCGTACGCCGGAACGGCCGAAGCTGGACGTGCCGGGTGCCGTGACCGTCACCGGCGGTCTGCTCGCGCTGATCTACTCGCTGTCGACGGCGGCCCAGCGCGGCTTCGGCGACGCTGACGTCCTCGTCACGCTCGTCGTGGGGGTGGCGCTCCTGGCGGCCTTCGGGATCGTCGAGTCCCGTTCGGCGGCTCCGCTGGTCTCCCTTCCGATGCTGCGCCGCCGCACGGTGGCGTTCGGCAACCTGGGCGGTCTGGCGACCTTCTCGATGATGAGCACCGTCGTCTTCGTCCTGACCCTGTACCTCCAGGAGGTGCTGGGGCTCTCCGCCTTCGGGACGGGGCTGGTCTTCGGTGTGCAGGGCATCGCCTCGGTGGCGGCGGGGATGTACGCGTCGAGGGTCATCGGCCGCTTCGGCGCCCGCCCGACCCTGGTCGTCTCGCTGCTCGGTCAGGGCCTGTTCATCGGGGCGCTGCTCGCTCTGGGCGAGGACTCGGGTGTCCTGCTCGCGACGGTGGCCGTCTCGCTGGCCAGCATGTTCCACCTGGGCGCGATCATCTCGTACGGGGTGACGGTGACGTCCGGTGTCCCTGACGAGGAGCAGGGCCTGGCGACCGGTCTGGTCACCACGACCCAGCAGGTGGGGATCACGGTCGGCATCCCGCTGCTGGGCGTGCTCGCCACGACGCAGGGCGCGCTGTTCGACGGCGTGCGGCTGGTGGTGGCGTCGGCCGCGGTGATCCTGGTGGCGGCGGGCCTGGCGGCGGGTGCGGGTCTGCGGCGGGCGGGCTGAGCGCCGCGCTACGGCCGGTCCAGCTTGAGGCGTTCCGCCTTGGGGAGGCCGGCCACCACCAGGTCGTAACTGTCCTCGATGAGCTCCCGGACCATCCGGGCCGGGAGCCCGGAGACCGTCACCGTGTTCCAGTGCCGCTTGTTCATGTGCCAGCCGGGCACGATCGCGGTGTATTCCTCCCGGAGGCGTACGGCGTCGTCCGGGTCGCACTTGAGGTTGACCGTCAGCGGCCGGGCGTCCAGCGCGCTGAGGGCGAACATCTTCCCGAGGACCTTGAAGACCGAGGTCTCGGGGCCGAAGGGGAATTCCTCGGCACTCGCGTTGAACTCCAGGCAGAACGCCCGCAACTCCTGGGGAGTCATCCCGATTCCGTTCCCTCCGGTTCCACCAGCACGGTGACGATCTTGTTCCGGCGGCCCGCCGGGGACTCCGCGGTGAGCCGGAGCCTGCGGCCGTCGGGGAGGTCGACCGCCGAGGAGGCTCCGGCGATCGGGACCCGCCCGAGAGCCTTCGCCAGCAGACCGCCGACCGTCTCCACGTCCTCGTCGTCGTATTCGTCGAGGTCGAACAGATCCCCGAGGTCGCCGATGTCGAGCCGCGCGGTCACCCGGAAGCAGCCGTTCTCCAGCTCCTGGACCGGCGGGAGTTCGCGGTCGTACTCGTCGGTGATCTCGCCGACGATCTCCTCGAGGATGTCCTCGATGGTGACGATGCCCGCCGTGCCGCCGTACTCGTCGATGACGACCGCGACGTGGCTGCGGTCCTGCTGCATCTCGCGCAGCAGGTCGCCGGCGTTCTTCGTGTCGGGTACGAACGCGGCGGGGCGCATCGCCGTGGAGACGAGGTCGGCCTCCGCGTCCCTGTTGATGTGCGTCTTGCGGACCAGGTCCTTGAGGTAGACGACGCCGACGATGTCGTCCTCGTTCTCCCCGGTGACCGGGATCCGCGAGAAACCGGAGCGCAGGGCGAGGGTCAGCGCCTGGCGGACCGTCTTGTAGCGCTCTATGCAGACCAGGTCGGTGCGGGGCACCATCACCTCGCGCACGAGGGTGTCGCCGAGCTCGAAGACCGAGTGCACCATGCGGCGTTCCTCGTCCTCGATGAGCGACTCCTGCTCGGCGAGGTCGACCATCGCGCGCAGCTCGGCCTCGCTGGCGAAGGGGCCCTTGCGGAAGCCCTTGCCCGGGGTCAGCGCGTTGCCGATGAGGATCAGGAGCTGCGGGATCGGGCCCATGATCCTGGCCAGCGGCAGCAGGACGTACGCCGCCGCCGTGGCCGTGTTCAGCGGGTGCTGGCGGCCGATGGTGCGCGGCGAGACCCCGATGGCGACGTAACTGACGAGGACCATCACGCCCATGGCGACGGCCAGCGCCTCCCAGGTCTCCGGGAACTCGCTCAGGCAGGCGTACGTGACGAGCACGCCGGCCGACATCTCGCAGGCGACCCGTACGAGCAGGGCCACGTTGAGATAGCGGGTGGGGTCGGCGGCGACCTGCGACAGCTTGTCGCTGCCGCGCCGGCCGGCCCGGACGGCGCCCGCTGCCCGGAAGCTCGACGTCCGGGCGATCCCGGCCTCGGCACAGGCCGCCAGCCAGCCGACGACGAGCAGAAGGACGACGCCCGTGACGAGGGGGACGCTCACGAGACGGTGGGTGCGGGCGACGGCCCGGTCAGCCCGCGCTCACCGCGCCAGCCGTCGACGATCGCCGCCTGCAGGCCGAACATCTCGGCCTTCTCGTTCGGCTCCTCGTGGTCGTATCCGAGGAGGTGCAGCACTCCGTGGACGGTGAGGAGCTGCAGTTCCTCGTCCATGGAGTGCCCGGTGTCCGCCTCTTCGCCCTGCTTCTTCGCGACCTCGGGGCAGAGCACGATGTCACCGAGGAGCCCCTGCGGGGGCTCCTCGTCGTCCTTGGCCGGCGGACGGAGCTCGTCCATCGGGAAGGACATGACATCCGTCGGTCCCGGGAGGTCCATCCACTGGATGTGGAGCTGCTCCATGGCCGCGGTGTCGACCACGATCACCGAGAGTTCGGACAGCGGGTGGATCCGCATCCGGGCGAGCGCGTAGCGGGCGATGTCGAGGATCGCCTGCTCGTCGACCTCGGTTCCGGACTCGTTGTTGACGTCGATCGACATGGTGCGGTGCGACTACTTCCCGTTGCGGCCGTCTCGGCCCTCTGCGTTGTCGTACTTCTCGTACGCGTCGACGATACGGCCGACCAGCTTGTGCCGGACGACATCCTGGGACGTGAGCCGGGAGAAGTGCACGTCCGGGACACCTTCCAGGATCTCCTGCACCTGGCGCAGACCGCTCTTCGTCCCGGTCGGGAGGTCGACCTGGGTGACGTCACCCGTGACGACGATCTTCGAGTCGAAGCCGAGCCGGGTCAGGAACATCTTCATCTGCTCGGCGCTGGTGTTCTGCGCCTCGTCGAGGATGATGAACGCGTCGTTCAAGGTCCGGCCACGCATGTACGCCAGCGGCGCCACCTCGATCGTGCCCGCCGCCATCAGCCGCGGGATCGAGTCGGGGTCGAGCATGTCGTGCAGTGCGTCGTACAGCGGGCGCAGGTACGGGTCGATCTTGTCGAACAGCGTGCCCGGCAGGAAGCCGAGCCGCTCGCCCGCCTCGACGGCCGGCCTGGTCAGGATGATCCGGCTGACCTGCTTGGACTGCAGGGCCTGGACCGCCTTGGCCATCGCGAGATAGGTCTTGCCGGTGCCTGCCGGGCCGATACCGAAGACGATGGTGTGCTTGTCGATGGCGTCGACGTACCGCTTCTGGTTGAGCGTCTTGGGGCGGATCGTGCGGCCGCGGCTGGAGAGGATGTTCTGGGTGAGCACCTCGGCGGGGGTCTCCACGTCGTCCCCCTTGCCGTTCCCGCTCGCCCTGAGCATGGCGATCGAGCGTTCCACAGCGTCCTCCGTCATCGGCAGCCCGGTGCGGAGCACCAGCACCATCTCGTCGAACAGGCGCTGGATCAGGGCGACGTCCGCCGCGCTTCCAGTCGCGCTTATCTCATTGCCCCGGACATGGATGTCGGCAGCCGGGAACGCCGTTTCGATCACGCGCAGCAGCGAGTCACCCGATCCCAGGAGCATCACCATGGGGTGTGCGGCCGGAATCCTGATCTGGGCACGCGCCTGCGGCTGTGTAGGTGACTGAGTCATGGGCCGGCCCTCGGGCCTGCACATACCTCCCGTTGCAGGGCAGTCGCTGCTCGACGGCCTCTGGAGTACCAGCGTACGACTCCGTACTGACAACACCGAGAGGTTTTACCGCGCGATCATCAGCCCTTCACTGGCGGAAGCCGATGGTCGGGACGGCACGGCGCAGCGGCCACGCCCGGCTGGCGGCGGGCAGGAGCTCCTGGAGGAACGCGTACCGCTCCAGGGCCGCCGGGTCCTGGTCGGCGCAGGCGCGCACCTGCTGCCACCATGCGGCGATCTCCGCCCAGCCGGGCGCGGACAGCGATCCGCCGAACTCCTGCACCGAGAGGGCGGCGGTCAGTCCGGCGAAGGCGAGGCGGTCGGCGAGCGGCCAGCCGGCCAGGGTGCCGGTGACGAACCCGGCGACGAACACGTCGCCCGCCCCGGTGGGGTCCAGGGCCTCCACCTCGATGGCCGGCACCTCCGCGGCGGTGCCGGTCTCCCGGTCCACCGCGTACGCGCCTTCCGCGCCCAGGGTGACCACGGCTAGGGGTACCCGCTCGGTCAGGGCGTGTGCGGCGGCGCGCGGGCAGTCGGTGCGGGTGTAGCGCATGGCCTCCTCGGCGTTGGGCAGGAAGGCCAGGCAGTGCCGCAGGTCGGGGAGGGCGTCCAGGTCCCAGCGGCCCGTCTCGTCCCAGCCGACGTCGGCGAAGACCAGAGCGCCGTCACGGGCCGCCCCGGCCACCCAGGGCTCGCTGCGGCCGGGGGTGAGCGAGGCGATGGCCGCGCGGGCGCGCGGCGGGCAGTGCGGGAACGTCCGGCCGGGTGCGGGGGTGTCGGGGGCCGGCGCCTCGTGGCCGTGGGAGACCATCGTGCGCTCGCCCTCGTACGCCATGGAGACGGTGACCGGGGAGTGCCAGCCGGGAACCGTGCGCGACATCGACAGGTCGATGTGTTCGCCCTGTTCCAGGGCGTCCCAGCAGTACTCCCCGTAGTGGTCGTCGCCGAACGCGGCGGCCAGCGAGGTGCGCAGTCCGAGCCTGGCGAGCGCGGTGGCCATGTTGGCGACGCCGCCGGGGCTGGAGCCCATCCCCCTGGCCCAGGACTCGGTGCCGCGCACGGGTGCGCTGTCCAGGCCGGTGAAGATGATGTCCAGGAAGACCGTGCCCGTCAGGAAGACGTCGCAGGGCGGGTCCTGCGGGGCGCGCAGCCCGAGCAGCGGGTCGATGCCTGGATTACCTGTGCTCACCGTGCGCTCCCCGGCCGTGGCAGATCTGAACAGTGCGAGATCCGGCCAGTTTGCCCGATCCGCTCGCGCAGTCCGGGAGTCCGCGCCGTCTCGCACACACCGACCCTGACCTGCATAAACATGCGCTGCTACCCGGTCAAGAAGTGAATAAACTCGAAAGTGACCCAGATCACATCGCGACGACTTTCCGTCCGCTGTGCGCGCTTGATACAAATTGGCCCGCGAGCACCGTTCACGACAGTTGACGACGAGTGTCGCATCTCCCGCTTTTTATCGCTTTACCCTCCCCTGCGCCACTCCTCGCATTGCCCTCCCCTGCCTTCTTCTGCCTCTTCTGGCATGTCTTCAGGAACGCCCATGTCCTCGCGCCCTCGCGCCGCGTGGCCCCTGGTTGCCGTGTTCACCGCCGGTTACCTCGCCGCCTATCTGCTCCCCACCATCGTCGGCCGTCTCAGCGCCTATCTGGGGCTGAGCTCCGCCCAGGCCGGACTGGTCGGCAGCGCCCTCCTGCTGAGCTCGGCCTCCGCCGGTTTCACCCTGGCGGGGCGCGTCGACAGATACGGGGCACGCAGACCGGCGCGCATCGGGCTCGTACTGGCCGCGCTGGGCTACGGCTGCGCGGCGCTGACGGGCTCCGTGCCGCTGGTGGTCGCGGGTGTCGTCGTCGGCGGCTTCGGATCGGGCGCGGCGACCGCGGTCGCGGCGTCCGGCATCGCCGCCCAGCGCGATCCGCACCGGACCTCGTCCCTGGGGCTGCTCAGCGTCTCGGCGACGGCCGGTGCGCTCTACCTGACGATCCCTCACCTCGGCGGCGGGCACCGGCTCCCCTTCGCCTCGATCGCCCTGGTCGCGCTCCTCGTCTGGCCCGCCACCTCCAGGCTGGGCGGCTCCGTGCCCGCGGGCGGCGGCGCGCAGGTCTCCGGCCGGCTGCCGCACCGGCGGTCGGGGCTGGTGCTCGCGGGCGGAATGCTCGTCTGGTCCATGGCGCAGAACGCGCTGTGGGGCGTGAGCAGCCGGATCGGCGTCGTCCAGGTCGGGCTCTCCGAGGTGACCGTCGGCGCCGTGTTCGCCGCCGCGCTGGGAGCGGGCCTGCTCGGTGTCATGGGCGCCGGGATGCTGGGTGCCCGGCTCGGCCGCGCCGTGCCGATCGGCCTCGGGACGATGATCATCGCTGCGAGCATCGTGCTCAGCTCGTCGGCGCAGGACCTCGGCTCCTTCGCGACCGGCGAGATCATGTGGAACACCTTCTACCCGGTGGTCCTGTCGTATCTGATCGGTCTGGCCGCCTCGCTCGATGTGCGTGGCCGCTGGGCGGTCCTCGCGGGCTCGGCGTCGTCCGTCGGTGTGGCCTGCGGACCCGTCCTCGGCAGTGTGCTCTCCGAGCAGGCCGGCTACGCGGTGATGGGCCTGATCCTGGGGGCGGCCACGCTGCTGGTCGCGGCCCCCGTCACCGCTGTCGCACTGCACACCGGCGGGCGCCCGCTGGTGCCGGGTTCGGTCCGGCGCAGGGGCGGTGCCCCGGCCGCGCTCCTCGCCGCGACGACCGGCAGCATGTCCGGCGCGGTGCCCAAGCTGGGCGCGCCGGAGCAGGCCGTCACGGAGATCAGCGTTCCCGCGCTGCGCCGGAGGCGGCTGGTCAGGAGCGCGTTCCGGACGGCCGGCCCCGCGGGCGGGTCCGGTCAGTCGAACGCGTACGCCTCGACCTCGCAGAGGTAGCGCGCCCTGCGCTCCTCGTCGTGGTCGAGGAAGGCCGCCTCGAAGGAGTTGCGGGCCAGGGTGCGCAGCTGCTCGCGGTCCAGGCCGAGCGCCTCGTGGACGGCGTGGAAGGTGTCTCCGACGTATCCGCCGAAGTAGGCGGGGTCGTCGGAGTTCACCGTGCAGAGCAGCCCGGCGGCCATCATGGCCGGCAGCGGGTGGTCCTCCAGGGTGTCGACGGCGCGCAGCCTGACGTTGGACAGCGGGCAGAGCGTGAGCGGGATCCGCTCGGAGACGAGCCGGTCCACCAGCTCCGGGTCCTCCATGCAGCGCAGCCCGTGATCGATGCGCTCGACGCCCAGGACGTCCAGGGCCTCGCGGATGTACTCCGGCGGGCCCTCCTCGCCGGCGTGGGCGACCTTGCGCAGGCCGAGGGCCGTGGCCGCCGCGTACACCTCGCGGAACTTCGCGGGCGGGTGGCCGGCCTCCGCGGAGTCGAGTCCGACGGCGCTGATGCGGTGGAGGTACGGCTTCGCGGCCTCCAGGGTCTCCAGCGCCGATTCCGCGGACAGGTCGCGCAGGAAGCACATGATCAGCTGGGTGGAGATGCCGTGCGTCTCCTCGCTGCGCTCCAGCGCCCTGCCGAGCCCTTCGATGACGGTGCCGATCGGGACACCGCGGTCGGTGTGAGCCTGCGGGTCGAAGAAGATCTCCGCGTGCCGGACACCCTGGGCGGCGGCGCGGGCGAGGTAGGCGTCGGCCAGTTCGGCGAAGTCGTCCTCGGTGCGCAGCACCGCCATGAGCGCGTAGTAGAGGTCGAGGAAGCTCTGCAGGTCCTCGAAGAGGTAGGCGGTGCGCAGCTCTTCGGTGTCCGCGAAGGGCAGGTCCACCCCGTTGCGTGCGGCGAGCGCGAAGGCCAGCTCGGGTTCGAGGGTTCCTTCGATGTGGAGGTGGAGTTCGGCTTTGGGGAGGTGCACAGTGTTCTCGTTACTGGTGGCGGGTGGGTACGGGGACCCTGATCAGGTCCTGGGCGATGGTCAGTTCACCTTCGAAGCCGGCTGCCCTGGCCTGGTGCTCGAAGGCCTCGGAGTCGTTGTAGCGCTGCGAGAAGTGCGTCAGCACGAGGTGCCGTACGCCTGCTTCCTTCGCCGCCCGGCCGGCCTGCCCGGCGGTGAGGTGGCCGTGGTCGGCGGCGAGGCGGCTGTCCTCGTCGAGGAAGGTCGACTCGATGACCAGCATGTCGCAGCCCTCGGCGAGGGCGTGCACGCCGTCGCAGAGCCGCGTGTCCATGATGAACGCGAACCGCTGGCCGCGCCGCTGTTCCGAGACCTCGTCGAGCGGGATGCCGCGCAGGACGCCGTCGCGCTGGATCCGTCCGACGTCCGGCCCGCCGATGCCGTGCTCGGCGAGCTTCTCGGGCAGCATGCGCCGCCGGTCGGGTTCGGTCAGGCGGTAGCCGTAGGACTCGACCGGGTGCGAGAGCCGGTGGCTGTCCAGCGTGTACGCGTCCGTGGTGGCGAGGATCCCGTCGGCGGCGACCGGTACCTCGGTGAGTTCGACGGACTGGCGGTAGGCGGTGGCGTACCGCAGCCGGTCGAAGAAGTGCTGTCCGCTCGCCGGGAAGTGGGCGGTGACGGGGTGCGGGACCTGGTCCAGGTTGATCCGCTGGATCACCCCGGCCAGGCCCAGCGAGTGGTCGCCGTGGAAGTGCGTGACGCAGATCCGGTTGATGTCGTGCGCGGCGACGCCCGCCCGCAGCATCTGGCGCTGCGTGCCCTCGCCCGGGTCGAAGAGGATGCCCTCGCCGTCCCAGCGCAGCAGGTAGCCGTTGTGGTTGCGGTGACGCGTCGGGACCTGGCTGGCGGTGCCGAGGACCACGAGCTCTCGTACGGACACGGTGTGCGGCTCCTAGCCGGGGGGCCACTGCATCCCGCGTCCGCCCAGGACGTGGGCGTGCGCGTGGAAGACGGTCTGTCCCGCGCCGGCACCCGTGTTGAGGACGATGCGGTAGCCGGTCTCGGTGATCTTCTCGTCGGCGGCGACCAGCCCGGCCTCGCGCAGCACGTCCGCGGCGATACCGGGCTCGGCCGCGGCGAGGGCGGCGACGTCCGGGTAGTGCGCCTTCGGGATGACGAGAACGTGCGTGGGGGCCTGGGGGTTTATGTCACGGAAGGCGACGGTCGTGTCGCTCTCCCGGATGATGGTCGCCGGGATGTCCCCCGTAACGATCTTGCAGAACAGGCAGTCGGTCTGCGGCTCTCCCGCCATGGCCCGGCCTCCTCGGTCGCTTGGTGATCGTGATCGGTACACCGGCATGCTATCCGTCCGGACCTGCCGGGCTGCCGGACCTCAGCTCCAGCG
This sequence comes from Streptomyces sp. NBC_00683, assembly GCF_036226745.1. Lineage (NCBI taxonomy): Bacteria > Bacillati > Actinomycetota > Actinomycetes > Kitasatosporales > Streptomycetaceae > Streptomyces > Streptomyces sp. NBC_00683. Next base: position 5,817,946 of record NZ_CP109013.1, on the reverse strand, counting down.
GCCGGTGCGTCCCATCAGCAGGGCGGCAGCGGCCGTCCCGGCGGTCGAGGTGCGCAGCACACTGGGCCCGAGCCGGTACGGCGGCGCGCCCGCGGCGGCGAAGGCGGCGAGCTCCTCGGGGGAGACTCCGCCCTCCGGTCCCACGACGAGCACGATCGAGCCGCCGTCGGGGAGTTGCGCCGTGGCGAGCGGCTCACTGCCGCTCTCCCGGTCCTCGTGCAGGACGCCCGCGAAGTCCGCGGCGGCCAGCAGCGCGGCGACCTGCTTGGTCGTCATCGCCTCGGCGACCTCGGGGAACAGCACCCGGCGGGACTGCTTCCCCGCCTCCCGGGCCGTGTTGCGCCATTTGGCCAGGGACTTGAGGCCGCGCTCGCCCTTCCACTGCGTGATGCAGCGCGAGGCCTGCCACGGCACGATCGCGTCGACTCCCGTCTCCGTCATCGTCTCGACGGCGACCTCACCGCGGTCACCCTTGGGGAGTGCCTGGACGACGGTGATGCGGGGCGCGGGTGCGGGCTCCTCGTGCACCGTCGCGAGGTCCGTGACGACGAGCCGGTCCTTGCCCTCGGCCGCGCGTACGACGCCTTCCGCCCAGCGGCCGCGCCCGTCGGTCAGGACGACGTCCTCCCCGGCGTGCAGCCGCTTCACGGACACGGCGTGCCGTCCCTCGGATCCTTCCAGGACGAACTCCGGCCCGCTGGGCATGCGTTCGACAACGAAGACCGGTGCCGTCACTGTGCACCCCTCCCACTCACTGCCGCCCATGCGGCGTCCGTTTCGGTGGCGAGCAGTTCCACGAGTTCGCCGGCGGGCAGCTCGCGTGCCATCCGGTGGCCCTGGCCCGCCCACAGGGCCATGCCCTGGGCGTCGCCGGCCTTGGCGGCGGCCTTGCGCAGCCCGCTGGTCAGGTGGTGCACCTGCGGGTAGGCGGCGGGGGCGTACGGGCCGTGCTCCCGGACGAAACGGTTGGCCAGCCCCCGCGCGGGGCGGCCGGAGAACGCCCGGGTGAGTGCCGTCGTGACGAACAGCGGGTTGGTCAGGGCCTGTTTGTGCAGCAGGTGCGCCCCCGACTCGGGGCAGGCCAGGAACGCCGTGCCGAGCTGTGCCGCGTCGGCGCCCGCGGCGAGCACCGCCGCGATCTGGGAGCCGCGCATCAGCCCGCCGGCCGCGACGATCGGCAGCTGCACGGTCTCGCGGACCTGGGCGACGAGGGAGAGCAGCCCGGTGCCGGTGAGGCCCGCCTGCGCGTCGTCGTGGTGCGTGGACTGGTGGCCGCCCGCCTCGACGCCCTGCACGCAGACGGCATCGGCTCCCGCCCACTGCGCGTTCCGCGCCTCCTGCGGGGAGGTGACCGTCACGACGGTGAACGTGCCGACGCCGGCGAACGCGTCGAGGGTTTCGCGGGCGGGGCAGCCGAACGTGAAGGAGACGACGGGTACCGGATCCTCCAGCAGTATCGCGACCTTGGCCTCGTAGCCGTCGTCGCCGCTGGAGTCCGGGTCGCCGAGCGGAGTCCCGTACCAGGCGGCCTCACCCGCGAGCTGGTGGCGGTACACCTCGACGGCGCTCGGGTCGGCGAGAGCCGCCTGCGGCATGAAGAGGTTGACGCCGAACGGCTGTCCGGTCAGCCCCCGCAGCTGTTTGATCTCGTTGTACATCCCGTCCGCCGTCTTGTAGCCGGCGGCGAGGAAACCGAGCCCTCCGGCCTCGGCAACGGCCCCGACGAGCTGCGGACAGGAGACGCCGCCCGCCATCGGGGCCTGCACGATCGGATACCGGCAGAGATCGGTCAGCGCCAAGGACATGACGGCATCGTGCCACGTCCGGTGCGGCGTGCCGAATCAGCCTTTTCCAGCCGGGCGTACGGCCTGCCGCCGAACGCCGCACCGCCCGCCGGAGAACCGGCGGGCGGTGCGGGTGACGCTCGGAATCCGGCTCAGCGGCCGTTGAAGGCGTCCTTCAGCCGGGAGAACAGCCCCTGCTGCCCTGGCTGGAACTGGCCGGTGGGCCGCTCCTCGCCGCGCAGCTTCGACAGCTCCCGCAGGAGGCGCTCCTGCTCGGGGTCCATCTTCGTCGGGGTCATGACCTCGACGTGCACGATCAGGTCGCCGCGCCCGCCACCGCGCAGGTGCGTGATGCCGCGCCCGTGCAGCGGGACCGACTGGCCGGACTGGGTGCCCGGCCTGATGTCGATCTCCTCCAGGCCGTCCAGCGTCTCCAGCGGCACCTGGGTGCCGAGCGCCGCGGCCGTCATCGGGATGGTGACCGTGCAGTGCAGGTCGTCGCCGCGCCGCTGGAACACCGCGTGCGACAGCTCGTGGATCTCGACGTACAGGTCGCCGGCCGGACCGCCGCCGGGGCCGACCTCTCCCTCGCCCGCGAGCTGGATCCGGGTGCCGTTGTCGACACCTGCCGGGATCTTCACGGTGAGGGTGCGCCGCGAGCGGATGCGGCCGTCACCGGCGCACTCGGGGCACGGCGTCGGCACGACCGTGCCGAAGCCCTGGCACTGCGGGCAGGGCCGCGAGGTCATGACCTGGCCGAGGAAGGACCGGGTGACCTGGGAGACCTCGCCACGGCCGCGGCACATGTCACAGGTCTGGGCGGAGGTGCCGGGTGCGGCGCCCTCACCACTGCAGGTCGTACAGACGACCGCCGTGTCGACCTGGATGTCCTTGGTCGTACCGAAGGCCGCCTCGGAGAGGTCGATCTCCAGCCGGATCATCGCGTCCTGGCCGCGCCGGGTGCGCGAACGGGGTCCGCGCTGCGACGCCGTGCCGAAGAACGCGTCCATGATGTCGGAGAAGTTGCCGAAGCCGCCCTGTCCGAATCCGCCCGCGCCACCGCCTCCGGAGGCGGACAGCGGGTCGCCGCCGAGGTCGTAGACCTGCTTCTTCTGCGGGTCCGACAGCACCTCGTAAGCGGCGTTGATCTCCTTGAACCGCTCCTGGGTCTTCGGATCCGGGTTGACATCCGGGTGGAGCTCGCGGGCGAGCCTGCGGAATGCCTTCTTGATCTCGTCCTGAGATGCGTCGCGGCGCACGCCGAGTACGGCGTAGTAGTCCGTGGCCACTTACGACTCCGCCAGGATCTGTCCGACGTAACGTGCCACTGCGCGTACCGCTCCCATCGTTCCGGGGTAGTCCATGCGGGTCGGTCCGACCACGCCGAGTTTGGCGACTGCCTCGTCGCCCGAACCGTAGCCGACCGCGACGACGGACGTGGAGTTGAGGCCCTCGTGGGCGTTCTCGTGCCCGATACGTACGGTCATGCCCGAGTCCTTGGCCTCACCGAGCAGCTTCAGCAGCACGACCTGTTCCTCCAATGCCTCCAGCACCGGCCGGATCATCACGGGGAAGTCGTGCCCGAAGCGGGTGAGGTTGGAGGTGCCGCCGATCATCAGCCGCTCCTCCGTCTCTTCGACCAGAGTCTCGAGAAGTACGGAGAGCACCGTCGAGACGGTCCCCCTGTCCTCGTTCTCGAAGGACTCCGGCAGGTCCTGCACCAGTTGCGGGACGTCCGCGAAGCGGCGCCCCACGACCCGGCTGTTGAGCCGGGCCCGCAGATCGGCGAGAGAGGTCTCACCGAACGGAGCAGGGCAGTCGATCATACGCTGTTCGACCCGGCCGGTGTCCGTGATCAGTACGAGCATCAGCCGGGCGGGGGCGAGCGAGAGCAGTTCGACGTGCCGCACCGTCGAGCGGGTCAGCGAGGGGTACTGCACGACGGCGACCTGCCGGGTCAGCTGCGCGAGCAGCCGCACCGTACGGCCCACGACGTCGTCGAGGTCGACCGCTCCGGCGAGGAAGTTCTGAATGGCCCGGCGCTCCGGCGACGACAGGGGCTTGACGCCCGCGAGCTTGTCGACGAAGAGCCGGTATCCCTTGTCCGTCGGGATACGCCCCGCACTCGTGTGCGGCTGGGCGATGAAGCCCTCGTCCTCCAGCACCGCCATGTCGTTGCGGATGGTTGCCGGGGAGACCCCGAGCTTGTGCCGCTCCGTGAGCGCCTTGGAGCCGACGGGCTCCTCGGTGCCGACATAGTCCTGGACGATGGCGCGCAGCACTTCGAGTCTGCGTTCGCTGAGCATCGCGCACACCTCCAGCTGTGGTTCTCCGGTGTCTGCCTGGCACTCTGTGCTTTCGAGTGCCAGCAATCCCCCCGGTCAGTGTACGGGGGCAGGGTGGGCGAAGGGCAAGGGCGACCGGCCACGCCGTCGCAGGACTGTGCAGGTCGTTGCCGATAGCGTCGTTGCATGGACGCCTCTTGGGAAGAGTACGGCTGGGAGCGGTTGGGCAACGTTGCGGGGCGCCGCCGCCTTCCCGGCTGGGACGCGACGGCCGCGCTGGTGGCCGGGACCGAGGGCGCGCTGCTCTACGACACCGGATCGACGCTCCGGGAGGGTGCCGAACTGCGGACCCGGGCGGAGGGGCTGCTCGGCCGGAGGGTGACGCATATCGCACTGAGCCACCCGCACTTCGACCATGTGCTCGGCACCGCGGCCTTCGCCGGGGCGGAGGTCTACGGGGCGGTCGGCACGAGGGACCTGCTGGGGCGCTGTGCGGAGGAGCTTCGCGCGGACGCGGTGCGTCACGGGGTGTCCGAGCACGACGCCACCGTGGCGACGGACGTCCTGGTGGCCCCCCGGCACGAGGTGAGCGGTGAGCGGACGCTCGACCTGGGTGGCGGCCTCCAGGTGCTGCTGGCCAACGTGGGGCCGGGCCACAGCGGCCACGACCTCGCGGTGCTGGTGCCGGGCTCTCCCGTGGTGGTGCTCTGCGGCGACCTGGTCGAGGAGTCCGGCGAACCGCAGGCGGGCCCGGACGCGGTCCCGGCCCGCTGGCCTGCCGCCCTGGACCGGCTGCTGTCCCTGGGCGGCGAGGAGGCGCTGTACGTACCGGGGCACGGGGCCGTCGTGGACGCCGCGTTCGTACGGGCGCAGCGCGACCGGCTGGCCGCCCGGTTCGGCGTGTCCTGACGGTCCGGCGATCTATCGTCGTGCCATGCGCAGCTACCAGCCGGACCTGACCCCGCCGTGGAAGCGGTCCGCTCCCGTCCCCGAGGTCCCCGCCGAGCCCGATCTGGTCGTGGAGGAGGTTGCCACCGGTTTCTGCGGTGCGGTGATCCGGTGCGAGAAGACGGCCCAGGGGCCGACGGTCACCCTGGAGGACCGCTTCGGCAAGCACCGGGTGTTCCCGATGGGGCCGCGCGGCTTCCTGCTGGAGGGCCGGGTCGTCACCCTCGTACGCCCGGCGGCCGCCGGGCCGGCCGGGCAGGCCCGTACGGCCTCCGGCTCGGTCGCCGTCCCCGGGGCGCGGGCACGGGTGGCGCGGGCGGGCCGGATCTATGTGGAGGGCCGGCACGACGCCGAGCTGGTCGAGCGGGTCTGGGGGGACGACCTGCGCATCGAGGGCGTGGTCGTGGAGTACCTGGAGGGCATCGACGACCTCCCCTCGATCGTGCGCGGGTTCGCCCCGGGCCCCGATGCCCGGCTCGGCGTCCTGGTCGACCATCTGGTGCCGGGCTCCAAGGAGTCCCGTATCGCCGCGGAGGTCACCGACAGGAACGTACTGGTCGTGGGGCACCCGTACATCGATGTCTGGGAGGCGGTGAAGCCGTCGTCCGTGGGGATCCCGGCGTGGCCGGTCGTGCCGCGGGGCCAGGACTGGAAGACGGGCGTCTGCCGCTCGCTGGGGTGGCCGGAGAACACGGGAGCCGCCTGGCAGCACATTCTTTCCAAGGTGAGCTCCTACAAGGACCTGGAGCCGCAACTCCTGGGCCGTGTCGAGGAATTGATCGACTTCGTCACCCTTCCTGCCTGATGTCCCGGGGCCGTTGAAGAGGATCCGGTACCGATCCCCATGAATGCCTGCGCCACCCACGCACCATCGGTTATTGAGAGGTGAGGGGCCCGACGGTGCGGTGCTGCTGGACGGGCCCAGCAGGCAAAAGGGGAAGGCCGGGGGCGGATGGCGCGCGAAGTGTGGCGGGACAGTGCGGAGAACGAGGCGGCCTCCGCTGTCTTCCACCTGATGCAGCAGCTGATCGACCAGTACCGGGTCAACCGCCCGGTGATGCCCCTCGTGGTCGCGCAGGCCGAGGACGCCGGTGCGGGGCCCGACATCGACAGCAGGGTCGAGCAGATCGTCCGGCAGGTCCACCGGGCGAACCAGCTGCGCCGCGTCCCCGTGAAGCTGCTGGACGACCACGGCGCCACCCCGTACGAGGCGGCGCTGTCCATGGTGCGCGCGCTGACCGAGCGGCCCTGGGAGACCCGGGGCACCTCGCAGTACAAGCCCTTCACCTTCCCCCGCTCCCGCCTCCTGGACGCCATCGAGCAGGCCACCGCGACGGTCCTCGAACGGCAGCCCGAACGGGTCTCCGCCCGCAGTGACCGCGACGAACGGATCCTGGAGCAGCTGGGCAGCCTGCGCTGGCGGGCGAGCCGGTCGGGGCGGAACAACTGGTGGGACTCGCTGCGCGCGTCGATCCGGCCGGAGACGTTCCTGGGCGCCGTCTTCATCGCCGTACTGAGTGTGCTGCTCGGCGAGATCGGCTGGCTGCTGACCGCCCTGGTCGCCGCCGCCGCCCTGCTCGGCCTCGCGGTCGTGCGGCTGGTGACCACGGCGGCCCCGCCGCTGCTGTGGCTGCGCCGGGCCAGCCGGTGGCTGGCGACCACGTCCTCGCTGGCCGCGTCCAGCACCGCGTATCCGTCCGACGGCTGGTCGTGGTTCTCGCCGAGCCGTTCGTGGCGGGTGATCCGGGCCAGGGCGGCCGCTGTCGCCGAGCGGGTGGCCGACGCGGGGGCGGGCGTCGAGCACGCGCGCCAGTTCCATCTGGAGCTGCGGGTCCAGGCACTGCTGGAGGACCTGCTGGACAGCTACCGGCCGCACGCCCCGGACTGGCGGCGCGGCAAGCGCACCGTCCCGCCCGTGGTGTTCCTTCCGACGGCCACCCATGACAACGGCGGCGTCCTGCTGATCAACGCGATCAACAACGTCCGCTCCCGGCGCAGCGAGGTGGACCCCCTGCTGCTCCTGGCCTCCCTGCCGGCCGCGCAGATCATGCGGCACACCCCGCCGCTGCCCCAGGAGCCCGCCGCGAACAGCGGCGCCGCCAGGTCGGGGGCCCGCGCACGGTACGAGAGCTGGGTCGACGACCTGAGCGTGGGCCAGGCCCCCGCGGCGGCCGTGTCGCTGGCCTGGGTGCTGCGGCTGCCCCTGTCCACCGGCCAGCTGACCCACGAGCACGCGCACGCCCAGCTCGTCACCGAGCGCGTGCGCCGGACCTGGGCGTGGTGGGTGATGTCGCGGACGACCGTCGCCCTCGTCCTGGTCGGCGCGCTGCTGGGGGCCTTCCTGTGGAGCGAGCACTGGAAGGAGACGTACTGCTACGGCCCGCTCGTCGGCCGCAACACGGACGCGGTCAGACTGCCGGGTCCCGAGGGCGCCAAGGAGTGCATCGGGGTGGCGACGGCTCCCGAGGTGCTCTTCGCCGAGGGCAACGGCCTGGAGCTGAGCGGTGTGGGCGAGGGCGTGACCTTCGAGCGGATCGAGCGGGCGATACGGGACCAGAACGCCGACATAAAGCCCGGCGAACCGCACGTCACCATCGTCTACGCGGGCCCTCTCACCGGCACGGACAGGAACAAGGAGGACACCCGCAAGGGCCTGGAGGAGCTGACCGGAGTCTTTCTCCACCAGCGGTTCGTCAACGAGACGGCGGACCGTTCCGTCAAGCTCCGGGTCCTGACGGCCAACGGCGGTCAGGACATGCTGCGGCAGACGACCGCCGCCCGGAAGATCGTCGAGGTCGCCCGGCGGGACCCCTCCGTCGTCGGCGTGGTCGGCCTGGGCCGCAACACCACCGAGAGCGCGGCGGCCACCGGGCTGCTGCAGCGCGCCGGCCTGCCCGTGGTGAACACCACCAACTCCGACAGTGATCTGGCCCGCGAGTACCCGAACTACTTCGGCCTCGCCGCGACCGACGAGGAGCAGGCGGACGTGCTCGGCCTGCTCGCCGGCCAGCTGGCGGACAAGCTGCAGGATCCGCAGGCGGTCGTCCTGTCCCGAAGAGTGGGCAACGAGGACAAGGACCGCTACACGACCGAGCAGCGCCGGGTGGGCAAGGAGATGCTGGAGACGTCCGGCTTCACGCTCCCGGCGGACAGCGACGACGACGGCACCCAGTACTCCCTCTCCAAGGACGGCGGCTCCGCGAACCTCGACGGCCCCCTGCAGCGCATCTGCGGCGGGGACCGGGTCCCCGACGCCCTGTACTTCGCCGGCCGGGTCGAGGACGTCAACACCCTGATGTCCGGCCTCGGGCAGACCAGCGGCTGCTCGGAGAAGGCCATCACGGTCTTCACCGGGGACGATCTGACGAAGGCGCGCTTCGACGACGCGACGAAACTCGCCGAGAAGGTGACGCTCTACTACGGCTCGACGGCGCCCATGAGCCGGGGCGGTGGCCGGACGTTCTACGAGGACTCCCGCAGGTCCCTGGAATCGCTGCTCCCCGAAGGGAAGCGGCTGGAACCGCTGCCGAAGGGCCGCCCGCCGTACGAGGACAAGCTGTATGCCAGCGGCCAGACCGTCATCTCCTACCAGGCGACGGTGGCCCTCTACGCGGCCGCGACCCGCAGCGACAACCCGCGGAGCGCGGCGGAGACCTGGGCCACGCTGTACTCGGTCGCCCTCCACGACATGCCGACCGGGACCGTCACCTTCCGCGGGACGATCCCCTACGCCGCCCAGAAGGTGCACGGGTTGAACATCATGAAGGTCACGCGTCCGGGGCCGGATGCCGAGATCCGCATCGTGTGCGGCCGGGCAACGGGTGACCCGGCGGTCCTCACCCGCAAGGACTGCCGGGTGAGGTGACCGGGGGCTCGGGAGCTCAGTCCACCAGGTCGCGCACCACGGCGTCCGCCAGCAGGCGCCCGCGCAGCGTGAGGACCGCCCGGCCCTCCCGGTACGGGGCGGGCTCCAGCAGCCCGTCCGTGACGGCCCGGCCGGCCGCGGCGAGCCCGGCGGGCGCCAGCAGGGACAGCGGGCATCCCTCGACGAGCCTGAGTTCGAGCAGGATGCGCTCGACCCGCCGGTCCTCGTCGGCCAGGACCTCGCGCCCGGCACCGGGCGAGCGGCCCTCGGCCAGGGCCTGCGCGTACGCCCCGGGATGCTTGACGTTCCACCAGCGCACCCCGCCCACGTGGCTGTGCGCTCCGGGTCCGGCGCCCCACCAGTCGGCGCCTCGCCAGTACAGCTCGTTGTGCAGGCAGCGTCCCTCGGGCGTCCTGGACCAGTTCGACACCTCGTACCAGGAGAAGCCCGCCGCGGCCATCGCCTCGTCGGCGATCAGGTAGCGGTCGGCGTGGGCGTCGTCGTCGGTCATCGGGATCTCGCCGCGCTTGATCCGGCGGGCCAGCTGGGTGCCCTCCTCGACGATCAGCGCATAGGCCGACACATGGTCGGGGCCCGCGCCGATCGCCGCGTCGAGGGACGCCCGCCAGTCGTCGTCGGACTCCCCCGGGGTGCCGTAGATGAGGTCGAGGTTGACGTGCTCGAAGCCGGCCTCGCGCGCCTCGGCGACACAGGCCTCGGGCCTGCCGGGCGTGTGGGTGCGGTCCAGGATCTTCAGGACGTGCTGCCGGGCGCTCTGCATCCCGAAGGAGACACGGTTGAAGCCGCCTTCCCGGAGCGCCGTCAGGTACGCCGGATCGACGGACTCCGGATTGGCCTCCGTGGTGATCTCGGCGTCGTCCGCGAGCCCGAACTCCTCACGGATCGCCCCGAGCATCCGGACGAGGTCCGCGGCGGGCAGCAGGGTGGGCGTACCACCGCCGACGAAGACCGTACGGACCGGGCGGGGGTCGTCGCCGAGCACCTTGCGGGCCTGGCGCACCTCCTCGATCAGGTGCGCCGCGTAGTTGTCCCGGGAGGCCAGTGCCCCTCCGGAGCCGCGCAGCTCGGTCGCGGTGTAGGTGTTGAAGTCGCAGTAGCCGCAGCGGGTGGCGCAGTAGGGCACATGCAGGTAGAAGCCGAGCGGCCGGTCGGCGGCGCCTTCCAGGGCATGACGGGGCAGCGCTCCGTCGTCGGGCACGGGCTCACCATCGGGCAGTACGGAAGGCATACCGTCCATTGTCGCTCGCCGCCGGACCTTCCCCGTCCACGCTCCTTCTCAGCCGACCTGGAGGACGAGCAGGGCCAGGTCGTCGTCGGGCGGGCGCTCGGCGAAGGCGTGGACGGCGTGCTTTATCCGGTCGGCGATCCCGTCGGCCGAAAGTCCGGCGCAGCCGGCCAGGGCGTGGGCGAGCCCGTCGCCGTCATCGAACATCAGCCGCCCGGAACGCCTCTCGGTCACCCCGTCGGTGACGCAGAGGAGGCTGTCACCCGGTTCCAGGTCGAAGCTCTGGCTCTCGTACGCCACATCCTCGACCACCCCGAGCAGGACCTGCGACTCGGCGGCCGTGGTGACGGATCCGTCCGGGCGGAGCAGCAGCGGGAGGGGGTGGCCGGCACTGGCCACGGTGCAGCGCACGCCGCCGTCCGGGAGGGGCACGATGTCGCCGTACAGCAAGGAGAGGAAGCGGGACTGGGTGCCGTCCTGGATCTGCTGCCCGCCCGCCGCCGCGACCATCAGGGCGGCCGCCTCGGCCGCCTCCATCGCGTCGTCGAGGAGGAGCCGGTTGAGCCGGTCGAGGACCTCGCCGACGCGGAAGCCCTCTCTGGACAGCAGCCGCAGCCAGGGCCGGGCGAGACCCGTGACGACGGCGGCCTCGGGACCGCTGCCCTGCACGTCCCCGAGTACGAAGCACCAGCGGCCTCCGGGGCACGGGAAGAGGTCGTAGAAGTCGCCGCCGACGACGCCGTCGTCACTGGGCTCGTAGACCAGTGCGCTGGTGACACCGGGTATCTCCGCGACCTTGCTGGGCAGCAGGCCGCGCTGCAGGATGCGGCTGATGGTGGCCTGCCGGGTGTAGGCGCGGGCGGCGCCCACGGCGAGGCCGACACGGCGTACGAAGTCCGCGATGAGTGCGGCGACCTCGTCGGGTACGAGCGCGACGCCCTTCCGGCCCACGAGCACGGCGCCCAGCGTGCGGCCGCCCGCGGTGATGCGGTGCGCGAGCGCGGCCCCGCCCTCGCCCGCCGGGTCACCGGGCCACGGGATGGGTACGGGGCCGGTGCCCACGCTGCCGGATAACCGCAGCGGCTCCTTCTCCAGCATCGGGCGCAGGAGCTCGCTCCCGCCCTCGTCGCTGTGCCAGACCCCGGCGAGCCGTGGTACGGCCGCGTGCCCGCCGCCTTCGCTCTCCAGCCAGATCGCGCACCAGTCGGCGAGCCTGGGCACGAGCAACTGCCCCGCTATCGACGCCACGAGGTCCTCGTCGAGCTGGCCCGCGAGCAGGTCGGAGGCCTCGGCGAGGAAGGAGAGCGCACCGCGTCCGGCCCAGCCCGCGTCGTCGCGTTCGGCCCGCCCGGACGCGGGGGCGAGGATCTCCCCGGCACGCAGCCCGCGACGGCGGGCGGCCTCCTCGGACGACGAGGGCTCGGGCAGCGCCTCCCAGTCGTCGGCGGTCAGCCGCGCCCACACGGTCTTGATGCCGGTGCGGTAGGTGATGCCCCAGGATTCGGCGAGGGTGGCGACCAGCTGCAGTCCCCTGCCGTACTCGGACGGATCGGGCCGTTCCGTCTCGCCGTCGCGCACCGAGCGGGCGGGATGGTGGTCGGTGATCTCCAGCACCAGGCCGGCCGGCTCGGCCCCGGCCGCGTCCTCCAGCCTGAAGAGCAGCTCGACCGCCGTACCGGCGTGCACGACCGCGTTGGTGACGAGCTCGTTGGCCACGGTCACGGCGTCGTCGGTGACCCGGTCGCTGAATCCCCCGGCGGCGGGCAGCCCGAGCGCGGTCCAGTCGGCGAGCGCGGCTCGGACGAACCTGCGGGCCGCCGAGGGGGCCAGCGGGATTCCGGGCAGGCTGGTACGGGCAACCATGCGGGGGTCGCCGCCCTGACCGGCGACGACGGTACCGGGACGGTGAACAATGTCCCGCTGCAAGGGAATGGGTCCCACGGTGCGGCTCCTGACAGTTCTCGCGATACACCGCTGACGTGTACGACAGAGTGACAGACCGACCGTGTCCATAAGCACCGAGTGACCGAAGTGGGCTGTGCCGAACGGAAACAAGCTGGACAGCGGGACGGGGCCGGCGGGTGCTTCCGCACCCGCCGGCCCCGTCCGGGCCTGTCCGGGGGCCGTCGCCCACCGGCCCCGCCCTGAGCCGCTCCTCGGCCGTTACGCCTCGCGGGAGCCCGCGTACATCTCGTCGATGAGGTGCTTGTACTCGCGCTCGACGACCGGCCGCTTCAGCTTGAGGCTGGGGGTCAGCTCGCCGTGCTCGATGTCGAGGTCACGGGGCAGCAGCCGGAACTGCTTGATGGTCTGCCAGCGCTGCAGACCCTCGTTGAGCCGCTTCACATAGCCCTCGACGAGCTCCACGGCCTGCGGGGAGGCCACCACGTCGGCGTACGGCTTGCCGCCCAGTCCGTTCTCCTCCGCCCAGCCGAGGATGGTCGGCTCGTCGAGCGAGATGAGGGCGGTGCAGAAGTTACGGTCCGCGCCGTGCACCAGGATGTTGGAGACGAACGGGCACACCGCCTTGAACTGTCCCTCGACCTCGGCCGGGGCGATGTACTTGCCGCCGGACGTCTTGATCAGGTCCTTCTTGCGGTCGGTGATCCGCAGGTAGCCGTCCTCGGACAGCTCGCCGATGTCGCCGGTGTGGAACCAGCCGTCGGACTCCAGCACCTCTGCGGTCTTCTCGGGCAGCTGGTGGTAGCCCTCCATGAGGCCGGGGCCGCGCAGCAGGATCTCGCCGTCGTCCGCGATCCGGACCTCGGTGCCGGGGAGCGGCTTGCCGACGGTGCCGGTGCGGTAGGCCTCGCCCGGGTTGACGAAGGAGGCGGCGCTGGACTCGGTGAGGCCGTAGCCCTCCAGGATGTGGATCCCGGCGCCGGCGAAGAAGAAGCCGATGTCCGGGGCGAGTGCGGCGGAACCGGAGACGCAGGCACGGAGCCGGCCGCCGAAGGCCTCACGGATCTTCGCGAAGACGAGGGTGTCGGCGACCTTGTGCTTGGCGCCGAGCGCGAACGGCACGGAGGCCTTGCCGGTACGGCGGAAGTTGTCCTGCGACACCTTCGCGTACTCGCGGCCCACGCCGGCCGCCCACTGGAAGATCTTGTACTTGGCGCCGCCGCCGGCCCGTGCCTTGGCCGCGACCCCGTTGTAGACCTTCTCGAAGATCCGGGGGACGGCCGCCATGTAGGTCGGCTGGACGACCGGAAGGTTCTCGATGATCTTGTCGACGCGGCCGTCGACGGCCGTGACGTGGCCGACCTCGATCTGTCCGGAGGTGAGGACCTTACCGAAGACGTGGGCGAGCGGCAGCCAGAGGTACTGGACGTCGTCGGCGTTGATCAGGCCGGTCGCCACGGTGGCCTTGGCCATGTACGACCAGTTGTCGTGCGGCAGCCGTACGCCCTTGGGGCGGCCGGTGGTGCCCGAGGTGTAGATCAGGGTCGCGAGCTGGTCGGCGGTGATCGCGGAGACCCGGTCCGTGACCGCGTCCGGGTTCTTCGCCAGGTACTCGGCGCCACGGGCCTCGAGCTCGGCCAGCGTGAGGATCCAGCCCTCGGGGTCGCCCTCCACGGGCTCCGCGCCGGCCGGGTCCACGACGACCACATGGGCGAGGTGGGGCAGCGCGTCCCGGCTCTCCCGGGCCTTCGCCAGCTGGGCGGCGTCCTCGGCGATCAGCACACGGCTCTCGGAGTCGGCCAGGATGAAGGCGGACTCCTCGGTGTTCGTGGACGGATAGATCGTCGTGGTCGCGGCGCCGGCACACATCACGCCGAGGTCGGCGAGGATCCACTCGACACGGGTGGCGGAGGCGAGAGCGACGCGCTCCTCCGGGCGGACACCCAGTCCGATCAGACCGGCCGCGATGGCGTGGACCCTGGTCGCGGCCTGCGCCCAGGTCAGCGACTTCCAGTCGTCCGGTCCCTGCCCGGAGGCCGACGGCACCGGGTAGCGGTACGCCTCACCGTCCGGGGTGGCCGCCACGCGGTCGATGAAGAGAGTCGCCACGGAGGGCGGTCGGTTATCGATCAAGGTCTGTGTGTCGCTCACGACGTCCTCCGGGCCTGCGGCATTGCTACGACCGGCTGCTGGGGTAATGGTGCTGGATGCTGGGGGGCGGCTGCCTGCTGTTCCTGCTTCTCGTTCCCGCTCGACCTGCTTGTTTAACTGGTGAGTAACTAACGGGTGGTGATCAGAGTAGAGCGCGCAGGTCCATGGCGTAAGAGGCAACAGGCCGCCGCTTCATAACGAACGGGCCCCCGTGCCGCAGGCGTCTGCGGCACGGGGGCCCGTCGGGCTACTCCCGGGTAGATTCCAGGAGCGGAGGGCGGCTCTACTTCTTGGCCTTGCCCTCGCCGGCCGACTCGTCGGTCGACAGGACGGAGATGAACGCGTCCTGCGGCACCTCCACGTTGCCGACCATCTTCATCCGCTTCTTGCCTTCCTTCTGCTTCTCCAGCAGCTTCCGCTTACGGGAGATGTCACCGCCGTAGCACTTGGCGAGAACGTCCTTGCGGATGGCGCGGACGGTCTCACGGGCGATGACCCGGGAACCGATGGCCGCCTGGATCGGCACCTCGAAGTTCTGCCGGGGAATGAGCTTCTGCAGCTTGGCGACGAGCCGCACGCCGTACGCGTACGCCTTGTCCTTGTGCGTGACCGCGGAGAACGCGTCGACCTTGTCGCCGTGCAGCAGGATGTCGACCTTGACGAGCTGGGCGGACTGCTCGCCGGTGGGCTCGTAGTCGAGGGAGGCGTAGCCACGGGTCTTCGACTTCAGCTGGTCGAAGAAGTCGAAGACGATCTCGGCGAGCGGCAGGGTGTAGCGGATCTCGACCCGGTCCTCGGAGAGGTAGTCCATGCCGAGGAGGGTGCCGCGGCGCTGCTGGCACAGCTCCATGATCGCGCCGATGAACTCGCTGGGCGCCAGGACCGTGGCCCGGACGACCGGCTCGTGCACCTTGTCGATCTTGCCCTCGGGGAATTCGCTCGGGTTGGTGACGGTGTGCTCGGTGCCGTCCTCCATCTCGACGCGGTAGACCACGTTGGGGGCGGTGGCGATGAGCTCCAGACCGAACTCGCGCTCGAGCCGCTCGCGGACCACGTCCAGGTGCAGCAGGCCGAGGAAGCCGACGCGGAAGCCGAAGCCGAGTGCCGCGGAGGTCTCCGGCTCGTAGACCAGGGCGGCGTCGTTGAGCTGGAGCTTGTCGAGGGCCTCGCGCAGGTCCGGGTAGTCGGAACCGTCGAGAGGGTACAGGCCCGAGAACACCATCGGCTTGGGGTCCTTGTAGCCGCCCAGCGCCACGGTCGCCCCGTTGTGCAGGGAAGTGATCGTGTCACCGACCTTGGACTGCCGGACGTCCTTCACCCCGGTGATGATGTAACCCACTTCGCCCACACCGATGCCGTCGGCCGGGGTCATCTCCGGGGACGAGACACCGATCTCCAGCAGTTCGTGGGTGGCGCCCGTGGACATCATCCGGATGCGCTCGCGCTTGTTGAGCTGACCGTCGATGACACGGACGTAGGTGACGACACCCCGGTAGGGGTCGTAGACGGAGTCGAAGATCATCGCGCGGGCCGCCTCGTCCGCCTGGCCGACGGGGGCGGGGACGTCCCTGACCACCCGGTCGAGCAGGGCGTCCACACCGACACCGGTCTTCGCGGACACCTTCAGTACGTCCTCCGGCTGGCAGCCGATGAGGTTGGCCAGCTCCTCGGAGAACTTCTCCGGCTGCGCGGCCGGCAGGTCGATCTTGTTGAGCACCGGGACGATGGTGAGGTCGTTCTCCATCGCGAGGTAGAGGTTGGCGAGCGTCTGGGCCTCGATGCCCTGCGCCGCGTCCACCAGGAGAACCGTGCCCTCGCAGGCGGCGAGCGAGCGGGAGACCTCGTAGGTGAAGTCCACGTGCCCCGGGGTGTCGATCATGTTGAGGACATGGGTGGTGCCCGTGCCCCCGCCCGTGGTCGGTGCCCACGGCAGACGTACCGCCTGGGACTTGATCGTGATGCCGCGCTCGCGCTCGATATCCATCCGGTCGAGGTACTGAGCGCGCATCTGCCGCACGTCGACCACGCCCGTCAGCTGGAGCATCCGGTCGGCAAGCGTCGACTTGCCGTGGTCGATGTGCGCGATGATGCAGAAGTTGCGGATCAGTGCCGGGTCGGTACGGCTCGGCTCGGGCACGTTGGTAGGAGTCGCGGGCACGCAGGGTCCTGATTCTTGAGACGCCGAACGCCGTGTCTCGGGTCGATGTCGGGTCGGACGGATCTATACGCAGCTTCCATCGTCCCACGCCTGCGGGGCTGGGACCGGTTTGGGCCGGTCCGTGGGCGACTGGTACCGTGGGCAGCTGTGCCTCGTGGCCCTCAGAAGCGGCGTGGCGCACATAGAAGATCCAACGAACCTGAAAAGGCTCTTTCGTGGCGAACATCAAGTCCCAGATCAAGCGGAACAAGACGAACGAGAAGGCGCGCCTGCGCAACAAGGCCGTCAAGTCGTCGCTCAAGACCTCGATCCGCAAGGCCCGTGAGGCTGCCGCTGCCGGTGACGTCGAGAAGGCCACTGTGGCCGTCCGTGACGCGTCCCGCCAGCTCGACAAGGCTGTCTCGAAGGGTGTCATCCACAAGAACGCCGCCGCCAACAAGAAGTCGGCGCTGGCGCTCAAGGTTGCCGCCCTCCAGGGCTGAGCACTGATGTGATCGCCGGAACGGACTCCGCGGGCCCTCTCTCCCGCTCCTGACCGGCACTCCGTGCCGCACACCGAACCTGCGTTCGCCACGCGGGTGCGGCACACAAAAGCGTGAACCGAAGGCCCCGGCCACCGTCCTCCCCAGGACGGCGACCGGGGCCTTCGGTGTGTGCGCTTCGTGCCGTGCGGCCGGGGCCGGGGCCGGCCCCGGCCCCGGCCCGCTCCTAGCGCCCGCCGGAGCGGGCCGCCCGGGCCACAGCCACCACGGCCTTCTCCAGTGCGTACGCAGGGTCGTCCCCGCCGCCCTTGACCCCGGCATCGGCCGCCGCGACCGCGATCAGGGCCGCAGCCACTCCGTCCGGTGTCCATCCACGCATCTGCTGGCGCACCCGGTCGATCTTCCACGGCGGCATACCGAGCTCGCGGGCGAGGTCCGCGGGCCTTCCGCCCCGGGCCGACGACAGCTTGCCGATCGCCCGCACGCCCTGGGCGAGCGCGCTGGTGATCAGGACGGGGGCGACCCCGGTGGAGAGCGACCAGCGCAGCGCCTCCAGCGCCTCCGCCGCCCTGCCCTCGACCGCGCGGTCGGCGACGGTGAAGGAGGAGGCCTCCGCCCGGCCCGTGTAGTAACGGGCGACGATCGCCTCGTCGATGGTGCCCTCGACATCCGCGGTCAGCTGCGAGACGGCGGCGGCCAGCTCCCGCAGATCGCTGCCGATGGAGTCCACCAGCGCCTGGCACGCCTCGGGGGTCGCGGAGCGCCCCAGCGCCCGGAACTCCGACCGTACGAAGGAGAGCCGCTCGGCCGGCTTGGTCGTCCTGGGGCAGGCGACCTCGCGGGCCCCGGCCTTCCGTACCGCGTCCAGCAGCCCCTTGCCCTTGGCGCCGCCCGCGTGGAGGAGCACGAGGGTGATCTCCTCGGCAGGCGCGGCCAGGTACGCCTTGACGTCCTTGACCGTGTCCGCGGAGAGGTCGTGTGCGTTGCGGACGATCACGACCTTGCGCTCGGCGAAGAGCGACGGGCTGGTCAGCTCGGCGAGCGTGCCGGGCTGCAGCTGGTCGGAGGAGAGGTCGCGGACGTCCGTGTCGGCGTCGGAGGCGCGGGCTGCCGCCACCACGTGCTGCACGGCACGGTCCAGGAGCAGGTCCTCCTGGCCCACGGCGAGCGTCACGGGGGCGAGCGGATTGTCGGTGGAACTACTTCTGGTGGCCATCGCGGTCCAGCATCCCACGGCCCTGTGACAGGGCGGCGGGGCTGCCTTCCCGGGCGTACCGGAGAATGACCGGGTGAGCGATGTGAGACATGTGCTGGTGCTGCCCGACCGCGACACCGCCGAGGACGCGGCCGAGGAACTCGCCGACCGGTTCGGCGTCACCGAGGAGCCCCAGCTCGTACGCGACGCCCTGGCCGGCGAGGACGACGCCGAGGACGCCCAGTGGCTGGTGGTCGTGGAGGACCCGGACGGACGGCTGGACTCCGCGGCGCTGGACGCGTTCGCCGCGGAGTACGAGGGGTGGCTGGAAGCGCCGTAGCGGCGTAGCGGCGCGCCCTCCCGGGGCGTGCCTACCGGGAGGCGGCTGGGCTCCCGGGGGCGGATCGGCTCCCGGGGCGGATCAGTTCTTGGGGACGATCTGGATGTCCATGTCGATCTCGATGCTCGAGCCGACCGCCGCGATACCGCGGGCCAGCATCGTCTGCCAGGTGAGGGTGAAGTCCTCGCGGTGCAGTTCGGTGGTGGCCCGGCAGGCGGCGCGGGTCTCGCCCTCCAGACCGTTGCCCAGACCGAGGTACTGGGTGTCCAGGGTGACGGTGCGGCTCACACCGTGCAGGGTGAGCGCGCCGCTGACGCCCCATCGGCTGCCACCGCGGTGGACGAAGCGCTCGCTGTAGAACTCGAGGGTCGGGTAGCGCCCGACGTCGAGGAAGTCACCGGAGCGCAGGTGGTCGTCGCGCATCCGGACGTTCGTGTCGATGGACGAGGCGTCGATGACGACGTGCATGGCGGAGTCCTCCATGCGGTCGGCGATCCGGACGGCGCCGGCGAAGGTGTTGAACCTGCCGTGGATGCGGGCCATGCCTATATGACGTGCCGTGAAACCGATCTGGGAGTGCGTCGGCTCGATGTCCCAGTCGCCCGGATCGGGGAGCTGCGGGGGCACGGACACCTGGAGGGTCACGTCACCGAGGCTCGCGTGACCGCTCTCCGCGACGGTGACCGGGCCGTGGAACGGGGTGAACCCCTCTGCCGTGACAGCGAGTCGGTAGTCACCTGCCGGAACGGTGGCGACAACGCTCCCGAAGGGGTCCGTCTCCCCGCCGACGGCCTTGCGGCCCGCGCTGTCGGTGATGACGAACTCGGCGTGGCGCACAGGTTCGTTGACGGGGTCGAGCACCCGGCAGCTGAGCAGACCGGCGGTGCGCGGGACTGTGAGTCCGGCGACAGCGCTGGTGAGAGTGCTGCCGGACTTCGTCTTGTTGCCTAGCCAACGGCCGAACATGCGCGCGTACTCCCAAGGGCGGTTCTCACCTCGGACCCCTGACAGTTGGACGTCGTTGTCGGAGCAGTGGCCCGCCGACGAAGGAACATTCGATCACTGATGCGATGTTCGAGGCAAACGCAGGAGCTCGGAAGGGGTTGTGGTGAGGTGTTACCGAAGGTCCGAATTGGTCGCTCCGTTTGTGTGTGCCACCCATGTCACGCATTCGGGAACCGGCGCACTTCGGGCAGGGCGGTGACACGCAGCCCGAAGTGGTCCCGGTAGGCGGCCAGTACCTCCCCGTCGGTGTCCAGCTCCGTCTCGTGCCGCTCACCCCGAACGGTCGTGATCAGGGTGCGGCCGCTGAGTGTCACGCGCCCGTTGCCGGTTCGCCGGGAGCAGACGAGGGAACCGGTGAAGTAGGAGTCCGGCGAGGTCCGGTGGTACCAGCACCCTGCCCGGAAGTCTGCCAGCACCCGCGGGCGGAGATCGAGGCGGAACTGCCGCGAGCCGCCGCGCAGCAGGTCGAGGTCCCCGTGCGGAGCGGGTCTGAACCGGAACACGCCGATGGGGTCCTCCTGTTCGGTGCGGTCCTCCAGCAACAGCGGCTGCACGGCGTGGTCGCCGAACCCGACGTCGGCCAGCCAGGGGCCCGTGCCGTCGTCGGTCTCCACGCGCAACGCCATGTGGTCGTACGGAATGCCGAGCTTCCCGCCGTCGCCGAAGATCCGCGCCTGGAGCAGCGTGACACGGAAGCCGAGCGCACTCAGCAGCGCGGCGAACGCGCCGTTCAACTCGTAGCAGAATCCGCCTCTCCGGTCCGTCACGATCTTCTCGATGAGCCGCTCGTCGTCCAGGACGATGTCCTCGCCGGCGTGGATCGCCAGGTTCTCGAAGGGCACCGTCATCAGGTGGCGGAGCTGCAGATCGCGCAGGGCCGCCGCGTCGCAGCGAGCGGGGCGGGCGGCACCGATGCGCTCCAGGTAGGCATCGGCCCATGTGCGGATGGAGGCGTCGGCAGTCTCCCGGAGCTCCAGGGATTCCTCGTTCATGTGGGAAGTCTGTCCCGGTTCGCGGTACTGCGCCATCAGCCACGAGTCCTAGGACCGCCGACGGAGGTGGTGGACTCGGCTGATGGCTAGCGTGTGGGCCATGACGGAGCGAGAGCCGGCACGCGGCCCGGAACAGCGCAAACAGGACGTGCTCGATCACCTGGAGAACGACGACGACGCCTGGGTTGCCACGGCTTCGGCGGACGGCGTGCCCTGCCTGGTGCCGCTGTCGTTCGTGTGGGACCGAGGGACGCTGCTGCTGGCCACCCGGCGCACCAATCCGACAGCGGTCAACCTGACGCCGTCCGGACAGGCCAGGGTCACCCTGGGCCACACCCGTGATGTGGTGCTCATCGAGGGCACGGCCGAGGTCGTGGAGGGCGCGGAGCTCCCCGCCGAGTCCGGGGACGCGTTCACCACGAAGCTCCATTGGGACCCGCGGGGCCGACCCGCATGGGTGTACCTGCGCATCACCCCGGACACCGTCAAAGCCTGGCGGGAGGAGAACGAGCTGACCGGCCGTGAGCTGATGACCGAGGGGAACTGGCTCATCTGAGAGGTGGCCGCGGCACCGCCAGGGCCGCGTGCTCATGAGCGACCTGCCGCGCGCAGTTCCGCCCCGGCGCCCGTCACCGCGATCGCACCGTCGGTGTCCGTGCGCAGAACCTTTGCTCCTGCCGCTCCGAGCGCCTCGACCGTACGGGCCGCCGGATGCCCGTACGGGTTGTCCGCTCCGCACGAGATGAGGGCGAGCCTCGGACGAGCGCTGCGCAGGAGGGCGGGGTCCTGGTAGGCGGAGCCGTGGTGCGCCACCTTGAGCACGTCCACCCGGGGCAGCGCCGGGTAGCTGCGCAACACTCCCTGCTGGGCCGGGGGTTCGAGGTCGCCGAGGAGCAGGAGGGTCAGCCCGCCGGACCGTACGAAGAGGGTGACGCTGGAGTCGTTCGGCTCCTCGGTGACGAAGGCGGGCGCCGTACCTCGCGAGTCGGCTGCCGGCCAGAGAACCCGCCAGTCGAGCGGGCCGAACCGCCGGCGCTCCCCGGGAATTGCCGGCACAACGGGAATGTGCGCCGCAGCCGCCGTTCTCCTCACGAACGAGGCCTGGTCCGCCGGTTCGCCGAGGCTCGTCGTCTGGATCGCTCCGACCTGCCTTCCACGCAGTGCACCCGGCAGGCCCCGCACATGGTCGGCGTGGAAGTGGGTGAGTACGAGGAGCGGCACGCGCGTGATGCCGAGGTCGCGCAGGCACCGGTCGACGAGGCGGGGGTCGGGGCCGGTGTCGACGACCACCCCCGTGCCCTCGCCCGCAGCGAGGACCATGGCGTCTCCCTGCCCCACGTCGCACATGGCGAACGCCCAGCCCGGAGGCGGCCATCCGGTCATGATCCGGGTGAGCGGCACCGGTCTCAGTACGGCCAGAACCAGAAGGAGGCCTGCTGCCGAACAGACCCAGGGATGCCGGGCGAGGCGGCGGGCGGACAGCACGACGACGACGGTGAGCCCTGCCAGGAGTGCCGCCCCCGGCCAGCCTCCCGGCCAGTCGGCCTCCGCTCCTGAGAGGCCCGCTCCGTAGCGGGCCACCGACGCGATCCACCCGACCGGCCAGCCGGCGGCTCCGGCGAGCAGTTCTGCCACAGGCATGGCCACCGGGGCGACCGCCAGCGCGGCGAAGCCCAGGACTGTCGCGGGCGCCACCGCGAACTCGGCCAGCAGATTGCAGGGGATCGCCACCAGGCTGACCCGTGAGGCGAGGACCACGACCACGGGGGCGCACACCGCCTGAGCGGCGCCGGCGGCAGCCAGCGCCTCGGCGAGCCGCGGCGGAACCCGGTGCCGTTGCAGGGCGCTGCTCCAACGCGGCGCAAGCGTCAGAAGAGCTCCGGTCGCCAGCGCGGACAGCAGGAACCCGTAACTGCGGGCCAGCCACGGGTTGTAGAGGACCAGCAGCAGAACAGCGGCCGCCAGCGCGGGAAGGAGTGATCTGCGACGGCCCGTGCCGATGGCGAGCAGTGTGATCAGGCCGCAGGCCGCCGCACGCAGAACACTCGGCTCGGGGCGGCAGACGAGGACGAAGGCGAGTGCGATCCCACCGCCGGTCAGTGCCGTCATCCGCAGGGAAATCCCCAGCCTGGGTGCCAGACCGCCGCGTTCGCTGCGCAGGGCGGTGCCGGGTGGGCCGATGAGCAGGAAGAGCAGGATCGACAGGTTGGCGCCGGAGACGGCGAGGAGGTGGGTGAGGTCGGTGGCCTTGAAGGCGTCGTGCAGCTCGGGCGGGACCCGGGAGGTATCGCCGACGACCAGCCCGGGCAGGAGCGCCCGCGCATCGGGGTCGAGCCCGTCCGTCGCCTCCCGCAGCCCGGCGCGCAGCTCTCCTGCCGTGCGTTGGAGGAGCGTCGGCCGGCCGATGATCCGCGGCGCCTCGTCGGCATCCGTGCCCAGCACCGCGGCAAGGCGTTCCCCTTCGTAGCGCGGTGGTGCGAGCCGTCCGCCCAGACGGAGCCTGGTCGACGGCAGCAGCCGCCGCCACTGTGCTGCCGCGTCACCGGGCGCGACCATGACGAGGACGGGGGTACGGAGCCGGGTGACGGCACCTCCGGGAGCCCTCAGCCGATCGATCTCGGCGTCGAGGAGCAGGGATACGGGGGTGCTGTGGTCGCCCCGGACCCGCGGCTGGGTCTGCCGCGGGTCGGACGTCACCGTCACCTCCACATCCACCCGGGTGTGGTCCCGGGCCAGGCCGGGGACGGGGCCGCTCCGTACATCCGCCGCGTGGAGCCCCGCCGCAGCGGCCCCTGCCGCGGCACAGAGCAGTGCCGCGGCAGCGGCTGTCGCCCTGGATCCGGGCCGCCACGCCCCGGCTGCTCCCCCCGTGGGCGGGTCACCACCGGCGCCCCCACCGGCCCCGGCTCGTCCCGCCCGGCCCCACAGCCGAGGCACCACCAGAAGCCCCAGGGCGATGCAGGTGCAGACGACGGCCCCGACGGCCGTCCATCGGCCCGGCACCACGAGGGCGACCGCGGCCGCCGCCCATGCCGCCAGGGCGGGCGGGACGAGCCGGAGATCGACCGGACCTTCCTGCCGCGGATCGGCGGCACCCAGCCGCCCACCCGCAACCGCATGGACGTCGGCGCTGGTCATGGCCTGACCAGCGGCCGGAGATCCGCGAACCGCCGGTCACCGATCCCGTTCACCTCGCGGAGTTCGTCGACGGACCGGTAACCCCCGTGCTCGGTGCGGTAGTCGACGATGTGCTGCGCGAGTACCGGTCCGACGCCGGGAAGTGTCTCCAACTGCTCGACGGTGGCGGTCGTCAGGCTGACCGGCGCCGGCGGCCCCGCCTGCCCTGCGCCTTCACCTCCGCCACCGGCCGTTCCACCCGCCGATCCGCCCGCGGCAGGCGGCACAGCGGGCACACCCACCACGACCTGCTCGCCGTCCGTCAGAACCCGCGCCCGGTTGAGCGCGGTGACATCCGTGCCCTCGCGCACGCCTCCCGCTGCACGCAGTGCGTCCGCAACCCGTGAACCCGCGGGCAGATGCTGGATTCCCGGCCGCCGCACCTTGCCGCTCACGTCGACGACGATCTGCCCGCCCACCGCGACTGTCGGGGGCGGCCCGGCGGACGGCCCGGGCATCAGGCCGGGGCCTTGGGAGTCGAAGGATCCCGGCGCGGCCGCGTGCGCCGCTGCGGCCTCCTTCACCTGCTCGGGGGCGGGTACGGGCTGGGGACGCACCGACCAGAAGTGCGTGGCGGCGAGGGCCGCGGCTCCTGCCAGGACAACAGCGAGCGCCGCGAGCGCCTTTGGTTCCAGACCGCACCGGAGCTGTACCCACAGCGGTAACCGCTCCCGCAGAGCGGGCCCGACGGCCTGCCACCACCGCGACACCGCTGTTGTGCCTCCGCTCACGGGCGGTGCGCCACGCACCTGTTCCGGCTCCGCAGCCGCCCGGGCAGCGACAGTGCTTGCAGTCGGCGTGGAGGCCGACGCCCAGGAAGGAACCGTCCTGGCGCCACGCACACGAGCGGAGGCGGGGCCGGGAACGCGAGCGGGCGTCTGAGCGGATGCGGCGGGTGAAGGGGCCACCACCGGAGCGCCGGCTGCGACCGTCACAGGGATCGTCGCCCCGGAGTCAGCGGGAGCGACAGGCCCAGCAGGGGCGACGGGCGCAGCGGGAGCGACGACCGCAGCAGGGGCGAGAATCCCGGCGGGGGCGGCCGTTCCTCTCGCGTGCCGGCCGCCCGCCCCTCCGTACGCCCCCATCAGCGCGTCCGCGCGGCGACGTGAAGCCGCCGCGACCTCGGCATCGCGTCCGCGCCCAGCCCTGCGCCGATGACCACGGCGGGCACCGGGTCCGGTGCCCGCCCCTCCCCCGGGTCTGACGCCGGGACCACTGCCCGAACGAGGACCGGCGCCGCCCGGACCGTGCCGGGCATGTTCGGCAGAGCCCGGAACCGGGCCGGGGCCGGGGCCGGGATGCGGTCCGGGCAGGTGCCCGTGCCCATCCCCATGTCCTGGCCCGCGCATGGCGCGGTGTGCGGAGCGGCTGGTCGGTCGGACGGTTGCGCGGGTGGCTGCGTGAAGTGATCGGAGGGCCATGTGTCACGACGCTAGACACTTCCCGCGAATTCCGTCCGGAGGCCTCAATTCCGGTGGATAACCCACCGGTTGTGGATATTTCTCTCACCCGCCGGAGTGAGGCCGAACGTCGAACACGCGGGGCGGGATCAACGGGGCGAGACCACGGCCCCCAACAGTCCGGGGCCGGTATGGGCCCCGATCACCGCACCCACTTCGCTGACGTGCAGCTCGACCAGCCCCGGAACCCGCTCGCGCAGCCGCTCCGCCAGCCGCTCCGCCCGCTCCGGCGCGGCCAGATGGTGCACGGCGATGTCCACCGCACCCGATCCGGCACGCTCGGCGACGAGCTCCTCGAGCCGCGCGATCGCCTTGGAAGCCGTCCGTACCTTCTCCAGCAGCTCGATACGTCCGCCGTCCAGCGTGAGCAGCGGTTTCACCGCGAGTGCCGACCCGAGCAGCGCCTGAGCGGCGCCTATGCGCCCGCCCCGGCGCAGGTAGTCCAGTGTGTCGACGTAGAAGTACGCGGACGTGCCCGCGGCCCGCTTCTCCGCCGCCGCGACCGCCGCGTCCAGGTCACCGCCCGCCCCGGCCGTCTCCGCCGCGGCCAGCGCGCAGAATCCGAGCGCCATGGCGACCATGCCGGTGTCCACCACCCGTACCGGCACCGGCGCGTCCTTCGCCGCGAGCAGGGCGGCGTCGTACGTGCCCGAGAACTCGGCCGACAGGTGGAGGGAGACGATGCCCGTGGCCCCGGCCTCGGCCGCGGCGCGGTAGGTGGCGGCAAAGACTTCGGGGCTGGGCCGGGACGTGGTCACGGAGCGGCGCTTCTGCAGGGCCAGAGCCAGCGACCTGGCCGAGATCTCCGTGCCCTCCTCCAGAGCCTGGTCGCCCAGGACCACAGTCAGGGGCACTGCGGTGATGCCGTGCCGTTCCATCGTCTGGCGCGGCAGGTAGGCCGTTGAATCGGTGACGATCGCGACATGGCGGGACATGAGCCGGAGGTTACCTTCCGGGACGGGGGCACGGCAGCCCGGGCCCGGGCTGCCGATCATTCCCAGTCGGTCCGGAAAGATTCCGGCCGGGCCCGGTCACGGGCGTTCCGTTTCAGTTCGTGGTCTCCGGCCTGGCGGACTTCTGCCACGGGTACCCGGTCTGCAGCCGCGGGTCCGGAGGCGTGAGCGCCTGCGGGGCCTCTTCGTCGGCCGGGCCGCTCCAGCTCTGCGCCGTCGCACCGTCCTGCGTCGACGGCTCCTCCGTGGTCCAGTGCCGCAGGGCACCCGCCTCCACGTCGATCTGGGCGTTCAGCGCCGCCAGATCGTCGTCGGCGAACTGCCGCGCCCGGTCACGCGCCGCCCAGCGCAGCGACTCCGCCGAGTGCGTGATGCGCTCAGTGCGCTCCTTCAGGCTCGGCAGCAGCGTGGCGACCGTCGCCCGGTCGGGTTCGCGCTCCAGCCTCTTTAGTTCGTCGTCGAGCTCTCGTCCGTGCACGCTGAGCCGCTGGAAGAGTCCCATCGACTCCGAGAGCGAGGAATCCTCCGCCACCCCGGCGCCGAGTGCGTCCTGGGTGGCGCGCATCGACGTCCGCAGAGCGAGCCGCAGCTGCGCAAGCTCCCCCTGGACGCCGGGCTGGCCGTAGCTCTTGGCCCGCAGCGCGGTGTCCTCGACGGAGCGGCGCGCCTGCGTGATCGTGCGGTCCACGCCACGCTTGGCGGCGCGGACGGCCTTCACTCCGGCGTACACCCCGAGTGCCATGAACGCTACGAAGAGCAGCGTCAGGATCAGGATCACGGCTTCCATGAACGCCCCTCGGTTGTCGATGCGGCTGCCGGTGTGCGGTCGCCCCTTCTACGGTAAACGGAACGGGCAGGCCAGGGGTTCCATCGGAACCCCCAACCTGCCCGTAGGGGAAAGCCCCAAGGCCGGTCCGGGAACCGCTCCGCGACCGCCGGGAGCGGTTTCCGAGCCGTACGGGACCGGGTCAACGGGCCCCGGCCGTCACGCGGGGACGATGTTGACCAGCTTCGGAGCCCGCACGATCACCTTGCGGATCCCGGCTCCGCCCAGTGCGGCCACGACGCCCTCGTCGGCCAGCGCCAGCGCTTCCAGCTCCTCGTCCGTGATCGACGGGGAGATCTCCAGGCGTGCCCTGACCTTGCCCTTGATCTGCACCACGCAGGTCACGGTCTCGTCCACGACGTAGGCCGGGTCGGCGACCGGGAAGTCCTGGTGCACGACGGACTCGCTGTGGCCCAGCCGGCGCCACAGCTCCTCCGCCACGTGCGGAGCCAGCGGTGCGACCAGCAGCACCAGCCGCTCGGCGACCGACCGCGACAGCGGGCCGCCCGACTTCGTCAGGTGGTTGTTCAGCTCGGTGACCTTGGCGATGGCGGTGTTGAAGCGCATCCCGGCCATGTCCTGGCCGACACCGTCGATGGCCTTGTGCAGCGCCCTCAGCGTGTCCTCGTCGGGCTCCGTGTCGACCACGGTGACCTCACCGGTCTCCTCGTCGACGACGTTGCGCCACAGGCGCTGCAGCAGCCGGTACTGGCCCACCACGGCCCGTGTGTCCCACGGCCGCGAGACATCCAGCGGGCCCATGGCCATCTCGTACAGGCGCAGCGTGTCCGCCCCGTACTCGCCGCAGATCTCGTCGGGCGTCACGGCGTTCTTCAGGGACTTGCCCATCTTGCCCAGGACACGGCTGACCTTCTCGCCCTGGTGGTAGTACGCCCCGTCGCGCTCCTCGACCTCGGTGGCCGGGACGGCGATCCCACGGCTGTCCCGGTACACGAAGGCCTGGATCATGCCCTGGTTGTACAGCTTGTGGAACGGCTCGGCGGACGAGACGTGCCCCAGGTCGTGCAGCACCTTGGACCAGAAACGCGCGTACAGCAGGTGCAGCACGGCGTGCTCGGCGCCGCCGACGTACAGGTCGACCCCACCGGTCGGCTGGCCTTCCCGCGGGCCCATCCAGTACTGCTCGATGGCCGGGTCGACCAGCTGCCGGTCGTTGTGCGGGTCCAGGTAGCGCAGCTCGTACCAGCAGGAACCCGCCCAGTTCGGCATGGTGTTGGTCTCGCGGCGGTAACTTCGCAGACCAGCCCCGTCGCCCAGGTCCAGCGTGACGTTGACCCAGTCGGCGTTCCGGGACAGCGGGGTCTCGGGCTGGGTGTCGGCGTCCTCCGGGTCGAAGGTGCGCGGCGAGTAGTCCTCGACCTCGGGCAGCTCCAGCGGCAGCATCGACTCGGGCAGCGGGTGGGCGATGCCCTCCTCGTCGTACACGATCGGGAAGGGCTCGCCCCAGTAGCGCTGCCGGCTGAACAGCCAGTCACGCAGCCGGAAGTTGACGGTGCCCTCTCCGACTCCGTGCTCCTGCAGCCACTCGGTGATCTTCGCCTTCGCGTCGACGACGCCCAGACCGTCCAGCGAGATCTCGTCGTTCGCCGAGTTGACCAGCTTCGCCTCGTACGAGGCGAAGGCGTTCTCCCAGGTCGAGGTGTCGGTGCCGCGGTCGTCCGACGGTTCGACGACGCAGCGCATCGGCAGCTCGAAGGCGCGCGCGAAGGCGAAGTCCCGCGCGTCGTGCGCGGGTACGGCCATGATCGCGCCGGTGCCGTAGCCCATCAGGACGTAGTCGGCGATGAAGACAGGGACCTTGGCGCCGCTGACGGGGTTGGTCGCGTACGCGCCGGTGAAGACGCCGGTCTTGTCCTTGGCCTCGGCCTGGCGCTCCACATCGGACTTGGCGGCGGCCTGCTTGCGGTACGCCGTCACGGCCTCGGCGGGGCTCGCGTGGCCGCCGGTCCACACCGGGTGGGTGCCCTCGGGCCAGGCTGCGGGAATGATCCGCTCGACCAGCTCGTGCTCGGGTGCCAGCACCATGTAGGTGGCACCGAACAGGGTGTCCTGGCGGGTGGTGAATACGGTGATGTCACCGGCTCCGTCGACCGGGAAGTCGACACGCGCCCCTTCGGAGCGGCCGATCCAGTTGCGCTGCTGCAGCTTGATGGCCTCGGGCCAGTCCAGCCCGTCCAGGTCGTCCAGCAGCCGGTCCGCGTAGGCCGTGATGCGCATGTTCCACTGGCGCAGCTTGGCCTTGAAGACGGGGAAGTTGCCGCGCTCGGAACGGCCGTCGGCGGTCACCTCTTCGTTGGCCAGTACGGTGCCCAGCCCCGGCGCCCAGTTGACGGGGGCGTCGGAGGCGTACGCCAGGCGGTACTGCCCCAGGACATCGGCTCGCTCGGCGGTGCTCAGCGCGCTCCACTCGCGGCCGTCCGGGGCCGGGCGCTCACCGCTCTCGAACTGGGCGACCAGTTCCGCGATCGGGCGGGCCCGGTCGGCCTCGGTGTCGTACCAGGAGTTGAAGATCTGCAGGAAGATCCACTGGGTCCACTTGTAGTAGTCCGCGTCGATCGTCGCGAAGGAGCGGCGCTTGTCGTGGCCCAGGCCCAGTCGGCGCAGTTGGACCTTCATGTTCTCCATGTTGGCCTCGGTGGAGGCCCGGGGGTGCGTACCGGTCTGCACGGCGTACTGCTCCGCGGGCAGGCCGAAGGCGTCGAAGCCCAGCGTGTGCAGGACGTTGTGCCCGGTCATCCGCTGGTGGCGGGCGTAGACATCGGTGGCGATGTAGCCCAGCGGGTGGCCGACGTGCAGTCCCGCACCCGAGGGGTACGGGAACATGTCCATGATGAACTTCTTCGGCTTGGCGGCCAGTTCCGGATTGTCCGCCAGGTCACCGGTCGGGTTCGGTGCCTCGTACGTCCCCTCGGCGTCCCAGAAGTCCTGCCAGCGTGCCTCGATGTCGGCGGCCATCGCTGCCGTGTAGCGGTGCGGCGCAGCCACCTCGACTGCGGAATTCGTCTCGCTCATGATCCTCAAAGCTCCATCGATCGTCATCTGCCGGCGCCCACGTCTACGGACACACGTCTACGGAAACGAAAAATCCCCTCGCACAGGAGGGGACGCCGCGCCGAGTCCGACCAGGCATTCTCACCGGTCGGTAGTGATCAGCGCGGCTCGCTAAGCAGAAGGCGTACGGCACGCATGGCGTCAGGGTACCGCACAGCCCCGGAACACCGCCGGGCACATACCCGTCGCAGAGGACCCGCAGGGGCGCCGCACGCACGGCCCGACGCCCCACGACTTCACCACGATCTCTGCGCAGTACCTACACACTCCGGGGGTTACTCCGCGTACTGCCCTCTATCGGGGCAACAACTCAAACCTCGTACTGGCCGGTATGCAGCGACTTAGCATGCGGCAACGGGACCGCTTTGCCGAACCATTCGGAGTTGCCCCCATGAAGCCTCATCGCAGGATCCGCTCATCCCCCTCAATGAGCAGCAGCCCGGGACTGAGCCGCCCGGTGCAGGGCGGACTGACCGTCGCCGCGCTGGTGCTCCTCCCCCTGGTCGCCGTCGCAGGGAGCGACGGCTTGCGCGCCGGACTCGACTTCACCACCGGCGTCCTGACGCTGGTGTCGCTCACTGCTGCGGTCGCCTGGGGCCTGCTGGCCACCGACCGGATTTTCCTCTCGACCCGTCAGCGGCTGATCGGCCAGGGCATCCACCGGGCCGCCGCTGTCACCTCGCTCGGCTTCCTCCTGCTGCACGGCACCGTGAAGGTCTCGCTCGGGCACGTGGAACTGATCGGCGCCCTCATACCCTTCGGCCTCGGCGTCAGCGGCACGGCCGGACTCATCGGCTTCGGCTCGCTGGCCGGCCTGCTGATGATCGTCACTGCGGCAACCGGTGCCATGCGCAGCGCTTTCGCCACCCCGGGGAAGATCGCCGGCCGCTGGCGGGCGTTGCACGCGCTGGCCTATCCGGCCTGGTGCTCCGCACTGTTGCACGGCCTGTACGCCGGCCGTCAGGCCGCGACCTGGGTCGTCGTCATGTACAGCCTCTGCCTGATCGCCGTGGCCGCCGCACTGTGCCTGCGGCTGCTGCCCGCCCCGACCAAGCGCCTGATCACCGATCTGGTCACCACCCTGATCAGCCCCGACGGCCCTCCCCCGGACCCCGACCCGGTGATACGCAGTTCCCCGCTCGGGGGCACGGAACGCATGCCGTCGCAGGCGCGCGAGGGGCTGCAGCGACAAGGGCTGCCGCCCGAGGCGCCCGGGTGGGGTGACGACCGCGAGGTACGCGGCACCCCTGTCCGTCCCCGTACGCTCTCCGCCCCCTCCCCGCCGCTGTACGAGGCCCCGCAGTTCGGGACCACGCCGGACGAGTCCCCTCTGTACGAAGCCCCGCCGCGCAGCTCCGAGCGGCTCGGTCCGGGCCTCGACGCCACGACGGCGACAGGGGCCGCGGCGGGACCGGGGCCCGGGCCGGGCATCTCTGCCGCCTACCGCGCCGTCTCCCGGCCACCCGCACCCCCGCAGGAACGCCCGGCGGACGGCCTGTGGCCCGCACCGTCCCCCGCGCCCCCCGCACAGGCGCTCAGGCCTTCCTACGGCCCCGACCCCTCTTACGACCCCGAGCACGCGTACGCCCGCACCCAGGAGTCCACGGCGTACTCCACGCCCTCGCCCACCGAGACGGCGTACTCCACGCCCTTGTACAGCGAGACCGCTTACGCCACGCCCTTGTACACCGAGACCGCTTACGCCTACCCCGATGCCACTTCGACCGGCTCCGTCCCCGCCGCCGACCCGGCCGGATACGACGGCAGTGCCGCAAGGGGCAACGCCGACACCGAACAGCTGCCAGGGCTCTATCCGCCTCCCGCAGGAGAGCCCTGGCACGCACCCGCAGGAGACCGACCGTGAATGTCCCCCTCCCCGATGTACCCGAGGTCCGCGTAGTCGGCCTTCCCCAGCTGACGACCGGCTTCGACCTCGTCGAGCGGATCGATCTCGCCATGCACCTGAAGGTGCACGGCCCGCTCGAACCGATGAACGGCGAGCGCCTTGCCGAACTGGCCGAGTCCATCTCCCTGCGCGGCCGCGGCGGCGCAGGTTTCCCGTTCGGCAAGAAACTGCGCGCCGTGGCGAAGGCCTCCATCCGGCGCGGGGTGCGGCCCGTCGTCGTGATCAACGGCAGTGAGGGCGAGCCCGCCTGCCGCAAGGACACCCTCCTGCTCAACCGCGCCCCGCACCTCATCCTCGACGGCGCCCTGCTCGCGGCGGAGGCACTCGGCGCGCGCACCCTGGTCGTCGCCGTCACCCGCAACTCCACCGAGATATCCATCCGCGCCGCACTGGCGGAGCGCGGCCTGTCGGATCGGCGGGGACAGCACCTGCGCGCCCGGGTCGTGCGCACCCCGGAGCGCATGGTCTCGGGTGAGGCATCGGCAGTCATCCGGGCGGTGAACGGTGGCCCCGCTCTGCCGCCGGGCCGCCGGGAGCGCGCGGCGGAGTCCGGAGTGGCCGGCGCCCCGACCCTGCTGTCGAACGCGGAGACGTACGCACAGCTCGCCGTCGCGGCCCGGATCGGCTCCCGCCGCTACGGGCACACAGGCCTGCCCGACGAGCCCGGCACGGTCCTGCTCACCGTCTCCGGGGCCGTGGCGCGGCCCATGGTCATCGAAGTGCCCACCGGAGTGCCCCTGCGGTACGTACTGCAGCTGGCCGGTGCGCCGCCGCTGCCCCAGGGCGTGCTCACCGGTGGCTATCACGGCAACTGGATCGACGCGAACGCCACGCACGACGCCGTCGTCTCCCGGGCGTCCCTGGCTGCGGCGGGGGGTGCGCTCGGTGCGGGGGCCATCCTGCCGATCGGCCCGGAGACCTGCCCGATCGGCGAGTCGCTGCGCATCGCGAACTGGCTGGCGGCCGAGACGGCGGGCCAGTGCGGGCCGTGCAAGCTCGGGCTGCCGGCCGCGGCCGGCGGACTCTCCGACGTGCTCAACGGCGGCGGACCTGCCGCCCTCGAGGCGCTGCGGGAGGTGACCCAGGCCGTGAAGGGCCGTGGGGCGTGCAAGCACCCGGACGGCTCGGCGCGCTTCCTGGCGTCAACCCTGTCCGCGTTCACGGACGACCTCGCGGCGCATGTCCTGGGCGGCGGCTGCGGACGCGAGACGCTCGGGGTACTGCCCCTGCCCTCTCCCGGCTACGAGGACGTGGAGGAGTCGATTCCGAGCGGCGAGAAGCTGGCGGTCGACTGGACGCTCTGCCGGGGCCACGGACTGTGTGCGGACATCGTCCCCGAGCTGATCAGACTCGGCCCCGACGGTTACCCGGCGCTCGCGGAC
Source organism: Streptomyces sp. NBC_00683 (assembly GCF_036226745.1). Taxonomy (NCBI): domain Bacteria; kingdom Bacillati; phylum Actinomycetota; class Actinomycetes; order Kitasatosporales; family Streptomycetaceae; genus Streptomyces; species Streptomyces sp. NBC_00683. The sequence continues at coordinate 5,784,817 of NZ_CP109013.1, read as the reverse complement.
GCGGCCGTGCCGATGCATCTGCGGGGCCGCGCCCAGCGCGCCGTACGGCGATGCCCGGAGCTGGCCCTCCGCATCGAGCAGGCCCCTGCCGAACGTCCGATGCTCCCGAGCGCCCAGCGGAAGGCCCTGGGCAGCGGACGGAGTTGATCCGGCTCCCCACCCCAGCACCCCGGTGCACAACGAGAAGCGGTCCATCCGATTCGGATGGACCGCTTCTTCACTGTGGAGCTAAGGAGAATTGAACTCCTGACCTCCTGCATGCCATGCAGGCGCTCTACCAACTGAGCTATAGCCCCTCGCTTATCGCCCGGTTCCCCCGGCGACATCGAGAACATTACACGGTCCCCCCGGCCCTTCACCAAATCGTTTCCAGTCTGTCCCGATATGCCCGACTGGCGAAGCCCTGACCAGCGAGGGGCCCGGCGGCCCGGACCTCGTCAGGCAGTGGCGAAGGAGTAGAACCGCTTCAGGGTGCAGTGCTCCTCAAGAAGCCGTCCGTAGATGGGCTCACCCTCGAGCTCCCGGTACGTCTCGATGGGGTCGCCTTTTATGATCAGCGCCCGTGCGCACTCCTCGCACCAGTACTGGAACTCCGAATTGACCGGATCCATGTCCCTGACGATGGGCGTACCGCTGCCGCACCAGTCGCACTTACGCCTGTGTGCACCCATCGGTCAGCTCCGACTGTGGCCGCAGGCCGTGCACGCGTGGGGGGCCAACTGCGGGGCCTCCGGGCCGGGGGGCGCCTTGGAGGTAAGGGGCAGGTCCGGGACCTGTTCGCGGCTCGCAGGCATCGCGCTCCCTCCCGATCGGTCCATCGCCCCCTCCGGCGGTCCGATTCTGCCATGACCCCGCAAGGGGGTCAGCCCGCCGACCACCGGACCGCCTGTATCAGCCGTACGGAACCGGCCACCGCGCCCGAGAAGAAGGCTTGAATGCGCTCCCGAGGGGAGGAGGAGCAGGAAGGAGGAGAGCCGGCGGGAGAGCTCCGGCCCTCAGGACGGCAGTCCCACGCCCGGTGACCGGACGGACTCACCGCACGACCGCACGACCGCACGACCGCACGACAAAGGATCCCGCCCCCTGCTGGGGACGGGATCCTTTGATTGTGGAGCTAAGGAGAATTGAACTCCTGACCTCCTGCATGCCATGCAGGCGCTCTACCAACTGAGCTATAGCCCCGCTGTTCGCTGTGTTTCCCTGCGTTTCCGCGCTGCGAACAAGAAGAACTTTAGCCTGCGACCAGCCGGAAAGTGAAATCCGGCCCCCGCGGCCCGGAGACACCCTCCGGACACCCGCTAATCGTCGTCGCCGAGCACCGGTTCGGGGAGCGTCCCGGCGTTGTGCTCGAGCAGTCGCCAGCCCCGCGCGCCTTCGCCGAGCACGGACCAGCAGCAGTTGGAGAGCCCGCCGAGCCCCTCCCAGTGGTGCGCTTCCAGACCGAGCAGCCGGCCGATCGTCGTCCGGATCGTGCCCCCGTGGCTCACCACGACGAGCGTGCCGCCGTCGGGCAGCTTGGCGGCGTGCTCCAGGACGACCGGAGCAGCCCGGTCGGCGACCTCGGTCTCCAGCTCGCCACCGCCCCGGCGCACGGGCTCACCGCGCTTCCAGGCGGCGTACTGCTCGCCGTACTGCCCGACGATCTCCTCATGGGTGAGGCCCTGCCAGGCACCCGCATACGTCTCGCGCAGTGCGGAGTCGTGTGCGACGTCGAGGCCGGTGACCGAGGCGAGCTCGGCGGCCGTGGCCGCTGCTCGCTGCAGGTCCGAGGCCACGATGGCGTCAGGCTTCAGCGAGGCGAGCAGCCGGGCGGCCCTGTGGGCCTGTCCGACGCCGGCCTCGGTGAGCTCGATGTCCGTGGAGCCCTGGAAACGGCGCTCCAGATTCCACGCCGTCTGGCCGTGGCGCCAAAGGACGATCCGGCGGCCCCTGCCGCCCTTGCTGCCGTTCAGCTCTGCTCACCTTCCGTGACACCGTGGAGCTGGGCGTGCTCCTCGGCCTTACCGCGGGTCTTGAGGGCGTCCTCGGGGAGGGCGATCTCGGGGCAGTCCTTCCACAGGCGCTCGAGCGCGTAGAAGACACGCTCCTCGCTGTGCTGGACGTGGATCACGATGTCGACGTAGTCGAGGAGGATCCAGCGGGCGTCGCGGTCGCCCTCGCGGCGTACCGGCTTGGCGCCGAGCTCCTTCTGCAGCCGCTCCTCGATCTCGTCGACGATCGACTTGACCTGGCGGTCGTTGGGGGCCGAGGCCAGCAGGAAGGCGTCGGTGATCGACAGCACGTCGCTGACGTCGTAGGCGATGATGTCGTGCGCGAGCCGGTCGGCTGCCGCCTGGGCGGCAGCGTTGATGAGCTCGATGGAGCGGTCCGTGGCGGTCACATGCAGGCTTTCGTCGGCGGTCAGATCAACCTCTAGGGTCTCACGGACCGCCGACAGCCCTTACGACGTTTACGCCGGGTGCTACTTGATCTTGTAGTTCTGGCCGAGCACGACGGACACATCGGCATTCGCCGCGGGCTTGCCCTGCTTCACCGAGCTCGTCGGCAGGCCCAGGGTCTTGGCGACCTCGACCGCCTTCGCCTTGTCCTCGGCAGCCTTGTAGACGACCTGGGACGACGCCTCGGCGCCCGACTTCCCGCCGTCCACGAAGGCGTATCCGCCGTTGACCAGCTGGACTCTGGCGAATTCCGTGCCGTCGGCGTTGCCTGTGGCGTTCTTGACTCCGACCCGTACGGCCGCACCCTGGTCCGGGGCCTTCACCGTGCCGCCCAGGATGTCCTTGACGACGCTCTCCGTCGCCTTGTCCGTGAGGGTGCCGTCGTCCTGGACCGGGAGCAGCGCCGTCTTGTAGTCGCCCACCTTGGCGTGCCCGGCGAGTTTCGCCAGCGAGGCGCCCAGGTCCTGCTCGGGCAGCGACGGGTCGAGGATCTGCGCCAGGGTCTCCACGGTGACCGTGGCGGCCTTGGGGTCCTCCGACATCTTGCGCAGAACGCTGCGCATGACCTGCCCGAAGCGCAGCAGCTGCTTCGCCTCCGGCTCACCGGGACCCCGGTAGGTGGCGTACGCGACGGCCATCTGGCCGCTCAGCGTCTGCGCCTCGCCCTTGCTCACGAGCGGCGACGCGCCCTTCTTGGCATCGGGCACATCGGTGTCGGTGTCGACCTCGATGTTGCCCACGAGCTCGACGAGGTTCTCGAGGTACGGGGTGTCGAGCCGCCAGGTGCCGCTGATCCTGGTGCCGAGCAGGGTGTCGATCGCCTCGCGTGTGCCCGTGGACCCGTCGTCGTCGACGGACTTGCCGAGCGTGGTCGTGGAGCCGTCGTCCGTGGCCACGGAGAGCGAGTTGGGAAGCAGGACGGTGGTGCCCTGCTTGGTGGTGACGTTGTCGACGAGCAGCGCCGTGGAGGTGCCGCCCTTCTTGGTGTTGTGCAGATGGACGACGATGACGTCCCGCTGCTGCGGACCCGTCGCCGTGTTGGTCTGCTTGTCCTGGTCCGAGAGGCCGGGGATCTTGCCGGCGTACCAGAGGTAACCGGCGCCGCCGACCGCCACGAGGACCATGACGACTATCAGCGCGACGATCCGCTTGCGCCCGCGGCGTCGCGCTTCCTCGCGCCGCTCGCTGCGGCTCTCGGTGAATTTCAGCCAGTCGATGACGTCTTCGGAGTCCTCGTCGGGCTCCTCGATGAACGAGAACTGCTCGGTGCGGTAGTCGCGGTCGGCGCGGCGCTGCTCGGGCACGACGGGTTCGGGCACGACGGGTTCGGGCGCCGGCTCGGGTGCACGCCGCGGCCCGGGCTCCGGTGGTGCGGCCATCGGGGCGCTCTGGTGCTGCTGGGTGCTCCACTGCTGCGTGGAGTCGTCGACGGCGGGCTGCTGGCCTGTGTCGTAGCCGTAGTTCCCGTAGCCGCCGTCGTAGTCGTAGCCCTGCTGCTGCGGCTGCTGCGGAGCGGCATACGGGTCGTACTGCTGCGTACCCGCGTACGGGTCGTAGCCGTACCCCTGGCCGGCCCCGTAGGCCTGCTGCGTCTGGGCCTGCTGCGTCTGCCCGTCCTGCTGCGGGGCTTGCTGGGCCTGCTGCGCGTACGGGTCGTACTGCTGCTGCCCCTGCTGCTGGTAGACCGGCTGCCCGTACTCGTCGTAGCCGATGATCTGCGGCTGCTGTTGGTAGTACGGGTCGTACGGGTTCTGTCGGTCGTTCACCGGTGCCCCTCTCCGTGGCTCATTCGCCGCGGTACAGCTGGCGCTTGTCGATGTAGCGGACCACACCGTCCGGCACCAGGTACCAGACAGGATCCCCCTGCTGGACCCTCGCTCGGCAGTCTGTGGACGAGATCGCCAGCGCGGGTACCTCCACGAGCGAGACCCCGCCCTCGGGCAGTCCGTCGTCCGTGAGCACATGACCCGGCCGGGTCACACCGATGAAGTGGGAGAGCGAGAAGAGCTCCTCCGCGTCACGCCAGGTGAGGATCTGGGACAGCGCGTCGGCGCCGGTGATGAAGAAGAGGTCCGCGTCGCCGTGCACCGCACGCAGGTCCCGCAGCGTATCGATCGTGTACGTCGGTCCGCCACGGTCGATGTCGCTGCGGCTGACCGAGAACTGCGGGTTCGACGCCGTCGCGATGACCGTCATCAGGTAGCGGTCCTCGGCCGGGGACACGTTCTTGTGGCTCTTCTGCCACGGCTGCCCGGTCGGGACGAAGATCACCTCGTCGAGGTGGAAATGGGCGGCCACTTCACTGGCCGCCACCAGGTGTCCGTGGTGGATCGGGTCAAATGTCCCGCCCATCACGCCGAGTCGGCGCTTGCCGCGGCCGGTAGGCACTTCCTGCTCTCCCATGCGTGCAGACCCTACTGGCACAGCTGTTCGCCTCTGCCTCAGCGGTCTCGGTTGAAGCGGGTCGTGATCCACAGAAGCAGCATGAGCGCGACGAACGCACCGCCGCCGGTGAGGTACGGGCTGAGGCTTTCGTGGTTGCCACCCTGCTCGCCACCTTCGGAGGCGAGGGTGACCAGCTGGTGCGCGGTGCTCGTGAGGCTCATCTTCGGCAGGACCTATCGATCGGGAGTCGGAAGGAAGACGTCGCGGACATCGTATGCGGGCGCTGCGGGCACGCTCACGCCGACTCAGTCGTTGTTGTCGTCGTTGCGGTATCCGCGCAGCAGGAACCAGGCGAGCAGGGCAGCTCCGACGAGCGAGACGAGCAGCACGACGCGGAGCGTACTGCCGGGCCCCTGGTCCTCGGATGCGGCAGCGAGCACTGCGACGGTGTACGGCATTTCGGGCGCTCCTCAAAGTTATCCACAGCCCCCCGCACACCGTAGCGCCAGCACATACGCTGGGTTTTGTCAGGGGGACGAGCGACGTCTCGTACGAACAGGGGGCTTCCATGACCGACAACAGTCACGAGAGCGTGCCGAGCAGGCAGCGCAGGCGATTCCCGGGTATCTCCTCCCGGGCGTACGAACACCCGGCGGACCGCTCGGCCCTGGTGGCCCTGCGCAAGCTGAGCGGTTTCGACACCGTGTTCAAGGCCCTCAGCGGACTGCTCCCGGAGCGCAGCCTGCGGCTGCTCTTCCTGTCGGACTCCGTCCGGGTGAGCGACGCACAGTTCACCCACCTCAACGACATGCTGCGGGACGCCTGTTACATCCTGGACCTGGAGAAGGTCCCGCCCATGTACGTCAATCAGGACCCGCAGCCGAATGCCATGTGCATCGGTCTCGACGAGCCGATCATCGTCGTGACGACGGGCCTGGTGGAGCTGCTCGACGAGGAGGAGATGCGGGCGGTCGTGGGCCATGAGGTGGGCCACGCGCTCTCCGGTCACGCGGTGTACCGGACGATACTTCTCTTCCTGACCGGCCTCGCTCTCAAGGTGGCCTGGATCCCGCTCGGCAACGTCGCGATCATGGCGATCGTGACGGCGCTGCGCGAGTGGTTCCGCAAGTCGGAGCTGTCCGCGGACCGGGCCGGACTTCTCGTCGGGCAGGACCAGCAGGCGTCGATGCGCGGCCTGATGAAGATCGCGGGCGGCAATCACCTCCACGAGATGAATGTGGATGCCTTCCTCGCCCAGGCCGACGAGTACGAGAAGGGCGGCGATCTGCGCGATTCCGTGCTCAAGATCCTCAACGTGCTGCCCCGCTCCCACCCCTTCACCACCGTGCGGGCGGCCGAGCTGAAGAAGTGGTCGGAGACCCGCGAGTACCAGCGGATCATGGACGGCCACTACCCCAAGCGCGAAGAGGACAAGGACACCTCGGTGACCGACTCCTTCCGGGAGTCCGCATCGCACTACGCGGACACGGTGCGCACCAGCAAGGACCCGCTGATGAAGCTCGTCGGTGACATCGCAGGCGGTGCGGGTGACCTGGGGGGCAAGCTCCGGGACAAGTTCACCGGGGCGAATGGCGGGAGCGGCGGTGGGGCCGCGGGCAAGGGCGGAGCCCCGTCCTCGGACTCTACGGACGGCTCCGATGGGACCTGGAGGCGTCAGGACCCGGAAGAGGGCTCGGCGCCGGCGGGGGGCTGACCGCAAGGGTGCCGCACAGCGCCGCGGTGGGCAGGCCCGTGGCATACGGGTCCGTACCGGCCGGTCCCCGGGTGTCGGCCCGCTCGCCGGCGAACAGCGGACGCAGTGCGCCTGCCGCATCGGCGGAGCACGCCTGCGGCCCGGCCTGGACGTAGGCGCTCCGCACCTCCAGCCGGTGCAGCCGGAGGTCCTCCCGGTCCACGAGGAAGTGCATCTCGCGCCGCACGGTGAACAGTGAGGCGCCGTCCGCGCGGTGGGGACCGGATACGGCCGGGCGCAGGGCGTACGTGAAGGTGTGGTCGGACACCACCTCCAGAGTGTCCGACCCCGCCTCCGCGTAGGAGAACGTGCCCTGGACCCGGATCTCCGGGTCCGCGAGTTCCACCTCGGCCGGGTCGAAGCGCACGAGCCAGCCCGTCGCCATGTGCTGGCCGTCCCTGTCGGGTGCGCTCATGCTCCGGTCGAACTGGGGCGTCTGGTCCGGGTCGATCAGCCGCCCGACCGGCCGGACGATGCCACCGGTGAGCACATCGGGGTCGAGCGAGGACTCCACCAGGTAGTCCTTGGCCGTGATCAGGGCTGTCGTCACCTGACTGTCCGAGAAGTTCTTCGTCCGCCGGACCACCGGCAGGTTGATGCCCGCCGCGCCGGTCCGGTAGCCCGCTGCCGGGCCGGTGGCGAAGAGCGAGTCAGGGGTCCCGCCCGGCACGGCGCCCCGGGGGGCGAGTGGAATCAGAGTCGTCCGCAAGGGCTCGGCATGCCTGCCCGCGGGCGTCGGATAGGGGTTGCGGAAGCCCACGTAGACCGCGGCGGCGAAAGCAAGCGCGATGAGCACGACCAGGGCGACAGCGGCCCGGGAGCGCCGTCGGCCGGCGCGGCCGGGCAGGGAACGCACGGCGCGGGCGTGATCGCCCATCCGTTCCTGGGCGGAGAACTCCTGCAGACGGGCAGCACGGACAAACGATTCGTCGAAGACGAGGGAGCGGTACTCGTCCTCACCGCTCGATGAGTTCTCGGGCGGACCTTCCGGCGGTTCTCCGCGGCCTGTCATGACTTCTCCCGATCTCCACGCCACCGGCGAGGGCGGGCGCTGGGGCCGGCCCTGGGCCGATGGGCACCGGGCCGGCCTGTCCGTCACGGGTTCGACGCAGGGATAAGTGAAGGGCCCTCTCCCCGGGGACGGGGACGGGAGGAGGGATCACGGGGTCATACCTTCAGATTGGGTCGATCCTCATCAAGGTAAACGCCGTGCAGGTGGGAGCGCAGGCGGAGAAGCCCGCGGTTACGCCACCGGGTTAGGCCTTTGCCGGCCCCACCGGATTGCCCCACCCGCGTGACGCCGACCGCCCCGCGCGCCGGGGACGGCTGCGCCGGAGGCCGGACGCCGGAGGATGTTGCGCCGAGGGCGGCACGGTATGCCGCCCGTGCGTCAGGCCCGTACGTGGGTCACGGTGTGCGTGGGATCGCGGAGACCGCCGGGCGGGAGTAGTCGGCCGATGCGGAGGGGGCGACGCCGGGCTTGTCGACCCCGCTCGTCACCGGCGGCGGGACCTGGTCCTGCCGGTTGCCGGCGGCGCCGCGGTAGACGGCGCTGAAGGCCAGCGCGACCATGCCGATACCCATCAGCACGGCCAGCAGCCAGGCGACCGGCCGGTGCCAGCGGGCGCTGCCACGGTAGGGGCGCAGAGCCCCGCCGTGACGCCCGTAGGGGCCGCTGTCGTCCTCGTAGTCACCGTCGGGGCCTTCCAGGTCACAAGGATCCCCGAAGGCCCGCTCACGGCCGTACAGGCCGTCGGGCCCGTAGCCGTCGTCGTGGAGGTCGTCGTCCATGGTGCCGCCGCGCGAATGCGCCCTGGCCGCCTCGGCCTCCGCGCGCGCCTCAGCGGCGGCGAGCAGCCGCTCGACGGCGGTGGGTTCGTGGATCTCGGCGGACCGGACGAAGTCCTCGTCGAACACCACGGAGGCGAAGTCCTCGTCCGCGCCCCCGCGGTCGTCGTCGGGCTCCCAGCCGTCCGGGAACGGCCTGCCCCCCACGTCGTCCGGCACAGCTTCAGCGTAGCCCCGGCGGGGCGTTTTGGGCAGAGAGCCCACACATTCACCCACCCCGCCGGGTGCGCACCCGGTTACCGGATGTGGCCGTCGCCGGTGACGATGTACTTCGTCGAGGTCAGCTCCGGCAGCCCCATCGGCCCGCGGGCATGCAGCTTCTGCGTGGAGATGCCGATCTCCGCGCCGAAGCCGAACTGCCCGCCGTCCGTGAAGCGCGTGGAGGCGTTCACGGCGACCGTCGTGGAATCCACCAATTGGGTGAACCGGCGGGCCGCCGCCTGTGACGTGGTCACGATGGCCTCGGTGTGGCCCGAGGACCAGAGCCGGATGTGCGCCACGGCCGCATCCAACGACTCCACGACGGCCGCCGCGATGTCGTACGAGAGGTACTCGGTCTCCCAGTCCTCCGGCGTCGCCGCGACGACGGTGGCCTTGGACCCCTCCGCGTACTCCAGCACCCGCTCGTCACCGTGGACGGTGACCCCTGCGTCGGCCAGCGCCTCCAGGGCGCGCGGCAGGAAGTCCGCGGCGACGTCCTTGTGGACCAGGAGCGTCTCCGCGGAGTTGCAGACGCTCGGGCGCTGCGCCTTGGAGTTGATCAGGATGTCGACGGCCATGTCGAGGTCGGTCTGCGCGTCGACGTACACATGGCAGTTGCCGGTGCCGGTCTCGATGACGGGGACGGTGGACTCCTCCACGACCGTACGGATCAGCGAGGCGCCGCCGCGCGGGATCAGCACGTCGACGAGGCCGCGGGCACGCATCAGCTCGCGTACGGAGTCGCGGTTCTCCCCCGGGACCAGCTGCACCGCGTCGGCCGGGAGGCCCGACCCGCCCACCGCGTCCCGGAGCACCCGTACGAGGGCGGTGTTGGAGGCGTAGGCGGAGGACGATCCGCGCAGCAGTACGGCGTTCCCGGACTTCAGGCAGAGGGCCGCGGCGTCGACCGTCACATTGGGCCGGGCCTCGTAGATGATGCCGACCACGCCGAGCGGCACCCGCACCTGGCGGAGGTCGATGCCGTTGGGGAGGGTGGATCCGCGTACCACTTCGCCGACCGGGTCGGGCAGGGCCGCCACGTCGCGCACATCGGCGGCGATCGCGCGGATCCGCTCGGGGGTGAGGGTGAGCCGGTCGACGATCGACTCGCTCGTACCGGCCTCGCGTGCGCGCTCGACGTCCTCGGCGTTGGCCGCGACGATCTCGCTGGTACGCACCTCGAGCGCGTCCGCGATCGCCAGCAGGGCGTCGTCCTTCGCCGAGCGCGGCAGCGGGGCGATGTCGGCGGCGGCGGCGCGTGCACGGTAGGCGGCCCGGGCGACCGGGGACATGTTGTCGTACGGCGAAAGCGTGGTCATGCCCGCAGGGTAGTGCGCACACTGCGGGCATCCGTCACGTATCCCGTGATGCGAGACAAGCACGCCGGTACCTGTGCACCCTGCGACGTACGCCCGGTCAGTACGGGTGCACCCCGACCGGGGCCGCCGGTGGCGGGCCGTAGCCCTCGGCGATGCGCTGGTGGTACGTCTCCCGGTCGATGACCTCCAGGCCGACGATCTCCCATGGCGGAAGCTTGGCGCTCGACCGGTGCTCACCCCAGAGGCGCAGCGCGACCGCTGCCGCGTCGTGCAGGTCGCGCGCCTCTTCCCAGTAGCGGATCTCCGCATGGTCGTTGGCGTACCGGCTGGTCAGCAGGAACGGGTGGTCGTGCGCCAGCTGCTCAAGGCCGCGTCTGACCTCCTTCAGCGGGGTCTCGCTGCCGGAGACGCTGAGGGTGATGTGCCACAGCTTCGACTGGGTCCGCTCCTCCTCCGTCACCACCGGTTCCTGCTCGAGGGTCTGGTCGCTGCGCGAACCGATGAAATCGGCCCCCGCTCCGACGCTGGTCAGGGCGCGGCTGCCCGTTCCGCGGGGCAGCGCCCCCGGGCGCGCTCGTCTCACCGGCGGCCTCCTGTGAATGTGTAGCTGTGCTGACCCCTTGTATCCCCGTGACAAAGTTGACCAGTCCGGGGCCGGGTGTGGGGCGGTTTTGGTGAAGGTCTCTGCCCGAAGGCTGGACTTTCAGCCGTTTCAGGGGGTGCGGCGGGGCGCGAGGACGACGAGATCGTCCCTGTGTACGACCTCGCGCTCGTACGAGGGGCCGAGCTCCCGTGCCAGGTCGCGGGTGGAGCGGCCGAGCAGCTGGGGGATCTCCTTGGCGTCGAAGTTGACGAGCCCCCGGGCGACGGCCCGGCCGGCGGCGTCGCGCAGCTCCACCGGGTCCCCTGCGGAGAACTCGCCCTCGACTGCGGAGATTCCGGCCGGCAGCAGAGAGGTACGGCGCTCGACAACGGCCTCGACCGCTCCGTCGTCCAGGGTCAGCGCGCCCAGCGGGGTCGACGCGTGGGCCAGCCAGAGCAGCCGGTCGGCCGAACGGCGCCCGGTGCGGTGGAAGTACGTACCGGTGTCGCGGCCCGCGAGGGCGTCCGCGACCCGGCTCGCGGAGGTGAGGACGACGGGGACTCCGGCGGCGGTGGCGATCTGCGCGGCCTCGACCTTGGTGACCATGCCTCCGGTGCCGACGCCGGCCTTGCCCGCGCTGCCGATCGTGATGCCTTCCAGATCCGCGGGGCCGCTCACCTCGGCGATGCGGGAGGTGCCGGGGGTACTGGGGTCGCCGTCGTAGAGACCGTCCACGTCCGAGAGGAGGACGAGGAGGTCGGCATGGACGAGATGGGCGACGAGCGCGGCGAGCCGGTCGTTGTCGCCGAACCGGATCTCGTCGGTGGCAACGGTGTCGTTCTCGTTGACGACGGGGAACGCGCCCATCTCCAGGAGCTGGTCGAGCGTGCTGTACGCGTTGCGGTAGTGGGCGCGCCGACTCGTGTCGTCGGCGGTGAGGAGCACCTGGCCGACGCGTACGCCGTAGCGGGCGAAGGACGCCGTGTACCGGGCGACGAGCAGGCCCTGCCCGACGCTGGCGGCGGCCTGCTGGCGGGCCAGGTCCTTGGGTCTGCGGACGAGTCCGAGGGGGGCGAGTCCGGCCGCGATCGCTCCGCTGGAGACCAGGACGATCTCGCGCTCCCCGCCGCTCCTGACCTTGGCGAGTACGTCGACGAGGGCATCGACCCGGTCGGCGTCGAGGCCGCCCGACGCCGTGGTGAGCGAGGAGGATCCGACCTTGACCACGATCCTGCAGGCGTCGGTCACGCCCGGCCTTCGCCCCGCGCCGTCCCCGGAGGGTGTGCGGAGTGCGCCTTCGGTATCCCTTGCCCCTGACACGTACGCCCGTCCCCATCACGTCGTCCTGTTCGGTGACCACAATCTACGCGAGGAGGCCGGAGCCGCGCTGTGCCGTCTCAGCGCGGACGGACGGCCTGCGCCGTGCCGTCCCGATGCAGACGGACAGGCCCGCGCCGCCCTGTGACATGCCACCGAAATGAGCCATTTACGTAATCTCCACCGGTCATTCATCGGGCTACGCTTTACGCGTGACAGATGAACCTTCCCGCAAGAGACGCATTCTTCTCAGATCGGGCAAAAGCCCCTTCGATGTGGCCTCGCTCGAACAGTCCCTCCACAGAGATGTCTTCGCGACCAACGCGGGCAACTTGATCTTCAGCGACGCGGCGCACAAGATTCTGACGACTCCGCGGGCAGAGGTCTTCTCCAACGGAATCCGTACGGACCCGTCGGCGGCCGAGCGCATAAACGAGGAGTACGACGCATTCGTCGTGCCTCTCGCGAACGCCTTCCGCCCGACCTTCGAGCGGCCGCTGAAGCGGATGACGCAGCTGATCAAGAAGCTGCGCATTCCCGTCGTCGTTCTGGGTGTCGGCGCGCAGGCCAGCCTCGACTACGACGCGTCCCGGCTGAAGCCGATGGAGCCGACCGTCAGGGAATTCGTCACAGAGGTGCTCAACCGCAGCGCGTCCATCGGTGTGCGTGGCGAGTTCACCGAGCAGTACCTCAAGGACATGGGATTCCGGGACGTCGAAGTCATCGGCTGCCCCTCCATGTTCCTGAACGGCGATACGTTCCGGGTCGAGAAGAGGACCGAGGCGCTGACCGCGGACTCTCTCGTCTCGGTGAACGGCTCACACAGCGCCGTACGCTCGCACGGCCTCGACGCCATCATCCGGCAGGCCCACGAGCGCTATCCGCATCTGCGGTTCGTCGGGCAGAACCTGCTCGAGGCGCAGCTGCTGCACTGGCGGGAGACGTCGAACCCGATCGGCGCCCAGGCCTCGATGCCGACCCACCCGTCCCACCCCATGTACCGCGAGGGCAAGGTCCGGCTCTACGTCGACCCGGTCACCTGGATCGACGAACTGCGCGCGTACGACTTCTCGTTCGGCTCCCGCATCCACGGCAACATCGCGGCGCTGCTGGCCGGTGTGCCGAGCACCGTGCTCTGCAGCGACTCCCGCACCCTCGAGCTGTGCAGGTACTTCGGCATCCCGCACCGCAAGATCACCGAGACCCCCAAGAACATCGACCCGGCCGAGCTGTACGCGGCGGCCGATTTCGGTGAGCTCGTGAACGGGCACAAGGAACGCTTCCTCCGCTTCACCGGATTCATGGAGAGGAACGGCCTGGAGAACACGTTCACCCATGGCGACGGCGGCGCGGCATTCGACGCGCAGCTGGGCAAGCTCTCCTTCCCGCCCGCCGTGCGCCCCTGGATCGACAGTGACCCGGAGTCGCTGAGCGGCCGGTTCAGCTGGATGCAGAGCCGCATGGAGGAACTCACCGCGCAGAACACCATGTTGAGGAGCCAGCTCGACAGGAAGAGCGGTCAGGTCAGCATCAAGGTGCAGGCGGGTGACGGTGCGGCCGCCTGGCCGTCGGCCTACCGGCGCGCCCGCCGCGTGGTGGGCCGTCCGGTCAGGAAGCTGCTGCGCCCCGAGCAGTAGGGAAGGAAGGTCCACTGTCGCAGCGGGGCGCGCTCCTGCGCGGGCTCAGACCTTGTGTGCCCGCTGCGGCATGTGCAGGGTGGTCCGGGCCACCCTGCGGGCCTTGCGTGCCAGGCGCCGCACGAAGACGGCAGTGGACTGTGTGACCGGCGGCGCCTCGGTCCGCCCTTCGGCGAACCGTTCGGTCACGGTCACCTCGTACGCCGAGTCGGGCAGCCCGGCGCGCTCCCCGAAGTGCGGATAGGCCAGGTAGAGCCGCCCCTTGAGCCCCTTCCGGACGGCCTTCGGCTCGTGCTTGTCCTTGATGAACTGCAGGATGTCCAGGAGCAGATCGAGCCTGCCCTTCGACACACAGAGCATGCGCAGCCGTTCCTGGACCCTGAGGCGGCCGGCCAGCCCCGCCGACCAGTAGGCGTCCAGGAGCGGGGCGCCCAGCTCCATCTTCTTGGCCCGTACGGCCTCGGACTGCCTGAGGAGCACGGGGCCGAACTGCGGGAGCAGTGTGACGACGAACGGCCTGACCATCAGGGCGTCCCGCCGGGGCCCGGGCGGAAGGTGTGCGGCTATGAGCCCCATCAGCGCGCGGGCCGAATCGAAACGCAGCTGGTAACTGCCGCTCTTCGTCACGTGTTTGCCGTCGTCCCTGCCGACCAGGTAGTAGCAGACGTGGTCGGCGACGACGGAGACGCCGTTGCCCCGCAGATACGCCTCCATGGTGAAGAGCGCGTCCTCGCCGGTCTTCAGTCCCTCGTCGAAGGTCATTCCGAACCGCGTGAGGAGTTCCCGCCGGAACAGCTTCTGGGCACTCAGCGTGAATTTGATGTTGGAGGAATGGACGTCGGTGCGTTCGACGGTTTCCTTCCACATCGACTTCGCGGCACCGCGGTTGACTCCGACGACCTTGCCCAGCACCACATCCGTGCCGGCCCGGTCGCCCATCGCGACCATCCGCTCCAGGGCCTCCTCGCCGAAGTAGTCGTCCGCGTCAAGGAAGAAGACGTACCGGCCGCGGGCGAGCCCGAGGCCGACATTGCGCGGGCCGCTCGGCCCTCCCGAGTTCTCCTGGCGGATGACACGCATGTCGATCGCGGTCCTGGCGGCGAATTCCTCCAGGTACTCCCCCGTCCCGTCGGTGGAGCCGTCGTCCACGGCGACGATCTCCATGCGTCCGGCGGGAAGTGTCTGCGCTTCGACGGATTCCAGGCAGCGGATCAGATAGGGCATCGCCTCATAGGCCCCGATTATGACGCTGACATCTGGCGTGCTGCTGCTCATCGCTCCCCGGTCTGTACATATCCGTATCAATCAGGAGAAACGATAGAGCGTTGTTCGATCACCTGCTCTGTGCACGGACACGCCGAACGGCCCGTACGTTCCCCTCCCGAAGGAGGAGACGGACGGGCCGTCGAGGGGGTTGCGTCACCATCCGGACGACTTTCGAACATCTGGATGACGGCTGGATTACATCTGGTGGCCGGTACTGATCAGGCCATCAGCGGGACACCGTGGGACCTGCGCCGATGCTCGCGTCGGCCTCCGAAACGGCCGTCTCATCGGGATCGGCCGCTGCCACAGCCTCGGCGGTGACCGCAGCCGCACCGTCGCCGGCACCACTGGATTCGGCCTCGGGGTCGGGCAAGGGGGCGGGCTGCTCACCGATGCGCTGGGCGACGCCCGCGTTGCGCGCCTCGGCCTTGGCCGAGAGTGTCCGCACGGCGACGTCGAACCGTTCCAGGGAGGTCGGCTCGTCCGGACCCAGCAGATAGCTCTTCAGCTCGCGGCGGGCCTCGGTCAGCGGGTCCGCCTTCGGGTCGGCGACCGCGTTCAGGAGCTCGCCGATCTCCTCGGCGCTGTTGGAGAGGACGACGGCGGCCCGTACGGCGGTGTTCTGGCGCTTGAACTCCTCCGCGCCGAGCTCCGCCGAGTCAGTGACGGCGTACGGCTTGCCGCTCGCGATGAAGTCGGACACCACACTGGAGATGTCCGAGACCATGGCATCGGCCTGGTTGAAGCAGTCGTACAGCTTGGGCTGCGAGCCGGTCACCGTCCGGTGCTCCCACCAGCCGAAGGAACGCCAGTACGCGTCGTTCCACTCGGCCCGCAGGGTGGCCATCTCGGCCTGGCGTGCCGGGTCGGCGAGCGAGACCCGCGACTCCTCCGACTCGTCCCCGCCGGCCCGGCCGGGCCGGGCCAGTACGTCCAGCCGTGCCTCGATCCGCGTCAGCTCGGCCTGCGCCGCACGCTGATCCGCGGCGGCCTTGCCGGCCTCCCCGGCCCAGCGGGGGTCGGCGGCGCGCGCCTGGGCCGCCTTGGCGACCCGGGCAACGATCCGGGCGTGCACGGCCTTGGCCTTGGCACTGCGGATGCCGGTGAACGGGTGCGGCTTGTAGATGACCCGGACGGGCTGGTCCGCGTCGAGCAGCCGACGCACGATGTTCTCCCCGGCCAGCAGCAGGGAGGTGTTGCCGGGGTTGTCGTCCCAGCCTTCCCAGGTCGGGGCGTACAGAACTGTCGGAATGGGGTTCTTCGCGGTGCCGGTCCAGCTCGTGATGGGCGCCAGCTGCGGGCGTCCGACCTCGACGATGTCCTCGTCGCGGATGCCGACATCGGCGAGCGCGTACCGGTCGCGGCCCGCGCGGCCGGCCGTCCACACCTCGTCGTACACCTTGGAGTACGGGTTGACGCTGGCGAGCTTGTCGCTGTCGCCGTGGCCGATGAAGACGTGCTTCATCGTCGGGACGCGGAGCATGTGGATGTTCTTGCCGACGTTCGCCGGATACAGGCAGACCCGCACGGTGGAGAGGTTCAGATTCATCAGGTGGGTGCCCGCGGGGATGCAGACCACCGGTACGGAGGTCTCGGCGAGCATGGACACCAGGGGGCGCTCCCGCATGACGATCAGCGGCCGGCCCTCTATGCCTGCCATGGTGTCCAGCCACATGTTGACCTGGTACGCCGACTCGTTGGAGCCGGAGAAGTACAGGACGACGGTCGGCTGGTACTCGTTCAGCCAGGTGTCCAGGGCCTTGAGCACGGCGGGGGCGGTCGGCACCCGGCGGGCCCGGCGCAGGTACGGGACGAGCAGGGCGTTGTAGAGGACGGCCAGCAGCACCGTCACTCCGGCCCCGACGAAGCCGATGATCTCCTGGCCCGTTCCGGCGGCGATCAGGATGCCTGCCACCGCGGGGATGTCCAGGTGGAGCATCTTCTCGGCGGAGCGGTGCAGCAGCGCGCGCGGCGGGGCGTCGGCGATGCGGACGGCATGCAGGTCCACGTTGCGGGTGACGATCGGCATCGTGCGGCGGAGCCGGATGAGCGTCGTCAGGGCGCCGTGCGGTGCCTGGAGGCCGTAGAAGACGAGGAAGCAGGCGACCGCCGCGTAGAAGATCGGCTCCTCGGCGAGATCCAGCCGCGCGAGCAGCAGGATGATCATCAGCTGGCGGAGCAGGAAGCGGATCGGCAGTCCCGCCCGCACCTTGCCGAGCCGGTTGACCAGATAACTGCCACGCTGGTGCAGGAACCAGTCCGTGAAGTACGTGACAGCCGTGGCCGCCGCGAAGAACCAGATATCGGGGAGAAGCGCGGCAATCATGACGCAGGGGTATCCCAGCGTCATCAGTATCGCTGCCGCCAGTTCTGACCGACTGCCCACACGGGCCAGGCGAATGGCTGTCGAAATCACGAAGAACCTGCTCCAGGGGGTGCCGGTTGTTTCACGTATAGAGGGAAATGTGAAGATGCGGCTTCACGCACTCGGGCCTCTGCAGTCGCGTTTCAGCGATAACAGAGGCCCGTTAAAGTACATTTGTCAAGAATTATTACACATCTTCCTGACGGTCCAGCACCGAGGCGAGTGCCTGCTCGAATCCGGAGGATTCGGCGACGTCACGCGTCGGGTCCTGCTGGCGTACGTCGATGACGTGACCCGTCATCGCCGAGAGCAGGACGTCCAGCGAGGTGCGTGCCACCGCCTCGGAGGAGAGCAGCGAGCCTTCCGGCTCCTGGCCGAACGCCTTGGTCCGCATCGGGGTCGCGGTGCGCTCCGGGTTCACACAGTTGACCCGGATCCCGTCGCCGGCCCACTCGTCCGCGAGCGCCTGGGTGAGGTTCACCATGGCGGCCTTGGTGGAGGAGTAGAGGCTGTACTCGGCGCGGCCGCGGGTGTAGCTGCTGGAGGTGTAGAGCAGCAGCTGACCCTGGGTCTCCGCCAGGTACTTGTACGAGGCGCGGGCGATCTGGACGGGCGCCAGGTAGTTGACGTTCAGCGCTTCCTGGATCGTCGTGTTGTCGGTCTCGGCCAGCTTGCCGATGCGCAGCACGCCCGCGGTGTTGATGACGTAGTCGACGCGACCGGTCTCGGCGTACGCCTTGGAGAGCGCGTCGTCCACGTGCTCCGGGTTCTCGACGTGGGTACCGGTGGTCGAACGGCCCAGCGCGTACACGCTGGCGCCGTACTGCTCGGCCAGCGTGGCGATGTCCGCGCCGATCCCGTACGAACCGCCGAAGACGACCAGGGTCTTGCCCGAGAGCAGCTCCCGGTAGGCGGCCTCGTCGGCCTGGCGCGGGGCCGCAGTGGAGGCCAGCTGGAAGAGCTTGTCGGTGATGAAGACGTCGACCGGCTGGGTCACCTTCATGTTGTACTCGTCGCCCGCGACCACGTAGATCGGCACGTCGGGGAGGTACCGCAGGACCACCGAACAGTCGTCGGTGGCCTGGAAGTTCGGGTCGCCCGCCGCGATCGCGTACGCCTTGCGGATCGTGGAGAGCTTGAAGGCCTGCGGGGTCTGGCCGCGGCGCAGCCGGGACCGGTCCGGGACCTCGGTGATGAATTCCCCGTCCTCGCCGTGCGTGCGGGTCACGATGATCGTGTCCGCGGACGGGATGGCGACGTCGACGGCCTGGTAGCGGTCGAGGGCGTCGACACAGTCCTTGATGACGCGCTGTGACAGAAGCGGACGGACGGCGTCATGGAAGAGGACGTTGCGGTCCTCACCCTCCGCGAGCCCTTCGCCGAGCGCCGCGATGGCACGCTCGGTGGTCTCGTTGCGGGTGTTGCCGCCTTCGATGATCTTGATGACCTTGGTCAGTCCGGCCTTGGCGACGATCTTCTCGACGTCGGGCACGAAGCCCGGCGCCATCAGCACGATGACATCGTCGATGTCCTCGGCGTTCTCGAAGATGGACAGCGTGTGCTCGATGACTGCCTTACCGGCGATCTTCAGCAGCTGCTTGGGGATCGCCAGTCCCACGCGCTGACCGGTACCACCGGCGAGCACGACCGCTGTGGTCCGGGGCTTGGCTTCATGCGGCAAAGACACAGACGACCTACCTTGCGATGACAGGGGGGAACAGTGTGATGGTCGCACTCTCCGTGACCGTCTCGCAAGGCGGACGTCCACCGCTGCTCGCCTCCGCGAAACCCGCAGTTCACTGCCTGGCCAGGGAGGTTGGGCCGTGCCGGCCCCGTACGCGGAGTGACGGACTCCACAGACGTCTTACGCAATCCGCACATCATCGGCGACGTCACCGCCGCCACCTGGCAGTTCCCTGTGAAAACAGGGCGCTCCCCTGTGAGAACCGGGCGCCCTCCGTGCGGAGGGCGCCCGGCGGGGTGCCTAGAAGGGCTTGAAGTCGTCGTACTCGCGCTGAGCCTCGTCGCGCTCGCTCTCCCGCTCGCGGCGGCGCTGCTCGGCGGGCCGCGGTGCCTCGAGACGGTGGTCCTCGCCACGGCGCCCCAGCATCTCGGCGCCCGCCGTCAGGCTCGGCTCCCAGTCGAAGACGACCGCGTTCTCCTCGGCCCCGATGGCCACGCCGTCACCGGCCTGGGCACCTGCCTTGCGCAGCGCGTCCTCGACACCGAGGCGGTTGAGGCGGTCCGCGAGGTAGCCGACGGCCTCGTCGTTGTTGAAGTCGGTCTGGCTGATCCAGCGCTCGGGCTTCTCGCCGCGCACGCGGTAGATGCCCTCGTCGTCCCTCTTGACCGTGAAGCCCGCGTCGTCGACGGCCTTGGGACGGATGACGACCCGGGTCGACTCCTCCTTCGGCTTGGTGGCGCGCGCCTCGGCGATGATCCCGGCGAGGGCGTAACTGAGCTCGTTGAGGCCCTTGTGCGCGATGGCGGAGACCTCGAAGACGCGGTAGCCGCGCGCTTCCAGGTCCGGGCGGATCATGTCGGCGAGGTCCTGGCCGTCCGGGATGTCGACCTTGTTGAGGGCGACGATGCGCGGGCGGTTCTCGAGGCCGCCGTACAGCCGCAGCTCCTCCTCGATCATGTCGAGGTCGGAGACGGGGTCACGGTCCGACTCGAGCGTCGCGGTGTCCAGGACGTGCACGAGCACGGAGCAGCGCTCGACGTGCCTCAGGAACTCCAGGCCGAGGCCCTTGCCCTGGCTGGCGCCCG
This sequence comes from Streptomyces sp. NBC_00683, assembly GCF_036226745.1. Lineage (NCBI taxonomy): Bacteria > Bacillati > Actinomycetota > Actinomycetes > Kitasatosporales > Streptomycetaceae > Streptomyces > Streptomyces sp. NBC_00683. The sequence continues at coordinate 5,764,936 of NZ_CP109013.1, read as the reverse complement.
GGATGAGTCCGGGGACGTCCGCGATGGTGTAGACGGTCGAGCCCGCGGTGACGACGCCCAGGTTGGGCACGAGGGTCGTGAACGGGTAGTCCGCGATCTTCGGCTTGGCCGCGGAGAGCACCGAGATCAGCGAGGACTTGCCGGCGCTCGGGTAGCCGACGAGGGCGACGTCGGCGACGGTCTTGAGCTCCAGGACGATGTCCCGGCTCGTTCCCGGCTCGCCGAGCAGCGCGAAACCGGGCGCCTTGCGGCGCGCCGAGGCCAGCGCGGCGTTGCCGAGGCCGCCGCGGCCGCCCTGGCCCGCCACGAAGGTGGTGCCCTGGCCGACCATGTCCGCCAGGACGTTGCCGTCGCCGTCGAGGACGACGGTGCCGTCCGGGACGGGCAGCACCAGGTCCTGGCCGTCCTTGCCGGAGCGGTTGTCGCCCGCACCGGGCTGGCCGTTCGTGGCCTTGCGGTGGGGGCTGTGGTGGTAGTCCAGCAGCGTGGTGACGGCCTGCTCGACGACGAGGATCACGTCGCCCCCGCGTCCGCCGTTGCCCCCGTCGGGGCCGCCCAGCGGCTTGAACTTCTCACGGTGTACGGAGGCGCAGCCGTGGCCCCCGTTACCCGCGGCGGCATGCAGCTCGACGCGGTCCACGAAGGTGGTCATGGTTGGGGCCTCCAGGTAATGCGGATAAATACAGGAATGTCTTTAGACGTAACGCGCCGAGGGCGGACCCGCTTCCCCGATTACCGGGAAAGCTGAGATCCGCCCTCGGAAGGTGCTGTGTCGTTCAGTCGAAACCTGAAATCAGGCAGCGACGGGAACGATGTTCACGACCTTGCGGCCACGGTGCGTACCGAACTCCACCGCACCGGCGGTCAGCGCGAACAGCGTGTCGTCGCCGCCACGGCCGACGCCCGTGCCCGGGTGGAAGTGGGTACCGCGCTGGCGGACCAGGATCTCACCGGCGTTCACGGCCTGACCGCCGAAGCGCTTCACGCCGAGCCGCTGGGAATTTGAGTCGCGCCCGTTCCGAGTGGACGATGCGCCCTTCTTATGTGCCATGTCTCCTCAGTCCCTTACTTCGCAGCCGCGGGGATACCGGTGACCTTGATCGCCGTGTACTGCTGGCGGTGACCCTGGCGACGGCGGTAGCCGGTCTTGTTCTTGTAGCGAAGGATGTCGATCTTCGCACCCTTGTGGTGGTCCACGATCTCGGCCTGGACCTTGATGCCGTCCAGGACCCAGGGGTCGCTGGTCACGGCGTCGCCGTCGACAACGAGCAGGGTCGAGAGCTCGACCGTGTCGCCAACCTTGGCGGTGGGAATCTTGTCAACCTCAACGATGTCGCCGACAGCAACCTTGTGCTGGCGACCACCGCTGCGCACGATGGCGTACACGCGGATCTCTCTCTCACTCGGAACGGATCCCCCTGAAGCCAGCCGATCGCGCAGGCCGGGGCCCACGACAGTCCGGAAGGATGAGCGGCCTCTCACAGGGACGGATCCACCGCGAGGGATGTGCTCAGGGGTAGGCGCACGGAAACACGCCGAGGGTCAAGGCTACGGGGCCGCTGCGGAGGGGTCAAACCGGGTCGCGCCCCCGGCGCACCTCGCCTGGATCCGGGGGGTCGTATGCTCGCCGGGCAAGTCCGCTCTCCGGAAGGCGCAACACGTGAACTACAGGGTCCAGCCCACCGCCCAGGTCGATGGGAGTGCCGAGATCGGCGACGGCAGCAGCGTCTGGGAGCTCGCCCAGATCCGCGAGGGAGCCAGGCTCGGCGAGGGCTGCGTGGTCGGCCGTGGCGCTTACGTGGGCACCGGCGTGCAGATCGGCAACAACGTCAAGCTGCAGAACTACGCGCTCGTCTACGAGCCGGCCGAGCTCGGCGACGGGGTCTTCGTCGGTCCCGCTGTCGTTCTCACCAACGACCACAACCCGCGCTCCGTCGACCCCGAGGGCAAGCAGAAGCGCGGCGGCGACTGGGAGGCCGTCGGTGTGAAGGTCGCCGAGGGCGCTTCGCTCGGCGCCAGGTCCGTGTGTGTCGCGCCGGTACGGATCGGGGCCTGGGCCATGGTCGCCGCGGGCGCCGTGGTCACGAAGGACGTGCCGGACTTCGGCCTGGTCGTGGGCGTGCCCGCCCGCCGGATCGGCTGGGTGGGCCGGTCCGGTGTGAAGCTCGTCGAGCGTGCGGACGAGCCCGGTGTCTGGGAGTGCCCGCAGACGGGCACCCTGCACGACGAGAGCGACGGCGTACTCACGGAGCGTGCCGCCCGGGCGCTCTGACCCGAGGACGTCGAGCGCGCCCGCCCCGATGCCCCGGTCGGCATCGGGGCGGGCGTGCGTCGGGCCACCCGGCGTCTGCCGCGCGTTTGGTGGGCAGCCACTCTTCCGTTACCCACGCGAAGCCCGTACGGTCCGAGTTCCTGACTCGAACGTGGAGCTTCGCTGTGCTGACACCTCGCCTCTCCGACGAACGCCTCGTCGGTCTCGCACGCTGGGCCACCGACCGGATGGCACGCGTCAAGAACCCGGTCCTGGCGGAGCGGGTGCTCGGCGTGGCCGGTCACCGCATCCAGGACTCCCGGACCAGGGCCGACGTACTGGCGGATGCCGCGGAGGCCCGGCTCGCCCTCGGTTACATACCCCGCCATCTGACGCAGGCGTACGCGGCGGAACTGGCGTGTGCCGACGAGCACCACAAGGCCGGCCGGCGCAGCGCCGCCGCGGCCTCGGCCGCCAAGGCCCTGATCCTCGCCTTCCACCGGGTCGCCCACCTCGACAGCCTCGCCTCGCCGCTCGCCACCGACCCCGCCAGGTTCACGGCGCCGCTCCGCCGCAGCCGGGTGCTGCGGGCCCTGCGGGCGCCTCGCGGGCGCTCCGCTCCGGCAGCCGCGCCGCCCACCGACCGGCCGCTGCGGCTGCTCTTCGTCCACAGTGCGAACGCGAACTTCCTGCCGCCGATCCTCGACCGCTACCGGGCGCACCCGGACGTCGAGGTCCGCGTCATGAACACCGCGGACACCCCGGCGACGGCCCCGCTCGCCAAGGGCATGGGCCGGATGATCGGCTGCGGTATCGGGGGCGGGCGCGACTACGCCGCGCAGGCGGAGACGGCGCTGCGCCCGCACCTCGACTGGGCCGACGTCGTGTTCGTCGACTGGTGCACGGCTGCCGCCGCCTTCCTCACGCTCGTCGACCCCGGTACGACCCGGGTCGTGGTGCGTCTGCACAGTTTCGAGGCGTTCAGCTACTGGCCCCACCTGGTGGACTTCTCCCGTGTCGACGACGTGGTGTTCGTCAGCGAACACCTGCGGGACCTCGCCCTCGCTTCGCTCCCCCGGCTGCGGGAGCCGGGCGCTCCGGCCGTTCATGTCATCGACAACGCGGTCGACCTCACCCGTTTCCCGCTGCCCAAGAAGCCCGAGGCCCGGTTCACGCTCGGCCTGGTGGGCGCCGGCCAGGTCGCCAAGGATCCCCGCTGGGCCCTGGAGGTACTGCGGTTGTTGCGGCAGAAGGACAAGCGCTACCGCCTGCATCTGATCGGCAGTCCCATGAACCCGGCCGACAGCCCCGCCCTCGCCCGCTACCACGAGGCGTTCACCTCCGACCTGGCACCGCTCGTCTCCGCCGGGGCGGTCCAGGTGACTGGGCAGACGGACGACGTGCCCGCGGCGCTGACCGAGGTCGGGCTGATCCTCAGCACGTCCGTCCGCGAGAGCTGGCATCTGGGCCTGATCGAGGGAGCCGCGAGCGGCGCGGTCCCGGTCGTACGTGACTGGCCCTTCTTCGCGGACAAGCCGCGGGGTGCCCATTCGCTCTTTCCCGGCTCCTGGGTGGTGTCCTCGCCCGCCGAGGCGGCCGAGCGGATCCTCGCGGTCAACGAATCCGCGGAGAGCTGGCTCAAGGCCGGTCACGAGGCCTCCGAGCAGGCGATCTCGACCTGGGACTGGCAGACGGTCGGTCCGCACTTCGACCGGCTGCTGATCACCCGGTCCGCGGCGATCCCCGCCCAGAGGGCCGTACGGACCACGGCGGAGTGACGTGCGGCCGGGCCGCGGGCGCACGCACCCCGGTCACGGTCTGTTCATAGGCTCTTTAGGATGACCGGACACAGCACCGTCATCACGTGCCCAGTACAAGCCTAACGAGGCCGCCATGCCCCAGACCGAGGTCCAGGTGCCAAGCCAGCCGGCTGTCACCGCGACTGCCGTTCAGCCCAGTCCCGCCAGGGCGCCCGGGCCGCGGCTGCACGCCCTGGACGCGCTGCGGGTCGTCGCCGCGCTCGCCGTGCTCGCCTTTCACTTCACCGGGGTGGACGCCGCGACGAAGGCCAACTGGGGGGTGAACCCCAAGGAGCTGTTCCCGTGGCTCTTCCCGGTGACGTCCTACGGCTCCTACGGCGTCCAGCTCTTCTTCCTGATCAGCGGCTTCGTGATCTGCCTGTCCGCGTGGGACCGCACCCCGGGCCAGTTCGTGCGGGCCCGGTTCCTGCGCCTGTTCCCGGCCTACTGGTTCTCGGCCGCCGTCGCGTTCGCGGTCTGGCGCGCGCTGCCGGACGGCACGCGCACGGGTCCGAGCATCAGTGAGTCGCTGACGAACCTGACGATGCTCCAGGTGCCGTTGTCCGCCCAGCATCTGGTGGGCGCCTACTGGACGCTCTGGGCCGAGCTCACCTTCTACCTGATCTTCCTCCTGGTGATCTGGAAGGGCCTCGACTACCGCCGCGTCAGCGTCTTCTGCTGGCTGTGGCTGCTGGCGAGCGTGCTGATCCAGCAGGAGAACAACCAGGTGCCGATCCTCGGCATCTTCGCCCAGCCGCTCAACACCGCCCTGTTCGTCGGCGGCATCGCGATGTACCTGATGTACCGCTTCGGCCCGGACCTCAAGCTCTGGGGCCTGCTCGCCGCGAGCTGGCTGGTCATGCAGAGCGACCTGGTCCAGCACGCCGACGGTCTGCGCCACGACCGGGGCATGGACCGCCAGCCGTACGTGGCGCTGGCACTGGTGACCGTCTTCTACCTGCTCGTGCTGGCCGTCGCGCTCCACAAGCTCGACAGGATCCGCTGGACCGGGTTCGCCACCCTGGGCGCACTCGTCTACCCGCTGTACCTGCTGCACGAAGAGCTCGGCTGGGCCCTGATCCGGAACCTGTACGGACCTCTGGGCGCCTGGCCCACGCTCCTGGTGACCACGGCCGTCATCCTGCTGGCGGCCTGGCTGCTGCACCGGCTGGTGGAACGCCCCTCACAGCGCTGGCTGCGCGCCAGGCTGGACCGGGAGGCACGGGAGGCGGCGGCCCGCACCGAGCGGTCCAAGGCCGTCTGACACCCCTCCGGAACGGACGATGGGCCCCACCCGGCACTGCCGGGTGGGGCCCATCGCGTGGCGGTGGAGCGGTCAGCCGCCGATGACGACGCGGCGGACGCCGGCCCAGTTGGCCGGGTCGGTCGTACGGCGGCCGTCGACCAGGACGCGGACGTCCGGCAGGTCGGCGGCGGCCAGCTCGCGGTACTCGGCGTGGTCGGCCTGGAGGATCGCGGCGGTGACGGCCTGGCCCTCGTGCGGCACGAGGCCGTGGGCGGTCAGCTCGTCGGCCGTGTACATCGGGTCCGAGACGAACGGCATCGCGCCGCGCGCCTTCAGGGCCTCCACGACGCCGAAGACACCGGAGAACGCGGTCTCCTTGACGCCACCGCGGTAGGCGGCGCCCAGCACGACCACACCGACACCGTTCAGGTCGCCGTAGGCGGCGGCCAGCAGGTCGACGGCGTACTCGGGCATCGCGGCGTTGGCCTCACGGGCCGAGCGCACGACGGTGGCCTCCGGGTCGTTCCACAGGTACATCCGCGGGTAGATCGGGATGCAGTGGCCGCCGACGGCGATGCCGGGCTGGTGGATGTGGCTGTAGGGCTGGCTGTTGCAGGCCTCGATGACCTTCTTGATGTCGATGTCGTTCTTGTCGGCGAACCGGGCGAACTGGTTGGCCAGACCGATGTTGACATCGCGGTAGGTGGTCTCGGCGAGCTTGGCGAGCTCGGAGGCCTCCGCCGTACCGAGGTCCCACACACCGTTCGCACGGGGCAGGTCCTCGCGGTCGTCGAAGTCGAGCACGGCCTCGTAGAACTCCACACCGCGCTGCGCGGAGGCCTCGTCGATGCCGCCCACGAGCTTCGGGTAGCGGCGGAGGTCGGCGAAGACGCGGCCGGTCAGGACCCGCTCCGGGGAGAAGACGAGGTGGAAGTCCCTGCCCGGCGTGAGGCCCGATCCCTCGGCGAGCATCGGCGCCCAGCGGGTACGCGTGGTGCCGACCGGGAGCGTGGTCTCGTAGCTGACGAGGGTGCCCGGCTTGAGGCCTGCGGCGATCGCCTTCGTCGCGGCGTCCATCCAGCCGAAGTCCGGGGTGCCCTCGGCATCCACGAAGAGCGGTACGACCACCACGACGGCGTCGGACGCGGCCACGGCGGCCGTGGTGTCCGTCGTCGCGGAGAGCAGGCCGGCGCCCACGGTCTCCTTGAGCTTGACGTCCAGGTCGTGCTCGCCGGGGAACGGCTCGGTGGCCGCGTTGACCAGCTCGACGACCTTCTCGTTGACGTCCGCGCCGATGACCTTGTGGCCCTTGGCTGCGAACTGCACGGCGAGCGGAAGGCCGATCTTGCCGAGCGCGACTACACAGATGTTCATCGGGTTACTTTCCTCTTCAGCCTGGACAGCATGTGGCGCAGCCGCTTGCCCGCACCGGGTTTGATCTCCCACAGGGGTGCCGTCGTGATCACGAGGCGGCCCTTGGGATTCTGGTTCGCCGCGACCCTGTACGGGACGGCCTGCCGCCAGCGGCGGGCCAGGGGCAGCGGCCTGCCACCGGTCTTCACCGGGATCTCGTACGTCGAGCCCGCCAGGTCCACGTACACGCGGACACCGAGCTTCGACTTCACCGCGTGGACGGGGATCCGGCCCCGCAGCGTCGTCGCCCGTCCGTCATCGGTGGTACCGAGGGTGAACTCACCCTCCGGTGCCGGCAGTTCGTGTCCCGGCGGCAGTCGTCGCGCGCCGGGCTTGTCCGCGCTCTTGGGCATGGCCCCCTTGGCCATGCGCACGGTCACCGAACCGGTGTCGCCGAGGACTCCGATCCGCGCCGACAGAACGAGGTGCAGGTCGTCGCCCGCCTGGTCCCACTCGGCGGCGAGGAGTTCCGTCCCCTGCGCCAGCCGCCCGGGAACGGCCTCACCGACCAGCTCGTAGTAGCGGTCGGGGAGACCGAGGGACTCGTCGCGGAAGCCGGGGTACAGGGCGAATGCCTTGTCGCCCTCGATGCGGAAGGGCGGGGCGCCCTGCTCCGCCTCCTCGGTGATCGCCCGGATCAGCTCGTCGACGGCACCCGCCCGCGCGAGACAGATCCGTACCCGGCGCTTGACGTCCAGGGAGTCCCTGAGCGCGTCGGTGAGGTAGTCGTCGGCGAGCGCAGCGATGCCCTCGCAGACCTCGCGCCGCGTCTCGGCGTCGAGGGCGGGGAAGTCGTCCTGGACGAGCTTGGCGAGCTCCCAGGTGAAGTGACGCTGGAAGAGGGCGTCCCGGTCCGGGCCCGCTTCGACCAGGGAGGCCGCGTGCTTCATGATCGCGGCCGTGCAGCGCAGCCGGGACAGGTGATTGGCCCGGTAGGTGATGTTGCTGGCATCACCGCGCTTCACCGCGTAGTAGAAGGTGTAGTCCGAGAGCACCGAGATCTTCCGGGCCCGGAAGCACGCCTCTATGGTGAACGGCTGGTCGCTGCCGACCGGCAGGTCCTCCGGGAAACGCAGCCGGTGCTTCTCGACCAGCTCGCGACGGAAGAGCTTGGTGTTCGCCAGCGTGAAGGGCAGGCTGGAGTGGAACAGGCTGACGTCCGGGTCGTTCTTCTTGTACAGCTTCTGGTGGACGTACCGGCCGTTGGTTCCGACCATCTTGCCGACGACCACGTCGGATTCGTGCTCGTCCGCGTAGGCCACCATCCGCTCCAGGGCTTCCTCGCCCAGGTAGTCGTCGGAACCTATGAAGTAGACGAACCGGCCGGTGGCCACCTCCAGCGCCCTGTTGCTGGGCGCGGCGGGACCGCCCGAGTTGGCCTGGTGGATGACCTTGACCGTACCGGGGTACCGCTCGGCGAACCGGTCGAGCTCGGCGCCGCTCTCGTCCGTCGATCCGTCGTCGACCGCGACGACCTCGAGCCGGTCGAGGCCGATGCTCTGCCCGATGAGCGAGTTCAGGCACTCCGTCAGGTAGGGCATCGTGTTGTAAACGGCGACAACCACACTGACGTCAGGAGCCGTCGTCATAGTCTGTTTTCCGCCTTCTCGCGGTCTGAGAGCAGGTTGGTGTACAGGCCGTCGAGAACCTCGGCCTGCGCTTCCCAGGTCCAGGTGTCCAGCAGGCCGGGCTTGTCGTAGGCGGCGCGGTAGCGCTCGGGATCGGCCAGCACCTGCTTGATCGCGCGGACCAGATCGGGAACGTCCTCAGCGGTGCAGACCTCGCCCTGACCGGTCGAACGGGTCACCTCGGACATGGTCTTCACATCGCTGACGACCAGGGGCAGCCGGGCGTGCGAGTACTCGAAGAACTTGGTGATCAGAGCGATCTCGTGGTTCGGCCAGTGGTGGATCGGGATGCAGCCGGCGTCCGCCGCGGACAGGAACTTCACGACCTGCCAGTGCGGTACGTACGGAACCGCGTGCAGACGGTCGCCCGCCCCCAGCTCCTCGGCCCGGGCCAGGAGGCCCTTTATGTAGCCGGCGGCCGGACTGGGAACGACGAACGCCATGTGCACGCCGTCGAGGTGCGGCAGTGCCTCCACCAGGTCGCCGAGGCCACGCTGCGGACCGGGCGAGCCGCTGTAGACGACCAGCGGAACATCCGGGCCGATGCCGCACAGTTCGCGCAGATCCGGAACCGGGTCGGCGTCGTCCTCGTCGAGCCGCTCGACCGGCCGGTCGGGCGCGTTGAGGACGACCGTCGGCTGCTCGGCCAGGGAGTGGCGCTCGCGCAGCAGGTCGCCGAGGCCCTCGGAGACGGTCACCACCGCGTCCGCGTACGGGGCGAACTCGCTCTCGTGCGCCGTGTTGCCGGGAATCCAGTGCGCGTTGTCCTCCCACGGGCGGACGCCCGGCAGGAACTCGTGCGCGTCCCAGACCAGCTTGACCTTCCGGCCCGCGGCCCTGGCGCGGACCGCCGCGCGGGCGCCGACTCCGAGCATCCGGAAGTCGTTGGCATGGATCAGGTCGGGCTTGAGGGCGTCGATCTCCTTGCCGTACGTGAGCTCGTAGTCCCACAGTGCGGGCTCGAGCCTGCGCCAGGCCCTGTTCCCCTTGGCCCTCTTCCAGGCCGCGGTGAACGCCCGGTCCAGCGGCCCCTGGAGCCGGCGGCCGGCCTTCTGCGCCTCGGTGGACTGGCGGGACCGGAGTTCGATCCAGCGCTGCATCACCTTCGACACCGGCCCGGCCACCTTGAGGCGGGCCTGCTCCGTCCTGCGGAAGCCCGGGGTACCGACTGCCTGCGGCGCCACCTTGAGCGCGGCACGACGTGTCGCCACGTCGGCGCGCCACGCCTTCGCCCACTGCCGGCGATAGGCGGCGAGCGGACCGGGCGGATACGCCAGCGGACGGCGCAGCAGCGAGCGGTGCCGCTCGGCATGCCGCTTCGCCAGGGGCGTCTTCAGCGGCAGCAGCCGCACGTCGGCGTCGCCCAGCTTCCAGCTGCGCCCGTTGCCCGAGCGGACCAGGCCCAGCAGCGTCACGTCCCAGCCTGCCGCGGCCATGGACTCGGCAGCCTTCTGTACGCGCGAATCGCCTTCGACCTTGTTGTCGACCAGCATGACGACCCGGCCCCTGACGGGCCTGTCGGTGCCGAGTTCCTGCGTCTCCATCAACAACCTTTCCCCCGGACGCGTCACTTGAGGAAACCGCTCAGTACCTGGGCGGTCCAGCGTCCGTCATGGTAAGTACGCGCGAATTCCACCGAGGCGCGGCCGATGGCCGCGGTTCCCTCGCGATCGTCGATCAGGGAGCCCAGCACCTCGCGCAGGGTGTCAGGAGTGGCGCTGACGATCGGCAGTTCCCCGTTCGTCGTGGCCTTCACCGCGTCGCTGATGTAGCCGACGACCGGCTTTCCGGCCGCCATCGCCTCCACGGCGAACGTGCCGTAGCTGCCGGTGGTGAACTGGTCCAGGACCAGGTCGCTCTCCTTGACCAGCGCCTGCATCTCGGCCCAGGGGATGTCCTCGGCGAGCCTGAAGTCGATCACGCCCTTGTCGTGCAGCTCGGTGAGCACGGGCATGATGCGGTCCGTGCCCTTCGTCCAGCGCTTGGACGGGGCGTGCATCACGATGGGCCGCTCGCGCTCCATCACGGGACGGTCGGCCGCCCACGAGGCGACGTCGACGACGAGCGGCGCCCACTTGGCCGACGGCAGGTCGTCCAACAGGTCGGGGGTCGTGACGAAGAGCGGAAGGCCGCATTCGTCGGCGATCCGCCGGTTGGCCTCGGCCTTGGCCTGGAGCTTCTCCGCGATGCCCTCGGGGGCGTCCCGGAACAGCGAGAACTCGTGGCGCTCCAGGTGCCGGGCGGGGTTGCGGATGTCGCTGCCGTGCGACAGCAGCGCCACCTTGACGCGGGCCTTGCGCAGCGCGGCCAGATCGCCGGCGATCGTGTCGCCGTTGAGCCGTCCGAAGACCGGCATGAAGGCGTCGACGATCAGGTGGCTGTAGCGGCCGACCACCCGCTTCACCTGTTCCAGCTGGACGTCCAGCTCGCCGAGCCGGGAGGCGTCGACGTAGACGTCCGCGGGATAGTCGAAGGTGTCCGCCCGCTGGTTCATGACCACTTCGACGGACACATCCGGATTCGCCTGCGACACGGCCTGCGCGAACGCGGCACCCTGACCGGCGTAGTTGGCCGGTCCGATGCCCAGCTTCACGGGTGTCGGGCCGAGGGGGGTCCAGACCGGTACACCGGACTTGCCGCTGCTCGCACCGAGCGGTGCGGCCCCCGGCGTCTCCTGGACGGTCCACGACACCTCGGCGACGGGCACCGGCGGCGTCTTCTTCGACAGGGTGCGGTACAGCTCGAGCAGCCCGGCGCTCTGCTGCTCCCAGGAGAGCTCCTTGAGCACGTCCTCGGTGATGTGCGCGGCAAGCTCGCTGCGGTTCTTCAGCGCGCGGGACGCGGCGGCCGCGAAGGTGGTCGGGTCGTCCCAGGTGAAGACCTCACCGAGGCCCTTCTCCTCCACGTACGCCTTGATCACCCGTACGTCGCTGGTGACCAGCGGAAGACCCGCCTGAAGGTACTCGGACACCTTCGTCGGCAGCGAGACCTCGCAGTTGGGGACCCGCTTGAACGGGGTCAGGCCGACGTCCGCCGAGGACAGGTAGTCCGCGACCTCGTGCTGCGACACATAGGGCACCAGGTGGATGCGGTCGCGCACACCGAGCGACTCGGCAGTCGCCAGCAGCTGCTCCAGCAGCGGGGTCACCCGGCTGCAGACGAGCGCCAGGTGTACGCCGGGCAGTTCGGGAAGCCCGTCGATGACGGCGTCCACACCGCGCTCCGGGCCGAGCCAGCCCGAGTACACCATCAGCGGGACCTCGGGGCCCAGGCCGCACACCTCGCGGACGGACGAGCGCACCGAGCCGGAGCCGATGACCTCGCGGACCGGGGAGTTGCCCACGACCAGGGGGGCCTCAGCGAGCTTGTGGTCGTTCTTGAGCAGCTCGGCCAGCTGCGGGGACACGGTGACCACCGCGTCCGCGCGGCCGATGTACTCGGCCTCGGCCGCCGGAAGGGCGTAGCCCTGGCGCGGGTTGGGCCATTCGACGCCGCGGATGTACTCGTGCGCGTCGTAGAGCCAGGCACAGCGGTGACCGCTCGCCCGGAGCCGCGCCGCACTGCGCGCGGCCGTCACGATCATGGTGGCGTCGTTGGCGTGGATGACGTCCGGCTTGAGTTCCTCGATCACCGGACCGAACGCCAGGTCGAGATCGACCAGCTGCGGCCAGTCCCGGCGCCAGTCGCGGACCGGATCCTTCGGCGTCCGGCGCTGCTCCCACTTGAACGCGCGTACCCGCAGCTTGTAGACGGCGCGGCGCGCGCGCAGCACGGCCTTCAGGGACGCCCGCCGGGGCGCGCCCGACCAGGTCGTCTCGGCCGACGTCTGGCGCACCCAGGCCCGGTAGGAGGCACGGTAGTGGCTCAGAGCCGCCTGGTCGTGGATACGGAACTGGGTCATGGCCCCACGCAGCGGATGAGCCCTGCGGGCCTTCACCGACCGCACGTACTCCGCGGACACGGGGACGCGGACCACCTGGATCGGTCCCATCCTCGACCGCTGGACACGCTTGGTGTCACTCCTGCCGATCAGCGTGACGTCCCAGCCGTCGCGGGCGGCGGCCACAGCCGTCTTCTGGACCCGCGAGTCGCCCGTGATGCCGTTGGCGACGATCACGGCGAGCCGCGGTCGGCGGGCAGGGGATTTCATTCTGTACTTCCTCCGGTGGAAGACAAACGAGCCGGTACCTGCTGCGCACTCCCCAGGAGTGCGCAGCGGACCGGGCAGATGAGCGATATGCCCGCTGCCGGGGCTTCAGCCCGCCGCACTGTTGGTGTCCAGGCGGACGGTCGTGCCGCTCACGGCCGACTCGAGGACCGCGGCAGCCACCTCAACGGTACGCAGGCCCTGCCGCAGGGTGCAGATGTCGGCGTCCGTACCCAGCACAGCGTCCCTGAAGAGCTCGTGCTCGACAAGCAGCGGCTCGCGCTTCGGGATCGCGTAACGGATCATGTCGCCCTCGGAGACACCGCGGAACGCGCGCAGCGCCTCCCACTCGGTGGTGACCGCGGCGTTCGAGTGGAACGTGAGGTCGGCGGTGAGGGTGTCGGCGATGTAGCAGCCGCGCTCGCCGGTGACCGAGGTGAAGCGCTCCTTGAGCGGGCTCAGCCAGTTGACCAGGTGGTTGACCATGGTGCCGTCGGAGAGCTGGCCCACGGCGGAGACCATGTCCTCGTGCGGGCGGCCGGACTTCGACACGGTGTGGGCCGCGATCGACGTGTACGTCTGACCGGTCACCCAGCCCGTCAGGTCGATGTCGTGCGTGGCGAGGTCCTTGACCACGCCGACGTCCGCGATCCGGTGCGGGAACGGGCCCTGGCGGCGGGTGACGACCTGGAAGACGTCGCCGAGCTCGCCGGCCTCCAGACGGCTGCGCAGCGAGCGCAGGGCCGGGTTGCAGCGCTCGATGTGGCCGACTCCGGCCACCAGGTTCCGCGACTCGAAGGCCTCGACGAGGCGGCGGGCGCCCTCGACGGTGTCGGCCAGCGGCTTCTCGATCAGGGCGCAGACACCGGCGTCGGCCAGCTGCAGGCCGACCGTCTCGTGCAGCGCGGTCGGGCAGGCCACGACCGCGTAGTCGACACCGAGGGCGATGAGCTCCTCGACGGTCGACAGGACGGGGGCGCCCTGCGCCCAGCCGTTCTTGTCGCCCATCGGGTCGACGACGCCGACCAGGGTCACGCCTTCGAGTCCGGCCAGCACACGGGCGTGGTGGCGCCCCATGGAGCCCAGGCCGATGAGCCCGGCCCTCAGTACGGCGGCGGTCACAGGCTCTCCCCCAGTGCGTTCACGGCGTTGGCGATGCGCTCCAGCTCACCCTCGCTGAGCGACGGGTGGACGGGCAGCGAGACGACCTCGGCGGCCGCACGCTCGGTCTCGGGCAGGTCCCAGTTGCGGCCGGCCTTCTGGTCCGGCTCCCAGTAGGGCTTCAGCCGGTGGATCGGGGTCGGGTAGTAGACGGCGTTGCCGATGCCCGCCTCGGTGAGCTTCGCCATCGCGGCGTCGCGGTCGCCCTGCACCCGGATCGTGTACTGGTGGTAGACGTGGCGGGCGCCCTCGGCGACCGGCGGCGTCGTCACGTGCGGCGTGGTGATGTGCGCGTCGAGGTACGCGGCGTTGGAGCGGCGCTGCTCGGTCCAGCCGCCGACCTTGGTCAGCTGCACGCGGCCGACGGCCGCGGCCACGTCCGTCATGCGCACGTTGGCGCCGACGATCTCGTTGGCGTACCGCTGCTCCATGCCCTGGTTGCGCAGGAGGCGCAGGGTGCGGGCGAGCTCGGCGTCGGCCGTGGTGACCATGCCGCCCTCGAGGGAGTGCATGTTCTTCGTCGGGTAGAAGCTGAACGTTCCGCCTTCGCCGAACGCGCCGACGGGGGTGCCGTTCAGGGCGGCGGCGTGGGCCTGGCACGCGTCTTCGACGACAGCCAGTTTGTGCTTCGCCGCAATGGGCATGAGCTTGTCCATCGCCGCCGGGTGGCCGTACAGGTGCACCGGCATGATCGCGGCGGTGCGCGGCGTGATGGCCGCCTCGACCGCGGCGGGGTCCAGGCCGTAGCTGCCGGGCTCGATGTCGGCGAAGACGACATCGGCACCGACGAGGCGGACCGCGTTCGCGGAGGCCGCGAAGGAGAAGGAAGGGACGATCACCTCGTCGCCCGGGCCGATGCCGAGGGCCAGCAGCAGAAGGTGCAGCGCGGAGGTACCGGAGTTGACGGCGACGCAGTGTCGGCCGTCGACCAGCTCGGAGAAGCCCTCTTCGAAAGCCGCGACCTCCGGCCCCTGTACGACGCGGCCACTGCGCAGCACGCGTACCGCAGCCTCGATCTCTTCTTCACCGATGACCGGGCGGGCAGCAGGAATCGGCTGCTCGTTGATGCTCGTCATGGACGTCCTCCTTGAACACCGCAAGAGCTCTTTACAGGCAGAGGTCTGGGGTGCGGGACGTCTTACGAGGCCGCGCATAACCCCACCGGCACAATGCCGACGCCCTACCGAGGAATCTGGGCCCAGTCTGTCCTGAACCGGGTCGGTCACCGACCGTAGTCCCGCTGGGGAACCTGAACAGGCCGACGACCGCCGTCACATTATCAGGGATTTCTCAGGTGATTTCGGGCCCGTTAACCCGCTAGTGCATCAGTTCTGAAACAAAGCAGGTGTCCCGCCCCGAAGGCTTCGGGGCGGGACACGGATCGATGAACAACCGGTTACGAAATGCTCAGTCGACCGTTGATCAGGACTCGTCGGCCGGTGCGGAAGCGGTCACGGAAGGCGACGACTGCTCGGCGGCGACGGTCTTCTTCGCCGTTGCCTTCTTCGCCGTCGTCTTCTTCGCGGTCGTCTTCTTCGCAGCGGTCTTCTTCGCGGCCGTCTTGGTGACCGCCTTCTTGGCCGGGGCCTTCTTGGCGGCCTTGCGGACCGCCTTCTTGGCCGGGGCCTCCGCCTCCGTCCCGGACTCGTCCGCCACCGGGGCGTCGGACGGGGCCGGCTCGGTCGCGGGGCTGCCCGTGACCACGACGACCGCCGCCTCGTCCGCACCGGTGGGCGAACCTGCCGGAGCGGTGACCTTGCGGGTCGCCCGGCGGCGGGCACGCGGCGGGGCGACCGGAGCGGATGCCTCGTCAACTGCCGGTGCCTCAGGGGCCGGAGCCTTGGCCGCTGCGGCCTCGACGACCGGGTCCTCGACCGCTACGGGTTCCGCGGCGGGCTCGGCCGGCGTGACCGGCTGCGCGACATCGGCCGACTTGGGAGTACCGGCCGGCGAGGTCGCCTTCCGGGTCGCCCTGCGGCGCGTACGCCCCGCGGGTGCGGGCTCGGCCTCGGGGGCCGGGACGACAGCCGGGGTCTCGGCGACCGGCTCGGCCTGCGGCTCCGCCTCGACGGCCGGGGCCGACTCGGCCACAGGAGCCGGGGCGGCCTGCGGCGTGCCGGCCGGAGCCGACACCTTGCGGGTCGCACGCCGACGGCCACGGCCGCGTGTCGCTGCCGCCTCCGCCTCGGCCGGGCTGCTGTACAGCTCCTCGTCCGCGACGAACTCCGGCTCGGGCAGCGCGATCGGGGCTGCGACCTCGGCCGCCACCTCGTCCTCGCTCTCGACCGCGTGCTCGTCGTGCTCGTGGTCCTGGACGTGCTGGTCGTGGTCGTGCTCCTGGCCGGCGCCACCGCGTCCGCGCTTCTTCGAGCGCTTGCCGCCGCCACCGCCGCCGCCGACGGACGTCGGCTGCTCCATGTGCACGATCACGCCGCGGCCGTTGCAGTGGACACAGGTCTCGGAGAAGGACTCCAGCAGACCCTGGCCCACGCGCTTGCGCGTCATCTGGACCAGGCCCAGCGACGTGACCTCGGCGACCTGGTGCTTCGTACGGTCCCGGCCCAGGCACTCCAGCAGTCGCCGCAGCACCAGGTCCCGGTTGGACTCCAGCACCATGTCGATGAAGTCGACGACGACGATGCCACCGAGGTCGCGCAGCCGCAGCTGGCGCACGATCTCCTCGGCCGCCTCCAGGTTGTTCTTGGTGACGGTCTCCTCGAGGTTTCCGCCCTGCCCGGTGAACTTGCCGGTGTTGACGTCGACGACGACCATCGCCTCGGTCTTGTCGATCACGAGCGAGCCGCCGCTGGGCAGGTAGACCTTCCGGTCCAGTGCCTTCATCAGCTGCTCGTCGATCCGGTACGTCGCGAAGACGTCGACCTCGGAAGTCCAGCGCGACAGACGGTCCGTGAGGTCCGGTGCCACGTGCGAGACGTAGCCGTGGATGGTCTCCCAGGCGTCCTCACCGCTGACGATGACCTTCGAGAAGTCCTCGTTGAAGATGTCGCGGACGACCCGGACGGTCATGTCCGGCTCGCCGTACAGAAGCGTCGGGGCGTTGGTGCTCCCGCTGCTCTTCGACTTCTTCTGGATCTCTTCCCACTGGCCCTGCAGCCGCTCGACGTCGCGGCGCAGCTCGTCCTCGCTCGCGCCCTCGGCGGCGGTGCGCACGATGACGCCCGCGTCCTCGGGAACGATCTTCTTGAGGATGGTCTTCAGCCGGGCCCGCTCGGTGTCGGGCAGCTTGCGGCTGATGCCGGTCATCGAGCCCTCGGGCACGTAGACCAGGTAGCGGCCGGGCAGCGAGACCTGGCTGGTCAGGCGGGCGCCCTTGTGGCCGATCGGGTCCTTCGTGACCTGGACGAGGACCGACTGGCCGGACTTCAGCGCGGTCTCGATGCGGCGCGGCCCGTGGGCCATGCCGAGCGCCTCGAAGTTGACCTCACCGGCGTACAGCACCGCGTTGCGGCCCTTGCCGATGTCGACGAACGCGGCCTCCATGGACGGCAGTACGTTCTGCACCTTGCCCAGGTAGACGTTGCCGACGTAGCTGGTGGCCTGCTCCTTGTTGACGTAGTGCTCGACGAGCACGTTGTCCTCGAGGACGCCGATCTGGGTGCGCTCGCCGCTCTGGCGGACGACCATGACGCGCTCGACGGCCTCGCGGCGCGCCAGGAACTCGGCCTCGGTGATGATCGGGACGCGGCGGCGGCCCTGCTCGCGGCCTTCGCGGCGACGCTGCTTCTTGGCCTCCATACGGGTCGAGCCCTTGATGGACTGGACCTCGTCGAAGCCGGTGCCGGGCTCGCGCTCGGCTTCCTTCTTGCGCGGCTCGCGGACCTTGACGACCGTACGCTCCGGGTCGTCCTGGCCCGAGGGGCCGTCCTCGCCCGAGGCGTCGCCGCTACGGCGGCGACGACGGCGACGGCGACGGCTGCTGCTGGATCCGGACGCCGAGGACTCGTGGTCCTCGTCGTTGTCCTCGTCCTGCTCCTGCTCGTCCTCGGAGGCCTCGTCGTGCTGCTCGGCGTCGTCCGCGTCGTTGGTCTCACCGCGACGGCGACGGCGGCCGCCACGGCGGCGACGGCGCGAGGGGCGGTCGCCGTACTCGTCCGAGTCGTCCTCGTGCTCGGCTTCCGCCTCGGGCTCGGCCTCGTGCTCGTCCTCGACGGGCTCCTCCACCGGGAGGGTGACGGGCGTCGCGGCCGGCTCGGTCTCGACTGCCTCACCGCGACGGCGGCGACGGCGGCGCGAACCGCCCTGCGGCGCGGCCTCCGCGGCCTGCGCGGGTGCGGCGGCCTCCGTCTCGGGCTCCGCCTGTACGGCTTGTGGGGCCTGTGCGGCCTTGCGGGACGCGCGCTCGGGGGCCTTCGGCTCCTCGAACTCGTCGTTCTCCTCGTACTGCGATCCGGACCCGGCGGCAGCCGCTGCGGCGGCCGCGGTCTCCGGGGTCTGGAACATCGGCTCGGCGAAGACCGGTGCCTGGAAGACGGCCACGGCGGGGCGCGCGGCGCGGCGGCTCCTGCGTGCCGACTCCTCGACCTTGCCGGTGAACTCCGGCCTGCCTGCGGCGGCGGTGGCCCGGCGGCGCTGGCGGCCTCGCGGCGCGGCTTCCTCGACCTCTTCGGCCTCTGCGGCGAGCTCCTCGGCGACAGCCGCGGGAAGGCTCTCACCGGTCTCGGCGGCGGCCTCCTCGGCAGCCTCCTCGGCCGGCTGCGGGGCACCTGCCGGAGCGGTCGCCTTGCGCACCGCACGACGACGGCCGCGCGGGGCCTCCGCCACAGGCGCCTCGGCAACCGGCTCGGCGGCTTCCGCGACCGGCTCGGCCACGGTCTCGGCCGGAACCTCGGCGGCCTGCGTGCCCTGCGGCGTACCGGCCGGAGCCGACGCGCGGCGCCGGGTACGGCCGCGCGGCGCGGCGACGGGCTCGGGGGTCTCAGTGGCCTCGGCGGCAACGGGCTCGGTCTGCTCGGCCACGACGATCTCCTCGGCGGCGGCCTCCGCGTTCTGCGGGGCACCTGCCGGAGCGGTGGCCTTACGGGTGGCACGACGACGGCCGCGCGGGGCCTCGGCGACAGGCGCCTCGGCCACTTCCGCGACCGGCTCGGCGGTCTCCGCGACCGGCTCGGCCACGATCTCCGCCGCGGCCTCGGCGTTCTGCGGCGCACCCGCGGGGGCGGTCGCCTTGCGGACCGCGCGACGGCGCGCACGTACCGGAGGCGCCGGCTCTGCGGCCTCGGGGGCTTCTTCGGTCTCGTCCGGGGTCTCCACGGGTGCCGCGGCTGCGGGCTCCACGACCTCGGGGGTCTGCGGCGCACCCGCGGGCGCGGTCGCCTTGCGCACCGCGCGACGGCGGGCACGTGCCGGAGGCGCCGCTTCGGCGGCCTCTGCGGTCTCGGCCTTCGCGGTACCGGTCGTCCCGGTCACCGCGGCCTCCTCGGCCGGTATGGCCGGCGTGGCGTCCTCGGCGACTGCCGCACCCGGTGCGCCCGACGGCGGTCCGGCGGGGCGGGAGGCTGCGCGGCGCCTGCGGCGCGGCGGCAGCTTGTCCCCGGGGGTGTTGTCCTCTGTGTTCCCGGCGGTACCGGGTTCGATCGGCTCAAGCATGCGGGCGGTTCTCCCGTCACGCTCCCGGGCGCCGCGCCTGATTCCGGTCCGGCACGGTTCGCATGAGATGCGCGATACCGCCGTCCGGGGCGCGGGCGCCGCACGGGAGCTGATGTCTGGCTCGCCGGTTCCGTACGCGTGTACGCACGGCCTGGCGAAAGTCTTATGGGGCGGTGCGCGGCCCGACCCAGGTGGCTCCCGAGTCCAAGGGCTGCGCTACAACGACCGCCTTACGCGGAACCTGCACCTTTCGGCGCCGTCGCGACGGCGGGCCGGTCGGCCGGAACAGATACGGCCGTGGCTGCCTCGCGGTCAGGCGCGAGCGGGTCGGTCACCGTGCCGGACTCCTCGTCGAAGAGCCCCTGCGCCAGCCTGGTCACCGCTGCGGGGACCGGCGGCGCCAGGTCGGCCACAACTCGGAGACCGGACAGGACGTCGTCGGGTCGCACGGCAGGTGTCACGTGCCGCACTACCAGGCGCAGTATCGCACAGGGCCTGTCCCCGGACCTATCAGGCTGTGGATCAAGAGCCTGCAGTTCGGCGACGGCGGCACGGGCGTCGAAGCTCCGCATCCCGTTCTTCGCGCGCCGCTGGACCTCGACGGTCTCGGCGTCCAGGAACGCGGCAACGGCCTTCCGGGCGTCCTCGACGTCGACTCCGTCCAGGCGCATCTCCCACACGGAGGCGGTCAGCCGGTCGGCGAGGCCCGAGGTGTGGGCCTCCACCGCGTCGATGATGTCGAGGCCGTCCGGCATCGACGCGTCGAGCAGCTCGCGGAGCGTTGCGGGGTCCCGCGCCTCGGTGAGGGCGATCTCCAGGAACTCGGCCTCGCTGCCCGTACCCGTAGGGGCGGCGTTGGCGTACGACACCTTCGGGTGCGGGGTGAAGCCCGCCGAGTAGGCCATGGGCACCTCGGAGCGGCGCAGTGCCCGCTCGAAGGCGCGCTGAAAGTCTCGGTGGCTGGTGAACCGGAGGCGGCCCCGCTTGGTGTAGCGCAGTCTGATGCGCTGCACCGCCGGTGCGGGCGGCGGGCCTTCGGGCTGTCGCTTGCCCAGTGGTTCTTCTCCTCGGTGCGGGGCGGACGCGGTGGCGCACCGCCCACGAAGTACGGGTGCCCCGGGGTGCCGCTCCGGCTCACCCCCGCTCGACGGTTTTGTCGGCAAGCAGGGAGATCTCGGGCGCGGGCGCCTCGCTGGGGACAGTCGTTGTTCTACCCAGGGTACGCGCAGCGGACCCCTGGAGTTCCCGCACCTCTGTGACCTGCGGCGGTCCCACCAGTGCGCGCCATGCGTCGCGGCGGGCCGTGCGCACGCTCTCGCGGGCCGCGCTCAGCGCACTGCGGACGGCGCGCCCCGCCTCCAGGGCGCCCTTCTTGACGGGGGCCCACACCGCGTCGCGTACGAAGTGTCCGACCGGTGTGCAGACCGTGCGATAGACCCAGGTCACCGGCGCGCCGACCAGGTGCCACGCCAGCCACGCCAGGGCGCGGCCGACGGCCCGGGAGATGTATCCGGCGATTCGCCAGGCGACGCCGACCGCGGCTGCGATCTCCCGGCCGACGGGAGCCAGGACATGCCGGTACACCCAGGCGAGGGGCAGGACGAGCAGCGTCATGACCAGCCAGACGACGGCGGCCCCGAGGCCCCGCCCGGTGGCGGCGATCCCGCGCCCCAGCTGGGTGAACACCCACACGATGCCGTGCCCGACCGGGGTGAGCACGTACCAGTACGTCCAGGCGACGGGCATCACGATCAGGTGGGTGACGAGCCAGTCGGCGGCGATTCCGATCGGCTTCAGGACGTAGCGCCACAGGCCGACCACCGGCCACACCAGGAGCACCGTGAACAGCCCGGCGACGGCGGCGCCGACCGCCCGGCCGGCCGGGACGAGCAGCGTGCGGTACACCCACCGCAGCCCGTGCCCGGCCGGGGTGAGGACGGCCCCGTACAGCCAGACCAGCGGGGCGACGATCCCGTAGCGGACGACGGGGACGACGACATACCGCCACAGCCCGATCCAGGGCCACACGAGGACGGCGACGGCCAGCCACGCGAGGGCCCGCCCGACCGGCGTGAGCACGGTGTCGTACAGCCACTCCAGGGCGCGTCCCAGCGGACGCAGCAGCACACGGTCCAGGACCCGCAGCCCCGCGACGAGCACGTCCCAGATCATCCGTACGGGCAGGACGACGACGAGGACGACGATCCGTACCGGAATCCTGATGAGGGTGGTCAGACAGCCCTCCCCGCCTTCGTACCGCTCGGGCGCCGGCCGCTTGTCGTAGTCCATGCAGTACATGACGCGAAGGCCCGGCCAGGGGTTTCCCCGGCCGGGCCTTCTTCACCGGGCTGTCACCCGGACGCGTGCTTCGGCGCTACTTCACCACGGTGAGCGGCAGGAGCTTCTTGCCCGTCGGACCGATCTGGATGTCCAGGTCGAGCTGGGGGCACACCCCGCAGTCGAAGCAGGGGGTCCAGCGGCAGTCCTCGACCTCGGTCTCGTCGAGCGAGTCCTGCCAGTCCTCCCAGAGCCAGTCCTTGTCGAGGCCGGAGTCCAGGTGGTCCCAGGGCAGGACCTCCTCGTACGTGCGCTCGCGGGTGGTGTACCAGTCGACGTCCACGCCGAAGGCGGGCAGCGTCTTCTCCGCGCTCCGCATCCAGAGGTCGTAGCTGAAGTGCTCGCGCCAGCCGTCGAAACGGCCGCCCGACTCGTACACCTCGCGGATCACCGCTCCGACCCGGCGGTCGCCCCGGGAGAGCAGGCCCTCGACGATGCCGGGCTTGCCGTCGTGGTAGCGGAACCCGATGGACCGGCCGTACTTCTTGTCGCCGCGGATCTTGTCGCGGAGCTTGGCGAGCCGGGCGTCGGTCTCCTCGACGCCGAGCTGCGGGGCCCACTGGAACGGGGTGTGCGGCTTGGGGACGAAGCCGCCGATGGAGACCGTGCAGCGGATGTCGTTCTGGCCGGAGACCTCGCGGCCCTTGGCGATCACGTTGACCGCCATGTCGCCGATCTGGAGGACGTCCTCGTCGGTCTCGGTGGGCAGGCCGCACATGAAGTACAGCTTCACCTGGCGCCAGCCGTTGCCGTACGCGGTGGCGACCGTGCGGATCAGGTCCTCCTCCGAGACCATCTTGTTGATGACCTTGCGCATGCGCTCGGAGCCGCCCTCGGGGGCGAAGGTGAGACCGGACCTGCGGCCGTTGCGGGTCAGCTCGTTGGCCAGGTCCACGTTGAACGCGTCGACGCGGGTGGAGGGCAGCGAGAGGCCGATCTTGTCCTCGGTGTACCGGTCGGCGAGGCCCTTGGCGATCTCACCGATCTCGGTGTGGTCCGCGGAGGAGAGCGACAGGAGGCCGACCTCCTCGAAACCGGTGGCCTTGAGGCCCTTCTCGACCATTTCGCCGATGCCGGTGATGCTTCGCTCCCGCACGGGACGCGTGATCATGCCGGCCTGGCAGAAACGGCAGCCGCGGGTGCAGCCGCGGAAGATCTCGACGGACATCCGCTCGTGGACGGTCTCGGCGAGGGGCACGAGGGGCTGCTTCGGGTACGGCCACTCGTCGAGGTCCATGACCGTGTGCTTGGACACCCGCCACGGCACGCCGGACTTCTTGGGCACGACACGGCCGATGCGGCCGTCGGGGAGGTACTCGACGTCGTAGAAGCCCGGGACGTAGACCCCGCCGGTCTTCGCCAGCCGGAAGAGCACCTCTTCACGGCCACCGGGCCGGCCCTCGGCCTTCCAGGCGCGGATGATCTCGGTGATCTCCAGGACGGCCTGCTCACCGTCGCCGATGACCGCGCAGTCGATGAAGTCCGCGATCGGCTCGGGGTTGAACGCGGCGTGGCCGCCCGCCAGCACGATCGGGTGATCGACGGTGCGGTCCTTGGACTCCAGCGGGATGCCCGCGAGATCCAGGGCGGTGAGCATGTTGGTGTAGCCGAGCTCGGTGGAGAAGCTCAGCCCGAACACGTCGAACGCGCCGACGGGGCGGTGGCTGTCCACGGTGAACTGGGGCACCTTGTGCTCGCGCATCAGCTCCTCGAGGTCCGGCCAGACGCTGTACGTGCGCTCGGCAAGGACGCCTTCGCGCTCGTTGAGCACCTCGTAGAGGATCATGACGCCCTGGTTGGGCAGTCCGACCTCGTAGGCGTCCGGGTACATGAGTGCCCAGCGGACGTCGCATTCGTCCCACGGTTTGACGGTGGAGTTCAGCTCACCGCCGACGTACTGGATGGGCTTCTGCACATGCGGGAGCAGAGCTTCGAGCTGCGGGAAGACCGACTCGGCAGACATCTGGGGACCTTCGTGAGCTGACAGGGGTGACCATCAAGCGTAACCCGGTGCTCAGCTCTTCAACGCCGATCGCAGTCCGGGGTCCGATGCCTGGGCCCATACCTCGGGCAGTTCGCGTTCCCGGTCGGCCGCCGCGGCCTCCTCCTGTCCGTACAGCAGACCCCAGGTGAACGCGGACTCCCCCGCCCCGTGCGCCTGGACCGCCAGCCCGCGCAGCGCGTCACGGGCGACCACGCTGTCCTGGTGCTCCCCGAGGACCGTCTGCACCGCCTTCACGCGCTTGGCGAACTTCTTGGCCGGCTTGCCCAGGGCGGGCCTGGCGGCCTCTCCCGCGTACCGCGCGCGTTTCGCGGCCTTGCGGGCCTCGTGCATGGCGAGGTCCCGGTCCTCGCCCGGGGGCTGCGCCAGGGCGTGACCGATTCGGGTGGCGAGGCGCTCGTAGTCCTTGAGCACGGCCCGGGGCAGGGCCTCCCCCGGTTCCTGTGCCGCGCCGGGCAGCAGGGGCGGGTCGGCGAGGAGGGTGTCGAGGGTCTCCAGCAGGGCCAGATACCGCTTGCCGTCGAGCACGGAGACGATCCGGCGCCGCGACCCGGCGCGCCGGGCCACGGACCACAGGCGCAGACGGCCGCGGACGGGGCCGAGGAGGAGGGTGCGGGGCAGTGCGGCGATCCGGGTGCCGAGCCGCTCGTCGAGCACTTCCTGGTCGCGGTCGATCCCGAGTTCGGCGGCGAGCCATTTCAGTTCCTCGCCGACGGGGTCGGTGACGGTCCGGTCCAGCACCTTGCGGTAGGTCTTGAAGGCGCTGCGCAGCCGTCGGGTGGCGACCCTCATCCGGTGCACGGAGTCGGGGAGGTCGCGGCGTACGGCGGGGTCGAGTCCGATGACGGCCTCGATCTGGTCGCGTACGTAGGCGAGAACGTGGTCGCCTGCCGTGAGCGGGGCAGCCGGGCCGCTCTTCTTCTTCCGCCGCTGCTTCTTCGGGGCGGTCTCGGCCAGGGCCCTGGCCAGCTTCGACGCCGAGGCCGAGGACCGTACGCCGGCCTTGTGGAGCCGCTGCTCGACGGCGTCGAGGAAGGCGGGGTCGCCGTCGTCCGCCAGCTCGACCTCGATCTCGGTCCAGGCGGCCGTGGCGCCGTGCGCCTGTGCGGTGAGCCGTTCGGCGCGGACCTCGTCGATGCTGAGCTCGGCGAGCAGGACGCCGTCCTCGTCGAGCAGGTGGTGGACGTCCCGGGAGGAGAGCAGCCGGACGACGGGGACCGTCTCCGCGTCCCTGACCCGGGAGCGGAGCAGCCCGGCCAGGCTGTGCGGCAGGGTGTCGGCGAGCGGGGCGTGGATCTCGTCGCGGATGCCGGTGGAGACCGGGAACTTGAGATGCCAGCCGGCGTCGTCCCCGCCCGTTCTGCGCCGCAGGGTGAGGGAGTCGGCGGCCAGCCGGAGGTCCTCGGTGTCGTAGTAGACGGCGTCGAGTTCCCTGAGGCCCCGGTGGACGACGGCCGACACCCCGGCCACACGGGTCAGGTCGGGCAGCCGGGTTCCGGGCGTCGCTTCGTACTTACGCTCGATCTCACGCTTCGAGTCCGCCATGAACCGAATCTAGACGTGTTCCGCGCCGATGGGCAGGGGCCCCGCGGGCGGCCGCTAACGGCTCAGGCCGTTATCGGCCTCTGCACCCTGATCGACTGGAGGAGCCCGATCGCCACCCAGACGGCGAACATCGATGATCCTCCGTACGACACGAACGGCAGCGGGAGCCCCGCCACCGGCATGATCCCGAGGGTCATGCCGATGTTCTCGAAGGACTGGAAGGCGAACCAGGCGATGATGCCGGCGGCGACGATCGTTCCGTAGAGCTCGCTCGTCTCGCGGGCGATCCGGCAGGCGCGCCACAGGACGATGCCGAGCAGGACGATGATCAGACCGGCACCGAGGAAGCCGAGCTCCTCACCCGCGACCGTGAAGACGAAGTCGGTCTGCTGTTCGGGCACGAACTGACCCGTGGTCTGGGAGCCCTTGAAGAGCCCGGTGCCGCTGAGCCCGCCGGAGCCGATGGCGATGCGCGCCTGGTTGGTGTTGTAGCCGACGCCGGCCGGGTCCAGCGCCGGGTTGGCGAAGGCCGCGAAGCGGGCGATCTGGTAGTCGTCGAGCAGGCCGAGCTGCCAGATGGCGACGGCGCCCGTCGTCCCCGCGCCGAGGAGTCCGAAGACCCAGCGGTTGGACGCTCCGGAGGCGAGCAGGACACCGAGCACGATGACGGCCATGACCATGACGGAGCCGAGGTCGGGCATCAGCATGACCACGGCCATCGGGACGAGCGCCAGGCCGAGGGCCTTGGCGACGGTCCGGTGGTCGGGGTGCAGCTGGTCGCCCGCGTCGACCCGGGCGGCGAGCAGCATCGCCATGCCCAGGATGATCGTGATCTTGGTGAACTCGGAGGGCTGGAGGGAGAAGCCACCGGGAAGGAGGATCCAGGCGTGCGCACCGTTGACGGTGGCGCCCAGCGGGGTGAGGACGGCGAGGACGAGCACGACCGACAGTCCGTAGAGGACGGGCACCGCTCCCCGCAGGGTGCGGTGGCCGAGCCAGATCGTGCCGACCATCAGGGCGACACCGATACCGGTGTTGAGGGCGTGCCGGAACAGGAAGTAGTACGGGTCGCCGTGGGTGAGCGAGTCACGGCCGCGGGTCGCCGACCAGACGAGGAGCGAGCCGATGAAGGACAGCGCGAGGGCCGACCCGAGCAGGGGCCAGTCCAGCCGCCGGACGACGGAGTCGCGTGCGGTGAGCTTGGCCCAGGAGGAACGCTCGGGGGCGTAGCGCGAAACGGAGAATCCGGCCATCAGTCCCGCCTCCACGGCACTCCGGCGAGTGCGAGTGCCTGGGTGCCCTCTTCGGCAGGGGGCTCGGGGACGTAGGGCTTGATCTTCGGCGACTCGATCTGCCCGTCGGGCTGGATCTTCGGCAGGGCCTTCTGGGGCTTGGGCAGCAGAGCCTTCTTGAGGTCCTGCTTGCCGGCGGAGTCGAGTCCGTAGAGCGCGTTGTAGATGTTGCGCACGGCGGGGCCCGAGGCGCCGGAGCCCGTACCACCCTGGGAGATCGTCATGACGATCGAGTATTCCTTGGTGTACGTGGCGAACCAGGAGGTCGTCTGCTTGCCGTAGACCTCGGCCGTGCCCGTCTTGGCGTGCATCGGGATCTTGTCCTGGGGCCAACCGCCGAATCGCCAGGCGGCGCTGCCCCGGGTCGCGACTCCCGCGAGGGCTTCGTCTATTTTGTCGCGCGTGTCGCCCTTGAAGGGCAGCTTGCCGTGCGCCTGGGGCTTGATCTCCTGGACCGTCTTGCCGTCGCCGCTGATGACGGCCTTGCCGACGGCCGGGTCGTAGAGCGTGCCGCCGTTGGAGATCGCGGAGTAGATGGTCGCCATCTGGATCGGGGTGACGAGCGTGTCGCCCTGGCCGATCGAGTAGTTGACGGAGTCACCGGCGCGCATCTTGTAGCCCTCGAGGCAGCCTTCGTACGCGATCTTCTCGACGTACGTGCCGTCCTTCTTGCCCTGCTTGCACCAGGAGGTCTTGTTGGCGTCGTAGAAGTTCTGCTTCCACTGGCGGTCGGGGACACGGCCGGGGACCTCGTTGGGGAGGTCGATGCCGGTCTCCTTGCCGAGGCCGAACTGGTGCGCGGTCTTGTAGAACCAGTCGTTGGTGTTCTTCTTCGGCTTGTTGCCGCCGTCCTTCTGCCACTCCCTGTGCGCGAGACCGTAGTAGACGGTGTCGCAGGAGACCTCCAGGGCGCGGCCGAGGCTGATGCTGCCGTAGCCCTGGGACTCGAAGTTCTTGAAGACCTGGCCGCCGATGGAGTACGAGCTCGGGCACGGGTAGTTGCCGTCGAATTCGTATCCGGCGTTGACCGCGGCGGTCGAGGAGATGACCTTGAAGATCGACCCGGGGGCCGCGGTTCCCTGGATGGCACGGTTCAGCAGCGGGAAGTTGGACTTCTTGCCGGTGAGCTTCGCGTAGTCCTTGGCGGAGATGCCGCCGATCCAGGCGTTGGGGTCGTAGGTCGGCAGCGAGGCCATCGAGACGATGCGGCCCGTCTTGGCCTCCATGACGACGACGGCACCGGAGTCCGCCTTGTAGAGCTCGTTGGTGTTGCGGTCCATCTCCTTGCGGGCCGTCTCCATCGCCTTGTTGAGCTCGTACTCGGCGACGGCCTGGACCCGGGCGTCGATGGAGGTGACGACGCTGGCCCCGGGCTCGGCCTCGTCGTTCTGCGCCTGGCCGATGACACGGCCGAGGTTGTCGACCTCGTAGCGGGTGACGCCGGCCTTGCCGCGCAGCTCCTTGTCGTACGTGCGCTCCAGGCCGGAGCGGCCGACCTGGTCGGAGCGGAGGTAGGGCGAGTCGCTGTCCTGGGCCTTGGTGACCTCTTCGTCGGTGACGGGCGAGAGGTAGCCGAGCACCTGGGCGGTGTTGGCCTTGCCGGGCGCGGCGTAACGGCGTACGGCGGTGGGTTCGGCGGTGATGCCGGGGAAGTCCTCGGCACGCTCACGGATGGTGAGGGCCTGCTGGGTGGTGGCCTCGTCGGTGACCGGGATCGGCTGGTAGGGCGAGCCGTTCCAGCAGGGCTGCGGGGTCTTGGCGTCGCAGAGCCGGACCTTGTCCCGGACGTCCTTGGGCTTCATGTCCAGGACTCCGGCGAGCCGGGTGAGGACGCCGACGCCGTCGTCCTTCATCTTCATCAGCTCGGTGCGGCTGGCGGAGACGACGAGGCGGGTCTCGTTGTCGGCGAGGGGTACGCCGCGCGCGTCGAGGATTGCGCCTCGGACGGCGGGCTGGACGACCTGTTGGACGTGGTTGTTCTTGGCTTCGTCGGTGTACTCCTGGCCGTTGCGGATCTGGAGGTACCAGAGCCGGCCGCCGAGCGTCAGGAGCAGGGAGAAGACGAGGACCTGGATGACGACGAGACGGATCTGGACCCGCTGGGTCCGGCCCGTCTCCGGGATGTTGCTCACAGTCGCTTGACCCCCTTGATCCTTCCTGCGCGTGCGGCGCGGTTACGGGCGGCCTTGACGCGCAGTCCGCCCCGCTGGCTGCCGATCCGCAGCCCGGTACCCGAGGCCAGCCAGCCGGCGGCGACATCGCCGCCACCGGAGCTGTCGGCGATCGGATCGTTCTCGGTGCGTCTGGCGAGCGCCATGATCAGCGGAACGGTGAACGGCGCGAGGAGCAGGTCGTACACGGCGGCGGTGAACAGCAGGCTGCCCAGCCCCACATGGCGGGCCGCCGTGTCGTCGACGAGGGCGCCGACACCGGCGTACAGCAGGGTCGACCCGATCGCCGCGGCGACGACGACGGCCATCGGGGCGAAGGCCGACTTGAGCTGGCCGTTCTCGGGGCGGACCAGACCGGCGAGGTACCCGATGACGCAGAGCACCAGGGCGTAGCGCCCCGCGGCGTGGTCCGCGGGCGGCGCCAGGTCGGCGAGGAGGCCCGCGCCGAAGCCGATGAGCGCGCCGCTGACGTGCCCGTACACGAAGGCGAGTCCGAGCACGACGAGCAGCAGCAGGTCGGGGGTGGCGCCGGGGAGCTGGAGGCGGGCGAGTACGGAGACCTGGACGACGAGGGCGACCACGACCAGGGTGACGGAGAGCAGAGTCCGGTTGAAGCGCATGGGGATCAGCTCTATTCCTGCTCGTCGGCCGCGTTGTCGGCGTTGCCGGTCGCATTCGGGTCTGCGTTGCCGGTCGCGTTCGCGTCGGCGTTCCCGGAGGCGTCCGCGTCGGGCTTCTCGTGGATGTTCCCGACGACCTTGCCGCTGCCGTCGACCAGGTCGCCGTTCGGCTGGACCGTGACGGTGACGGTCGGGGTGGGCTTCGGCTTCTCCGGCTTCTTGGGCTGCTTCGGCAGCACCATGTCGCGGGGGTCCTCACGGGGTGCCTGGACGACGATGCCGACGATGTCGAGCTTGGTGAAGCCGACGTACGGGCGGACGTAGACGGTCCTGGTCAGGTCGCCGCCCGACGGGTCGACGCGGACCACTTCGCCGACCGGGACGCCGGGGACGAAGGGCTTGTCCTTGCTGGACCCGAAGGTGACCAGCCGGTCGCCCTTCTTCACCTTCGCCTTGCCGTTGAGGAACTGGACCGACAGCGGCCGGGATCCCTGTCCGGTGGCGAAGCCGAGCTCGTCGGTCTTCTCCATCCGGGTGCCGACGGTGAAGTCGGGGTCGTTGGCCAGCAGGACGGTCGCGGTGTTCGGACCGACGGTGGTGACGCGGCCGACGAGCCCCTCACCGTTGAGTACGGTCATGTCGCGCTTGAGGCCGTCGTTGGACCCCGCGTCGATGGTGATCGTCCAGGAGAAGCCCTGGGCCGCTCCTATGGCGATGACCTCGGCGCCCTTGATGCCGTACTGGCCGGCCCCTGCGGCCTTGAGCATGCTGTCGAGCTGGCGGACCTTGCTGCTGTTGCGGTCGTCGCTGCCCAGTTTCGCCTTCAGCGCGGCGTTCTCCTGCTCCAGGGCCGCGATCCGGTCGTGCCTGTCACCGGAGTCCCGTACGGCGCCTATGGCGTTGCCCACCGGGTCCACCGCCGCTGCTACGCCGTTCTCGACCGGTCCGAAGACCGTGGCGGCGGCCTGCCGGGCGCCGTCGACCGGCGACTCCTCGCCACCGCGGATGTCCACCGTGATCAAAGCGAACGCGATGGCGATCAGCAGCACCAGGAGCAGCCGGCTCTCTCGTGTGTCCCTCACGTGCGGCGGCCGTGCCTTCCTCGTCGGAATATTGGTGCCTGTATATCAACGTTCCGCCGTACGGGAGCGGCAGCACCCGTACGGCGGAACGTCGGGTTCTACCGTCGGGGCTGGGCGTCCAGCACCTGCTGGAGCGCCTCGAACTCCTCGACGCACTTGCCGGATCCGAGCGCCACCGAGTCCAGCGGGTCCTCGGCGATGTGGATCGGCATGCCCGTCTCGTGGCGCAGCCGCTCGTCGAGGCCGCGCAGGAGCGCGCCGCCACCGGTGAGGACGATGCCGCGGTCCATGACATCGCCGGAGAGCTCCGGCGGGCACTTGTCGAGCGTCGTCTTCACGGCGTCGACGATCGCGTTGACCGGCTCCTCGATGGCCTTGCGGACCTCCGTGGCGGAGATGACCACGGTCTTGGGCAGCCCGGAGACGAGGTCGCGCCCGCGGATCTCCGTGTGCTCCTCCTTCTCGAGGTCGAACGCCGAGCCGATCGTGATCTTGATCTGTTCGGCGGTGCGCTCACCGAGGAGGAGCGAGTACTCCTTCTTGATGTGCTGGATGATCGCGTTGTCCAGCTCGTCACCGGCGACCCGGATCGACTGGGCAGTGACGATTCCGCCGAGCGAGATCACCGCGACCTCGGTGGTGCCGCCACCGATGTCGACGACCATGTTGCCGGTGGCCTCGTGGACCGGCAGGCCGGAGCCGATGGCCGCGGCCATGGGCTCTTCGATGATGTGCACCTGGCGGGCGCCGGCCTGCGTCGACGCCTCGATGACGGCGCGTCGCTCGACCCCTGTGATGCCGGAGGGCACACAGACGACGACCCGCGGGCGGGCCAGGTAGCGGCGCTTGTGGATCTTGAGGATGAAGTAGCGGAGCATGCGCTCCGTGATCTCGAAGTCGGCGATCACGCCGTCCTTCAGAGGCCGTACGGCAACGATGTTGCCCGGCGTACGGCCGATCATCTTCTTGGCCTCGGAGCCGACCGCCAGGATTCCGCCGGTGTTGGTGTTGATGGCCACGACGGACGGCTCGTTCAGAACGATGCCGCGCCCCCTGACGTACACCAGCGTGTTGGCAGTCCCGAGGTCGATAGCCATGTCACGGCCGATGAACGACATTGAGTTCCCCTTGTTCCCCATGAGGATGCGTCGGGCCTTCCCAAGAAGCGAAGAATGGCTTGTTTTAGGTAGGCGAGGGTTGGCGCTGCGGGCGTGGAAGCTTCCATCGTAGTGCCGTGAGCACGGACACAGCGCGAGGGTCCTTCGCCAATGTGAGCGGAACGGCTGCCCGTCCCACCCATGGTGACGTTACGTCGGAGGGATGCGTTCCCGCGATCCGGGACCCTATGCCGAAGGGCGACCGAATTACTTCGGTCGCCCCAGGTCATGAGCGCTGATTGGCCGAGCCGAAGTCAGGAAAGTCCGGGAAAGAAAAGCTTCAGTTCTCGCTCTGCGGACTCCTCGGAGTCCGAGGCGTGGATGAGGTTCTCCCGGGTGACCGTCCCGAAGTCGCCACGGATCGATCCGGGCGCGGCGGCGATCGGGTCGGTGGGTCCGGCAAGGGCGCGAACACCCTCGATGATCCGCTCGCCCTCGGCCACGAGAGCGACGACGGGGCCGGAGGCCATGAACTCGACGAGCGGCTCGTAGAACGGGCGGCCCTTGTGCTCGCCGTAGTGCTGCTCCAGGGTCTCCTGGTCGAGCGTGCGCAGCTCCAGCGCGGTGATCGTCCAGCCGGCCTTGCGTTCGATGCGGCCGACGATCTCGCCGATCAGCCCACGCCGTACGGCATCCGGCTTGAGAAGGACGAGGGTGCGCTGAGTCATGTGCGGCTCCTTGCAGACTGCGGGTGCGGTGAGGCGAGATTACAGGGGCACGGGAACGGGCCGACGGCCGGGCTTACGCTGCGTCATCTTCAGGCCGGAGCCTCTGTGCCCTCCTGGGCCTCGGCCTGCGCCGCCCACCGCGCCTTCGCCTCGTCGATCTTGCGGCCGTAGTGCACCGAGGCCCACCACAGCGCTCCGAAGACCAGGCCGAGGATGAACATCATCGGGACGACGAAACCGCTCAGCACCAGGGCGATCTGCAGCGCCCAGCCGAGCTGTATCCCGCCGGGGCGGGTGATGACACCGCAGAGCAGGACGGACAGCAGCATGCCGATGCCGCAGACCGTCCAGACCGTGGCCATGGACATGTCGTCGGACTTCATCGCAACGAGTCCGGCGAAGCCGATCACGAAGAACTCGCCGATCAGCGTCGATGCACAGAGCGTACGCACAGGTCAGCGCCTTCCCAGAAGCAGCCGGGCCTCGCCGACCGTGATCACGGAACCGGTCACCAGGACTCCGGCACCCGCGTACTCCGCGTCCTCCTCGGCGAGGGTGATGGCGGCTTCCAGCGCGTCGTCGAGGCGGGGCTCGACCTGCACGCGCTCGTTGCCGAAGACCTCGACGGCGACCGCGGCCAGCTCGTCCGCGTCCATCGCGCGCGGGCTGGAGTTCTGGGTGACGACGACCTCGGCGAAGACCGGTTCGAAGCCTTCGAGGAGCCCTCGGACGTCCTTGCCCTCGCTGGCGCCGACGACCCCGATGAGCCGGGAGAAGCTGAAGGCCTCGGAGATCCCCGCGGAGGCGGCAAGGGCGCCTGCCGGGTTGTGGGCGGCGTCAAGGACGACGGTGGGGCTGGACCGTACGACTTCGAGCCGGCCCGGTGAGAGCACCGCGAGGAATGCCTTGCGGATCGCTTCGATGTCGAGGCTGCGGGCCTGCTCGGCGCCGATGCCGAAGAACGCCTCAACGGCGGCGAGCGCCACCGCGGCGTTGTGCGCCTGGTGGGCGCCGTACAGCGGGAGGAAGATGTCCTCGTACTCCCCGCCGAGGCCCCGGAGCGTCAGCAGCTGGCCGCCGACCGCGACCTCGCGGGAGACGATGCCGAACTCCATGCCCTCGCGGGCCACCGTGGCGTCCACCTCGACGGCCTTCTTCAGCATGACCTGCGCGGCGTCGACCGGCTGCTGGGCCAGGATCACCGTCGCACCCTGCTTGATCACTCCGGCCTTCTCTCCGGCGATCTCCGCGGGGGTCGTGCCGAGGCGGTCGGTGTGGTCCAGCGAGATGGGGGTGACGACGGCGACCGAGGCGTCGATGACGTTGGTCGCGTCCCAGGTGCCGCCCATGCCGACCTCGACGACCGCGACGTCGACCGGCGCGTCGGCGAAGGCCGCGTACGCCATGCCCGTCAGCACCTCGAAGAACGACAGCCGGTACTCCTGCTGGGCGTCGACCATCTCGACGTACGGCTTGATGTCCTCGTACGTCTCGATGAAGCGCTCAGCCTCGATCGGGGCGCCGTCCAGGCTGATCCGCTCGGTGATCGACTGGACGTGCGGGGAGGTGTAGCGGCCGGTGCGCAGCTCGAAGGCGTTGAGCAGGGCCTCGATCATGCGGGCCGTGCTGGTCTTGCCGTTGGTCCCCGTGATGTGGATCGAGGGGTAGGCGCGCTGCGGCTCGCCGAGCACGTCCATCAGGGCCGCGATGCGGGTCACCGACGGCTCGAGCTTGGTCTCGCCCCAGCGTCCGGCGAGCTCCTGCTCCACGGCGCGCAGCGCCTTGTCGATCTCGGGGTCGGTGGGGCGGGCGGGGACCACATCACCCTGGGGCGGTCCCGACTGGGTGCGCAGCGTGCGGCTCCCGGCCTCGATCACCGCCAGGTCGGGGTCGCGCTGGGTCGCTTCGTCGACGATCTCCTCGAAGGTGTCGTCGGAGTCTGACGCGTCGTGCCGGTCTGAAGGGCGGGGCTCACTCACAGGGCCAGTCTACGGATGTGCACCGACAACGCGCGCAGCGCCCGCTGCCCCGCTCCCCCGGGGTACGACGAAGCCCCCGCTCCCCCGGTCGGTCGGGGGTGCGGGGGCTTCGTCCTCAGATCATCAGCTCTGCGGCAGATTCGCCAGCTGGGCGGTGATCCGCTCGATGTCGGCCTCGGCCTTCGCGAGCCGGCCGCGGATCTTGTCGACCACGTTGTCGGGTGCCTTGCCCAGGAACGCCTCGTTGTTGAGCTTCCCGTTGGCCTGCGCCTTCTCCTTCTCGGCTGCGCCGAGGTCCTTCGTCAGGCGCTTGCGCTCGGCCTCGACGTCGATCGTGCCGGAGAGGTCCAGGGCAACCGTGGCTCCCGCGACCGGGAGGGTCGCCGTGGCGTGGAAGCCGTCACCGGCGGGCTGCAGACGCAGCAGCTGCCGGATGGCCGCCTCGTGCGCGGCGAGGACCGTACCGTCCAGAGCGAGCTCGGCCGGGACCTTCTGGCCGGGCTGCAGGCCCTGGTCGGAGCGGAACCGGCGGACCTCGGTGACGACCTGCTGGACGAGCTCGATCTCCTTCTCGGCCGCGTCGTCGCGGAAGCCGGAGTCCTTGGGCCAGTCGGCGACGACGAGGGACTCGCCGCCGGTGAGAGTCGTCCAGAGCTGCTCCGTGACGAACGGAACGATCGGGTGGAGGACCCGCAGCGTCACGTCGAGGACCTCGCCGAGGACCCGGGCGGACACCTTCGCCTGCTCGCCGCCCGCGAAGAACGTCGTCTTGGACAGCTCGACGTACCAGTCGAAGACCTCGTCCCACGCGAAGTGGTAGAGCGCCTCGCTGAGCTTGGCGAACTGGAAGTCGTCGTAGAACGCGTCGACTTCGGCGACGGTCGCGTTGAGGCGCGACAGGATCCAGCGATCGGTCGCCGACAGCTGCTCGACGGGAGGCAGCGGACCCTCGAGGGTCGCGCCGTTCATCATCGCGAAGCGGGTGGCGTTCCAGATCTTGTTGGCGAAGTTGCGGGAGGCCTGGACCCAGTCCTCACCGATCGGGACGTCGGCGCCCGGGTTGGCACCCTTGGCGAGGGTGAACCGGACTGCGTCGGAACCGTAGTTGTCCATCCAGTCGAGCGGATCGACGGCGTTGGGGTTGGACTTGGACATCTTCTTGCCGAACTCGTCACGGACGAGGCCGGTCAGGGCGACGGTCTTGAACGGGACTTCGCCGTCCATCGCGTACAGACCGAACATCATCATCCGGACGACCCAGAAGAAGATGATGTCGTGCCCGGTGAGCAGGACATCGGTCGAGTAGAACTTCTTGAGGTCCGGAGTCTCCTCGGGCCAGCCGAGCGTGGAGAAGGGCCACAGCCCGGAGGAGAACCAGGTGTCGAGGACATCGGGGTCCTGGGTCCAGCCGTCACCGCTCGGCGGCTCCTCGTCGGGTCCGACGCAGACGACCTCGCCCGCCGGCCCGTACCAGACCGGGATGCGGTGCCCCCACCAGAGCTGGCGCGAGATGCACCAGTCGTTGAGGTTGTCGACCCAGTCGAAGTACCGCCGCTCCATCTCCTTCGGGTGGAGCTCGACGCGACCGTCACGGACGGCGTCGCCCGCGGCGCCCGCGAGCGTCTCGACCTTGACCCACCACTGGAGCGACAGGCGCGGTTCGACGGTCGTCTTGCAGCGCGAACAGTGGCCCACGGAGTGGACGTAGGGGCGCTTCTCGGCGACGACACGGCCCTGCTCGCGCAGGGCGGCGACGATCGCGGAGCGCGCCTCGAAGCGGTCGAGCCCCTCGAACGGACCGTGGACCGTGATGACCCCGCGCTCGTCCATGATCGTCATGGACTCCAGGCCGTGGCGCTGGCCGATCGCGAAGTCGTTCGGGTCGTGGGCGGGCGTGACCTTGACGGCGCCGGTCCCGAACTCCGGGTCGACGTGCTGGTCGGCGACGACGGGGATCGTACGGTTGGTCAGCGGCAGCTTGATCCGCTTGCCGATGAGGTGCGCGTAGCGCTCGTCATCGGGGTGGACGGCGACCGCCGTGTCACCGAGCATCGTCTCGACGCGCGTGGTGGCGACCACGACTGTCTCGTCGCCCTCGCCGTACTTCAGCGAGACCAGCTCGCCGTCGTCGTCCTGGTAGTCGACCTCGATGTCGGAGATCGCCGTCAGACAGCGCGGGCACCAGTTGATGATGCGCTCGGCACGGTAGATCAGTTCGTCGTCGTACAGCTTCTTGAAGATGGTCTGGACGGCCTTGGACAGGCCCTCGTCCATGGTGAACCGCTCGCGGGACCAGTCGAGGCCGGCACCGAGACGGCGCAGCTGGCCGAGGATCCGGCCGCCGAACTCGTCCTTCCACTGCCACACACGCTCGGTGAACTGCTCACGGCCGAGGTCCTGACGGGACTTGCCCTCTTCCGCGAGCTGCTGCTCGACCTTGTTCTGGGTGGCGATCCCGGCGTGGTCCATGCCGGGCAGCCACAGGGTCTCGAAGCCCTGCATGCGCTTGCGCCGGGTCAGCGCGTCCATGAGCGTGACCTGGAAGGCGTGTCCCAGGTGGAGCGCACCGGTGACGTTGGGCGGCGGGATGACGATCGTGTACGGGGGCTTCTCACTGTCCGGGTCGGCCGTGAAGTAACCGCGCTCTACCCAGCGCTCGTACAGCTTCCCCTCTACCTCGGCCGGCGCGTACTGGGTCGGCAGTTCGGGGTTGCTGACTGGCTGCTGCGATGCGTTCTCGGTCACGCAGCACAGTTTAGGGCCGTCACAGTCGTGCACTGAAACGGGATAGTTCAGTAACGGTGTGCTGCCCGGTGCCCCATGTCACGGCCCCATCCGCCAGGATGTTCGGAACGCATAAGCATTCTGGAGGGGACAGCCCAATGAGCTACAACCAGCCGGGCCCGTACGGTGGGCAGCCGCCGCAGGGCCAGCCCGGACCCTACGGCCAGCAGCCGGGCCCGTACGGCGGCCAGCCGCCGCAGGGACAGCCGCAGGGCCAGCCCGGGTACGGCTACCCGCAGCAGGCCCCCCAGGGTGTCCCGCCGCAGCAGCCCCCGCAGGGCTACGGCTACCCGCAGGCCCAGCAGCCGGGCCCGTACGGCCAGCAGCCGCCCACGCCCCCGTACGGCGGCCAGCAGGCGTACCCCGGCGGCCCTCCGCAGCCGGGCGCCCCGAAGAAGAAGACCGGCCTGATCATCGGCGGCGCCGTCGTGGCGCTGGCGGTCATCGCGGGCGGGGTGTACTTCCTCACGTCGGGTGGCTCCAGCAACAGCGATGTCGCGGACTCCACCAAGGGCTACAAGCTGACGCCGGCCGCCTCGGTGGACGACTACAAGAACAACCCGTCCAGTTCGGCGCCCTCGGGCCCGATGACCGGCAAGGACAAGGCCGAAGCCGAGGCCGCTGGGATCAAGAACCCGTCAGAGGCGGGTGCCCAGTACGTGAGCGGTGACATGGCGAAGAACCCGCTCACCACGAAGATGCTCAT
Organism: Streptomyces sp. NBC_00683; assembly: GCF_036226745.1. Classification (NCBI taxonomy): domain Bacteria; kingdom Bacillati; phylum Actinomycetota; class Actinomycetes; order Kitasatosporales; family Streptomycetaceae; genus Streptomyces; species Streptomyces sp. NBC_00683. The sequence goes on along the minus strand of NZ_CP109013.1, from coordinate 5,727,341 downwards.
GCTCGTCGGCGCCTGGGGTGAGATCGAGGACCCTGCCTCGACCATCGACGGCTTCTTCGAGAACGCCGAGAACGAGGCGATGAAGGACGAGGACACGAAGGGCTCGCTGGTCGGCAGCCCCAAGAACGTCACCCCGCCCGGCTTCGAGGGCGCGCTGATGAAGTGCCAGAACATGAAGGTCGTCAACGACGAAGCCGACGGTACGGCGGCCAAGGGCCCCAAGGAAATGATCATGCCGGTCTGCGTTTGGGCCGACTACAGCACGGTCAGCGCCGTGATCGGCTTCGACATCGGCGGCGCCATGACGAACAAGCCGATGAGCCAGGACGAGACGGCGGCCCTCGCCGCCAAGCTCTACAACACCTCGCGCACCAAGATCTGACGCTCGACGCCGAAGGGGCGCCCGGCCACTGGCCGGGCGCCCCTTCGCGTACGTTTTGCTGCCGCTACGCGGACTTCTCGTGGCGGCCGCCATCCGCGTTCTTGCCGATCGTGCGCGGCTCGCACCATTCCGCATCACGCTTATCGCGTGACTTGCGAGTACGAGGCCAAGCGCACCCGGAAGACAGGGACCGTCCCGAATCACTACGGCCGATCCTCGCCTGGCGAAATCGCGTCGATGAAGACGACACCCGAAGAATACTGGCGTACGGAGAAGTCAGCCATCGCGGCTGTCTACCCGAACACCGAGCCTTCCTGCATTGACTTCCCCTCCGGGAGCGAACCGAATGTGAGCGCCTCGAGAAGAGGCTGAACGCGGGCGCCAATCGGTCCTGCCGCCCGCACCCAACTCGCCGAGGAAGCCCGACACACGGGGGGGGCGATAATGGCGCGCGCCCTCCCCCACAAACACAGAGCGAGCTGCCCACTAATCGCCAGAAGGACGCTGGGGACCAGAGGCCAGGCGGCCGCCCATCACAGGCCTCCAGTCAGCCCGCCACAGGACTGGCCGGGCGCCCGAGTGGCCGCCGCACGACGCGCCCCACCCCTCGGAAAGGTCAGTACGAGTAGCAAGCATCCCCAGCGTGACCACTCCTCACGCCAATGGCGATCAACTGCGCCTTACAAACCGCCCTCTGATGCTCGGCCACAATATTCAGAGGAGAGGTGCTCGCGTTAGCGTTAGAGCAGGCGGCCTTCGATTTCGCGCCGACAACATATCCATTATTCTGCAGGGATATCTGACACCGCGACGGGCTCGCGTTCGCCACCCCCGCCGTCGCCACAGGGAGAGCAACCCCTGCCGCGACCAAACTGACGGCTACGATCACGCGACGAACCTTGAGGACGTTCACTCGATATACCTCAGATTTCCACTACAAAGAAATAACGAACACCTGCACGAATAGAAAACCATGTATGCGTAACCCCGTCCATCTCTCATGGGTACGTTGGCTCGAAGTCGATCTCAAGCAGACGCTCTGGCGTAAAGATGTCAGCCTTCCGCATCCTGCTGAAGCAATTTCGCCGCGGGCAACACAGCCAGCCGCGTTACGAGCCACTCAGACCGAAGGGGCGTCCGGCCATTGGCCGGACGCCCCTTCGGCGTACGTATCGCTGCCGCTGCCGCTACGCGGACTTCTCGTGGCGGCCGCCGTCGTCGTTCTTGCCGATCGTGCGCGGCTCGCGCGGAACCAGCGTCGGGTTGACGTTGTTGCGGACGACGTCCGGGGTGATGACCACGCGGGCCACGTCCTTGCGGGACGGGACCTCGTACATCACGGACTGGAGGACTTCCTCCATGATCGCGCGCAGACCGCGCGCACCCGTCTGGCGCAGGATCGCCTGGTCGGCGATGGCTTCCAGCGCCTCGCGCTCGAAGTCCAGCTCCACACCGTCGAGTTCGAACAGCCTTTGGTACTGCTTCACCAGGGCGTTACGCGGCTCGACCAGGATCTGCAGCAGCGCCTCGCGGTCCAGGTTGTGGACCGAGGTCAGTACGGGAAGGCGGCCGATGAACTCGGGGATCATCCCGAACTTCACCAGGTCCTCCGGCATGACCTCCTGGAACTGGTCGCTCGCCTGGATCTCCAGCTTCGAGCGGATCGTCGCGCCGAAGCCGATGCCCTTGGCGCCGGCCCGCGACTCGATGATCTTCTCCAGCCCGGAGAAGGCACCGCCCACGATGAACAGCACGTTCGTCGTGTCGATCTGGATGAACTCCTGGTGCGGGTGCTTCCGGCCGCCCTGCGGCGGTACGGAGGCCGTGGTGCCCTCCAGGATCTTCAGCAGGGCCTGCTGGACGCCCTCGCCGGAGACATCGCGGGTGATCGACGGGTTCTCGCTCTTGCGGGCGACCTTGTCGATCTCGTCGATGTAGATGATCCCGGTCTCGGCCTTCTTGACGTCGTAGTCCGCGGCCTGGATCAGCTTCAGCAGGATGTTCTCGACGTCCTCGCCGACATAGCCGGCCTCCGTCAGCGCCGTCGCGTCGGCGATGGCGAACGGGACGTTGAGCATGCGGGCCAGCGTCTGCGCGAGGAGCGTCTTGCCGGAGCCCGTGGGGCCCAGCAACAGGATGTTGGACTTGGCGAGCTCGATCGCGTCGTCGCGATTCGCGCCGCCGCCGTTCTCACCGGCCTGGACCCGCTTGTAGTGGTTGTACACCGCGACCGAGAGGGCCTTCTTCGCGGGCTCCTGCCCGACGACGTACCCCTCGAGGAACTCGTAGATCTCGCGCGGCTTGGGGAGTTCCTCCCACCGCACCTCGGAGGTCTCTGCGAGCTCCTCCTCGATGATCTCGTTGCAGAGATCGATGCACTCGTCGCAGATGTACACACCGGGTCCTGCGATGAGCTTCTTCACCTGCTTCTGGCTCTTTCCGCAGAACGAGCACTTGAGCAGGTCGCCGCCATCACCGATGCGTGCCACGAGGTGCTTCCCCTTCGCCTGGGAGCAGCCTGGTTCAGCGGCTCCTGGTGCCTCTATCCGACGGTACCTTGCCTGGCCCCCCGTTCGGGCCCCCCTTGGCACGGTTCACACGGCCGTGGCCGTGCTGGTGGAATGTGCCAAGGGGAAAGACCGACGTCAGACGGCCGCGCCGGCTGTGGTCTTGCGGGTGGAGACAATCTGGTCCACCAGACCGTACGCGAGTGCGTCGGCGGCGGTAAGGATCTTGTCGCGCTCGATGTCCTCGCTGATCTTCTCCAGCGGGGTGGTGGAGTGCTTGGCCAGCATCTCCTCGAGCTGGGTGCGCATCCGCAGGATCTCGTTGGCCGCGATCTCCAGGTCGGAGAGCTGCTCACGGCCGGTCTGCGAGGACGGCTGGTGGATCAGCACACGGGCGTGCGGGAGCGCCATGCGCTTGCCCGGGGTGCCCGCGGCGAGCAGGACGGCGGCGGCGGAGGCCGCCTGGCCCATGCAGACCGTCTGGATGTCCGGCTTCACGAACTGCATCGTGTCGTAGATCGCGGTGAGCGCGGTGAACGAGCCGCCGGGGCTGTTGATGTAGATCGAGATGTCACGGTCCGGGTCCATGGACTCCAGGCACAGCAGCTGCGCCATGACGTCGTTGGCCGAGGCGTCGTCGATCTGCACACCGAGGAAGATCACACGCTCCTCGAAGAGCTTCGCGTACGGGTCGTACTCGCGCACACCCTGCGAGGTGCGCTCCACGAAGCGCGGGACGACGTAGCGGTTGTCCACCTGCGGGCCGGTGTAGAGGCCGCTCGCGGAGGCGCCGGGGAAGTTGTTCATGTGGGTGTTCACCATCCTGGTGGCGTTCATGTGGGCTGGGAGTCTCGGCGTACGAGAGGGTGCGGCGCGGTGCCTGTCCGGGTGTGCCGGATCAGGCGCCGGTGCCGCCGCCGCCCGGGATGCCCGACGCGACCGTGATGATCTCGTCGATGAGGCCGTAGTCCTTGGCCTCCTCCGCCGTGTACCAGCGGTCGCGGTCGCCGTCGCGGATGATCGTTTCCACGGTCTGGCCGGAGTGGTGGGCGGTGATCTCCGCCATCCGCGTCTTCGTGCGGAGCAGGTACTGGGCCTGGATCTTGATGTCCGAGGCGGTACCGCCGATGCCGGCCGAACCCTGGTGCATGAGGATGTCGGTGTTCGGGAGCGCGAAGCGCTTGCCCGCCGTACCGCCGGTGAGCAGGAACTGGCCCATCGAGGCCGCCATGCCCATACCGATGGTGACCACGTCGTTCGGGATGTACTGCATGGTGTCGTAGACCGCCATGCCTGCCGTCACCGAGCCGCCGGGGCTGTTGATGTAGAGGTAGATGTCCTTGTCCGGGTCTGCGGCAAGGAGCAGAAGCTGTGCGGTGATCTTGTTGGCGATGTCATCGTCGACCTGCTGACCGAGGAAGATGATGCGTTCGCCGAGCAGTCGGCTGTAGACCTGGTCACCGAGGCCTCCACCGAGGGACGGCTCTCCGGCGGCGTAGGGCATCAGATTCGTCACGTATCCACCTGCTCGTCTCTGACGGCTCCGGCCGTCTCAGCGTCTTCGTACCGGGTGGGCCGGGACTTACCGACCCTTCCTCTTCATGGACCCTAACGCGCAGGTGGGACAACGCCATCCCGCTTCCCCAACTGTTCGCTGGGAGCGCAAGGTCAGCAGTCCGCACAAGGGTTCTGGGGGTGCGGGCCGGTACGCCGACGGGCCCCGGACGTGGTACGTCCGGAGCCCGTCGTGTACGGATCAGAAAAGCCGATCAGTTCGAGGATCAGGCCTCGGTCTTCTCGTCGTCGGCGGCACCGTCAGCGGTGCCCTCGGCGGCCTCGACCGTCTCGACAGCCTCTTCCTCGTCGTCCTCGAGCTCGACGACCTCACCGTTGGTGTCGACGACCTTGGCGGCCTCGACGACCACCGCGAGCGCCTTGCCGCGGGCGACCTCGCCGACGAGCATCGGCACCTGACCGCCTTCGACGACGGCCTGGGCGAACTGGTCGGGGCTCATGCCGGAGGAAGCAGCGCGCCGCATGAGGTGCTCGGTGAGCTCCTCCTGGTTGACGTTCAGCTTCTCCTTGTTGACGAGCTCGTCAAGGATGAACTGGGTCTTGATGCCCTTGATGGCCTGCTCGGAGGTCTCGGCCTCGAACTCCTCGAGCGTCTTGCCCTGGATCTCCAGGTACTTCTCGAGGTCGAGACCCATCTGGCCGAGCTGGTGGTGCTCGAGGTTGTGCTTGCGGGTCTGGACCTCGTCCGCGAGAAGCTTCTCGGGGATCGGGACCTCGGCCAGCTTCAGCAGCTCGTCGAGGACGCGCTCCTGGGCCTGGGTGGCCTGGTCGTACTGCTTGGTGTTCTCGAGGCGCTTGCGGCTGTCCTCGCGGAGCTCGGCGAGCGTGTCGAACTCGCTCGCCATCTGCGCGAAGTCATCATCCAGCTCGGGCAGTTCGCGGGAGGCGACGGTGGTGACCTTGACGGTGACCTCCGCTTCCTTGCCCTCGGCGGAGCCGCCCTTCAGCTCGGAGGTGAAGGTGGCCTCGCCACCGGCCTCCAGGCCGGTCACGGCCTCGTCGATGCCCTCGAGGAGCTCGCCGGAACCGATGGTGTACGAGACACCGGCGGCCACGCCGTCCTCCAGGACCTCTCCGTCGACCTTGGCCTCCAGGTCGATCGTGACGACGTCGCCCTCGGCGGCCGCGCGCTCGACCGGGTTGGTCGAGGCGAAGCGCTCGCGGAGCTGCTCCACGGCCTTGTCGACGTCCTCGTCGGTGACCTCGAGTGCGTCCACGGTGACCTCGATGCCGGAGTAGTCCGGAATCTCGATCTCGGGACGGACATCCACCTCGGCGGTGAAGGCCAGCAGCTCGCCGTCCTTCAGTTCGGTGATGTCAACCTCGGGCTGGCCCAGAACATTGAGCTCACCCTCGTTGACAGCCTCGGTGTAGAACTTCGGAAGGGCGTCGTTGACGGCCTCCTCCAGCACAGCACCACGGCCGAACCGCTGGTCGATGACGCGGTTGGGGATCTTGCCCTTACGGAAGCCCTTCACCGTGACCTGCTGGTTGATCTTCTTGTACGCCGCGTCGAGGCTGTCCTTGAGCTCCTCGAAGGGCACCTCAATGCTGAGCCGAACCCGGGTCGGGTTCAGGGTCTCCACGGCGCTCTTCACGGTTCGGTCTCCTTGGTGGCTGACTTCTTGGGGTTCTGCTGGGCCGCCGAGAGGCGGCTTCGCGGATCGAGCCCGGTACATCAGACACACGGGCACGCAATTTGCATAGTAACGGCAAGCGGGATGACTCCCACAACGCGATCTTGCCTGGAGATCTTGCTGGTGGTCGGGGTGGCCGGATTCGAACCGACGACCTTCCGCTCCCAAAGCGGACGCGCTACCAAGCTGCGCCACACCCCGTCGGTGCGACACGTAGGGTACATGCAGACGAGCAGTGCGCAGCACGCTTTACGAAGGCGGTCACGGACGGTCACACCGAAACGGGTGTGCGCGAACCTTCCCGGACCCGCTACGATGCTTTTCGTGCCGCGGTCCCCAGGACCTGCGGTGCACCGCTTGCGGGCGTAGCTCAATGGTAGAGCCCTAGTCTTCCAAACTAGCTACGCGGGTTCGATTCCCGTCGCCCGCTCCACGCCAGGGCCCGGTCCGACGGTTACTCGTCGGACCGGGCCCTTTGCGTGCGCGGATCAGAAGCTGATCTGGTTGATCGTCTCGGCTATCGAGTTCATGAATCTGTTGATCGACGGCGCCATGCCCGTCGATGCCAGGAAGAAGCCGAAGAGCACGGCCACGACCGCCGGCCCGCCCTTGATGGACCCGCCGCGGATCAGCACCACCAGGATGATCCCCAGCATCAGCACCACAGACAGTGAAATGGCCACGACTGATCACACCCTTGGTCGGTCCGCCTTGCCGGCCCGGCGGTGTGCAGCCCAGCACACCTCCGTTGACTCCATCGTGCCACCAACTCCCCTGTGGGTGCTGCCAGGTGACGGATAGCACTGTCCGGATCGCGCCATCCTCACGCCCGCGTGCACCCCGGGGCGGATCGGCGCGCGGGGCGCCCGGAGAAGGGGCGCCGGGGCGCGGCGGGAAATCCGGGCGCCCGCCGCGCGCGAGGCAGTTCGAATATCGGCCACTGTGATCGTTTCCATACCCCCACAGTTCATTCACAGCATTTTGCCGTGCGTTCGTGCGACGAAATTCACTCTCCCCAACTACGCGACGATATGCCCCGTTTAAGGGGGATTAACCGCCTCATAGCGGGCGGTTGCCGGTGGTTTCATTTTCGAATGGGCGGGAACACGCGATATCTCTTGGCAGTTTTACGCATGGCAATCAACAGGTCTAAGGTGCTTTAGATGTTCCAAGCTCCGAGCGAATTCAAGAGGGCCCCGATCCCCCCGGAGACCCGGGAGCCGGAGCCCAGACACGAGCGGGCGACGTCAACGGCCGTCAGGACTCCCCCGGCGTCCGCCCCGGCCCGCTCCGCAGCCCCCGCGGCCTCCGGGGGCCCCGCTCCGGCCAAGCAGCGCGACGCCTACTTCGACAATGTGAAGTACCTCGCGATCGTGCTCGTCGCGGTGGGCCACGCCTGGGAACCGGTGATGGACGGCAGCCGCGCCGCACGCGCCCTGTACATGGTCGTGTACACGTTCCACATGCCGGCCTTCATCCTCATCTCCGGCTATTTCTCACGGTCTTTCGACATGAGCCCCGCCAAGGTGAAGCGCCTGGTCACCGGGGTGGCCGTGCCCTATGTCCTGTTCGAGACGGCGTATTCACTGTTCAAGCGGTACGCGGGCGGCGGTTCGGACGACGTCCCGGTCACCCTGCTCGACCCCCTGTTCCTCACCTGGTTCCTGATTGCCCTGTTCATCTGGCGGGTCACCACTCCCCTGTGGCAGTCGCTGCGCCACCCGATGCCGGTCGCCCTCACGATCGCCGTACTCGCCTCGGTGACTCCGGGCATCGGTGACGACCTCGATCTGCAGCGCGTCCTGCAGCTCCTGCCGTTCTTCGTGCTGGGTCTCCTGCTGAAGCCCGAGCACTTCCAGCTGGTCAGGCGGCGTGAGGTCCGACTGCTCGCCCTGCCGCTCTTCGCCGGGGCCCTGCTGTTCGCCTACTGGGCGGCGCCGCGCATGCAGCTCGGCTGGTTCTACCGGAGCAGTGCCGCACAGGAACTGGGCGCTCCGTGGTGGTCGGGGGCCGTGATGTCCCTGGCGATGTTCGGGTGTGCGCTCGTTCTCACGATCGGCTTCCTGGCCTGGGTGCCGCGCCGTCACATGTGGTTCACCGTGCTGGGAGCCGGGACGATCTGCGGTTATCTGCTGCACGGCTTCCTCGTGAAGGGAGCCGGATACTTCGGCCTGTTCGACCGGTACGAGTGGCTCACGAAGCCTGCCGGCCTGATGGTCGTCTCCGTCGTCGCGGCCGCCGCCGTCACCCTGCTGTGCACTCCCCCGGTCCGGCGCGTCCTGCGGTTCGCCACCGAGCCGGATCTGAACTGGGCGTTCCGCCGGAACGCCGCCAAGCGCTGATTCCGTCCGGTCCGCGGCGGGCCGGGCGGGTTCCGGCCGTCGCGTGGTCCGGCCCGGGACCGGCGACGGGCCGGTCCTGGATCAGCCCCCCGCGGGGTTGGCCGGATCCTGCTGGTCGGTGGGCAGTTCGGCTCCGGGGAGCCCCAACAGCCCACGCACCTGCGCATATTTCGCTGTCAGCCGGGTACGCGTCGCCGGTTCCAGGACCGCGAGGCGGTCCGGATCGGCGTTGTGCGCCAGGTCCGACTCCTTGATCAGCAGCGCGCCGGGGGTGGCGAGAATCCGCCCGGTGTACGCGGAGAGGTCCTCGCCGTCCCGCTTGGTGACGGCGAGGACCATTTCTTTGACCTGCTGCGGAAGCGGGGCCTCGTCCAGCCACTGCCGGGACAGCGCGCCGTCCTCGACGGCGTCGTGCAGCCAGGCGGCGGCGATCTGCTCGTCGCTCCCGCCCCGGATCCGTACGCCCTCGGCCACCGCGGCGAGGTGCTCGACGTAGGGGCGTCCCGCCTTGTCGGTCTGGGTGCGATGGGCCTCGCGAGCGGTCGACTCGACCTCGGTCAGGGTCAGATGCGGGGTCGGCATGCGCCGACTGTACGCCGCCGGGAGCCGCGGTTCGACGGGTCCATAGTTGCAGCGTCAATCGTTCGGTAAACTAATTACTGACGATTCCTTGACGCTCTCTTGACCTAACGAAGGATCAGGCTCATCGGACACGCAGACACGCTCATCGCCATGGGCGGCGCCTTCCTGGCCGCCGCCGTCCTCGCCCGCGTCGGCGGCCGGATCGGACTGCCGACCATTCCCCTGTTCATCCTCGCCGGGATCCTGCTCGGCCCGCACACACCGGGTGTCGTCCTCGTCGACGACCCCCACGAGCTGGAGATGCTCTCCGCGCTCGGCCTGGTGCTGCTGCTCTTCTACCTGGGCCTGGAGTTCCACCTCGACGACCTCAAGGCGGGCGGGCGCAAGATGGCGCTCGCCGGCGGCACGTACCTCGCGCTGAACGTCGGCGCCGGGCTCGGCTTCGGCTTCGCGCTCGGCTGGGGAACTTCCGAGGCGCTCGTCCTCGCCGGTGTGCTCGGGATCTCGTCCTCGGCGATCGTCACCAAGGTCCTGGTGGACCTCGGGCGCATCGGCAACGCCGAGACCAAGCCGATCCTGGGCATCATCGTCGTCGAGGACGTCTTCCTCGCCCTGTACCTGGCCGCGCTCCAGCCCATCCTCTCCGGCGCCGACAGCCTCTCCGCCGCGGCAGCCGACGGGGGCAAGGCGTTCGGCTTCCTGCTGCTCCTCGCGCTGGCCGCTCGCTTCGGCACCAAGGTCGTCTCCCGGCTCTTCGACACCAAGGACGACGAACTCCTCGTCATCTCCTTCCTCGGCGCCGCAGTCTTCGTCGCGGGCGTCTCCGAGTGGTTCGGGGTGGCCGACGCGATCGGCGCGTTCATGGTCGGCCTGATGCTCGGCAGCACCGCGTCGGGCCCGCGCATCCTCAAGCTCGTCCACCCGCTGCGGGACGCCTTCGGCGCCATCTTCTTCTTCGCGTTCGGCCTCTCGATCGACCCGGGCGACCTGCCGAGCGTCCTGTGGCCGGTACTCGCCGCGGTCGCGGTGACCATGGTGATGAACGTGCTGGCGGGACTGGCCGCCGCCAGGATCTACGCCTTCGGACCCCAGGCAACCGCGAACATCTCGACCACCCTGCTGGCCCGCGGCGAGTTCGCCCTGATTCTCGCGACCATGGCGGCGGGCGCGGGACTGGACGAACGGCTCTCCCCGTTCATCGCCGGTTATGTGCTCCTGCTCGCGGTCCTGGCTCCGCTGGCGGCCGGCCGCTCGGACTGGCTGGCCCGCTTCCTGCCCGGAGGCCCGGCGAAGGACCAGGAGACCGAGAAGACCGCGGTGCCGGCCTGACCGCCGCGTACGGGTACGGGGAGCAGCGTCTCCGTGCCCGTACCGCCGTCGGGAGATCCACGTCCGGGTGAAAGGGGGTGGCCGCGTTGACGGTTGTACCTTTTCAGGTGCTTCCGTACGGTTCAGGCCCGACGGGACAGAAGCAGCAGCGCACGGTCGTCGTTGACGTCCTTCGCGCAGGCCTCGATGAGGTGCCAGGCCGCGCCGTCGAAGCCCGTGGCGACATAGCGGTCGGCCTCGCCGGTCAGCCGGTCGATGCCCTCGGCCATGTCCCGGTCGGACGCCTCCACCAGACCGTCGGTGAAGAGCATCAGCACATCACCGGGCGCCAACGAGCCCTTCACCGCGTCGAACTGGGCCCCGTCGTACACACCCAGCAGCGGCCCCTCCGCGGCCTTCTCCTCCCACTGGCCGCTGCCCGCGTGCAGTTGCAGTGCCGGCGGGTGGCCGGCGGACAGGAGTTCGTAGTCGCCCGACTCCAGGTCCAGGACCAGATGGATCGACGTGGCGAAACCCTCGTCCCAGTCCTGGCGCAGGAGGTAGCCGTTGGCCGCGGGCAGGAAGCCGTGCGGGGGCAGGGAGCCGAGAAGGCCGCCGAAGGCGCCGGACAGCAGCAGGGCCCGGGAGCCCGCGTCCATGCCCTTGCCGGACACGTCCGTGAGGACGGCTTCCAGGGTGCGCCCGCCGTTGGTACGGGCCGCGACGACGAAGTCGCCGGAGAAGGACTGGCCGCCGGCCGGGCGCAGCGCCATCTCGCGGTGCCAGCCCTGGGGCAGCAGGGGCAGGGCGCTCTGGACCCGGATCCTCTCGCGGAGGTCGAAGAGCATCGTGCCGCCGCGCCTCCACGGCACTCCGACTCTCGCCCGGAACTGGGCGAGGACCAGCCCGAAGAAGCCGCAGGCGGCGACGACCAGGACGGTGCCCGGAGTGACCCCGGCCGGTTCCTTCATGTACGGGCCGAGGCTGAGCGACTCCACGATGAGGGCGGTGGCCGCGGCCGCGTACAGGCTCAGCAGGCTGGCCGGCCGGAGCAGCAGACCGCCGGCGACGATGGGCAGCGCCAGCGCGGCAGGTGAGAACCACACGGGGTTCAGCAGAGTGGCGCAGGTGATCGCCGGGATGATGAGCAGGAGGCCGACGAGCGCGATCCAGTCGGAGCCGTCACCGCGGAAGTAGTCGACGCCTGACTTGCGCAGCGCGATGCGCGCCCGGTGGGCCGATCTTCGCCACCGGGCCGGGTACGCGTCTACTCCTCTGCGACGGGCCATTGCCGGGACCCTATCCACCCGACAGCCTCCGGTGCAGGGGGACCCCTGTGACAATGCGTTCGAAATCGGTCCGACCCGGTCCGGTGCGCGCACTCCGGGGGCGCTCCGGAGTCGCTTTGTCCTCAATCGAGTTGTCCTCAATCGCGGGACGGACCGGATGCGCTCGCGGCCGGACCGGACGCGCCCTTCTGACAGGACGGGCACCAGAAGAGGTTGCGGGCCGCGAGGTCCGCGGTGCGGATCCCGGTGCCGCAGATGTGGCAGGCCTGCCTGGCCCGCCGGTAGACGTAGACCTCGCCGCCGTGGTCGTCGACGCGCGGTGGGCGGCCCATCGCCTCGGGCAGGTGCTCGGGGCGGACCGTGTCGATCCGGTTGTTCCGTACGCCCTCGCGCATCAGCTCGCCGAGGTCGGACCAGATCGCGTCCCACTCCCTGCGCGTGAGGTCCTTGCCGAGGCGGTACGGGTCGATGCCGTGCCGGAAGAGGACCTCGGCGCGGTAGACGTTGCCGACGCCCGCGACGACCTTCTGGTCCATCAGCAGGGCGGCGACGGTGACGCGGCTCCGGGAGATCCGCTGCCAGGCCCGCTCGCCGTCCTCGCCGGTGCGCAGCGGGTCCGGGCCGAGCCGGTCGTGTATCGCCCGCTTCTCGGGTTCGGTGATCAGGGCGCACGTGGTGGGGCCGCGCAGGTCGGCGTAGTGGGCGTCGTTGACCAGGCGGAGCCGGACCGTGTCGGTGGGCGGCGGCGCCGGAGTCGTACCGAAGCCGAGCTTGCCGAAGAGCCCGAGGTGGATGTGGACCCAGCCGGGCCCGTCGAAGCTCCGCCTGTCGGAGCCGTGCCCGTCGGAGCCGTGACCGCCGAAGCCCAGGAAGAGGTGCTTCCCGTGCGCGTCCACGCCGGTGAGGGTCCGGCCGTCCAGCAGGGCCGCACTCTCGGAGAACTTGCCCTGCGGGCTGCTCACCCGCACCGGACCGCCCTCGAACCGCTCACGGTGGTCCGCGGCGAGGCGGTGGATCGTATGCCCCTCGGGCACGGCGGATCTCCTCGGTGACACGACTGTGCCGCCGGGTACGGATCCCGGCGGCACAGTGGAGCGGGTGCGGGCGGTTCAGCCCTGCTGCGGGTGGTGGGCCGGGATCGGGGGGAGCTCGCCGGTCGCCTCGTACGCCGAGAGCATCTCGATGCGCCGGGTGTGACGCTCCTCGCCCGAGTACGGGGTGCCGAGGAAGATCTCGACGAACTTGGTGGACTCCTCCGTCGTGTGCATCCGGCCGCCGATGGCCACCACGTTGGCGTCGTTGTGCTCACGGCCGAGCGCGGCGGTCTGCTCGCTCCAGGCGAGTGCGGCGCGGACGCCCTTGACCTTGTTGGCGGCGATCTGCTCGCCGTTGCCGGAGCCGCCGATGACGATGCCGAGGCTGCCCTTGTCCGCTGCGGTCCGCTCGGCGGCACGCAGGCAGAACGGCGGGTAGTCGTCCTGGGCGTCATAGATGTGGGGACCACAGTCGACGGCCTCGTGGCCCTGGGCCGTGAGCCACTCGACGAGGTGGTTCTTGAGTTCGTAGCCGGCATGGTCGGAGCCGAGGTACACGCGCATGGTGCGAAGTGTGGCACGGACCGGGCGGGGTAGCCGTCAGCGGGGTCGGGACCCACCGGGCGGTCCGGGGGTCCGGGTCCGGCCTCGGGACCTGTGGGCAATGCCACTCGGGCAACGATCCGGTCAACGATCCGGAAGAGGGGGTTCCCCTTCCGGTGTCATTCGGGCTTGAATGCGTGGCCTTGCCTTCGCACCACCCCCGCTGAGGCAGGACCGACCCACGCGATCAGAAAACGTAAGGATTCGATCCATGACGTCGCAGACGACTCTGGCCGAGCCGGGCCAACAGCCCGAAGGGCCGGACAAGCCGGACTCCACGGACGGGCTTCAGGCCGGTCTCAAGAACCGTCATCTCTCGATGATCGCCATCGGTGGCGTGATCGGCGCGGGCCTCTTCGTAGGCTCCGGCGCCGGTATCGCCGCCGCCGGACCGGCCATTCTCCTGTCGTACGCGCTCGTCGGCCTGATGGTCGTCTTCGTCATGCGGATGCTCGGCGAGATGGCCGTCGCCCGGCCCAGCTCCGGCTCCTTCTCCGCCTACGCGGACCGCGCCCTGGGCCGCTGGGCAGGCTTCTCGATCGGCTGGCTGTACTGGTTCTTCTGGGTCGTGGTGCTCGCCGTCGAGGCCACGGCGGGTGCCAAGATCCTGGAGAGCTGGATCCCCGGCGTTCCGCAGTGGGCCTGGGCCCTGATCGTCATGGTGGTACTCACCGCGACCAACTTGGTGTCCGTCGGCTCCTACGGTGAGTTCGAGTTCTGGTTCGCCGGGATCAAGGTCGTCGCGATCGGCGCCTTCGTCGTCGTCGGCATGCTCGCCGTCTTCGGCCTGCTGCCGGGCTCGGACAACGCCGGTTCGGGACTCGCCCACCTCACGGACACCGGCGGGTTCTTCCCCGAAGGGCCGGGCGCCATCCTCACGGGTGTGCTGATGGTTGTCTTCTCCTTCATGGGCAGCGAGATCGTTACCCTGGCCGCCGGTGAGTCGGAGGACCCGCAGCGCGCCGTCTCCAAGGCGACCAACAGCGTGATCTGGCGTATCGCCATCTTCTACCTGGGCTCGATCTTCATCGTCCTGACGCTGCTGCCGTGGAACGACCCGTCGATCGTCAAGGACGGCTCGTACGTCGCCGCGCTGAACGCCATCGGCATTCCGCACGCCGGCCAGGTCATGGACGTCATCGTGCTGACGGCCGTGCTGTCCTGCCTCAACTCCGGCCTCTACACGGCCTCGCGGATGGGCTTCTCGCTCGGCCAGCGGGGCGACGCCCCGAAGTCCTTCGCCCGCGTGAACAAGCGGGGCGTGCCGCAGGTGGCGATCCTCTCGTCCGTCGTGTTCGGTTTCGTGGCCGTCTTCTTCAACTACCAGTGGCCCGACACGGTGTTCCAGTTCCTGCTGAACTCCTCCGGCGCCATCGCCCTGTTCGTCTGGCTGGTGATCTGCTTCACCCAGCTGCGGATGCGCGGCATCATCCTGCGCGAGTCGCCCGAGAAGCTCGTCGTACGGATGTGGCTCTTCCCGTATCTGACCTGGGCGACGATCGCGATGATCTCGTTCGTCCTGGTCTACATGCTGACCGACGACGCCGGGCGTGAGCAGGTGCTGCTCTCGCTGCTGGTCGCGGCGCTGGTCGTGGCCGTCTCGCTGGTACGTGAGGCGCGCAGCCGCAAGGCGGCGGCCCCGGTCGAGTAGTCGGCACGGACACCTGCCGGCAGGTGTCGGGTTCACCGGGGAGGCCCTCCTTCGCCACGCGTCAGCGAGCGAACGGGGGGCCTCCCTCGTTGCTGCTCGCTCCGGGCGACGGTACGGACGTGGCGGCCGTACGGGCGCCGTGCGCCGAGGTCACCGGTGAACCGGGGCCGTACCGAGGGGCCGCTCACCGGACTTCCCCTTCGGCGGCAGGGTCCGTACCGGAGACTCCCGCGGCCCCGGGTACACGAGAGGCCCGTCGGCCGTACTGCTGTCGCAGTACGGCCGACGGGCCTCTTCGGTAGGCCTACGGCATCAGCCGCGACGCCCGATGAGCTTCCAGGACGCGGGCAGCGCGCCCATGGCCAGCGCCGCCTTGAGGGCGTCACCGATCAGGAACGGCGTGAGGCCCGCGGCGACGGCGGCGCTCATCGACATCCCGGTGGAGAGCGCCAGGTAGGGCACGCCGACCGCGTAGATGATCACGGAGCCGGCCACCATCGTGCCCGCGGTGCGCAGCACCGAGCGGTCGCCGCCGCGGCGGGCGAGGCCGCCGACGACCGTGGCGGCGAGCAGCATGCCCAGCACATAGCCGAACGAGGCACCGCCGGCTCCGGAGCTGCCCCCGGCGAACCACGGCATGCCGGCCATCCCGATGAGCGCGTACAGCGCGAGGGAGAGGAAGCCGCGACGGGCGCCGAGGGCGGTGCCGATGAGCAGCGCGGCGAAGGTCTGGCCGGTGACGGGAACCGGGGAGCCGGGGACGGGGACGGCTATCTGGGCCGCGATGCCGGTGAGGGCGGCGCCGCCGAGGACCAGCGCGGTGTCCACGGCGTAGCGGTGCCGGGCTGCGGGCAGCAGGTCGGCGAGGACCGCTCCGGAACGGATGGGGGCGGCAGCAGTGCTCATCGGGGACTCCGCAGGTGAGGGCAACATGACAGGTGGGGACAGACTGATGGTGACGTTAGCCGACGGAATATCACTCGATCATCAGCAGCCGCCCACAAAGCGGTGGTTGAGGAGTTAGTCGGGTTCAAACAAAGGGCGTCACACAATCACCTATGGGCGTGATGCTTGTCACTGAGGCCGGGGCATGTGCGGCACCCCGTACAGGAGGGGCCGGTGGACCGTGAGACTGTAGGTTCCCCATAAATGATCCGAGAGTGACCCGCACCTCATGCACGACGCCCCTCCCCCCACGCCCTCCCCCCTGCCGCCGGAGCCCCTGGCCCACGGCCTGAAGCAGCGCCACCTGACCATGCTCGGGCTGGGCGGAGTGATCGGCGCCGGGCTGTTCGTCGGCTCGGGCGCCGGGATCGCCGTCGCGGGCCCCGCCATCGTCGTCTCGTACCTGATCGCGGGCGCGCTCGCGATGCTGGTGATGC
Organism: Streptomyces sp. NBC_00683; assembly: GCF_036226745.1. NCBI lineage: Bacteria > Bacillati > Actinomycetota > Actinomycetes > Kitasatosporales > Streptomycetaceae > Streptomyces > Streptomyces sp. NBC_00683. The sequence goes on along the minus strand of NZ_CP109013.1, from coordinate 5,711,049 downwards.
GGATGCTCGGCGAGATGTCCGCGGCGATGCCCGCGTCCGGTTCCTTCTCCGTCCATGCGGAACGCGCGCTGGGCCGCTGGGCGGGCTTCAGTGTGGGCTGGCTGTACTGGTTCCTGCTGGTGGTCGTACTCGCCGTGGAGGCGACGGCCGCCGCGCAGATCGCTCACGGGTGGGTACCCGCGGTGGATCAGTGGCTCTGGGTGCTGGTGTTCATGGTGGTGTTCACCGTGGCCAATCTGACGGCTGTGAAGAACTTCGGCGAGTTCGAGTTCTGGTTCGCCGCGCTGAAGGTGACGGCCATCGTGGCCTTCCTGGTGCTCGGGCTGCTGGCCGTCTTCGGCATCCTCCCGGACACCGCTCCGGTCGGGATGACCAATCTCACCGGACAGGGCGGCTTCCTGCCGAACGGCTGGGACGGGGTCGTCTCCGGCGTGCTCACCGTGGTCTTCGCCTTCGGCGGGCTGGAGGTCGTGACGATCGCCGCCGCCGAGACCGACGATCCGGCGCGCGCGGTGGGCCGTGCGGTGCGCAGCGCGATGGTGCGCGTCCTCTTCTTCTACGTCGGTTCGATGCTGGTCATCGTGACGGTGCTGCCGTGGACCGCCCAGCAGGCGGGGCTCAGCCCGTACGTGAAGGTTCTGGACGCGATCGGGGTGCCGTCGGCCGGGCAGATCATGAACATCGTGGTCTTCGTGGCGCTGCTCTCGGCGCTCAACGCCAACCTGTACGGGGCTTCCCGGATGGTCTTCTCGCTGGCCGAGCGCGGCGAGGCCCCTCGCGGGCTGCTCAAGGTCTCGGGGGGCGGCGGGGGCGGGGTGCCGCGGCGGGCCGTGCTGGCCTCGGTCGCCTTCGGCTTCGTCTCCGTACTGCTCAATCTGAAGTGGCCCGACACGGTCTTCCTCTACCTGCTCAACTCGGTCGGTGCGGTCCTGCTGTTCGTCTGGGCCCTGATCGCCGCCTCGCAGCTGCGCCTGCGCCGGCGCATCGAGCGTGAGGCGCCCCGGGGCCTGACCCTGAAGATGTGGTGCTTCCCCTATCTGACCTGGCTGACCCTGGCCGGCCTGCTGGGCGTCCTGCTGCTGATGCTCACCGATGACGCGGCGCGCTCCCAGGTCCTGTGGTCGGCGGGTGCCACCGGGCTGGTGCTGCTCGTGGCAGGTGTGCGGGAGTTCCGGACGCGCAGGGCCTGACCCGGGGTCAGCACGTGCCCGGGTGTGCACCATGTGTGAGCCCGGTGACCGTATAGCGGACAACGGTTCCTTGTGGACGGGCAGCATGTCCAGACTGTGGGCCGTCCCCTGTCCCACCCAGCGAACAGAGCCTGCCGATGTCCCGGACTTCCGCGCCGCCCCCCACGGACACCACGCCCACCGTCGACTCCGCGCTCACCCACGGGCTCAAGCAGCGCCATCTGTCGATGATCGCCCTGGGCGGTGTCATCGGCGCCGGCCTGTTCGTCGGCTCCGGCGCCGGGATCGCCGCCGCCGGTCCGTCGATCGTCATCGCCTACGGCATCTCCGGCCTGCTGGTCATGTTCGTGATGCGGATGCTCGGCGAGATGTCGGCCGCCAATCCGGCGTCGGGTTCGTTCTCCGTGCACGCCGACCGGGCGATCGGACCGTGGGCGGGCTTCACCGCCGGGTGGTCCTTCTGGGTGCTGCTCTGCGTCGCCGTCGGTCTGGAGGGCATCGGCGCCGCGAAGATCGTCACGGGCTGGCTGCCCGGCACGCCGGAGTGGGCCTGGGTCGCCCTGTTCATGCTGGTCTTCCTCGGCACGAACCTCGCCGCCGTGAAGAACTTCGGCGAGTTCGAATTCTGGTTCGCAGCGCTCAAGGTCGTCGCGATCACGCTCTTCCTCGTGCTCGGCGTACTCGCGCTCCTCGGCGTGCTGCCCGGCACGGACTCCCCCGGCGCGTCAAACCTCACCGGAGACGGCGGGCTCCTGCCGAACGGCTCCGACGGATTCATCATCGGACTGCTCGCGTCCGTCTTCGCGTACGGCGGTCTGGAGACCGTCACCATCGCCGCGGCCGAGTCCGAGAACCCGGTGCAGGGTGTCGCCAAGGCCGTGCGCACGGCGATGTGGCGGATCGCGGTCTTCTACGTCGGTTCGATGGCGGTTATCGTCGCCCTCGTCCCGTGGGACGACCCGGCGGTCGCCGAGGTCGGCCCGTTCTACGCGGCGCTCGACCACCTCGGCATCAGCGGCGCCGCGGAGATCATGAACGTGGTCATCCTCATCGCCCTGCTCTCCGCGATGAACGCCAACATCTACGGCGCCTCCCGCATGGCCTGCTCGCTCGTCGCCCGCGGCCAGGGCCCGAAGCGCCTCGGCACGATCTCCTCGGGCGTGCCGCGCAACGCCGTGCTCGTCTCCTCCGTGTTCGGCTTCCTGTGCGTGCTGCTCAGCTACTGGCGTCCCGATGACGTCTTCCCGTGGCTGCTCAACATGATCGGCGCGGTGATCCTGGTCGTCTGGATCTTCATCGCCGTCTCCCAGCTGATCCTGCGCAGCCGGATGGAGCGCGAGGCACCCGAGAAGCTCGTCGTGCGCATGTGGCTCTTCCCGGTCCTCACGATCGTGGCGCTGCTCGCCATGGCCGGCATCTTCTTCCTGATGCTGCGTCAGCCCGACACGCGTGACCAACTGCTGGCGACCGGCGCGCTGACCGCGGTGCTGATCGTGACCGGTCTGATCCGGCAGAAGCGGGCGGGGCGCGAACCGCGCGCCTGAATATCCCGTGCACACCGCACGGGTCTTCTGGGAGAGTGCCCGCATGAGCCGCCTCCCCGCCGATCCCACAGTGCTCCACCCGATGCCCGGCCAGCCCCGGGTGGTGCAGCTGAAGCCCCTGGTCACCTCGGCTCTCATCGAGGTCGGCGAGTACTCGTACTACGACGACCCCGATGACGCGACCGCCTTCGAGACCCGCAACGTGCTGTACCACTACGGTCCCGAGAAGCTCGTCATCGGCAGGTTCTGCGCGCTGGGGACCGGGGTGCGGTTCATCATGAACGGCGCCAACCACCGCATGGACGGCCCGTCGACGTTCCCGTTCCCCACCCTGGGCGGCTCCTGGGCCGACCACTTCGACCTGCTGGCCGGTCTGCCGGGCCGGGGCGACACGGTGGTCGGGCACGATGTGTGGTTCGGCTACCGGGCGACGGTGATGCCGGGCGTACGGATCGGGAACGGCGCGATCATCGCCGCGGACGCCGTGGTCACGGCCGATGTCCCGGACTACGGGATCGTCGGCGGCAACCCGGCGAAGCTGATCCGTACCCGGTACGACGACGCGGACATCGCCCGGCTGCTCGCCGTCGCCTGGTGGGACTGGCCCGCCGAGCACATCACCGAGCATGTCCGCACGATCATGTCGGGCAGCATCGACGACCTGGAGGCGGCCGCACCCGGGGGCTCCGCTCAGCCGGGCGACTGAGCTGCGACGAGCACGTCTCCGGCCTCCGTACGGAAATAGAGCACCGACCGGCCCGACCGGCGGCGGCCGGCCAGGCCCGCGTCGAGCAGGACCCTCAGATGACGGCCCACCGATCCCAGCCCCTGGCCGGTCAGCGCCACCAGCTGCGTCGTGCTCCTGGGACTGTCGAGCAGGACGAGGACACCGGCCCGCGCCGGCCCGAGCAGCCGGCCGAGGCTGTCGGGAACCAGAGGCCGGTCCACGTCCGACAGCGTGCCCGAACTGGGGTACACCACGGCGTACCTTTGCGCCGCGGCGTCCCAGGAGACCCAGCCCTGGCGGGGCGTGACCGGGACGAACATCAGGCGTACGCCGGTGAGTTCGCGCGGCGGATAGTCACGCGGGTTGACCTGGAGCCGGCTCCCGCCCAGCCAGCGCATGCCCGGATTCATCGCGTCCAGCGCAGCGGCCCAGCCGCCCTGGCTCAGCTGTGCCGCCCGCGCCACGATGTCCGCCTCGAGGATCCGGCGGCGACGCGGCCAGTCAGGCAGCACGATCCGCTCCCACACCCACTCCAACAGGTCCGCCGCTCGCTCCGGCAGGTCAGGACGGTTCAGCAGTTCCGGGAGCGGGCCGCCCCTCGACATCTCCAGATCGGCACGGGCTTCGGCGGGCGGTGTCTCACGGACGCGCGCGAGGTTCTGGGCGAACGTGCCCTCACCAGTGGGTGTGGGGGTGAGGAAGTCCGCGTTCCAGTGGCCGCCGAGACCGATCCGTACCAGCTCCGCGGTGACCGGGTCGTCGGCGAGCCGCTGCCGGTAGGCAGGCCGGTGCGTGTCGAACCACGCGCGTTCGGCCGGGTTCGTCGCCGCCCCGCACTCCAGTGCCTGGAGGACCGCGGTGGCCTCGGCCAGTTCCGACACGACGAATCTGCCGGCGGCCAGCGTGTCCGCGTTGACCTGCCACCAGCCCATGGTTTCGCCTCCCGGCGAAACAGTAACGGCCGTGCGGAGACGTCACCAAGACTCCCCGGCATGCTCACCTACCGGGAAGTGTTCCGGGTCCCGCAGTTCGGGCCCCTCTTCGCGACCGGTGCCCTGCAGGGCGCCGCCTCGACGACGAGCGGGCTGGCGCTCGGCACCCTCGTCTACACCGCGACCGGATCGCCGCTGCTCGCCGCCCTCTCCATGTTCGGCTCCTCGCTCGCCCAGCTGATCGGCGCGGCCCTGCTGATGTCCGCGGCCGACCGGCTGCCGCCGCGCGGCGCGCTGAGCGGTGCGGCGCTCGCCTTCGGCATCGGGACCGCCGTCCTGGCCGTCCCCGGGCTGCCGCTCCCCGCGGTCTTCGCAGTCGTCCTCGGCGAGGGGCTGGTGGCAGCGGTGATCGGCGGTGTGCGGTACGGGCTGCTCAACGAGATCCTGCCCAAGGACGCCTTCCTGCTGGGGCGTTCCGTGCTCAACGTGTGCTCAGGCACGATGCAGATCTGCGGGTACGCGGTCGGCGGCGTCCTGGTTGCCGTGCTGTCCCCGCGCGGCACGCTGCTCATCGCGGCGGTCCTGTATCTGGCCGGCGCCGCCACCGCCCGGTTCGGCCTCGCCCGGCGTCCGCCCAGGGCCACCGGCAGGCCGTCGGTCGGCGAGACATGGCGGACCAACAAGGTCCTGCTGTCGTCCGCACCCCGGCGCCGCGTGTACCTCACGCTCTGGTTGCCCAACGGGCTGATCGTCGGCTGCGAATCGCTCTTCGTCCCCTACATGCCGGATCACGCGGGACTGCTCTTCGCCTTCGCGGCCCTCGGGATGCTCATCGGGGACACCGTGACGGGCCGGTTCATCCCGTTGCGGTGGAGGGGTCAACTGGCCACTCCCCTGCTCCTGCTGCTCGCGGCGCCCTATGTAATGTTCGCGTTTCGGCCCGCGCTCCCCCTGGCCCTGGCACTCGCCGCCCTCGCCTCGGCCGGGTTCTCGGCGAGCCTGCTGCTCCAGGAGCGCCTGATGGCGATGACACCGGATGCGATGACCGGCCAGGCCCTCGGCCTGCACTCCTCGGGGATGCTCGCCATGCAGGGCGTCGCGGCCGCGCTCGCCGGCACCCTCGCCCAGCAGACCTCCACCGCGACGGCGATCGCCCTGATGGCGGCGGCTTCCGTCGCGGTCACCGCGGCCCTGGCACCGGGGCTGCGGCGGGATCGCGGGGCACCGGCCGGTCACGTCCCCGTGGAGGCGTGACGCCCGGGGGATCAGCCGAGTCCGATGCGGAGCAAGGGCAGTTCGCGCCCCGGGATCGAACCCGACGGGGTCGCGCCGATGCGGACCGCCCCCATGGCCACGTAGAACGGCTCGGCGTTCGGGTCGGCGTCGATGGTAAGCGCCGCGAATCCGAGCCGGCGGGCCTGCGCCATCGTGTGTTCGAACAGCGTCCTGCCCACACCTCGGCCGATCGTGTCCGGCTCCACGAACATCATGCCGAGGGCTCCCCTGGGAGGCTCCCCGTCGAGGGTGGTGAACCCCAGGATGCGCCCGTCCTCCTCGGCGACCTCGGTCCGTCGGGGGCCCATATCGGCGGGGCGGACGGTGAGTTCGTCACGGCAGGGGGCGAGGAACTCCTCGTCGTAACCCCAGTGCCCCTTCGACCGCAGCGCCAGCTCGGTCAGTGCCGCGGCTTCCTCGGGGCGGCCCTTTCGAACCTTCATCCGGCACCGCCTCCCGTTCCGCTCCATCGGTGTCCGACGCCCTCCGACGACCCTACCCACGTCCGTACATGAGGCGGCAAGCCTCTGTCCGCCCTGTTGTAACCCCTCGTGGCTTTGGTGGTTCCTTCGCACGATCCGGCCCGTACGAGGAGCTCGCATGTCCCAGCACCCGAGACGCCGTTCGATCCTCCTGGCCACGGCCGCGGTGTCGGCCGCCGCCGCGACCCCCGCCGTCGCGTCGTCCGGCTCCGGACGCCCCCGCGGGCCCGTCGTCATCGGCCACCGCGGCGCCGCCGGCTGGCGGCCCGAACACACCGCCGCCGCCTACACCTTCGGGGTGCGGGCCGGAGCCGACTGGATCGAGCCCGACCTCGTCCCGACGAAGGATCACGTCCTGGTCGTGCGCCACGAGAACGAGATCTCCGGCACGACGGATGTGGCCGGGCACCCGGAGTTCGCCGGCCGCCGCACCACGAAGACGGTCGACGGCAGGGCCGTCACCGGCTGGTTCACCGAGGACTTCACCCTGGCGGAGCTGAAGACGCTGCGCGCCGTGGAGCGGCTGCCGCTGATCCGTAACCGCAATACGGTCTTCGACGGCCGCGAGCAGATCATGACGTTCCAGGAGGTCGTCGATCTGGCCCGCACCCTGTCCAGGGAGCACCGCCGCCGGATCGCGGTCTTCCCCGAGACGAAGCACCCGACGTACTTCCGCTCGATCGGCCTGCCGCTGGAGCCGGAGCTGATACGGGTGATCCGGCGCAACCGCCTCACCGCCCGCGACTGCGTCGTCCAGTCCTTCGAGCCGTCCAGCCTGCACCGGGTGGCCGAGGCCCGGCTCGGCCTCCCGCTCTGGCAGGCGCTGGGCACGAGCGGTGGCCCGTACGGCCACCCGGTCACGTACAAGGAGATGATGACGCCGGCCGGGCTGCGCGAGATCGCCTCGTACGCGCAGTGGATCGGCCCGGACAAGTCCTCGCTCGTCCCGCCGCTGACCCTGCTGGCCGATGCCCACGCGGCGGGGCTGAAGGTCGGCGCGTACACCTTCCGCGCGGAGAACCAGTACCTCCCTGCCCAGTACCGGAGGGGCGCCGCGCCCAACGACTTCGGGGACGCGTTCGCCGAGTACGCCTTCCACTTCGGGCAGGGCGTGGACGCGGTCGTCACCGACTTCCCGGACCTGGCCGCGGCCGCACGCGGCGGTTCCGGGTCCTAGGACCAGGGGCTGATCACTTTCGGACCCTCCTCCTGCTAGCCTGCAATTGCGAACGACTTGCAATAACAACAGGACAGCAGTTGGAGGGTTCGAACCTATGGCCACGTACACGCTCCCGGAACTCCCGTACGACTACGCGGCGCTCGAACCGGTCATCAACCCGCAGATCATCGAGCTCCACCACGACAAGCACCACGCCGCGTACGTGAAGGGCGCGAACGACACCCTGGAGCAGCTGGAAGAGGCCCGCGACAAGGAGGCCTGGGGCGCGATCAACGGCCTCCAGAAGAACCTCGCGTTCCATCTCTCCGGCCACATCCTGCACTCGATCTACTGGCACAACATGACCGGCGACGGCGGCGGCGAGCCCCTCGCGGCGGACGGTGTCGGCGACCTCGCCGACGCGATCGCCGAGTCCTTCGGCTCGTACGCCGGCTTCAAGTCCCAGCTGACGAAGGCCGCGGCCACCACGCAGGGCTCCGGCTGGGGCGTCCTCGCCTACGAGCCGGTCAGCGGCCGGCTGATCGTCGAGCAGGTCTACGACCACCAGGGCAACGTCGGCCAGGGCTCGGTCCCGATCCTGGTCTTCGACGCCTGGGAGCACGCCTTCTACCTCCAGTACAAGAACCAGAAGGTCGACTTCATCGAGGCGATGTGGCGCGTCGTCAACTGGCAGGACGTGGCGAAGCGGTACGCGGCCGCCAAGGAGCGCGCGGACGTGCTCATGCTCGCCCCCTGACGGTCCTCAGACGTCCTGCCTCGTGATCGTCTTCTCAACCTTCACCCGGCAGGCGGATCAAAGAGGAACCCCCGCGAGGACATGACTCGCGGGGGTTCTTCCATGGGGCCGTGCGGGGTCGTGCGGGTACGTCAGTCGAAGGACGGGCCCTGCGTACGGGTCCGCTTGATCTCGTAGAAGCCGGGGACCGACGCGACCAGCAGCGTGCCGTCCCACAGCTTCGCCGCGTCCTCGCCCTTCGGGGCCGGGGTCACGACCGGGCCGAAGAAGGCGATCTGCTCGCCGTCGGCGCCGGGCACCGCGATGACCGGAGTGCCGACGTCCTGGCCGACCTTCTCGATGCCCTCCTTGTGGGAGGCGCGCAACTCCTTGTCGTACGTGTCCGAGTCCGCGTACTCCGCGAGCTCCACCGGCAGGCCGACATCTTCGAGGGCGCCCACGACGGCCTCGCGGGTCGGGCCCTCGCCCTTGTTGTGGAAGCGGGTACCGAGCGCGGTGTAAAGGGGGCCGACGACGGCGTCGCCGTGCTTCTGCTGGGCGGCGACGACGACCCGGACGGGGCCCCACGCCTTGGTCGCCAGCATCTCCCGGTACTCCTCGGGCAGCTCGTCCAGCCTGTCCTCGTTGAGCACGGCCAGGCTCATCACATGCCAGCGGACCTCGACGTCGCGGACCTTCTCCACTTCCAGCATCCAGCGTGAGGTCATCCAGGCCCAGGGGCAGAGCGGGTCGAACCAGAAGTCCGCCGGGGTCCTGCCGTTCGACGTGCTGTTCTCGGGCATGTCTCTCCTCATGAGGTCGTCTCGCACCTGGGTTCCAGAACGCCACGGGGCACTCCGGCCATTCCCGGGTGCCGGGGTCTTCGGCCGCATGCGAGGATCAAAGCTGTTCGAAAGAGACACAAAGGAGTGTTCCGTGCCCGGTGAGAACCTGTCCCGCGACGAGGCCCGTGAGCGGGCCGAGCTGCTGACCGTCGACGGTTACGAGGTCGCCCTCGACCTGCGTTCCGCCGTCGGTGAGCCCGACGGGAGCGCCGGTCCGCGCACGTTCCGCTCGCTGACCACGATCCGCTTCCGCGCCGCGCGTGCGGGGGCCTCGACCTTCGCCGACCTGGTGGCCCCGGCCGTGAGCGCGGTGACGCTGAACGGGAAGGCCCTGGACCCGGCGGCCGTCTTCGACGGCACCCGGATCGCGCTGGACGGCCTCGTCGAGGGCGAGAACGTCCTGGTGGTCGACGCGCAGTGCGCGTACAGCCGGACCGGCGAGGGCATGCACCGCTTCGTCGACCCGGAGGACGGCGAGGTCTACCTCTACACGCAGTACGAGCCGGCCGACGCCCGGCGCGTCTTCGCGAACTTCGAACAGCCCGACCTGAAGGCGCCCTACCGCTTCGAGGTGAAGGCACCCGAGGGCTGGACGGTCCGGTCCAACGGCGCCGAGGAGTTCCACGAGGGCGAGGAGTGGCGCTTCGCCGAGACGAAGCCCATCTCGACGTACATCACGGTGGTCGTCGCGGGTCCGTACCACTGCGAGAGCGACCTCTACACCCGCACGTTCGACGACGGTTCGAAGCTGGAGATCCCGCTCGGCGCGATGTGCCGCAAGGGGCTCGCGCGGCACTTCGACGCGGACGACATCTTCCTGATCACCAAGCAGGGACTGGACTTCTTCCACGACCACTTCGACTACCCGTACCCGTTCGGGAAGTACGACCAGGCGTTCGTGCCCGAGTACAACCTCGGCGCCATGGAGAACCCGGGCTGCGTCACCTTCCGCGAGGAGTACATCTACCGCGGCAAGGTCACCTCGGCGTCCTACGAACGCCGCGCCAACGTCATCCTGCACGAGATGGCGCACATGTGGTTCGGCGACCTGGTCACCATGCAGTGGTGGGACGACCTGTGGCTGAAGGAGTCCTTCGCCGACTTCATGGGGTCCCTCTCGATGGTGGAGGCCACCCGCTTCACCAACGGCTGGATCACCTTCGCCAACAACCGCAAGTCCTGGGCGTACCGCGCCGACCAGCTGCCGTCCACGCACCCGATCACGGCCGACATCCGTGACCTGGAGGACGCCAAGCTGAACTTCGACGGCATCACGTACGCCAAGGGCGCCTCGGTGCTCAAGCAGCTGGTGGCGTACGTGGGACGGGACGCGTTCCTGGAGGGTGCGCGCCGGTACTTCAAGCAGCACGCGTACGGCAACACGCAGCTGGGCGACCTGCTCTCGGTGCTCGCCGAGACGTCCGGGCGCGACATGACGTCCTGGTCCCGGTCCTGGCTGCAGACGGCGGGCGTCAACGTCCTGACGCCGGCGGTGACGTACGACACCGCGGACCGGATCACGGAGCTGGTGGTGCTCCAGGGGGCCGCCGCCTCCCACCCGGAGCTGCGCCCGCACCGGGTCGCGGTGGGCCTGTACCGCCGCACCCCCGAGGGTGACCTGGTGCGGTACGCGCGTGCCGAGGTGGATGTCGCCGGGCCGCACACCGTGGTCACGGAGCTGGCCGGGGCCGAGAAGCCCGACCTCGTCCTGGTCAACGACGACGACCTCACCTACTGCAAGGTCCGCTTCGACGAGGGATCCCTCGCCACCCTGCGGGACCACCTGGGCGACATCACCGACCCGCTGGCCCGCGCGCTGTGCTGGTCCGCGCTGTGGAACCTGACCCGGGACGCACTGCTGCCCGCTCGCGACTTCGTCTCCCTGGTCCTGGCGTTCGCCGGCCGGGAGTCGGACATCGGCGTGCTCCAGATGCTGCACGCCTGGGCCCAGTCCGCGCTCGTGCACTACGCCGCGCCGGCGTGGCGCGAGGAGGGCGGCCGGGCGCTGGCCGAGGGCGCGCTGCGGGAGCTGCGCCTCGCGGAGCCGGGTGGTCAGCACCAGCTGACCTGGGCGCGGTTCTTCGCGGCGGTCGCCACCTCGGAGGCGGACTTCCAGCTGCTGACGGGCCTGCTGGACGGCACGGCCGTGATCGAGGGCCTGGATGTCGACCAGGAGCTGCGCTGGGCCTTCCTGTCGCCGCTGGCTTCGCACGGGGTGGCCAACGAGCCGGCCATCGACGCCGAACTGACCCGCGACGACACGGCGTCCGGCAAGCGCCACCACGTGCGGTGCCTGGCGTCGCGCCCCTCGGACGCGGTCAAGGCCCAGGCGTGGGCGGCGGTCGTGGAGTCGGACAAGCTGTCCAACGCGCTCGCCGGGGCGACGATCGCGGGCTTCGTGCAGCCCTCGCAGCGCGAGCTGCTGGCGCCGTACACGGCCTCGTACTTCGAGGCGATCGAACGGGTGTGGGCCGAGCGGTCCATCCAGATCGGCATGGATGTCGTCAAGGGCCTGTTCCCGGGGCTGCAGGACGACCCCGCGACGCTGGCGGCGACGGACGCGTGGCTGACCTCCCGCCCGGACGCGGCCCCGGCGCTGCGGCGGCTGGTCCTGGAGGCCCGGGACGACCTGGCGCGGGCGCTGCGCGGCCAGGAGTGCGACGCCGCGGTCTGATCGGTGACCCGGCCGCCCCGTACATCCGTGCGGGGCGGCCGTCGCACAATCCCCGGCGTGCCCGCTCTTTTCGGCAGTCGAACTGCCGTACTTTAGGACGGCGTTGTCCCGAAATGCCGACGGCCTTGTAACAGAGGTTGGTGCTCCTGAGAGGTGCGGGAACCTCCGGGGCATGACCCAGAACACCCCGCTGTCCCCCCGTCCCCTTCACGATGTGCGGCAACGCGTGCAGTCCGCCGCGCAGTTGCGCGCCCAGGGTGTGTCCGCCGCCCAGACCGCCGCGCAGTGCCTGCCGGGCGGGCCGTGGCAGCAGTTGCTGCCCGGCGTGTACCTCCTGCACCCGGGCCCGCCCACGAGCCAGGAGCGCGTGCACGGCGCCCTGTTGTACGCCGGCCGGCCACCGGTCTCCGCGCGGCGGACGGTGCCGGCCCAGTCCGGGCCGGGGTACGGCGAGGCGATGGTCACCGGGCTGGCGGCGCTGGCCCTGCACGGCTTCGCGTCGGCCCCGCCGATGATCGCTCTCCACCGGATCGATGTGCTGGTGCCACGCACGAGGCGGCTGCGCTCCACCCGGTTCGTCGATGTGAAGCGGGCGGCCTCGCTGCCCGCGCCCGACCGGCGGCTCGGAGTGCCCGTGGCCCCGGTGGAGCGGGCCCTGGCGGATGCGGTGGCCGGGCTCACGGATGCTCCCACGGTGCGCCGGATGCTGACGGAGGCGGTCCGCGAAGGGCACTGCGAACCCGCCACGGTCGTACGGGAGTTGAGTGCGGCCAAGCTGCTGGGCAGGCCCCATGTGGTGGAGGCCGTCGACGCGCTGCTCATGGAGGGCAGGGCGGTGGCGGAGGACCGGCTGTACGAGATGGTGCGCAGCTACGGTCTGCCGGAGCCGGTGTGGAACGTGGATCTGTACCTGCGGGGCGGCACGTTCCTGGGCGGGGTGGACGCGTACTGGCCGGACCAGGCCGTCGCGCTCGAACTCGGCACCCGCAGCCCCCGCCAGGAGCACATCACGTACACCGCGGAACGGGAGCACCTGGAGGGGCTCGGGGTGACCGTCGTCCGCGTCACGGCGAAGAAGCTGCGCGAGAGGATGGCGCAGCAGGCGGTGGTGGTGCGTACGGCCCTGATGGCGGCGGACGACCGTGAACCGGCCGCGTACGTGGTGGTCCTGCCGCGATGAGCGGAATATTCACCCTTTTCGTCCCACATGACGCATCAGCACCGGTGGCGAATGTACGCCATGTCCACTACTCGCCGCCGCCAAGTCTCCACAAACCCCTGCCTTTTAGGAAAGGCTGAGCGGTCATCCGGTACCGAATTCCGGACTCTCTCTTTCTTTCACCTACAGGGATGCTGATGACCAAGGAATCCCCCAGCTCCATACCCGGGGCGAGACGCGCGGCGCGCATCGCAGCCGCTGCCGGTCTGGTGGCCGCACTGGCCGCCTCCGGCGCCGCCCCGGTCTTCGCCGCCGACGCCCCGGTGACCACTCCGGTGAAGCCCGCCGCCACCAGCGACAAGGGCGACAAGCTCGGTGAGGCCGACGCCGATGTGCTGGCGAAGGCCGAGGCCAAGGGCGAGAAGAACATCACGATGATGGTCGCCACCGCCCCCGGTGCGACCGAGCAGGTCACCGAGCAACTGGACGCCGTCAAGGGGTCCGTGCTGGGGCAGACGTACGACAAGCTCGGCTATGTCCGGGCCACCGTGCCGACCGCGACGGCCGAGGCCACCATCAAGGCGGCCCAGAAGCTGTCCTCGGTGTACGGCATCGATCTCAAGCAGGAGATCAAGCTCGACGACCCGACGCCCACGGGCGACCGGGCCGCCGGTGCGAAGCAGACGAAGTCCACGGGCAGTTACCCGGCGCCCGGCAAGAACACGCCGGCGAAGAACCCGTACAACCCGTCCTTCGAGACGGGCGCGGTCGACTTCGTCCAGCAGCACCCGAAGGCCGACGGCCGCGGTATCACCATCGGTGTCCTGGACTCCGGTGTCGACATCGCGCACCCGGCGCTGCAGAAGACCACCACCGGCGAGCGCAAGATCGTCGACTGGGTGACCGCCACCGACCCCGTGAGCGACGGCGACCGCACCTGGCTGCGGATGACCGCGGCCGTGGCGGGTCCGACGTTCACCATCGGCGGCCGCACCTACTCGGCGCCGGAGGGGTCCTACAAGATCCAGATCTTCTCCGAGGCCGCCACCCTGGGTGGCGACATGGCCGGGGACCTGAACCGGGACGGCGACACCACCGACAAGTGGGCCGTGCTCTACGACCCGACCGCCGGTACCGTCCGCGTCGACCTGAACGACGACGCGAACTTCGCCAACGACGCCGTGCTCCAGCCGTACAAGGACAAGCACCAGGTCGGCTACTTCGGTACGGACAACCCGGCGACGCAGATCGTCGAGCGCATCCCGTTCGTCGTCGAGACCCGCAAGGACGTCGTCTTCGACGCGGCCGGCACCAAGGCCGACTACGTCAACATCGGCGTCATCGAGAGCGAGCACGGCACGCACGTCGCGGGCATCACCGCGGCCAACGGCCTGTTCGGCGGCAAGATGAACGGCGCGGCGCCCGGCGCCAAGGTCGTCTCCTCGCGTGCCTGCACCTGGTCCGGCGGCTGCACCAACATCGCGCTGACCGAGGGCATGATCGACCTCGTCGTGAACCGCGGTGTCGACGTCGTCAACATGTCGATCGGCGGCCTGCCGCCGCTCAACGACGGCAACAACGCGCGCGCCGAGCTCTACAAGCGGCTCATCGACATCTACGGCGTCCAGCTGGTCATCTCGGCCGGCAACGAGGGCCCGGGTGTCAACACGATCGGTGACCCCGGCCTCGCCGACCACGTCATCTCGGTCGGCGCGTCCATCTCCAAGGAGACCTGGGCCGCGAACTACGGCTCGAACGTCACCAAGAAGTACGACATGCTGCCCTTCTCCTCGCGCGGTCCGCGTGAGGACGGCGGCTTCGCGCCGATCCTGACCGCTCCGGGTGCGTCCATCAACACCACCCAGACCTGGTTCCCCGGCGGTCCGGTCAAGGAGGCGGGTTACACGCTGCCCGCCGGTTACTCCATGCTGCAGGGCACCTCGATGTCCTCGCCGCAGGCCGCGGGCGCCACGGCGCTGCTCCTGTCCGCCGCGAAGCAGAAGAACATCGAACTGCCCCCGGCCGACCTGCGCACCGCGCTGACCAGCACCGCCACCCACATCGACGGCGTGCCCGCGCACGCCCAGGGTGCCGGTCTGATCAACATCGTCGGTGCCTGGAAGCAGATCGAGAAGCAGGGCGCCCCGGCGCACGAGTTCTCGGTCAAGGCCCCGGTCGACACCGCGATCGACTTCGCGCTGAAGACCCCGGGCTTCGGCACCGGCCTGTACGACCGTGAGGGCGGCCTGAAGGCCGGCCAGAAGAAGTCGTACGACGTCACCGTCACCCGCACCACGGGTCCGGACCGCGCCGTCGCGCACAAGCTGTCGTGGAAGAACAACGACGGCACCTTCAAGCTGGCCGGTTCGAGCACCGTCTCGCTGCCGCTCGGCAAGCCCGTGACCGTCAAGGTCGAGGCGAAGCCCGGCACCGCCGGTGTGCACAGCGCGATCCTGCAGGTGGACGACGCCAAGACCGTCGGTGTCGACCAGCAGATTCTGGCCACCGTCATCGTTTCCAAGGACCTGGTGAAGCCGGGTTACGCGTTCTCGACGACCGGCTCGGTGCAGCGCAACGGCACCACGTCGTACTTCGTGAACGTCCCCGAGGGTGCGGAGACGCTCGAGGTCGCGATGAGCGCCCTGCGCTCGGGCAGCCAGACGCGGTTCATCTCCATCCACCCCTACGGGGTCGCGGTGGAGGACAGCTCCACGATCTTCTGCTACCCGAACTACGAGAACCCGGCCAACACCTGCCGTCCGGACACGCGGTCCTACAAGGCCCCGCAGCCCGGCGTCTGGGAGATCGAGGTCGAGTCCCGTCGTACGTCGCCGCTGCTGGACAACCCGTACAAGCTGGATGTCTCGCTGCTCGGCGCGTCCTTCGACCCGGCGGTGAAGACCATCGCCGAGGCGAAGATCGGCACCCCGGCCGCGGTGGACTGGAAGGTCACCAACAACGCCGGTGACCTCGAGGGCTCGCTCAAGGGCGGCTCGCTGGGTTCGGCCAAGGTCGAGCGTCCGTCGATCTCCACAGGTGAGACGTACGAGACCACGGTCACCATCGGTGAGGGCGTCGAGAAGCTCGACTTCGCCATCGGTGGCACCTCGGACGCCAACGCCGACATCGACCTGTACGTCTACAACGGCGACACGGAGGTCGGTGCGTCCACGACGGCCGGCTCGGAGGAGTCGGTCAGCCTGGTGAAGCCGGCCGCCGGTACCTACACCGTCGTCATCGACGGCTACGCGGTCCCGGCCGGGACCACCGAGTACGACTACCGCGATGTGTACTACGCACCGTCGCTCGGCGCGATCAACGTCGACGAGTCGAAGGTCGTGACCCTGGCCAACGGCGCGTCCGCGCAGGTCGGCGCCGAGGTCGTGGTCGCCGGAGCGGCTCCCGAGGGCCGTCAGTTCTTCGGCGAGGTACACCTGGTGAACTCCCGCGGCACCGCGGCGGGCACCGGCAGCGTCGTGATCGAGAAGGTCACGCCGTAACGGTCTGAAGTACCTGAGCAGCGGGGCGGGCGCTCTTCCGGGAGCTCCCGCCCCGCTGTGCGTCATCCGGGGTCCGTGCATTCCAGGGTGCGCGAGGCGGGCAGCGCGGCCGACATCCACTGCCAGGCGGTGGCCCGGTCCTCACCGGTGAAGGAATCCACCGGCTCGCCCGGGAAGCGCGAGACGATCACGACCATGGGCCTGCCCGGCCGGAAGTAGTCCGCCTCCTCGCCCGGGACGACGAACGAGGTCTCCCGCGGCCCCCGGTCCGGTTTGAGGTACCGGTCGACGGTCAGTACGACCCGTACGAGGCCGCCGACCCGTTCCTTCCGGCTGACCGTGCCGTCCGCGACGACCCGCGCGCAGGCCATCATTCCCTCCCGGCCCAGTTTGGCGTCGCCGTGCTCCCCGGACGGCTGGGCGACCGACCAGAGGATTCCGGTGCCGGCCAGGCCCGCGGCGATCACCACAGAGGCGGCGAGCGCGAGGGGCCCCTTCCGCACCCACCGGGGACGCGAAGGCGTGAGGGTGCCCTGTGCGCCGTCCGGGGCGGCCAGCCGGTCCCCGATGAGGTGCAGCTGCTCGCGGAGCTCCGTCATGTCACGCCTCGCGGCGTCGTACCGCGCAGCGGCCGGTGCGTCGCCCGGGTCGGGCGCGGACTGCCCCAGCAGTACGGCCATCAGCTCGTCGGACCCGTCCGTGTCCATCGTCACACCACCTCGTCCGCGTGAACCCGCGCGAGCCGCTCGCGCATCGCTCGGGCCGCCACGTGCAGGCGGCTCTTGACCGTTCCCTCGGGGATGCCCAGCTCCGCCGCGATCTGCGGTACCGAGAGGTCCGCGTAGAACCGCAGGACCAGGGCCTGGCGCTGCGGTGCCGGCAGTTCGTCCAGCCCCTCGGCCACCGTGAGAGCCAGCAGGCGGGCCTCCTGACCGCCCTCGGTCCCGGAATCGGCCGGGCTCAGCGCGGCGAGCCGGGCGCCGACCCGTTCCTGTCGGTTCCTGCTCCGGTGCCAGTCGGCGGCCAGGTTCGAGGCGACCACGGCCGCCCAGGCGCCGATCTCCCGGGGGGCTTCCCGGCCGCTCGCCGAGCGCTCCAGGAGGCGCAGCCGTATCTGCTGCACACCGTCCTGCAGGTCGGAGTACGGAACTCCGCCCAGAGAAAGAACCGCCCTGACGCGGTTCACCTGTGCCGGGCCCAGGGGGTCGTCCCCCGCACCGGCCGCCTTCCTTCCCAGCAAGGAGTTCCTCCCCCTGAATGTGTTTCCCCTCTGACGCGGGAGCGCGCCAGAACGTTCGCCCGGGACGTCGCCGTCCGCCTGCCGGACAATGGATTGGACAAGGAAGCCGTGGACATACGCATCATGGAGCGGCAACCGTGCCCGTTCGTACGTTTGAAGGAGTCCCTGTGAAGGTCGGAATCGTCGGCGCCACCGGTCAGGTCGGCACAGTCATGCGCAGGATCCTGGCCGAGCGGAAGTTCCCCGTCGCCGAACTGCGGCTCTTCGCCTCCGCCCGCTCCGCGGGCTCCACGATCACGTACGAGGGCACGGACATCACCGTCGAGGACGCCTCCACGGCCGATTACACGGGTCTGGACATCGTGCTGTTCTCCGCGGGCGGCGCGACGTCGAAGGCCCTGGCCGAGAAGGTCGCCGCCCAGGGTGCCGTCGTGATCGACAACTCCTCCGCCTGGCGCAAGGACCCGGAGGTACCGCTGGTGGTCTCCGAGGTCAACGCGCACGCGATCGGCAACCGCCCCAAGGGCATCATCGCCAACCCGAACTGCACGACGATGGCCGCCATGCCCGTGCTGCGCCCGCTGCACACGGAGGCAGGTCTGGAGACGCTGACCGTCGCCACGTACCAGGCGGTGTCGGGTTCCGGCGTCGCCGGTGTCGCGGAGCTGCACGGCCAGGTGTCCAAGGTCGCCGCCGACGCGGACAAGCTCACGCACGACGGCGGCGCGGTCGACTTCCCCGAGCCGGGTGTCTACAAGCGTCCGATCGCCTTCAACGTGCTGCCGCTGGCCGGCTCGATCGTCGACGACGGTTCGTTCGAGACGGACGAGGAGCAGAAGCTCCGCAACGAGTCCCGCAAGATCCTGGAGATCCCGGAGCTCAAGGTGTCCGGCACCTGCGTCCGGGTCCCGGTCTTCTCCGGCCACTCCCTGCAGATCAATGCCCGCTTCACCCGTCCGATCAGCGTCGAGCGCGCCTACGAGCTGCTGAAGGACGCCGAGGGTGTCGAGCTCTCGGAGATCCCGACCCCGCTCCAGGCGGCCGGCCAGGACGCCTCGTACGTGGGCCGCATCCGGGTCGACGAGACCGTCGAGCACGGTCTCGCGCTCTTCGTCTCCAACGACAACCTGCGCAAGGGCGCGGCGCTGAACGCGGTGCAGATCGCGGAGCTGGTGGCGGCGGAGCTCAAGGGCTGACCCTCCCACTCGTGAAAGGGCGGCCCCCGGTGTCCGGGGGCCGCCCTTTCGCATGCCTCAGAGGGCGAGGTGCCGCCGCAGAGCCGCGTCGATATCCGTCATGCGCTGACGGGGAAC
This sequence comes from Streptomyces sp. NBC_00683, assembly GCF_036226745.1. NCBI lineage: Bacteria > Bacillati > Actinomycetota > Actinomycetes > Kitasatosporales > Streptomycetaceae > Streptomyces > Streptomyces sp. NBC_00683. The sequence goes on along the minus strand of NZ_CP109013.1, from coordinate 5,692,273 downwards.
GGTGCCGACCTGCCGTACGAACCGCTCCTCAGCCATCGCGCGTACCTGCTCGCACTGCACCTTGGAGTCCTTCGTCAAACCTGTCTCCCCGGCCTGCAACAGCACCTGGAAGGGATAGATCCGAGCAACGTTCGAGGTCAGTGGTACGACGGTGACCACTCCTCGCCCCGTTCGCGCCACCACGGCGTTCGCTCCGTCGTTGGAGATGATCACCGAGGGGCGGGCCTTGTTGACCTCACTGCCGCGGACGGGCTCGTAGTCGACCAAATAGATGTCACCGCGTTTCATCGGCGATCCCGTCCCCCGAGAACCGGTCCCAGAACACGGCGTCCTCGCTCGCGTCCCACTCGGCGAAGGCGGCCTCGTAATCGGCCTCCAGGTTGGCGGAACGCAGCAGCTCGATGGCGGCGTGTATCACCGCCGACCGGGAATCCGCCTCGGTCTTCGCGGCGTACTCGTCGACGAAGGCGACATCCTCCTGCGGCAAGCTCACACTGATCTTCATGCCCTCTATCCTACCAAGGGTAGGAACTAGCTGGCTACCGGAGCAGCAAGGTGCGGGTACTACCCGCGTCGCACCTCGAAGTGGAAGCAGCCGTACTCCACGGCCCGCACGTGCACCAGCGCCACCTCCGGGTCGGCGAAGGCTTCCGCGAGGGCCTCGTCGTAGCCACGCTCCTCGTCGGCCGGGATCTCCAGCAGGCGGCCGCCCACGATCGCGCCGTCCGCGTCGTAGCGGCGGACCGTGCGCAGCGAGCCCGCCCGCGAGAACGGGTAGCCGTCCGGGTCCGCCGCCGGCCCCTCGCACTCCTCGGCGTGGATGAAGACCGGGCCCTGCTCGTCGTACGCCCCCGGCCGGGCCCAGGTCTCCGCCGCCCAGCGCCTCAGCGGGGCGTACGAGACGAGGGCGATCCGCTCCCCCGGCCCGGCGGCGCGCAGGCAGCAGCGCAGCGGTTCGCCGCCCTCCTGCGCCGTGTACGGGACGCAGGGCCGGTCCGCGTCGTCGGTCTTGCGGAGGTCGTCGAGGGCGGTGGGGGCGATCGGTCGTGCCTCATAGGTGGTCATGCTCCGAGGGTGGCCCGAACGCCTCCACCGGTCCGGCGGAAAACGGACATCGCGCTGCGCGTACCCCACGTGGAAGGATGGCCAAAAACATCGCATATCAAGGAGATGACCGCGTGCCTGGCACGAATCTGACCCGCGAAGAGGCACAGGAGCGGGCGCGCCTGCTGACCGTGGACGCGTACGAGATCGATCTCGACCTCTCCGGAGCGCAGGAGGGCGGCTCCTACCGGTCCGTCACCACCGTGCGCTTCGACTCCGCCGAAGCCGGCGCGGAGACCTTCATCGACCTGGTCGCCCCGGCCGTGCACGATGTCGTTCTGAACGGCAAGGCGCTGGATGTCGCCGCCGTCTTCCGCGACTCCCGGATCGCGCTGAAGCACCTGCAGGCGGGTTCCAACGAGCTGAAGGTCGTCGCCGACTGCTCGTACACGAACACCGGTGAGGGACTGCACCGGTTCGTCGACCCGGTCGACGAGCAGGCCTACCTCTACACCCAGTTCGAGGTGCCGGACGCCCGCCGGGTGTTCGCCAGCTTCGAGCAGCCCGACCTGAAGGCGACGTTCACCTTCACCGTGAAGGCGCCGTCCGGCTGGACCGTGATCTCCAACTCACCGACGCCGGAGCCCAAGGACGACGTCTGGTCCTTCGAGCCGACGCCGCGTATCTCCACGTACATCACGGCCCTGATCGCCGGCCCGTACCACGCGGTGCACAGCAGCTACGAGAAGGACGGCCAGTCGGTGCCGCTCGGCATCTACTGCCGTCCGTCGCTCGCCGAGTACCTCGACGCGGACGACATCTTCGCGGTCACGCGGCAGGGCTTCGACTGGTTCCAGGAGAAGTTCGACTACGCGTACCCGTTCGCCAAATACGACCAGCTCTTCGTCCCGGAGTTCAACGCCGGCGCGATGGAGAACGCGGGCGCGGTCACCATCCGCGACCAGTACGTGTTCCGTTCGAAGGTCACGGACGCGGCGTACGAGACGCGCGCCGAGACGATCCTCCACGAGCTGGCCCACATGTGGTTCGGCGACCTGGTCACCATGGAGTGGTGGAACGACCTCTGGCTGAACGAGTCGTTCGCCACGTACACCTCCATCGCGTGCCAGGCGGACGCCGAGGGATCGAAGTGGCCGCACTCCTGGACCACGTTCGCCAACTCCATGAAGACGTGGGCGTACCGCCAGGACCAGCTGCCCTCGACGCACCCGATCATGGCGGACATCCGGGACCTCGACGACGTCCTGGTGAACTTCGACGGGATCACGTACGCGAAGGGCGCCTCGGTCCTGAAGCAGCTCGTGGCGTACGTCGGCAAGGACGCGTTCTTCAAGGGCGTCCAGGCGTACTTCAAGGCGCACGCCTTCGGGAACACGCGCCTGTCCGACCTGCTGGGCGCGCTGGAGGAGACCTCCGGCCGTGACCTGAAGACCTGGTCGAAGGCGTGGCTGGAGACGGCCGGCATCAACATCCTGCGCCCGGAGATCGAGACGGACGCGAACGGCCACGTCTCCTCCTTCACCGTTCTCCAGGAGGCCCCCGCCCTCCCCGTCGGTGCGAAGGGCGAGCCGACGCTGCGTCCGCACCGGATCGCGATCGGCTGCTACGACCTCGACGAGGCCGGGAAGCTGGTCCGTACGAACCGGATCGAGCTGGACGTGGACGGCGAGCGCACGACCGTGCCGTTCCCGGCGGGCACGGCACGCCCGGCGGTCGTCCTGCTCAACGACGACGACCTGTCGTACGCGAAGGTCCGCCTCGACGAGGAGTCGCTGGCCGTCGTCACGGAGCACCTGGGCGACTTCGCCGAGTCCCTTCCCCGCGCCCTGAGCTGGGCCTCCGCCTGGGACATGACGCGGGACGGCGAGCTGGCGACGCGCGACTACCTGGCGCTGGTCCTCTCCGGGATCAGCAAGGAGACGGACATCGGCGTCGTCCAGTCGCTGCACCGCCAGGTGAAGCTGGCGCTGGACCTGTACGCGGCGCCAGAGTGGCGCGAGGCGGGTCTGACCCAGTGGACCGAGGCGACGCTCGCGCACCTGCGCGCGGCGGAGCCGGGCAGCGACCACCAGCTGGCCTGGGCCCGCGCGTTCGCGGCCACGGCCCGCAACCCCCAGCAGCTCGACCTGCTGCAGTCCCTGCTGGACGGCACGGAGGACATCGAGGGCCTGGCCGTCGACACGGAGCTGCGCTGGGCGTTCGTGCAGCGGCTCGCCGCGACGGGCCTCCTGGACGAGGAGGAGATCGCCGCCGAGTACGAGCGCGACAGGACGGCGGCGGGTGAGCGCCACGCGGCGACCGCACGTGCGGCGCAGCCGTCCGCGGAGACGAAGGCCGAGGCGTGGGCCTCGGTCGTCGAGTCCGACAAGCTGCCGAACTCCCTCCAGGAGGCGGTCATCGGCGGTTTCGTCCAGACCGACCAGCGTGAGCTGCTCGCCCCGTACACGGAGAAGTTCTTCGCCGCGGTGAAGGACGTCTGGGACTCGCGCAGCCACGAGATGGCCCAGCAGATCGCGGTCGGTCTGTACCCGTCCCTCCAGGTCTCCGGGGCAACGCTGGACGCCACGGACGCCTGGCTGGACTCGGCCGGGCCGAGCGCGGCGCTGCGCCGGCTGATGTCGGAGTCCAGGGCGGGCGTCGAGCGCGCGCTCAGGGCTCAGGCTGCCGACTCGGCGGCAGCGACCGCGTAGGCGGTGGAAACCGCCCGGCGGGCAGGCGCTGTTGCGCAGCCGTCCGCCGGGCGGGGTCGGGGGGGAGAGGGAGCCGGGGGCGCAGCCGTCAGCCGGCCGACTCCTCGTAGCGGCGGGCCAGTTCGGCCGCTCCCGCTTCCGTCGGCGTGCCGTGCAGGCGCATCCGGGCCACGCCGCCGTCGGGGAAGGTGTCGAGGCGGACGTGGGTGACCACGGCCTCGGTGTCCAGGACGAAGCGGTGCAGGGTGTCCGGCTGGAGCCGGGTGCGCGGGAGGATCTCGAACCACTCGCCCGTGTCGCCGTCCCGGCCGTGGAGGGCGATCCAGCCGGCCGCGTTGCCCTTGAGGCAGGCCGTGTCGATCTCGACCGCGCGCACCGCGCCCTGGGCGGGAAGCCGGAAGCGTACCCAGTCGTTCGTGTCGCGGACCCGGCGGCGGCGGTTCTCCCAGCCGTCGTCCATCTTGCGGGAGGTGCCGGGCAGGATGATCTGGGCCGGTGAGGAGTAGAAGCGGTCGGAGGCGTCCTCGTACGTACCGCCGTTGAGGATCGAGAGCAGGTCGACCGTGCCCAGCGCGGCGAGCCAGGCCGGGTCGGGGACGACCTCGCCGTGGACGCGGAGGCGGGCGATGCCGCCGTCGGGGTGCTGGCAGAGGCGGACGTGGGTGTAGCGCCGGTCGCCGGTGATCTCGAAGGCGTTGGCCGCGTGGCCGCGCACGGGGGTCTGCGGGACGATCTCCTCCCACTTCACGTCGTCGGCGAGGAGCTGCTCGGGGCTCGGGGCACCTTCGACGGCCGTCGCCTGGACCGAGACGCGCTGCGGGTAGTTGCCGCGGAAGTGGGCCGTGTCGACGACGATGCCGCGGATGATGCCGGGGGCGCCCAGGCGGACGATCGCCCAGTCGTGCTCCCCGGGGGCGGGGAAGGGGTGGTCCGCGTCCGCTCCACGGCGGCGGCGGGTCTCCCAGCCGTCCATGATCTTGCCCTTGTGGCCGAAGCGCTCGGGGTCGAAGACGGCGGGTTCACGGATCAGGAGGTTCTCGCGCTCGGCGAAGAACTCGTCGTTGGCGGCGATCACGCCCGCGCCGAGGCGGCGGTCCGCGAGGTCGACGAGGTCGGTGAACGCGAGGCCGGTGGCGGTGCGGTAGTCGGCGTACGGGTCGCCGCCGCCGTAGGGGGCCGCGTCATTGGCGTGGGGGTCGGTGTCCTGGAATGTGCTCTCGTTCGCGTCGAAGTTCATGCGACGACTCTCGTACGGGGAGACCCATCAGGTCCATCGAAAGTTTTCGTACAGTTCGTTCAGTTCTGCTTAACAGCGATCTGCTCCAGCGCTGCCAGTACCCGTGCCACCGCCGGCCCCCGCTCGGCCCCCTGCCGTACCGCCGCCACCACATGGCGGCGTGGCCGGTCGGCGTCCAGGACCCGCATGGCCACACCCTCGCGCGGCCGGTCGGCGGCCGACGCCATGCGGGGAATCAGCGCGACGCCCATGCCCGCCTCCACCATGGCGAGGATCGCGGTCCAGCCGGACGCGCTGTGTGCCTGTTCGGGGACGAAGCCGGCCGCTTCGCAGGCGGCCGTCGTGATCTGCGACCAGGGGCCCGAACCGCCGAAGATCCAGGGCTCGGCGGCGAGGTCCGCCAGGCGCAGGCCCGGGGTCCGGGCGAGGGGGTGGTCCGCGGGCAGTGCCACGTCCAGCGGGTCGGCCAGCAGCGGAACGAGGGTGAAGCGGGGGTCGCGGGCCGTGGGGGCGTGCGCCGCCAGGGAGAGCGCGAGGTCCACCTCGCCCGCAGAGAGCAGCTCGTACGCCTGTGCCGCCTCCGCCTCCCGTACGCGGACCTGGGGCGAGGGCCGGCGGTCGGCGGCCAGGAGCCGGACGGCCGGTACGACGAGGGCGGGGACAGCCGTCGAGAAGGCGCCGACCCGCACCTGGCCCGCCTCACCGCGCAGATAGCCCGTCAGCTCGGCGTCGGCCTGCTCCAGCTGGGCGAAGACCGCTTCGGCATGGCGCAGCACGAGGTGCGCGGCGTCGGTGAGCCGGACGCGGCGGCCCTGTGCCTCCAGCAGGGGGACGCCGAGCTGCTTGGCCAGGTTCGTGAGCTGCTGCGAGACGGCCGACGGGGTCATCAGGAGAGCCTCGGCCGTCGCCGTCACCGTGCCCCGGTCGCGCAGGGTACGCAGGATGCGGAGCTTCTTGACGTCCCACTCGGTCATGGCCGAAACCTACCGGGATCCGGACATGCGGGTGCGCCGCGCGGTACTGCGTACCGGCGGCGCACCCGTGAAGAGCGGAGTGGCGAGAGGTGCTAGGCCTGCTTCTTGGACTTGTCGAGGACCATGACGAGGCCCACGATCGCCAGGAACAGGACGATGGGCGCCGCGACGAAGAGACCGAGGGTCTCCATCACGTTCAGCCCCGTACCCGGGTCGTCACCGTCGTCGCGGGTGAGAGCGAGCGCGGGGGACGACATGAGCAGCATCATCAGCGTCGTACCGGCCGCGACGGCGCCGGCGCGCATAGCGTTCTTCTTGTCCACGGTGCAAACGTAGCGAACGCCTGCGAGCGGCGCGCGCCCGGGGGTGCCGTACAGGCCCTACGGCCGGTCCGCGCCAGGTCTCAGAACCTCCATCAGCCTGTGCAGCCGGGGTGATGCGGCGATCTCCTCCAGGGTGACCGGATGGCCCTCCGCATCGGCGATGGGCAGGCGCCAGTTGGGGTACTGGTCCCAGGTGCCGGGGAGATTCTGCGGGCGGCGGTCGCCCACGGTGTCCGGGAGCCAGACCCCTGCCATCCGGGCCGGGGTGAGCAGCAGGAAGCGGTGGACGGCGCGCACGGCGGCCTCCTCGTCGCCGTCGCCCTCGGGCAGCAGCCGGAGCCTCGCCAGATAGGCCAGCCACTCGGCGGTGTCCGTGGCGTCCTCGGCCAGCTCCTGCTCCAGGGGGCGGGTGAGCAGCCCCAGCCGGTGGCGCAGCGTCACGTGCTCACCCGTCAGCCGGGCGGCGGTGGAGGGCAGGTCGTGGGTGGTGGCGGTGGCCACGCAGTCCCGGCGCCAGCGCTCGGGGGGCAGCGGGCGCCTGGTGCCGTCCCAGTCGCGCTCGAACCAGAGCACGGACGTGCCGAGCACCCCGCGCCGGGCGAGCGCCTCGCGCACTCCGGGCTCGACGGTGCCCAGGTCCTCCCCTATGACGACGGCACCCGCGCGGTGCGCTTCCAGGACGAGAACGGCGAGCATCGCCTCGGCGTCATGGCTGACATAGGTGCCCTCGGTGGGCGGGCTGCCCTCGGGCACCCACCAGAGCCGGAACAGGCCCATGACGTGGTCGATGCGCAGGGCGCCCGCATGAGCGAGGAGGCCGCGCAGGAGGCCGCGGTAGGGGGCGTAGCCGGATGCGGCGAGCGCGTCGGGGCGCCAGGGTGGCAGCCCCCAGTCCTGGCCGTGCGCGTTGAAGGCGTCCGGGGGCGCTCCGACGGACATGCCGTGCGCGAAGGCGTCCTGCTGGGCCCAGGCGTCGGCCCCGTCGGGGTGGACGCCGACCGCGAGGTCGTGGACGATCCCGACGGCCATCCCGGAGTCCCGCGCGGCGCTCTGGGCCGCGGCGAGCTGGGTGTCCGTCAGCCAGGCGAGCCGGCAGTGGAAGTCGACCCGCTCCAGGAGATCGGTGCGGGCGCGGGCGCTCTGCGGGGAGCGCGGGTCGCGGAGCCCCTCGGGCCAGCCGCGCCAGTTCGAGCCGTGCACCTCGGCCAGGGCGCACCACAGGGCGTGGTCCTCCAGGGCCTGCCCCTGCTCGGCCAGGAAGTCGCAGTAGGCGGCGCGGCGGCCGGGGGTCAGCGGGACCTGGACGATGAGCTCCAGTGCCTGCTTCTTGAGCTCCCAGACGGCGTCACGGTCGATGAGCGCCCCCTTGTTCAGGACGGCCTCGCAGAGTGACGCGGCGTCCTGGCGCAGGTCGTCCAGCGTCGCCCGCTCCGATACGTGCCCGTACTCCGGCACCGACTCGATGTGCAGGTGGACGGGGTCGGGGAAGCGCCGCGAGGAGGGGCGGTAGGGGGACGGGTCGGTGGGCCTGCCGGGCACGGCGGCGTGCAGCGGGTTGACCTGGACGAAGCCGGCCTGCAGGGTCCGTCCCGACCAGGCGGCGAGGTCGGCCAGGTCCGCCAGGTCGCCCATGCCCCAGGACCGGGCGGAGAGCAGGGAGTAGAGCTGGACGAGGAAGCCGTGCGTGCGGGCGGGCGGCTGGGGTACGCGGTCGGGTGCGACGACGAGCGTGGCCGTGGCGTAGCGGTGGTCCGGGGCACGGACGGTCAGCCGGTGGACGCCCAGGGGCGGTTCGCTCCACCAGGAGGGCGTGCGCGGCGCGTTCCCGGCCCGGGGTGCCGCGACGGCCGCCGGGACCTTCATCCGCAGCGGGGGCGGCGCCTCCGTGCTTCCCGGTTCGCTCTCGGGCTCGATCGTCAGGGTCACGCCGGGCGGCAGCGCGGCCAGGGCGGGCGGCAGCGGCTCCCCGGCCCAGGTCACCACCGTCGGCGGGAGCAGGCGGGAGGCCGCTGCCGATTCGGCGGCGACGAGTGATCTCCCCACCCCCGCGGGAGTGGCGGCGTCGACGCCCAGCGCGGCGAGCACGGCCTTGACCGTGTCGTCGGGGACGGACACCGTGACATCCGCGGACGGGGAGAAGGAGGTGGCGACGCCGTGCAGTGCGGCGAGCCGGGACAAGCCCATTCAGACTCCTGGGGACTCCATGCCCCCTGCGGTGCCGGGTGCTGTCGGCTCGCTGGTCAGAGGGGCGACGGCGGCGAGCGGTGGCTCGCTCGTGAGCGGGGTTGCATCGGCGAGCGGTGGCTCGCTGGTCAGCGGGGCGTCTTCGGCGAACCCTTGCTCGCCGACGAGGTGGGAGACATCGGCGAGCGGCAGCTCGCTGATCATGAGGGGCACGACATCGCTCAGGGGCGGTTCGCTGGTCAGCGGATCACCGGTGAGCGGATCAGGACCCGTGGGGCTCGGTACCTGTTTGGAGAGGGCGGAGAGCAGAAGCTGCGCGGAAGCGGGCACGGTGGCCTCCTGGCCGTGGACAACAGGACACAGCAGGCCTACCCAGCGGGCGCGGGAGCAGGCGTGGACGTGACGTAGGCGTTATGACAACGAGCCCAACGTGCCGTGGGTCACATACCGTTCCCGCGTACGTCGGGTATGGGCTGTTTTCGGCCACTCGACGCCCCTCTCGGTGATGCGCGCCGACCGCATCATGCGACACATCCGGCATATGCGTCACAACGGCCACGCGCATTGACACCCTCGCGCCCGGGTGGTGGGCTCGGAGCCCACGGGCGGGACGAAGGGAGAACGGCGTGCAGTTCGGGCGCAGAAGGCGTGCGACGGCCGTCGCCGTCGCCGTGATCGGCGGACTGCTCGGCTCGGCCGCACCGGCAGCGGTCGCGGCCCCCGTCGTCCCCGGCACACCCGCCGCGACCACGCCCGACCGCGCCGACGGAACACAGCTGCCCTCCGTCTGGCCACGGCCCCAGGCGATCAAGGCCTCCGGCCGGGCCGTGTCCCTCGGCACGGAGGTCACCCTCCTCGCCGACGCGGACGCGGACCGCTATGCCGTGGCCGAGCTCAGGAAGGTCCTGGGCGACGCCGGCGTGCGGACCGTGCACGACGCCCTGCCGGGCCGCGGCCCGGTGATCAGGCTGGGCGGTACGGGCGCCGGTCAGGCACTGCGGGACCTTCGCGCACCTGAGCGCGCCGACCTTCCGTCCGGCGGCTACCGGCTCGCCGTGGGCGAGGTGCGGGGCCGTTCCACCGTCGCTCTCGACGGCATCGGCGAGGACGGCCTCTTCCACGGCGTCCAGACCCTGCGCCAGCTCATCACCGACGGCACCGTCGCCCCGGCCGTGGTCCGCGACTGGCCGGGCACCGCCGTGCGCGGAATGGCCGAGGGGTTCTACGGGCAGCCGTGGACCCGCGAGGAGCGGCTCGCCCAGCTCGGCTTCATGGGACGCACGAAGCAGAACCGCTATCTCTACGCGGCCGGCGACGACCCCTACCGGCAGGCCCGCTGGCGCGACCCGTATCCCGCCGGGCTCCGGGCGGACTTCCGGGCGCTGGCCGAGAAGGCGCGAGCCGAGCATGTGACGCTCGGCTGGGCCGTCTCCCCCGGACAGGCGATGTGCATGGCGTCCGACGCGGACGTCAAGGCGCTGACACGGAAGATCGACGCGATGTGGGCGCTGGGCGTCCGGGTCTTCCAGCTGCAGTTCCAGGACGTGAGCTACAGCGAGTGGCACTGCGACCGGGACGCGGAGACGTTCGGCAGCGGCCCGCGGGCGGCGGCCAAGGCCCAGGCGAGGGTCGCGAGCGCGGTCGCCCGGCATCTGGCCGAGCGCCACCCGGGCGCGGAGCCGCTGTCGGTGATGCCGACGGAGTTCTACCAGGACGGCGCCACCGACTACCGCACCGCGCTCGCCGCCGACTTGGACGACCGGGTACAGGTGGCCTGGACCGGGGTCGGCGTCGTACCGAAGACCATCACCGGGCGTGAGCTGGCCGGCGCGCGGGCCGCCTTCCGCCATCCGCTGGTCACCATGGACAACTACCCGGTCAACGACTACGCACAGGACCGGATCTTCCTCGGTCCGTACACCGGCCGGGACCCGGCCGTGGCCGGCGGCTCCGCGGCGCTGCTGGCCAACGCGATGGAGCAGTCGTCGGCCTCCCGCATTCCGCTCTTCACAGCCGCGGACTTCGCCTGGAACCCGAAGGGGTACCGGCCGCAGGAGTCCTGGCAGGCGGCGATGGACGACCTGGCGGGCGCCGACGCCGACACCCGGGCGGCGCTGCGCGCGCTGGCCGGCAACAGCGCCGCATCGGTGCTCGGGGGCGACGAGTCCGCCTATCTGCAACCGCTGTTCGCCGCGTTCTGGGCATCCCGTGCGACGACGGACGCGACGGCCCGTGACGACGCGGCGCGTGAGCTGCGGGCGGCGTTCTCCGTGATGCGCCGGGCCCCGCAGCAGCTGAGGACCCCGGCGGACGGGCGGCTGGACGACGAGGTGCGCCCGTGGACCGAGCAGCTGGCCAGGTACGGCCGTGCGGGTGAACTCGCCGTCGACCTCCTGCAGGCGCAGGCGCGCGGCGACGGAGCGGCCGCCTGGAAGGCCCAGCTGGCGCTGGAGCCGCTGCGCAAGGAGATCGGGGCGAGCGGCGCGACGATCGGCAAGGGCGTGCTCGGCCCGTTCCTGGACCGGGTCCGCAAGGAGGCCGACGGCTGGAACGGCACCGACCGCGATGCCGGCACGGTGAGCCGGGACACGAACACCTACACGGTCCGCCTGGACCGTGCCCGCCCGGTCCAGGCCGTCACCACGCTGACCGCGCCGGGCAGCGGGGCCGCGGGCGCGGTCCTGGAGGCCCATGTGCCGGGCGAGGGCTGGCGCGGCCTAGGCCCGCTGTCGACGGCCGGATGGACGCACACACCGGCGACGGGCCTGCGGGCGGACGCGCTCCGGGTCACCGTCCCGGCAGCCCGCCCCGTCCTCACCGGGCCCCTGCCCCCGGGTGTCACGGGCGCGCCCTCCGTCGTGGCGGGTGCGGGCCTCGGCCCCGCGGCCGTGCGTGCGCTCGTGCCGTGGTTCGGCGACGAGCCGGCTGCCCGGCTCGATCTCGTACGCGGCGAGACGGACGCGGTGATCGGCGGCGCTCCGCAGCGTGTCGAGGCGCGACTGGCCGGCGGGCGCCCCGCCGAGGTGAAGGGGTCCCTGACCGCGAAGGCGCCCAAGGGCATCAAGGTGACGGTGCCGAAGCAGACGACGGTGCCGCGCGGTTCCCGTACGGATGTCCCGGTGGACATCACCGTCCCCGCGGACACCCCGGCCGGCGAGTACGAGGTGCCGCTGAGCTTCGGCGGCGAGGAGAGCACGCTGACCGTGCGGGCCTACCCGCGCACCGCGGGCCCCGATCTGGCGCGTACGGCCACGGCTTCCTCGTCCGGCGACGAGACCCCGGACTTCCCGGCATCGGCGGCCTCGGACGGCGATCCCGGGACGCGCTGGTCCTCGCCCGTGGAGGACGGCGCCTGGTGGCAGGCCGAGTTGCCCCGGCCCGTCAGGCTGGGCCAGGTGGTGCTGCACTGGCAGGACGCGTACGCCTCCCGCTATCGCGTCCAGGTCTCCGCGGACGGCCGCACCTGGCGTACGGCGGCGACCGTGCGGGAGGGCGGCGGCGGGCGCGAATCGGTCCGGATGGACGCGAAGGACACCCGCTTCATCAGGGTGCAGGGCGACGCCCGGGCCACGCAGTACGGCTACTCGCTGTGGTCGGTGGAGGCCTACGCCGTGGCCGAGTAGCGCGGCGGGCCTCCGGGCCCGCCCCGCGACCTGCCCCGCGACCAGCCCCGGGACGACAGAGGCCCGGGTTCTCAGGCGGAAACGCCATCGATCCGGGCCATCACGTCGTCCGCGCCGAACGGTTGCAAGTAGGGCAGCCAGCGCGGATCGCGGTGTCCGGTCCCGATGATCCGCCAGGCCAGGCCGCTGGGCGGGGCGGGCGCGTGGCGCAGCCGCCAGCCGAGCTCGGGCAGGTGGCGGTCGGCCTTGACGTGATTGCAGCGGCGGCAGGCCGCCACCACGTTGTCCCAGGCGTGCTGGCCCCCGCGGCTGCGCGGAATGACGTGGTCGACGCTGGTCGCGGCGGCACCGCAGTACATGCAGCGCCCTCCGTCCCTGGCGAAGAGCGCCCGGCGGGTCAGTGGAACGGGCCCCCGGTAGGGAACCCGCACGAACCGCTTGAGGCGGACGACGCTGGGCGCCGGCACGGCACGGGTGGCACTGTGCATGAAGGCGCCGGACTCCTCGAGGCAGATGGCCTTGTTCTCGAGGACGAGGACGAGCGCGCGGCGGAGCGGTACGACGCCGAGGGGCTCGTACGACGCGTTGAGAACCAGGACATGCGGCACGGTGGATGCCTCCTTGTACGCCGGCGGCGCGTGGCTCGCGCCGGGACGATCCGATCTCAGTCTCTCCTCATGCCTGGTCGAAGCGCCACCACGTCCGGGTAACGGGCCGGAGGGATTTTTCTCACCACCGGCCGGACGCACCGCCGGAAGACAGCGGAACAGGCGCTTCACCACGGCAGCCGATCGCCCTGTGCGATCGGCCACACCCTCTGTATCCCCGGGTGAGACGTGTCTCTCCCCTCGCAGCGGCAACGAACCACTCCTCCGGCTTCGTTACTGTGGTTGGTCTGCTGTCGCCCCACCTGGAGGTCCCCGTCGTGTCCCTGTCCGCCCTCCTGGCCGCAGCCCCGTCCCCAGCGCCCGGCGGCTCTCTGGACGAAGCCGCCGAGCGGGCCGGGAACGCCGCCGGCTGGGTCGAGGAGAACTGGTCCACCTGGGTCAACACCGGTCTGCGCATCGTGCTCATCGCGGCGATCGCGCTCGTACTGCGGTACGTGATCCGGCGTGCCCTGACCAATCTCATCGACCGGATGAACCGCAGCGCCCAAGCGGTGGAGGGCACGGCTCTCGGCGGTCTGCTGGTCAACGCGGAACGACGCCGTCAGCGCTCGGAAGCCATCGGTTCCGTACTCCGTTCGGTCACGTCGTTCCTGATCCTCGGCACGGCCGCCCTGATGATCCTGGGCGCGTTCCAGATCAATCTGGCGCCCTTGCTGGCCTCCGCGGGCGTCGCCGGTGTGGCGCTCGGCTTCGGCGCCCGCAACCTGGTCACCGACTTCCTGTCCGGTGTCTTCATGATCCTTGAGGACCAGTACGGGGTCGGCGACCAGATCGACGCGGGTGTCGCCTCCGGCGAGGTCATCGAGGTGGGTCTGCGCGTCACCAAGCTGCGCGGCGACAACGGCGAGATCTGGTACGTCCGGAACGGCGAGGTCAAGCGGATCGGCAACCTCAGCCAGGGCTGGTCGACGGCCGGTGTCGACGTCACGGTGCGCCCGACGGAGGACCTGGACCGGGTCCGCGCGTCGATCACCGAGGCGGCCGAGGTCATGGCCAAGGAGGACCCCTGGTCGGAGCGCCTGTGGGGCCCGGTGGAGATCCTCGGCCTGGACGCCGTCCTGCTCGACTCGATGACCGTGAGGGTCACCGCGAAGACGATGCCGGGCAAGGCGCTGGGCGTGGAGCGCGAGCTGCGCTGGCGGATCAAGCAGGCGCTCGACTCGGCCGGCATCCGCATGGTCGGCGCCGTCCCCCTCCAGGCGGACGGCGAGTCGGCCCCGGACCCGACGGCGGGCGTCGCCGCCCCGTCGGCGTACGCGTCGACGACATCGCCGCAGTCGCTGGCGGCCACGCCGATAGCGCCGCCGAACCTGACCAAGTAGCACCGGCCCGGACACGGGCGAAGGGGCGCCGCGCGGACTCCGCGCGGCGCCCCTTCGTCGTCCGCCCGGCCTCAGGTAACGCTTTGATTGCCGCAGGGGTGGACACCATTGACGTGCCGGTGACGTGCGCCATACGTTCCTCCCACCGAATAGGAAACTTTCCTAACAGAGGGCAGGTGCATCCGTCATGGCGGGAACCACACCGGGCACGCCGGGCACACCGCGCGTCCTTCGCGCCATGAACGACCGCGCCGCCCTGGACCTGCTCCTGGAGCACGGCCCCCTCTCCCGTACGAGGATCGGGAAGTTGACGGGCCTGTCCAAGCCCACCGCCTCCCAGCTCCTCGCCCGGCTGGAGGCTGCCGGGCTCGTCGTGGCCACCGGTACGAGCGAGGGACGGCCGGGCCCCAGCGCCCAGCTGTACGCGGTGAACGCGCGGGCCGCGCACGTGGCGGGGCTCGATGTGACCGCCCGGCGGATCGTCGCGGCGGTCGCCGACGTGACCGGCCGGACAGTCGGTGAGTACGAGCTCCGCACCCCCGGACGGCGCGCCGACAGCGTGGTGCGACAGGTCACGGACGCCCTGGACGGCGCGGTCAAGGAGGCCGGGCTCGCCCGCGCCGATGTGCACCGTGTCGTCATCGGCACCCCGGGCGCCTTCGATCCCGGCACGGGACGGCTGCGCTACGCCTCGCACCTGCCCGGCTGGCACTCCCCCACGCTGCTGGACGAGCTGGCCGCCTCCCTGCCGATGCCGGTGGAGTACGAGAACGACGTGAACCTGGTCGCCGTGGCCGAGCAGCGGCTCGGAGCGGCCCGGGGCCACGAGGACTTCGTCCTGCTGTGGAACGAGGAGGGCCTCGGTGCCGCCCTCGTCATCAACGGCCGGCTGCACCGCGGTTTCACCGGCGGCGCGGGCGAGGTCGGGTTCCTGCCGGTGCCGGGCACCCCTCTCGTGCGCCAGGTCGTGAAGGCCAACGCCGGAGGCTTCCAGGAGCTGGCCGGCGCGCAGGCGGTCCCCCGGCTCGCAACCTCGCTCGGCATCGACACCCCGCACCAGCCGTACGCGGAGGTCGCGGCCGGGCTGCTGGCCCGGGCCGCCGCCGCGTACGAACAGGACCCCGCACTGACCGAGCTGCTCCGCCAGTACGCCCAGCGGCTCGCCACCGGTCTCGCGTCCGTCACCGCCGTTCTCGACCCCGGCCTGATCGTGCTCTCCGGCGAGCTCGTCGCCTCGGGCGGCGAGCTGCTGCGGTCCCTGATCCAGTCCGAGCTCGCCGAGCTCGCGGCATCCCGGCCCCGTCTCGTACTCGGCGGGATCAGCCGGCACCCGGTCCTGCGAGGTGCCCTGGAACGGGCCCTCGCGGACACCCGCGACGAAGTGTTCGACACCTCCCGCTGAACCCTTTCCCACTCCTGCCTCCTCCTCTTCCCCCTGTCCCTGGGAGCTTTGCCATGCGCAGAAGCCGACTGACCACCACCGCCGCTGTCGCCGTCGCCGCGATCTCGGTCCTCGCCACCGCCTGTACGGGCCAGGCCGAGTCCGGTGCGAACGACGACCCGAACGCGAAGACCACGATCAATTTCTGGCACGGCTGGAGCGCGCCCGCCGAAGTGAAGGCTGTCCAGGACAACGTCGACCGCTTCGAGAAGACCCACCCGAACATCAAGGTCAACGTCGTCGGCAACATCAATGACGACAAGCTCAACCAGTCGCTGCGCACCGGCAGTTCGAACGGCCCCGACGTCGTGTCGTCCTTCACGACCTCCAACGTCGGCAAGTTCTGCTCGTCCGGCGCCTTCGCCGACCTGAAGCCCTTCATAGAGAAGTCGAAGCTGGACCTGGAGAAGACCTTCCCCGAGGTCCTGCTCGACTACACCCAGTTCGAGGGCAAGCGCTGCGCCCTGCCGCTGCTCGCGGACGCCTACGGCCTCTACTACAACAAGGACGCCTTCGAGAAGGCCGGCGTCACGGCGCCGCCGAAGACGATGTCCGAGCTGGCAGCGGTCGCGAAGAAGCTGACGGTCTCCAAGGGCGACAGCTACGAGCAGCTCGGCTTCATGCCGACCTACCACGGCTACGAGACGGTCGCCGATCACTACCTGTCCTCGTGGGACCACACGTACTTCGACGCCGACGGCAAGTCGAACATCGCCAAGGACCCGGCCTTCGCCAAGATGTTCACGTACCAGAAGAAGCTGGTCGAGGACCTCGGCGGATACGCGAAGCTGGAGAAGTTCCGCGGCACCTTCGGCGACGAGTGGGGCGCCAAGCACCCGTTCCACACCGGTCAGGTCGCGATGCAGCTGGACGGCGAATGGCGGCTGGGGATGGCCACCGACGCCAAGGTGCCGTTCGAGATCGGTGTGGCGCCGATGCCGGTGGCCGACGACGAGGCCGACAGCTACGGCAAGGGCTTCCTTTCCGGCACGATCATGGGGATCGCCCCGGCCAGCAAGAAGCAGAACGCGGCGTGGGAGCTCGTGAAGTTCATGACGAGCGACACGCAGGCCGTGGTCGACTTCGCGAACGGCATCCGCAACGTGCCCTCCACCTTCGCGGCGCTGAAGTCCCCCGACCTGAAGTTCGACCCGCGGTTCAAGACCTTCCTGGAGATCGCCCAGCACCCGAAGTCCAACACGCCCGACGGTGCGGTCAACGGGTCGGCGTACCAGCAGACCCTCCAGGACTTCGGCTTCCAGTACGAGAAGGGCGCGGTGAAGGACCTGAAGGCCGGTCTGGAGAAGACCGCCGCGCAGATCGACACCGACATCGCCAAGGCCAAGTAGATCCCGATGACCACGCACACACTCCGCTCCAAGCACCGCCGGTCGGCGCTGCGGACGGCAGCCTTCATGTCGCCGTGGCTGATCGGGTTCACCGTCTTCTTCGCGTACCCGATGGTCTCGACCGTGTACTTCTCCTTCATGAAGTACGACGGCTTCGGGGTGCCGTCCTTCAACGGGGCGGCGAACTGGACGTACGTCTTCAGCGACTACCCGATGTTCTGGCCGTCCCTGCGCAACACGCTCTGGCTGGTGCTCGTCATGGTCACCTGCCGGGTGGTGTTCGGCCTCGGCATCGGCATGCTGATCACGAAGATCAGGACGGGGACGGGGCTCTTCCGCACCTTCTTCTACCTGCCCTACCTGGCACCGCCGGTCGCCGCGACACTGGCGTTCGTCTTCCTGCTCAACCCGGGTACGGGGCCCGTCAATTCGATCCTCGGCGACCTGGGGCTGCCGACACCGGGCTGGTTCAACGACGCCTCCTTCTCGAAGCCGGCGCTCACCATGCTCGCGGTGTGGGGCATCGGCGACCTGATGGTGATCTTCATGGCCGCTCTGCTCGACGTACCGAAGGAGCAGTACGAGGCGGCCGAGCTGGACGGCGCGTCCGGATGGCAGAGGTTCCGCTTCGTCACGCTGCCGAACATCTCGCCGATCGTGCTGTTCGCCGTGGTGACCGGGGTGATCCAGGCGATGCAGTACTACACCCAGCCGCTGGTGGCGGGGAAGGTCGCCTCGGGCGTGATCGGCGGCTCCGGGCAGCAGTTCGAACCGGGCTACCCGGACAAGTCGACCCTGACGCTTCCCCAGCTCGTCTACAACCTCGGCTTCCAGCGCTTCGACTACGGCTCCGCCTGTGTCGTCGCCCTCGTCCTGTTCGCCCTGGCCATGGCCTTCACCGCGCTGCTGATGCGGGGCCGCAACAACCTGATCCAGGCCGGTGACTGAGCCATGACCCAACTCCTCGACAAGCCCCGCCCGGTGCCGGCCACGGACACCTCCACGCCGGCCCTGCGCACAGCCCGCCGCAAGGCACTGCTGCACTGGATCGCCGTCCACTCGCTGGGCATCGCGGCCGCGCTGTTCTTCGTGCTCCCGTTCGTGTTCGTCGTCCTGACGTCACTGATGAGCGACCAGCAGGCGCTGACCCGCGACCTCACCCCCGACACCTGGGAGTGGGACAACTACCGGCGGGTCCTCGACACCCCCGGCTTCCTCACCTGGTGGCGCAACACCCTGCTGTACGCGGGGGTCGGCACCGTCCTGACCGTCCTGTCGTCGGTGCCCGTCGCGTACGCGCTGGCCAAGTTCCGCTTCCGGGGCCGCAAGCTCTCGCTGATGCTCGTCATCTCGATGATGATGCTGCCACCGCAGGTCGTCATCATCCCGATGTACCTGTTCTGGGCGAAGGAGCTGGACCTGTCCGGCACGCTCTGGCCGCTGATCATTCCGATGGCCTTCGGCGACGCGTTCAGCATCTTCCTGCTGCGGCAGTTCCTCCTCACCATCCCGGACGAGTACCTGGACGCGGCGAAGGTCGACGGGTGCGGTGAATTCCGTACCCTGATCAGGGTCGTCCTGCCGATGGCGAAGCCCGGCATCGCGGCGATCGCCCTGTTCCAGTTCTTCGCCGCCTGGAACGACTACTTCGGCCCGCAGATCTACGCCTCCGAGAACCCGGCCGCCTGGACGCTCAGTTACGGCCTGGAATCCTTCAAGGGCGCACACCACACCGACTGGAACCTGACCATGGCCGCGACCGTTCTGGTCATGGCCCCCGTGATCGCCGTCTTCTTCTTCGCCCAGAAGGCATTTGTCGAGGGCGTCACACTGACCGGAGTAAAGGGCTGATTGATGAAGCTCGCAGTAGTGGGTGGCGGGTCCACCTACACACCTGAACTGATCGACGGATTCGCACGGTTGCGGGACACCCTGCCGGTCGAGGAGCTGGTGCTCATCGACCCGGCGGCCGACCGGCTGGAGCTCGTCGGCGGTCTCGCCCGACGGATCTTCGCCAAGCAGGCCCACGCAGGGAAGATCACCACCACGTCCGACCTGGACGCCGGGGTGGACGGCGCCGACGCGGTCCTGCTCCAGCTGCGCGTCGGCGGGCAGGCCGCCCGCGGCCAGGACGAGACGTGGCCGCTGGAGTGCGGCTGCGTCGGTCAGGAGACCACCGGGGCCGGCGGCCTCGCCAAGGCCCTTCGTACGGTGCCGGTCGTCCTCGACATCGCCGAGCGGGTCCGGCGCACCAATCCCGACGCCTGGATCATCGACTTCACCAACCCCGTCGGCATCGTGACCAGGGCGCTCCTGCAGGCCGGGCACAAGGCCGTCGGCCTGTGCAACGTGGCGATCGGCTTCCAGCGGAAGTTCGCGCGGCTGCTCGACGTCACCCCGGCCGAGGTGCACCTGGACCATGTCGGGCTCAACCACCTGTCGTGGGAGCTCGGGGTGCGGCTCGGCGGTCCGGACGGCGAGAACGTCCTGCCGAAGCTGCTCGCCGAGCACGGCGACACGATCGCCGACGATCTGCACATGCCGCGCCAGATCATCGACCGGCTCGGCGTCGTCCCCTCGTACTACCTGCGGTACTTCTACGCGCACGACGAGGTCGTACGGGAGCTCGGTACGAAGCCCTCGCGGGCGGCCGAGGTCGCCGCGATGGAGAAGGAACTCCTGGCCATGTACGGCGATCCGGCGCTGGACGAGAAACCGGCGCTGCTCGGCAAGCGCGGCGGCGCCTTCTACTCGGAGGCGGCCGTGGACCTGGCCGCCGCCCTGCTCGGCGGGGGCGGCTCCGCGGTACAGGTGGTCAACACCTACAACAACGGGACGCTCCCGTTCCTGCCGGACGACGCCGTGATCGAGGTCCAGGCCCGGGTGGACCGCACGGGTGCCACGCCGCTCGCGGTGCCGGCGCTCGACCCGCTCTACGCGGGACTGATCGCGAACGTGACGGCGTACGAGGACCTCGCCCTGGAAGCGGCGCTCCGGGGCGGCCGGGACCGCGTCTTCAAGGCCCTGCTCTCGCACCCGCTCATCGGCCAGTACGAGTACGCCGAGGCGCTCACCGACCGGCTGGTCGCGCACAACCGGGAGCACCTCGCGTGGGCGTGAACGCTTCGGTCGTCGCCATCGATGCGGGGAACAGCAAGACCGATGTGGCACTGATCGGCGAGGACGGCTCGGTCCTGTCCACGGCCCGCGGAGGCGGCTTCCAGCCGCCGACGGTCGGTGTGGAGGCCGCGGTGGATGTGCTGGCCTCGGTACTCGGCCAGGCGCTCGCGGCGGCCGTCGAGCCCGTCGGGAGCATCGGGCACGTGTCGGCGTGCCTGGCCAACGCCGACCTCCCGGTGGAGGAGGAGGAACTCACCCAGGCTCTGTTGGAGCGTGGGTGGGGCCGCACGGTGGAGGTCCGCAACGACACCTTCGCGATCCTGCGGGCCGGGGTCGACGAGCCGCGCGGTGTGGCAGTCGTCTGCGGCGCCGGGATCAACTGCGTGGGCATGGTGCCGGACGGGCGTACCGCCCGCTTCCCCGCCATCGGCCGGATATCCGGTGACTGGGGCGGCGGTTCGGGGCTCGCCGAGGAGGCCATGTGGTTCGCGGCGCGGGCCGAGGACGGCCGTGGTGGGCCGACGGAGCTGGTCCGTACGCTGCCGGGGCACTTCGGGCTCGGCTCGGTGTACGAGCTGATCGAGGCACTGCACCGGGGGCGGATCCCGTACGAGCGCCGGCACGAGCTGACTCCGGTGCTGTTCGCGACGAGTACGGCCGGGGATCCGGTGGCGAGCGCCCTGGTGGACCGGCTGGCCGATGAGGTCGTCGCCCTGGCGTCGGTCGCGCTGGGCCGGCTGGAACTGCTGGACGAGGAGGTGCCGGTGGTCCTGGGCGGCAGTGTCCTCGCCGCGCGGCACACACGGCTGGACGAGCGGATCGCCGGGCTCCTGGCCGAACGCGCCCCGAAGGCGGTGGTCCGGGTGGTCTCGCAACCTCCTGTGCTGGGGGCCGGCCTGCTGGGTCTGGACCGCACGGGGGCGGCGCCGGAGGTGCACAGCAGGCTGCGTACGCACTACAACTGACACATCGGTCGCACCTGATGGGGCGTCCCGCGGCTCCGGCGCCGCGAGACGCCCCATCAGCACGGGAACCGATCAGATGTCCCGAACGTGTTCATGATGGGGAGATCGATCCGCTTCGGGGGATGCATCGGGAATTGCACCGGGACTTGTCTTGATCGGCCGCGTTCGTCCTGATCGAATGCACCTGATCGACTTCGGGGATCGATGCGGGATCCAGTCATTCCTGGTGGATGCCGCTCCCTGCGGCCATACTTCTGGCCGGGTACCAGTCCTCCGATCGGCCGGGGGTCGGGGCCACCGTCAGTGACCGAGGGGGAGGTCAAGTGACATACCCGCCGAACGGGGACTCGCAGCGGGAGCGTGCGCCGGATCGCGAGGCCGCGGCGACGACCGTACCCGCGCAGCGTCGTGGCGCCGGGGCGGTGGCCGCCGAGCGGCTTCGGGCCGCGGCGATGACCGAGCCGGGCAGGCTGCAGATCATCGGTGCCGTACTGGCGCTGCTGGTCGTGGCGTTCGGGGCGGTCACGGCCCTGGAGATCTCCGGGCGGGCCTCGGCCGCCGACGACGTGGTGACCCGCAGTCAGCCGCTCAGCGCGGACGCGGCGAGCATCTACCGTTCGCTCGCCGACGCGGACACGATGGCGGCGAGCGGCTTCCTGGCAGGTGCGCAGGAGCCCAAGGCCGTTCACGAGCAGTACGAGAAGGACATCAGGGAAGCCGCCAGGCTCCTGGTGAAGGCCGCGGCGAGCACCGACGCGTCGTCATCGTCGTGGAACGAGATCACGACGCTCAACAAGCTGCTTCCCGAGTACACGGGTCTGATCGAGCGTGCCCGCGCCAACAACCGGCAGGGGCTGCCCCTCGGCGGCGCCTATCTCCGGTACGCGAACCAGAAGATGACGAACGAACTCCTCCCGGCGGCCGAGCGGTTGTACGCGGCGGAGACCGGCCGGCTCGGCACCGACTCGACCGACGCCCGGCAGTGGCCGTTCTTCTCCCTGGGTGCCGGGATCGTGGCACTGACCGCACTGGTGTGGATGCAGCGGCGCAACTACCGCAGGACCAACCGCGTCCTCAACCGCGGGCTGCTCGCTGCGACCGCGGCGGCCACGGTGGTGCTGCTGTGGCTGGCCGTGGGGCACACGGTGGCGCGGGCCGAACTGCGTGAGGCGATGGCCCACGGGCAGGAGTCGCTCGACGTCCTCAACAACGCGCGGATCAACTCGCTGAAGGCGCGCGCCAATGAGAACCTCACACTGGTCGCCCGTGGCGCGGTCCTGACCGCCGATGGTCAGAAGGACAAGTACGAGACCGACTACAGCACGGGCATGAAGTCCCTCGGATCGCAGCTCAAGAGCGCCGAGAAGCTCGCCGACGACTCCCGGGGGAGCGATCCGGTGGCGAAGGCCATCAGCAGTGTGAACGAGTGGCAGGGCCGCCACAAGAAGGCCCGCGCGACGGACGACCAGGGCGACTACAACAGCGCCTTGCAGCAGATCATCGGTTCGAAGGGCTCCACGGGAGAGTGCTTCGAACTGGTGGACCGGGCGCTGCAGCAGGCGCTCGCCCATGAACAGGGCGAGTTCACCGCGGCGGCGAAGGACGGGCGCGGAGCGCTGGGCGGGATGCCGATCGGGGCAGCCGTCCTCGCCGTACTGGGTGCGGTAGCGGCGATCGCCGGGGTCAACCGCAGGCTCTCGGAGTACCGGTGAGAGGGGCAGCGATGACCAGGGCCGAGGTCTGGGCCGCCCGCGGCAGGCTGCGTGGCTGGGGAGGTGTGACGGGCATGGCGGTGGCCTGTGCCCTGACGGCATCGCTCACCCTGCTGCCGCTGACGCACGGCGGGGGCTCTTCGGACGGGCAGAGTACGGGGCAGGGCGCGACGTCCGCGGTGGCCGCCAAGGCCGACTCGTGCACGGATCCGGAGGCGAGCCTGGCGCCGTCGAGCGCGGACGGCCCGACCATCAAGAAGATCCAGGAGCGCGGGAAACTGATCGCCGGTGTCGACCAGAACAGCTTCCAGTGGGGTTACCGCAATCCGGAGACGGAGACCGGCACACTCGAAGGCTTCGACATCGATCTGGTGCGGGCGATCGCGAAGGACATCCTCGGCGACCCCGAGGCGGTGATCTTCCGTGCGATCCCCACCAACCAGCGCATCGCCGCCCTGGAGAACGACAGGGTGGACGTCGTCGTGCGGACGATGACGATCAACTGCAAGCGCCTGGAGCAGGTCTCGTTCTCCACCGCCTACTTCCAGGCGGGCCAGCAGGTCCTGGCCCCCAAGGAGTCGACGATCACGGGGTACGACACGTCGCTCGCCGGCAAGCGGGTCTGCACCGCCGAGGGCTCCACGGCGTACGAAGCGCTGGAGAAGGAGTCCTACGGTGCGACCTTCAAGGACGAGCACGACGGCAGCGAGCAGGACCTGGACCAGCTGACCGTCCCCAACCAGCTGGACTGCCTGGTGCGGCTGCAGCTCGGCGAGGTGGACGCGGTCGTCACGGACAACGCGCTGGCGGCCGGCCAGGCCGCTCAGGACCCGGCGGTGGAGCTCAAGGGCGACAAGCCGTTCACCACCGAGTACTACGGCGTCGCGGCGAAGCTCGGGGCCGACGATCTCGTGGCCCGGGTCAACAAGGTGCTGGACGACTATCGCCAGGGCGGTGCCGACAGCCCCTGGATGCGGTCGTACCGCACGTGGCTGGCTACGGGACTTCCCGGGATCACGGCGCCGCCGGCGCCCAAGTACCGGACCAACTGAACCTGCCGGGCCATGCCCGGCGCGAGAGCGGAGAGGTGATCGATGGGCGTCGCGGGATCCTTCCCCAGCTTCGCGGGGAGGCCCCCCGGCCCGGTCATGGACCGGGACGAGGCGGACCGTGCGCTGGCCCGGCTCGGTGCGGAGCACGAGGCGATCGAGACCTCGCTCCTCGCCCTGCAGGACCATGCCGGCCGCCGGCTCCTGGAGGGCGCCGATCTGACCGGTGTCACCAAGGACCGCTGGGCCTCCGCCGAGCAGTCGATCACCCTGTTGTGGGGGTACTTCGACGCCTATGCGGGGGCGCTCTCCGCGGCCCGCGAGGTCCGGGCCAGGCGCCGCTACCCCAGCAAGGACGACCTGGTGGCCCTCACCGAGCTGCTGCGCGGCGACGGTGTGACCGTGGCGAACACGGCCGCGGTGAGCCCCGAGCCGGGGCTGACCGGCCCTGCCAGGCTCTCCGAGCGGTTCACGCTGGAGGAGCTCGTCGCCCGGATGAACGACCTGTACGCACGCTCGCTGGACATGGTCGTCGCCTCGGACTCCGTCTGGTCGGCACTGCCCGCCCGGATAGACCTGCTCGCCGCGGAGCTGCGCCGCACCCGCTCGCTGGCGCACTCCGTCGGTGTGCGGCCCGGGGAGCATCCGGCGGGTGACGACCTGGAGTCGATCACCGAGGAGCTGACCACCCTGCGGGTGCAGGTGATCTCCGATCCGCTGGCGTTCTGGCTGCCGGGTCCCGGCAGCGCGGCGCCCGGCGGCGGGCGTCCCGACACCACGCGCTACGACCGGGCGGCCCGCGCCCTGGAGGACGTACGGCGGGAGATCGAGGCGGTGCTCGCGGTCCGGCAGGACGCGGAGCAGCGCCTGGTCCAGCTCCGCGACGTGCTGTCGCGGGCCGACCGTACGCTCGCCGAGGCACGTTCGGCGCGCGGCGAGGTACTGGCGAAGATCGCCGCCTCGGAGGTACCCGCGGTCAGCGGCCCGTCGACCGCGTTGCAGGAGCGGCTGGCCGCGGCGTCGGAGTACCGCAGGCACGCCCAGTGGAACCGCCTCTCGCCGCTGCTCGACTCGCTGGAGCGGGAGGCCGAGGACGAACTGCTGCGCGCACGGGAGTCCCTGACGTCCGTCACGGCGCCGCTCGCGGTCCGTGCGGAACTGCGGGGCAGGCTCGACGCGTACAAGGCGAAGGTGGCCCGGCACGGCATGGCGGAGGACCCGGTGCTGATCGAGCGGTACGACGCGGCGCGCCGGGTCCTGTGGAGCGCGCCGTGCGATCTGCGCGTCGCCGAACAGACGGTGCTGCGCTATCAGCAGGCGGCGGCGGATCTGCTGACGCCGCAACGCCGGGACGGACAGGGCCGGGGCGAACAGGGGGAGACATCGTGAGTACACAGTGCCGGCGCCCCGCGTGCGAGGGCAGTTACGAGGACATGGGCGGCGGTGAGCTGTACTGCGACACCTGCGGCCTCGCGCCGGTGGAGTCGCCTCCGGCGCAGGACCCCGGGAGTCCGCGGTGCCAGCGCCCCGCGTGCGAGGGCAGCTACGAGGACATGGGCGGCGGTGAGCTGTACTGCGACACCTGCGGCCTCGCGCCGGTCGTTTCCTCGACGGGCATGCTGAGCTCGCCGCCCACGGGTATCGCGGGCGGCGGCAAGGGGAGCAGCAGCAGCTCTCAGCGGTCGAGTTCGCGCGCGTCCTCGCGGTCCTCGTCCCGCTCGTCGACCTCGCGGCGCTCGGTGTCCGGGCGGCTCTCCCGCTCGTTGTCGGGCGCCTCGGCGTCCCGTTCGGTGTCGGTGCGCTCCTCGGGCACGTCGACGGGCGTCTCGGGCCGGGGCAGGCTGGGTGCCGGTCTGGTACTCGTACCGGATGTGCCGCGGCCCGATCCGCGGACCGCGGTCATGGAGAACCCCGAGGTCCCGGAGCGGAAGCGGTTCTGCTCCCGTTCCGACTGCGGAGCGCCGGTGGGCCGGGCCCGCGGGGAACGGCCGGGCCGGACCGAGGGATTCTGCACCAAGTGCGGCCACCCCTACTCCTTCGTGCCGAAGCTGCAGAGCGGCGACGTCGTCCACGGGCAGTACGAGGTCGCGGGCTGCCTGGCGCACGGCGGGCTGGGCTGGGTGTACCTCGCCGTGGACCGTGCCGTATCCGACCGCTGGGTGGTGCTGAAGGGCCTGTTGGACACGGGCGACCAGGACGCGATGGCCGCGGCCATCTCCGAGCGGCGCTTCCTCGCGGAGATCGAGCACTCCAACATCGTCCGCATCTACAACTTCGTGGAGCACCTGGACCAGCGGACCGGTTCGCTCGACGGCTACATCGTGATGGAGTACGTCGGCGGCAAGGCGCTCAAGGAGATCGCCAACGACCGCCGCACACCGGCCGGGAAGCGGGATCCGCTGCCGGTCGAGCAGGCGTGCGCCTACGGCATCGAGGCGCTGGAGGCGCTGGGCCATCTGCACAGCCGCAACCTCCTGTACTGCGACTTCAAGGTCGACAACGCGATCCAGACCGAGGACCAGCTCAAGCTGATCGACATGGGCGCGGTGCGGAGGATGGACGACGACGAGTCGGCCATCTACGGCACGGTCGGCTACCAGGCGCCGGAGGTGGCCGAGGTCGGCCCGTCCGTCGCCTCCGACCTGTACACGGTCGCGCGGACGCTGGCGGTGCTCACCTTCGACTTCCAGGGGTACACGAACGTCTTCGTGGACTCGCTGCCCGACCCGGACAACATCGAGGTCTTCCGGCGGTACGAGTCGTTCTACCGGCTGCTCGTGCGGGCCACGGACCCGGATCCGGCGCGGCGGTTCGCCTCGGCCACGGAGATGGCCGAGCAACTGACGGGCGTGCTCCGGGAGGTGGTGGCCCTGCAGACGGGGCGCCCGCGCCCGTCGCTCTCGACGCTCTTCGGTACGGAACTGCGGGTCACGGACACGGCGTTGTTCGCGGAGCTGACGGACGAGGTGTCGCGGCTGGGCGTCCGGTCGGCTCCGGCCGGCGGCGGGCGCTTCGCGCGGCGGCGGAACGGTTCGGCCGTGGCCCCCGCACAGGGTGCGGTGGCGACCGCTGTGGCCGGCGCGCTGCCGGTCGGCACCCGGCCCGCAGGGGCTGTGCCCCCACCGGCCGCCTACCCGTACAGCGCTCCGGGCGCCGGTGCGGTGTACGCGCCCGACACCCATGTCCGGGCCGGCGGGGGCGGCACGCCGGGCGGCGGGGGAAGCCCGCTCGCGTACGCCCCACCGCAGGCGGCCGTTCCGGCTCCGCGCGCGGCGGTCCCGGATCCCGCCACGCTCCCGGGGGCGTACACCGGCCGGGGCGGGCCCCGGCTGGGGGTCTTCGACGCGCGGGCCACCTCGCTCGCCCTGCCGGTCCCCCGGGTCGACGCGAACGATCCCAACGCCGGTTTCCTCGCCGGGCTGATGGCGTCGGCACCCGCCGAACTGATCTCCGCTCTGGGGACCGTGCCCGCCGCCTCGCTGGAGACGCGGCTGCGCGAGCTGCGCGCACGCCTGGAGATGAGCGAACTCGACGCCGGCGCCCGGGCACTGGGAGCGCTGGAGGCCGAGCATCCGGACGACTGGCGGGTGGTCTGGTACCGCGGTGTCACCTCGCTGGTGACCGGCGACAACGAGATCGCGGCCTTGTCCTTCGACGCGGTCTACGACGCGTTCCCCGGTGAGCCCGCGCCGAAGCTGGCCCTGGGGATCTGCGCGGAGGTGCTGGGCCAGCTGGACAACGCCGCGGAGTACTACCGCCTGGTGTGGGCGACCGATCCGAGCTTCGTCAGCGCCGCGTTCGGTCTTGCCCGGGTACAGATCGCCGCGGGTGACCGGGTCGGGGCGGTGCGGACCCTGGAGTCCGTACCGGAGTCGTCGATCCACTACACGGCGGCGCGGGTGGCCGCGGTGCGGGCCCGGCTGCGCGAGAGGGTCCCGCAGGATCCCCTGATCGACGATCTCCTCGCCGCGGCGGACCAGGTGACGGCCCTCAAGGGCTACGGGCTGGACGCGGTCCGGCGCGAGCAGTTGTCGACCGAGGTGCTGGGGACGGCACTTGACTGGGTACTCTCCGGTAGTCCCACAGCTCAGTCACCGGCCACGGCCTCCCCCGCGACCGCGGGACCGAGGACGCTGCTGGACAGTGAGCTGGACGAGCGAGGCCTCAGGTTCGGTCTCGAACGCTCGTACCGGATGCTCGCCCGGCTCGCGCAGCGGGGCGACGAGAGGATCGAACTGGTGGAGCGGGCCAACCGTTTCCGCCCCCGGACCTGGGTGTGAAGATGTCACAGATCCACCAGCAGGCCTCCTTGCCGGGGTGCCCCAGCTGTGAGGAACCGCTGGAGTCGGGCGACCTGTTCTGCGGAGCGTGCGGGTACGACCTCTCGGCCGTACCCGCCCCGCCGGGCGACCGTCCGACGGTCGCCATCACCGTCCCCGCGCAGAGCGCGGGCGCCGGTCCGGTGGAATGGCCGCCCGCTTCCGAGGCCGACAGCTCGGACCTGCCCGCGCCCACGCACCGTCCTGCCGATCTTCCGGGCCTGGACTCGGGCGGGAAGCCCCTGCCCACCACTGCCCCTTCGGCCGTCCGCTTCGACGAACCGGACGCCCCTGCCGCGGAGCATCCGGACACGGCCCGCCCCGACGCGGACCGCCCGGCCGCCTCGGGCGACTTCGAGCTGGCCGCTCCGGGGGCGACGGCACCCGACCCCCGTACCGCGGAGCACTCCGGTGCCGGTGTCCCGGCCGGTGCGAAGGTCTGTGTGGCGTGCCGCTCCGGCCACGTGGACACCGACGGCTACTGCGAGAACTGCGGGCACGCCCAGCCCCGCGAGCGCGACCACATGGAGCAGGAGCTCGGTTCCGTGGCCGCCGTCAGCGACCGCGGCCTGCGCCACCACCGCAACGAGGACGCGTTCGCGGTGTCCTCCACCGCGCTCCCTGACGGGTCACCGGCCGTCGTGGCGATCGTGTGCGACGGGGTCTCGTCGGCGAGCCGCCCGGACGAGGCCTCGGCCGCGGCCGCGAGCGCCGCCAACGAGACGCTGCTGGAGTCGCTGCCGCGGGGCACGCATCCGCAGCAGGCGATGCACGAGGCGATTCTCGCCGCCGCCGAGGCGGTCAACTCCCTTGCGCAGGAACCCGGTCAAGCGATGGAGCACGATCCGCACCGCCATCAGAACGCCCCGGCGTGCACGCTGGTCGGCGCGATCATGGCGGGCGGTCTGCTGGTCGTCGGGTGGGTCGGTGACAGCCGTGTCTACTGGGTGCCCGAGGACCGCACGAATCCGCCCGCCCGGCTCACGGAGGACGACTCCTGGGCCGCGCAGATGGTGGCGACGGGCCTGATGAACGAGGCGGAGGCGTACGCCGACGAGCGCGCCCACGCCATCACGGGCTGGCTCGGCGCCGACGCGTACGAACTGGAGCCGCACACCGCTTCCTTCAAACCGGACCGGCCCGGTCTGGTGGTGGTGTGTACCGACGGACTGTGGAACTACGCCGAGTCGGCGGTGGAGATGGCGACGGCCGTGCCGCCCGAGGCGTACGAACGGCCGCTGCACGGCGCCCAGGTGCTGGTCGGCCATGCGCTCGACGGCGGGGGCCACGACAACGTAACAGTGGCCCTGCTCCCGTTCGCCGTGCCGACGCAAGGGGCAGGATCGGCCTACAGCACCGCCTGAGCCGCGTTCGGTCCGCCGGTCCCCGCCGGTCCACCTGTCACTCCGTACTGCCAGCCGCCTTCCGCCCTCTCCTCACCCTTCCACTTCCTCTTGCCCCTCCTGTCCTGAACTCTGTCCGCATATCTGTCTTCATCTGACATACGTGGAGCCTCAAGGAGCCGATCAGATGGCCAACTTCTCCAAGTCGAACGTGCCGCAGTTCTCCGTCGAGGTCTACCAGAACGAATATCTGCCCGAGGGCGGGCGTGAGGTCAACGCGATCGTCACCGTGACCTCGACGGGCGGTGGCACCACCGGCCGTGTGCCGCTGACCGGCGCGTCAGCGACGGCCGCACACGCACCGGGACAGGCGCCGAACGCCGCGGCGGTGCTCATGGTCGACTGTTCCGGCTCGATGGAGTACCCGCCGACCAAGATGCGCAACGCCCGCGACGCGACGGCGGCGGCCATCGACACCCTGCGTGACGGCACGCAGTTCGCGGTGGTGGCCGGAACCCATGTGGCCAAGGATGTGTACCCGGGCAACGGACGGCTCGCGACCGCCGACACGCAGACGAAGGCCCAGGCGAAGGACGCCCTGCGGCGGCTGAGCTCGGGCGGCGGTACGGCGATCGGTACGTGGCTGCGGCTGGCCGACCGGCTGCTGGGCGCGGCCGATGTGGATATCAGGCACGGCATCCTGCTCACCGACGGCCGTAACGAGCACGAGTCGCCCGAGGATCTGCGGGCCGCTCTGGACGCGTGTGCGGGCCGCTTCACCTGTGACGCGCGTGGCGTGGGCACCGACTGGGAAGTGAAAGAGGTCACAGCCATCGCCTCCGCGCTGCTCGGCACGGCGGACATCGTCGCCGATCCGGCGGGCCTCGCCGCGGACTTCACGCAGATGATGGAGAACGCGATGGGCAAGGAGGTCGCGGACGTGGCGCTGCGGCTCTGGACGCCCGTCGGGGTCGAGATCGTGTTCGTCAAGCAGGTGGCGCCCACGGTCGCCGAACTGACCGACCGGCGCACCGTGGCGGGACCCCGCGCCGGGGACTATCCGACGGGCTCCTGGGGCGACGAGTCCCGGGACTATCACGTGTGTGTACGGGTTCCCGAGGCCGGCATCGGTCAGGAGATGCTTGCGGCCCGGGTCTCGCTGATCCTTCCCGCCCCCTCGGCCGGCGAGGCCCCGCAGACCCTGTCCCAGGGACTCGTACGGGCGGTCTGGACGGACGACATGGCCGCGTCCACGTCCATCAACCCGCAGGTTGCCCACTACACAGGTCAGGCAGAACTGGCGCAAGTCATCCAACAGGGGCTGGATGCGCGTAAATCGGGAGACTTCGACGGCGCGACGGCGAAACTCGGCCGTGCGGTGCAGCTCGCATCGGCCTCCGGGAACGCGGATACTGCGAAACTGCTTTCGAAGGTGGTCGACGTTGTCGATGCAGCGACCGGTACTGTGCGACTGAAAGCGAGGGTGGCGGAAGCGGACGAGATGACACTCGAAACTCGCTCCACCAAGACCGTTCGCGTCAAGAAATAACAGCACGTACGACAGCGAGACAGCCGTGCGGAAGGCCACCCGGCCGGCCGGACGGCGCACCTACGAGCATGGCGGCCTCCGGGCCGGACGAGGAGAGGGGGAAGCGCCGACATGCCGACCTGCCCGAACGGACACCAGTCGGGTTCCGAGGACTGGTGCGAGGTCTGCGGACATCGCATGGCCGGGGCGGGCGCGCCCGCGGGCGCAGTCCCCCCGCCGCCTCCCCCGCCGCCCGCGCCCGGTTACGGCTACCCGCAGGGTTCCGGGGAGCCGACCGCCCAGGCCGAGCTCTGCCCGCAGTGCCGCACCCCGCGTGAGGCGATGGCGCCGTTCTGTGAGGAGTGCCGCTGGAACTTCCTCACGAACACGGCGACGTCGTACACCCCGCTCGCCCCGCAGGGTGGCGCCGGGGGCCCGGTGCCCGGGCTGAATCTGCCGCCCGGCTTCCAGGCCCAGCAGGGCCCGCCGCAGCCTCCGCAGCAGCGCGACCCGTTCGAGTACCAGAGCTCGCGGCCCTCGCAGATGAACCGGCCCGCCGAGCCGCTCTCGCCGGAGCAGGCAGGCAGGCCGGGCCCGCCGCCTCCCCCGTCGTTCCAGCAGGGGCCGCCGCCCCCGCCCGCATTCCAGCAGCAGTCGTCGTCCCCCTTCGAGCGACAGGGACAGCAGGGTCAGCCCGGGCAGCCCTCGCCGTTCGACCCGCAGGGTCAGCAGGGACAGCCGGGGCCGTTCGACCCGCAGGGACAGCCGGGGCCGCAGGGACAGCAGGGTCACCCCTCGCCGTTCGACCCGCAGCGCCAGGGTCCGCCGCCGCCCCCGTCGTTCCAGCAGCAGTCCGCGCCGCCGCAGCCGCAGGCTCCGCAGACCGGCGGGGACGACTGGATGCTGCCGCCGCCCTCGCAGCAGCAGCAGCCCCCGCAGGCTTTCCAGCAGGGACCGCAGACGCCTCAGGCCCCGCAGCAGCACTTCCCCGGCCAGGGCCCAGGTCAGGCTCAGGGACAGGGTCCCGTTCCGGGCCAGAGCCGGCAGCCGGTCAGCTGGTCGGCCGTGATCGCGCCGGACCGCGAGTACTTCCTGGCGATGATGCAGCGCAGCGGCCCCGAGGCGACCGGGCTCAACCTGCCCGCGTACTCCCCGGAGCAGCACCTTCCGCTCACGGGCAACCAGATCACGATCGGCCGTCGGCGGCACAGCACCGGCGAGTCCCCCGACATCGACCTGGCCGTGCCGCCGGAGGACCCGGGCGTCTCGCACCAGCACGCCGTGCTGGTGCAGCAGCCGGACGGCAACTGGGCCGTCGTCGACCAGAACTCCACCAACGGCACCACGCTCAACGGCGCCGAGGATCCGATCCAGCCCTATGTGCCCGTGCCGCTCCAGGACGGCGACCAGGTGCATGTCGGGGCCTGGACGACGATCACGGTGCGCCGCGACTGATCCGGTACGCACCGGCCGAGGAGCGGGGTCCTAGGACTCCGGTACTCGGCCGGTGCGTCTGCGACCATGGACGGGTGACAGAGATTCCGCGCGACACGCTTCAGGAGCAGACCTTCTACGAGCAGGTCGGCGGCGAGGAGACCTTCCGGCGCCTGGTCCACCGCTTCTACCAGGGGGTCGCGGACGACCCGCTGCTGCGGCCGATGTACCCGGAGGAGGATCTGGGTCCGGCCGAGGAGCGCTTCACCCTGTTCCTCATGCAGTACTGGGGCGGTCCGCGCACCTACAGCGACGAGCGGGGGCACCCCCGGCTGCGGATGCGGCACGTTCCGTTCCGGGTGGACCGGGCGGCTCACGACGCCTGGCTCGGCCATATGCGGGTGGCGCTCGACGAGCTCGGGCTGTCCCCCGCGCACGAGCGGCAGTTGTGGGACTACCTCACGTACGCCGCCGCCTCGATGATCAACACCGAGGGCTGACCCGCGGCTCCTCGCGCCTCCTCGCGCACGTGCGGAATCCGGTGCTCCGCCGCCGGATAACGGTCACGATCCCATCAATAGCGACCGCAAGCGGTTTCCAGGAGCCCGTGCACTCTGAAAGCATCCTGGGAACGTCGGGGGGCGTGCGGCTGCTGAGGGTTCGGGGGATCAGGTGACGGGGTTCGTCTTTCTGCGTGTGCGTGCGCACCGGCTGCTTCTCGCGGCCGCCCTCCTGGCCGTGCTGCTCACCACCTGTGTACTGGCCGCGCTGACCGCCTTCTCCGGTTCCGTCGGGGACGCCGCCCTGCGGCACACGCTGACCCACCGCTCCGCCGAGTCCGCCTCGCTCTTCGTGTCCGCCGAGGTGGACCGGGAGCAGCGTGAGGAGGCCGACGAGGCGGTCCGCGAGGCGGCCCGCGCGACGTTCGACGGACTGCCGGTGACGGTACGGAAGCTGGAGACCTCGGGACCGTACGCGCTGCCCCGCGGTCTCCAGGCCCCGACCGGGCGGCGCGGCGAACCCGACCTCACGCACCTCGCTGCGCTCGACCGCAGCCGCGTCCGCCTGGCCGAGGGGCGCATGCCCGCCGCCGGAGCCGGGAACGCCGCCGGGCCGGTGCAGGTGGCGCTCCCCCGCGCCGCCGCCGAGGCCCTGAAGCTGAAGCCGGGTGCGCGTCTCACCCTCGCCGACCGACTGGGCGGTGCACCGCTCCAGGTCGAGATCACCGGTCTGTACGAGGTGTCCGACCAGGCCGACCCGTACTGGCAGTTGGACGCGCTCGGCGGGCGCGGGGTCCGCAAGGTCGTCTTCACTACGTACGGTCCGCTGCTCGCCGATCCCGCGGTGCTCGCCTCCGGCAGGCTCAGTCCCGGCGGGGTGTCCTGGCTGGCCGGCGCCGACTTCCGTACGGTGACCACCGGCCGGACCGGGGACCTGCATAGCACCTCGACGGACGGTCCGAAGGCGCTGTCGGCCGCCCCCGTGTTCGACGGCGGGATCACGGTGCGGACCTCGCTGCCCACCGTCATCGAGCAGATCGACCGGGCGCTGCTGGTGTCCCGCTCGACGATCATGATCGTCGCCGTCCAGCTGGTCCTGCTCGCCGGTTACGCCCTGCTGCTCGTGGCCAGGCTGCTGAGCAGCGAGCGAGCCGGCGAGACCGAACTGCTGCGGGCCCGGGGCGGCTCGCGGGGCCGGATCGCCTCGCTGGCCGCGACCGAGGCACTGCTGCTCGCCGTACCGGCCGCCCTCGTCGCCCCGCTGGTCGCCGGTCCGCTGACCCGGCTGCTCGCGGACCGGAGCGGGCTCACCCGGATCGGCCTGCGGCTCGGCGACGGTGTGAACGGCTCGGTGTGGCTGGTGGCCGCCGCCGTCGCCCTGGCCTGTGCGCTGGCCGTGGTGGCACCGGCGCTGGCCGCGAGTGCGGGCGGGCGGCGGGGCTCCCGCGCCGCGGCGCTGCCCACTCCGGTGCGTGCGGGCGCCGACCTCGGGCTGCTGCTGGTCGCCGGTGTGGCGTACTGGCAGCTGGACCGGCAGACCGGGTTGTCGGGCAGCGGCGCGCTCAGTGGCGACCGGGAGGGCGATCTCGGCATCGATCCGCTGCTGGTAGCCGCGCCCGCCCTGGCCCTCCTCGCGGGAACCGTGCTGACTCTGCGGCTGCTGCCGCCCGCGGCGAGGCTCGCGGAGCGCCGTGCGGCGGGCGGCAGGGGGCTGTCCTCGGCGCTGGCCGGATGGCAGTTCAGCCGCCGGCCGCTGCGCGGTGCGGGTCCGGTGCTGCTGCTGGTGCTGGCCGTGGCGACGGGCATGCTGGCCATCGGCCAGGCCGCTTCCTGGGACCGCTCGCAGAGCGACCAGGCCGACTTCAGGTCCGGTGCTTCGGTACGGATCGTGGCGGGGCTCGGCAATGACCCGGCGAAGGCCGCGCCGTACACGGATCTGCCCGGCGTACGCGAGGCGGCTCCGGCGTTCCGTGCCACGGCCGAGCTGTCCGGCGGACGGACGGCCGAGGTGCTGGCGCTGGACACCGCGCATGCGGACGAGCGGATGCTGATGCGAGAGGACCTCGCGGGCTCGGCACCGCAGAAGCTGTTCGACGCGATCACCCCGCCGAAGGCCGCCCGTACCGGGGTGACGCTGCCGAAGGGCAGCACCCGTGCGGTGTTCGATCTGCGGATCCTCGACACCACGGCCCCCGGGGCGAAGAAGCCGGCCGGTCCGGCTCCGCTGGTCAGCGTTCTGCTGGAGGACCGCTACGGCATCGCCTACCGGGTCGGTGCCGGGACCGTTCCCGTCGACGGGCGCGAGCACACCGTCTCCGTCCCCGTGTCCCCGTCGGGCGAACTGGCCGTGACCGGATTCGAGGTGGACGGCGATGTGCCCGCGGGCCGCTCCCAGAAGCGGCTGGTCTCGGTGACGGGCCTCAGGGCGCAGACCGGCAGTGGGAGCGAGCAGCCGGTTCCGGTCGTGGACGGGGTCCGGTGGCGGGCCGCCACGACCGTCACCGAGGCCGGGGAGGAGAGGCCGGGCGAGACACCGCGGACGGTGAGCGGCTCGGGCACCTCGCCCTCCTTCCGGTACGGCACCGGGGCCGTCCTGACCCCGGAGCCGTTCTTCGGCGGCGGCCCGGTCGGCACGCTCCGGATCACCGCGGTCCGCGCACCGGCTCCGGCGCTGAAGGCGGTGGCGACCGACGCGTACCTGACGTACTCGGGGGCGAAGCTGGGCCAGGACGTCGACCTCACGCTGGCGGGCCAGACGGTCCGGGTGACCCTGGCGAAGGCGGTGCGGCAGCTGCCCACCACTGGTGCTCCCGTGGCCGTGAGCGGTGCGGAGTCGTCGACGAAGCCCGGCGGAAGCCTGCTCCTGGACCTCAAGGCCGTGTCCGAGGTGCTCGCCCACCGGTCCGGGGCCGCCCTTGCGCCCACCGAGTGGTGGCTGAGCACGGCGCCCGGCGACGGGCCGGACGTGGCGGCCGAGCTGCGCAAGCTGCCGGGTACGGATCCGGCCCAGGTGCTGGTGCGGGACGAGACGGCCCGGGAGCTGGCGGACGACCCGCTGGGAGCGGGTCCGCAGTCCGCGCTGCTGGCGGTCGCCGCGGTCGCCGCCGCGCTGGCCGCAGTCGGTTACGCGGTCGGCCTCGTGGGCTCGCAGCGCGAACGGTCCGCCGAGTTCGCCGTGTTGCGGGCCCTGGGCACGCCCCGCCGCAGGCTGGCCCGGATGGTCGCCGCGGAGCAGGGGATCCTGATCGCCCTCGCCATGGTGATCGGGCTCGCTCTGGGGGCTGTTCTGACCAGGGCCGTCGTACCGCTCGTGGTGCTGACGGGACAGGCTGCCCGGCCGGTGCCGGATGTCCTGGTGCTGCTGCCTGCTGGGCAGGTCGCCGTGCTGCTGGCCGCCGTCGCGGTGTTCCCGCTGGTGATCGTGGCCGCCATCACGCTGCGGCGGGCAGACCCCGCCGTTTCGCTGCGCCACCAGGGGGACAACTGACATGACCGCCGACAAGATCTCGGCCGCCTGCGCCCCGTGGGTCCGTACGCGGCTGCGTACCGCTCCAGGGATCAGCGCCGCCCTCGCGGTCCTGGTGTTCCTGACGGCGTTCCTCGCCGCCGCGTTCCCGCGTTCCGTGGACGCGTACGAGGCGAAGGCGCTGCGCCATGACGTCTCGACCGCGTCGCCGGGCCAGAGCGTGCTCGAAGTGACCACACCCCCGCCCTCGCTCGCGGACCCGCGACCGGCGCGTGAGCAGGCCCTGCGCGAGGAGACCCTGGCCGCGATCGACCGTGCGCTCGTGAAGGGGCTTCCCGCACCCGTACGGGCCGATCTGCCGCTCTCCTCCTACGGGGTGCACACGGCGAAGCCGATCGTCGCGGACGAGGAGTGGCTGCCCCGCCCCAACGCGATGCCGCCGCAGCTGCACTACGCCGTCCCGTCGGCGCTCGGCGATCACAGCAGGCTGACCGCGGGCCGCTGGCCGGTCTCGCGCGGCGAGGTGACCACCGGCACCCGTGAGGTGGAGGCGGCCGTCACCGAGGAGACCGCGGCGGAGCTGAAGATGAAGCCGGGCTCCACGATCACGGTGCCCACCCAGGGTGGGAAGGCGCTGACCGTACGCGTCACGGGCCTCGTGACCCCGTTGCATCCGAAGAGCGGCTACTGGTCGGTCGACCCCCTCTACCGCGCCCCGTCGCTGGTCGCGGACCCGGGTTCGCCGACGCCGGTCTTCTACTGGACGGCGACGCTGCTCCTTGCTCCCGACACCGGGCCGGCCCTGCTGGACACGTCGGGCGAGCCGGAGCTGTACTGGCGCATCGCTCCGGACCCCTCCGGCCTGACCGCGAACGAGGTCCCCCGGCTGCGGGACGCCGTCGCCTCGTTGGAGAACGGCCCGGAGCTGCTGAAACTGCGCGCGCTGGCGGGGCCCAACACGACGCTCACCACGGATCTGGACGCCATTCTCGACGCCTACACGTCGATGCGTGCGGCGATCAGCCCCGTCGTCACGGTCGCGGCCGTGGGGATCGGAGCGGTGGCCGCCGTGGTCCTGCTGATGACGGGCGGGCTCATCGGCGCCCGCCGCCACGGCGAACTCGCCCTGCTGCGCTCCCGGGGCGGCTCGCTGCGGGGCATCGGCGGACGGCTGCTGGCCGAGACGGCGGTGTCCGTCCTGCCCGCGGCGGCGCTCGGGCTGCTGCTGGCCGTCCTCGTCATCGGCGAGGCCCGGTGGTGGCCCCCCGTCGTCGGTGCCGCCTCGGTCGCCGTACTGGTCTGCGTGGCGCTGCCGCTCCGCACGACGCTGTACCACCGCAGGCCGCTGCTGCACGGCGCCCGCGAGGACGTCGTGAACGCGAAGCCGTCCCGGCGGCGCACGGTCGCCGAACTGACCCTGCTCGTCCTGGCGATCGGCGCGGTCGCCGCCCTGCGCCGTCGGGGTACGGCAACGGGCTCGGACGCCGATCTCCTGGTCAGCTCGGCCCCCGTGCTGGTGGGGCTGATCGCCGCTCTCGTTCTCGTACGGCTCTATCCGCTGCCGCTGCGGCTGGCGGCCCGTCCCGTCGCGCGGCTGCGCGGAGCGGTCGGCTTCCTGTCGCTGGCCAGGGCGGGCCGGACCGGCGCGAGCGGCACGCTGCCGCTGCTGGCCCTGCTGATCGCGCTGACGACGGCGGCCTTCGGCGGCTCGGTGCTGGCCGGGGTCGCCGACGCCCGCGACGCGGCGGCGCTGCGCGCGGTCGGCGCCGACGCCCGGATCAGCGGCGAGAACGTCGGGCTGACGGCGGTCCCGGACAGCCTGGTCCGCTCGGTGCGGGCCATGGACGGTGTCGAGGACGTGGCGGCCGTACGCATCGAGTACAGCGTTCCGCTGGCCGCCGACCTGGACGTCAGGGGGGACACCGAGCGGGCGACCCTGCTGGGTGTGGAGCCGGGTTCGTACGCCCGGCTGGCCCGGGAAACGGGTCAGCCCGCCTTGCCCGTCGGCCTGCTGAAGGCCGGCCGGGGACAGGACGAGGTGCTGCCGGCGATCGCTTCCCCCGAGGTGGCGAAGCTGCTCGGCGACGAGCCGCACACGATCCGGTCGGAGGGCGGGGACATCACGGTGCGGGTCGCCGCCGTCCGCCCGCGCACGTCCGCGGTGACCGATTCCGGCTTCCTGATCGTCGACTCCGCCGGGCTCCCGGCACGGCAGCCCACGACGCTGATGGTCACGGGCCCGGGGGCGGACGGCGAGGAGCTGCGGGCCGCCGCGCAGGGCGCGGGCCAGTTCACCGTCCGGCTGCGGTCGGAGGAGCGCGAGGCGTTCGTCGACACCCCGATGCAGTCGGGCGCCGAGCGGATCTACGGGGCGGCTGTCGCGGCGGGCGCCGGATACGCGCTGCTCGCCGTGCTCCTCTCCCTGCTGCAGACCGCGCCGGAGCGCAGGACGCTGCTGGCCCGGCTACGCACCATGGGGCTCACCACCCGGCAGGGCCGGCGGCTGCTCGCGTTCGAGGCCATGCCGCAGGCGCTGCTGGCCGCGTTCGGCGGACTCCTCGTCGGCTGGACGACCATCGAACTGCTGGCACCCGGTGTCGACCTGGCCGCGCTGGCGCTGGCGGGCGGGGAATCCGGATCACCGAACACCGCTTCACTGCGGGCCGACCTCTGGTCGCTGGCCGTTCCGGCACTGGGGGTGGTCGTCCTCGCCGCAGCCGTGGCCGGCGTCCAGGCCTGGTGGGCGAGCCGCCGTGGATCGATCAAGGAACTCAGGGCAGGAGACACCCGATGACGTCGTCGACAGAGACCACCTTGGCGGAGCTCGAACAGCGGGCCTCCGCCCGCCGCGACCGTCCTTCGTACGGGCATGACGCGCTGATCGCGTGCGACCGGCTGGTGCGCATCTTCTCCGCGGACGGGGTGGAGGTGCAGGCCCTGCAGGGGCTCGATCTGCTCGTCACCGAGGGCGAGTTGATGGCACTGGTGGGCGCTTCGGGCAGCGGGAAGTCCACCCTGATGAACATCCTGGCGGGCCTCGACGTGCCCACTGCCGGGTCGGCGAAGGTGGCGGGCTGCGATCTGCTGGCGATGGGGTCGAAGGAGCGCCTGCGCTACCGCCGCGACGTGGTCGGTTTCGTCTGGCAGCAGACCTCCCGCAATCTGCTGTCGTATCTGACCGCCGTTCAGAACATCACCCTTCCGATGCAACTGCGCGGCGGCGGCCGGAACCGTGAACGGGCCGCGCGTGCCGAGTCGTTGCTGCAGATGCTCGATGTCGCGGACTGCCGCGACCGGCGCCCGGCGCAGATGTCCGGGGGCCAGCAGCAGCGGGTGGCGATCGCGGTGGCCCTGGCCAACAACCCGTCGGTGCTGCTGGCCGACGAGCCGACCGGTGAGCTGGACTCGGCCACCGGTGAGCAGGTGTTCGCGGCGTTCCGCCGGGCCAACGAGGAGCTCGGCACCACGATCGTGATCGTCACCCATGACCTGGCGGTGGCGGGCGAGGTACGCCGCACGGTGGCGATCCGTGACGGCCGTACGTCCTCCGAGGTGCTGCGGCGCACGGAGGTCGACGCGGCTACGGGCCAGGAGTCGCAGGTGGCGCGGGAGTACGCGATGCTCGACCGGGCGGGCCGGCTGCAGCTGCCCGCCGACTACACCGAGGCGCTGGGTATGGAGCACCGGGTGATGCTGGAGCTGGAGCAGGACCACATCGGGGTGTGGCCGGACGACCCGAAGGACACACCGGCGAAGTAGTACGCGGGCTCAGGCAGTCCCGACCGTCACCGCGAGGTTGCCGAGTCCGCCGCCCGCGCCCCTCAGCGCGATCGAGCCGAACGGGGTGCGCAGCCGCAGCCACGATCCGGCACCGAGCAGCGCGACGGGGAAGTCCGGGGCAGGCCTCAGGAAGCCCAGCGACTGGGCGGCATGGACGGCGCGCAGCGGGAGTTCGGTGTCGCCGACCGTGCGGGACCAGATGTCGCGGCCGATCTGATCGCGTTCCGCCCGGGTACGGCGGTCCTCGGGCAGCGCCTCGTCGCGCGCCCGGAACTCCGCGACGGCCTCCGTGAGGGCGGTGCGCAGGGCCAACGGCCCCGGCAGCCCGGGCCGTTCCTCCCAGCCGCCGCGAGGCGGCAGCACGCCGGCCCACGGCGGACCGGTCACGGGGGCGGGCAGGGAGCCCGAGCCGGCGCCCCCCTCGGCGCTCTCCCCGGTGTCCAGGGATTCCAGGAGCTCACCGGCCGAGACGGTGGTGTCGAAGTCGTGCGTGTCGGCCAGCCGGGCCGTACGGATCGCGAGGACCTCGAACGACGGCGGCCGGCCGAACACCGCGAGCGCGCCGCCGCCCGCCTGGAGGCGGACAGCGGCGGCCCGGTCG
Source organism: Streptomyces sp. NBC_00683 (assembly GCF_036226745.1). Lineage (NCBI taxonomy): Bacteria > Bacillati > Actinomycetota > Actinomycetes > Kitasatosporales > Streptomycetaceae > Streptomyces > Streptomyces sp. NBC_00683. The sequence continues at coordinate 5,651,580 of NZ_CP109013.1, read as the reverse complement.
TAGTGGAGCAGCCGGCCGAGGAAGGCGGCGAGATCCGCCGCCTCCCTCGCGTCGGCGAACTGCAGCGACCGTACGGGCACCGTCATGCGGCGGCAGGCTCCTGATCGAGGTATTCCTGCAGGAAGAGCTTCTCCTCGGCAGTGATCCGCCGGGGCCGCTCCTCCACCAGGTTGTAGGGCACGACTATCGTCGACGCCCGTACGTAGACCTGTTCGGGGTCCTTGATCTCGTAGGCGATCGTCAGCGACGCGGCACCGATCTTCGTCACCCACGACTCGACGGTCACCGGCGCGTGCCGGTGGACCAGCGGCCGCACGTAGTCGATCTCGTGCCGTGCCACGACGGACCCGCCGGCGAAGGACGGCGAACCGTCCCCCGGCGCCAGCCGGAACATGAAGTCGATGCGCGCCTCCTCCAGGTAGCGGAGGAAGACCACGTTGTTCACGTGGCCGAAGGCATCCATGTCCGACCAGCGCAGCGGGCAGCTGTAGATATGACGAGCCACGATCAGCCTCGCGTGAGCTTCTTGTACGTGGCACGGTGCGGACGGGCCGCGTCCGCACCCAGGCGCTCGATCTTGTTCTTCTCGTACGACTCGAAGTTGCCCTCGAACCAGTACCACTTGGAGTCGCCCTCGTACGCCAGGATGTGCGTGGCGACGCGGTCCAGGAACCAGCGGTCGTGGGAGATGACCACGGCCGCACCGGGGAACTCCAGCAGCGCGTTCTCGAGCGAGGACAGGGTCTCGACGTCGAGGTCGTTGGTGGGCTCGTCGAGGAGCAGCAGGTTGCCGCCCTCCTTGAGCGTCAGCGCCAGGTTGAGGCGGTTGCGCTCACCACCGGACAGGACACCGGCCGGCTTCTGCTGGTCCGGGCCCTTGAAGCCGAACGCGGAGACGTACGCCCGCGAGGGCATCTCGACCTGGCCGACGTTGATGTAGTCCAGCTCGTCCGACACGACGGCCCAGAGGGTCTTCTTCGGGTCGATGTTGGCGCGGGACTGGTCGACGTAGGAGATCTTGACCGTGTCGCCGACCTTGATGGCGCCGGAGTCCGGCGTCTCCAGGCCCTGGATCATCTTGAACAGCGTGGTCTTGCCCGCACCGTTCGGGCCGATGATGCCGACGATGCCGTTGCGCGGCAGCGTGAAGGACAGGTCGTCGATGAGGACCTTGTCGCCGAAGGCCTTCGAGAGGTTCTCGACCTCGACGACGATGGAACCGAGACGCGGGCCCGGCGGGATCTGGATCTCCTCGAAGTCCAGCTTCCGCATCTTGTCCGCCTCGGCCGCCATCTCCTCGTAACGGGCGAGGCGCGCCTTGGACTTGGTCTGCCGGCCCTTGGCGTTGGAGCGGACCCACTCGAGCTCTTCCTTGAGCCGCTTCTGGCGCTTCTCGTCCTTGCGGCCCTCGACCTTGAGGCGCGTGGCCTTGCGCTCCAGGTACGTGGAGTAGTTGCCCTCGTAGGGGATCGCGCGGCCGCGGTCGAGTTCGAGGATCCACTCGGCGACGTTGTTCAGGAAGTACCGGTCGTGGGTGACGGCCACGACGGCGCCCGGGTACTTCGACAGGTGCTGCTCCAGCCAGTTCACCGACTCGGCGTCGAGGTGGTTGGTGGGCTCGTCGAGGAGGAGCAGGTCCGGGGCCTCGATCAGCAGCTTGCAGAGCGCCACACGGCGCTTCTCGCCGCCGGAGAGGTTGTTGACGGGCCAGTCGCCGGGCGGGCAGCCCAGGGCGTCCATGGCCTGCTCCAGCTGGGCGTCCAGGTCCCACGCGTTGGCGTGGTCCAGGTCCTCCTGGAGCTTGCCCATCTCGTCCATGAGCGCGTCGGAGTAGTCGGTCGCCATGAGCTCGGCGACCTCGTTGAAGCGCTTGAGCTTGCCCATGATCTCGGCGGCGCCGTCCTGGACGTTCTCCAGGACGGTCTTCGACTCGTCGAGCTTCGGCTCCTGCATGAGGATGCCGACGCTGAAACCGGGCGTGATGTACGCCTCGCCGTTGGACGGCTGCTCGAGGCCCGCCATGATCTTCAGCACCGTGGACTTACCGGCGCCGTTGGGTCCCACGACACCGATCTTCGCGCCGGGCAGGAAGTTCAGGGTGACGTCATCGAGAATCACCTTGTCGCCGTGCGCCTTGCGCGTCTTGCGCATGGTGTAGATGAACTCAGCCAAGAGAAACCGTCCGGCAGCAATAGAGGTGTGGGCAGATACACCCATCTTGCCTGACGTCCGCACCCGGACGGAAACCAGTCCGGTCCCCGGTACCCCCTGTTCTTCCGCCCGGAACGCACCGGGCCCGGTACGCGGGTGCGTACCGGGCCCGTCACCGGCGCATCGTCACGGTGCGCCGCCGGTCACTCACCCGGCGTTTCCGCCGTCATCGCCTTCGCCGGCCGGCTTCTTCTTGCGGAGCAGGAAGACCGCACCGCCGCCGAGGACGACGAGGCCGATGGCGATGCCCGCGATGAGCGGCGTCGCACTGGACCCGCCCGTCTCGGCGAGGTCGCCCTCGATGCCGGTGGAGCTGGTGCCGGTCGAGGCGGGCACGGGCTGCTTGGCGCTCTGCGTCCCCACGCCGTCACCCGTCACGGTGCTGCCCGAGGTGGCGCAGTCCAGGACGCCCTTGAAGTTCTTGCGGAAGCCGCCGGGCCCGGTGATGGTGAAGTCGTACGCCTGGTCCTCGGCGACCGGGATGGTCACCGTCCTGGTGGCTCCCGCTTCGATGGTGTGCTGGAAGCCGGCGAGCTCGAAGGTGAACGGGGCGTCCCCCTTGTTGGCCGCGGTGATGTCCACGCCGCCCTTGGCGCAGTTCTTCTTCGCCGTGAGAGCGGGTACGGCGCCCGTCTCGGCCCAGGTGGCGGTCGCCGTCGCGGAGACCGTGGACTCGCTGGAGCCGGCCAGGATCTGCGTCTGGCTCCTGGTGACCCCGGCGAACGCCCGGCCGACGGGCACGGAGGTGGTCGCCTGGACGGTCAGCGAGGCGGAGCCGTCCGCGGCGTCCTCGGGGATGTCGAAGTACAGGCCGGTGCCGTCGACCGCCTCCGTTATGGGCTTGCCGTCCTTGTCGGTGACGGTGATCCCGCTGGCCGCGGCGTCGGCGGGCGGCGCGACGGAGACCTGGCCCGCGTCGGTGCGGACGGTGACCGGGCCGAGACGCCCACCGGCCCGTCCGGAGACCGCGGCCGGGTCGAGCGCGAGGGATGCCTTGGGCTCCGCCATGTTGACGGCCTCGTCCTCCAGCCAGTCGGCGAGCTTCTCTGCCTGCTTGTCGGCCGCCTCGACCTCGGCGTCGTCCGAGTAGCGCCAGATGGCGACCTGGGTGCCCGCGGCAGCGGTCCGCTCGGTGAGCGGCCCCGTGCCGGCCTTCTCGGCGAGCACCGCGAGGTCGTCGACCTGGGGGTAGGAGTGCTGCAGGATCCAGCGGATCTTCCCGGCGTTCTTGTTGGCGCCGAGCGAGGTCTGGATCCAGGGGGTCTCGAGGTACTTGGCCTGGTCCTGGGTGGGGTTGTGGATGTCGATGCAGTAGGTCTTGAGCCTGCCGCCGCCGTCGACGGTCATCTCGAACAGGCCTGCGGGAAGCTCCTGTGTCGTGCGCTCCTTGCCGCCTTCGCCGCCGGTGTGGAGCAGCGCACGGTCGAAGGTCTTCAGCCCGTCCAGAACGGCGGTCGCGCCCCCCTGGTGCTGACCTGTCTCCTCCGCTGCCGCCGTCGTCGCACCGGCGAGGGTGCCGGCCGCGACGAGACCGGAAGCCATCACCGCGGCGGCCAGCCGGGCGAGACCGCGTCCTCGGCCGGCTCTCCGGCTCCGGCCCGGCACCTGGTCGCGCTTCCGACCCCGGCTTCGGCTCCGTGCGGAGTGCTCCGTCGCCGCGGTGGACGGCGAAGCAGACGCTGCGGACGCAGAAAACACAGAAAACACAGAATTCCCCTCCGGGCGAGGCCTTCACGCATGGTGCGTGTGTGGGGATTGCCTCGCCAGCAGACTCAAGTGCCGCATGAGTACTGAGGAATCCTAAGGAGCGGGCGAGGGGCAGTCCCCCGTCATACCGTTGGATAACCATTCCGACTCGTAATCGTTATCGCCTTCTCCGGCGCGTCCTGCCTATTTCAGGACACCGACACCATCTCCGTGGCCTGTTTCTGACGAGGCGCCGATTCTTCCGGGGCCCAGCCTGCCGCGCCGCCGCTCGCCCCGCCCGTACTTGCCCCGCCCCTGCCTGCGGCACCCCTGCTCGCCGCAGCACTGCCGGCCTCGCTGCTGCCGGCCTCGCTGCTGCCGGCCTCCCTGCTGTCCGCCTCGCCTCTGTCCGAGCTCCCCGGTGGACGCGGCCGACGGGCCGTCAACGAGGGCTCACCCCTCACCACCCGCCGGAACGCCGCCGTCCCGCGGGTCAGGTCGTGTCCCACCGCCACGGCCTCGATGTCCACGGACGTCTTCCAGGCCCCATCCCGTTCCTCCTCACGCACCTTCAGACGACCGTGCACGACGAGGGGTTCTCCGACGGAAACGGAACCGGCCAGATTCGATGCCAGCGTCCGCCATGCCCACACCGTGTAGAAGCTGGTGTGCCCGTCCGCCCAGTGCTGCTTCTCGCGGTCCCATCGACGCGGAGTCGCCGCCATCCGGAATCGCGCCATTCCCCCGGTGGCCGTCTCCCGGAACTCCACTGCGGTCGCGGCATTTCCCACCAGCGTCACCAAGGTCTCGTTCATTTCGTCCCCCGTATCCGTCCTGCACCGGTCCGGTGGGATCCGGTGTGATCCCATGCTGGACGGAAATCGGGGATCCTGCCGGCGCCTGTGGACTACCGGCCGGTTGTGGAAAACTCCGTCACCGCCACGTACCGCTCGCGCACCTCGCGATAGCGCGCCAGTTCCGCCGCGACGGGGTCCAGGACCCTGGCCCGGCCGCATCCGGACGCGGCCTCGCGCAGACGCCTTTCGGCCTCCTGCCCGTACCGTCGCGCGGGGCCCCGTGCGGCAGCCGCGCAGGACCACTCCACGAGCGGTCCGCCGACGACCCCGGCCAGCATGAGCAGCGCGGGTGCGACCAGGCCCGGTTCGAGTACGCCGACGATCTGGCCGAGCAGCCACAGTCCACCGAAGATCTGAAGCAGCGTCATCGACGCCTGCGCGAGCACCGCTGCGGGCCACCACGCGGGTCGCGGAGGCCTGACGGGCCGGCCGCCGAGCGCCCCCGCGGCAGGAGCGACGGCCCTGCCCGAAGCCCCGGAACCGAGAGCGCCGGAGCCAAGAGGTCCTGAGCCGAGGGCCCCTGAGCCCGGAGCCCTCGCCCCGGCCGGCCCGCCGAGCGTCCCCCGCGCCCCCGGTGTTCCCTGCGCACCCGCACCCCTCGCGCCCGAGGCAGCCGCGCCGTGATCCGCGGCACCTTTGTGCCCGCCGCCCGCACGCCCCCGGCCGGCCGCTCCCGCCCCGGCCTGAGCGTTCCGTGCGAGCTCGTCCAGCGCCTCAGGCAGCCCCTTCGCCCCGCTCACCGCCGCCTCGCGCACGGCCTGGGCCCAGGGCGCGGGCAGCCCGACGACCGCGTCGTCCGCCAGCGTGCGTACGGCCTGCTCCACGCGCTGCCGGGCGGTGAGTTCCTCCTCCGGCGGCGCGAGCGCCTGCGCCATCAGGTCCAGGCCGCCGAGCTGCCGGGTGGATTCGTACCAGCGCCACAGCCGCAGCCACGGCGTCCCGCAGGCCCGTCCCGCGTTCCTGCGCCACTCGCGCTCCGCGGCCTGTCCCGCGGCTGCCGCACCGACGGCTTCCGCGAGCCGGTCGGCGAATTCCTCACGCGTGCGTTCACCGAGTCCGGGCCGCCCCTCGGCGACGTACACGGGCCTGAGCCGCGCCGCTGCCGCGGCCACGTCGGCGGAGAGCCGCGCCGCAGCCGCCGTACGGTCCTGGACGAACCGGCCGAGCAGCTCGCGCAGCTCCGCCACCCCGTCACCGGTGAGCGCGGACAGGGACATGACGGTGGCGCCCGGTTCGCCGTGCTCGCCCACCGCCATGCCGTCCTCGTCGAGCAGCCTGCGCAGGTCGTCCAGGACCAGGTCGGCGGCCTCTCCGGGGAGCCGGTCGATCTGGTTGAGAACGACGAAGGTGATCTCCGCGTGTCCGGCGAGCGGTCGCAGATAGCGTTCGTGGAGGGCCGCGTCGGCGTACTTCTCCGGGTCGACGACCCAGATCACCGCGTCGACCAGCGCGAGGACCCGGTCCACCTGGTCCCGGTGCCCGGTCGCGGCCGAGTCGTGGTCGGGCAGGTCCACCAGCACGAGCCCTTGCAGCGCCTCGTCGACGTCCGTGCCTCCCTGCACGGGCCTGCGCCGCAGCCGGCCGGGAATGGCCAGCCGGTCCAGCAGCCCGGCGGCTCCGTCGGTCCAGCTGCAGGCGATCGGCGCGGACGTGGTCGGCCTGCGCAGCCCGGTTTCGGAGATCTGTGAGCACGCGAGGGCGTTGAAGAGGGTCGACTTCCCGCTGCCGGTGGCCCCGGCGATGGCGACGACCGTGTGCCGGGAGGAGAGCCGCTGCCGGGCCGATGCCTCGTCCAGGACGCGCCCCGCCTCGGCGAGGGTGTCTCCGTCGAGCCTGGCGCGGGAGAGGCCGACGAGCTCGCGCAGCGCATCGAGTCGCGGGCGCAGAGGGCTGCCCGGCAGTCCGTACGCCTCGACCTGGGGCCGTACGTCGTCGTCCGGCGGACGCTCCCTCTCGACGCCCTCCTGCAGGGCGTCCGCGGCCCGTCGTGCGATGAGCCCGTCGTCCCAGCGCCGGCCCGCCGCCTCCTCCGCTCCTTCGGCGCGCCCGGCTCCACCGGCCTCGCCGTCGGCCGCCCCACCGGCCCCTCCGTGCTCGGGGCCCTGCCCCCGGTCCCGGCCCTGGTCAGTGACAGCGGTCATCGCTTCCACCTCTCCTTCTGCAGTACGGACAGCGCGGCAATCAGTTCGGCCTGCGGTTCCGGGGCCACCTCGAGCGCATCGAGCGGGGCGAGCCGCCGGTCGCGTTCGCCGTGCAGTACCTGGTCCAGATAGCTGGTGAGCAGCGCCCCGCCCTTGTCGCGCAGCCTCAGTGCGCCCTGGGCTCCGATCCGTTCGGCGAGCTGCTCCCCGGCACCCCGGGCGCGGCGCCCGCCGAGCAGGGCGGCCGCCAGCAGCGCCGCCACCGTCTCGGCGTCGGGTGCGGCATTGCGTTCCAGCAGCCGCGCCTCCTCCTCGGCCAGCTCCTCCAGGACCCGCCGCCACCGCCGTACGGCCATGGCGATACGGCCCTGGATGTCCTCGGCCGGTCCCCACCCACCGGCTTCCCGGCCCGCCTCCTCGAACCTGAAGTCCCCTGCCGCGGGCTCGCGCTGCCAGGTGGTGCGGATCTGCTCGTCGGCGGCCGCCACGGCGCACTGGAGCAGGGCCGCGAGGCTCTCCACGAGTGCGTCGAGCAGTTCCCCGGCGGTGCTGTACAGCGGATATCCGCGCCACCGGGTGCGGGCGTCACCGGCGAGCACGGCACCGTTCTGGAGCCGTCGGCGTACGCGCGAGGACTCCGTCCCGTACGCCTCCTCGACCACGCCGGTCAGCCGCACCGCCGCCGCGTACTGAGCGGCAACCGCCCCGGCCAGTTCGGGCATCCGCACGTTGAGCGACTCGATGACCCCGGACGCCGTACGCCCCACCGCCTGCTGACGGGCCGCCGGATCCTGTGCCCGGTGGGTGAGCCAGGAGCGCAGCGGCGCGACGGCGGTGGTGGGCAGCAGTCCGCTGCCGCCTTCCGCGGACTCGGGCAGCTCCGGGATGGTGAAGCGGGGCACCTCGCCCAGTCCGGCCCGGGTGAGCAGCGCCGCGAACTGCCGGGACACTTCGCCGATCACCTGGTGCGGTACCCGGTCCAGGACGGTGACCAGGCAGGCGTCGTACTCCTTGGCGGTACGCAGCAGATGCCACGGCACCGCGTCGGCGTACCGGGACGCGGTGGTCACCATGACCCATACGTCGGCGGCGCAGATGAGTTCGGCGGCCAGCACCCGGTTCCGTACGACGAGCGAATCGATGTCCGGGGCGTCCAGCAGCGCGAGTCCCCGGGGCAGGGTCGCCGCGGTCTCCACGCGCAGGACGGTGTCGTCCTCGCCCTCCGGGCCGAGGTGGTCGAGCCCGTCCGGATCCGGGGCCTGCCCCGGCGGCAGCCACACCCGGGTCAGCTGCGGCAGCACGCGTACCCCTGCGAACCAGTGGTGATCGTCCGGGTGGCAGACGAGTACGGGGGTGCGGGTGGTCGGCCGCAGCACACCGGCCTCACTGACCCGGCATCCCACGAGCGAGTTGACGAGCGTCGACTTGCCGGCGCCGGTGGATCCCCCGATGACCACGAGGAGCGGCGCATCGGGATCCTTGAGCCTGGGCACCAGATAGTCGTCGAGCTGGGCGAGCAGTTCGGTCCTCGTCTGCCGGGAGCGCGCGGCTCCCGGCAGCGGGAGTGGAAGACGCACGGCAGCGACACGGTCGCGCAGGGCGGAAAGTGCGTCGATGAGCTGGGGCCGTACGTCCATGGTTACCACATGTGAAGAATGCCCAATTTTGACGCCTTTTTGAAGCGTATAGGCACCCTCTGCGCGGCGGATCCACGTTGGGGGACAGAGGGGACGAGTGGGGCGCAGGCATAACGAGTGCACAACACCCGGGGCGTGAGGCGTCAAAAGCGGTGCATGAATCGCACCCACCTGCGATTATCGGTTCGCTTCACCGAACCTCCACATCGTGCCACGCAGGTGAAGCAACCGGGACGAGGCGATCTGAGCCCTATCCTTGTCCCGGCAAGGTCACGGATGGCTTGATTCAGCGCCCTCCGGACCATCGAGGCCGACACCGGCCCCCGTAGCTCAGTGGATAGAGCAGGCGCCTTCTAAGCGCTTGGCCGCAGGTTCGAGTCCTGCCGGGGGCACACATCCCGTACGACGTCAGGCCCTCCCTCGGGAGGGTCTTTTTTGCAGGTCACAGCACCGTAGCGAGGGCGGCGTAGCGACCGCGTAAGCGCCGGACCGCCCCCAGGTCACGGTGGGGAGGGTCCGGCGCTGTCCGGTTGTCGCCGGGTTCTTGTGGGAGGTCACGGTGAATACACGGTGACGCGTCCCACGCGGAGTCAGTCGAGGGGAAGGCCCTGCATCTGCCCGAGGGTGCGGGCTCCCGAGCCATGGAGCAGGGTGCCGTCACAGGAGGGCAGTTGGCCCTGCACCTTCTCCAGTTTCTCGGCATCCACGTAGCCGACGGGGATGTCTCCCTTGTCGGTGAAGACCTTGGTGTAGCTCCGGTCGTGATCCGTCCCCATGGACAGCAGGCGCTTGCTGTCGAGGAGCACGCCGTAGTACGGCCTGTCGGAGTTCAGCTTGTCCACGGCCGAACAGAGCACGGGTACCTCTTCGCCGCGCTGAGGGTGGCAGTCGGGCTTTGCCTGATTGCACAGCTCGGCATCACTGACCTTGATCACCTTGCAGCTGTCCTCGGACTCGCCCGTGCAGGAGACCGGCATGATGTTGAGGGGCGGGCTCACGCCGACGCTGTCGTACACGCTGGCCCAGTCCGCGCTGACGGCTGTCCGGTGCACTTCGGGACGGGCACACAGGTCGATGTCCGCCGTCCCCCCGAATTTGTCGTCCTGGACGGTCACCGCGTGCTTGTCGGGGCAGTCCTGTGACCCGCCCTCGTCGGCCGCGCCACCGCCGGCCGTACTGCCCGCGGCCGCCGGGCCCGGGGCGTCCGGGTCCTTGTCCGCCGTGGATCCGCAGGCGGTGAGTGACAGCGCCAGGACCACTCCGAGGATGTGGGAGACGAGGACGCGGTGTGACACGAAAGCACCTCTTGTTCGACCGGTGAATCATCCGAATGCCTGCAGCGCCCGCACGTGGCTGTTGCTGCGGCACGGCGACCGACGCTCGCAGGATCCGCTGCCGAGGGCGTCGGTGGATTCACGTACTTCGCTACGTACTGGCCGGCCGGTCGACCGCACACGCCCTGAATTACGTAGGCCCGTCAGGGAATCCACGGACGCGCGGCACCGCGATGGCTGGGAGGGTCGAGGTCGGTCGGTCCGGTGAGCCGTACACGTCACAGGCGGTATGCGTGACGGCTGCCTACGGGGAGGGCAGGCGGGTGGCGCGAACGGCAGGGACATGGGCACGCAGGGTGGGCCTGACCGGAGCGGTGGTCAGCCTCACCGTCGCCGGGTGGCTGATATGGCTGTTCCCGGGGCCCCACCTGGCGGCGGTCCTGGGCATCGGCCCTGTGGACGGCGTCATGAGGATCAGCAGGTGCTACGAGTCCACCGACGCGCAGGGCTATCAGGACGGCACCGACTGCACAGGCATGTACACGCCGCGCGCGGCGGGTGAGCCCCGGCGTGAGGTCACGCTGGACAAGGCTGCCGAGACGCACGAGCCCGGCAGCACCGTGGAGGTGCGGATGGTGAGGGGCCGGGCCCACGAACCGTCGGGCTACGCGCTGGGTACGTGGGTCACCGTCACCGGACTCATCCTCGGACCGTTCCTCGCCCTGTCGCTGTCGTTCCGCGCCTGCGCGCGGGACGCCACGTGGAGCCACAACGGTGACTACGTCCTGGTCTTCATCGCCGCCGAGATTGCCGCCCTCATTCTCGGAGTGCTGGTCGGCATCCTCGCCTGGATCGCCATCGCCCTGTTCGGCTGAGAAGGCGAGGGGTGCCCACGACCCCGCGTCCTCGGGGGAGGTTCTGGACGCGGCATGTGTACGACTCTCGAACGGCCCTCCGTTCAACGTGGTAGACAATGACGTGGAGTTCGGTAGGGAGATCACACACGTGGGAGCGTCGGAAGACGCTGCCACACCTCACGACCGCGGGAGCCCCCTCGTCGGCCGCACGGCCGAACTGGGTCTGCTCGACACGGTGATCGACCGGCTGGGCCATGGGGCACCGCCCTTCGTCGACATCACCGGCGCGGCAGGGATCGGCAAGAGCCGGCTGATGGCGGAACTCTGCCTGCGCGCACGGCGACGCGGGGTGACGGTGCTGCGCGGCCGGGCGGCCGAGTACGAACGGCACCTCCCTTTCCACCCGTTCGCCGACGCGTTCGCCGATCTGGACGACCGCCTGCCGCACGCGGCACCGGACCTGCTCGACGCGGTCTCCCCGGTCCTCGGCGGCCGTGGCGCCGGGCCGTCCCCCGGACCGGTGCCGGCCACCGCCGACCGCTTCGGCCTCCACCGTTCGGTGGCAGGGCTGTTGGCGCAGCTCGGGCGGGCCGGCGGCCTGGTGGTGGCGCTGGACGACGTGCACTGGGCGGACCCGGCGTCGCTGGAGCTCCTGGACCATCTCGTCCGGCATCCCGTACCCGGCCCGGTCGTCCTCGTCGTCGCCCGCCGCGACCGGCAGACTCCGACCGCACTCACCGCGGCGCTCACCCGCGGGGTCGACACCGATGCGGTTCTCCGGATCGCTCTGGCGCCGCTCGCCGAACAGGAATGCGTCGAAGAGCTCGCACCCGATCTGCCGCGCGGCCGGGCCGCGCAACTCTATGCCGCAGGCGAGGGCAACCCGCTCTACTTCCTCTCTCTCCTGCACGCGCACCGCGAGGGCGCCGCGCGGCGCCCTACGTCCTCCTCGGCCTCCGCCGAGAACGGTCTCGGCGAACTGCCCACCGGACTCGGAGCACTGCTGCTGAACGAGCTGGCCCCGCTGACCCCGTCGCAGCACCGGGCCCTGGAGGCGATCGCCGTGCTCGGCGATCACGCGGTGTCCCCGGTGATCCGCAGGGCGACCGGCCGTACCGATGCCGAGCTCGACGACGATCTGGACGCCTTGGCGCGACGTGACCTCGTGCGGCCGGGCCCGGGTGGGCGCATGGTGTTGCGCCACCCGGTGATCCGGACCCTGGTCCATGAGTCCACCGCCGCCCGGCGGCGCGTCGAGATCCATCGCGCCGCAGCCGCCGAGCTGGCCCGCACCCGCGCACCGGCCGTCGAGCAGGCCCGGCACGTCGAACGGTCGGTGACCTCGTGGGACCCGCAGGCGTACGCCGTACTGAGACAGGCAGCCGAGCAGACCGCGTCGACGGCCCCGACGAGCTGCGCCCACTGGCTCGGGGCCGCGCTCCGGCTGCTGCCCGACACGGTCGAACGCGCCGCCGAACGGCGCGATCTGATACTGCGTCGTGCCCGCGCACTGGGTGTTGCCGGCGGGCTGCGGGAGAGCCGCGACCTGCTGCACAAAGTGATCAGCACGGCCGGTCCCGACGAGGCGGGCGTCAGGACGTCGGCGGTCGTGCTGTGTGCCTTGACGGAGCGCCACCTCGGAAGGTATCCGGAGGCAATCGCGCTCCTGCGCCGCGAGTTGAGCAGCCGGCCGGAACTGTCGCCGTCCGACAGGGTGTCGATCGGCCTCGAACTGAGCTCGTCCGCACCGCACAACGCCTCCTATCCGCAGATGCGGGGCGAGGTCGCACGGACCCTCGCGGAAGCCCGCGCCCTCGGCAACGAACTCGGCGAGGCGGGGGCACTGGCGGTCGCCGCGTTCGGCGAGGCCTACGAGGGCGGTGTGGCCGCGGCGGGCTCGTACGCCGCGCAGGCGGCCGATTTGCTGGACGGTCTGCCCGACGACGACCTCACGGCGCTGTGCGAGCCGCTGGGCAGACTGGCCTGGGCGGAGGCATTCCTCGGCCGCTTCACCGATGCCGAGCGCCACGCGGACCGGGGCCTCGGGATCGCCCGGCGCAGCGGACAGGTCTACCTCCTGCCGCTCCTGCTGCTGTGCAAGGCACACGTACGGATCCAGACCTGCCGGCTCCCGTCGGCCTGTGAACTGGCGGACGAGGCCGAGGACATCGCCCGCGGTATCGGCAGCAGCGAACTGCTCGCCTTCGTCCTGGCCAACAAGGCCCAGGTACGCATCGCGGCGTCCGCACCCGGTGACCCGGAAGCACTGGCTGCCGCCGAGGAGGCCGTCGCGTCCATGGGGCCGAGCGACAACTGGCGGGCCTCCATGGCCTGGTGCATGCTCGGCTACGCGGCGCTCACCGGCGGTGATCCGCACCGTGCCCGGGACGCCCTCCTCCGGGCCGGGGGCGACGACCTGCGTGGCCTGCAGCCCTCGATGCGCCCCCTCCTGTCGGAGCTTCTCGTCACGGCGGCCCTCTTCACCGGGGACGTCGACTCCGCGTCCGCATGGTCCGAGCGGGCCCGCAAGGACGCGGAGCAGCTCGGCCTGCCCGTGCAGCGCGCCTCCGCGATGCGCAGTGCGGCACAACTCGCGCTGCACGGCGGCGACCCTGCCAGGGCGGCGAAGCTGCTCGCCGAGGCGGCGGCGGAATGCGCACGGTCCGGTGCCGTGTTCTGGGAGGCGCGGTCACTGCTGCTCGCGGCCCCGGCGATGACGGCTGCCGGGTTCGGAGCGCGCGGTGCGGCCATGTGGGAACAGGGCCGTCGGCTGGCCACCGGCGGGGGCGCGGGCCTGCTGGTCGGCCTGGCGGAGATGACGCGGCCGTCCGCGCCGTCCTCCCCCGCCCCGCCGTGGCTGGCCTCCTTGACGGCACGCGAACGGGAGGTCGCCGAACTGGTGGCCGAGGGCCTCACCAACCAGGCGATCGCGGCCAGGCTCTACCTCAGTCGGCGTACCGTCGAGACCCACATCTCCCGGGTGTTTCGCAAGACCGACGTCGCCACCCGGGCGGGGCTTGCCGCCCTCATGGCCCGTTCCTGACACCAGGAAGCGGAGGCGCCCACGTCGAGGCGCCCACGTTCAGGAGCTCGGCACCGGGGCCGGCCTGGCCAGCACTTGGTCCAGGACCTCGGTGAGGAACCGAGCCGGATCCGCCGGCGACACCGTGGCGCGCATCGCGACGATCCCGTCCGGACGGACGAGCAGCGCCCCTTCCTCGGGCAGCCACGGGACCGCGACGCGATGCGCGGGCAGTGCGGCGTCCGCCGCGGCGGTGAGCCAGCGCTCGCCCGCGTCGCCCACCAGCAGGGTCCACCGGGACGCCACCATGTCGAGCGTGGACACTCCGTCGATCCACGCGTGGGGCACCCGTGAACCCGGCGACCCGTCCAGCACCAGGTCCACTGTGGACGGGAGTTCCGGCCGCGGGTCGACGACGGCGGCCGAGTCGTACCTCTGGCCGAGGTGCACGACCGGCGCCGCCCACACCCCCGCCGCCGCCCTGGCGGCGTCTGCCTCGGGACCGCGCCCCCAGTGCAGCTCCGGGTCGGCGAGCCTGCGCATCGCCTGGTCCAGTGTCGCCGCGGCGACCGGTTCACGTTCCTGCGCGTAGGTGTCGAGCAGCCCGGCACCGGCCTCGCCGTGGTGGACGGCGGCCAGCTTCCACGCCAGGTTGTGCGCGTCGGCGACCCCGGTGTTGAGGCCGAACGCGCCCAGGGGCGACACGGTGTGCGCGGCGTCGCCCACGAGGAACACACTGCCGACGGCGAAGCTCTCGGCCGCCGCGCTCCGGGGCCGCCACGAGAGCACGCTGCGCACCTCGACGTCGAGGCCGGGATCGCCGACCGCCAGCCGGACGACCGCGGCGCAGCGCTCGTGCGTGAAGTCCTCGGGGCGTTCGCCGCCGTCGACGTCGCAGGGGACGTGGAAGACCCAGTTCGTCTCGCCGTCCACGGTGGCCAGCAGGCCGGGCGCCTCCGGCGTGGTGATCGTGCAGGTGGCGAAGGACATTCCCCGCAGGTGCGGTCGCAGGTCGGCGCGGAACAGGATGTTGATCATCGACTTGCCCAGGTCGCCCGGCCCGGAGGTGCCCACGCCGAGGGCGCTCCGCACGGTGCTGTGCGTGCCGTCGGCGGCGACCACGCGCGTGCACCGCAACGGGTAGCGGCCGTCCGGTCCCTCCAGTTCGACGTCGACCCCGTCGGCGTCCTGCGCGATGCCGACCAGTCGGGTCGACCAGCGCAGGTCCACTCCGCGGCGTGCCAGGTCGGCTGCCACGACGGCGTCGAGCCGGTCCTGGGCGCAGACACCTCGCAGCCTGAACGGTGTCACGTCCAGTTCGCCGGCGGACGGAGCCGGCATGGGCACGGTCACGACGTCACCCGCGCCCATCTCGACGACGGTCCGCGCCACCGCCTTGCCCGCGCCGCCCCGGAGGTCGACCGCGGCGGCGTCGACGGCGGTGTCGAGCCCGAGTTCGCGGAGGACCTCGACGGTACGCGGTCCGATGCCGGTGGCACGTGGGTGCACCGACGGCCCGGACCGGCGTTCGACGAGCACCGCGGGGACGCCGTGGTGGGTGAGCAGCGCCGCGGTGAGCAGGCCGACGCTGCCACCTCCGACCACGAGGACCGGCACTTCTGGATACACTGTCTCCGTCATGGATACACCGTAGCCAGAAGGTACGATGCGGGTCAACGAGGAAAGGACCGCCCCGATGACCGACCCCGTTCCCTCGTCGGTGTGGACCCGGCCGCGCCCCGAACCGCGGCGACGCGCGCCCGGGGTGGACCAGTACGTGGCCGCCGCGCTGGCCGTCGCGGACGCGGAGGGACTGGCGGCGGTGTCGATGCGTCGGGTCGCGGGTGATCTCGGTTCCGGGACCGCCACGCTCTACCGGTACATCACCAACCGCGACGAGCTGGTGGACCTGATGGTCGACGCGGCGCAGGGCGAGGATCCGCTGCCCGAGTCCACCGAGGACTGGCGTGCCGGTCTGGGGGCGGTCGCGCACGCGTCGCGTGCGACGCTGCTGCGGCATCCCTGGCTGGCGGGTGAACTGACGGGGAGGCCCGCGCTCGGCCCCAACTCGCTTCGGCGGTCCGAGTCCGCGCTGCGCGCCGCCGTCGCGCTCACGCCCGACATCACCCTGGCCTCGCAGGCGCTCGGCGCCGTGCACGCGTACGTACTGGGTTCGGTCGCCGCCCAGCAGGCCCTTCGACGCGCGGAACAGCGCACCGGGCTCAGCGAGGAGGAGTGGCAGCGCAACGTCGGGCCCTACATCAGCGAGGTCCTCGCGGCGGGGAAACACCCGATGCTCGCCCGCCGCGTCCACGAAGCCGAGGAACCCGACCCCGACGTCGAGTTCGCCTTCGGCCTGGACTGCGTGCTCGACGGGCTCGCGGCCCGGCTGGGTCGCTGAGCGGTCGGTACGGACCACGACGCCGGGCCGGGCAGGGCGGGCCCCTGCCGGAGAGTTGGCAGGGGCCCGCACTACGGAGAGCCGAGGAGAGCCGGGGCCTGTCCTCGACGAGCACCGTCCTGGCCGACACCGTTTACGGATTACCGGCTGCTGTCGGCCTGACGGACCGGCCTCACTTCAGGTGACGGGCGAAGAACCGGGCCGCATCGTCCCCCGCGAACTGCGGGACGCCGGTGTGCCCGCCCATGTTGGCTTGCAGCGTCTTCTCCTCGGAGCCGAAGGCGTCGAACAGGTCCAGGGCCGCCTGCCGGTCGTTCCCTTCGTCGTCCCACTGCAGCAGGACATGCAGCGGAATGGTGACCCGGCGGGCCTCCTCGAACATGGCGCGAGGCACAAAACTCCCGGCAAAGAAGCAGGCGGCGACGATGCGCGGCTCGACCACCGCAAGCCGGACGCCGATGGAGATCACTCCCCCCGAGTACCCGACCGGGCCGCCGATCTCCGGCAGCGACAGGAGGGCGTCCAGGGCGGCCTGCCATTCCGGGACCGACTTTTCGACGAGCGGGAGGACGAGGGCGTCGATGATCTCGTCGTTGACCGGCTCGCCGGCTTCCATGACCCGGCGCAGGTCGGCGCGGGCCTGCTCGGCGGCGGCCCAACGGGGCCGGTCGCCGCTCCCGGGGAGTTCGATGGTGGCGGCGGCGAAGCCATCCGCCACGGCCTGCCGGGCCCGTCCCGCCAGCCGGGGGTACATCCTGTGCAGTCCGAGCGGGGGATGGCCGAGAAGGATCAAGGGCGCCGGTGCGGAGGCGGATGCGGGCGCGGACGCGGGCGTCCACAGGATGCCGGGGATCTCACCGAGGGTGAATTCGCGTTCGAGGACGCCGTCGTCGAGGCGCTGTTCGGAAGTGAATTGCATGGTCGTGCCTTTCGGGAGTGCTCAGAACGGCGCTCCCGGACGACCTATCGCCCGACCGTGGCCCCGGAGGGGAGCACCCATGTCGATACTGCGTTCACGGGTACCACCTCCTCGTTCTCTCGCACGGCCTCCGGAAACGTAGCAAGGGTCGCCGTGGTCCGCCAAGCGGTTTCCTGCGCGGGCTCCGTGGCCGGATGCCACGGAGCCGGAACACTACGCAGAGCTGTCTGGCGCGGCGGGCTCGGTCGCCGGCATCGGCATCGACATCAGTGATGCACCGCATCTGCCGCTGCGCACCGATCCATCACGAGTGACGGGACAGCCCTCAGTCGAGCGGAGCGAGGCACAGGGTGAAGCTGTCTCGGCCTCCGTACTCGGCGTACTCGGAAAAGTTGGTGCGGTCGCAGCGGGCATCACTGCCCTCGTGCCGCTCCGCAACCTTGAACTCCGCCTCGGCCGAACCGCAGTCGACAACAGCGACTTCAGGAGCGCTTTCCGTTCCGCTGACGCGCACGCACTCACCGACCCTGGCGGTGTTCGCGCTGTCGTCCAGCTCCGCGGCGATCGCGAAGAACCCGACGATGAGGAACGGCGCGAGGACGCCAAACGCCTCGACACGTCGTATGACCGGCTTTCTGGGGTCGAGCGGAGGTCGCAGGCCGTCGGCGGGAGGCGTCATCCGGCCGAAGCGAAAGCGAGCGACGAGGTTGGAGATCAGGGTGACCGGGGCGATGACGAAGGAGGCGATGCCCCACCACCCCTGCCACAGCGTCTTGGTGCTCATCTCACGGTGCGTGGCGATGCCGCAGGTGCGACAGAAGTGACCCCGCACCTTGAGGAACCGCATGACGATGAGAAAGCCCTGATGGCCCCGGATCGTGGCTCTGAGCGCCGGCATCCCGCCGCAGAATTGGCAGGACTGCGAGTCGGCCCCTACAAGCCCCGGGAGCGGTACGGCTGCGGGTGCAGGTACGGGTGCGGGTGCGGGCTGAGTGGGCGGGACTGGATACGGATCAATGTTCTGCGGCGGTGTCGCCATGCTGTTTTCCCCCCCCGGGAAATGATCTCTGAATCTTGCGAGAGCCGAAGTGTAGAGCAGCGGACCGACACAACTGGCCCCAGGCCAGATCCCGTCCAGCAGTCCCCGGGTACGGGCTCGGCAGACCTTTCGCCCCACTGGTTCGAAGCGCCCGAGCGCTGGACCGGGGCGCTCTCCTGGACGGCGCCCCGCCGGCTCGCCTGAGCCATCGGTTCCGCCCCCGGACACCCGGATCAACGGGCCGCCGTCCAGGGCAGGTGACCGAGGCAGCGCCGCTCCGAAAATGGATTGCCGTTGACGGGCGGCATACGGCGATACTCCGGCATGAGCAGAATTGCGCAGGTCATCGTGTTGGCGACGTACGCGGACGAGGTCATGGAACCGCTGACCCGCCCTGACGAGTCACGTAGCTGGCGAGGTCACTTCCAGCCCCTCGACCTGTTCGTAGGCGGATGGGTCATTGAGTTCAACCGTGTGGGGCCGCGCACCGGGCTGTTGAAGCATCTCGAATCACTTCCGTGGCCCAACCCGGGCCATGTGCAGGTCCTGATCCACGACGAGGAGGACGACTGCTTCGGCCTGTGGATGATTCACGACGGCAGACTGGTCGAGGTGCCGCTTCCACGCACCCAGCGCTTCCATTCCCCGGCTCCGCCCTCCGACGAATACGCCCCGAGTCCGGGGTATTTGTGGCGGACCGACGCGGGCAGCACTGTGCCGGCGAAACTCTCGACCGAGCAGCAAGATCCGCGACCGGCCTGGTAGCAGCAGAGCCGGAGCCGCAGCACCCGCTGGTCGTCAGTAGCGGTGGCCGGGCCAGTGCGGATCCATCCAGCGGTCCTCGTCGGTGAGGCCGAGCAGCCGTATCCGGTGCTGCAGATCCTCCGATGCCCCCGACTCGCGGAGCCGCACCGCGGCGTGGCCGAGGAGCCATGCGACCAGTTCGGTGCGCATCTCCTCCTCGTCGTGCCCGTACCAGCCGCTCCACGGCAGGCTGTCTCCCAGCAGCTCGTACTCCCATACGGCCGCTGCCTCCACGAGGCGTCGGTCGCTGAGATGGCCGGTCTGCTCCTCCCACTCGGCAAGCCAGGGTCCGACCGTTCCGGACGCCTCGGCGCACATCACGAAGACCTCGTGCGCCGGGACGGCCGCATCCGGATCGGTGAGGCTGTGCACCCACCACGCGTGCAGGAACTCGCGTACGGGACCGGCGTGATCGTCGGGCCACTGCTGCCAGCCGCCGCGGGCGAAGGACTGCCCGGCCTCCTGCAGTCCGAACAGGGGGTCTGCCCGACCGGCGACCAGGACCTTCGCGAACTGCGGCAGGACTCGGCGCAGTACGGCCGCGGAATCGGTCCAGTCGGTGGCCTGCCAGGTACGGCGAAGGAGGTCCGGCTCCAGCTCCACGTCCGGCGTCTTCAGGAGCGAGAGCTCGTCCCGACTTCCCCAGTGGCACTCACAGTTGGCTTCATCGGGACGCGCGGTCATGCCGCGGAAGGTGACAGCCAGGTCGTCCAGGGCAGCGCCGAGTCGGCGGCGTGCGGGATGGTCGGCGAGATGCATGGTGTGCCCGGCCTTCGAGGACTCCGTACGGCTTCCGCCGACCGAAGATCGCCACTTTACCGGGTGAGCCGGGGTTGGCTCCGGCAGTCCTGGGGGGACTGTTCATGAAGCACGTCGTCGACGACCGCCCGCCGCGGAGCAGCCGGCAGACGGCGGGCTACGCGGCCGATGAGAGCCCGGGAATGCCCAGGCCGACAAGGAGGAGCCCGTACAGCTCTTCCGCGAAGGTGGCGGACCCGGTGAGCGCCTGTCGGACGACTTCCGCGTCGGGGGTCAGCCCGGCAGCCTCCGACCACGCGAGTGCGCCCGCTACGGCGTGCTCCGCCGGGAAATCCTCCAGCGGTATGTCGTAGCTCTCCGCCATACCGCGGTTGAGCAGCCCGTCCCAGGCTCCGCCGTCCGGCGTCATGGCCTCGACGAACCCCACATCGCTGTCCAGGAACGACACCATGACCGCCGGCGCCCCGGTCTTCTCCACGAGTCCTGGCAGGCTGCGCTGATCCGCGTCGGCGAATTCCACCGTCTGCCAGCCCTCCGCCAGAACGTCCGTGTCCTCGATGCCGACATAGCCCGTCGCCTTCAGCAAGTCGCGGAGCTCTGCCGGGGATCCGATCGCGAGTGAACCGCCGAAATTTCCCATGCCCCGCAGGTTAGCCAGCACCACCGACAACGCCCCGCTGCGTCCGACTGCCCTGTCCGCGGTCGCGTTCGGTTCGAGGTCCGCTGAGCGGACCGAGTGGCCCCCGGCCGCACCGTGCCCGCACGCGGGGAGGCTTGGGGAGGGCTTCAGGCGTGCACCAGCCGTTCCACCAGCGCGGGCACGTCCGCGAAGGAGTCGAGGACGTGGTCCGGGGTGCCGTCCGCTGCCGCGTGGGTCTCGGGCAGGTACTTGCCTGTCCTGACCAGCACGCCGGTGATTCCGCCGCGCTGGGCCGCCAGCACGTCCGACTCGATGTCGTCGCCCACCATCAGCGACTCGGACGGGTCGGCGCCGAGGTGGTCGAGGGCGGCTTCGAAGAACGCCCCGGCGGGCTTGCCGGTGATCTCCGCCTCCGTGCGGGCCGCCCGCTCCAGACCGTAGAGGAACGCCCCGGTGTCGAGGTCGAGCCCGCCGGCGGTGCGCCAGTACAGGTTCCGGTGCATGGCCACGAGCCGGGCGCCCTGCTGTACGTGGCGGAAGGCGCGGTTGAGTGCCTCGTACGTGAACGCGGCGCCGGCTCCGCCGAGGACGATGACGTCCGGTACGGCGCCCTCGCTGTCCTCCTCCTCGACGAGCGTCACGCCCGACAGGTCGTCCCGTACGTCGCCGGTGTTGATCAGCAGGCAGCGGGCCTCGGGGTGGTGCTCGCGCAGATACGCGGCGGTCACCGCCGGGGCGGTGAGGATGTCGTCGGCGCTGACGGGGAAGCCCGACCCGGCCAGCTGTTCGGCGATCCCGGCGCGTGTCCGTGAGGTGTTGTTGGTGACCAGTGCCAGAGGGATTTCCGCAGCCCTCAGCTGCTCCATGGCCTCCACGGCACCGGGCAACGGCTCCCAGGACACCGTGAGTACGCCGTCGATGTCGATCAGGACCGCTCCGATTCGTTCCATACCGTCGACCGTCCCCGACTTGCCGAACAGGTGCAAATGGGATTGTTTCGAAGGTGGGGGTGTGTGTTCGTTCCGGTCTCCCCTCCTTGGAGGCGAACCACTGTGCAGTTCACCGACCGCACGGACGCCGGGCGGCGGCTCGCCCAGGCGCTCGGACACCTGGAGACGCGTCGGCCCGTCGTCCTGGGACTGCCCCGGGGCGGGGTCCCGGTGGCATTCGAAGTGGCGCAGTTCCTCGGTGCCCCGCTCGATGTGATCGTGGTCCGCAAGCTGGGGGTCCCGTACCACCCGGAGCTGGGCTTCGGTGCCATCGGCGAGGGCGGGGTCAGGGTCATCAGCGACGAGATCGTCCGGCACGCCGGGGTCCGCGAGAAGGACCTGGTGTCGGTCGAGCGCGCCGAGGAGGCGGAGCTCGTACGGCGGGCGCGGACGTACCGGGACGGCCGGCCGCGCCTCCCGCTGGAGGGCCGGGCGGTGATCGTCGTGGACGACGGGGTCGCCACCGGCGCGACCGCGCGGGCCGCGTGCCAGGTGGTGCGGGCACAGGGAGCCGCCTATGTCGTGCTCGCCGTTCCGGTGGCATCTCCTGATGTGGCCGACCGGCTGCGCTCCGAGGTGGACGAGGTCGTGTGCCTGTCCACGCCTCAGCTCTTCTCCGCTGTCGGTGAGTGGTACCGGGACTTCTCCCAGACCTCCGACGAGGAGGTCGTCTCCCTGCTGGCGCGAACCCCCGAGGGCCGCGGTTCCTCCGAACAGGTCGAGGTGGACGCGGGCGGCATCGGGCTCGCCGGGGATCTCGTACTCCCGGACGGCACCGCGGCGGTTGTGGTGTTCGCCCACGGCTCCGGCAGCAGCCGTCACAGTCCACGCAACCGCTCCGTGGCCACGGCCCTGAACCGGGCCGGCCTCGGCACCCTGCTCTTCGACCTCCTGACGCCGGGGGAGGAAACGTACCGGGCCAACGTCTTCGACATCGGGCTGCTGGCCGGGAGGCTGGCGGGTGCCACCGAGTGGCTGCGGCGCCGGGTGTCCGTACCGGTCGGGTCCTTCGGGGCGAGCACCGGGGCGGCGGCGGCGCTGCGGGCCGCCGCCGCGGCCGACTCCGGCATCGGCGCCGTGGTCTCCCGCGGCGGGCGCCCCGACCTCGCGGGGGCGGACCTGTCCGGGGTGCGGGCGCCGACGCTGCTCATCGTGGGCGGCAACGACACCACGGTGATCGATCTGAACCGGCAGGCGCAGGCGGCACTGTCCTGCGAGAACCGGCTGGAGATCGTCCCGGGCGCCACCCACCTCTTCGAGGAACCGGGCGCGCTGGGCCTGGTGGCGGATCTGGCCCAGGACTGGTTCACCACGCACCTGGTGCCCCAGGCCGGTTAGTACGAGCCCGCCGCCCTATCCTGTCCCCCGGACACGCACGGCGGCGGGAGGGGCAGTCCATGCAGGTCAGGACCGTGAACGGCGCGGGTGTCCCGGCGTACGCCGACGGGATACGGCGCGTGTACGCGGACGTGTTCTCGGCGCCCCCGTGGAACGAGGACCCCGCGGCGGCCGCGTCGTACGCCGAGCGCCTCGCCAGCGATGCGGAGCGACCGGGATTCACCGCCGCGCTCGCCCTGGACGCCGGCACCGTGACCGGCTTCGCCACCGCCTGGACCACGCCCGATCCCTTCCCGGGCGACCGCAGCTACGGGCACGTCGCCGAAGCCCTCGGGCCCGACCGGGTCGCGGAGTGGCTGTGCGGGGCAGTCGAGGTGGACGAACTGGCCGTCGGCCCCGCGGCGCGCGGCGCCGGGCTGGGCGCGGCGCTGCTGGCAGCAGTCACCGAGGCGGCCCCCGACGGACGGTGCTGGCTGCTCACCTCGGTCCGGGCCGAGGACACGCTGCGCTTCTACCGACGCGCCGGCTGGCATCAGATCCCCGCACCCGTTCCGGGCAGGGCGGGACTTGTCGTGCTGCTGGGGCCGCAGCATCCGGCCGGCATCCGCACCACCGGCTGAGGCGTACGGGTACCGCTTCCGGGGCACGGATCGGGGCACTGCAGCCGCACCGGAGCGATGCGGCTCCGGTGCGGCCGACAACGATGCCATCCCCCTGCCGCCACTCGCCGCGGCAGGGACTCGGGCCACCTGGTGCGCACGTGTAAGAGGAGCGATGCACGACCGTTATATGAATCGATTCAGAGACGGGCAACATAGTTGCTGACCTCGGAGACTGTCAAGGGTTCTCCCCATTCACCCCATTCGGTCCGCACATCCCCTCTCCGGCATGAACTTCTCGCCATCAACCCATTGACTGCGCCCGCAATCCCCGTTTAGCTTCCGAGCAACCTCATTGAAACCTTTCACGGCGAGTGGAGCGACGCAGTCCCACCGCTGAGGAGCTCCCATGAACCAGTCCGCCCCTGACCCGGCCCCGGTCCTGGCCCTGAAGGGCGTGAGCAAGTCCTTCGGTGCCGTACGGGCCCTGCAGGACGTTTCCCTGCAGTTGTTCCCCGGCGAGGCACACGCACTCGCCGGGGAGAACGGCGCAGGCAAGTCGACCCTGATCAAGGCCCTCGCCGGGGTCCACCGCCCGGACAGCGGCGAGGTGCAGCTCGACGGGCGGCCCGTCGTCTTCCACGGCCCCGCCGACGCCCGGGACGCCGGCATCGCGGTCATCTACCAGGAGCCGACGCTCTTCCCCGACCTGTCGATCGCCGAGAACATCTTCATGGGCCGCCAGCCGCGGCGGACGCTGGGCCGCATCGACCGCAGGGCCGTGCACGCCACCACCGCCGGGCTGATGCGCCGGCTCGGTGTCGATCTGGCCCCCGATCGGCCGGCCCGGGGGCTGTCGATCGCCGACCAGCAGATCGTCGAGATCGCCAAGGCGCTCTCCTTCGACGCCCGCGTCCTGATCATGGACGAGCCGACCGCCGCCCTGACCGGCAGCGAGACGGCCCGGCTCTTCTCCGTCGTGCAGACGCTGCGCGCCGAGGGCGCGGCGGTGCTGTTCATCTCGCACCGGCTCGACGAGATATTCGAGCTGTGCCAGCGCGTCACGACGCTGCGCGACGGCAGGTGGATCTCCTCGGAGCCGCTGGAGGGGCTGACCGAGGACGACCTGGTGCGCAGGATGGTCGGCCGTGACCTCGACGACCTCTACCCCAAGCAGGACGCGGAGGTCGGCGAGGTCGCCCTGTCGGTGCACCGGCTGACCCGCGAGGGCGTCTTCCGTGATGTGTCCTTCGACGTCCGCCGCGGCGAGATCGTCGCGCTCGCCGGGCTCGTCGGCGCCGGGCGCACCGAGGTCGCGCAGGCGGTGTTCGGCGTGGACCGTGCCGACGCGGGCGAGGTGAAGGTGGGCGGCACGGTGCTGCGGCCCGGTTCACCGACCGCCGCGATGGCCGCCGGGATCGCGCTCGTACCCGAGGACCGGCGGCAGCGCGGGCTGGTCATGGATATGTCGATCGAGCGCAACATCGGCCTCACCGGCCTGGACGAGGTCCGTAAGCGAGGGCTCGTCAGCCGGGCCCTGGAGCACGACCGGGCAGCCGACTGGGCGGTGCGCCTCCAGCTCAAGTACAACCGGCTGGCCGACACCGTGGGTGTGCTGTCCGGCGGCAACCAGCAGAAGGTCGTGCTGGCCAAGTGGCTGGCGACCGGCCCGGCCGTGCTGATCGTCGACGAACCGACCCGCGGAATCGATGTCGGCACCAAGGCCGAGGTGCACCGCCTGCTGTCCTCGCTCGCGGCGGACGGCCTCGCCGTACTGATGATCTCCTCCGACCTGCCGGAGGTGATCGGCATGGCCGACCGGGTGCTCGTGATGCACGAGGGCCGGCTCGTCGCCGAGATCCCGCGCGAGAGCGCCACCGAGGAGTCGGTCATGGCGGCGGCCACCGGACGCAACGAGAGGGCAGCGGCATGACCACCACCATCGAGAGTCCTCCGGACACGGCGAAGGCCCCGGAACGGAGCGCCGCCTCCCTCGTGGACACCGTCTTCCGGGCCCGCGAGATCTCCATCGCCGGGGCGCTGGTCCTGCTGATCCTCGGCACCTATCTGGCCAACCCGCGCTTCCTGTCCGACCAGGGCATCAAGGACCTGCTGCTCAACGCCTCGATCCTGGTGCTGCTCGCGGTCGGCCAGTCCGCAGTGGTGATCACCCGCAACATCGACCTGTCGGTCGGCTCCGTCGTGGGCCTCTCCGCCTTCGCCTGCGGCAAGTTCGTCGCGGGAAGCGACCACGGCGTGCTGACCGTGATGCTGCTCGGCATCGCCATCGGTGTGGTCTGCGGACTGGTCTCCGGGGCCCTCGTCAGCTTCGGCAAGGTCCCCGCGCTCGTCGTGACCCTGGGGATGCTCTACATCATCCAGGGCGTCGACTACTGGTGGGCGCAGGGCGAGCAGATCAGTGCCTCCGATGTGCCGGACGCCGTTCTGGGGCTGGGCAGCGGAAGCTTCCTGGGGGTGCCGTACCTGCCGCTGATCGCCCTCGTACTGCTCGCCGCGACCGCGTACTTCATGCGCAGCTACCGCTCGGGGCGTGAGCTGTACGCGATCGGTTCGAGCCCCGAGGCCGCCCGCCTCGCCGGTATCCCGATCCGCCGCCGGGTGCTCGCCGCGTACGCGTTCTCCGGTGCCGTCGCCGGCTTCGCGGGTGCCCTGTGGCTGGCCCGCTTCGGCACCGTCGTCGCGGACAACGCTCACGGCTGGGAACTGACCGTCGTCAGCGCCGTCGTCGTCGGCGGTGTCGCCATCACCGGCGGTACCGGCAGCGTCTGGGGCGCCGCGCTCGGCGCCCTGCTGCTCACCACCATCGGCAGCGTCCTGGTCGTGCTGAAGGTGGACTCCTTCTGGCAGGGCGCCATCACCGGTGCGCTCCTCCTGCTGGCCATCAGCGTCGACCGGATCGTGAACCTGCGGATGACCGCCGCACTGAGGAAGAGGAGCGCCCGTTCATGACCACGGCGCCTGAAAAGCAGGCCACACAGGGCTCACAGGGCTCGAAGAGGACGCCCCGGCCCCCGGCCGGCTCCCTGCGGAGCCTCGCACTGCGCTGGGACACCGCCGTCGGCGTCCTGCTGGTGGCCGTCCTCGTCGTCGGCCTCGGCAGCACGGAGGGTTTCGGCTCGACGGAGAACCTGGCGTTCGCCTTCAACGACATCGCCGAAGTCGCCATCATCGCGCTCCCGATGACCCTCCTGGTCGTCGCCGGGCAGGTCGACCTGTCGGTCGCCTCCATGCTGGGCCTGGGCAGCGCGCTGACCGGTGCGCTGTGGGAGGCGGGCTGGGCCTTCGAGATGATCGTGCCGGTGGTGCTCCTGGTGGGCGTCGCCGGAGGCCTCCTCAACGGCTGGCTGGTCACCCGGGTGGGGCTGCCGTCCCTGGCCGTCACCATCGGCACCCTCGCGCTCTACCGCGGCCTCGCCTCCGTGGCCCTCGGCAGTGACGCGGTGACCGACTTCCCGCAGACGTACGCGGACTGGGCCGTCGACACCACGACCGTGCCCGGCACCTTCCTCACCTACCCGGTCCTGCTCTTCCTCGTGCTGGCCGCTGTGACCGCGGTGGTGCTGCACGCCACCGGCCTGGGCCGCTCGCTCTTCGCGATCGGAGCCCAGGAGGAGGCCGCGTACTTCGCCGGCATCCGGGTCAAGCGGATCAAGCTGCTTCTCTTCGTCGTGACCGGGCTGTTCTCCGCCTTCGCGGGTGTCGTCTTCACCCTCCGTTACGGAAGTGCCCGCGCGGACAACGGACTCGGCTTCGAGATGCTCGTCATCGCGTCCGTGCTGCTCGGCGGCATCGACTTCGACGGCGGGAAGGGCACGCTCTTCGGCGCGGTCGCCGGTGTCCTGCTGATCGGTGTCCTGAAGAACCTGCTCACCCTCAACGACATCGCCAACGAGGTGCAGGTCATCGTGACCGGCCTGCTGCTCGTGGCGTCCGTCCTCACCCCACGGGTCATCGCCACCGTCGTCGAACGACGGCCCAGGCGGGCCGCGAACACCCCCGCGTCCCGGTCGTCGTAACCGCGTCGTCACCACCGCCCCTTCCCCCGTACCTCTCCGAAAGGCACAACGCCGCCATGATGCTCCGCAATGCCGCTGGGCGCCGCGCCGTCGCGACCGCCGCCACCGCCGTCTCCCTCGCGCTCGCCCTCACCGCCTGTTCCGGCACCACGAAGGACAGCAAGGACACCGGTGGCGAGAAGGCCGCCGGCTCCGCGAAGGCCGACCCGAGCGCACCGTTGAAGAAGGGCCTGAAGATCGCCTTCCTGCCCAAGCAGATCAACAACCCGTACGAGAAGATCGTCGACGAGGCGGGCATCGCCGCGGCGAAGGAGTACGGCGGCACGGGCAAGGAGGTCGGCCCGTCCGACGCCAGCGCCTCCTCGCAGGTCAGTTACATCAACACCCTGATCCAGCAGCGCCAGGACGCCATCCTCGTCGCGGCGAACGACCCCAACGCGGTGTGCGGCCCGCTCAAGCAGGCCATGAAGAAGGACATCAAGGTCGTCGCGTACGACTCCGACACGGCGAAGGACTGCCGTCAGCTCTTCATCAACCAGGCCAGCTCCGAGGAGATCGGCCGCAGCCTGGTCCAGCACCTCGGCGAGCAGCTGAACTACAAGGGCAAGGTCGCGATCCTCTCGGCCACCCAGAACGCGACCAACCAGAACACCTGGATCGAGTTCATGAAGGAGGAGCTCAAGCTCCCCAAGTACAAGGGCATGGAGCTCGTCAAGGTCGCGTACGGCGACGACGCGGACCAGAAGTCGTTCCAGCAGACGCAGGGCCTCATGCAGGCCTACCCCGACCTCAAGGGCATCATCTCGCCCACGACGGTCGGCATCGCCGCCGCGGCACGCTACCTGAGCGACTCCTCGTACAAGGGGAAGGTCGTCCTCAACGGCCTGGGGACGCCGAACCAGATGCGCAAGTACGTCAAGGACGGCACCGTCGAGCAGTTCTCGCTGTGGAACCCGGAGGAGCTCGGCTACCTCGGCTCGTACGCCGCCGCCGCCCTGGCGTCGGGTCAGATCACCGGCGCGGAGGGCGAGAAGTTCAAGGCGGGCAAGCTCGGCGAGTACACGATCGGCAAGGACGGCGAGGTCATCCTCGGCGAGCCCACGGTCTTCGACTCGAAGAACATCGACGAGTTCGACTTCTGAGCGCGGGAGCCCTCTTCATGCAGCGAGTCTGTTTTCTGCTGAAGGTCCGCGAGGACCGCAAGGACGAGTACCGCGAGCGGCACGCCGCGGTGTGGCCGGAGATGCTCGCCGCGCTGTCGGAGGCCGGCTGGCACAACTACTCGCTCTTCCTGCGCGAGGACGGTCTCCTCGTCGGCTACCTGGAGACGGAGGACTTCGACGCGGCACGTGAGGCGATGGCCGCGACCGAGGTCAACGCCCGGTGGCAGCGGGAGATGGCGGAGTTCTTCGAGCAGCCCGAGGCGCCGGACGAGGCGATGGCCCCGCTGACGGAGGTCTTCCACCTCGCCTAGGGTCTGCCCGGTCAGGGCCGGGGCTCCTCGTCAGGGGGGTCCCGGCCCCGGCATGCCGGCAGCGGCCAGCAACTGTACGGGCGCCACCGCCTGTACGCCCGCTCTCCGGAGGTCCGGACTACAGGACGGTCCGGACTGCAGGACAGCCACCACGAGCAGGACGAAGGCGGCGAGCGAGAGCGCGGTCCGGGCCTGGTGGAGGCTGTTCCACCGGGACTCGAACGCGGTGCGCGCCGCGCTGTCGTCGCCGCCCTCCGCCCCGGCGAGAGCCGTGTTCAGCGGGATGTTGCCGGCGATCGTGATCAGGTGGCCGACGACGGCGCAGAGGAGCGCGCCGAGGACCGTCGGCCAGTGGGACGTCCCCGCGATGAGCACGGCGGCCGGGAAGACGATCACCCCGGCGAAGAGGACGAGGAAGGACGGTCCGGGCACCTTCTCGTTGAAGCGGCGCATCGCTGAGGTGAACTGATCGTCCGGCAGGGCCGCGAGGCCGGGCATGATCGCGATCAGGAACGTCAGCATGAAGCCGGCATAGAGGCCGGCTGTGAGCACGGCGGCCAGCATGAGCACGAAGGACATGCGGCTCATGATGACGCGGGCGCGGGGCTCGTACAGGGTTTTCCGCACGTCCGTACGAGCCGCGCGGCGCGCAGCCTCCGTGTGAGCCGGAGGCGGGGCCCGCACCTCCGTGCGGGCCCCGTCTCCCGGTCAGCCGAGCTCGCCCTCCCCGTCGCCGGCCGGCTTCTCCTCGTCGCCGCTCCTCATCCCTTCGGCCTGTTCGATCGCCGTCGCCAGCTTCGCCACCGAGCTGTCCTCGGTGCTGTCCGCCAACTTGCCCGCCCGGGTGGCGAGTTCGGCAAGCGTGGGGGTGCCGGGCAGGTCGCCGCCGCGCAGCACGTCCGCGAAGTACGCGGCCACCGCCGTCACCTGGAGCCGAGGGTTGTCACCGCCCCAGAGCCTGTCGTCGATCGCGCCGGTCCCCACCGAACCGGTCTCCTCGTACGCCTTCCGCGTCTTCGGGTCCAGCCAGCGCACCGTCGCCGTCGCCACGTGCCCGGAGGCACCGTCGCGCAGGCGTACGGCGTAGAGCGCCGTCACGGTGTGGCCGGGGCCGACCTCGCCGCCGTCGACGCTGTCGTCGCGGAAGTCCTCGTCGGCGACCTTGC
The DNA here is from genome assembly GCF_036226745.1 of Streptomyces sp. NBC_00683. Classification (NCBI taxonomy): domain Bacteria; kingdom Bacillati; phylum Actinomycetota; class Actinomycetes; order Kitasatosporales; family Streptomycetaceae; genus Streptomyces; species Streptomyces sp. NBC_00683. Next base: position 5,621,730 of record NZ_CP109013.1, on the reverse strand, counting down.
GGTTCTCGTAGCCGATGAGCTTGAACTGCTTGACGGTCTTGCGGTCGAAGGAAACCTGGGCCTTGGCGTCGCGGGCCCGCAGTTCGACATGGGCGGGCAGCTGGTCGACGAAGACCTTCCTGGCCTGGGTCTCGTCGCCGACGTAGGTGGTGTTGCCGTCGCCCTTGTTGGTGAGGCGTTCCATCAGCGCGTCGCCGTAGTCGCTGCCGACGCCGACGCCGAACAGGGTGATCCCGAATTCCTTGCGTGCGTCGCCGATCCGTTCCAGGATCGCGTCGGCGTCGGTCTCACCGGTGTTGGCGAGCGCGTCGGAGAGCAGGACGACGCGGTTGTTGGCACCCTTGCGGTGGCCCTTGACCGCCTCGTCGTAGCCCCGCTCGACGCCGGCTGCCACATTGGTGGAGTCCGCGGGTTCCAGCTCGTCGACGGCGTCCCGGATCTTGGTGCGGTTGCCGCCGAGCCGGGTCATCGCCAGCCGGGTCTCGGCCTCCCCGCTGAACGTGACCAGGGAGACGGAGTCGTCGTCGCGCAGCTCGTCGGTGAGGATGCCCAGCGACTTCTTCGCCAGGTCGAGACGGCCCGGTTCGGCCATCGATCCGGAGATGTCGACGACGAAGGTCAGTGCGGCGGGCGGGCGTTCCCCCGCGTCGGTGGCGGCCCCGGTCGCCAGGCCGACCCGTACGAGCGACCAGTCGGCGGCCCCGGCGCCGACCGCCGCGCCGTCGACGTTCACCGAGAAGCCGTTGCCCTTCGGCCGCTCGTAGCCCTGCCGGAAACTGTTGACGAACTCCTCCGGCCGCACGGTCTCCGACGCGGGCATCTTCCCGTCGCCGAGCAGACGGCGCGCGTAGCCGTAGCTGGCGGTGTCCACGTCCAGGGCGAAGGTCGACAGGTAGTCGGGCGGCGCGACCTCCCGCGTATCGCCGTCCTCCTTGCTCTGCGCACCGTCCTCCTGCTGCTCCGGTGCGGCGGACGGCGCCGCGGGCGCGGGCTGCACGCCGCGCGGTCCGCCGCTGCCACTGGTCTTGTCCGCGGCGGACTCGTTGCCCGATCCGCCGCAGCCGGTCAGCAGCATCCCGCCCGCCAGCAGCAGAACCAGCGCACCCTGATGAGTCCTTGTCAGGCGTTGCATCCGTACCCCCCACGTCGTCGACATCTGTGAATGTGACGTACGGGGCGCCTGTCAGGATCGGACGAATGTGTTGCGGATCCGTCTCGATGCGGCAACAGCGTGCGACGGCGGGGCGGAACGTCAAGGTCAGGACACGATGTCCTTACGACTGAACCCCCGGAACGCGAACGCGAACAGAATCAGGGCATACGTCACCGAGATGGCTGCGCCCTTCGCCATTCCGCTCCATTCAAGATCGGGCTGGAGGGCGTCGGCCCAGGCGAACTGCCAGTGCGCGGGCAGGAAGTCCCGCCAGGAGCCGAGCGCGGTGACGGCGTCCAGGACGTTGCCGACGATGGTCAGGCCGACCGCGCCGCCGACCGCGCCGAGCGGGGCGTCGGTCTTGGTCGACAGCCAGAACGCCAGTCCCGCGGTGACGAGTTGGGACACGAAGATGAACCCGACGACGAGTGCGAGGCGCGGCACGGTGTCGGCGGTGCCGAGCGCTCCGCCGGTGGGCAGCTGGAGCGGACCCCAGCCGTACGCGGCGGCTCCCGCGGCCAGTGCGACGACCGGCAGCAGCACCATCGCCGCCAGGCTGAAGCCGAGCGCCACGACGAGCTTGCTCCACAGCAGCCGGGAGCGGGGTACGGGTGCCGCCAGCAGGTAGCGCAGCGAGGACCAGCTCGCCTCGGAGGCGACGGTGTCGCCGCAGAACAGCGCCACCGGCACCACCAGCAGGAAGCCGGCGGAGACGAACAGGCAGGTCGCGGCGAAGTTCGCCGCGGACTCGGTGGCGACGTCCATGAGGTTGATCCGCGAGCCGCCCCCGCCGCCGCCCCCTTCGCCGCCCGGGGTGCCGCCGATCGCGAAGGCGATGATCAGGATGAACGGCAGGGCGGCCAGCACCCCGCCCATGAGCAGGGTGCGGCGCCTGCGGAGCTGCCGCATCGCTTCGACGCGCAGGGGCAGGGTGCGGCGGGCGTGGTAGCCGGGGGCTTCGGCGTGGCCCCGGACTTCGGTGGCGGAGCTCATGCGGATCCTCCGGAGATGAGGGTGAGGAACGCGTCCTCCAGGCGGCGGTGCGGCCCGACACCCGTCACCGGTACGTCGAGACGGACCAGGTCGGCGACCAGCCGGTCCGCTGTGGTGCCGTCGAGGCGGACCAGCAGTCCGTGGCCGTCGCCCACGCGGACGGCGGAGCCGATGCCTGGCAAAGCTGCCACCTTGTCCACGAGGGGTTCCGTGACCTCGTCCGCGGTGGTGACGAGCAGCATGTCCCCCGAGCCGGTGATCTCGGCGACGGGGCCCGCCTGGACGAGCCGGCCCCGGTCCATGACCACGAGGTGGGTGCAGGACTGTTCGACCTCGGACAGGAGGTGGCTGGAGACGATGACGGTGCGGCCCCCGGCCGCGTACCGGATCATCACGTCCCGCATCTCGCGGATCTGGGGCGGGTCGAGGCCGTTGGTCGGTTCGTCGAGGATGAGCAGGTCCGGCATGCCGAGCATGGCCTGGGCGATGGCCAGCCGCTGCCTCATGCCCTGCGAGTAGGTGCGCACGGCACGGGCCAGGGCGTCGCCGAGTCCGGCGATCTCCAGGGCGTCGTCGATGTGCGAGTCCTCGGCGGGCCGTCCGGTGGCCTGCCAGTACAGCTCGAGGTTGGCGCGGCCCGACAGGTGCGGCAGGAAGCCGGCGCCCTCGACGAAGGAGCCGACCCGTGACAGCACGGGGGCGCCGGGCCGGATGGCGTGCCCGAAGACCCGGATCTCTCCGGCGTCGGGGGTGATGAGCCCCATCAGCATGCGCAGCGTGGTGGTCTTGCCGGCGCCGTTCGGTCCGAGGAGGCCGAGCACCTGGCCCTTCTCGACCTGGAAGCCGAGGTCGCGTACGGCGTACCGGTCCGAGGACTTGGCGTACTTCTTGGACAGGTCCGTGATCCGCAGCGGTACGTCCTCGAGTGCCGGGTCGGGTGCGGGGGTCGCGGTGCGCCTGCGTGCGGTGAGCAGGAGTACGGCGGCGATCACCACGGCCGCGGCGGGGAGCCCCCACGTCCACCAGGGCAGGGTGGCCGCCGCGGTCCTGACGGCGGGCGCGGTGGGGACGGTCAGGGGCCCGTCGAGGGAGACGGTGTACGTGGCCGGCTCGGCGGGTGACGCGTAGCCGAGGTCGGTCGCGGAGAGGACGAGGCGGAGCCGGTGCCCGGAGTCCACTTCGTGGTCGATGGCGGGCAGGGCCAGTTCGACGGGCTTCCCCTGCTCCTCGGGGGCGATCCGGTAGGGCGCGACGAGCTGGGAGGGCAGCACCTGCTGCTTCCCGTCCGGTGAGACGTCGTACACCTTGCCGAACAGCACGGCGTCGCCCCGGTCCGCCTTCACGTTCACGCGGACCGTGGGTGAGCCGGTGACGCGGAGGGACTTGTCCAGTGGGGCGGAGTCGAAGCGCGCGTACTGCCCGGGGAAGTCTAGGGAGAGGCCGACGCCGAGGGAGGACAGCTGGGAGAGCCCGCCGCCGATGCCGGGAAGGGCCGAGACGGAGGGCGGGTTGGCCCCCGCGGGGTTACGGAACGTCTGGGTCCGCCGCTCGCCGCCGAGTGCGATCTGCTCGCCGCCGCTGACCAGGCCCGGGTAGGTGTCGCCGTCCGCGCCGCGCTTGAGGGCCGCCCCGTCGGTGGAGTCGATTCCTCCGGTGCGGGTGACGCGGAAGGCGGGGCCGGTGTCGGCGCCCTTGTCGTCCTTCAGGTACCGGTCGAACCACGCGCCGATCCTGTTCTGGACGCGGTCGCCCTCCATGTCGCCGCCGTCGTGTCCGCCCGCGATCCAGTCGACGGAGACGGGGGCGCCGTTCTTGCTGATGGCCCTGGCCATGGCGTCGGCCTGGCCGAGCGGGAAGAGGGAGTCGCTCTGGCCCTGCACGATGAGTGCGGGCACGTCGATGCGGTCGGCCACGGCGACGGGGGAACGTTCCGTCAGGAGCTCACGCGCGGCCGCGTCCGGTGTGCCGCTGACGGCGACCCGCTCGTACATGTCGCACAGCTGCTTCTCGAACTTCTGGCAGCCGCCGCCGGTGGTGACGAAGATCCCGGCCCAGAGCTTCTTGAACACTCCGTCGGGGAAGAGGGCGTCGGCCAGGTTCCAGTAGGTGATCATCGGGGCGATGGCGTCGACCCGCTTGTCGTAGCCGGCGGCGAGGAGCGACACCGCGCCCCCGTACGAGGCGCCGGTGACCCCGACCCGCGGGTCGCCCTTGGCGTCGAGCTCCACCTCGGGCCTGCCCGCCAGCCAGTCGATGAGCCCCGAGACGTCCTTGACCTCGCCGTCGGGGGCGTTGAGCGTGATCTCCCCGCTGGTCCTCCCGAACCCGCGGGCCGACCAGGTCATCACGGCGTACCCGTCGGCGGCCAGCTTCTCGGCCTGGGCGCGCACATCGTTCTTGCTGCCGCCGAAGCCGTGCCCGATGAGGACGGCGGGCCTGCGCTGCGAACCACCGGTCGTGAAGTACGAGGTGTCGACGGACACCCCGTTCATCCGCATCATCCGGTCCTCGCGGTGCACGGACGGCACACTGTCGTCGGCAACGGCGGTCCAGGTACCGGCACCCGCGAGGACGGCCAGCACGGCGAGCACCGCGGCCCACCGGCCTCGGGTACGGGGCAGCAGCCGCCACCGGGAAGTCGGTTTCTCCATGACTCGACCCTAAAGGGCGCGCGCCGGGCCCCGAGGTGCCGCCAGGGTGAGGTACCCCGCATCCCTGAGAGGTACAGCAGGACCGCCCCGTACTCCGTACGTGGTACATCACCGTCACGAAGGGCACGTCCATGGACATCCGCCGCGCCACCACCACCGCGGAGCTCCTCGCGGCCTCGCACCTGTACGACGGTCCCGCGACCCCGAAGTGGGCGTCCCGCTTCCTGGCGGCGGGCGGGCACCTGATGCTGATCGCGTACGTGGACGGGGCACCGGCGGGGTTCGTCTCCGGCGTCGAGATGCTGCACCCGGACAAGGGCTCGGAGATGTGCCTGTACGAACTCGCGGTGGACGAGGCCCACCGCCGCCGCGGCATCGGCCGGGCGCTGACGGACGCCCTGGCGGCCGAGGCCCGGGAGCGCGGCTGCTACGGGATGTGGGTGGGCGTGGACCGCGACAACGAGGCCGCTCTTGCCACCTACGGCTCGGCGGGGGCGGTCGACGACGGTGTGTTCGCCATGCTGGCGTGGGAGTTCGACGGTCCGCGCTGAAAGCGGTCCGCGCGGAGACCGGGAACCGGCTGGGCGCCGCCGGGGCTGTAGGGCAGCTCCCGGGGCAGCAGCGCGGTCGCCGCGTCGTCCTGTCCCGCCCGCACCAGCCCGTGGATCTCCCGGGCGAGCGGCGTGACGTCCCGGATGGAGACCGTCCACTCGTCGGCGTAGCGGCGCGACGCCTCACCGGAGAGGCCGAGCTGGAGGGAGCGGTACGGGAGCCGGTCGAGGTGGAGGTCCCGTTCGGGGTCCCACTGGACCCGGGCCGGGGCGCGGCGCAGGTTGCGGCGCCAGGTGGCGTGGTCGGGGTGAACGCCCTCGACGTAGTGGGAGAGTTCGGCTCCGTCGAGGGCCTGGTCGAAGCCCTCGCGGGCGATCTCGACGGCCAGGACCGTCTCCTGGTCCTGCTTCGTGGCCCAGCCGCAGCGGTACATCATCCACAGGAAGCTCGGCTTGATCCAGGTCATGCGGTCGCGCTTCCAGACGGCGGGGAAGCGTCCGTCGCGGGCGGCCGGGAGGCCGATGGAGGGCGGGTACGCCTGGTAGACGGTCACTGTGGTGGCGGTGTGCTGTGCGCGGATCTCGTGCTGAGGAACCGGCAGTTCGCGGTCGGGCGCGGATGCGGTCATGGCGCCATCCCAGCACCCCGCACGCCGGGCGGGCCAGCGGATTTCCCCGACTGCCCTGTCATGTACGGCTGCTGACATCTGTCATACGGAGGTCAGGACGCCGGGCCCTGCCGCGCACCGTGCCCCGGCGGCCAGAGTGTGGGTGTCGGGAGCGGGCGTCGAAACCGCCCCGGTCCCGAGTCCGTACCCCTGGAAGGAACCCCGTCATGACCACCACGGCCACCGTTCCCGCCCCTGCTCCTGTCGCCGCGGGCCCCCGCAAGGCGCTGCTGGCGGGCTTCGCGCCGCTGGTCCTGGACGCCGGGGCGCCGATCGCCGCGTACTACCTGCTGAGGGCGGCGGGGATGGGAACCCTGGGGGCGCTGGCGGTCAGCAGTGTGCTGCCCGCGGGACGCATCGTGTGGGGGTGGGTGCGGGACCGCAGGATCAATGCCCTGGCGGGTCTGATCCTCGCGGTGAGCGTGGTGGGGCTGCTGCTCAGCACGGTGACCGGGGACGCGCGGCTGATGCTGGCCAAGGACAGCGGGGTGAGCAGCACGATCGGGCTCGTGGTCCTGGTGTCGGCGCTGCGGGGACGCCCGTTGATGTCCTCGGTCCTGGGGCCGTGGCTGACCCGGGGGCGGGCGGACCGCGATGCCGCCCGGGAGCGGTTGTCGGCAGGGTCGGACCGATTCCGGCGGGCCGAGCGGCGGTTCTCGGTGCTGTGGGGTGCGGCGCTGCTGGCCGAGTGCGTGGTGCGGGTGGTGGGTGCCTACACGGTGCCGGTGGACACGATGGTCTGGCTCGGTGCGGTGATCGTGTCGGTGACGATCACGCTGACGTTCATCGTCTCCGGCCCGCTGGCGGTCGTCCCGATGGTGCGGATGATCGAGGAGGAGACCCGCAAGGGCGTCTGACCCGACGCCTCCGCCCCCGCCCGGTGCGTCCGGGCGGGGGCGGAGGCGGTGCGTGGGTGTGTCAGTGGTTGCGGGGGAAGCCGAGGTCCACGCCGGACGGGGCGTCGGCCGGGTCGGGCCAGCGGGTGGTGACGACCTTGCCGCGGGTGTAGAAGTGCACGCCGTCGTTGCCGTAGATGTGGTGGTCCCCGAAGAGGGAGTCCTTCCAGCCGCCGAAGGAGTGGTAGCCCACCGGCACCGGGATCGGGACGTTGACGCCGACCATGCCGGCCTCGATCTCCAGCTGGAAGCGGCGGGCCGCGCCGCCGTCGCGGGTGAAGATCGCGGTGCCGTTGCCGAACGGCGAGGCGTTCATGAGGGCGACACCCTCTTCGTACGTGTCGACGCGCAGGACGCACAGGACCGGGCCGAAGATCTCGTCCCGGTAGGCGTCGGAGTCCGTGGAGACGTGGTCGAGGAGGGACAGGCCGATCCAGTGGCCGTCCTCGAAGCCCTCGACCGTGTGGCCCGTGCCGTCGAGGACGACGTCGGCGCCCTGGGCGGCGGCGCCGGTGACGTAGCCGGCGACCTTGTCGCGGTGGGCGGCGGTGATCAGCGGGCCCATCTCGGACGTGGGGTCGTTGCCCGGGCCGATCTTGATCTTTTCGGCGCGCTCCTTGATCCGGGCCACCAGGTCGTCGGCGACGGAACTCACGGCGACGACGGCGGAGATGGCCATGCAGCGCTCGCCGGCGGAGCCGTACGCGGCCGACACGGCGGCGTCGGCCGCGGCGTCCAGGTCTGCGTCCGGGAGGACCAGCATGTGGTTCTTCGCGCCGCCGAGCGCCTGGACGCGCTTGCCGTTCGCGGAGGCCGTGGCGTGGATGTAGCGGGCGATCGGGGTGGAGCCGACGAAGGAGACGGCAGCGACGTCGGGGTGGGCCAGGAGGCCGTCGACGGCGACCTTGTCACCGTGCAGGACGTTCAGGACGCCGTCGGGCAGGCCCGCCTCGGCGGCCAGTTCGGCCAGCAGGTTGGCGGCCGAGGGGTCCTTCTCGCTGGGCTTGAGGACGAAGGTGTTGCCGCAGGCGATGGCCAGCGGGAACATCCACATCGGCACCATGGCCGGGAAGTTGAACGGGGTGATGCCCGCGACGACGCCGATCGACTGGCGGATCGAGGAGACGTCGACCCGGCTGGAGACCTGGGTGGACAGCTCGCCCTTGAGCTGGGTCGTGATGCCGCAGGCCAGCTCGACGATCTCCAGGCCGCGCGCGACCTCGCCGAGCGCGTCGGAGTGGACCTTGCCGTGCTCGGCCGTGATCAGCGCGGCGATGTCGTCGCGGTGGGCGTCCAGCAGGGCCCGGTAGCGGAAGAGGACGGCGGTGCGGGCCGCGAGGGAGGACGTGCCCCAGGTCTCGTACGCGCTCTTCGCGGCGGCGACCGCGGCGTCGACCTCCTCGGCCGAGGCGAGTGCGACCTGGGTCGTGACGGCGCCGGTCGCCGGGTCGGTGACCGGCCCGTAGTTGCCCGACGTGCCCTCGACGGTCTTGCCACCGATCCAGTGGTTGACGGTCTTCATGACGGGGTCTCCTTCAGAGGTGTCGGCGTCGGGCAGCGGTCTGCCGGTCGTACTCCTTGCGTGCCTCCACCGCCGACGGGCGGGTCGCGGTCTCGGCCACAGGAACATCCCACCACGCCTGTGCGGGAGGGGGCCCCGACACTGTGTCTGGCGTTTCGGTCTCGACGTAGACACAAGTGGGACGGTCCGCGCCGCGTGCCTCGGCGAGGGCGTGACGCAGGTCCTTCACGGAGTTCGCGCGCAGCACGCGCATGCCGAGCGAGGCCGCGTTGGCCGCGAGGTCGACGGGGAGCGGGGTGCCGGTGAAGCCGCCGTCCGCGGCGCGGTGCCGGTAGGCCGTACCGAAGCGTTCGCCGCCGACGGACTCGGAGAGGCCGCCGATGGACGCGTACCCGTGGTTCTGCAGGATGACGAGCTTGATGGGCAGGCCCTGCTGCACGGCGGTGACGATCTCGGTGGGGTTCATCAGATACGTACCGTCGCCGACCAGGGCCCAGACGGGGCGGCCGGGGGCGGCGAGCTGGACGCCGAGGGCTGCCGGGATCTCGTATCCCATGCAGGAGTAGCCGTACTCGACGTGGTACTGCTGCGGGGAGCGGGTCCGCCACAGCTTGTGGAGGTCGCCGGGGAGCGAGCCCGCCGCGTTGATCAGGATGTCGTCCTCGGTGACGAGGGCGTCGAGCAGTCCGAGCACCTGGGCCTGGGTGGGGCGGGCGTCCGGGTCGTCGGCGGTGAAGGCCACGTCGACGCGCTGTTCCCAGCGGTCCTTGGCGTCGGTGTACTCGGTCTCGTAGGCGGCGTCGACGTGGTAACCGCGTGCGGCGAGCGCGGCGCCGAGGGCTTCGAGGGAGGTCCGGGCGTCCGCGACGAGCGGGAGGGCGGCGAGCTTGTGGGCGTCGAAGCCGGTGATGTTGAGGTTGAGGAAGCGGACCGCCGGGTCGGCGAAGAGAGTGCCTGACGCGGTGGTGAAGTCCGTGTAGCGGGTGCCGATCCCGATCACGAGGTCCGCCTCGCGGGCCAGGTCGTCGGCGGTGGCGGTGCCGGTGTGGCCGATGCCGCCCACGTCGGCGGGGTGGTCGTGGCGCAGGGAGCCCTTGCCGGCCTGGGTGGAGGCGACGGGGATCCGGGTGGCCGCGGCGAAGGCGGCGAGGGTCTCCTGCGCCGCGCTGTGGTGGACGCCGCCGCCCGCGACGATCAGGGGGCGGCGCGCGGTGCGGACGGCCCGGACCGCCTGTTCGAGTTCGGCCAGGTCGGGGGCGGGCCTGCGCACGTGCCAGACGCGTTCGGCGAAGAACTCCGCCGGCCAGTCGTACGCCTCGGCCTGCACGTCCTGCGGCAGCGCGAGCGTGACGGCGCCGGTGTCCGCCGGGTCGGCGAGGGTCCGCATGGCCTGCAGGGCGGCCGGGATCAGCGCCTCGGGGCGGGTGATCCGGTCGAAGTAGCGGGAGACGGGGCGCAGGCAGTCGTTGACCGAGACATCGCCCGCGTGCGGCACTTCGAGCTGCTGCAGTACGGGGTCGGCGGGGCGGGTCGCGAAGGTGTCGCCGGGCAGCAGCAGGACCGGGAGGTGGTTGACGGTGGCGAGGGCGGCACCCGTGACGAGGTTGGTGGCGCCGGGGCCGATGGAGGTCGTGACGGCGTGCGCGGAGAGCCGGCCCGACTGGCGGGCGTATCCGACGGCGGCGTGCACCATGGCCTGTTCGCTGCGGCCCTGGAAGTAGGGCATCGCGGAGCCGGACTCGACGAGTGCCTGGCCGATGCCCGCGACGTTCCCATGGCCGAAGATGCCCCAGGTGGCGCTGATCAGCCGCTGGCGGCGGCCGTCACGCTCGGTGTACTGGCGGGCCAGGAAGGCGACGAGGGCCTGCGCGGTGGTGAGTCTGCGGGTGGCGTGCGACGTGGTCAACGGCTTGCCTCCGGGCCGGGAGTGCGTGGTGGGGTCACTGGACGGCCTCCGGACCGTGGAGCGGAAGCGCCGGGGTCACTGGACGGCCTCCGGACCGTGGAGCGGAAGCCGTGGGTCGACGGGCTGGGCCGGCCAGGTCTCGCGGATCCAGCTGTGGCCGGGGTGGTCGCGGATCAGCCACTCGCGCTGCTCCCCCGGGCCCGCCATCACGTTCAGGTAGTAGAGGGTGCGGCCGGGCGGGGCGATGGACGGGCCGTGCCAGCCGTCGGGAATGAGGACGGCGTCACCGGTGGCCACCTCGGCGAGGACGTCCGTACCGCCTGCGCGGGACGGCGACACCCGGTGGTAGCCGAGGCCGTCGTCCTCGACCTCGAAGTAGTAGATCTCCTCCAGCTCCGACTCGACACCGGGGTGGTGCTCGTCGTGCTTGTGGGGCGGGTACGAGGACCAGTTGCCGCCGGGGGTCAGGACCTCGACGGCGATGAGGCGGTCGCACTCGAACGTGTCCGCGGCGGCGAAGTTGTTGACCTGGCGCGAGCAGTTCCCGGCACCGCGGAGCTCGACCGGTACCTCCGGCGCGGGGCCGTAGCGAGCGGGGAGTCGTCGCTCGCACTTCGCTCCTGCCAGGGCGAAGCGGCCTCCTGCGCCGGAGGCGATCTGTGCGCGGGCGTCACGCGGTAGATAGGCGAAATCCGTCACCGAACTGAACACGCTTTCCCTGCCCGCGAGTTCGAATACATCATCCGCCGTGTGCACCGTACAGCCACCGGCCAACGGCAGAACGACCCACTCGCTCTCCCCGGTTACCAAGGTATGAACACCACCGGGCTCGAGCTCCAGTACACGCAGACTCGACCGGTCCCATCCGGCCCGCTTCGGGTCGATATGGAGGGCGTAGGGGCCGCTCGCGGCGTCGCCGGCCCGGAGGTGGTACCGCTGTTGCTCGTCGCGCGTCGTCATGCTCCATCCCTACCCGTATCCCTGCGCGTCGCTCACAGAAGTCCCACGGCGGTGTCGACCGCGCCCGCCACGTCCCCGTCGGCCGGATAGAGCAGCGAGCGACCGACGACCAGTCCCTGAACGGTCGGCAGTCGCAGCGCCCCGCGCCATTTCTCGTACGCGCCGTCCAGGTCTCCCTTGACCTCGCCGCCGAGCAGGACGGCGGGGAGCGTCGAGGTCTCCATCACCCGTGCCATGTCGTCGGGGTTCTCGGTGACGGGGACCTTGAGCCAGGTGTACGCGGAGGTGCCGCCCAGCCCCGAGGCGATGGCGATGGAGGTGGTGACGGCTGCTGCTCCCAGATCGGTGCGGAGCCTGCCGTCGGTGCGGTGGCACAGGAACGGCTCCACGAACACGGGCAGCCGGTGGGCCGCCATCGCGTCGACGGTGCGGGCGGCGGTGTGGAGGGTGTCCAGGGAGCCGGGGTCGCCGTAGTCGATTCTCAGCAGGAGCTTGCCCGCGTCGAAGCCGTACCGGGCGAGGTCGACGGGGCGGTGGCCGGTGAAGCGGTCGTCGAGCTCGAAGGCGGCTCCCGCGAGACCGCCGCGGTTCATGGAGCCGATGACGACCCTGTCCTCCAGGGCTCCGAGCAGCAGCAGGTCGTCGAGGACGTCGGCGCCGGCGAGGACCCCGTCGACGCCCGGTCGCGAGAGGGCGAGGCAGAGCCGTTCCAGGAGGTCGAAGCGGTTGGCCATGGCGAGTTCGTCCTCGCCCACGGCCAGGGCACCGCGGGCGGGATGGTCCGCCGCGATGATCATCAGGCGCCCCGTGGCGCCGACCAGGGGACGCCTGCCCCGTCGGGCGGCTGCCTCGGCGACGGCCTCGGGGTGGTGGGTGCGCAGCCGGACGAGATCGGCGACGGAGGAGGCGGGCGGTGTCATGGGGCGGCTCCGGTGGCTCCGGTCTCAGTGGTCGCTCCCGAGGTTCCGGGGGTTCCGGGGGTTCCGGGGGTTCCCGGTTCTCCCGTTGCTCCCGTTCCGTCGACGGCTCCGGCGGCGAGGGCCTGTTCGACCTCGTACGGGAACGGCATCGCGGACGAACAGGCGAGGCGGGACGCGACGATGGCCCCTGCGGCGTTCGCGTAGCGCATGATGCGTTCCGTCTCCCAGCCGGCGAGCAGCCCGTGGCAGAGGGCGCCGCCGAACGCGTCCCCGGCACCGAGCCCGTTGACGACGTCCACGGGGAGGGGCGGGATCCGGGCGGTGGTGCCGTCGCGGTGGACGGCGAGGACGCCTGCGGGGCCCTGTTTGACGACGGCGAGTTCGACCCCGGCGGCCAGCAGGGCGCGGGCGGCCGCGTGCGGTTCGCGTTCGCCGGTGGCGATCTCGCACTCGTCGAGGTTGCCGACGGCGACCGTGGCGTGGGCGAGGGCCTCGCGGTAGCGGGCGGGGGCGGTCGAGGTGTGCGCGGCCGTCAGGGACCCGTCCCAGAACATGGGCCGCCAGTCGAGGTCGAAGACCGTGGCGCGCGGGGTCCCGTCCGTCCGTGTCGCACCGTCCTCGGCCGCCCGTGCAGCGCTCCGGGCACGGAGTGCGGTGAGGGTCGCGGTGCGGCTGGGTTCGGCGCACAGCCCGGTGCCGGTCATCCAGAAGACCCGCGCGGCACGCACCGCGTCCAGGTCGAGCTCCTCCGCGTGGATCTCCAGGTCGGGCGCCTTGGGCTGCCGGTAGAAGTAGAGCGGGAAGTCGTCGGGCGGGAAGATCTCGCAGAAGGTGACCGGGGTCGGATACTCCGCGACGGGTGTCACCCACCGGTCGTCCACTCCGAACTCCTCCAGTGCCTGGTGGAGATAGTCGCCGAAGGCGTCCTTGCCGGTCCTGGTGACCACGGCCGTGCGCCTGCCCAGGCGGGCGGCGGCGACGGCCACATTGGTCGGCGAGCCGCCGAGGAACTTCCCGAAGGTCTCGACCCTGGACAGCGGTACGCCGGTCTGGAGTGGGTAGATGTCCACCCCGATCCGCCCCATGGTGATCACGTCGTACGGCTCAGGCATACGCATCCCTTCGGCTGCCCCCAGGTCTAACCCGCACCCGGGACCCTGTCAACACTTTGTCCGGACATTCGGACGAACTCTTGACACTCCCTTCCGAGGGCTGAAGGGTGGGCGATATGACCTCCTCCGTACCGGCTCCGGCTCGCATCCGCATCGGCTCGGCACCCGACTCATGGGGGGTGTGGTTCCCCGACGATCCGCAGCAGGTGCCCTGGGAACGGTTCCTCGACGAGGTCTCCGAAGCGGGCTACGAGTGGATCGAGCTCGGCCCGTACGGCTACCTGCCGACCGATCCGGCCCGGCTCACGGACGAGACCGCCCGCCGCGGCCTCACCGTCTCCGCGGGAACCGTCTTCACCGGATTGCACCACGGTCCTGACGTCTGGGACCGGACCTGGGAGCATGTCGCCGGCATCGCGGCACTCACCCGGGCCATGGGCGCCGAACACCTGGTGGTCATCCCGTCGTTCTGGCGGGACGACAAGAGCGGCGAGGTGCTGGAGGACCGCACGCTCACGGCGGCGCAGTGGGGCGATCTCACCACCCAGACGGAGCGGCTGGGCCGCGAGGTCCGGGACCGCTACGGACTGCGGATCGTCGTGCACCCGCACGCCGATACGCACATCGACAGCGAGGAGAACGTCAACCGCTTCCTCGACGCCACCGACCCCGAACTGGTCTCGCTCTGCCTCGACACCGGGCACTACGCGTACTGCGGCGGGGACAGCGTCAAGCTCATCGAGACCTACGGCGAACGGATCGGCTACCTCCACCTCAAGCAGGTCGATCCGGTGGTCCTCGCCGATGTCGTGGCGAACGAGGTGCCGTTCGGCCCGGCAGTGGCGCGCGGCGTGATGTGTGAGCCGCCGGGCGGGGTGCCCGCGCTGGAACCCGTACTGGAGGCCGCGCGCGCCCTGGGCACCGACCTGTTCGCGATCGTCGAGCAGGACATGTACCCGTGTCCGCCCGACAAGCCCCTCCCCATCGCCCGCCGCACCCGCGAGTTCCTCCGCGGCTGCGGACCCGCGCGGCCCTCCGCCTGATCCCTCCCGCTCTCCCTGGATCCCCCTCCGTCACAGCAGTCACTTCTTCGTCACGTATATCTCCGTTCCGCAGGGTTTGCGTCACAGGCGCGCGACGCCCCCAGCCCAGCCCGCCGGCCCGTCGTTGGGCCGGACAGACGCTGAGTGGTCGTCAGCGTGCGCACCGGGGCTCCCCCGACGGCCCCCGCCGCCGCCGCGGTGCGCAGTACGGAGGTACAGAGAGGTGTCATTCATGACGGACAGAAGGCTCTGGTCGTACAAGGACATTGCCGCGCACATCCGGGTCCAGCCCGACACCATCCGCTCGTACCGCAAACACGGACTCCTCCCCCCGCCCGACGATGTCCAGCACGGAAAGCCCTACTGGTACGTGGACACGGTCCTCGCCTGGGTCGCCTCCCGCCCCAGCAACCGGGGCCGCTGAGGCCTCACTCCTCCCGTGCCGGTTCGATGATCGTCACGCCCGCCCCCGGCGCTCCGCCCATGGCGGCCAGCGCCGCCGGGGCGGCGTCCAAAGAGATGGTGGAGGTCACCAGCAGGTCGGGGCGCAGGGTGCCTGCCCGGACCATGTCCATCATCGGCGGGTAGTCGTGCGCGGCCATGCCGTGGCTGCCGAGAATCTCCAGCTCCAGGCCGATGACCCGTGCCATCGGCACGACCGGGTCCCCGGCTGCCGACGGCAGCAGCCCGACCTGGACGTGGCGGCCCTGCCGGCGCAGGCTCCGCACCGAAGCGGCACAGGTGACCGGGGAACCCAGGGCATCGAGCGACAGATGCGCACCGCCGCCGGTCAGTTCGCGTACCGCCTCGTCCGCGCCGACGGGATACGCGGAGGCGTCCACGCACTCCGCCGCGCCGAAGGCCCGCGCCAGTTCGAGGGCGTGCGGCGAGACATCGACGGCCACGACCCTGGCTCCGCACGCCACCGCGATCATCACGGCCGACAGCCCGACCCCGCCGCACCCGTGCACGGCGACCCACTCCCCCGGCGAGACCCGGCCCTGACCGACCACGGCCCGGAACGCCGTGGCGAACCGGCATCCGAGCCCCGCCGCCGTGCCGAACGGCATGCCCTCGGGCACGGCGACCAGATTGACGTCGGCCTGTTCCAGCGCCACGTACTCGGCGAACGATCCCCAGTGGCTGAAGCCCGGCTGGGTCTGCCTCTCGCAGACCTGCTGGGCGCCGGCCGCGCAGGCGGCGCAGTGGCCGCAGGCGCAGACGAAGGGAACGGTGACCCGGTCCCCGAGGCGCCAGTTGTACACACCGGAGCCCACCGCCTCGACCACCCCGGCCAGTTCGTGACCGGGGACATGGGGGAGGACGATGTCCGGGTCATGGCCCATCCAGCCGTGCCAGTCGCTCCGGCACAGCCCGGTGGCCCCGACCCGGACCACGACTCCCCCGGCGGAGGGCGCGGGATCCGGGAGGTCCTGGACACGGGCCTCCTGCCCGAACTCCTCGAACACCACTGCCCGCATCGGCCCCGCCCTTCGCTCGTGCCCCGCCTGCCGGGTCCGGCGAATCTACGCTTCGGCCGTGACCTTGTCCCGCTCCTCGTCCCCCGCCCGGGATGTCCCGGGTATCTCCTCGGCGGCCAGGTCCTCGGCGGGGGCCTGTGCGGACTCCCCTTCGCTCAGCCCGAACCTCTGGTGGAAGGCGCGCAGCGGCGCGGGGGCCCACCAGGTGACCCTGCCCATCAGCTTCATGACCGCGGGCACCAAGAGGCTGCGCACCACCATGGCGTCCATCAGCACGGCCAGCGCGATGCCGAGCCCGAGCATCTTGGTGTTGGTCACCCGCGAGGTGCCGATGGCCACCATCACCACCGCCAGGATCACTGCGGCGGCGGTGATCAGCCCGCCCGTGTGCCGCAGTCCGAACGTCACCGAGTGCTCGTGGTCGCCGGTGCGGTCGTACTCCTCCTTGATCCGGGAGAGCAGGAACACGCCGTAGTCCATGGAGAGACCGAAGGCGACGCAGAACATCAGCACGGGCAGGGTCGTCTCTATGTCACCCGTGCTGGTGAAGGAGAGCAGCCCGGACAGATTCCCGTCCTGGAAGACCCAGACCACCGCTCCGAACATCGCGGTCAGGCTCAGGGCGTTGAGCACCACCGCCTGGATCGGTATCAGCACGCTGCCGGTGAGCAGGAAGACCAGCAGCAGGGTCACCACGACGATGATCCCCACCGCCCAGGGCAGCCGGTCGGCGATGGCGTCCTTGGAGTCGACCAGGACGGCCGCCGTGCCGGTCACCGAGGTTTCGAACGGTGCGGGCTCGGCCCGGAGATCCTGGACGAGCTGCTGGGCGCCCTGGCCGACGGACTCCCCGTCGGGCAGCACGGCGAAGTACGCGGACCCGTCTCCCGCGACCGGGCCGTCCACACGCTGCACCCCGGGGAGCGCGGCGATCCTGGTGCGGAAGTCGGCGTACTGGGCGGGTGTCGCCGCGCCTTCGGCGAGCACTTCGAGGCCGCCGCCCGGACTGCCGGGGAAGCCGTCCCGTATGTGCTCCTGGACGACGCGGGACTCGGCGCTCGCGGGCAGCTGGCGGTCGTCCGCCGTACCGAACTTCACCCCGAGGAACGGCAGCCCCAGGAGTACGAGCCCGACCGTGGTGACGACGGCGAAGACCGGTGCCCTGCGCATCACCAGCAGCGCGAAGCGTCCCCATCCCGTGCCCGAACCGTCGGAGGCACCGCCCGCCCTGTCTGCCGCATCCGGCCCGGCCTGCTTGCCCCTGGCGCGGCGCCGCAGCAGCCGGCGAAGGTCCAGCGAGTTGACCCGGGGCCCGAGCAGCATCAGCGCGGCCGGCAGCAGGATCAGGGCTGCGGCTGCGGCCAGCAGCACCACGGCGATGCCCGCATAGGCGAAGGAACGCAGGAAGTACTGCGGGAAGACCATCATCGCCGCCAGCGACACCGCCACCGTCAGGGCGGAGAAGAGCACCGTGCGTCCCGCTGTGCGCAGTGTGGTGCCGATGGCCGTACGGGTGTCCGCCCCTGTGGCCAGCTCCTCGCGGAACCGGCGCACGATGAACAGGGCGTAGTCGATGGCGAGTCCGAGGCCGAGAGCTGTGGTGAGGTTCTGGGCGAACACCGAGACGTCGGTGAACTCGGTGATGCCCCGCAGCACCGCGTTCGTTCCCAGGATCGCGACGATGCCGACAGCGAGCGGCAGCAGGGCCGCGATCGCGCTGCCGAAGACCATGACCAGCAGCACCAGCGTCACCGGCAGGGCGATGAGCTCGGCCCGCAGCAGGTCGTCCTGGATGATCGTCTGCATTTCGTGCCGTACGGCGACGGGTCCGCCGACGGAGACCTCCACCGGGCCGTTCACACCCCGGAAAGCGGGTGCTATGCGGTCGAGGATCTCACCGGCGGCCTTCTCGTCACCCTCGATCCGCGCGGCGACGATCGCTTCGTGGCCGTCCTCGGAGCGCAGAGCGGGGGACGCGCTCCGCCAGTACGAGCCGACGCCGGTGATGCCCTCCTCGGCGGCCAGCCGCTCGGTGAGCCGGGCAGCCTCCGCGGCGACCGCGGGATCGTCGACAGAGGCGCTCCCGCTGTCGACGAGCAGCAGCAGATTGGGCTGCGAAGCGGGGAACTCGCGCTCCAGCACCTGGGTCGTATAGGTCGACTCGGCGTCGGGGTCCTCCCAGCCGCCGCTGCCCATCCGGTCGGCCACACCGCTTCCCGCGAACACGGCGAGCGCCGTGATGACCAGGGCTGCCAGCAACGCCAGCCGTGGCCGTGCGGTGACGAAACGGGTCCAGCCCCCGACACGCTCCGGGCTGTTGACTTCGGACATGGTGCGGTGTCCCCTTCACCCAGACCCGGGCAGCACGAGGCAGCATGGGTCAGTCGTTGCCACTTACACTGGCAAACACGAGTCAGCGCTCGCGTTTCCCAAGAATGCGAGCGGGTGCTCGTGTTTGTCAACCGCGTCTTGAAAGCTGGGGATTGACCGTGTCGGAGGCCAGGGCCGGAGAGGCCACCTCGCCCGCACAGAGCGCCAAGGAGGCCGGGGCCGCCCGGCCGCGCCGCCGCCAGGCACGCGGCGAGGCCCGCATCGCCCAGCTGCTCGATGCCGCAGCGAGCGTCTTCTGCACCAGCGGCTACTACGGCGCCAGCACCAACGCCATCGCCCGCGAGGCCGGCGTCTCACCCGGCACGCTCTACCAGTTCTTCCCCAACAAGGAGGCCATCGCCGTCGAGCTCGGCGACCGGCTCATGCACCGCTGGCGCGAGACGTACGGCGCCGCGTTCGTCCCCAGCCACATGGAGCTCCCCCTCGACCGGATGCTGGACGCGATCCTCGACCCGCTGATCGCCTTCAACTGCGAGAACCCGGCCTTCGCCGTCCTCACCCACGGCTCCGAGATCCCCGGCGTGATCACCCAGGAGCACGACATCCTGCACGCCACGATGGCCACCAGGGTCGAGCAGCTCATCGGCGCCTACCTGCCGGAGCTCCAGGCCGACCAGGTCACCCGCATCGCCGCCATGTCCTTCGTCCTCTTCAAGTCCGGACTTGACCTGATCATGTCCCACGAGGGAGACGAACGGGAGGCGTACATCAGGGAGTTGAAGACGGTGATGTACCGCTACCTGGATCCACTGGTCTGCGAGGGGCCCACGGGGACGACACCCGCGCCGATTGATACCCCCTAGGGGTATAGTCTGGGACGGGTGGGGCGAACCGGCCTTCCGGTGTCCCCTCACGCCACGTCCATGTGTGCTCGCGAAGAGGAGAACGTCATGACCGCCGAGACCGAGATCCCCCGGACCGCCGGCTCCTGCTGCTCGTCCACCGGTTCCTGCCACGACGGGGCGGCCGACGTCCAGGTGGGCGGCGTCACCACCGTGTACGAGGTGAAGGGCATGACCTGCGGCCACTGCGAAGGAGCCGTCTCCGAGGAGATCTCCGGGATCGAGGACGTCACCTCGGTGAAGGCCGAGGCCTCCACCGGCCGGGTGACCGTCGCCTCCAGGGCCCCGCTGACCGAGGACGCGGTGCGCGCCGCCGTCGACGAGGCGGGCTACGAGCTCGTGGGCCTGGCCTGAGCGATCCGGGGCCCGAGCGGCCTGCGGCATCCTTGGAACAGGTCCTCCACCGGACCGCACCACGCACCAATTCCCCTCGGGCCGATTCCCTCACCAGATGCGGCAGATACTGGTAGGGAGCGGCCCGACCTGCTTTACCCAGGAGTCCGGACATGGCGAGCACCACAGCAGCCGCGGCCCCGGCCGCGGAGACCTCCGAGGCCGAGCTCACGATCGGCGGGATGACCTGCGCCTCCTGCGCGGCCCGCGTCGAGAAGAAGCTCAACCGCATGGACGGTGTCACCGCCACGGTCAACTACGCGACGGAGAAGGCCCGCGTCTCCTTCGGCGCCGGAACCGCGCTCGACGACCTCGTCGCCACGGTCGAGAAGACGGGCTACACGGCGCAGCCCGTACCCCGTCCGGCCCCCGAGCCGCCTCAGGCCGCCCCGGACTCCCGGAGCGGGGAACCCGTGCACGACGGGGAACACGCGCAGGGCGAGGACCCCGCGCGGGGTGGGGAAGCCTCGCACGACGGGGAGGCGCCGGCAGCCGCGCCGGGCCAGGAAACCGGGGCGGCGGACCGGGATCGCGAAGGCGCCCAGGACGCGGCCGACCGAACGGCCGCCGAAGCTCTCGCCGCGCTCCGCCAGCGTCTGCTGGTGTCGGCGACACTCGCCGTACCGGTCGTCCTGATGGCCATGGTTCCCGCGCTCCAGTTCGACAACTGGCAGTGGCTCTCCCTCACCCTCGCCGCCCCGGTCGTCGTCTGGGGCGGGCTGCCCTTCCACCGCGCCACCTGGACCAACCTCCGGCACGGTGCCGCGACGATGGACACCCTGGTGTCGGTGGGCACCCTCGCGGCGTTCGGCTGGTCGCTGTGGGCGCTGTTCTTCGGCGACGCCGGCATGCCGGACATGCGGCACGGGTTCGACGCCACCGTCTCCCGCTCCGACCCCGCCTCCACGATCTACCTGGAGGTGGCGTCCGGGGTCATCGGTTTCATCCTGCTGGGCCGCTACCTGGAGGCACGGTCCAAGCGGGCTGCGGGTTCCGCCCTGCGTGCACTGATGCACCTGGGCGCGAAGGACGTGACAGTCCTGCGCGGGGGTACGGAGGTACGCGTCCCCGTCGGCCGGCTCGCCGTGGGCGACCTCTTCGTCGTCCGCCCCGGCGAGAAGATCGCCACGGACGGCACCGTCGTCGAGGGGTTCTCCGCCGTCGACGCCTCGATGCTCACCGGTGAGTCGGTACCGGTGGACACCGCCACGGGCGACTCCGTGGCCGGAGCCACGCTCAACGTGTCCGGACGGCTCGTGGTCGAAGCCACCCGCGTCGGCGCGGACACCCAGCTGGCCCGGATCGCCAAGCTCGTCGAGGACGCCCAGAACGGCAAGGCGGCGGCCCAGCGCCTCGCCGACCGGATCTCGGCGGTCTTCGTCCCCGTCGTCCTGCTGATCGCCCTGGGTACCCTCGTCGCCTGGCTGCTCGCCACCGACGACATCACCGCGTCGTTCACCGCGGCCGTCGCCGTCCTCATCATCGCCTGCCCCTGCGCCCTGGGGCTCGCCACGCCCACCGCCCTCATGGTCGGCACCGGGCGCGGCGCCCAGCTCGGCATCCTCATCAAGGGCCCCGAAGTCCTGGAGACCACCCGCCGCGTCGACACGATCGTCCTCGACAAGACCGGCACCGTCACCACCGGCCGGATGACCCTCGGGCGCGTCCACACCGCCGTCGGCACGACCGAGGCCGACGTCCTCCGCCTTGCGGGCGCCATCGAACACGCCTCCGAACACCCCATCGCGCAGGCCATCGCCGCCGGAGCGGCCGACCGCACCGCGGCCCCCCTCCCCTCCCCCGAGTCCTTCACCGGAATCCCCGGCCTCGGGGTACGCGGCACCGTCGAAGGACACCAGGTGCTGGCGGGCCGCACGAGGCTGCTCACCGACGCCGGGATCGCGCTCACACAGCCGCTGGCCGACGCCATGGCGGACGCCGCGAGCCAGGGCCGTACGGCAGTCGCCGTCGCCTGGGACGGCGAGGCGCGGGGCGTGCTGGAGGTCGCCGACGCGGTGAAGGAGAGCAGTGCAGCGGCCGTCGCGGAGCTGCGCGCCCTGGGCCTCCGGCCGATTCTGCTGACCGGCGACAACCGTGCCGTCGCGGACGCCGTGGCACGCGCGGTCGGGATCGACGAGGTCCATGCGGAGGTCATGCCGCAGGACAAGGTGGAGGTCGTCCGGCGCCTCCAGGCCGAGGGGCGTTCCGTCGCCATGGTCGGTGACGGGGTCAACGACGCCGCCGCGCTCGCCGTGGCCGATCTGGGTCTGTCGATGGGTACCGGGACGGATGCGGCGATCGAGGCCGGCGACCTCACACTCGTTCGTGGAGATATTAAGGTGGCCGCTGACGCCATCCGGCTGTCACGGCGTACGCTGTCGACCATCAGAAGCAACCTCTTCTGGGCCTTCGGCTACAACGTTGCCGCGCTGCCTCTGGCTGCGTTCGGGCTGCTCAGCCCCATGATCGCAGGTGCGGCAATGGCGTTTTCGTCGGTCTTCGTCGTGACGAACAGTCTGCGGTTGCGCTCCTTCACGTAATTTCCACAAAGAGACTTAGATCACACCGATTCGAGGGTAACCATCTGATGGGTTGGTGAGTCTAAGAGTGCGATGCCAAGGATGTCTTGGGGGACGTCCAGTGGAGTGTCTTGGGGGACGCTCCTGGCAAGCGTTGGCCGGGGCACGTGCACCGGGGAGCTTTGAGCGGCCCTCCCGTTCGTACGTACCCCGGCAGACCGCACAGCAGGACCGAACTGAATACGCACCACCAGCCAAACAACGGGAGCCTCGGCTCCCTGCAGACGCCCGGCCGGATCCCGTGGGGGGAATCCGCTCCGGGATATGGGAAGCGCCCTGTCCGTCGACCCGTGGGGGGATCGGCGGCGGGGCGTTTCTCGCACTCCGGCAGCCTCGTGGCGCCGTCGCAAGGCCCCCAGGAACGCCGAAACGCCCCGGACACCGCGCTCTGATCAGCGAGCGCGGCACGCGGGGCGAAGGCAGTCGGCCGATGCGGCCGGGTACTGCAGCAGGTGCGGGAGCCGGATTCAGCGACTCTCGACCGGGACGAAGTCGCGCAGGACCTCGCCGGTGTAGATCTGGCGCGGGCGGCCGATGCGGGATCCCGGCTCCTTGATCATCTCGTGCCACTGGGCGATCCAGCCGGGGAGCCGGCCGATCGCGAAGAGCACGGTGAACATCTCGCTCGGGAAGCCCATGGCCCGGTAGATCAGACCCGTGTAGAAGTCCACGTTGGGGTAGAGGTTGCGCGAGACGAAGTACTCGTCGGAGAGCGCGTGCTCCTCCAGCTTGAGCGCGATGTCGAGCAGCTCGTCGGACTTGCCGAGCGAGGAGAGCACGTCGTGCGCCGCGGCCTTGATGATCGTGGCGCGGGGGTCGAAGGACTTGTAGACGCGGTGGCCGAAGCCCATCAGCCGGACGCCGTCCTCCTTGTTCTTCACCTTGCGGATGAAGGAGTCGACGTCGCCGCCGTTGGCCTGGATGCCCTCGAGCATCTCCAGCACCGACTGGTTGGCGCCACCGTGCAGCGGTCCCCACAGGGCCGAGATACCGGCGGAGATCGAGGCGAACATGTTCGCCTGCGAGGAGCCGACCAGACGCACGGTGGAGGTCGAACAGTTCTGCTCGTGGTCCGCGTGCAGGATGAGCAGCTTCTCCAGCGCCGAGACGACGACCGGGTCCGGCACGTACTCCTGGGCGGGGACCGAGAAGGTCATGCGCAGGAAGTTCTCGACGTAGCCGAGGTCGTTGCGCGGGTAGACGAACGGGTGACCGATCGACTTCTTGTACGCGTACGCCGCGATCGTCGGGAGCTTGGCCAGCAGCCGGATCGTCGAGAGGTGGCGCTGCTCCTCGTCGAACGGGTTGTGGCTGTCCTGGTAGAACGTGGACAGCGCGCTGACGACCGAGGACAGCATGGCCATCGGGTGGGCGTCGCGCGGGAAGCCGTCGAAGAACCGCTTGACGTCCTCGTGCAGCAGCGTGTGCTGGGTGATCTCGTTCTTGAAGTCCGACAGCTCGTCGACCTTCGGAAGCTCACCGTTGATCAGCGTGTAGGCGACCTCGATGAACGTCGAGCTCTCCGCGAGCTGCTCGATCGGGTATCCGCGGTACCGCAGGATGCCCTGCTCGCCGTCGAGGTAGGTGATGGCGGATTTATACGCGGCCGTATTGCCGTATCCGCTGTCCAGCGTGACCAGGCCCGTATTGGCCCGGAGCTTCCCGATGTCGAAGCCCTTGTCGCCGACGGTGCTGTCGATCACCGGGTAGGTGTACTCGTCATCGCCGTACCGCAGTACTACAGAGTTGTCGCTCACGTCATCCCTCACCGACGTAGTGCCTCTTCTTCGAGGTGCCCTGACTGTCTCCACCCTCCCCCATTTGGCTCAGGAGAGTGCACTCGGGGTCGTCCATTGGACCTACTGACGGCACTGAGTGCCGCCAACTTACTCATCCTGCCCCCTGGAATCCGGTTCCGGAAGGCCTCCGTGATGTTTCCCACCGTTTTGATCGATCATTTTTCCGCGAAGTCTGCGACGGGCACCCCACGGAGCCGGAAATCCAGCCCCGTACAGCGCCTGCCTGCGGAAACCGTGCGGACCGCCTGGCCGATGGCCTTGCGTGAACCGACCAGCACGACAAGCTTCTTGGCCCGTGTCACCGCCGTGTACAGCAGATTCCTCTGCAGCATCATCCAGGCACTGGTGGTCACGGGGATGACGACCGCCGGGTACTCGCTGCCCTGGGAGCGGTGGATCGTCATCGCGTAGGCGTGGGCGAGCTCGTCGAGCTCGTCGAAATCGTACGGAATCTCCTCGTCCTCGTCCGTGAGGACCGTCAGCTTCTGCTCGTCGACGTCGAGGGCGGTGACGACGCCGACCGTGCCGTTGAAGACGCCGTTCTCCCCCTTGTCGTAGTTGTTGCGGATCTGGGTGACCTTGTCGCCGACCCGGAAGACCCGGCCGCCGAACCGCTTCTCGGGCAGATCGGGGCGGCCGGGCGTGATGGCCTGCTGGAGCAGCCCGTTGAGATGGCCCGCACCCGCGGGGCCGCGGTGCATCGGGGCGAGAACCTGCACGTCACGGCGGGGGTTCAGGCCGAACTTGGCGGGGATGCGGCGTGCCGCGACGTCCACGGCGAGCACCCCGGCGTCCTCCGTCTCGTCCTCCACGAAGAGGAAGAAGTCGCTCAGCCCCTCGGTCAGCGGGGGCACCCCCGAATTGATCCGGTGGGCGTTGGTGACGACGCCGGACTGCTGGGCCTGACGGAAGATCGTGGTCAGGCGGACGGCCGGCACCGGGCCGCCCTCGGCGAGCAGATCCCGCAGCACCTCCCCGGCGCCGACCGAGGGCAGCTGGTCGACATCGCCCACCAGCAGGAGATGGGCACCGGGTGCCACCGCCTTCACGAGTTTGTTGGCCAGCAGCAGATCGAGCATCGAGGCCTCGTCGACGACGACCAGGTCGGCGTCCAGCGGCCGGTCGCGGTCGTACGCGGCGTCCCCGCCCGGCTTCAGCTCCAGCAGCCGGTGCACGGTGGACGCCTCCGCGCCCGTCAGCTCCGAGAGCCGCTTCGCCGCCCGCCCGGTGGGTGCGGCCAGCACCACCTTCGCGTTCTTGGCGCGGGCCAGCTCGACGACCGACCGGACCGTGAACGACTTGCCGCAGCCGGGACCGCCGGTGAGGACGGCCACCTTCCGGCTGAGCGCGAGCCGGACGGCCGCCTCCTGCTCCGGTGCCAGAGTGGCCCCCGTGCGCTGCGCGAGCCAGGCCAGCGCCTTCTCCCAGTCCACGTCCTGGAAGGCCGGCATCCGGTCCTCCGGCGTACGCAGCAGGCGCTGCACCTGGGCGGCGAGGGAGATCTCGGCGCGGTGGAAGGGCACCAGGTACACAGCGGTGACGGGCACCCCGTCCTCGGGGCCAGGCACCTTCTCCCGTACGACGCCCTCCGGGTCCTCGGCGAGCTCGGCGAGACAGTCGATGACGAGCCCGGTGTCCACCTGGAGGAGCTTCACCCCATCCGCGATGAGCCGCTCCTCGGGCAGGAAGCAGTGCCCCTGGTCCGTGGACTGCGACAGCGCGTACTGGAGTCCGGCCTTGACCCGCTCCGGACTGTCGTGCGGAATGCCGACGGCCTGGGCGATGCGGTCGGCGGTGAGGAAACCGATGCCCCAGACGTCGGCGGCCAGCCGGTAGGGCTGGTTCTTCACGACGGAGATCGAGGCGTCCCCGTACTTCTTGTAGATACGGACGGCGATGGAGGTCGAGACGCCCACGGTCTGCAGGAAGACCATGACCTCCTTGATCGCCTTCTGTTCCTCCCAGGCCGCGGCGATCATCTTCGTCCGCTTCGGGCCGAGGCCGGGCACCTCGACGAGCCTCTTGGGCTGCTGCTCGATGATGTCCAGGGTGTCGACGCCGAAGTGCGTGGTGATGCGGTCGGCCATCACCGGTCCGATGCCCTTGATCAGGCCGGAGCCGAGGTAGCGGCGGATGCCCTGGATCGTGGCGGGGAGGATCGTCGTGTAGTTCTCGACGGTGAACTGTTTCCCGAACTGCGGATGGGAGCCCCAACGGCCCTCCATGCGCAGTGATTCGCCGGGCTGCGCGCCGAGCAGCGAACCGACGACGGTGAGCAGGTCGTTGGCTCCGCGCCCTGTGTCGACGCGCGCGACCGTGTACCCGTTCTCCTCGTTGGCGTACGTGATCCTCTCCAGGACCCCTTCGAGGACAGCCATGTTGGACATACGACGACGTTACCGGTCGGCGCCGACAGCCGGACGGGGCCGGTCGCCCTCCTGCGGGCGGCCGGGGGGGCGTGGTTAACCGTTCGGCGGACCGCGCCCGGTGGCCGATGATGTGCGCATGGCACTGACCGACACCCTGGCGCGCGCGGACGCCGACCTCGCCGCCGGACGCATACCCATGGCCCGCACCCGGCTTCGCGGGCTCGTCCAGGCCTACCCCGCGAGTGCGGAGGTACGCCGGCGCCTGGCGGAGATCTACCGGCTGTACGGCGAACCGGAGCAGGCGGGACGGTGGATGTACCTGGAGGAGGACCGCGATCCGGTGGAGACGGCCGCCTTCGAGGACCGGTACGGCGAGCCTGCCCGGCGCATGCGCGCACTGGCCTGGCGGGGGCATGAATCGCTGGCCGGATCCGCTTTCGCCGAAGCGCAGTTGACCGCTGTCCGTGCCGCCTGTGCGGAGTCGCTGGGCCGTGCCGTCGACTGGGACACCTTCACCGGCGAGGAGGAGGAGCCTGACACGGGCGGCATGCGCCGTGTCGCGGGGTGTGCGGGGACGTTCCTCCTCGTGGCGGTCTGGGTGAACGGGCTGGTCGACCTGTTCGACTGAGCCCGGCACGCCCCGGCCCGGCGCCGGGAATTGTTCGAGAAACACATCCGGGCACCCCGCCCAGTGCCCCGTCCAGGCCCTCGGGAGGGCCGCCCGGAGCGCTCCCGCCCTTCCCCCGCCCCTGCCGCCCGACCCTCTCGCGAAAGGCGCGCAGCCGCCCGTCAGGACTCATCACCAAACGGCTCTGACCTGGGATGATGCAGCAACTCCGCCTAGAATTGGGGCCTCGGGAAGGGGGTCCGGATGGACCGGAACATACGCTCGGTGGACGACGTACTGAAGCTCATGGACAGCCTGTTCGCACCGGGGGCCGACCGGTGGACCGGTGGGGCGGGCACATGGTGGGACGGGTTCTACGCGGACCGGTCGAAGCCCGTGCCGTTCTTCGTGGCGAAGCCGGACGAGAGCCTCGTCTCGTACCTCGACCGGGGCCTGGTCGCCCCGGGCCGGGCGCTCGACCTCGGCTGCGGGCCGGGGCGCAACGCGCTGCACCTCGCCTCGCGGGGCTTCGAGGTGGACGCGGTCGATCTGTCGCCCGGGGCCATCGCCTGGGCCGGGGAGCGGGCCCATGAGGCCGGGGCGGACATCCGCTTCCACTGCGGAGACGCCTTCGCCGAGGACGCACCGGCCGGGCCGTACGACCTGGTCCACGACTCCGGCTGCTTCCACCACCTGCCGCCCCACCGCCGCGTCAGCTACCTCGCGTTCGTGGACCGTGTCCTCGCCCCCGGCGGGCACCTGTCCCTCAGCTGCTTCGCCTCGGGTGCGATGGGCTCCGAGCTGCCGGACGCGGACTTCTACCGTGAGGCGGGACTCCAGGGCGGGCTCGCCTACACGCCGGAGTCGCTGCGCTGGATCTTCTCCGAACTGACGGAGGTCGAACTGCGCCGGATGCGGGACGAACCGGCCGACTCCCCTTGTTTCGGCGAGGAGTTCCTCTGGACCGCGCTGTTCAGGAAGGCCCGTTGACTGTCCCGGCGGACCGGCCGCGCGCCCACTCAGAGAAGCGTCAGACCCAGATGCTCGGTGAGCGCTTCGCCCTGCGCGGGCGTGGCCAGGACGATGATGCTGTCGTGGATGGAGCCCGGCTCCCGCGCGAAGTCGACGTTGCGCCATGACCGGGGGTCGTCGTCATGGGCGGTCTCCCTGATGGCCAGGTAGGCCGTCTCATGGTCGTAGTAGTCCTCCGAGAAGTGCTCGGCCACGAGGGAGACGAGCGTGCCGTTCCTCTCGAACTCCAGAAGATCACAGCGGCCGCCACCCTCGAATCCGCCTTCGCCCTTGACGATCCGGACGTCGGTGACGGTGACTCTGCCGCCCGCGACCTCGGCGGCGCCTGCCAGCAGGGGTGCGTAGTCCTCATAGATGGAGTCGATGTCGTCGACGTGCACCGAGACCGCCGCACCGAATTCCACCAAGGCACCGGCCGCCTCGGCGGGGGCCAGCTCGTCGTCCGCGTAGGCGGCAAGTCCTTCGAGGACGCTGTGCATCTTCTCCGCGGACACCATGCCGGTCTCGTGGAGGAGCGCGCCGACGCTTCTGTAGGTCACTGGTGAATCCTTCGCCATTTCGGCGATCCTGCCAGACAGGCGACGGGCCTCCGCCGCGGCGCCGTCGTTCCGGGAAGCCGGCGTTCCGGGAAGCCTGCGTCCCGTAAAAGCGGAATGGGGCCCGGCCACCAGGCCGGACCCCCCTCGCTGTCCCCCTCCGTCGGGTCTTCCCGATCCCCCCGGACCCCTCCCCGGAAGTCCCGACGCTGAGTACGACCGGGCAAGGTGCGTAAAGGTTGCACGCCTTGACGTTCTCTTTACCAATGTCCGCCGGACACGCTCTCAGCAGGCATGTTCCAGGTAGCGGGAAGCGACCTCCGCCAGCACCTCGGCGCCGTCACGCGCCCACAGGTCCTCGTTGAAGATCTCGACCTCGATCGGGCCGTCGAAGCCGGTGGCCTCGACCTGCCGGCGCATGGCCCTGAAGTCCACGCACCCGTCGCCCAGTTGGCCCCGGCCCACCAGGACGCCCGCCGGAAGCGGAGTGATCCAGTCGGCCAGCTGGAAGGAGTGGATCCGGCCGCCCGCGCCCGCCCGGGCGATCTGTGCGGGAGCCTGGTCGTCCCACCAGATGTGGTACGCGTCGACGACCACGCCGACCTGCTCGGCCGGAAAGCGCTCTGCGAGGTCGAGGGCCTGGGACAGGGTGGAGACGACGCAGCGGTCCGAGGCGAACATCGGGTGCAGCGGCTCGATCGCCAGCCGTACGCCCCGCTCCTGCGCGTACGGGCCCAACTCGCCCAGGGCGTCGGCGATCCGCTCCCGGGCGGCGTACAGGTCCTTCTCTCCGGACGGGAGTCCGCCGGAGACCAGGACCAGGGTGTCGGTGGACAGGGCCGCGGCCTCGTCGACCGCCGCCCGGTTGTCGTCCAGGGCGCGGGCCTGCTCGGCGGGGTCGACCGCGGTGAGGAAGCCGCCCCGGCAGAGGCTGGTGACGGTGAGGCCCGCGTCCTTCACCAGTTGTGCGGCGCGCTCGACCCCGTACTCCTGTACGGGGGCCCGCCACAGGCCGACCTGTCCGATGCCCGCCTTGACGCAGCCCTCGGTGAGCTCGGGCAGGGACCACTGCTTGATGGTCTCCTGGTTGATGGAGAGGCGGGAAAGGGCGGTGCTCATCGTGCTCCTCCGTGGACGGCCAGCAAGGCGCGCATCCGGGTTTCGGCCAGCTCCGGGTCGGGGAACAGGCCGAGGCGGTCGGCGAGTTCGTACGCCGTCGCCAGGTGCGGCAGCGAGCGTGCGGACTGCAGGCCGCCGACCATCGTGAAGTGGTCCTGGTGGCCCGCCAGCCAGGCGAGGAAGACCACGCCGGTCTTGTAGTAGCGGGTCGGGGCCTCGAAGAGGTGGCGGGACAGCTCGACCGTCGGGTCGAGAAGGGCGCGGAAGCCCTCGACGTCCCCGGTGTCCAGGACCCGTACCGCGTGGGCGGCCAGAGGGCCCAGCGGGTCGAAGATGCCGAGCAGCGCGTGGCTGAAGCCCCGGTCGTCGCCGGCGATCAGCTCGGGGTAGTTGAAGTCGTCGCCGGTGTAGCAGCGCACCCCGCTGGGAAGACGGCGCCGGACGTCGATCTCGCGCTCGGCGTCCAGGAGCGAGATCTTGATGCCGTCGACCTTGTCCGGGTGTTCAGCGATGACCTTCAGGAAGGTGTCCGTGGCCGCGTCGAGGTCCGGGGAGCCCCAGTAGCCCTCCAGCGCGGGGTCGAACATGGGGCCGAGCCAGTGCAGGACGACCGGTTCCGTGGCCTGGCGCAGGAGATGGGCGTACGTCTCCAGGTAGTCCTCGGGTCCCTTCGCCGCGGCGGCCAGCGCGCGGGAGGCCATCAGGATGGCCTGGGCTCCGCTCTCCTCGACGAGGGCCAGTTGCTCCTCGTACGCCGCACGCACCTCTGCGAGCGTCGCGGGGCCGGTGAGCTGGTCGGTGCCGACACCGCAGGCGATCCTGCCGCCGACCGACTTCGCCTCGGCGGAGGACCGGCGGATCAGTTCCGCGGCGCCCGCCCAGTCCAGGCCCATGCCTCGCTGCGCGGTGTCCATCGCTTCGGCGACGCCCAGGCCGTGCGACCAGAGGTGGCGGCGGAAGGCGAGGGTGGCGTCCCAGTCGACGACGGCGGGAGCGTCGGGGCTGACGTCGGCGTACGGGTCGGCGACGACGTGGGCGGCCGAGAAGACCGTACGGGAGGCGAGCGCCGCGCCGCCCGGTGCGAGGTCGAGCGGGGTGCTGCGCGGCTCGTACGGGCCCTGCGGGAGGTGGATGGTCACAGGCTCAGCTCCGGCACGTCGAAGCGGCGGCCCTCGGCGGACGACTTGAGGCCGAGCTCGGCGAGCTGGACACCGCGGGCGCCGGCCATCAGGTCCCAGGTGTAGGGCTCGTCGAGCACGATGTGGCGCAGGAAGAGCTCCCACTGGGCCTTGAAGCCGTTGTCGAAGACGGCGTTGTCGGGGACTTCCTGCCACTGGTCGCGGAACGGCTCGGTGACCGGGAGGTCGGGGTTCCAGACCGGCTTCGGCGTGGCCGAGCGGTGCTGGACGCGGCAGTTGCGCAGTCCGGCGACGGCGGAGCCGTGGGTGCCGTCGACTTGGAACTCGACGAGCTCGTCGCGGTTGACGCGGACCGTCCAGGAGGAGTTGATCTGGGCGACGGCACCGCTCGCCAGCTGGAAGGTGCCGTACGCGGCGTCGTCGGCGGTGGCGGCGTAGGGCTTGCCCTGCTCGTCCCAGCGCTGCGGAATGTGTGTCTGCACGTGCGCGGACACGCTCGTGACCTGGCCGAACAGCTCGTGCAGCACGTACTCCCAGTGCGGGAACATGTCGACGACGATGCCGCCGCCGTCCTCCGCGCGGTAGTTCCAGGACGGCCGCTGGGCCTCCTGCCAGTCGCCTTCGAACACCCAGTAGCCGAACTCGCCGCGCACGGAGAGGATCTCGCCGAAGAAGCCGCCGTCGATGAGGCGCTTCAGCTTCAGCAGGCCCGGCAGGAAGATCTTGTCCTGGACGACGCCGTGCTTGATTCCGGCGTCGCGGGCGAGGCGGGCCAGGTCCAGGGCGCCCTCGACGTCCGTGGCGGTGGGCTTCTCGGTGTAGATGTGCTTGCCCGCGGCGATCGCCTTCTTGATCGCCTCGACGCGGGCCGAGGTGACCTGGGCGTCGAAGTAGATGTCGATCGATTCGTCGGCGAGTACCGCGTCCAGGTCGGTCGACCACTCGGTCAGACCGTGCTGTGCGGCGAGTGCCTCCAGCGCGTGGGCGCGGCGGCCGACGAGGACGGGCTCGGGCCACAGCACCTCGCCGTCGCCGAGGTCGAGGCCGCCCTGCTCGCGGATCGCGAGGATCGAGCGCACCAGGTGCTGCCGGTATCCCATGCGACCCGTGACGCCGTTCATGGCGATGCGCACTGTCCTGCGTGTCACGAAGTTCCCTCCATAAAGCCGTAGCAAGCGCTTTCTATTTGGTATGACGCTAGCCTGCCGACAGCGGCCCGGACAAGAGGGGCCGCGCCACAACTCCTCGGAGGAGAGCGATGACAGTCACCCTGGCGGACGTGGCGGCTCGCGCCCGGGTGTCCCCGGCCACCGTGTCCCGCGTGCTGAACGGCAACTACCCGGTGGCCGCGTCCACCCGGGAGCGGGTCCTGCGTGCGGTCGACGACCTCGACTACGTACTGAACGGCCCCGCCAGTTCGCTCGCCGCCTCGACGTCCGACCTGGTCGGGATCCTGGTCAACGACATCGCCGACCCCTTCTTCGGGATCATGGCGGGGGCCGCACAGACCGAGATCGGCGGACCCGGCGACGGATCGGGCCGCGGGGGCGGCGAGAAGCTCGCCGTCGTCTGCAACACCGGCGGCTCCCCCGAGCGTGAACTCACCTACCTGACCCTGCTCCAGCGCCAGCGCGCCGCAGCGGTCGTCCTGACCGGTGGCGCCCTGGAGGACCCGGCCCACCAGGCCGCGATGGCCGTCAAGCTGGCGAAACTCGCGGACGCCGGTACCCGCATCGTGTTCTGCGGGCGGCCGCCGCTGCCGGACACCGACGCGGTCGTGGCCTCGCTCGCCTTCGACAACCGGGGCGGCGGCCGGCGGCTCACCGAGCACCTCGTCTCGCTCGGCCACCGGCGCATCGGGTACGTCGCGGGGCCGCTGGAGCGCACCACCACACGGCACCGCCTCGAGGGCCACCGCGAGGCGATGAAGGCGGCGGGGCTGTACGGGGACGAGGAGCGGCTCACCGTCCACGGCCCGTACGACCGCCGGTCCGGCTACGAAGCCACGCTCGAACTCCTGCGCAGGGAACCGGATGTGACGGCCGTCGTCGCCGCCAACGACACCGTGGCACTGGGTGCCGGTGCGGCGATCCGGGACCGCGGGCTGCGCATCCCCGAGGACGTCTCGGTGGCGGGCTTCGACGATCTGCCGTTCTCGGTGGACGCGGTACCGGCGCTGACGACCGTACGGCTGCCGCTGTTCGAGGCCGGGGCACGCGCGGGCCGGCTGGCGATGGGCAAGGAGAAGCCGCCGGCCGGCGGCATAGCGACGATTGCGGCGGAACTGATGGTCCGCGGCTCGACAGCGCCGCCGCGGGTGGGGTGAGGATTCCCTCGCGGAAACGGGGGTACCGATCAGCCCGGCATCGACGGAAGGACTACATCGTGAAGCTCGCTTTTTCGACTCTCGGGGTGCCGGGGCTGCCCGTGGCCGAGGTGGTACGCCTCGCCGCCGGGCACGGGTACCAGGGTGTGGAACTGCGCACCCACCCCGAGGAGCCCGTGCACCTGGGGCTCACGCCGCTCGAACGGGCCTCCGTGGTGGAGGAGTTCAAGAACGGCGGGGTCGAGATCCTGACCCTCGCCGGGTATGTACGGATCGCCGCCGAGGGTGACGACGAGCCGGTGCTGGCCGAGCTCGCCGGGCTGGTGGAACTGGCCCGCGACCTGGGGGCGGCGAACGTCCGCGTGTTCCCCGGCGGCGGTGGACAGGAGCCCGCCGAGGCCGACGCGACCGCCGCCCGGCGGCTGGGCGCCGCGGCTCCGCACGCCGCCGACATGGGCGTACGGATCCTGCTGGAGACACACGACTCGCACCGCGCCGGGGCCGATGTGGCCCGTGTGGTGGGGACCGTCGGGCACGGGCAGATCGGCGCGATCTGGGACATCATGCACACCTGGCTGGCGGGCGAGGAGCCGGTGGCCAGCCATGCGGTGCTCGCCCCGCACCTGGGATACGTCCAGGTGAAGGACATCGCGTCGGCCGAGGACACCGCACCGCTGGCCCTCGGGGACGGCGTGCTGCCGCTGAGGGCCTGCCTGGACACGCTGGATGCCGACAGCTGGGTCTGCTGGGAGTACGAGAAGCGCTGGCACCCCGGCGCACCGGAGCTGCCGGGCCTGCTGGCCGCGGCGCGGGAGTACCTGCTGCGGCTGGGCGCACCGAAGCAGTAGCCGTCGGGCCGGCGCCCGCCCCGGAGCAGCCGGCCTCAGACGCGGACCGCCTGCGCCTCCGGCGCCTGCGGCGCGGTCGCGCGCCGCCCCGCCAGGGACGTCAGTGCCACTCCGCCGACCAGCAGCGCCGCCGCACACCATCGCAGCGGGCTCACCGATTCGCCGAGGAACAGTGCGGCGGAGGACATGCCGAAGACCGGCACGAGCAGGGTGAACGGGGCCACGGACGATGCCGGGTGGTGGCGGAGGAGGAAGCCCCATGCCCCGAAGCCGAAGACCGTGGTGATCCAGGCGACGTAGACGATGATGCCGACGCCGCTCCAGTCGAGTGCCGCGAGGGCCTCGGCGTCGCGGTCCGGTCCCTCGATGAGCAGGGACAGGCCGAGCAGCGGCAGTACGGGCACCGTCGACACCCACACCATGAAGTTGAGGGAGTCCGACGGGGCGGCCTTGCGGGTGAGGACGTTCGACACGCCCCAGCAGGCTGCCGCCGCCACGACCAGGACGAAGGCGAGCACGGGCCCGCCCGCCCCCTCGTCGACGGCCGCGACCCCGATGCCCGCGAGGGCCACGCCCATCCCCAGCACTCGTACCCTGCCCGGCCGTTCGCCGAGCGCCAGGGCCGCGAACAGGGCGGTGAAGACCGCCTGGACCTGGAGGACGAGGGAGGAGAGCCCGGCGGGCATGCCTCGGTCCATGCCGATGAAGAGCAGCCCGAACTTGGCCACCCCGAGGACGAGGCCCACGCCGATGATCCACTTCCACGCGACAGTGGGCCGCCCGACGAGGAACACGGCCGGCAGTGCGGCGACGAGGAAGCGCAGGGCGGAGAAGAGCAGGGGCGGGAAGTGGGCGAGGCCGACCTCGATGACGACGAAGTTCACACCCCAGACGGCGGCGACGAGCGCGGCCAGGGCGATGTGGAGGGGACGCATGCACCGAGGATCGGATGCGGGGACCGTGTAGCACCAGCGCGGATTTCTTCATGATTGGATTAAGCGCTGCTCATGCTTCGCTCCCGGGAGGTTCCCGTGCTCGATCTGTCCCGGCTGCGCGCCCTGCACGCCGTCTCCGTCCACGGCTCCGTCGCGGGCGCGGCCGCCGCGCTCGGCTACACGGCCTCGGCGGTCTCCCAGCAGATCACCAAGCTGGAACGGGAGACCAGGACGACTCTTCTCGAGCGGCGCGGGCGCGGGGTGGCGCTCACCGAGGACGCGCTCCATCTCGCGGCCACGGCACAGCAGTTGCTGGCCATCGTGGAGCAGGCGGAGACGACGCTGGAGGAGCGCAGGGGGCTGCCGACGGGGCGGTTGTCGATCGGCGCGTTCGCGTCCGCGGCGCGGGGGCTGCTGCCCGGCGTGCTGGCGCGGCTGCAGCAGGAGCACCCCTCGCTGGACGCCCGGCTCACCGAGGTCGACCCGCACCTCTCGGTCGATCTGGTGGCGAAGGGCGTGATCGATCTCGCCGTGGCGCACGACTGGGACATCGCGCCGCTGCCCGCTCCGGAGGGGGTGGCGCAGGCGGTCATCGGCGACGACCGGTGCGATCTGCTGGTGCCGGAGGGGCACGCGCTCACCGGGCGGACGGCGGTGCGGCGCGAGGAGCTGGCCAGGGAGCGGTGGGTGTGCCAGCCGCCCGGCACGGTGTGCCACGACTGGCTCGTACGGACGTTGCGGGCTGCGGGGTACGAGCCGGACATCCGCCACCGGGCCGAGGAGAACCACACCCAGCTGGCCCTGGTCGCCGCGGGGCTCGGCGTGGCGATGATTCCGCGGCTGGGGCGGGGGCCGCTCCCGCCCGGCGTGGTGGAGGTGCGGCTGGATCCCGTACCGGTGCGGCGGCTGTACGCGCTGTGGCGCACGGAGGCGGCACGGCGACCGGCGATCACCGCTGCGGTGGCGGCACTTCAGGGCCACGGCGCGGGGGCGGGGCTGACGTAGCCGTCGCCTGGACGCGGCTTGCCGCCGCACGGCACGGGTGTGGGCCATGTCCGGGCATGTCCACCCGTCCTCCCGCGTGTCACTGCCTTTATCGGGTGGTCCTCTTGACTGGTAGTTACTTTCCATATATCCGTACCTTCTTGGAAGTTTCTTTCAGCACCGGAAGGAGCTCACGTGCACCACCGCACCTCCAGACGCACTCTTCTCACCGCCACCGCGGCCACCGTCGCCGCGGCAGCGACGGGCGTCGCCGCCGCTCCCGGGGCCGCCCAGGCATCCACGGGCACCTCCACGGACAGCCGCCTCAAGCGGCTCATCGCCCGGATGAGCCTGGAGGAGAAGGTCGGCCAGCTCTTCGTGATGCGGGTGTACGGGCACTCCGCCACCGCACCCGACCAGGCGGACATCGACGCCAACCTCGCCGAGATCGGTGTGCGCACCGCGGCCGAGCTGATCTCCACGTACCACGTCGGCGGCATCATCTACTTCGCCTGGGCGCACAACACCCGCGACCCGCACCAGATCGCCGACCTGTCCAACGGCATCCAGCGCGCCGGGCTCGCCGGGCCCACTCCCCTGCCGCTCCTCGTCTCCACGGACCAGGAGCACGGGATCGTCTGCCGCGTCGGTGAGCCCGCCACCCTGATGCCCGGCGCGATGGCGCTGGGCGCGGGCGGCTCGCGCTCCGACGCGCGCACGGCCGGCCGGATCGCGGGGGCCGAGCTGGCCGCGCTCGGCATCAACCAGAACTACGCGCCGGACGCTGACGTCAACGTCAACCCGGCCAACCCGGTCATCGGCGTACGCTCCTTCGGCTCCGACCCGGAGTCGGTGGCCGGCCTGGTCGCCGCGCAGGTGAAGGGCTACCAGAGCTCCGGAATCGCCTCCACGGCCAAGCACTTCCCCGGCCACGGCGACACCAGCACCGACAGCCACACGGGCCTGCCCTACATCCACCACACCCGCGAGCAGTGGGCGGAGCTCGACGCCCCGCCGTTCCGGGCGGCCGTCGCCGCGGGCATCGACTCGATCATGACGGCCCACATCGTGGTGCCCGCCCTGGACCCCTCGGAGGATCCGGCCACCCTGTCCCGGCCGATCCTCACCGGCATCCTGCGCGAGGAGCTCGGCTACGACGGTGTCGTGGTGACCGACTCGCTCGGCATGGAGGGCGTGCGCACGAAGTACGGCGACGAACGCGTCCCCGTGCTCGCCCTGCAGGCAGGCGTCGACCAGCTGCTCAACCCGCCGAACCTCTCCGTGGCGTGGAATGCCGTCCTCGGCGCCGTGCGGAACGGCGAGATCAGCGAGGCCCGCATCGAGGAATCGATCCTGCGCATCCTGCGGCTGAAGTCGAAGCTGGGCCTGTTCCGGGACCCCTACGTCACCCACCGGGGCGTGGACCGCACGGTGGGCATCCGTACCCATCTCGCCGCCGCCGACCGGATCGCCGAGCGCACGACCACGCTGCTCGCCAACACCGGTTCGCTGCTGCCGCTCTCGCGCCGCTCCCACCGGAACCTGCTCGTGGTCGGCGCCGATCCCGCCTCCCCGTCGGGCACGACCGGACCACCGACCACGACGCTCGCCGCGGCGTTCGAGGAGCTGGGGTACACGGCCACCGCCCTGTCCACCGGCACCGCTCCCGCCCCGGCGAAGATCGCCGAAGCGGTGGCCGCCGCGCAGGGCAAGGACGCCGTGGTCGTGGGGACGTACAACGTCACCGCGACGAGCTCCCAGCGCACCCTCGTGGCGGCCCTCGCGGCGACCGGGGTCCCGGTGATCACCGTCGCGATCCGCAACCCGTACGACATCGCCCAGCTGGCCGGCACCGGTTACGCCGCGAGCCTCGCCGCGTACTCCTGGACGGACGTCGAACTCCGGGCAGCCGCCCGGGTGATCGCGGGGCGGGCCGAGCCCCGGGGCAAGCTGCCGGTCCCGGTGCAGCGTGCGGACGTCCCGGCACAGGCGCTGTACCCGGTCGGCTACGGACTGTCGTACTAGACGTACGCCGCACCCTAGGCGTACCGACACCGAAGAGCGCAAAGCCCCCCGCTCGCCTGGCGTGTACCCGCTCCTGCGGGTCACGCTGGGTGTACGTCTTCACGGACGTAACGGGGGGTCGACCATGTACGAGCACCGTGTCCCGGGGGTCCTGCGCGTCCTGCTGTCCGCACTCGCGGCGCTGTCCCTGAGTGCCTGTCAGCAGCCCGTGGGCGGCGCGTCGGGGCCCGGGGCCGACGGGCTGCGGGACAGTACCGCGCCGTCCGGCTACGGGGTGGTGTTCCTGGGCCCCGCCGACTGCAGTTCGCGCGGGGACGTGGTCCGTGAGGTGTCGTGCCGCAGCGAGAAGGCGGCGGCACGGGTACTGGCCCGGCACACGGGTGCGCCTCCGGAGGGTCCGGCCTGCCCGCCCTCGACCGATTTCGTGCTGCACATCTCGCGGAGCGGCCCCTCCCAGGAGCCCGCCGTGCCCGGCGGGTACGCGTGCATGCGCAATCTGGAGTCCCCGCATCCGGGCGATCCCGGGCAGGGCGGAGGCCCCCTGACGGTCGTCGGGGACTGCGTCTACGGCTCGCGCAAGGGCGAGGTCAGGGAGACGGCCTGCGACGGATCGGGTGAGCGGCCACCGGAGTTCGAGGTCGGCTCCGCGGTGGAGCGGCGCGGTCTGTGCCCGGACACGACTGATCTCTTCGTGCAGTTGGGCGGGGAAACGCCGGTGGGCTGCGCGCGCCGGGTGTGAACCCCGGTGCGCACAGCCCACGTCGGCGTATCGGCCGGACTACTGCCTCACCGCTGCCCGACTACGGCCGCAGCGTGCCGAGGTTCCGCTCGAGCTCGGCGTCGCGCTTGTCCAGACGCGCGTCGAACTTCGCGAGCGGCTTCGCCTTCGCCGGGTCGGCCTCGACGGCCGCGGGGGCCACTCCGGCCCAGCGCAGGATGGCCGCGGTGGCGTTCGCCTTCTCGTCGGCGACGAGACCGGCGACCTTGGAGCCGTGGTTGCCGCCCGGCACGGTGTAGACGTAGCTGTCACGCGCCCCCCTGCCGAGGCGGAAGGGCTCGGCACCCCACGGGTCGTTCTCCCCGTAGACGTACAGCATGTGCCGGGCGTTGTTCCTGACCCAGCTGTCGATGTCCCGCATCGCCGACGGCTGGAACTTCATGGAGATGTCGCGCGGTACGAAGTTGCGCGGCGGCTGGTAGCCGTACCGGCTCAGGTTGCCGAGCCACGGCTGCCTGATGTCGGGCGATCCGAGCTGTGTGCCCGCCTGGTAGTAGTACGGCGTGTACGTCCCCAGGCCCTGGTCGGCATAGGCCGAGAAGCCGGCGATGGCGTCGATCGAGTCCCAGATCTCCTGGTCGGTCGCCTTGGCGGCGTCGGCCGGGATGGCCTCGCAGTCGGCGAGCAGGCTGTACTGCCAGAACGCCCAGACGTAGTCCATGACGACGGCTTCGTACGCCTTGTCGAGCGAGCCCACGGTGGTGAAGGTGTAGCCGTTCTCGGCGGCGTACGCCTCGTACTTCTTCTCCAGCGGCTCACGCCGGACGAGGGCCTCGCGCTGGACACCGGAGAGCCGGTCGCGGCACTCCTTGGTGCCGACGCGGGCGAGGAAGCGGTCGTACGCCGAGTCCTCGTTGTTGACCACGTCGTTGGGCGCGACATAGGCGACGACGCCGTCCATGTCCTTCGGGTAGAAGCGCTCGAAGTAGGTGGCGGTCATGCCGCCCTTGGAGCCGCCGGTGGTCAGCCAGTTCTCGGAGTAGATCTTCTTCAGCGCGGTGAAGACGCGGTGCTGGTCACTGGCGGCCTGCCAGATGTCGAGCTTCGACCAGTCCGCCGGCGCGGGGCGGGACGGGGTGAAGAAGCGGTACTCCAGCGAGACCTGGTTGCCGTCGATGATCTGCGT
This sequence comes from Streptomyces sp. NBC_00683, assembly GCF_036226745.1. Lineage (NCBI taxonomy): Bacteria > Bacillati > Actinomycetota > Actinomycetes > Kitasatosporales > Streptomycetaceae > Streptomyces > Streptomyces sp. NBC_00683. Next base: position 5,582,046 of record NZ_CP109013.1, on the reverse strand, counting down.
CGGCTCGCTGCGGCTGGGGTTGGTCGAGACGTTGTAGCCGCTGGTGAAGAAGACCGTCGGGCGGCTCGTGTCCTTGTGCAGCAGGGTGATGCGCTGCTGGAACGTGCCCTTGGACGGCCTCTTGTGGTCGATCGGCTGGGTGTAGTTGAGGACGAAGTAGCGGTACCCGGGGTACGGCTTCTCCTCGATCAGACTCATGCCCGGGATGGCCAGGATGCGGTCCTTGATGTCCTCGCTGCTGCTCTCGCTGCTGCTGGTCGAGCCGCTGCTCTGCTTCGCGGTCGGTTCCGCGGCGGTGGCCGCACCGGCCGAGGCACCCGTCGCACTCACTGTGCCTATGAGCACCGCGAGCGACAGGACCCCTCTGAGCGCCTTGCGCATGCACCCTCCCCTTGATTCACGACAGTCGCCGCGAACCTAGCCGGGGTAACACCTGCAACGCCAGACCCAGTTGTGCGTCAGCACAGGATCCATCCAGTGGATGCCGATTTGCCCGCGATGGAACCGGACGCGCGGACGCAGCGGTTGAGAGCGTGGACCGTGACGGGACCGGCCAGCTTGGTGAACCTGCCGCTGTCGACGGCCGCCCGGCCGCCGCGCGGCTGCAGGGACACGCGCATGTCGCGGCGCGCACCGGGCTTGTTGGCGACGGTGACGGCGCACGCGTAGGCGCGGCTCTCGTAGACGCGCAGGGAGCCGGTGGAGAACGCCACCGTCTTGACCAGCCGTCCGGAGCAGGCCGCGGCGGCGTGCGCCGGGGAGCTGCCCGAGGTGCCGAGCACCAGCCCGACGGCTCCGAGCAGCGGCAGGACGAACAGGAGGACCGCCGCGCGTCTCCCGGCGGGTCCTCCCGACGGTCTCGACGACCTCAGCGGTCCCACCACCCCGTCCACCCCACCTGTTCCGTCTGTTCCATCGAACATTCCGAGCCTCGCCAGACACATGTACGTATGTGCGTACGACGCCGAGGCGGGCCGAAAGGTTCCGGGAACGGGTGGAGTGGCCGGACGGTGTCACACACCCGCCGGTGTGTCCTCCCCTATGTCCTCTCCTATGAAGGTGCGCCACAGCCGGGCGTACGTCCCGTCCCTGGCGAGCAGTTCGTCATGCGTGCCGTCCTCGGCGACCCTGCCGTGGTCCATCACCACGACCCGGTCGGCGCGGGCGGCCGTCGTCAGCCGGTGGGCCACCACGAGCGTGGTGCGGCGGCCGGTCAGCCGGTCGGTGGCCTGGTTGACCAGCGCCTCGCTGGCGAGGTCCAGGGAGGCGGTCGCCTCGTCGAGGAGGAGGATGTCGGGGTCGACCAGCTCGGCGCGGGCGAGGGCGATCAGCTGGCGCTGGCCGGCCGAGAGGTTGCGGCCGCGCTCGGCGACCTCGTGCAGATAGCCGTCCTCCAGGGTGGCGATCATGTCGTGCGCGCCGACTCCCCTGGCCGCCGCCTCCACCTGCGCGTCGGTGGCGTCCGGCAGACCGTAGGCGATGGCGTCGCGGACCGTACCGGCGAAGAGGTAGGCCTCCTGCGGTACGACTCCGAGGCGGTGCCGGTACGCCGTCATGTCGAGTGCGCGCAGATCGGTGCCGTCCGCCGTGACCCGGCCGCTCGTCGGGTCGTAGAAGCGGGCGACGAGCTTGACGAGCGTGGACTTGCCCGCGCCGGTCTCGCCGACGAACGCGACCGTCTGACCGGCCGGGATCCGCAGATCGATGCCTGTGAGGGCCTCTTCCTCACCCTTCTCTCCGTCGAAGGCGCCGTAGGCGAAGGAGACGTCCTCGAAGGCGATTTCGCCGCGCAGCGAGGAGACGTCCTGCGGCGCGTCGTGGTCGGCCGTGGAGGTGGGCTCCCGCAGGAGTTCCTGGATCCGGCCGAGGGAGACCGTGGCCTGCTGGTAGCCGTCGAAGACCTGGGACAGCTGCTGCACGGGGGCGAAGAACAGGTCGATGTAGAGGAGGTAGGCGACCAGCGCACCCGTGGTGAGCGTGCCGTTGTCGACGCGGCCCGCGCCGACGATCAGCACGGCGGCCGCGGCGACCGAGGCGAGCAGCTGCACGAACGGGAAGTACACGGAGATCAGCCACTGCCCGCGCACCCGGGCCTGGCGGTAGTGGTCGCTGCGGGCCGAGAACTGCTCGGCGCCGTCCTGCTCGCGCCGGAACGCCTGCACGATCCGCAGCCCGGAGACGGACTCCTGGAGGTCGGCGTTGACGACGCTGATGCGTGTCCGGGCGAGCTCGTACGCCTTGACGCTCTTGCGGCGGAAGAAGAACGTGCCGACGATCAGCAGCGGCAGCGTCGCGAAGACGACCAGGGCCAGCTGGACGTCGAGGACGAGCAGGACGCCGGTGATGCCGAAGAAGGTGACGACGGAGACGAAGGCCGTGACCAGACCGGTCTGGAGGAAGGTGGACAGCGCGTCCACGTCCGTCGTCATCCGGGTCATGATCCGGCCGGTCAGCTCGCGCTCGTAGTAGTCGAGGCCGAGCCGCTGGAGCTGCGCGAAGATCTTGAGGCGGAGCGAGTACAGGACGCGTTCGCCCGTACGCCCGGTCATCCGGGTCTCGCCGATCTGGGCCGCCCACTGCACGAGGACGGCCAGCAGCCCGAGTCCCGCCGCCGCCCAGACCGCGCCGAGCGCCATCTTGGTGACGCCGTCGTCGATGCCGTGCCGGATCAGTACGGGCAGGAGCAGGCCCATGCCCGCGTCGACGGCCACCAGCGCCAGGCTCACGAGCAGCGGGAGCCCGAAGCCGCGCAGCAGCCTGCGCAGCCCGTACGACTCCTCGGGACGGACCGCGCTCGCCTCGTCGATGCCCGGGGCGTCCGTGGCGGGCGGCAGTGCGTCGACCTGGGCGAGGAGCTCGGGGGTTGCGGGCATTCCGGCCGCGGCCGTGTCGCGCTGCTCCTCCTTGCGGATCCACAGCTCGGGGGTGACGCCGCGCTCGGCGTCGAACTCGGCCTCCAGTTCATCCTGGAGCGCGCGGTCGTCGTCCTCGGGCACCCCGGTCATGACGGGCTGGTGGCCCGGTGAGGTGCCGCCCAGCTCGTCGGGGTCGGTGAGGAGCCTGCGGTAGAGCGCGGAGCGCTGTTCCAGCTCCGCGTGCGTGCCGATGTCGGCGAGCCGCCCCTGGTCGAGGACCGCGATGCGGTCGGCGAGGCCGAGGGTGGAGCGGCGGTGCGCTATCAGCAGGGTCGTGCGACCGGCCATGACCTGTGCCAGGGCCTCGTGGATCTCGTGCTCCACCCGGGCGTCGACGGCGGAGGTGGCGTCGTCGAGGAGGAGCAGCCGGGGGTCGGTGAGGATGGCGCGGGCGAGCGCGACGCGCTGGCGCTGGCCGCCGGAGAGGGTGAGCCCGTGCTCGCCGACCGTGGTGTCGTACCCCTCGGGCAGCTCGGAGATGAAGCCGTGGGCCTGGGCGGTGCGGGCGGCCTGCTCGATCTGCTCCTGGGTGGCCCCCGGGAATCCGTACGCGATGTTGGCGCGGATCGTGTCGGAGAAGAGGAAGCTGTCCTCCGGTACGAGCCCGATGGCGGCCCGGAGCGAGTTCTGGGTCAGTTCACGGACGTCGTGACCGCCGACGAGGACGGCGCCGTGCGTCACGTCGTAGAAGCGGGGCAGCAGGAGCGAGACGGTGGACTTGCCGCTGCCGGAGGCGCCGACGACGGCGACCGTCTCGCCGGGCTCGATGGTGAGGGAGAAGCCGTCGAGTACGGGGCGCTCCTCGTCGTAGCCGAAGCGCACGTCGTCGAACTCGACGCGGGCGGGGGCGTCGGCCGGGAGCTCCTTCGTACCGTCCTGCATGGACGGTTCGGTGTCGATCAGCTCCAGGACGCGCTCCACACCGGCCCGTGCCTGCTGGCCGACGGTCAGGACCACGGCGAGCATCCGGACGGGGCCGACGAGCTGGGCGAGATAGGTGGAGAAGGCGACGAACGTACCGAGGGTGATCTCGCCGCGGGTGGCGAGCCAGCCGCCGAGGGCCAGCATGGCGACCTGGCCGAACGCGGGGACGGCCTGGAGGGCGGGGGTGTAGCGGGAGTTCAGCCTGATGGTGCGCAGCCGGCCGGCGAAGAGCCTGCGGCTGACCTCGCGGAGCTTGCCCGTCTCCTGCTCCTCCTGCCCGAACCCCTTGACGACCCGGACTCCGGACACGGCCCCGTCCACCACTCCGGCGACGGCGGCGGCCTGGCTCTGCGCGTACCAGGTGGCGGGGAAGAGGCGGGTGCGGGAGCGGCGGGCGATGAACCAGAGGGCGGGGGCGACGGCGAGGGCGATGAGGGTCAGGGGCAGCGACAGCCACGCCATGATCACCAGGGAGATGATGAAGAGCAGGATGTTCCCGATGGTCATCGGGAGCATGAAGAGGAGTCCCTGGATCAGCTGCAGGTCGCTGGTGGCGCGCCCGACGACCTGTCCGGTCGACAGCTCGTCCTGCCGCTTCCCGTCGAGCCGGGTGATCGTCGTGTACATCTCGGTACGCAGGTCGTGCTGTACGTCGAGGGCGAGCCGGCCGCCGTAGTAGCGGCGGACGAAGGTGGCGGCGTAGACGAGGACGGCCGCGCCGATCAGGAAGCCGGTCCAGACGCCGAGGGAACGGGTGTGGTCGCCGACGACATCGTCGATGATCACCTTGGTGATCAGCGGGACGAGGGCCATCACGGCCATACCGGCGAGCGACGACCCGAGCGCCAGCACGACATTGCGCCGGTAACGCCACGCGTATCCGGTCAGCCGCCGGCCCCACCCCTGTCGGTCGGCGCCCTGTTCCTCCGCGCCCTGTTCCTTCGTGCCCGCCACCCCGTGCCTCCAGTCCGCCCCGCTGTCCCACCTGACCTACCGCACGTGACCAACGCGGTCAGCTGCGGATTTCATCCCGCTGCAACAATTCTCGGCCCATGGTCGGAGACGGTACTCGGGTGGTCCTAGGACCACCCGGTGGCGATCCGGGCGCCCTGGCCGGGCTTCCGCGCGCCGGGGGCGGGCGGGTTCGGCCGGCGGGTGACCGGGTAGTCATGTCCGCTGACCGGCATCGGGGACGACGGGTGACGACGCGGACAGGGGGCTCCATGCCGAACAGCGGGCACGCGGAGGCATACCGCTGCGGACAGCTCTACGCGGCACTGGCGGCGCTGCAGAAGTGCAGCGACGGACCGCATCATTCGCTGGGCCGGCCCGCGACGGTGAAGGACATCCTGAGATCACCTTCGAAGGTGCTCAACGATCATCTGTGGCGGGTCGGGAAGTACCTGGTCACTGCGCACAACAAGGGGTACGGAGCGGAGGCGGCGGTGCTCTTCCGGTCGATCCCCGATCTCCTGCCGACGCGGAAGGAACCTCCGTTCGCCCTCGACGCCGGGCAGCGGGAGCAGTTCCAGCTCGGCGCCGACGCCCAGAAGGCCGAGATCGAGAAGGCTCTTCGGTCGCTGTAGGCGCCGGCCTGCCCGAAGACACGACCGTCCGCGTACCCGGGGCACGGCTCCCCCGGGTACGCGGACGTCAGGTGCTCACAGGTGCGTCGGCTCGAACATCCTCAGCAGGGCGGGGAGCACGACCACCGACGGGCCGGGGCTTGCCAGGGCCTTCCCCAGGTCGGCGGCCAGGGACTCGGGCGTCGTAAGGACCGCGGGGACCCCGAAGGACTCGGCCAGGGCGACGAAGTCCGGCCGGGTCAGTTCCGTCGCCGTGGCCTCGCCGAAGGCCCCGGTCATGTACTCGCGCAGGATGCCGTAGCCGCCGTCGTCGACGATCAGCCAGGTGACGGGCAGGTCGTACTGCCGCGCCGTGGCGAGCTCGGCGATCGAGTACATCGCGCCGCCGTCGCCGGAGACCGCCAGTACGGGCTTCGTACGGTCGGCCGCCGCTGCGCCGATCGCGGCCGGGAAGCCGTAGCCGAGGCCGCCCGCGCCCTGCGCCGAGTGCATCGTGTTGGGGTGGCGGGCGTCGAAGGCGGACCAGGCCCAGTAGGCGAGGATCGTCATGTCCCAGAAGCTGGGCGAGGTGTCGGGCAGTGCCTCGCGGACCGAGGCGAGCACCTGCTGCTCCAGGGTGAGGTCCTGGGCGGCGATCCTGTCCTGGACGGCCCCCAGCACCTTCGCGACGCGCTCGGGCGCGGCCGCGTCCTCGCGGGCCTCCACCGCGTCCAGGAGGTCGTCGAGGGCCTCGCGGGCGTCGGAGTGGATGCCGAGTGCGGGGTGGTTGGACTCCAGCTTCCCGGCGTCGGCCTCGATCTGGACGACCCGGCCGCGGGGAGCGAACGTGTGGTAGTTCGAGGAGAGTTCGCCGAGCCCGGAGCCGACGACCAGCAGCACGTCCGCGGACTCCAGGAAGTCCGTGGTGTGCCGGTCCTCCAGCCAGGACCGGAGCGAGAGCGGGTGCTCCCAGGGGAAGGCGCCCTTGCCGCCGAACGTGGTGACGACCGGGGCGTTGATCTTCTCCGCGAGCGCGAGCAGCTTGCCGGTCGCGTCGGACCGTACGACTCCGCCGCCCGCGATGATCGCGGGCCGCTCGGCGTTCGACAGCAGGTGGGCCGCCGCGACGGTCAGTTCGGGGCGCGGGTACAGCTCCCGCGGGGTCGCGTCGAGTGCGCTGACGACCGGCAGGACCGTCTCGGCGAGAAGCACGTCCTGCGGGATCTCCACCCAGACCGGCCCGTGCGGGGCGGTGAGCGCGGACTCCCAGGCGGCGGCGATCGCTGAGGGGATCTGCGAGGCCGTACGCACGGTGTGCACGGACTTCACGATGTCGCGGAACGACGCCTTCTGGTCGCGGAGTTCGTGCAGGTAGCCGTGGCGTCCGCCGCCGAGACCGGCGGTCGGGATCTGGCTGGAGATCGCCAGCACGGGTGCGGACGCCGCAGCCGCCTCCTGGAGTGCGGCGAGGGAGGTCAGCGCGCCCGGTCCGGTGGAGAGGAGCAGCGGGGCGACCTCCCCGGTGATCCGGCCGTAGGCGTCGGCGGCGAAGCCCGCGTTGTTCTCGACGCGCAGCCCGATGTACGCGAGGGAGGAGCGCCGCAGCGCGTCGAACATGCCGAGCGCGTGCTGGCCGGGCAGCCCGAAGACGGTGGTGGCGCCGAGGCCCTGGAGGGTCTCGACCACGAGGTCTCCGCCGTTGCGTCCGGCCGGAGGGTTCAGGGCCGCCTCGGCCTGCGCGGGGGTGAGCCTGGGCCGGTCGTCGTGGTCGTGGCTCACTTGCCCTGCGCTCCCTTGGCCGCCGCGATCTGGCGGGCCATGATCGTCGTGAGTTCGTACGCCGTGTGGGAGGCGGCGACGGAGGTGATCTCCGCGTGGTCGTAGGCGGGGGCCACCTCGACCAGGTCCGCGGAGACCAGGTTGCAGGAGGACAGGCCGCGCAGGATCTCCAGGAGCTCGCGCGAGGTCAGGCCGCCGGCCTCGGGGGTGCCGGTGCCGGGGGCGTGCGCCGGGTCGAGGACGTCGATGTCGATGGAGATGTACAGCGGCCGGTCGCCGATGCGCTGGCGCAGCTGGTCGGCGATCTCGTCGACGCCGCGGCGCATGACGTCGGCGGAGGTGACGATGCCGAAGCCCATCTTCTCGTCGTCGGTGAGGTCCTGCTTGCCGTACAGCGGGCCGCGCGTACCGACGTGGGAGAGCGCCTCGGTGTCGAGGATGCCCTCCTCGACGGCCCGGCGGAACGGGGTGCCGTGGGTGTACTCGGCGCCGAAGTAGGTGTCCCAGGTGTCCAGGTGCGCGTCGAAGTGGAGCAGGGCGACGGGGCCGTGCTTCTTGGCGACGGAACGCAGCAGGGGCAGCGCGATGGTGTGGTCGCCGCCGAGCGTCATCAGGCGGGCGCCGGTGGAGAGCAGGTCGTCGGCGGCGGCCTCGACCGTGTCGACGGCCTCGTTGATGTTGAACGGGTTCGCGGCGATGTCACCGGCGTCGGCGACCTGGGCGAGGGCGAACGGGGAGGCGTCCTGCGCCGGGTTGTAGGGGCGCAGGAGGCGGGAGGCCTCGCGGATGGCGTTGCCGCCGAAGCGCGCGCCGGGGCGGTAGGAGACGCCGCTGTCGAAGGGCACGCCGACCACGGCGATGTCGGCGGTGCCGACCTCGTCGAGCCGCGGCAGCCGGGCGAACGTCGCGGGACCGGCATACCGCGGGACGCGGGAGGAGTCGATGGGGCCGCGCGGCGATTCGTTGCTGCTCATGGGGCGGGGTGCCTTTCCTTCGGTTTTCGTACGGTATCCAGTGTGCGGGAGGCGGTGGTGTGCGGGCCCCCCGGAAACGGTTTCGTCCTCGGGCGCCGGACGGGCCTGGGCTTCGCGGTCAGGCCCGTCCGGCGATCGAGGACAACGAGGGGGGTCAGGTGGTGGCCGGCTCCGGGGCGGGCGCCGGCTCGGCCTCCGCACCGCGGCCCGCCAGCCGTTCGCGCCAGGCGACCAGCACCGCGGCGTCCGTCGGCTTCGTGGCCAGCGAGACGATCACGTACACGGCGAGCGAGGCGAGCAGCCCGTAGTAGACCGGCTCGTTGGCGAGGATCCCGTAGGTCGCCATCAGCCCGATCACCGCGACGCCGCCCACACAGACGGAGGCCAGCGCGCCCGCGGCCGTGCCCCTGCGCCACAGGAGGCCGCCCAGGATCGGCACCAGCAGCCCGCCGACGAGCAGGTTGTAGGCGACGGTCAGGGCTTCGACGACGTTGTTGAGCGCGATGGCGATGGCGATGACGGCGATGCCCATGATCAGGATGAAGACCCGGTTGCCCTTCACCTCGTCGCGCTCCTCGCCGTCCCCCCTGCTGACCGCTCCCCGCAGCCGCGACCAGATGTCGTTGTTCGCCACGGTCGCGCAGGCGATCAGCGCACCGGAGGACGTCGACATCACCGCGGCGAGTGCGGCTGCCAGCACCAGGCCGCGCACGCCGACCGGCAGTTCGTCCTTGACGATGGTCGCGAAGGCGGCGTCCGCACTGGGCAGCTTCGGGTACATGACCTTGGCCGCCGTGCCGATGACGGCCCCGGCGACCGCGTACACCAGGCAGTAGGTACCGGCGACGGTTCCGCCCCAGCGTGCCGTGCGGTCGCTGCGGGCCGTGAACACGCGCTGCCAGATGTCCTGGCCGATCAGCATGCCGAAGGTGTAGATCAGGACGTACGTGAAGATCGTCTCGCCGCCGATGCCCAGCGGGTCGAAGTACTCGGTGGGCAGCTGGGCCTTCATCTCGCTGAAGCCGCCCGCCTTGATGACCGCGATCGGCAGGAGCAGCAGCAGGACGCCGATCGTCTTGACGACGAACTGCACCATGTCGGTGAGCGTGATCGACCACATGCCGCCGAGCGTCGAGTACGCGACGACGATGGCGCCGCCGAGGATGATCGAGAGGGTGCGGTCGAGGTCGAAGAGGACGTCGAAGATCGTGGCGTACGCGATCGTGGAGGTGACCGCGAGCATCAGGGTGTAGGCCCACATGACGACGCCGGATATGAGCCCCGCCCTGCCGCCGTAGCGCAGGTCGAGCATCTCGGAGACCGTGTAGACCTTCAGCCGGGCGATGCGGGCCGAGAAGAAGACGGACAGGGCGAGCAGCCCGAGGCCGATGGTGAAGACCATCCAGGCGCCGGAGAGCCCGTACTGGTAGCCGAGGCCGACCCCGCCGATCGTCGAGGCGCCGCCGAGGACGATCGCCGCCATGGTGCCGGAGTACATCCAGGGGCCGAGCCGCCGGCCGGCGACCAGGAACTCGCTCTTGGACTTGGCGCGGCGCATGCCCCACCAGCCCATGGCGAGCATGCCGGCCAGATAGACGACGATCACTGCGTAGTCGACAGCCATGGGCTTCCTCCGTCTCGTCTCGATACACGGGGCGTGTGTCGAGAAGACGGTAGGTGGCCGGAAGCCGACGCTGAAGTGTACGTTTCATCCACTCCCAGCTCCTCGAATGGATGGACCGTCCATGCCGGACTCCCCCGCCGGGCCGCCGACCCCGCCCATCCCCCTGGCCGAGCTGCTGGCCAGGGAGGAACTCGGGCTGCGCCGGATCGCCGGTCCGGACCACGCGGATCTGCTGTGGGTGCACACCTCCGAGATGGCCGACCCGTACCCGTACCTGCTCGGCGGCGAGCTTCTGCTGAGCGCCGGGGTGCTGCTCACCGACCCGGACACCTACGTGGCCCGGCTGGTGGAGGCGGGGGCGGCTGCGCTCGGTTTCGGGGTGGCGCCGGTGCACGACACGGTGCCGGCGGCACTGGTGGAGGCATGTGACCGGCACGGTCTGCCGCTGCTGGAAGTGCCCCCTCAGACCCCCTTCACGGCGATCGCGCGGGCGGTGTGGCGGCTGATGGCGGAGGCCCGCCACCGCGAGCTGCGCCGGGTGACCCGCGCCCAGCAGGCCCTGGCGACGGCAGCCGCCCGGCCCGACCCGGTACCCGCGGTGCTCCACCAGCTCGCCGTACAGCTGGAGGGCCGGGTGGTGCTGCTCACCAGGGAGGGCGCGGAGCTGCACACGGCGGGCGGCCATCCGCCTCCGGAGGAGCGGGCGGCCCTGGCCCAGCTGTCCCGGGTGGTCTCCTCCGGCCGGCGGGCCTCCCCCGCTTCCGCGACCGACACCCTGAACGGCACGCAGCTCGCCGCCTACGCGCTGAGCGGTGGCCAGGGGCTGGCCCTGGCCCTGGCGACCCGCCGGCGCGACCCCGGCGACCACACCGTCGCCGGGATCGCCGTCGTCCTGCTCGCCCTGCTGACCGCCCCGCACCAGGGCGCGGACGCGGCGGGCCGTTCGGCGGCGCTCGTGCGGATGCTGCTGGGGGCACCCCCGCAGGAGGCGGCCCCGCTCCTCTCGGACGACGGCGCACCCTGGACGGTGGTCCATGCCCGCCGTGCGGACGGCACGGTCCCCGACCCGCTCACCGCCGGAGCACTCGGCGCGTCGCTGGGCTCCGCCCTGGTCGACGCGCACGGCGAAACGGTACGGGTCCTGCTCACCGGCCACCGCGGGGCGACGGCGCAGCCGGGCTGGATCCTCGGTGCGTCCGCCCCCTCCCCCGCCACGGCCCTGCCCACCGCCGACACCGAGGCGGCCCGCGCCCTGGGCCGCGCGGAGGCCACCCGCTCCCCGCTGGCCACGCACCGTGCCGGTAGTGGAGGACTGGCCGCCCTGGTACCCGCCGACCGGGCCGAGGCCCACGCCCGCACCCTCCTGGCCCCGCTCACCGCTCCCCTGGCCGAGACGCTGCGGTGCTGGCTGAGCCTGCACGGCAGCTGGGACCGGACGGCCGTGGCCCTGCGGATCCACCGCAACACGGTCCGCCAGCGCATCGCACGCTGCGCGGAGCTGCTGGACGCGGACCTGGACGACATGGACGTACGCGCGGAGCTCTGGCTGGTGCTGCGCTGACGGCCGCCGCCCCTACCGGGCAGCCCTAACCGCCGTACACCGCTTGTGACTCCGCGAGGGTGTCCGCGAAGTCACGGGCGAGGACGCGGGATTCGGCGGGGGTGAGGGTCGCGGTGGTGACGCGCACGCCGGGCGGGGACGCGATACGGAAACGGGTGCCCGCCGCGGTCCACCAGCCGCGTGTGCGCAGCCCGTTGACGACGGCGGACTCGTCCCGGACGGGCACCCACACGTTGAGGCCGCTCACGCCGTGGGAGGAGATGCCGTGCTGCTCCAGCGCGGTGCTCAGGGCGTCCCGGCGGGTGGTGTACGTGCGGGCGGCCCCGGCCACCAGCCGGGTCACCGCCGGGTCGGTCAGGAGGTCCGCCACGGTCGTCTGCAGGATGTGGCTGACCCATCCGGAGGTCAGCAGCATCCGGCCGTCGTGGCGCGCGAGGGTGGCGGGGTCGCAGGCGAGGGCGGCCCAGCGCAGATCGATGCCCAGGTGCTTGGACACGGTGCGCACCTGCGCCCAGCGGGGCAGTGCGCCGGAGGTGAGGCTCACCGCGGCCGCACCGGCGATGTCCGCGTTGTGGTCGTCCTCCACGACCAGCACATCGGGGAAGTCGCGGAGCACGGAGAGGAGTTCGTCCCTGCGCCCGACGGTGAACCGCGCGCCGAGCGGGCTCTGGGCGCGGGGGCTGCACACCAGCGCGCGTGCCCCCGCGCGCAGGGCCGCCCGCAGCGCCTCGGGGCGGATGCCCTCGTCGTCGACCGCCACCGGCAGCATGCGCAGCGCGAGCGCCGGGACGAGGTCGAGGAGGTGGTGGAAGCCGGGATCCTCCACGGCCACGGCGTCGCCGGGCTTGAGCTCGGTGGAGAGCAGCCGGGCGATGCAGTCCAGCGCCCCGTGGGCGAACGTCACCGAACCGGTGGGCACGCCGTCGCGGGCGAACCAGTCGCGGGCCGCCTCCTCGAGTGCGGCGAGCCTGGGCGCGGCCCGGTGCGATCCGGGCACGGGCTCCACGCGCGCGGGCGGGTTCAGCACCGGGAGGCAGGCGGGATCGGGGTGCCCGCCCGCCAGGTCACGCAATCCGGACGGCACCCGTGGAGGGCGTCGCGAGGTGACGACGGGAGCGGACGCCACCACCGTGCCGCCGCGCCCCAGGGTCATCACCACCCCGCGCCCGCGCAGCTCCTTGTAGGCGGCCGCCACCGTGCCGGCGCTCACGCCCAGTTCCTCGGCGAGCCGGCGCACCGGGGGCAGCGAGGAGCCCGGGCGGAGCGTGCCGTCGGCCACGCGGCCTTCCACGGAGGCGGAAATCTCTCTGGCCGTACCACCCGTGATCCCATATTGTTCTGCCACAGAGGCAAGTTTGTACCGATACAAAATGCATGTCAAGGGGGGATCCTGATGCAGCCGACACCGAGCCGCGTCCCGTTCGTCCGGCGCCTGGCCGTCCCGGGCGGCCGGGACGGCCGGCTGATGCTGGTGGTCGCGATCGTCGACAAGGTCGGCACCGGCCTGTGGATGGGCGTGGCGACGCTCTACTTCGTCTACGTCACGCATCTGTCGGTGTCTCAGATCGGCCTGCTGCTGGGGGTGTCCGGCGTCCTCGGCATCGCCGGGCCCCCGCTCGCCGGGCGGCTGGCCGACCGCTTCCCCGTCACCCGCCTCCTGGTCGCCGCCCAACTGGTCAGGGGCGCGGCCCTGGTCGCGTTGCTGACCACGCACGACTTCCGGCTGCTGGTCCTGTACTCGGCGCTGGGCGCGCTGCCCGACCGTGCGTCGAGCGTGCTGACCAAACTGTTCGCCGCACGCGTGGCCGGCCCGCAACGCGTCCGCTACCAGGCGATCCAGCGCACCGCGGTGAACATCGGATGGGCCGTGGGCGGTACGGGAGCCGCTGCCGTACTCACGGTCGGAACCGTCCTCGCCTACCAGGTCCTGCTGCTCGCCAACGCCGCGTCCTACCTGGTCATGGCGGTCCTGACGCTCCGGTGCACGGAGCCGCCCGCCCCCGGCCGCGTCGTCGCCGGACCCGGTGGCGCCACCAACGGGAATGCTCTTCCGGTCGCGCGCCCCGAGGGGGCGACACCCTGGCGCGACCGCCGCTATCTCGCCTTCACCGGTACGGAGATCTGGCTGTTCCTGGACGACAGCGTGCTCCAGGTCGGATTCCCGCTGTGGATCGTCCACGCCACCAGCGCCCCGGTCGGGCTGGCACCGCTCGTCCTCGTCCTCAACAGCGTTCTGGTGATAGCGCTCCAGGTCCCCCTGTCCCGCTTCGGGGAGACCCGCGCCGCGGCCCGACGCCTGCTCGTCCCGATCGGTGCCGTGTTCCTCACGGGAGGGGTGGCGCTCGCGGCCTCGGCCGGAGGCGGCCCCTGGTTCGCCACCGGCGCCGTCGTCGTCGCGGCCGTCGCCTTCACCCTGGCGGAGATCCTGCACTCCCTCTCCTCCTGGGAACTCTCCGTCGCCCTCGCACCTCCTGAGGCGCAGGGCGCCTACCTCGGGGTGCACGGCCTGGCCCAGTCGGCGCAGCGCAGCCTGGGGCCTGTCGTCGTCGGGGCCGCGGTGAGCGCCGGCGCGCTGGCCTGGCCGGTGCTCGGCGCCACCCTGGCGCTGGCCTGCCTGGCCCAGCACCGGCTGGTCCGGCCGAAGGCCGCCCCGGACGCCCCCGCGGTGCGGGCCCTGCCGAGTGCCGCGAAGCCTGCGGGAGTACGGCAGTCCGACGGCTCCTGACGCCCTTGCCCGCGAGGGGGCCCGGGCCCGTTGTCGGTGGCACCTGACAAGATCGTCCGTATGACCAGCAGCACCGGAACTCCCGTCCCGCTCCCGGCCAATCACCGCATCTCGGAGACGTACGCCGACTGGGCGCGCACTCAGGGGCCGGGTGTCGAGGCGGACGCCCGCGACACGCTGGAACGGGCGGGCGGCAGCAGGCACCGGTCCTGGGAGAAGCCCGGCCGGTTCGTCGACGACGCGGAGCGCCTGGCCCGTGGCCTGCCGGCCGCCCATCTGCCCTGGTTCTGGGACACCATCGGCCACTGGATGCTGGAGACGCACCGCCGCTCGGCCGGCCGCGCCTACGGGCAGGCGCGTGCCGCCGAACGCACCCACGGGCTGCCGGTCGACCCCGACTGGCGGCGGGCGAACCTGCTGCTGTTCGCCCGGTTCGGCGCCCTGCCCGCCACCGAACTCAGCGGTGCGGCGGCCTGGTTGGCCGAGGTCCTCGAACCTGCCGACGCGCACCACGAGTTCGTCCGCCTGCTGACCGCCTGGGCGGCGTCACCCGGCGAGCTTCCCGCCGATCTGGCCCGCCGGGTCCGGGACTCGGCCCGTGCGGCGGGTCTCGGCACCGAGGAGGAGGCCCGGGTGCTGGGCGGGCTGCTGGCCGCGGCCCGCGGCAAGGCCGTACCCGACCGGCTGCTCGACGCGGCCGTCGGCCCGCTCACCGCGCACCCGCCCGCCGACGAGCAGGCCGTCGCCCTCCTCGACCTGTTTCCCGAGTCGAAGAACGACGCGGCGGCCTGGCTGCGGCTGCTCATCGCGTGCGGCGCCGCCGACGCGGCCGCGGCCGGACGGATCGTCCCGAAGGACGGCCTCGGGGACTGGCTGCGCCGGTACGCCGCCGGCTACTCCCACCGCACGGTCGGCGGCGGCGGGGTGACCCGTCAGCCCATGCCCGCGGAACTCTTCTACCTGGTCGGCCGGTTCGCCCCGCTGCTGCGCGCGGGCGGCAGCCCGGTCCGGCTGCACGAGGACCGCTACCGCTGGCCGCATCTGGATGCCGACCTGCTCGATCTCTGCCTCGCCGAGGGCATACCCGTCCACGACCCCGGTGCTGCGATCGGCCTGGAGTTCTGGGGTGACGGCTCCCAGCGCGACCTCGAGGCGCTCGCCGCCGACCCGGTGTTCGGGCCCCGGCTGGAAGGCACCGTGCACGCCGGGCTCCGCGCCCGTGGCGGCAGCGCCATCAGCCGGCTCCCGCACAACCCGGGCATCACCGCCGAGGTGCACGCCCGCGTCGAGAAGCTGCTCGAAGCCCTGCGCGGCGGGGGACTCGCCGCCGCGGACGAGGCCGTCGACGAGCTGCACGGCCTCCTGGACCGGCCCACCGCCATCGCTCTGGACGGCATCGAGGAGGCCCTGGACGCCCTCGATCTCACGGGCCCGCTGGCCCGCGCCCTGCGGGCCGGACTGCCCGAGGAGCTGGGCTGGCCCGCCCTGGACCGGGCCCTCGCCGGGTTCCGGTCCGACGAGACCGTGCACGTCACCTGCACCTGGCCGGTGCTCACGGTGTACGGGGAGTCCCGCGCCCTCGCCGTCGACCACGCCGGACTGCGCAGCGACCACGCCCTGGAACTGCCCGAAGGCTCACTCGGCCACACGGTGTACTGGGTCGGCGGCCGGTTCCTCGTCGCCTGGAACGAGGAGCACAAGGACAACTTCCCCAGCGCCGCCTACTGGTCCGACCGCCCCGACGAGACCTTCGAACCGGAGCAGACGTACGGGCTGCGCCCCTACGGCGGCAGCATCCAGGGCGGCCTCGGCTACCAGTTCGAAACCCCGGACGGTGGCGGGCGGTTCGACGGCGAGCGCGTCCTGCGGGCGGGCGGCCGTGAGGGCATCGGCCATCGCGACTACCAGATGAGCGACGGCCACGCCTTCTGGAGCACCTCGGTGTTCAGCGAGGACCGCGGCGGCTGGAGCCGCATCGACCCGGCCACCGGTGCTCCCCTCACCGACCGCGCCCTGCCGGCCTTCCACGACCCCGCAGGATCCCCGCCCGGCACGAAGCCCTTCCCCGACCACCGGATCCTCGCCGCGCTGCCGCCCGGCGCCCCGCCCTCCCCGCTCGGCCAGGACGGCGCACTCACCGGCTGCCGGGTCGACTACCGCACGCCGTACGCGGGTCCGTCGCCCCGCGAGTTCGTGCTGAGGTCCATCGACGGCCGTACCGCCTCCTACCGCAGCCGCAACTGGGGCCGCCGCCCGTGGGGCATCCTCGCCCTGCCGCTCGACGGCGAGGACGCCGTCCTGACCGGCGGGACCACGATCCGCTGCCACGCCGCCGACGACAACTCGCTGCTCTGGCAGGTCCAGGGCTTCCCCGGCAGCCGCAACAGCTCCCGGGGGCGCGCCACTCTGGGCGAGTCGGCCGGGCCGGTTCCGCCGCCCGCCTTCTGGCACTTCCTCACCCCGCGCGACGAGCCCTCGTCCCATGCCCTGCGGACGGTCACCGACACCGCCGTACGCGCACTGCTGCGGCCCGGCACCGGGAGCGCCCTGCCCGGAGTGACCGACCCCCGGGTCCGGGACGGCGTGGACCGTGCCGCCCGGCTCGCCGCCGACGTACTGCGCCGCCGCACGGAGCTGTCCCACCGGGTCGCCGTCATGCGGGCCGGGCCGGTCGTCGACCTGCCCGACCCGGCACCGGACACCCGGCTCGTCCCGGCCCTCCACGGCCTGCTGCCCCAGCTGCGCGGCTACGAGGAACGGCAGCCGCAGCCGCAGCCCGCCCTCCTCACCTCGGTCGCCGCCGACGGCCGGTACCTGCGCGGCGAGATCGACGACGAGGTGCGGGTGCTCGCCCTGCCCGCCCCGCCGTCCGAGTGGGCGGTGCTGACCGGCCGGATCGATGCCGTGGCCTGGCGGACCGTGGTCGCGGCCACCCCCGACGAGCAGCGACAGGCACTCGCGGCGCTGCTCGGTGTGTGGAGCCGGCAGCCGTTCGCGGAGGCCGGGGGCTCCTGGCGGACCGGCCGTGCTCCCGAGCAGCGGATCGCCGGACTGCGCGCAAACGGCGCCACCGTGGCCTCCGGGCCGGTCCGAAGCGGCCTCGCCCCCTTCCTCCAGCGAGCCGCCGATCCGGTGCCCGCCGACGCCGAGGAGTGCGCCACGCACACGGTCGCCGCCGACGACACCACCAGGCTCCCCCGTCTGCTGGCCCTGCTCGCCGAACAGGGCCCGCTGCCGGTGCCCGAGGAGGCCGTGGACCTGTTCCGCTGGCGCACCGGGGTACCGCGCCCCATCGCCGCCCTGGTCCTCGACGGATTCGCCGGCAGCGACGACTACGGCGTACACCGCAAGCTGGTCCGCGCCAAGCCGTACAAGGCCGACCGGACCACCTCCTACGCGTACGACGAGTTCCTGGGGCGGCTCGGCCCGGACGGCAGGCGCACCGTGCTCGCGGCCGCTGTGCCCGGCGACCCGGCGGAGCTCTGGGCCCCCGGCGGGACGACCGCGGCCGCGGCACGCATGGCCGCCGTCTGGGCCGAGTTGCTCGGTTCGGCCCCGTACACCGACGACGGCAGCCATGCCGCCGCCCTCGCCGCGGACCACGGCCTCCCGGAGACGTGGGCCACGGCGCTGCTCTCCGGCCGCGTCGAGGCACCTCTGGACGCCGACGGGATCCGGGCCGCCGCCACCGCCATCGCGTGGGCCCTCGCCGAGCGCCCGGTCGGAGACCCCGCGTCGCAGGGCGCCCGCGCCTTGGTCGACGGGCTCGCGCACGCCCCCGCCGGGCTCCTCACAGCCCTGCGCGCACTGGCGGACCGGTCCGCCGCCACTCCGGTCCCGCCCGGCCAGTACGAGGCCAACCCGCTGTTCGGCGTCCCGGACCTGGTGGACGAGGTGGCGGCGGCCCTCGGTGTCAGCCGTGACGCGGCCGCGCTCCACCTCCAGCTGCATGCCTTCGACCGCCCGGCCGACCGCACCGTACGCCGCTGGAATTCCTGGTCCCTCGACCATCACCGCGCCGTCCGCAAGGAGTTGACCGCCGCCAAGGCCCCGCGCCCGGCACCCGCCGCGCCGACGGATCCCGTGGAAGTCCCCGCCGCGGTCCCACCGCCCGCGCACGAGCGGTTCGCCCGCGCCTGGGCAGAGGGGGCGGCACGGCCCAGGCCGAAGGCATGACGCCGCTGTTGCGAGCCGACCGCTCAGCCGTGGGGACGTGCCGGGGCGTCACCGGTCCGCGCAGGCGTCAGGGCCATCCTCACGAGCGTGCCCGAGTCGTTGATCAGCAGCTCCGGCACATGGTCCTCGTAGAACCGGATCTGTCCGATGACACCCTCGGTCCCGCAGTGGTGGGCCAGCCGCTCCAGGAGCGCGTCCAGATCGGGCAGGAGCTCGGCATGCACCTCCTGCCGCGCGGTCAGTGACCAGCCGTCGCCGGTTCGGGCGATCTCTCCCACCAGGAGCCCGCCGATGCGCATCGCGGGCCCGCGTTCGGCGAGCAGCGGCACCTGGTCGTCCGGCTCGTCGTCCTGCCCGTCCGGATGCGTCCCGAGGTGCCGGTGAAGATCGTCCATCACGGAGCCCGGCACGGAGGCCCGGAGGTCCAGTGCGAGATCTACTGCGTACATGTCACCCATTCCCGCAGCCTAGGGGTCCTCGGCGCGCGGGCCGGCCGAAAAGGCGAGGCGTGGGCGGAGGACTCTTGTGAGGATGGGGGCACTTCGACCCAGGAGGCCTGGACGCCATGCCCGGTACCGTCACGTTGATCCGTTCCGCCCAGTTGTCCGACGTCGCCGAGTACGCCTACGCGGCCACGGCGCCCGCCGGCGCACGGCCGGTCTTCCTCGCCGGGGCGTGCCCGCTGAACGAGGACGGCTCGACGGCGGCTGTCGGTGACTACGCGGGCCAGGCGGCGAAGGCGTTCGAGAACATGCGGACCGCTCTCGCGGCCGCGGGCGCCTCCCTGGAGGACGTCATCAGTACGCGGGTGCTCGTCGCGTCCACGCGACAGGAGGACCTGGTCACCGCCTGGGCCGTGGTCCGGGCGGCGTTCGGGGAGCATGACGCCCCGAGTACGTTGCTGGGCGTCACCGTGCTCGGCTACGCCGACCAGCTCGTGGAGATCGAGGCCGTCGCCGCGGTGCTCGACTCCTGACGCGGCTCCCGGTACCGCCCCCGCCCTCCGTCACCACTCCCGGGTGGCGATCAGCTCCTCCACGTCCGCGTCCGCGAACCCGTACGCCGTCGCGATGCACCAGAAGTCCTCGGCTATCTCCTCGCGGGCGACGGTCTCGATCTCGCTGCCGGCTGCCTCGAACTCCGCTTCCAGGGCGTTGAACTCGTCGGTCGCCGCCGTCGTCAGCACGTACAGCGCCGCCAGGTCGGCGGGGCGCTCGGCCTCGATCCGTTCGCAGAGCCGGACCAGGACGGCCCTGCCCTTGTCCACGATGCGGTCGGGGAAGTACCCGTCCTCGTAGAGCCCCCGCAGGAACGCGTACTCCGTCATGCGCTGGTTCGTGATCGCCACGGCGATCCCCCCGTCCACTCGGTGATCCGTCGTCCCGATGCTGCACCACACCACTGACAACACCGGGCGGAATGTATCCGCCGTGTATGCCCGCCTCCTTCAATCGCCGTGTCACCCGACGACAAGGGGAGAACCATGCACAGGAATTTTCGCCGGTCGCTGATCACCATGAGCGCGGTCGCGGCCACCGCGCTCACCGTTCCGGCCGCTGTCGCGGCGCCGGTCGTGGACTCGTCGGAGGCCGCCGTGGCCGCGCGGCCCGCCTTCAAGATGCCCTTCGAGTGCAACCAGACATGGCTCGGCAGCAACTGGTCGGGGCACAGTCCCGCGCACTCGATCGACTGGAACCACTACGACGCGAACGGCACCCCCGACGACGAGGGCCGCAGAGTGTTCGCCAGTGCCGGTGGCACGGTGCTCGAATCGTATTACTCGACGGGCGCCGGATACGGGAACACGATAGTCATCGGCCACGGGGGCGGCTGGCAGACGCGGTACGCCCATCTGAAGACTCGTTCGGTGGCCGCGGGCGCCACGGTGAACGTGGGCCAGAAGATCGGCGAGGTCGGCAACACGTCCGCCCTCTACGACCTGTCCCCGCACCTGCACTACGAGCAGAAGCTCGACGGAGCGGTCGTCGTCGCGGTCGTCCAGGGCGTCACATGGAGCGACTACCTCAAGCGCAACCAGGTCAGCACCAACAGATGCTGACGCACCGCCGGGTGCCGGCGGGAGGACGGGCCGGCACCCGGTGACCCCCTGTGCCAGGTGCGGGTGCGACGGCGGTTACACCCGCACCTGTTCTCCATCGGCGCCGCTCAGCGCATAGAGCGGAGCTTCGCGTCCACCAGTCCGGCCTCGTCGGACAGGCCCAGGCGGCGCCAGGTCGCGAGGGAACGGTGGAAGTAGTGCCGCGCGGTCTGCTTGCGGCCGGTCGCGTCGTGCAGCTCGCCCAGCAGGCCGGCCACCCGGGCCTCGGCGCGGCGGTCCCCGAGCTGCTGCTGCACGGCGAGTGCCCCGATCAGCAGCGCCGACGCCTCACCGGCATCGCCCTGCCGCAAGCACAGTTCCGCGATGCTCTGCTGCACGTATGCGGCGCAGTGCAGGTCGGCCAGCTCGTCGAAGATGCCGAGGGCCCGCTCCAGTTCGCCGCGCGCCGACTGCGGTTCGCCACGCAGCTCGTGCAGCACGGCGACCCTGCGGCGCACCTGTGCCTCGCGGTGCCGGTCCCCGTTGGCACGGGACAGCTCCAGGGCCCCGCGCAGCCAGCCGGCCGCGGTCTCCGGGTCCTTGCGCTCCAGCCAGACGGAGGCGATCGCGTTGCGTGCCACCGCCTCGCCGTGCCGGTCGCCGGCCGCGGCGAAGTCCTGGAGCGCGGCGGTGAACGTCCCGAGTGCGGTGCCGAGATCACCCACGACCCGGTGGACCGAGCCGGCCCCCACCGCGGCGATCGCTTCCCCCGTCGGGTGACCGAGCTCGGCGAAGAGCGCCCTGGCCCGGTCGAAGGAGGCGAGCGCGTCCGGGTACCGGTCCTGGTAGAGATGCAACTGGCCGAGGTTGCGCAGCAGGGCCGCCGCCCTGAGGTCGTCGTGGTGCGGCATGGCGTCGAGCACGAGCCGGTGGGTCCGCAGCCAGTCACCGTAGTAGCCCCGCATGTCGAAGAAGCCCGCCAGTTCGATCGCGAGGTCGGCGGCCCGGTCGGTCCGCCCGAGCCGGACGGCTGCGTCGACGGCGGCGACGAGGTTGCGGTGCTCGCTCTCGAACCAGTCCACGGGCCGGGCGCGCACCGTGGCGGCGACGGCGTGCGCCGGTCCGTCCGGTAAGCCCCGCTCGTCGGGCTCGCCCAGCACGCCGAGGAAGCGGGTGGGCATGGCGGCGTTGGCGGAGCGGGAGAGGGCGGTGAGCGCGTCGATGACCCGCAGGCGCCGCCGCAGCCGTATCTCCTGATTGTCCGTCAGGGCGATTTCCCGGGCGTAGGACCGCAGCAGGTCGTGCATGCGGTAACGGTTCAGACCGAGCTGGTCCCTGCCCACGACTTCGACGAGGTGTTCGTCGAGCAGGGTCTCCAGACCCCCCTCCGTATCGCTGTCGCACCCCGTCGCAACGGCGACGAGCCAGCCAGGGACGGCGTCGTCGGGCAGGTCACCGAACGTGCGGAAGGCATGGGCGGCGGGCTCGGGCAGGTGGCGGTAGCTGAGTTCGGCGCCGGCCCGCACCTCCAGCTCACCCCCGGAGCCGGCCGCTCCGAGGCGACCGCGCTCGTCGCGCAGCGAGTCGGCCAGCGTGCCGACGCTCCAGCCGGGCCGGTTCACGAGCCGGGAGGCCGCGATCCGTACCGCCAGCGGCACGGATCCGCACTCGGCGAGCACACGGTCGGCGTCGGCCCCCTCCCGCCGGAGCCGGTCCGCGCCGACGATGGCACCGAACAGGGCACGGGCGTCGTCGTGCCGCATCAGCCCGAGCGGGCAGGCGTGCGCCGGCAGACCGGGCATCCGGCGCCGCGAGCTGACCAGCACGGCCGAGCCGCCGGTGCCCGGGAGCAGCGGGCTCACCTGTGCGCTGTCCAGGGCGTCGTCGAGCACGATGAGGAATCGCCGCTGGGCCAGGCGGGACCGGAACATCGCGGCGCGTTCGCCCGGTTCACCGGGTATCGCGCTGTCGATGACGCCCAGGCCGCGCAGCATCTCGGCCAGGACGTCCACGGCCTCACGGGGGCACTCGCTCGTTCCGGCCAGGTCGACGAAGAGCTGCCCGTCGGGGAACGCGCCACGCACCCGGTGGGCGACATGCACGGCCAGCGTGGACTTCCCGGCACCCGGCGGCCCCGACACCGCCGCGACCACGGGTTGCCGGCCGGCGGTGGACAGTAACTCCTCCAGGTCGGCGACCTCGACGGCGCGGCCGGTGAAGTCGGGTATGTCCATCGGGAGTTGGCATACGGGAACGGGCGTTGCCGCGCGGCGGCGGCCGGTGTAGCCGTTGACCTCGGCGCCGATGGCCCGCAGCGGTTCGCTCGGCCCGATCCCGAGCTCGGCGGCGATCACGTGCTCCGCCTCGGCGTACGCGGACCGCGCCTCGGCGCTGCGGCCCGCGTCGTTCAGCGCGTGCACGAGCATCCGCCACAGGTCCTCCCGCAGAGGGCTCTCGGTCAGCCGGGACCGCAGGCCGGAGACCAGGTGGGCGTAGTCCCCGAGCCGGAGCCGTAATTCCAGGCACTCGTCGGCCGCGAGCGACCGCAGCCCCTCCAGGCGCGTGACGGCCGGGTCCCACACCACGCTGGAGGCCACGTCCTGGAGCACTCCGCCGCGCCACAGCCCCAGGGCCGATTCGTAGGCGCGCAGTGCGGCGGCGTCCTCACCGCGCTCGCGGGCGGCACGGGCCGCCGCGAGCTGCTGCTCGAAGAGCAGCATGTCCACCTGCCCGGGTGCGACGTCCAGCGAGTATCCGGAGGGCTCGGTACGCAGTCCGTCGACTGCTTCGGGGGGCAGCCGCAGCCGTAGCGTCCGCACGTACGTGCGCACATTGGCGACCGCGGACCGAGGTGCGCCTCCGGGCCACAGGACCTCCGTCAGCAGGTCCAGCGAGACGAAGCCGTTCGGCTGGAGCAGCAGGGTCGCCAGTACGGCGCGGGGCTTGGCTCCACCGATCCGTACCGGGACACCGTGCGCCTTCACCTGGAGCGGCCCCAGGACTCCGAATGTCGGCTCCCCCACCGCAGGCCTCCGTGCTCTCGGCAACTGCGGTGCAGCGTAACGATGTTCGAAGCTCTCCAAACGAAATCCGGGTGACGACTCCCACCCGATTCGCGGCTCACTGCACGCGGGCGGACGCCCGGCGGCGGCTCTCCTCGTCCTCGCTGTCCTCGTCCGTGTCCTCGTCCGGGACATGGACGTCGAAGACGTTGATGTTGATCTCGACGACTTCCAGACCGGTCATCGTCTCCACCGCGTCCGTCACATGAGTCCTGACCTGCTCGGCGAGCTCATGGATCGGGACGCCGTACTCCACCTCGATGTCGACATCGATCGCCGTCTGCTTCTCCCCCACTTCCACCTTGACGGAGCGTCCGTGTCCGGACGACCCGGACACCCGCCCGGTGACGGCGCCCAGGGCCTTCGCTGCTCCCCGGCCGACCGAATGCACACCGTCGGTCTCGCGGATGGCGATTCCGGCGATGGTGGCCACCACGTTGTCGGCGATGGTGGTCCTGCCGCGCCCGGCCTGGCCCCCACTCCTGTCTGTCGTTGAACTCCCGCCCAGGGACTCGACATCAGCCATGACTGCCTCACAGAGGGTTGTGGCGACGAGGCGGCTCTCGTCCTCGCCGGCTCCTCATTTCACTGTGCGCCTGCCCGTCCCACACCGCCATTGGGGTGTACACAGCGCTCCGCTCCTTCACTCTCCGCCACCGGGCCCGGTGGGCCGCGGGCAGGCGGGGCGGGCGTGCTGAGCATCACCCTGGACAGCCACGGTGACCGCCGGGTAACTTTTAACTGGACTGAGCAAGCGCTTAGCCACCGACCGAAGCCGATGCTGAAGCTGACACAGGAGGCACCCCGTGCGCCGTACGGTTTACAACGAGGACCACGAGGCGTTCCGGGAGACCCTGCGCGCCTTCATCGAGGCCGAGGTCGTCCCCGTCTACGACGAGTGGTACGCCGCGGGCCAGGCGCCCCGTGACTTCTACTACAAGCTCGCCGAGCTGGGGATCTTCGGCATCGAGGTGCCCGAGGAGTTCGGCGGCGCCGGCGAGGACTCCTTCAAGTTCGAAGCGATCGTCTACGAGGAGACCGCCCGCGCGGGTGTGTCCTTCGGCGGCTCCGGTGTGCACGTCCTGCTCTGCCTGCCCTACCTCAAGGCCTACGCCACCGAGGAGCAGAAGAAGCGCTGGCTGCCCGACTTCGTCTCCGGCAACACCATGTACGCGATAGCCATGACCGAGCCGGGCACCGGTTCGGACCTGGCCGGCATGAAGACGACCGCCAAGCTCTCCGAGGACGGCACGCACTACGTCCTCAACGGCGCGAAGACCTTCATCACCGGTGGCGTCCACGCCGACAAGGTCATCGTCTGTGCCCGCACCGACGCGCCCAAGGCCGACGACCGCCGCCACGGCATCTCGCTGCTCGTCGTCGACACCAAGTCCGAGGGCTACTCGGTCGGTCGCAAGCTCGACAAGCTGGGCCTGAAGGTCTCCGACACCGCCGAGCTGTCCTTCGTGGACGTCAAGGTGCCCGTCGAGGACCTGCTGGGCGAGGAGAACAAGGGCTTCTCCTACCTCGGCCAGAACCTGCCGCAGGAGCGTCTCGGCATCGCCGTCGGCGCGTACGCGCAGGCCGCCGCCGCCGTGCGGTTCGCCCAGCAGTACACGCAGGACCGCACGGTGTTCGGCAAGACCGTCGCGTCCTTCCAGAACACCAAGTTCGAGCTGGCCGCCTGCAAGGCCGAGGTCGACGCGGCCGAGGCCGTCTGCGACCGGGCGATCGAGGCCCTCGACGCCGGCGAGCTCACCCCCGCCGAGGCCGCGTCCGCGAAGCTGTTCTGCACCGAGGTCGCGCACCGCGTGATCGACCGCTGCCTCCAGCTGCACGGCGGCTACGGCTACATGAACGAGTACCCGATCGCCCGCCTGTACGCGGACAACCGGGTCAACCGCATCTACGGCGGCACCAGCGAGGTCATGAAGTCGATCATCGCCAAGTCCATGGGCCTGTAAGAGCGGCTACGTTCTTCTCCATGAGCGCAGCACTTGAATCCCTGCTCGATCTGCTCGACCTGGAGCAGATCGAGCAGGACATCTTCCGGGGCATGAGCCGCAGCGCGGTCGTGCCCCGGGTCTTCGGCGGCCAGGTCGCGGCGCAGGCGCTGGTCGCCGCGGGCCGTACGGTCCCGGCGGACAGGTCCGCCCACTCCCTGCACGCGTACTTCCTGCGTCCCGGGGATCCGGGCGCGCCGATCGTCTACACCGTGGACCGCATCCGTGACGGGCGGTCGTTCGCGACCCGCCGGGTCGTCGCGGTGCAGCACGGCAAGCCGATCTTCCACCTCTCGGCCTCCTTCCAGGCGTACGAGGAGGGCATGGACCACCAGGCGCCCATGCCGTCCGCCCCGGACCCGGAGACCCTGCCCACGGCCGCGCAGATGCTGCCCCGGTACGCGGACCGTTTCGCCGATCCGCTGATGGTGGACCGGCTGATCGAGGCGCGGGCGGCGGTCGACCTGCGGTACGTGGACGCCCCGCCGTTCGCCACGGCGGGCGAACCGCGCGAGCCGCGGTCCCAGGTGTGGTTCCGGACGCACGGCAAGCTGGCGGACGATCCCCTGCTGCACGTCTGCATGGCCACGTACGTCTCCGACATGACACTGCTCGACTCGGTGCTGCTCGCCCACGGGCGCGGCGGCTGGGCGGTCGGTGACGTGGTGGGCGCCAGCCTGGACCACGCGATGTGGTTCCACCGGCCCTTCCGCGCCGACGAATGGCTGCTGTACGACCAGGAGTCGCCGTCGGCCTCCGGCGGGCGCGGTCTCGGCCAGGCCCGCATCTACACGGCGGACGGACAGCTGGCCATCACGGTCATCCAGGAGGGCGTGGTCCGCGTCCCGCGGGTCTGAAGACCCGTATACGGACATACTCCCCACCATGAGTGACGAGAAGAGCCCTGGTGGGGAGTCCACGTTCACCGTCGTCGTCGCGGCTGCGGCCAACCTCGGTATCGCCGTGGCGAAGCTGGTGGCCGGTCTGATCAGCGGTTCGAGCGCGATGCTCTCGGAGGCCGCGCACTCGGTCGCCGACACCGTCACCGAGGTCATGCTCCTCACCGCGCTCAGGCGCAGCCGGAAACCGGCCGACGAGGAGCACCCGCTGGGCTACGGCCCCGAGCGGTACATCTGGGCGATGCTCGCCTCCGTCGCCACGTTCGTCGGCGGCGCGGTCTTCTCGCTCTACGACGGCATCCACACCCTGGTCCAGGGGGAGGACCTCGGCGACCCGCTCGTGTCCTACATCGTGCTCGCCGTCGCCTTCCTGCTGGAGGGCTACTCGCTGCGTACGGGGGTCAGGCAGGTCCGGAGCGAGGCGGCCGGCCTCGGCATCCCCGCGCCCCGCTATCTGCGCCGCACCCCCGACACCGCGGTCAAGGCCGTCGTGATGGAGGACTCCGCCGCCCTGATCGGCCTCCTGCTGGCCGCCGGCGGGCTGCTGGGCGGTCAGCTCTCCGGGTCGGGGATGTGGGACGGCATCGCGTCCGTGCTGATCGGCGTCCTCCTGGTGTACGTGGCCTGGGTGCTCTGCCGGTCCAACGCCCAGCTGCTGATCGGCCGTCCGGTGTCGGCGGCGATGCGGGCGGGGGTGCGGGAGGAGCTGCTCTCCGTCCCGCACATCATCGACGTACTGGAGCTGACCACGCTCATCCAGGGCCCGGACGAGGTGCTGATCGCGGCGAAGGTCGACTTCCGTGACGTGGCGAGTGCCGAGCAGGTCGAATGGGCCTGCGAGGAGGCGGACGAGCAGTTGCGGGAGCGGTATCCGTCGGTCCGCCGGGTCTATCTGGATCCGACGCCGGGCCTCGGTCAGCGGCGCCGGGCCCGGCGCGGTACGGACGGGCCCTAGAGGCCCGCGAAGAACTCCCGCACGTCCTCGACCAGCAGCTCGGGCTGTTCCAGGGAGAGGAAGTTGCCACCGCGTTCGAACTCGGTCCAGCGCACCACGTTGTGGTCGCGTTCGGCGTACCGGCGGATGGCGACGTCCGACGGCAGCGCGACGACGACCGCGGTCGGGACCGTACCGCGCTCCTTGGGCGCCCAGGCGCCCGGGTCGTGGGCCGTCTCGTAGTACAGGTGGGCCGAGGAACCCGCCGTACCCGTGTACCAGTACAGGCTGACGTTGGTCAGCAGCCGGTCCCGGTCCACCGCGTCCTCGGGCAGTTCCTTCGCGGTGTCGGTCCACTCCTTGAACTTCTCCACGATCCAGGCGAGCTGGCCGACCGGTGAGTCGTGCAGTCCGTAGGCCACCGTCTCGGGGCGGGTCGACTGGATGGCGTTGAAGCCCATCTTGTCGTCGCGGAACTGCTGCAGCCGCTCCAGCCGGGTCTGCTCGCCCTCGGTGAGGCCGGCGAAGTCCGCGGGGTCGTCCGACGGGAAGGTGACCAGGCCGTTCACATGGATGCCGGCCACGTGGTCGGGCGCGATCCGGCCCATCTCACCGGCGATCCAGGCGCCGCCGCCGTTGCCCTGGACGCCGTACCGCTCGTAGCCGAGGCGGGCCATGAGGGTCGTGAACGCGGCGGCGATGCGGCCGGTGTTCCAGCCGGGCGAGGAGAGCGGCCCGGAGAAGCCGACGCCGGGCGTCGACGTGACGACGACGTGGAAGTCGCGCGACAGCGGCTCGATGACGTCGGTGAACTGGACGAACGATCCCGGCCAGTCGTGGATCAGCAGCAGCGGCGTGGCGTCGGCCCTGTCCGAGCGGACGTGCGCGAAGTGGATGTTCTGGCCGTCGATCTCGGTGAGGTACTGCGGGAACTCGTTCAGCCGGGCCTCGGCCTTGTGCCAGTCGAATCCGTCCGCCCAGTACTCGGCGAGCCCCTTCAGATAGTCGGCGGGTACGCCGCGCGACCAGCCCTCGACGCCGGGCACCCCGGTGTTCCAGCGGGTGCGGGAGAGGCGGTCGTGGAGGTCGTCGATCTCGGCCTGCGGGATCTCGACCCGGAAGGGCCGGACGGCGTCGGCGTGGGCGTTCGAGCTGGTGCTGCTGGTGCTGTTCTCCATGAGCAGAATTCTAGGATTCCAATAGGAAGAATTCGTTCCTATTGGGGCCTCACAGTGGGGGCATGTTGGAAACCTCCGCCCGTCTGCTGCGGCTCCTGTCCCTGCTCCAGTCACCCCGCGAGTGGCCCGGCACCGAACTCGCCGAACGGCTCGGTGTGAGCGGCCGGACGGTGCGCAACGACATCGAGCGGCTGCGCAGGCTCGGCTACCCGGTGGACGCCACCCGCGGATCGACCGGCGGATACCGGCTGGCGGCGGGCAGCGCGATGCCACCGCTGCTCCTGGAGGACGACGAGGCGGTCGCGGTCACCGTCGCGGTGCGCAACGTCGCCGGGAGTTCGATGGCCGGCATGGAGGAGACCTCGCTCCAGGCGCTCGCCAAGCTGGAGCAGGTGCTGCCGCCCCGGCTGCGCCGCCGGGTGCGGGCGCTCCAGCAGTACGCCGTGCCGGTACCCGCCGACCGGCCAGCCCCGGCCGTCGACACGGACGTCCTCATGACGCTGACGGCCGCCTGCCGCGACCACGAGCGTCTTCGCCTGGACTACCGCGACCACGCGGGCGCCTCGACGCGCCGACTGGTGGAGCCCCAGCGGGTCGTGAACTGGGGCCGCCGCTGGTACCTGGTCGCCTGGGACGTCGACCGGGACGACTGGCGCACGTTCCGGGCGGACCGGATAACCCCGCGCACCCCGTCCGGCCCGCGCTTCGCGCCGCGCGAGGACCCCGAAGGCAACGCGGCGGCCTACGTCGCGGGCAAGGCGTCCGCCGCGGCCTGGCGCCACCGCGCCCGGGTGACGGTGCACGCACCCGCCGCCGCGGTGCTCGAGCGGATCAACCCCGCGGTGGGTTCGGTGGAGGCGGTCGACGCGGAGACCTGCGTCCTGGACACCGGGGCCGACTCACTCGACACGCTCGCCGTCCATCTGGGCATGCTCGGCCACGACTTCACGGTGACGGAGCCGGCCGAGCTGGTCGAGCACCTGCGGGAGCTCGCGGCCCGCTACGCCAGGTCGACGGAGCCGAGCAGCCCGGCCGCGTCCAGCAGGTAGTCCGTCATCGGGTCGTAGAACCGGGGGTCGGTGACGTGGTCGTCCAGCGGGACGGTGACCTGGAGGGTGCCCTCGGCCTCGCCCAGGAAGAGCGCCGGGTCGTTGGAGTCCGCGTACCCGACGGAGTCGAGCCCGCGCTGTCCCGCGCACCCGGCCCATCCGTGGTCGGCCACGACCAGGTCCGGCTGCGGCCGGCCCTCGCGCTCCAGTCCGTCCAGGATCGCGGCCATCGGCGCCGGGGAGTGCGTGTGCCACAGGGTCGCACCGCGTTCCAGGACGGCCACGTCCGCGAACTGGAAGACCATGCCCTCGTCCGCCATGAGCCCCCCGGGGATCCTCACGATCTCGCAGCCGGCGGCCCGCAGGGCCGCCGCGGTCTGCCGGTGCACATCGAGGAGCCCGCCCGGGTGCCCGGTCGCGAACAGCACCCGCTCACCGCCCGCCGCCGCCTTCCGCAGCCGGGCCGCCATCCGGTCCAGGGCGTCGACGGTGAGCTCCGGGTCGATGGTGTCCTGGCCCTGCCTGTGCTCCGGGTCGTCGCTGACCCCGCACCTCTCGGCCATCACAGCGAGCACGTCCTGCTCGTCGCGCCACCGGTCGCCGAGCTCGAGCCCCAGCCAGTAGTGGCGGTCCCCGTTGGCGAGTTTGCGGTAATGGGAGAGGTTGTTGTCGCGGGGGGTGGCTACGTCGCCCGCGATACGCGTACGGACGAGGTGCTCGACGAGGGCGGCGCGGCTGGGTATCGGCATGAACCCATTGTGCCGTCAGGAAAGCGCTGTGTGCCGGGCGTCTTGCACCGCGGAATCCCTGCGGCGCCCGTCCGCCCGCACACCGGCACCGCGCGGGAGCACCGCGGGCGCCGGGCGGTCCTTCTCCCGGCTCACACGGCGGCGGTCCGGGACGCGGGCGTCGGCACCGCGGCGGCACGGACCCCGCCGCGGCCGGCCATCCGGCAGCCGAGGCAGCCGGGGTGTCCGTGGCGGGCGGCGGTGTCCCGGGACCGCCAGTCCTGTGCGCTCGCAGGGCGCGGACCTGCGGCCTTGCCCCATCCCGCGAGATGGAGTGCCCAGCAGGTCAGCGCCGCCAGCACGACGACGACGGCGCCGAGCCACAGAATCGCGGCGGACGCGGTGATGACGCCCGCTCCCAGTACCGCGCTCCCCAGGACTCCGACGGCCGTACCGGTCCAGCCGGCCACGGTGTGGCCCAGGTCATGGTCACCATGTGCGCTCACGTCGGCTCCTCAGGGTGTGATAGTTCAGCGACCGGCACTCCACCCGGCATCAATAGCTTACGAGCTAAGTTACTTAGACACTAAGGGGAATCTCCGTGGACGGCAAGAAGCGCCCGGAGGCGACGGCCGACCAGGCGCTGCAGGCCATGGACCGGATGATCGCGCTCGCTCAGTTCGGGCAGCACGACATCGCCGGGCGCCTCGGCCTCAACACCACCGACCTGACCTGCCTCGGTTTCGTGATGGAGGCCGCCCTGGCCGGGGCGCCGCTGACCGCCGGCGACCTCGCCGAGCGGGCACGGCTGACCACCGGCGGGGTGACCGGCGTACTGAACCGGCTGGAGAAGGCCGGATACGCCCGGCGCCTGCCCGACCCGGGCGACCGGCGCCGGGTGCACGTGGTGATGGACGAATCGGCGCAGGCACGCATCCTTGCGGTGTACGGCCCGTTCTACGCCCGCCTGGGCTCCCTCTTCGCCGACTACGGGCCGAGCGAGATCGCCGTACTGACCGACTGGTTCGGCCGGGCGCGGGAGGCCATGCAGGAATCCCTCGACGAGATCAGGGCCGGCGAGGACCGGAGCGGTACCTGACGGGCCCCGCGATCAGGAGGCCGCCGCCTCGAACGCGCCGCGCGCCAGCCGGTGCAGCAGGGCGGCCGTGGCCTCGCGGCCCGGGAGTGCCTCGGGGCGGGCGAGGTGGGGGGTGGAGTTCAGCAGGCCGAAGACGGCGTGCACGGTGACGCGGGCCTCGTTCTCCGCGAGGGCCGGGTACAGGGCGCGGACGACCTCGACCCACACCTCCACGTACTGCCGCTGGAGCTGGCGCACCCGCTTGCGGTCCGTGTCGCGCAGCCGGTCGAGCTCGCGGTCGTGGAGGGTGATCAGGGGGCGGTCGTCCAGGGCGAAGTCGATGTGCCCCTCGATGAGCGCGTCCAGGAGGTCCCGGGGCGAGCTGCCCGAGGAGGCGGCGTCCTCGGTGACGCGCAGCCTGCCGCCGGCGAGCAGGCGCTCACTGATGCCCACCAGCAGCTCGGCGAGCATCGCGTCCTTGCCGGGGAAGTGGCGGTAGAGGCCGGGGCCGCTGATGCCGACCGCCGCCCCTATCTCGTCGACGCCGACACCGTGGAAGCCACGCTCGGCGAAGAGGCGGGCGGCCTCTCTGAGGATCTGCTCGCGGCGGGTGGGAGCCGCGACACGGGAGACGGCACGGGCAGCGGTGCGGTCGGCGGCATTGGTGCTCATGGAGATTCATTCTAGACAGGCGCGTTAGCGCTCGTTAACCTGAATGCAATGCGTTAACGAGCATTAACTTCAGCGGTACGGGCAAGGGGGCTCGACAGGATGCAGCAGGCACCGGTCCTGGCGAGCGCGGCCGATCCCGCCTCGGAGGCCTGGCAGGCCAATGAGGCGGCGCATCACGCGCTCGCCGAGGAGCTGCGCACGCGGCTCACCACGGCACGGCTCGGCGGGGGTGAGAAGGCCCGCGCCCGGCATGTGGCGCGCGGCAAGCTGCTGCCCCGGGAACGGGTGGACGCGCTGCTCGATCCGGGGTCCCCGTTCCTGGAGCTGGCGCCTCTGGCGGCCGAGGGGCTGTACGGGGGCGCCGCTCCGGCGGCCGGGGTGATCGCCGGAATCGGGCGGGTCAGCGGCCGGGAGTGCGTGATCGTCGCCAATGACGCGACCGTCAAGGGCGGCACGTACTACCCGATGACGGTGAAGAAGCACCTCCGCGCCCAGGAGGTCGCCCTGGAGAACCGGCTGCCCTGCCTGTACCTGGTGGACTCCGGCGGCGCGTTCCTCCCGATGCAGGACGAGGTGTTCCCCGACCGGGACCACTTCGGGCGCATCTTCTTCAACCAGGCCCGGATGTCCGGGGCCGGTATCCCGCAGATCGCGGCGGTGCTGGGTTCCTGCACGGCGGGCGGGGCGTACGTCCCGGCGATGAGCGACGAGGCGGTCATCGTCCGGAACCAGGGGACGATCTTCCTGGGCGGTCCGCCGCTGGTGAAGGCCGCCACCGGCGAGGTCGTCACGGCCGAGGAGCTCGGCGGCGGCGAGGTCCACTCCCGTACCTCCGGGGTCACCGACCACCTCGCCGAGGACGACGCGCACGCGCTGCGGATCGTGCGGAACATCGTCGCGACGCTCCCCGCGCGCGGGGAGCTCCCCTGGTCCGTGGAGCCCGCCGAGGAGCCCAAGGTCGATCCCGCCGGGCTGTACGGGGCGGTGCCCGTCGATTCGCGCACGCCCTACGACGTACGCGAGGTGATCGCCCGGGTGGTGGACGGCTCGCGCTTCGCCGAGTTCAAGGCGGAGTACGGCCAGACGCTGATCACGGGCTTCGCCCGGATCCACGGGCACCCGGTCGGCATCATCGCGAACAACGGGATCCTGTTCTCGGAGTCCGCCCAGAAGGGCGCGCACTTCATCGAGCTGTGCGACCAGCGCGGCATCCCGCTGGTGTTCCTGCAGAACATCTCCGGGTTCATGGTCGGCCGTGACTACGAGGCGGGCGGCATCGCCAAGCACGGCGCCAAGATGGTGACGGCCGTGGCGTGCACCCGGGTGCCGAAGCTGACCGTCGTCGTCGGCGGTTCGTACGGCGCGGGCAACTACTCCATGTGCGGCCGCGCCTATTCGCCGCGCTTCCTGTGGATGTGGCCCAACGCCAAGATCTCCGTCATGGGCGGCGAGCAGGCCGCCTCCGTGCTGGCCACGGTGAAGCGGGACCAGATCGAGGGGCGCGGCGAGGAGTGGCCCGCCGAGGACGAGGAGGCCTTCAAGGATCCGGTCCGCGCGCAGTACGAGCAGCAGGGCAACGCCTACTACGCCACCGCCCGGCTCTGGGACGACGGTGTGATCGACCCGATGGAGACCCGGCAGGTGCTGGGGCTCGCCCTGACGGCCTGTGCCAATGCTCCGCTGCCCCAGAAGGATCCCAACGGCCCGGGCTTCGGCGTCTTCCGGATGTGATGTGAGGACTTCCATGTTCAGCACTGTTCTGGTCGCCAACCGTGGCGAGATCGCGGTCCGGGTCATCCGGACCCTGCGCGAGCTCGGCGTGCGGTCGGTCGCCGTCTTCAGCGACGCGGACGCGGACGCCCGGCATGTCCGGGAGGCCGATACGGCGGTACGGATCGGGCCCGCGCCCGCCTCGATGAGTTATCTGTCCGTGGAACGGCTCCTGGACGCGGCCCGCCGCACCGGGGCCGAGGCCGTCCATCCGGGATACGGCTTCCTCGCGGAGAACGCCCACTTCGCGCAGGCCTGCGCGGACGCGGGGCTCGTCTTCATCGGCCCGCCGGCCTCGGCGATCTCGCTGATGGGCGACAAGATCCGCGCCAAGGAGACGGTCGCCGCGGCCGGAGTTCCGGTCGTGCCCGGCTCCTCCGGGAGCGAGCTCACCGACGGGCAACTGGCCGAGGCCGCCCGGGAGATCGCCATGCCCGTGCTGCTGAAGCCGTCCGCGGGCGGCGGCGGCAAGGGCATGCGGCTGGTGCGCGACGAGGCGCTGCTCGCGGACGAGATCGCGGCGGCCCGCCGCGAGGCGCGTGCCTCCTTCGGTGACGACACCCTGCTGGTGGAGCGGTGGATCGACCGGCCCCGGCACATCGAGATCCAGGTCCTCGCCGACGGACACGGAAACGTGGTGCATCTGGGCGAGCGCGAGTGCTCGCTCCAGCGCCGCCACCAGAAGATCATCGAGGAGGCGCCCTCGGTCCTGCTCGACGAGAAGACCCGCGCCGCGATGGGTGAGGCCGCCGTCCAGGCGGCGCGGTCCTGCGGGTATGTGGGCGCGGGCACGGTGGAGTTCATCGTCCCGGGCAGCGACCCCGCCTCGTACTACTTCATGGAGATGAACACCCGCCTCCAGGTCGAGCACCCGGTCACCGAGCTGATCACCGGCCTCGACCTGGTGGAGTGGCAGCTGCGGGTCGCGGCCGGCGAGCGGCTCCCGTACACCCAGGCCGGCATCACGCTCACCGGGCACGCGATCGAGGCCCGGGTCTGCGCGGAGGACCCGGCGCGCGGCTTCCTGCCGTCCGGTGGGACCGTGCTCGCCCTGGACGAGCCGCAGGGCGGCGGGGTGCGCACGGACTCGGGGCTCAGCGAGGGCGTGCCGGTCGGCAGCACGTACGACCCGATGCTGTCGAAGGTCATCGCGTACGGCCCCGACCGGGCGACGGCGCTGCGCAGGCTGCGGGCGGCGCTGGCCGGCACCGTGGTGCTGGGCGTCCCGACGAACGCCGGGTTCCTGCGGCGGCTGCTGGCGCATCCGGCGGTGGTCGCGGGCGATCTGGACACCGGACTCGTGGAGCGCGAGGCGGACAGCCTGGTGCCGACGGGTGTGCCCGAAGAGGTGTACGCGGCGGCTGCACTGCTGCGGCAGGCGCCGTCCGCCAGGACCTCCGGCTGGGTCGACCCGTTCTCCGCGTCCGACGGCTGGCGCCTCGGCGGCACGCCCGCCGCGACGTTCCACCACTTCCGCGTACCGGGCCACGATCCGGTGCGGGTGAGCGTGCGTGCGGCTGCGGGGGGTACGGCCGAGCTGGCCTTCGGCCACGCCGGGGACCGGGACGAGCGGGCCGACGCGTGCGGGCCGGTGCCCTCGCTGCCCGGTGCGCAGGTGTCCCGGCTCGTCGAGGCGACCGGGCGGCGCGTCGTCGTCGAACTCGACGGCCTCACCCATGCGTTCAGCCTGGCGGCCTCCGCGGACGGCGTCTGGCTCGGCCGGGACGGGGACACCTGGCACGTCCAGGACCACGACCCGGTGGAGGCCTCTCTCAGCGGCGCCGCCCGGTCCGGGGCCGACACGCTCGCGGCGCCCATGCCGGGGACCGTGACGGTGGTGAAGGTGGCCGTCGGGGACGAGGTCGCTGCCGGGCAGAGTCTGCTCGTGGTCGAGGCGATGAAGATGGAGCACGTCATCTCCGCCCCGCACGCGGGAACGGTCACCGAACTGGACGTCACCGCCGGTGCCACGGTCGCCATGGACCAGATTCTGGCCGTGGTGGCCCCGAGGGAGGAATCGTGACCGACATCGATCTGCCCATGACCGTGCCCGCTCCGGGGCTGCCGGACCGGGTCCGCATCCATGAGGTCGGCGCCCGCGACGGCCTGCAGAACGAGAAGGCCGTGGTGCCGACGGAGGTGAAGGCGGAGTTCATCCGCCGGCTCGCCGTCGCCGGGCTGTCCACGATCGAGGCGACCAGCTTCGTCCACCCGAAGTGGGTGCCCCAGCTCGCCGACGCCGAGCAGCTGTTCCCGCTGCTCGGGGATGTCGCGGATGTCGGGGACGTGGCACTGCCCGTCCTCGTGCCGAACGAACGCGGTCTGGACCGGGCGCTGGCACTCGGCGCGCGGAGGATCGCGGTCTTCGGGTCGGCGACGGAGACGTTCGCCGCCCGCAATCTCAACCGCACCGTGGACGAGTCGCTCGCCATGTTCGAGCCGGTCGTGGCCCGGGCGAAGGCGGAGAAGGTCCATGTGCGGGGCTATCTGTCGATGTGCTTCGGCGATCCGTGGGAGGGCGCCGTGCCCCTCGCCCAGGTCGTCCGTGTCGCGAAGGCCCTGATGGACCTCGGCTGCGACGAACTCTCCCTCGGCGACACCATCGGCGTCGCCACCCCGGGCCATGTGACCGCCCTGCTGTCCGCCCTGAACGGGGCGGGGGTGCCCACCGCCACGATCGGGGTGCACTTCCACGACACGTACGGCCAGGCGCTCTCCAACACCCTGGCCGCGCTCCAGCAGGGGGTGACGACGGTGGACGCCTCCGCGGGCGGCCTCGGCGGCTGCCCGTACGCGAAGAGCGCGACCGGGAATCTCGCCACCGAGGATCTCGTGTGGATGCTCGACGGCCTCGGTATCGAAACCGGGGTCGATCTCGGCGCACTCACCGCCACGAGCGTGTGGATGGCCGAACAGCTGGGCCGACCCAGCCCCTCCCGAACCGTCAAAGCGCTCTCGGCGTCACAAGCGCCGTCCCACAAGGAGTGACGTTCCATGTCCCTGGACCACCGGCTGACCGCCGAGCACGAGGAACTGCGCCGTACCGTCGAGGAGTTCGCCCACGACGTCGTCGCGCCGAAGATCGGCGACTTCTACGAGCGCCATGAGTTCCCGTACGAGATCGTGCGGGAGATGGGACGGATGGGCCTGTTCGGCCTGCCGTTCCCGGAGGAGTACGGCGGCATGGGCGGGGACTATCTCGCCCTCGGGATCGCCCTGGAGGAGCTGGCCCGGGTCGACTCCTCGGTGGCGATCACCCTGGAGGCCGGGGTCTCGCTGGGCGCCATGCCCGTCTACCGCTTCGGCACCGAGGAGCAGAAGCAGCGCTGGCTGCCGAAGCTCTGTGCGGGCGAGGCGCTCGGCGCGTTCGGGCTGACGGAGCCGGACGGCGGGTCGGACGCGGGCGGCACCCGGACGACGGCCGTGCTGGACGAGGCCACCGACGAGTGGGTGATCAACGGTTCCAAGTGCTTCATCACCAACTCCGGTACGGACATCACGGAGCTGGTCACGGTCACGGCGGTGACGGGCCGCAAGGAGAACGGCGCCCCGCGCATCTCCTCGATCATCGTGCCGTCCGGCACCCCCGGTTTCACGGTCGCGGCGCCCTATTCCAAGGTCGGCTGGAACGCCTCGGACACCCGTGAGCTGTCCTTCTCCGACGTCCGCGTCCCGGCGGCGAACCTGCTGGGCGAGGAGGGCCGCGGCTACGCGCAGTTCCTGCGGATCCTGGACGAGGGCCGGATCGCGATCTCCGCGCTGTCGACGGGCCTGGCGCAGGGCTGTGTGGACGAGTCGGTGAAGTACGCGAGGGAGCGGCACGCCTTCGGGAAGCCGATCGGCGCCAACCAGGCCATCCAGTTCAAGATCGCGGACATGGAGATGCGGGCGCACATGGCCCGGATCGGCTGGCGGGACGCGGCCTCGCGGCTGCTGGCGGGCGAGCCGTTCAAGAAGGAGGCGGCGATCGCCAAGCTGTACTCGTCGACGGTTGCGGTGGACAACGCACGCGAGGCCACCCAGATCCACGGCGGCTACGGCTTCATGAACGAGTACCCGGTGGCGCGCATGTGGCGCGACTCCAAGATCCTGGAGATCGGCGAGGGCACGAGCGAGGTCCAGCGGATGCTGATCGCACGGGAGTTGGGGATGGACGCCTGACCCGGACGGAGGGCCTTTCGGCCACTCGGACGGGCCGCTCGGGCCAGAGGGAAGGCCGCTCCGCCGGACACCGGCAGGGCGGCCTTTCGACCCCCCACCTGCCCATATCTGAGGTTAGGCTAACCTACCCTCGAACCCGTCGGCGGCCAGCCACGACCCGCACGAAAGCAGACAGCCCATGCCCAACGTC
The DNA here is from genome assembly GCF_036226745.1 of Streptomyces sp. NBC_00683. Classification (NCBI taxonomy): domain Bacteria; kingdom Bacillati; phylum Actinomycetota; class Actinomycetes; order Kitasatosporales; family Streptomycetaceae; genus Streptomyces; species Streptomyces sp. NBC_00683. The sequence goes on along the minus strand of NZ_CP109013.1, from coordinate 5,544,041 downwards.
CGGCCCACCTCCCTCTCCCGTCGCGGCCTGCTGGCCGCCGGCGGAGCCGTCGGCCTCGGCGCCGTGCTTGCCGCGTGCGGTGACAGCGACTCCAAGGAGTCCGGCGCCGGCTCGGAGTCCGCCAAGTCCGGCCCGTGGACCTTCAAGGACGACCGTGGCCTGACCGCGAAGGCCGGGTCGACCCCGAAGAACATCGTCGCGTTCATCGGTGTCGCCGCGGCCCTTCACGACTACGGCATCGAGGTCAAGGGCGTCTTCGGCCCGACGAAGACCGCTGACGGCAAGGCCGACGTCCAGGCCGGCGACCTCGACGTCAGCAAGGTCGAGGTGCTCGGCAACGTCTGGGGCGAGTTCAACGTCGAGAAGTACGCCGGCCTCGCACCGGACCTGCTCGTCACCGCCATGTGGGAGAAGGACGCCCTCTGGTACGTGCCGGACGAGTCCAAGGACAAGATCCTCAAGCTGGCCCCGAGCGCGGCGCTGTGGGCCGCCCAGACCACCATGCCGAAGGCGATCCAGCGCCACGAGGACCTCGCGGCCTCCCTCGGCGCCGACGTCAAGGCCAAGAAGGTCACCGACGCCAAGGCCCGCTTCGAGAAGGCGGCCGCCCGGCTGCGCGCCGCCGCCAAGTCCCAGCCGAACATCAAGGTCCTCGTGGGCTCGGCAAGCCAGGACCTCTTCTACGTCTCGCTCGCCAAGACGTCCGCGGACACCCTGTACTTCCAGGAGCTCGGCGTGCAGTTCGTCGAGCCGAAGGTCAACGCGGCCGGCTTCTTCGAGGAGCTGAGCTGGGAGAACGTCGACAAGTACGGGGCCGACATCATCATGATGGACAACCGGTCCTCGGCCCTGCAGCCCGACGCCCTGACCTCGAAGCCGACGTGGGCGCAGCTGCCCGCCGTCAAGGCCGGCCAGATCGTCCCGCGTACGACGGAGCCCATCTACTCGTACGCCAAGTGCGCACCGATCCTCGAGGACCTGGCGAAGGCCATCGAGAGCGCCAAGAAGGTCAGCTGACCCTCGGCCCGGCCCGGAGCGACTCGCTCCGGGCCGGGCCGTCGCCGTTGTCGCCCCGGTTCCCGGTTCCTGGGAGGACCCTTCCATGACGACTGCCGCCGCACCCGTCGAACCCTTCCGGTTCTTCGGCCTGACGGTCCTGCGGACCCGCCGGCTGAGCCCTTCCATGTGCCGGGTCACCTTCGGCGGTCCGGGGCTCGACGGCTTCGCCGCCGGGGGCCGGGACCAGAGCCTCTCGCTGTTCCTGCCGCACCCGGGGCAGCGAGAGCCCCTCGTTCCCGTCGACGCGAACGGTGAGTGGTTCACCGCGTGGCGGGCCCTCCCCGAGGACGTACGGGCGGTGATGCGCTCGTACACGGTGCGGGCACAGCGCCGTACCGATGACGGTTCGACCGAGGTCGACATCGACTTCGCGTTGCACGAGGACGGCGGGCCCGCCTGCCGCTGGGCGTCCGCCGCAGCACCGGGGCAGCTGCTCAAGGCGCTCGGTCCGGCCGTCGAGGACAACACCGCGGTCCGCTTCCGGCCGCCGCAGGACACCGACTGGGTACTGATCTGGGCCGACGAGACGGCCCTGCCCGCCGCGTCGGCCGCGTTGGAGTGGCTGCCGGCCGGGACGAAGGCCAGGGTCTGGCTGGAGATCCCGCACGCCCAGGACCGCCAGGCGCTCCGCACGGCGGCCGATGCCCGCATCAGCTGGCTCGTCCGGGCGGAGGGCGCGCCCTCGGCCGTGGAGGCCGTGCGTGCCGCCGAGCTGCCCGAGGGCACCCCGTACGTCTGGATCGCGGGCGAGTCCTCCGGGGTCCGGGCCCTGCGCCGCCATCTCGTGCAGGAACGGCAGTTCGACCGCAGGCGGGTGACGTTCGTCGGTTACTGGCGGCGCGGACTCAGCGAGGAACAGCTGAGGGCCGAAGCGGCTTCCCAGGACGCGTAGCCCCGGTCGGTTTCCGCTGCACGGGTTCCTGACCCCGTGTCCCGGGCTGCCGGGCGGTCGGACCGCCCGGCAGCCCGGGACGGCTACCTCACTCCGTGGGCCAAGGGACCTGCGGCGACCGGTAGAAGTCGATCCCCAGCGCCGACAGCCGCGGACCCTGCGCCGCGAGGCGCACCTTGTAGGTGTCCCAGTCGTGCGTGGCCGCGGGGGACCATCCCAGTTCGGCGACCCCCACAAGCCGCGGGAACGCCATCTGCTCGATGTCCGCGCTGTTCGTCAGGGTCTCGGTCCAGATCGGCGCCTCCACCCCGAGGACGGCCTCCTCGGGGACGCCCTCCAGATAGGCCGCCGGGTTCCAGTCGTAGGACCGCTGGACCTCGACGTAGCCCGCCCAGGCCAGACCGAGCTTCGTGTCCTTGGTGTACTTCATGTCCAGGTAGGTACGGTCCGCCGGGGACAGCACCAGTTTCGTGCCGTTCTTCGCGGCGTCCGCCACCTGCTGCCGCTCGGCCGCGCCCGTCCGGTCGTAGCCCCAGTACTGGGCGACGGCGCCCTTCACCGGGACCGCCCCGGTCAACTGGTGCCAGCCGACGACGGTCTTGCCGTACGTGCCGACGACGGCCTGCGCCTTCTCCATGAACGCCACGTAGTCCTCATGGCTCGTGGAGTGCGCCTCGTCGCCGCCGATGTGGAGGTACCGGCCGGGCGTGAGGGCGGCCAGCTCACGGATCACGTCGTCCACGAAGTCGTACGTCACCGCCTTGGGCACGCACAGCGAGCTGAAACCGACCGCGGTGCCTGTGTAGAGCGGCGGGGCGACGCCGTCGCAGTTCAGCTCGGCGTAGGAGGCGAGTGCCGCGTTCGTGTGGCCGGGCAGATCGATCTCGGGGACGACCTCCAGGTAGCGGGAGGCCGCGTACCGGAGGATCTCCCTGTAGTCGCTCTTGGTGTAGTGGCCGCCGGGGCCGCCCCCGACCTCGGTGGAGCCGCCGTACTCGGCGAGCCGGGGCCAGGAGTCGATGGCTATGCGCCAGCCCTGGTCGTCGGAGAGGTGCAGGTGCAGCTTGTTGATCTTGTAGAGGGCGAGCTGGTCGATGTACCGCTTCACCTCGGCGACCGAGAAGAAGTGCCGTGAGACGTCGAGCATCGCGCTGCGGTACGCATAGCGCGGGGAGTCCGTGAGCGTGCCGCCCGCGATCTCCCAGGGCCCCTTCTGCGGGCTGTCCTCCTCCACGGCGGCCGGGAGCAGCTGCCGCAGTGTCTGGACGCCGTGGAAGAGCCCTGCGGGGGCGCGTGCGGTGATGGTGACGGAGCCGCGGGAGGACTTCAGGCGGTAGCCCTCGGCGCCCAGGCCGCTGTCCCCGGAGCCGAGTTCGAGCCGTATGCCGTCGTGCCCGGCCCGTTCGGTGACCGGCAGCGCGTACCCGGTGGAGGGCCGCAGCGCGTCCGCCAGGTACTCACCGATGCGCCGGGCCTCGCGGGAGCTGCCGTCGACCCGTATGCGCGTGCCCGCCGTGATGGCGTACGCGGGTCCGCCCGGCTTCACCGATACGGGGGCGGGCACGATCTCGCCGAGCGGCCGGGGTGACGCGGCCGGGGCCGGGCCGGCGCCGGCCGGGGCCGCTGCGACGCTGGAGACGCCGGCCGCCACGACGAGCAGCAGCGAGCCGAACAAGCGGGAAATCGTTCTGTGTTGTCTCACAAGCCGGTCCCTTTCGACGGGTTCACACCTGTGGATCTCCTGAACAACCGAACGGTCACCATGCGTACCGCGCGTCACACAGACCGTCAAGGACTAGACCACTTCTCGTCGTCCGGCTGGCAGAATCGGCGGCATGGCGGAAATCATCCAGCGCGACGGCACCTGGACGTTCGACGGGGACACGGTGCGCATCGTGCCGGGCAGCAGGGTGCATCCCGTCCGGCAGGACCTGGGCGAACTCGCCATCCCGGTGCAGGCGTTGGCGGGAGTCTCGTTCGAGCCCGACCGGAAGGGCGGCCGGCTGCGGCTGCGCCTGCGCACCGGCGCGTGCCCGGTGCTGCGGGCCGCGGACGGCAGGCTCAAGGACGCCTCCGACCCCTATCAGCTCGCGGTGGAGAAGGACCGCACGGGCGTCGCGGAGTACTTCGTCGACGAGGTGCGCAACGCCCTGGTCATCGAGCAGGTGCCCGATACGCCCGCGGAGGGCTTCCTGCTGCCGGGCCCCTCACTGCCCGTCTCCGGCGGTGGCGGGGATGGCACGGCCTCCTTCGACGGGGAGACGGTACGGCTCACCTGGAACTGGAAGGCCGCGGAGTCGAAGACCTCGGGCGGCCCGGTCACGTTCCCGGTGTCGGAGGTGACGGGCGTGCGCTGGCTGCCGGCGATCGGCCTGGAGAACGGCTTCCTGCGCTTCGAGAGGGGCCCGGGCAGCTCCTCGGCGCCGCCCAAGTTCGACCCGTACTCGCTGGAGCTGTGGGGGCTCTCCAAGAAGGAGTACTCGGCCGTCCTGGTCGCGGCCGCCGTCCTGACGCGGCTGCCCCGCACCGGGACAGCGCCCCAGCTGCCCGTGGCGGACCTCGCGAAGGCCGCCGCCCCGCCCGCCGACGATCACGACGTACTCCTGCGCAGACTGCGCGAGCTCGGCGAGCTGCATCAGGCCGGGATCCTCACCGATGACGAGTTCGGCACCGCAAAACAAGCGGTTCTGAAGCGCCTCTGACGCGGACGCCGACGTATTCCTGTGTGACGCTGCCCGATATCGGGCAGATTTCTTGCACATTGCGGCCGGGCGAAGCAATATCGACGGGTGCTCGAACGCCGCCCGTCGCATGACGACCTCATCGACCACCTCGTACGCTCCACCGCGCTCCAGCGCGGCGAAGCCGCCAGGGTGATCCTCGACGTGCTGGCGTACTTCGACGAGACGACCGAGGACTACGTCCGCCGCCGCCACCGCGAACTGCAGTCCGGCGGCCTGGTGAACACGGACATCTTCGAACGGATCGCGGCCGAGCTGCCTCACCGGGCGGTGGCGCCGCAGGAGCTCTCGCTCCGCCAGCTGCGCCGCATCGTCTACGGCTGAGCCGGACCGGCAGGGCCGGGCACACACTTTTGTACGTCGATGGAGGGGCAGAGACTCTATGTGCGGGATCGTCGGTTATATCGGAAAGCGTGACGTGGCTCCGCTGCTGCTGGAGGGCCTGCAGCGGCTGGAGTACCGGGGGTACGACTCCGCGGGCATCGTCATCACGGGCAAGGCCGCCGCGGGCAAGCCGGGCACCCTGAAGATGGTCAAGGCCAAGGGCCGGGTCCGCGAGCTGGAGGCCCGCGTACCCAAGCGGTTCGCCGGCACCACCGGTATCGCCCACACCCGCTGGGCCACCCACGGCGCTCCGAGCGACGAGAACGCGCACCCGCACCTGGACGCGGAGAACAAGGTCGCCGTCGTCCACAACGGCATCATCGACAACGCCTCCGAGATCCGCGCGAAGCTCGTCGCCGACGGCGTCGTCTTCCTCTCCGAGACCGACACCGAGGTCCTGGTCCACCTGATCGCCCGGGCACAGGCCTCCACCCTCGAGGAGAAGGTCCGCGAGGCGCTGAAGTCCGTCGAGGGCACGTACGGCATCGCCGTCCTGCACGCCGACTTCAACGACCGCATCGTCGTCGCCCGCAACGGCTCCCCCGTCGTGCTCGGCATCGGCGAGAAGGAGATGTTCGTCGCCTCGGACGTCGCCGCGCTCGTCGCCCACACCCGCCAGATCGTCACCCTGGACGACGGCGAGATGGCCACCCTCAAGGCCGACGACTTCCGTACGTACACGACGGAGGGCTCGACCACGACGGCGACGCCCACCACCGTGGAGTGGGAGGCCGAGTCGTACGACATGGGCGGCCACGACACGTACATGCACAAGGAGATCTCCGAGCAGGCCGACGCCGTGGACCGCGTGCTGCGCGGCCGGATCGACGACCGCTTCTCCACCGTGCACCTGGGCGGCCTGAACCTGGACGCCCGCGAGGCCCGCGGGGTCCGCCGGATCAAGATCCTCGGCTGCGGCACCTCGTACCACGCGGGCATGATCGGCGCCGGTCTCATCGAGGAGCTGGCCCGCATCCCCGCGGACGCCGAGCCCGCCTCCGAGTTCCGCTACCGCAACCCCGTCGTGGACCCCGACACGCTGTACGTCGCCGTCTCCCAGTCCGGTGAGACCTACGACGTGCTGGCCGCGGTCCAGGAGCTCAAGCGCAAGGGCGCACGCGTCCTCGGCGTGGTGAACGTCGTCGGCTCGGCGATCGCCCGCGAGGCCGACGGCGGCATGTACGTCCACGCGGGCCCGGAGGTCTGCGTCGTCTCCACCAAGTGCTTCACCAACACCGTCGTCGCCTTCGCGCTGCTCGCCCTGCACCTGGGCCGCATCCGCGACCTGTCGGTCTCCGACGGCAAGCGGATCATCGAGGGCCTGCGCAAGCTGCCCGAGCAGATCGGTCAGATCCTCGAGTCCGAGGACGAGATCAAGAAGCTGGCCGAGGAGTACGCGGGCGCCCAGTCGATGATGTTCATCGGCCGCGTGCGGGGCTACCCCGTCGCCCTGGAGGCCTCCCTGAAGCTCAAGGAGATCTCGTACATCCACGCCGAGGCCTACCCCGCCTCGGAGCTGAAGCACGGCCCCCTCGCGCTCATCGAGCCGGCGCTCCCCACCGTCGCGATCGTCCCGGACGACGACCTGCTGGAGAAGAACCGCGCCGCGCTGGAGGAGATCAAGGCCCGAAGCGGCCGGATCCTCGCCGTCGCCCACCGCGAGCAGGAGAAGGCCGACCACACGATCATCGTCCCGAAGAACGAGAACGAGCTGGACCCGATCCTGATGGGCATCCCGCTGCAGCTGCTCGCGTACCACACGGCGCTGGCCATGGGCCGTGACATCGACAAGCCGCGCAACCTGGCGAAGTCCGTCACCGTCGAGTAGGACACCGTCGGATCCGGCTCCCTCCGGGAGGGCCGCCCGTACGCACAGAGCGGCCCCCGCATCGCGCCACCAAGGGTGCGGGGGCCGCTCTCTCCCGTTGGACGGGGGCCGCCCGAGGCGCCCCGCCCGGCTGCTAGCCGGTGGCCGTCACGCCCCGGCCGGCAGCGCGCTTGGGTACCGCGGTCGGCCACTTGGCCAGCGCCGCCGTCGCCCCGTACCAGGCGGCGAGCCCGGCCACGGCGGCCACCCAGCCTCCGACCTTGCCGAGCCCGTCACTGCCGGCGTACTGCCCGACGCCCAGGAGCAGCAGCCCCAGGAAGAGCAGCCCGTACGTCCCCTGGGTGAGCAGACCTCCACCGGCCGCCCCCAGGGTCAGGCTCAGCGCGAAGAGGGCCCAGAGCAGCAGGAAGAGCCCTGCCGCATGGTCCGAGACCGTCGAACCGGCACCGGTGCCCCAGGTGAACCAGAAGGCGCCGAGGCCGGCGAAGGCCGTACCGGCGAAGGCGTTGGACGCGCGGAACTCCAGGAGTCCCGCGACGAACAGCGCGATGCCGCCGACATAGAGCGCGAGCGACACGGCGTCGGCCGCGGTGACACCGTCGATGACCCCGGTGTGACCGATGCCGAACGCCAACAGAGTGAGACCCAGGGCGAGATGGCCGAGGGTGGTGATACTGGCACTTCCCGCAGAGACGTCGTTGTCCACGGCGGGCTCCCTTCAACTGCTGTGCTGCTGCTACCTGTTGCAGTACAGATACCCTTCACAAGCGCACAATCCACCTCTGCGCACGAGTGAATTCACCGCGTGCCGAATAGGATTGACGCCCGGTCAGGGAGGGCCGGGGGGCGGAGCAGCACTTCAGCCGCGTCAGCGTCAGGGAGCGCAGCGGCGTTTCGGGAAACGCCTCAGGGGATGACGATGACCGGGCGCTGGGCGCGCCGCGCGAGACGGCCGGCCACCGAGCCGAAGATCCGCCCAACGATGCCGTGCGTGGAGCCGACGACGATCGCGTCGGCCGAGTACTCCCGGCCGACCTCCTCCAGCTCGTGGCAGATGTCGCCACCGCGCTCCACGAGCACCCACGGCACCTCGGCGAGGTAGTCCGCGCAGGCCAGCTCGAGCCCCAGGACCTCCGTGCGGTGGTCGGGCACGTCGACGAAGACGGGCGGCTCGCAGCCTGCCCAGACGGTGGTCGGCAGCCGGTTGGCGACGTGGACGATGATCAGCCCGGAGCCGAGCCTGTTCGCCATGCCGATGGCGTACGCGAGGGCTCGTTCGCTGGACGTGGAGCCGTCAAAACCGACCACGACCCCATGACGGAAGGCCGGATCGCAGGAGGGGCGCGACTCGGGGACCGTCTGCGGTTCCGACCGTGGGTCGGCTACCTGCTTGCGGTCTGCGGGTTCAGGGATTTCGTGACCGGCCATCGGTGTCTCGGCGAAGAGAGTCCTCGTGAGGAGAGAGCGGTTCGGAGGTTCGTTCATGGATGAAGCTGTGTCCGGGAATCATCTTCCCAACCCCCTACCCCCAAGGGTACGGCGCCACTCCTTCACCGCCCAGAACCTCGCAAAGTGCTTGCGGCGATGGAGGGAGCATGCCCGAGCCGGCCCCGTATGGCAATGCCGGTTGTGTCGTACATCCAGCTCGCGCGACGCGGAGGCGTTCCCACCCCCCGTTCCTTCCGGCCGCGAAGGCCGGAAGGGCCGCAGACGGCCGGATGCGACGCACAGCGCGCCGACCGGGCCGTCACGCCGTGCCACCGGGCGGCTCCGCCTCGTTCCCGTCCGGGGGCAGAACGGCCCCCGGGAGCCCCAAGGGCGCATGGAGGCTGCTGATACATGAGGTGGTGCGCCGGTCGCATGACTGGAATCCGCGCACGCAACCACTACTTTTCAGCCAACTTCACATTGCCCTTACTTCCTTGGCGTTTTGGCCGACCAACCCACGTGCCAGCAGGCAGGAATAGACCGCGCGGTACGCTTTGACCCAACGGGGACGGGCCATGATCGCTATGCGCACTTCCCTGAGGGGCTCGTGAGTGAAACGCTTCGTGATCGAATGCTTCGGGCCAAGTTGCCTTGTCGACATAGTGCCGGTGGGGAAACGTGTCACGTCGGCACCGCGGAACGCAGTAGATTCGATCATGAGTGTCGAGGACTGGGGACGCGTGCGAGACCGAGGGGAAACGTGCAGGAGCGACAGGCCCGTAGGGACCAGGGAGACGCGAACACCGAGGGGGGCTTAGCGTCATGAGCCAGGACTCCGCCGCCGCAACGGAGGCCGCACGGAAGCTGACCGGGCGGCGACGCCGGGAAGTTGTAGCCGTACTGCTGTTCAGTGGTGGCCCTATCTTCGAGAGCTCGATCCCGCTCTCCGTCTTCGGAATCGACCGGCAGGACGCGGGCGTTCCGCGCTACCGCCTGCTGGTCTGCGGGGGCGAGGAGGGACCGCTGCGCACCACGGGCGGGCTCGAACTCAGCGCGCCGTACGGCCTGGAGGCGATCAGCAGGGCAGGCACCGTCGTGGTGCCCGCCTGGCGGTCCATCACATCGCCGCCGCCCGCTGAGGCGTTGGACGCGCTGCGGCGCGCCCACGAGGAGGGCGCACGCATCGTCGGACTGTGCACGGGGGCCTTCGTCCTCGCCGCGGCCGGCCTGCTGGACGGCCGCCCGGCCACCACACACTGGATGTACGCACCGACGCTGGCCAAGCGCTATCCGTCGGTGCACGTCGATCCGCGTGAGCTGTTCGTCGACGACGGAGATGTGCTCACCTCCGCCGGAACGGCGGCCGGAATCGATCTATGCCTTCACATAGTCCGTACCGACCATGGCACAGAAGCAGCCGGGGCCCTGGCCCGTCGGCTCGTCGTACCGCCACGGCGCAGTGGCGGTCAGGAGCGCTACCTCGACAGGTCTTTACCTGAAGAGATCGGCTCCGACCCGCTCGCCGAGGTCGTGGCCTGGGCGCTGGAGCATCTCCACGAGCAGTTCGACGTGGAGACGCTGGCCGCGCGCGCCTACATGAGCAGGCGGACCTTCGACCGCAGGTTCCGTTCGCTCACGGGCAGCGCACCGCTCCAGTGGCTCATCACCCAGCGCGTGCTGCAGGCGCAGCGGCTGCTCGAGACCTCCGACTACTCGGTCGACGAGGTTGCGGGCCGCTGCGGCTTCCGCTCGCCGGTTGCGCTGCGCGGGCACTTCCGCCGCCAGCTGGGCTCCTCCCCCGCCGCGTACCGGGCCGCCTACCGGGCCCGTCGTCCGCAGGGCGGGGCGCTGGAGAGCGTCGCCACGGTATTGGAGACGTCCGTGCCCGCCCAGGGCCCGGCACCGAGCCGGCGGACCGCTGCGGCGGCCTCGCCCGGCCCGTCTCCCGTCACCGCGGCTGCGACCTCCGGCGGTCACGCGGAGCAGCTGAAACCGGGTCCCGAGTCGTACGTTCCGGGGCGCCCGACCCTGCCGGGGCAGCGGAGTGCCCCGTAGGGTGGGGCCATGAACGATCGCATGGTGTGGATCGACTGCGAGATGACCGGGCTCTCGCTGACGGACGACGCACTCATCGAGGTGGCCGCACTGGTCACCGACTCGGAACTGAACGTGCTCGGCGAAGGGGTCGACATCGTGATCCGCCCGCCGGACGCGGCCCTGGAGACCATGCCCGAGGTGGTGCGGCAGATGCACACCGCCTCGGGCCTCCTCGACGAGCTCGCCGGGGGCACGACCCTGGCAGACGCCGAGGAGCGGGTCCTCGCCTACGTACGCGAACATGTGAAGGAGCCCGGCAAGGCCCCGCTGTGCGGGAATTCGGTCGGCACCGACCGCGGCTTCCTGTCGCGGGACATGCCGTCACTGGAGGGGTACCTCCACTACCGGATCGTCGATGTGTCCTCGGTCAAGGAACTGGCGCGCCGCTGGTACCCGAGGGCGTACTTCAACAGTCCGGACAAGAACGGCAACCACCGGGCACTGGCGGACATCCGCGATTCGATCACGGAGCTCCGCTACTACCGGGACGCGGTCTTCGTCCCGCAGCCCGGCCCGGACTCGGCGCATGCCAAGGAGATCGCGGCGCGCCACGCACCGCCCGCCGGGCAGTAGGAAAACGCCCCTGGTCACGGGCCCTGCGGGGCCCGTGATCCGGTCCGGAAGAACTCGGGCGCGAGCACCCTCCCGGACCCTGTACACTTTTTCTCGGCCGGTCGGAAACGAACCGGACGACATGGTGGGTATAGCTCAGCTGGCAGAGCACCTGGTTGTGGTCCAGGATGTCGCGGGTTCAAGTCCCGTTACTCACCCTGATTGATCAAGGGCCGGTCTGTGAAAACAGACCGGCCCTTCTTCATGCCCACCCGGCCCCCGGAGCACCGGGCCTCCTCCCGACCGAGAGTGACCGTCCGTGCAGGACCGGTCATGTCCGGCGCGGGCGTACGGACTCACAGCAACCGGTCGGTCCGGGTTCCGTACGGCGTGGCCGAACGAGAGAATCCCGGCATGGCGATCACTGCTCGTGCTCTCAACCGCTCCACGCTCGCCCGGCAGTTGCTGCTCGGCCGCGAGTCGCTCGACGTCGTCGACGCGGTGCGCCGGGTCGTCGCCCTGCAGGCACAGCACCCCGCCTCGCCGTACCTCGCGCTGTGGAACCGGATCGGCGGCTTCGACCCGGCCGGCCTCGACGCCGCCGTGGCCGGCTTCCAGGCAGTCAGGTCGACGCTGATGCGGATCACTCTGCACATGGTCCACGCGGAGGACTTCCCGGCCTTCCGCGAGGCCGTGGAGCCGACGGTGCGCGCCTCCAGACTCGGCTCCCGCTTCACGGCGTCCGGGCTCACCCCCGGCGACGCCGACGCGCTCGTCCCGGATCTGCTGAAGTACGCCGACCGGCCACGGACCTCCGCCGAGATCCGGGGGTGGCTCGACGAGCGGGTGGGCGCGCCGAGGGAGCCGGTGACCTGGCGGCTGCTGCGGCAGTACGCGCCGCTGTGGCACGCGCCCGTCGGAGGGCCCTGGTCGTTCGGTACCCAGCAGTCGTACGTCGCGGCAGCAGGCACGCAGCCGGTGCTGACCGGTCCTGACGCTGCCGCCGTGGGTCTCCAGACCCTGATCCGCCGCTACCTGGAGGGCTTCGGGCCGGCGTCGGTGGCGGACATGGCACAGTTCGCGCTGGTCCAGCGGGCCCGGGTCAGGACGGCGGTGCGGGCGCTCGCCGACGAGCTCGAACAGCTGGAGGGCCCCGACGGCACGGTGATGTACGACATCCCTGGTGCGCCACGGCCGGCCGAGGACACTCCGGCCCCGCCCAGGCTGATGGCGATGTGGGACAGCACCCTGCTGGCGTACGCCGATCGCAGCCGCGTCGTCCCACCCGCTTACCGCAAGCATGTGACCCGGGTGAACGGAGACGTGCTGCCCACCCTGCTGGTCGACGGCTACGTGGCCGGAGTCTGGCGTCCCGTGGACGGGGGGATCGAGGCAGGCGCCTTCCACCCCCTGCCCGACCACGTCTGGCAGGGACTGGCCGCAGAGGCAGGGTCGCTCACGACGCTCCTCGCGGACCGCGACCCCAGGGTCTACAGCCAATACGGCCACTGGTGGACCAAGGGGCTGCCGGCCGCCGAAACCCGCCTGCTCCCCGGTTCCTGAACCGGTCTGCTCCGACCGATCCGCTGGACCGCCGCGTTTCTGCCGATCGTCATCGCATGGGGCGGTGCCGGATGCCGGTCGGGTTCCGGGAAGCCATTCGGCAGAGGAGAAGCACGAGGGCGAGCGCGACGAGACAGGCGCAGAACCAGAACACGTTTCGGTATCCCGCCTGTGCAGCGACCACCCCGGTGATGGCCCCGGCCAGCAGTTGGGCAACCGGGAAGGTGGACGAGTAGAGCGCGGATGCGGTGCCGGCTCCTCCGGGCACCTCTTGCTGCACCACCACCATCGGGACACTCATCATCACCGCGATCCACACGGCGTTCGGCAACTGCAGGGCGATGAGGACCGGTACGGAGCCGGCCACTGGCAGCAGGCAGAAGAACATGACGGCGACGACCAGGGCGGCGGCCATGACGCGCATCTTCCCGATGCGGTCGGCCAGGCGGCCCACCGTGATCATCAGCGGAATCTCAAGTGCCGCGCAGGTCCCGGCCATCAGCCCGACCGGAGCCGCTGACAGGTGCAGCTCTCCGGTGACGTACAGGGCGATGTTGATCAGATAGATCTGATTCGCCACGTTGACCGCCGTGACCGATCCGAGCAGCAGCCACGTGCGGCGCGGCACGGTGGCATAGACGCGGCGCAGCCCGGACGAGCGGCCATCCGCGTTGTCCTTGGCCGTCGGCCCGGGCGGCGAAGGAAGGGCGGGGAGGAACCAGCGGCCGAGCAGTGCGGTCAGCAGGAGCAGAGCCGCGGCGCCCGCGTACATGAGGCCGAAACCGATCTGTGTCAGCAGAAGGAATCCGACCGGCGGGCCGATTACCCACCCGGCGGAGAAGACCGACCGCACTGCGGAACTGAACGGAGTCACTTCCCTACCGGTGGACTCGGCGAACTCCTTGACGTACGCGAACAACTGGGAAATGTATGCGTCATTCAGACCGAGGAGCACGGCCCCCGTCGCGAATACCACCGCATAGTTCCGGACCTCGATGAAAATCAACGCACCGGCGACCCCGGCCAGTGCGGTCGCGGCGAGTGCGACCCTTCTGTCGGCCAGCCGGTCGGACAGCCATCCTGCGGCCAGGTTGATCGCAATGGCGGCCACGGCGCAGCCTGTGAAGTACAAGCCGATGAGTTCCGGCCCCACGCGAACAGCATCCGCCAGGAACAAGCTGATTGTCGTGCCCAGCACCGCCATGGTGATGGCGTAGCAACCAGCGGCAATGCCCAGGGCCGTCGCCGTCCGGCCGAGCATGGGTGATGGGGGTGAACCATCCGCCACGCGGGGGCGAGCGAAATACGCGAACTTCATGATGCTCCCTGGGTAAGTGCGACTCACCAGGGGCATGCGTTCTGCCGCGGGTATTTCTGAGAGGGCGTGGCGAAACTTCTCGTATTTCGCCACGGCCACAAACGTAAATCGTTCCTGCAAGGGAGTGGCAGCGACTTTCACGCCGTATCGCCGGGGAGCCGCCATCTACCCATTTGCACCCCTATCGACGATGGCCACCCGACACCTCACAAGGCGGTCAGAGCAGTTCAGGGCATTGCAACTGAAGCCATCTCTGGCGCATTTAGCGTGGCGGCATCTCTGCGTGAGTGGCTGGTTGTCGCTGTTACTGACGGGAACTCCTTCACCGGGTCGCGGAAACCCACGACCCGGTTGCCCGGGACGCGGCCACGCACGACGTAAATGCTTTAAAGGACCAGGGAAATTACCCTCCCCACCCAAACCCGACCCCACCCCGGCCGCCGTCACTCACAAGGGTGACTTATGGCAACTCAGCTGGATTTGAGGTGGGTTGGCTGGCATATGCTCGCCGCGACAACCACAGACATGCGACGGCCCCCGACCGGGACAGCGAATCCCGATCGAGGGCCTGACCACCGAGGAAGAGATCGCTTCCCGATGGATACCCAGCAGATTACCGCGCCCCCGTGCGCCCCGACCTCCGCATCCGGGGGCGGCACACCGTCGTCCGGTGTCATCCACGTCAACGTCCGGCACGCCGCCGGATTCACGGTCATCGGCAACCACCTCAGCCAGCACCGCGGCCTCTCACTCGTCGCGATCGGGCTTGCCGTGCACATCCAATCGCTGCCCGCCGGAACGAGGATCGGCATCAAGGTCCTTGTCGCCCGCTTCCCCGACAGTGAGACCCGCATCGCCGCCGCCCTGCGCGAACTCGAAGCCACCGGTTACCTCCACCGCAGCCGCGTGCGCCTCCCCGACGGCCGGATCACGACCCGCACGGTCTCGTACAACCAGCCGGGCGCCCACGTATCCACCGCACCGCCGCCCGCGCCGCCACCGGTCGACCCCGTCCCGGCCCCCGCTCCACCGCCGCAGTGCACCCCGGCTCCAGTACCCCCACCGCAGGCCGTTCCCGCCAAGGCCGCACCGGAGCCCGCACCGGTCCTCGTACCCGCACCGGTCCTCGTACCGGCGCCCACCGCACGCCGGACACCACCCGCGCCGCTCCCCCAGCCGCGGGCACACTCCCCGGAGTTGCACCGAACAGCAGCTGCGCTCCTCGCCGACCTGCGCCGGCACACTCCCCAACTCGTCCTCTCCGAGCACGACATCGACGCACTCGCACCCGGGGTCACCGCGTGGCTCGAACGTGACGCCCACCCCGACACCGTCCGCCACGCCCTCACCGCCGACCTGCCGGTTCCGCTGAAGCACCCGGCGAAGCTTCTCCGGCACCGGATCACGACGCTCCTCCCGCCCCCGCTGCCCGGAGCCCAGGACCTTGCCCCTGCTCGCCGCAGCGTCATCCTGATCCCGCTCCAGAACTGCGACCGCTGCGACCGCGCCTTTCGGGCACGGGAGCCCGGCCATTGCCGCGACTGCCGCACCGACTCGGCCCGGGCCGCCTGACGGCTCGATTGCGGCAGGGACGCGCGGTCCGGCATGGGCCTGCATGGAGAAGTTCCGGGCCGCCCTCCAGCCACGCCCCGCCTGCGAGCCCTCCGTACTGCCGTTTTTCCAGAGGGAGTTCGACGACACCGCGCTGCGGGCGTTCCCGCTCGCAGATTCTGGAAGTCCACGCGAAAACCCCCTTGCTCAATGGTCAAGAATCGTTGACCATTGCTCACATGCCTACCGATGACCTCCCCGAGACGTTTCACGTCACCACTGACGAGCAGCTGCGCGCCGTCTCCAATCTCACGCGCCACCGGATCATGGCCGCGCTCCGCTTCGAGCCCGCGACGATCACGCAGATCGCCGAGCGGGTGGGTCTTGCGAAGGGGAGTTCCAGCTACCACATACGACTGCTGGAGCGGGCCGGCCTGGTGAAGGTCGTGCGGACGCGGAAGGTGCGGGGGGTCACCGAGCGGTACTACGCGATGGCAGCGCGGTCGATCGCGCTGCCGGATCCGGGCGAGGGAGGGCCGGACATGCTGATGCGCCATGCGGTGGCGGACCTGGAGGCATCGCAGACGGACGAGCGGCACGTACGGATGGCGCATCTGCGGCTCACCGAGGAGCAGTTCGCGGAGCTTGGGGCGCGGCTGGAGGCACTGGCGGACGAGTACCAGAAGCTGTCCGATCCGTCGCTGCCGGACGCGTCACTCGTCTTCGCTCTCTTCCACCCGGCACCGCGCAAGGAGAAAGAGGGGGACGCCAAGTGACGTCAGACATAAGGAAATTGCCGACCGGGTTCGGACGGCTGTGGACTGCGCAGACGGTTTCCTCGCTCGGTGACGGGGTGTCGCACGCGGCACTGCCGCTGCTCGCGTTGACGTTGACACGGGATCCGATGGCGCTCGCCGTCGTCACGGCCGCGGGGACGCTGCCGTGGCTGCTCTTCGGGGTGCTCGGCGGTGCGCTGGTGGACCGCTGGGACCGCCGGCGCACGATGTGGGTCGTGGACGCGGCGCGTGCGGTGCTGCTCGTGATACCGGCGGCAGCAGCCGCGCTCGACGTGCTGAGCATTCCGCTGCTCGCGGCCGTCGCCTTCGTGCTCGGCCTCGGCGGACTCTTCTTCGACACGGCCGCCACGGCCTATCTGCCGGATCTGCTCGGCCGCGACCCCGAACTCCTGGAGCGCGCCAACTCTCGCCTGCGCGGCGCCCAGACCGCCATGTCCGGCTTCGCGGGGCCGCCTGCCGGCAGTGCGCTGCTCGCGCTCGGGCGGGCGGTTCCGCTGCTCGCCGACGCGGTGTCGTTCGCGCTCTCCGCACTGCTCGTACGTACGCTGCCCGCCGTACCCCGGCCCGTGCCGGAGGTCCGCGAGTCGTTGCTTCGGCAGGCGCGGGCCGGCGCCTCGTACGTCTTCCGGGACCGTTTGCTGCTCGGGCTCGCGCTCCGCCCGGCGGTCGGGAACGTCGCCTTCCTCGCCGTGGAGACCGTCCTCGCCCTCTTCGCGCACGAACGCCTCGGCATCGACACCTACGGCTTCGGCCTGCTCCTCACGGCGGAGGCCACCGGCGGCCTCCTCGGTGCGGGCATCGCCTCCTACCTCGGCCGACGACTCGGCACCGGCACAGCGCTGACCTGCACGGCCGCAGTCGAAGGGCTTGCCATCCTTGGCCTTGCCGCTGCCCCGAACCCGTACGTGGCCGGGCTGGCGCTCGCCGTCTGCGGGGCCGGCATGGGCGCCACGATGGTGCTCGCGCCCTCCCTCCGGCAGGCGATCGTCCCGGCCCACCTCATGGGCCGGGTCGCCTCCACCTCCCGCATGCTGGCCATGTGCGCCGCCCCCATGGGGGCCTTCCTCGGCGGCTGGCTGGCCACCACCTACGACATCCGCACCCCGCTCTACGCCGCCGCCGGCCTCCTCCTGGCGATGACGGCCGTCACGGCATCCATGACCAGCAACCGCCGGGTCGAAGCGGCGCTGCGTGCCGCCGCCCCGGCGGACGGTCCGGATCACCCGGCATCCGAGGAACCCGCCCAGGAGACTGCACCCGGCCTCCTGTGACGCCTGCCGCAAAGGCGCCACGACGCCTCGGGGCGCAACGAGTGGCCAGGTCACGGGCCGATCGTGCACCGGCCCACGCGTGAGACAGGCCACAGAGCACTCCGCACCGCATGGAAGCGCGACTCCCGGGCATTCGACACAACGGTCCTGCCGCGCTCTCCCCCGACGTGGCAGGGCCGCCCCCGTTCACGGGAGCTCCGTACGAGCTTCGGTCAGCCGTTCAGGATCCCGCCCACGGCGCCCAGTGCCAGGCTCCACGGAAAGCCCTCGGGTCGCCGCTCCCCCGGCTGATTCGGCACAAAGCCTCCCTCCCCGTACAGCACCGTCACCCCAGCCTTTCGCAAGGTGTCCACCGACCGGTCGAACTGCGGGTGCTGGACGTAAGCAGCGTTCACACACGGCATGGTCACGATGGGGATGCCCTTTCCGAGGCCCTCGGCGACCACTCCGACCACGAAGGACGAAGTGAGTCCGAGTGCCCACTGGTTGACGGTGTTGAAGGTGGCCGGTGCGAAGAGAATCGCATCGGCCTGCGGCCACACGTCGGGCTCCCCGGGCAACTTGTACTGCGACCTCACCGGGTGCCCCGTCAACCGTTCCAGCTCCGTCACCTGGGTCCCCACCCACCGCATGGCCGTGGGAGTCAGTCCCAGGCACACGCGCCACCCCCGCGCCTGCCCTTCCTCCACGATCGCAGCCATCTCGAGGACGGGCGGGGCAGCGGAGCCGAACAGGTACAGAGTCTTCATGCGCCCATCTCATCCATCGGCACCACGGCATGCAACTGTCCCCGTGCGGGGGAGCAACGGGCAATGCCAGGACCAGCGCGCAGCTGCCTGGGTAACGTCCTGAGAGAAGACGTCAGGAACGGAGTCCACATGCCCGGACCGATCGATGCCTGCGCCGGCTCCCGCATCAGGGAGCAGAGGAAACTCGCCCGACTGACGCAGAGGGAGCTCGCGGCCCGACTCCCGTATTCCTACAGCCTCCTCAACCAGGTCGAGTGCGGCGCCAAGCCCGCACACCCGGACTTCCTTGCGGCTGTGGCGCAGACGCTGCGGGTCGATGTCACCGTGCTCACCGGGCAGCCCTACGTGACCGAGCTTCAGCAGGACCGCCTGTCCGAGCTCGTACGTCCCATCCGCGAAGCCCTCGACCTGTACGACCTGGGCGCCGACGACGCGATTCCTGAAAAGCCCGCCACTGAGCTGATGACTGCTGCCGAGCGGCTCTGCGCCCTCGTCCGCGGTGCGCACCTGCGGAACGCGGCCCGGATGCTCCCGGCCACCATCACGGAGCTGACCACAGCGGCCTGGCGCACCGAGTCGACACAGCTCTGGCGAGCGCTCGCTTCCGCATACCGGAGCGCACACGACATCTCGGTGAAACTCGGCTATTACGACCTGTCGAGCGTCGCTCTCGATCGGATGGACTGGGCCGCTCATCGCGCTTCCGATCCGTGCCTGTCCGCGATCCGCCAGTACATGCGCGCGCTGGTCTACTTCCGCGAGGGGGAGTACCTCATCGGTCAGCGGCTCATCTCTGCCGGTCATCACATCGTGGCCGACGCAGAGCGGACCCGGGAGGCCGTTGTCGTAACCGGCCAACTGCACTTGGGAGGTTCCGTCATCGCAGCCCGCGCCCGCCAGCAGAGCACCGTCGACGCGCACATCGAGGAGGCCACACGCTGCGCGGAACGCTCCGGCGACGCTGCGGAGATCCACTGGCTCAGTTTCGGACCTACAAACGTGGCTCTCCACCACATGTCAGCAGCGGTGGAAATGCGGCACTACGACAGCGCATTGGAACAGGCTCGGCATATCAGCCTTCCCCCGACTCTCCCTCCATCGAGGCGAGCACACTTCCTCCTGGACCGGGCTCGTTCGGAAATGGAGACGGGACGACTGCAGGCGGCACTGGGCAGCCTCGTCGAGGCAAGGCGAACGGCACCGGAACAGACCCGGTACCACCCTGGCGCCCGGGAAACCATCGCAGGGCTGGTGCACCTCTCCCGGCGCACCTCGGACACTCTGGGCCACATGTCGGCCTGGATCGGTCTGTAGCCGACCTGCCAGTTCCCACGCAGTCGACGCTCACCGAAGTGTGAGCGTTCATGCCCTTCGTACCCGGCACGGTGATCTCGTATCTGATCGCCGACGAACCGGGACATGCCATGGCCGCCTTGAGACAACTGCCATCAGTCGGTTCACTGACGGATCAGCAACTACGTGGCTGGTCCTGCGTCTGGTGCGGCACTGTCCTGACCGTCGGAACCGGGATCAGCCTGGGCGACCGACGCCACCGGCCGGAGCGCGGAGCCGCGTACTGGTGGTTCCCTCGCGCCTGCGCCGAGGCCGCAGAGTGTGCGAGGCGCGAGTGCCGGTCTACAGATCCCGGATACCGTGCCATGCTCGACCACACCCTGGACTGCATCACCTGCCGGACCGGTGGACGGTGCAGGTCAGCCTCCGAACTACGGCTGGCCTGGCAGGAGGCGCGGCAGTGACCCGGTGTCCCGGAGGTGACCACGAATTCCCGGACGAGGACAGCGTCGGGGCGCACTGCCCGGAACACGAGATCACGCTGCTCCGGCGGAGCGCCCCGACGGCCGCACCTGTCGTACGCGAGTCAACCGGAGGCCACCGGCTCGCCGCTCCCGCGGCGGCGTCCCCCGCGGGTCTCCAGTTGCGCGATCACGGTGGCGTGGAACCGGTCGACCGCCTCGTCGACGCTGCGGATGAAGCCTGACTCCGCGTTGCCGCGGCTGCTGCCCATGCCCTTGAACAGGGAGAGGCGGAAGCCGCTGATGTCCGCACCGCTCTTCGGGAGTATGTCGGCCGGCTCGGGGCGCAGCCGCTCCAGCGTTCCCCGTGGGCCTGTGCCGTCGCCTTCGACGAGTGTTTCGATGTGCAGGTCCGCCGGAGCGGCGGCGAGCTGGCGAATGAGCCGCTTCGCCCGACTGAGCGGATAGCCCTGGTCGGACGCCGCCACCTCGATCGAGGTACGGAGCTTGCCCGTTCGCAGATCGGCGGCGATGGCAAGGACTCCGGGTGTTCCGTCGATACGGAGTTCGGCGTGGAGCCGTCCCTGGGAACAGAGCTGGTCGGCGAGATCGGCACGGCGTGCGCGGGGGTCAGCTCCGCGTTTTGCCCTTTGGACGGGCAGCACCTTCTGCCCCAGCTCCCCGCCGAGCCGCAGGCAGACCTGCCGGATCAGCCGTTCCCAGTTCTCGATGACTTCCATGGCTCGCGGGTCGCCCTGGCAGAGGGTTTCGTCGTCGATTCCCTTGCGGACCGGTACCCACGCGGCGCCCATGTTCTGGAACCCGTGGCAGCCCGAGTGCTCGTGCTGGAGGTAGTGCAGAAGCTCCTGCAGCAGCCACGCGTGGGCGGCGTTGTCCACCCCCTCGTGCCGGATCAGCATCTGTGCCTGATGGGCGACCTCTGCCCAGGACAGGTGCCAGAGGGCGACCTTGTGCTTGCGTCGGCCGTCGATCCTCACGTCGACGAGAGGACTGCCTTCGAGCGCCACGTCATTGGACAGGGTGATGACGGCCTCGTAACCACGCCGGGCTGCGATGTCCATGTAAGCCTGAACCTGGTCGGGCTTGAGGGCGTTGCCGTTCGTCTTCGTCTCGACGAGGGCCGTCCACAGTTTTCCCGCCCGCTCGACACGAATCACTCCGTCCGGCCGCCGGGGCGAGTCGCCGTGCGGCAGCGATACCTCGGTGAACGTCTCCATGCGCCCTGCGGGAGCTCCGAACCCTGCCGTGAGCCGCCGGCCGAACTCAGGCACCTGGGCCATCACCGACAGAAGTACTGAGGTGGCTCGCGTCTCCCGTTCACGGTCGCTCCTGAGGACCGAGAGCGGAAAGAGCCTGGCTGTCCTCCAGGAGTCGTTCTCGGCGAGTGACTTCTTCGCGGTCCTGGGGAGAGTCACCTTCCTCTTGGCCGTGCGCGGCCGGGCGCGCGGTTTCGGCTCCGCAGGCAGCGCCTCCTCGGCGCTCACGGTGACCGCCGGGACCACGGGGCCCGCGGGCGCCGGTTCCGGGATCCGCGGCGAGGGGACAGCCACTGCATGGTCTCCGGCCGGCCCGCGGAGCTCCTCCTCGGCGCCGTCCTCCGGATCTTCGTCCCCGGCATCGTCGTCGATGTCGACTCCGAAGTCCGTCGCCAAGCCGGCCAGCCCGGACTCGTAACCCTGTCCGACAGCCCGGAACTTCCACTCGCCGGTGCGGCGGTAGAGCTCACCGAAAATGAAGGCGCTCACCGCGCCGGCGTCCTCGATGGAGAACTGGACCAGTCCGTCACCGGCACTGTCCGCGAGCGTCAGGTGGAGGTCGTTGAGATCTCCGAACCGGGATCCGCCGTACCGGCTCGCGGCCACGACGATCTGCTCGACCTCGGACGGTACCGCGTCAAGATCGAAACTGATGCGGTCCTCGTTGCCGTCGGCGGTGGGCGTCTTGCCGAGCAACTGCACGCTTCCGTTGCCCGCGATCGGGTTGTTGTAGAAGCAGAAGTCCACATCGCTGCGGACCTTGCCGTTGCCGTCGAGGAGGAGCACGGAGACGTCCGCGTCCCCCTCCCCCGTGGTGCTGCTCCAGCCCAGACTCATCACCACGGAGCTGACGTCCTCGCTCAGTGCGGCCAGTCCGATGTTGGCGCCCTTGACCAGATCCTGCATGTGGCCCCCCAATGCCTGCCGGGCCAGAACGCACGCGCGGCAGCTCGCTGTGTGACGTTGTGTGGTGCGTCACACATTCGCCGTACACGGGGAACCCTAGCGGCCGGATGAGGGATTCATGGAGAAGTTGTGAAAGCTCCGCCGCCCCCGCAAGCGGGGACCCGGCGCAGCCGCGGGTCAGGACGACTCGCGCACCACCAGCTCCGTGGGCAGCACGATCCTCGGCCGCTCCTCCGTGCCTTCCTCCGTGCGGTTCGCGATCTCCTGGAGCAGGACCCGGGTCATCGTGCGGCCCATCTCCTCAATCGGCTGGCGGACGCTCGTCAGCGGGGGGTCCATGTGGCGGGCCACGGCGGAGTCGTCGAAGCCGATCAGGGCCACGTCGTCCGGGATGCGGCGGCCGGACTCGCGCAGGACCTGGCGGGCGCCTGCCGCCATCACGTCGGAGGCGGCGAAGACCGCGTCGACGTCCGGGCGGCGGGCCAGGAGTTCCCGCATGGCGCGGGCGCCGCCCTCCTCGGTGAAGTCGGCGGGGGCGATGAGCCGTTCGTCGGGGTCGAGGCCCGCGGCGGCGATGGCCTTGCGGTAGCCGTCGAGGCGGCGCTGCGCGCCGTACACGTCGAGGCGTCCGGTGATGGTGGCGATGGCGGTGCGGCCTCGCGATATGAAGTGGTCGACCGCCGCGCGTGCGCCTTCGAAGTTGTCGGAGTCGACCGACGGCAGCGGCTCCGCGGCGTGCCTGCGGCCGCTGATCACGGAGGGCATGCCGAGCTGTTCGAGGAGCTCCGGCAGCGGGTCGTCGGCGTGGACGGCGATCAGCAGGACGCCGTCGACCCGGTGGGCGGTCAGGTACTGGGCCAGCCGGCGGCGCTCCCGGTCGTTGCCCGCCAGGGTCAGCAGCAGCTGCATCTCCGTGTCGGCGAGGGCCTCACCCACCCCTCGCACGATGTCGGAGAAGTACGGCTCGGCGAAGAACCGGGTCTCGGACTCGGGTACGACGAGGGCGATGGCGTCCGTCCGGTTCCCGGCGAGCGCTCTGGCCGCCCGGTTGGGTACGTAGCCCAGCTCGGCGACGGCCGCCTCGACCGCCTCCCTGGTCTGTGCACTGACCCGTGGCGAGCCGTTGATGACGCGTGAGGCCGTGCCCCGCCCCACTCCGGCCCGTGCCGCTACTTCTTCGAGCGTGGGCCGCCCGCCACTCCGTACTCGCGCTGCCGCCATGGCTGCCTCCCGTTCGCGGTCAATTTCTCACAGCCGGATAGCCAAACCAAGTCCTGCTGTCCGATCCCTTGACACTCGTCCGGACCGACAGGCCCGTCGGGAGCGCCACACCTTCTGGGAGCGCTCCCAAGCCTACGGGGTCCCTGTGACGAACATGTAAGGCGGGCACAAAAAAGCGAGACCCGGCGCTCGGCCGGGTCTCGCTGTTCGCGCAGGTCAGACGGTGCTGTCGGCCGGGGGCAGGCCGTGGCGGCGGATCACGTCCGAGTACCAGTGGGCACTCGCCTTGGGAATGCGGTCCTGAGTGGCGTAGTCGACGTACACCGCGCCGAATCGCTTCGAATAGCCGTACGCCCACTCGAAGTTGTCCATCAGCGACCACAGGAAGTAGCCGCCGACGTCCGCTCCGTCGGCGATCGCCCGCTGTACGGCGTCGAGGTGGCCGTGCAGGTACGCGATCCGCTCGGGGTCCTCGACCTTGCCGTCGGGCGAGACCTGGTCGTCGAACGCGGCACCGTTCTCGGTGACCATCAGCGGGAGGCCGGGGTGCTCGCGGTGGGTGTCCATCAGGAGGTTGTAGAGCCCGTCGGGGTCGATCGACCAGTCCATCGCGGTGCGCTCCTTCCCCTCGGCGAGGTGGAAGGCGACGCCTTCGGAGCCGGGCCACGGGGAGTGGTCGCTGGCGCCGTGGGCATCGCTGCGCGCGTAGTCGGCACCGTCCACCGGAGTGGAGACCAGGGTCGGCGTGTAGTAGTTGATGCCGAGGGCGTCGACCGGGCGGGAAATGGTGGCGAGGTCGCCGTCGTGGACCAGCTTCGACCAGTCCACCAGGTGCGAGGTGTCGGCGATCAGGTCCTCGGGGTACTCGCCGCGCAGCATCGGGCCGGTGAAGACGCGGTTGCCGACGGCGTCGATCCGGCGGGCGGCATCGGCGTCGGCCGCGCTGTCGGTCAGCGGGCGGACCTGGTGCAGATTGAGGGTGACCGAGGCCTGCGCAGCAGCGGGGAGTTGGGCGCGCAGGACCTCGATCGCCCGGCCATGGGCGAGGTTGAGGTGATGGGCCGCCTGGAGCGCGGCTGCGGGCTCGGTGCGGCCGGGGGCGTGCACACCTGATCCGTAGCCGAGGAAGGCCGAGCACCACGGCTCGTTGAGGGTGGTCCACAGGCCGACGCGGTCGCCGAGGGCGCCGGAGACGATGGCGGCGTAGTCGGCGAAGCGCTCGGCGGTGGCGCGCTCGGGCCAGCCGCCGGCGTCCTCGAGCTCCTGGGGGAGGTCCCAGTGGTAGAGGGTGGCGACGGGCGCGATGCCGGCGTCCAGCAGCTCGTCGACGAGCTTGCGGTAGAAGTCCAGGCCGCGCTCGACGGCGGGGCCGCGGCCGGTGGGCTGGACCCGGGACCAGGAGACCGAGAAGCGGTACGCCTTCAGCCCGAGCTGCTTCATCAGCGCGACGTCGTCGCGGTAGCGGTGGTAGTGGTCGGCGGCGACGTCGCCGGTGTCACCGTTGTAGATCTTGCCGGGCGTGCGGCTGAAGGTGTCCCAGATGGACGGCGTCCGGCCGCCCTCGGCGGCGGCACCCTCGACCTGGTAGGACGCGGTGGCCGCGCCCCAGATGAAGCCCGTGGGGAAGTTCGTTGCCTCGGGCGCCTGCTTCGGGGTGATGTCGGGTCGTACTGCAGTCATGCGGGAGCGCTCCCAAGAGTGGACGAACAGGGACAGGGGTGAGGGGGCCGAGGGCCCGTACGGCCTGTGGTCAGGTACAGGCCGTACGGGACGACCGGGGTGGAGCGGAGCGGGCCGGGAAGTCAGCCCTTGACGGCGCCGGACATGATTCCCCCGACGATCTGCTTGCCGAAGATCACGAAGACGACGAGCAGAGGCAGGGTGCTGATCAGCGCACCCGCCATGACGATGCTCTGGTCGGGGACGTAGGACGCGCTCAGCTGACCGAGTGCGACCTGGAGCGTGGGGTTCTGCTGGTTCAGTGCCAGGTAGGGCCAGAAGAAGTCGTTCCAGGCCTGTACGAAGGTGAGCATGCCGAGAACCATCATGGCCGGTCGGGCGACCGGGAGCACGATGCTCCACACGACGCGGAGGTTGTTCGCCCCGTCCACCTTGCCCGCTTCGATGAGCTCGTACGGCAGCGCCTCGATCAGGTACTGACGCATGAAGAACACGCCGAACGCGCTCACCAGGGTCGGGAAGATGACCGACTCCAGCTGACCGCCCCAGCCGATGTCGGACATCATCATGAACAGGGGTACGACGCTGAGCTGCGGAGGGATCGTCAGCGTGGCGATGACCATCGTCATCAGCATGTTGCGGCCCTTGAAGCGCATCTTGGCGAAGGCGTACCCGGCCAGGGTGCAGAAGAACAGCGTCGCGAGGGTGATGCTGCTGGACACGATGAACGTGTTCAGGATGGCCTTGCCGAGGCTGGCCTGCTCCCAGGCCGCTTCGAGGTTGTTGAACAGGTTGCCGCCCGGGAAGAGCGGCGGGGTGGTGTCGAGCACCTCCTGCTGGGTGCGGGACGCGGCGACCAGCGTCCAGTACAACGGGAACAGCGAACCGAGCCCGACGACGACGAGGGCGAAGTAGGCGAAGGGGCCCGCGTGGTGCTGGCGACCCGCTCCCGGCTTGAAACGGCGGCGGCGCGGAGGCTCGTGACGGACCGCGGCCTTCGAGACGCGGCGGTGGTCCGGAGCGGTGATGGGGCTGGTGGTGGTCATGGATATCGCTCCCCGTCAGGCCGCGGTCTTGCGCACGAAGCGCCCGATGAGCCAGTTGATCGCGGCAATGAGCAGCAGCAGGACGAGCATGGCCCAGGCGACCGCGGCGGCCGGACCGAGGTGTCCGAGGTTCCAGCCGTAGTTGTAGAGGTAGATGCTGAGCGTCTCGTACTGGTTCTCGGTGCCGCCCTGTGCGCCGTTGGCGCCTCCTTCGAGCAGGAGGGGCTCACCGAACAACTGCATGGACCCGATGGTCGAGATGACGATCGTGAAGAGGATCGTCGGCCGGAGCGCGGGAATCGTCACGTTGCGGAACTGCTGCCAGCGCGAGGCCCCGTCGAGCGAGGCCGCCTCGTACAGGTCGGACGGCACCGCCTGCATCGCGGCCAGGTAGATCAGCGTGTTGTAGCCGGTCCAGCGCCAGATCACGATGACGGCGATGGCGATGTTGGACGTCCAGTGGCCGTTGACCCAGTTCGTCTCGCCGGCGCCGAAGAAGCCGAGGACCCAGTTCAGCAGGCCGCCGTCGGCCCGGAACACCAGGGCGAACACGAGGGCGGCGGAGGCCACCGAGGTGGCGTAGGGCGTGAGGATCACGGTGCGCCAGAAGGTGCTGGCGCGCAGTTTGTAGTTCAGCAGGTGGGCGAGGCCCAGCGCGACCATCAGCTGCGGGACGGTGGAGATGACGCCGATGACGAAGGTGTTGCTGACCGCGGTCCAGAACTCGTCCTCCTGGAGGATCTTGCTGAAGTTCCCGAAGCCGACCCATTCCATCTGGTCGAGGCCGGTCATCTCCACCCGGTGGAGGGCGATCCAGCCGGTGTAGACGAGCGGGTAGAGCCCGAAGGCCCCGAAGACGAGGAAGAAGGGCGCGATGTAGGCGTACGGCGATGCCTTGTCGTCGAAGCGCCACAGCCGGCTGCGCCAGGCCTGCCGGCCGGGCGACATGGGCTTCGGGGCGCGGCGGCTGGGCCGGGAGCCGTGTACGCCCCTGGTGGGGGTGGTGGTTGCCACAGGTGGGAGTCCTTCCCTGGGGTGTGCCGACACCGCAGGGGCAGGCCGGACCTGGTCAGGTCCGGCAGAGGTGTCGGAGAAGGTGCGCGGTGCCGTCGGGGGAACCGGCACCGGTGCGGGCCGGCCGGGACGGGTGGAAACCGTCCCGGCCGCCCGCACCGGTGAGGATCAGCCGATCACCTTGTCGATCGCCTCGGTGGCCGCGTCCCACGCGTCCTCGGGGCTGGTGCCCCGCTGCTCCATGTTGTTGATCTGGGTGGAGATGGTGTCCTTGATGACGCCGTCCTTCGGGCCGAGCACGGCGGCCGGGATGACCTGGGCCTCTTCGGCGTAGATCTCACCGATCGGCGCGTTGTTGAAGTACTCCAGCTTGGCCGTCTTCACCGCGGGGAGCAGGTAGGCACCCTTGTTCGACGGGAAGAGACCCGCGGCCGCGAACACGGCGGCCTGCTGCTCGGGCGCGGTCAGCCACTTGACGAGCTCACCGGCCTCCTTGACGTGCTTGCCCTTCGCGGGGACGGCGAGGAACGAACCGCCCCAGTTGGCCGCGGTCTGGCCCGGGGTGCGGGCGATGTCCCACTTCCCCTTGAACGCGTCACCGGCGTCCGTGGAGATCCGGGCCGCCATCCACGCGGGGCAGGCCACGGAGGCGATGGTGCCCTTGCGCAGGGCCGCCCCCCACTCGTCGGTGAACTGGGCGAGACCCTGGGTCAGCTTCTTGTCGGCGGCCTCGGCAGCGAGGTTCCAGCCGGCCTTGACCCCGGCGCTCTCCTTGTAGATCGCCTTGCCGTCCTTGGCGTAGTACTGCTCCTCGTTCGAGCTGACCACGCCGTTGTACATGGCGCTGGCGGAGTCCATGAAGTAAGTGCCCTTGGGGGCCTTCTTCTTGTACTCCTCGCCGAGCTTGAGGTAGTCCTCCCAGCCGCCGGCGAACTTCGCGGCGACCTCGGCGCGGTCGGTCGGCAGACCGGCCTTCTCGAACAGGTCACGGCGGTAGCAGATCGACATCGGGCCGATGTCGGTGCCGGCGCCGATGACCTTGCCCTCGTCGGTGGTGGCCTGCAGCGCCTTCCACGTCACCCACTGACCGGGGTCGATGACCTTGGACAGGTCCGCGAAGGCGTCCGCCTTGGTGTCGACGAGTTCCTTCGCGCGGCCGACCTCGATGCCGTGCACATCGGCCAGGCCGCTGCCCGTGTTGAGCTGCTGGAGGAACTTCGGGTAGTAGACCTTCTCGTCGGCCGAGACGTTTTCCTTGACCGTGATGTTCGGGTGGAGCTCGTGGTACTTCTCGAAGAGCCCCGCCTCCTTGTAGCCGAACTGGCCGAAGTCGGCGACGGTCAGAGTGATCTTCCCGTTGGCGTCGGCTCCCTCGGAGTCCGACTCGGAATCGCCGCAGCCGGTGAGCAGCAGGGCGGTGGCCGTGAGGCCCGTGGTGGCCATGACGAGGGTTCTGCGGCTTCGACCTGCGACAGTGCGGGTGATGCGCATTCCACTACTCCTTGTTCCAGGGTGGGACTGGCGTTCAATCTGCTCGGCATACGCACTGGTGGGTGCGGGTGCCGTCGGTACGGGGATGACATGGGCGGTGCCGTCCCCGTACGAGCGAAAACCTCGTTCGATATGGGAGCGCTCCCATGCGCTGATGCCGGAAGGTTGCTGCCTCAAGGGGGTGGGTGTCAAGAGTTGAAGACGCTTCCGTTGCCCGAGTGTGTCCTGCAAGTCACGCGACCGTGTCCGGCAGAGGTCTTGCGTTAACTCGCGCGTCCTGCATGCGCGGCGCGATGGATCGCGAATTTCCGCAGGTCAGAGAGGTGTTGACCCGGAAGGTCGGCCTGGGCCGCCGAAAAGGGCCGCCCGTGGAGCGGATTTCGGGACGCGGCTCTCGAAGGCGCCCGCACCACCGCTCGGGCCGGGAACGCCCGCCGGAAGATGAACGGGACGGCGCGCGGTGGGGGCGTCCTGGGGGCTTGAGGCGGATTCCGCGTTCTTTCCCCGAACTCCGGGGACGGGACGGATGGTTCCGCTTGACCGTGGGAGCGCGGTCGGTCCGGCGGGTTCGGGCCCTGGGCTCGATGGGCGTTGCGAATGCAAGCGCCGGACGGGCATATCAAGCCCGTCCGGCGATTAAGGACATCTCGGGGCCCGCAGGCCACATGAGGGGGGCGCACCCCGGCCGGGTGTGGGGGGTTGTGGGGCCGGCCGGGATGCGCGCGGGGGGTGGCGGTCTGTGGGGAGCGGCGGGTTACTTGAAGGCGCCGAATGCCTTCGTGAACGCCAGCGGCTCCTGGAGGATCGAGCTGCAGGACGCGTCCGCCGTCGGCTTCGTGCCGCCGGCGCACTCCTTGTCGCGGGTGCCGGACCACATCGCGAGCCGGCCGATGCCCTTGTCCTGGGCGAACTTCACCAGCTGCGTGGCGTCGTCGACCTTGAAGATCTCGGTGGTGACATCGTTCACGCCGATCATCGGGGTGACCGCGACGGCCTCCCAGGCCGCCGCGTCGGACAGCCCGAGCACACCCTTGATCTGGGCCTGCGTGGCGGTGGCCGCCTGGGTCGCGTAGTCGCCCATGTCGCCGCTGTACGAGGCCCCGTAGTCCATCGCCATGATGTTGACCGCGTCGACCCGCACGCCGTTCTTCTTCGCGTCGGCGATCAGGTCCACACCCGGCTGGGTCAGGCCTTCGGGCATCACCGGCAGGGTGTACGAGACGTCCAGGCCCGGGTGCTCCTTCTGGAGCTGGGCGATGGCCTGCGAGCGGCGGGAGTTGGCCGCGGTGTCGGGCAGCGCGCCGCCCTCGATGTCGAAGTCGACCTTGGTGAGCTTGTACGTGTCGATGACCTTGCCGTACGCGGCGGCGAGGTCGCCCGCCGAGGAGCAGTGCAGGGCCAGCTCGGCGCCCGCCGCACCGCCGAAGGAGACCCGGACGTCGCCGCCCTGGGCCCGCAGCGCGTCGATCTGGCCGGCCACCTTGTCGTCGCCGAGGCCGGTCACCCCGCCCCAGAGCGGGGCGCAGCTGCCGCCGGAGGTGATGAAGGCGAGGTTGAACTCCTTCACACCGGTCTTCCCGACGGTGTCCAGCAGGTCGTACGAGGGGTAGAGCGACGTGTCGATGTACGGGGCGAATCCGGCACCCGCGGCCGTGCCGCCCTCGTCACCGCCGCCGGACGTCTCGGAGGGTGTCGGTGAGGCCGTTGCCGACTCCGTGGCGGTGGGGGTCGCGGTGGCGGTGGGCGTCGGTGCGGGGCTCGCGGTCTCCGTGGGGCGTCCGCTGGGCTGCGGTGTGGCACCGGTGTCGACGGAGCACGTGGCCTCGTTGATGAGGCAGTCGACCGGATCGGCAGCCGTGCCGGACGAGGCGGTGACGAAGCCGACCGTCACCGACGCGCCGGGGGCGAGGTCCTTGTTCCAGCTCGCGGGCTTCACCGTGACGTGGTTTCCGCTGACGGTGTGCTCGCCGTTCCAGAGCGAGTCGATCTTCGTACCGGCGGGGAGGTCGAACTCCAGCGTCCATCCCGCCTGGGCCTTGTCGGTGTCGTTCGTGACGACGTACTGCCCGGTGTATCCGCCGGTCCACCCGCTCGTCCTGGTGTAGGTGGCCCCGACCGCCGCGGCCTGCGCCGTGCCGGTGAGTGCGAAGACCGTGCCACCGATGACTGCGGCGGCGACGACGGCGCCGACGGCCTTGGTGCGGGTGCTCGTCGTACGGCGGTGCGTGCTGGTGCCCATCGCGTTCCTGCCTCTGTCCTGCGGGGGGTGGTGTTTGCGTCTGCACGCTAGCCGCCCCGAACCGGGCAAAAGCCGCTTCCTGGACCTGAGTTGATGTTCTTAGGGTTGGCTTAAGGAGCGCATCGGTGCTGGTTAAAGGTTCAGCCCCGCCCCCGTGACTACGGGAGCTCTGCGTTCCGCCCCGTCACTCCGTGTCGCTGCCGCTTCCCGATCCGCTTCCCGGTGCGCCTGCCCACCCGGTGCCCCCGGCGCCCGCGCTCGGACGGGCCGCCGTCGAGGCCTATCCAGATGCGGACCTCCGTACCGCCGAGCACCGAACGCCCGATCCGCAGATCGCCTCCGGTGGACTCGGCGACCCTGCGCACGATGTCCAGTCCGAGGCCGGTCGAGCCCACGGCGCCCGGACCTTCGCCGCGTCCGGTGGCTCCCCGGGCCAGGGCGGCCTTCGGGTCGGCTATGCCAGGCCCGGCGTCGGAGACCAGGACGAGCACCGCGTCGCCGCTGTGGTGCACATCGACGGCGAACGCGGTGCCCTCCGGGGTGTGCCGGAAGACGTTGCCGAGCAACGCGTCCACTGCGGCGGCCAGTTCGGGCCTGGCGACCGGGATCCGTACCGTACGGTCCACTCCCGCGAGGCGGACCGTACGGCCCTCGTCCTCGGCCAGTGCCGACCAGAAGCCCATGCGCTCGCGGATCACCTCGGACGCGTCGCACCCGGCGCCCGCGCCCGACTGCACGCCCTGGGTCTGGGGGCGCTGTTCCCGGGCGGTACGGATGATCGTGTCGACCTCGCGCTCCAGCTGCTCGACCGCCGCCCGGGTCTGCTCGGCGGCGGGGCCCTCGCCCAGGGACGCGGCGTTGAGCCGGAGCACGGTCAGCGGGGTGCGCAGCCGGTGGGAGAGGTCGGCGGCCAGTTCGCGTTCGTTGGCGAGGAGTTGGACCACCTGGTCCGCCATCGAGTTGAACGCGATTGCGGCGGACCGCAGTTCGGTGGGTCCCTCCTCGGGGACCCGGGTGCCCAGCCTGCCCTCCCCCAGGTTCTGGGCGGCGCCGGCGAGCCGCTGGGCGGGCTCCACCATCCGTACGCCGAGCCGGTCGGCGACCGCCACCGAGCCGACGATCAGCGCGATGCCGACACCCGCCAGCATCAGCCAGGCCGTTCCGACGCCGTTGGAGACCTCGCCCTCGGGTACGAACACCTCGACGACGGCGATGTCTCCCGAGCTCAGCGCGGTGGGCTGGAGCAGCGCGGAGCCGCCCGGGACCTCGGAGATGGAGGCGCGCCCCGACGTCCGTACGGTCTCCAGGTCGTGGCGGGTGGCGCGCCGGGTGCCGATCTCCAGGCGCCGGCTGTCCGGCTCGTCGGCGGCGGGGACGTGGACGGCGAGCCGTCCTCGGCCGCCCGGTTCGGTGGACAGGACCGCGCGGGTCAGTTCCTCGCGGTCGGTGGTGATGGTGAGGGTCGGGCCGATGGTGGCGGCCTGGCGCTCGGCGTCGGAGAAGGCGCGGTCGCGGGCCATTTCCTTGATGA
Organism: Streptomyces sp. NBC_00683; assembly: GCF_036226745.1. Lineage (NCBI taxonomy): Bacteria > Bacillati > Actinomycetota > Actinomycetes > Kitasatosporales > Streptomycetaceae > Streptomyces > Streptomyces sp. NBC_00683. The sequence goes on along the minus strand of NZ_CP109013.1, from coordinate 5,511,652 downwards.
CGAGCCCGAGGGGCACCGCGAACGCGATCACGACCATGGCGGTGACGGCCAGGCAGACCTTGACCAGTGCCCACCTCATGCGGGTGGTTCCGGTACGGTCCGCGGCGCCGCCGCGGGGGGTTCGAGTTTGACGCCGACGCCGCGCAGCGTGTGCAGATAGCGCGGCCGTGCGGCTGTCTCACCCAGTTTGCGGCGCAGCCAGGAGAGATGGACGTCGATGGTCTGGTCGTCGCCGTAGGACTGCTGCCAGACCTCGGCCAGCAGTTCCCGGCGCGCGACGACCACTCCGGGGCGCCCGGCGAGGAAGGCCAGCAGGTCGAATTCGCGGCGGGTCAGGTCGAGTGCCGTGCCGTCCAGTTCCGCCTGGCGGCGCAGCGGGTCGATGGAGAGCCCGCCGACCTGGATCACGCGCGGGGACGGGGTCCGGTCGCCGGCGCCGCGGGTGCGGCGCAGCACCGCGGCCATGCGCGCCGACAGGTGCTCCACCGAGAACGGTTTGGTCAGGTAGTCGTCGGCACCGTCGTTGAGCAGCCTGACTATCTCGGCCTCGTCGTCCCGCGCGGTCGCGATGATCACGGGTACGTCGGTGATGGACCGCAGCATCTTCAGCGCCTCGGCGCCGTCGAGGTCGGGCAGCCCGAGATCGAGGATGACCACGTCGAACCGGAAATGCGCCACTTCGCGCAGCGCTTCGAGCGCCGTGCCGACACTCCGTACCGTGTGGGAGGCCTCGGTCAGGTGCCGGATGAGGGCGGAACGTACGAACTGGTCGTCCTCGACCACGAGCACACTAGGCATGGGCGGCACCGTAGCCCATGCGGACGGACCCGGTCCTCTCCGGGACAGCACCGGTACGGGTGGGGCAGGATGTGCCCGATGCAACGAGGACTCGTACACGCGATCGCCTGGTCGCTGTCCACCGGGGCGGCGGTCACGCTGTCGTGGTGGGGTGTGCACACGGTGATGTCCGGGACGGCGTACGACCCTCCGCGCGCCGTGCCGATCTCTGTCGGCGCCCGGACCGAACAGGCGGCGGACGAGCCGGTGTCGTCGTCCACCCACCGCGCCCTTCCCTCGCCCACGCCGAGCGCGAGCGCCTCCCGGACCACGCCACCGCGGTCCCCGCACCCCTCCTCCCGTACTCCGTCGAGCAGTCCGGCCGCCCCGCCGAAGACCTCCGCGCCTGCGGCGGCGTCGTCGGGGGACGTGAAGAGCTATCCGACCCGCGGCGGCCGGGTGGTCCTGGAGCTGGCGAGTGCTTCGGCGAAGCTCGTCTCGGCGACCCCGGAGCAGGGCTGGTCGATGCAGGTGTGGACGAACGCGGAGTGGATCCGGGTGGACTTCAGCGACGGGGGCGGGGCGACCGTCTCCGTCTTCTGCACCTGGAACGGCCATCCGCCGACGGTGCAGGTCGTCGACCAGTAGCAGGCTTACGTGAAGGCGCCGGGCGGCGGGGCGGGGGACGGCTTGGCGCCCTCGTCGGTGACGACGGCGGCGCCGCCCGTGAAGTCGGCGAGTGCCCTGCCGTGTTCGACCCGGCCGGGGTGGGGGTCGCTCGCGACCCGTCGGGTCAGCTCGGCGACGGCGATCGGCAGGTCCGAGGCGACCAGGACCGCGTTCCCGAAGCGGCGGCCCCGCCAGACGGTCGGATCGGCTGCCAGGGCGAGCTCGGGGAAGAGGGAGGCCGCCGTCGCGATCTGGCCGCGGAGGTGGGCGAGCGGCGGACCGTCGGCGAGGTTGGCGGCGTACCGCCCGCCGGGCTTCAGCACCCGGCGTACCTCACCGAGGAATTCGGCGGAGGTGAGGTGGGCGGGGGTACGGGCCCCGCTGAAGACGTCGGCGATGACGAGATCGGCCCAGCCGTCCTGGATCTTGGCGAGTCCGGCGCGGGCATCCGTGGAGCGCACCCGTATCCGGGCCTGCGGGTCCAACGGGAGCTCCCGGCGGACGAGTTGGACGAGGGCCGCGTCGATCTCGACGATCTGCTGGGTGGAGCGGGGGCGGGTCGCCGCGATGTAGCGGGCCAGCGTGAAGGCGCCGCCGCCCAGGTGCACGACCTGGAGGGGCTGGTTCGGGGGCGCACAGAGGTCGATGACGTGACCGAGCCTGCGCTGGTACTCGAACGAGAGGTACGACGGGTCGTCCAGGTCCACATGGGACTGCGGGGCACCGTCCAGCAGCAGGGTCCAGGCACGTGGGCGTTCACGGTCGGGCACGAGCTCGGCGAGACCGCCGTCCACCGTCGCGGCGACGGGCTCCTGCCCGCGTTCGCGCTCCGGGCGCTTCCGGGCGCTCGCACCCTTGGCCGGCGCTCCTCGACGTGCCACGCGCGCTCGTCCTCGCTCACCGGATCGGGCCGGCTCCTGGGTCGGCCGGCGACGGCGGGAGATCCGCCCACCAGGCCATTATGGCCTCAGCGGCAGTTGTCGGCCGCCTCGATGAGCCTGGCGGCCTGGTCGAGAGCGGCCCGCAGCACGGCCGGATCGGTGACCGGGGCGTCCTCGGCGGGCGGCAGGAGCCAGCCGCCGCCGATCACGGGCGGCTCGGCGGGGACGCGCAGTCCCCGGCCGTCCGTCCGCGTACAGGCACTGCCGGGTACGTCCCAGGCGTCGGCGGTACCGGGCGGCACCAGGAATCCGAGGGTGTGGCAGGCTCCGTCGTGCAGGACCGGGCCGACGGCCTCGTGGTCCGCGCCGCGGCGCAGGATGTCCACAGCCTCCAGTCCCTGACGTGCCGGGACGGTGACCAGGTCGCACGGCGCGGTTTCCGGACCGATGTGCAGCATGGGAACCCCATCCTCTCGTCGCGAGGCAGAGCCACGCTCCGCCTCCTCATGGACCAACGCACCGACGGCGTCAAGGGCTACGGCACTACGCCGCCGCAAAGGGTGGCAGTTCATGGCGGATCACGGGCGAGATGTCTCGTTTTGTAGGGAAACGCTGCGTGTGTGACGTGTCACAGCAGGTACGTTCTTGCTCCGCCGGGACACCGGATGCAGGCGCCCGGCTGCACCAGAGAGGGCCCCGCCATGGTGTCGACACGGGCAGTTCCCAACCTCGCGTTCCGGCGGCTGCGCGGTTCGCGGTCCGCCGGGGAGTTCGCGGCGGCGATCCGCAGGGCCGCACGCGAGATCGGGGAACACGTCGCGTGCGACGCCCGGTACATCGGGCGCGTGGAGTCCGGCGAGATCCGCTGTCCCAACTACGCGTACGAACGGGTGTTCCTGCACATGTTCCCGGGGGCGAGCCTGGTGGACCTGGGCTTCTCGGCCCGCGAGAGCGTGCGCGGCCGGGGGGCGCGCACAGGGGCCGCCGCGGCTGTGCCCCTGCCCCCTGAGCTCCACAGCGATATCGACGAGGAGAGCGACGTGCTGCGTCGCGTGTTCATGACGAGCGGTACCACCACGGTGGCAGCCGCGTCCCTGGGCCTGGGCGGCCCGTCCGCCGCCGCAGGCCCCCTGGCCGTGCCCGCACAGCGCCGCGTCGGCGAAGCCGAGGTGAGCGCCGTCGAGAAGGCGGTGCGGCAGATCCGGCTGCTGGACGACCGGCACGGCGCGGACGGGCTGTACCGGCGCGCCTCCCAGCCGCTGCGGGCCGCGTACGCGCTGCTGGACGCCGGCACCGCGAGCCGCCGCAGTACCGCGGACCGGCTGCACTCGGGCGCCGGTGAGCTGGCGATCTCGGTGGGCTGGCTGGCGCACGACTCGGGCCGCTTCGACGACGCGCGCTCGCACTACGCGGAGGCGCTCGCGACGGCGCGGCTGGCCGGGGACGCGGCTCTGGAGGCGCACGCGTTCTGCAACGCGTCGTTCCTGGCCCGGGACACGGGGCGGGCGCGTGAGGCGGTCCGGGCCGCGGAGGCCGGGCAGCGGGTGGCCGGCCCGCTCGGCTCACCGCGGCTGCTGGCCCTGCTCGCCCTGCGGGAGGCGGGCGGACGGGCGTGGCTCGGGGACCGTACCGGGTGCGAGCGGGCCATCGGGCGGGCGCGCACGGCATTCGAGCGGGGGGAGTGCGCGGCGGACCCCGAGTGGATGACCTTCTTCCGCGAGGCGGAGCTGGAGATGCTGGAGGCGCAGTGCTGGTCGGCCCTGGGCGACTGGCCGAGGGCGGCGCGGCACGCGCGGCGGGCCACGCGGCTGCAGGACCCGCACTTCACGCGGAACCTCGCCCTGTACCGGGCGCAGCTGACCGGTGACCTGGCGCGGGCGGGCGCGGCCGACCACGCGGCGACGGCGGGGCACCAGGTGCTGGACCTGCTGGACCGCGTCCAGTCCTCGCGGATCCGGGGGATGCTGGAGAGCGCGGTACGGGTGCTGAGACCGCGGGGCGGGGCGGAGGTCGTGGCGTTCCTGGAGCGGTACGAGGAGCTGCCGCCGGGGCCGGAGCGAGTGCCTTCGGCCGGGTGAGGGGGCCGCCGGGGACGGGGACGTTCTGTCCTCGATCGCCGGACGGGCTCGAATTGGGCCCCGGGCCCCTCACCGGCACCGGGGCGGTTATCGGTCCAGGTGGCCCGTGTCGTTCCAGCGTTCCAGGGCGGGCATTCCGTACGCCCAGCCCAGCACCGACAGTGAGGTCGGCTCAAGCCGGAGGTGCGCGGCGAAGGAGACGTCCTCGCCCAGCCACCGTGCTCCCAGCGCCCGCAGAATGTGCCCGTGGGCGAAGACCAGCACGTCCCGGTCCGCCGAGCGCGCCCAGTCCACGATCTCGTCCGCCCGGCGCGCCAGTCCCGACAGGGTCTCGCCCCCGGGGACACCGTCCCGCCAGATGAGCCAGTCCGGCCGGTCCGCCTTGATCTGCGCCGGGGTCAGGCCCTCGTACTGCCCGTAGTCCCATTCCATCAGCGCGTCCCACGGCTCGGCACGGTCACCGAATCCGGCGATCGCGCACGTCTCGGCGGCCCTGACGAGCGGGCTGGTCCGTACCTCCACCCCGGGCAGGCCGTCCCAGGGCTCCCGGTGCAGGCGTTCCCCGAGCAGCTTGGCGCCCTCGCGGCCCGTGTCGAGGAGGGGAATGTCGGTCCTGCCGGTGTGATTGCCCTGCACGGACCACTGGGTCTGGCCGTGCCGGGCGAGCAGGATTCGCGGTGCCATGACGGCTCTCCCTGAAAAATACTGAGATCTGAAGATCCGAGGACCCTAGGATCTGTTGGGTCCTGGACAGCGGTGTCCGGGACGACGACGGGAACGGCAGCCGGCCGGGGGACGGTGCCGATGAGGTCCCGCTCCATCATCGCGCACCTGCCACGCAGGCAACCTGCGGGGCCGTATCGGCGTCCCTCTCTGCGCACGACCAGGGACGTCCGCGGGGGACGCCCCCCGGGGGAATTCAGGGCAGACGACCGCCGTACGGTTGAACGCCCGCCGTCGACCGCATGAACATGGGGAGAGCTACCGGATGCCGCACGCCACCGCCGCGACACGCTCCTCCGGTCATCGGCCACGCTGGTGGACGGAGCTGCCACTGATCGCGGTGGTGTACGGGCTGTACTCGGCGGGGCGGCTGCTGGTCCGGGGCGACGTGTCGACCGCCGTGGATCACGGGCTCGCGATACTCGACCTGGAGAAGGCGCTCCACCTCAATGCCGAGCACCCGCTCAACCGGCTGCTGACCGCCAACCCGGCCCTGGGGATACCCGCCGACTTCGCCTACGCCTCACTGCACTACCTGGTCACTCCGGCCGTCCTCATATGGATGTTCCGGCGCCGGTCCGCCGCCTACCGGGCGGCCCGCACCTGGCTGATGACCTCCACACTCCTCGGGCTGATCGGCTTCACGCTGATGCCCACCTGCCCGCCCCGGCTGCTCGACGCCCGGTACGGATTCGTCGACACGATGGCCCAGTACAGCGCGCACGGCTGGTGGGGCGCCGGCGCGAGCGCCCCGCGCGGGCTCAGCGGGATGACCAACCAGTACGCGGCGATGCCGAGCCTGCACGTCGGCTGGGCGCTGTGGTGCGGGGTCCTCCTGTGGCGCCACGGGCGCCACCCGCTCATCCGTGCGGCGGGCATCGCGTATCCGCTGATCACGGTGCTCGTGGTGATGGGCACCGCGAACCACTACTTCCTCGACGCGGTCGCCGGCGCCGCCGTGATGGCCGCCGGAGCCCTGCTGACCAGGCCGGTCATCCGGATGGCCGACCGGGTCAAGAGCCGCCTGAGGGCCGTTCTCGCACCGGTCCCCGTTCCTGTGACGGCCAAGAAGTCCACGATTGTCAGTGGCGGATGCAAGACTTCCGCGGGTGAGCGAATCCCCGGCCAGCGGACCTCCTCCGCAGATTCCAGCGGCGCGGCCACCGGCTCCGCAGCCGAAGCCGCCAGCGACGACGCTCCGGCAGCGGCTCGCTGAGCTGCGCGGCCCGTCCGTCGCGCCGCACCCGCTCGACGCACGCGCGCTCGCCGCTCTCGCCGCCAACCCCGGCTGCAAGCGGCGCGCCCTGCTCGACGGCGCCGGGGTCGACAAGGCCGTGCTGGCGACCGCGCTCGGCTCCCCGGCCGCGTTCGGCCAGTCGCAGTTCGCGTTCATCCGGGGCAACGCGTTCGAGGCGAAGGTCAAGGCCGACGGCGGTACGGAGCTGCTGCGCCTGCTGTTCGAGCGGCTCGGCAGCGGAGCGGACGCACCGGGCCGGGCCGCGGTGCCCGATCTGACGGCGGCCGGTCCCGAGGGCCGCGCCGCGCGTACGGCGCTGGCGCTGCGCGAGGCCACCGCGGCGGGCGGCTGGGCGCTGCTCGACCATCCGATGCTGGCCCTGGAGGTGGCGGGCTCGCCTGCCTATCTGGAGCCGGACGCGGTGGTGGTGCACCCGGACGGCACCTGGACGGTCGTCGAGATCAAGTCCTTCCCCATGATCGACAGTTCGGCGGACGCCGCGAAGGTCGGTGCGGCGGCACGTCAGTCCGCCGTGTACGTCCTGGCGCTGGAGCGGATCGCCGCCATGACCGAGGGCGCCCGGGTCGGGCACCGGGTCCTGCTGGTGTGTCCGAGGGACTTCTCCAACCTGCCGACCGCCTCGGTCCTCGACGTACGCAAGCAGCGCGCCGTCACGCGCCGCCAACTGGCCAGGCTGACCCGTATCGAGGACATCGCGGCGGCCCTTCCCGAGGGCACGACGTTCGACCCGGGGTGCTCGGCCGAGGAGCTGGGCACCGCCGTCGAATCGGTGCCCGCCGCCTACGCCCCTGAGTGCCTGGCCGCGTGCGAGCTGGCCTTCCACTGCCGGGCCAAGGCCCGGACGGACGGGGCCGTGGAGGCGCTGGGCCGGAGCGTGCGGGGCGAGCTCGGCGGTCTGACGACGGTCGCCGGGGTGCTGGCCGCGGCGGCCGGCAAGGAGGGCGACCCGGCGGATCCGACGGTGGCGGCCCTGCGCCGGGCCGCGGCCCTGCGCGCGGAGGCCCTGGAGAACGCGAGCGGCGGCGTCCCATGTCGTTGATCAACACCCTGGCCCGGCTGGAGGCCGTGGACAGCGGGCGGGCCCAGCCTCTCACCACCGTGCGCCACCGCCATCTGACCGGCGGCCCGCTCGTACTGGTGCCGCTGACGACGGCCGGTGAGGCGGGCGCGCCCCTCGGGGCCCTCGTGGGGACGGACCGTGAGGCGCCCAGGCTGCTTGCTGTGGCCCAGCCGCGCGACCGCGACCTGCGGTTCGCGTTCCTCGCCGAGCTGGCGGAGGCGGTTCTCCCGCACATCGAGTCGTACGCGGACGTCATCGAACCCGCCGAGCGCAACGAGACCGATCCGGAGACCGGAAAGAAGGTCAAGGTCGAGGTCGAGCTGTGCACGGACGCGCCCCAGCTGATCGTGCCGAGCCGGGCCGGCATCGACTTCGTCCGGCTGCTCGGGCGGTCCATGCGGTTCCGGCGCACCGCCGAGGACGATCCGGACACCCCGTATCCGGCGCCCGCCCGTGTCCCGCTGCTCGGCCGCTGGCTGACGCACTACGGGGAGCGGGCCAGGGTGCCGGGCTCCTCGCTGCTGCTCGCCGCGACCGATCTGCTGAACCGGCACTGGGCGACGGGGCAGAGCAGCCTGGAGGACCAGCATCTCGGGGCGCTGCTGGCCTGGATCGACCCGCCGGACGGCGAGTCGGGGGCGTCGGCCGCGCTCCGTGCGGAGCTGCTGCGGGACCGGGCCGGCCAGCTGGTCGTCCCGCCGGCGGGACCGGCCACGGACCCGGCGTTCGACAACAGGCTGCTCGCGCCCGCGATCGAGAAGTACGACCGGGCGCGCACGGCGCTGGCCGCCGCGGAGGACGGCCTCGCCGCCGATGCCCGGCTGGGTGAGCTGAGCAGTGCCGAGCGGGAGATCAGGTCGCTGCTCGCCGGGGTGCTGCTGCCCACGTGGGACGCGGTGTGGCGGGGGCTCGACCTGCTGCGGGAGCTGCCGGAGGGGGCCAGGGCCGAGGACCGGTGGACCCGGGACCGCTGGTCGTTCACCGCTCACCGGGACCGGGTGCGGGCGGGCGAGCCGCCGCAGCCGCGGCGGGACGATGCGGTGACGGCGGCGCAGAAGCTGGCCTCGCGGGAGACGGCGCAGGCGCAGCTGGAGGCGCAGGAGGCGCTGGACGATCCGCTGGTGCTCGCGGGGCGGCGGCTGGCGGGCGAGGCGTTCGTCGGCGAGGTGACGGACGTGGAGATGACGTACAGCGAGTCGAAGCGGCCCTCGCCGCGCCCGCTGGTCACGGTCCGTACGGATGAGCGCCCGCATCTCGGTGAGCGGACGAAGGTGTACCGCTCACTGGACGGAAAGCCGCAGACGGCGGAGTTCGTGGGGTACGGCTCCGACGGGTCCGCCGACGGAGAGGGCACCGACCGGGAAACCGCGGACGGGGTGTCCGCGGACAAGGTGTCCGCGGACGGGCAGGACACCGGCGCGGTCCTTCTCGTCCTGCGAATCACGGACCGCATGGGGCGCGGCAAGGAGCCCGCCCCCGGTTCCGTGCCGGAGCCGGGCGACCGGATCGCGTGGACGCTCTTCGAGCACGATCAGCGAAGCGGCCCGAAGCTGCCGGACCCGGAGGACACCCCGTGGACCCACGGCGGTCCGCCGGGCACCGGTGACGGGCATGCCGAGAAGCCCGACCCCGTGACCGCGGAGGACCTCCTGTGACTGTCATTTTCGATCCGGGTGCCGCAGCGGCGCAGGCGACCGACGCGATCCTCGGCGACACCCTGCGGGGTACGGCGCGCGGCATCGTGGTGGATTCGCCGCCGGGTGCCGGGAAGTCGACGCTGGTGGTGCGGGCGGCGCTCGAGCTGGCCGCGGCGGGCCGCCCGCTGATGGTGATCGCGCAGACGAACGCCCAGGTGGACGATCTGGTGGTCCGGCTGGCGGAGAAGGCCCCGGATCTGCCGGTGGGCCGTCTGCACAGCAGCGACTCCGATCCGTACGACAAGGTCCTGGACGGTTTCGCGCAGGTGCGGAAGTCGGCGAAGGCGGCGGATCTGGCCGGTCTCGACATCGTCATCTCCACGGCCGCCAAGTGGGCGCACGTGAAGAACGTCGAGCCGTGGGGGCACGCGATCGTCGACGAGGCGTACCAGATGCGCTCGGACGCGCTGCTGGCCGTGGCCGGGCTGTTCGAGCGGGCGCTGTTCGTCGGGGATCCGGGTCAGCTGGACCCGTTCTCGATCGTCGGTGCGGACCAGTGGGCGGGACTGTCGTACGACCCGTCGGCGAGCGCGGTGGCCACGCTGCTCGCGCACAATCCGGAGCTGCCGCAGCACCGGCTGCCGGTGTCGTGGCGGCTGCCCGCGTCGGCGGCACCGTTGGTGTCGGACGCGTTCTACCCGTACACGCCGTTCCGCAGCGGTACGGATCACGGCGACCGCCGGCTGTCCTTCGGTGTCCCTTCGGACGGTTCCGGGCCCGACCGGGTGCTGGACGTGGCGGCGGAGTCGGGCTGGGGGCTGCTGGAGCTCCCGGCCCGCCACACCCCGCGTACCGATCCGGAGGCGGTACGGGCGGTGGCCTTGGTGGTCCGCCGGCTGCTGGACCGGGGCGGCGCCGCGACGAGTGAGCGTGCGCCTGATCCGGTCCCGGTGACGGCGGACCGGGTCGCGGTCGGCACGGCGCACCGCGACCAGGCGGCGGCGGTGCGGGCGGCGCTCGCCGAGCTGGGTGTGACCGGCGTGGCGGTGGACACGGCGAACCGCCTCCAGGGGCGCGAGTTCGATGTGACGGTGGTCCTGCACCCGCTGTCGGGCCGCCCGGACGCCACGGCGTTCCATCTGGAGACGGGCCGCCTGTGCGTGCTGGCCTCCCGGCACCGTCACGCCTGCATCGTGGTGTGCCGTGCGGGGGTGGCGGATCTGCTGGACGAGCACCCTTCGACGGAGCCGGTCCAGCTGGGTGTGACGGTGAAGTTCCCCGACGGGTGGGAGGCGATGCAGTCCACGTGGGAGCTCTGGTCGAACCACCGCGTTCCGTGGCGGCCGTGAGTCCGTGGGGCCCCGCACGCATCGCGGGCCCCGATCGTGGGAAGCGCTCTTGCGCCGGGCTGGACAATGGAAGGTGGCCGTCCGGCCGTACGAGGAAGGAACATCACATGGCACAACCCGAGCGGAACGAGCGGCAGAGGCTGCGTCCCGCACCGCTGCTCTTCGAGCCGTCGGAGGCGGCGGCGGACCCGGAGCACTTCTTCGACCTGGAGTCGATGGACGACCCGAAGGAGCTGCTGGCCCGCGCGACCGAGCTGACGCTCGCGTTCCGGGCCGCGACCGACCGGGCCGTGGAGTTCCAGGCCGTGGCCGCCGCCCAGCTCGCCGATCCGCGCAGGTTCGACCGGCTCACCCCGGCGGACATAGCGGCCCGCGCGGAGTGGACCGAGGATTATGCCAAGAAGATGATCGAGTTCGGCCGGTCCCTGCTGGACGATCCCAGGCCCTGACGCCCCAAGGGCTCTTCGTCACTCCGGGTACAGCCTCTGGCATATGCCGTCGGGCAAGATACTCCTTCGGGGCCCGCCCTGTCCGGCTTTCGGCAACTCTCGGAAACAGTACCGTCACTGCCGGTAGACCTGTCGTCATGAGCGCATGGCTGAAAGACGAAACGACCCTGCACACCGGTGCCACCCCGCGCCACGGCGTCGACATCTTCGCCCTGCTGCGGGACCGCACGGGCGACCGGGCAGCCGATGACAGGGCGGCCCAGGTCACCGCATCGGGAGCCGCCTGGCTCGCCGGCGCCTCGGCCTACCCGCGCAGCACGCTCTCCCAGTGGGAGGCCCGCCCCGGCTCCCCCGGCGTCCTGCCCTGCGGCTCCGCCTTCGACGTGGTGAACGTGCCCGCGCTGTTCGGCCGGCGGATGCTGGAGCAGCTCTGGGCCGAGGGCCCGGGCTCAGGCCCCGTGGCCACGCACCGCGGGCGGATGCTGCTGTTCGCCGCTCCCGGCACCGCCCAGCGGCTGCCGTCACTGCTGGCCTGGGAGGAATGGGGCACCGGCAGCACGTCCGGCAGCGCCGGAGGCTCACAGAGGCACCACGGATCCATGCCCCCGCTGCTCTGTCATGGCGCCGGTGACGCGGTCACGGTCCCGCCCCTGGTCGGCGGTTCCGGCAGCGGCCCCCGCTGGCTCGTCGCCCCCGATACGCGCAACCCGTGGCTTCCGGGCCCGGACGTTCTGCTCTGGGCCTGTGTACGGGTGGGCAGGTCGGCGGCCCCGTCGACCACCGGGAATTCGATTTTTCCTCCGGCCGATCCGGGTGCTAATGTCTACGACGTCAGCAGGCGCCGTTAGCTCAGTTGGTTAGAGCAGCTGACTCTTAATCAGCGGGTCCGGGGTTCGAGTCCCTGACGGCGCACAGACAGAAGAAGCCCCCTCGCGCGAGCGAGGGGGCTTCTTCGTGCGTGCTCCCGGCGGCCGGCTCCGGGCCAGGGGCTCGGGGCCTCAGGTGCCGGTGGTGATCCGTACCGTCCAGGCGCCGGACCGCGTCCGGTCGGCGACCTCGATCCGGGTGCGCTCGCCGGGCACGCTGTAGCGCTCGCCCTCGCGGAGCGGGGCGTCCGCGAGCGGCGGGTAGACCGAGCGCTCCCAGCAGGCGTCCGAGTCCGGGTGGGTGTCCAGCACCTCGATCGGGCCGCCGCCGGAGGGCGTGTGGTTGTGGATGCGGTAGATCAGCACGCCTTCGGTGCAGGTCCCCCGGTCGTTCCCGGTGGCGCTGCGGGCCTCGACGGCCAGCGCGCTGTCCGGGCCGGTCCTGATGACGGCGAGCCGGGTCCCGATGGATCCGCCGGGCACGGGTACCGCGGCCATGGGTTCGAGGGTCAGGTCGGCACTGCCCTGCACACAGACGACCTGGCCGCGGTCGAGCCAGCCGAGCTTCCACTTGTGCCAGCCGAACAGATCCGGGGAGAGTCCGAACTGGCTGCCCATCACGTCCCAGTCGCCGACGTATGTGTCCCAGTCGCCCTTGCCGTCCTCGGGCCGGTGGTAGAGGTCCGCCAGGTCGAAGACGTGTCCGGTCTCGTGGGCGAGGACGTTGCGGTCCGGCGGGTGCTCCTCGAAGACGGTGACCACACGCTTGATGTCCGTGCCGTCGGCGCGCAGCGGCCGGTCGAAGTTGACGACCTTCGTGGCGTCGGAGTCGACGCCGGGCGCGTCCGGGTCGGCGACGAGATAGACGATGTCGTACGCGGAGAAGTCGACCTGGTCGTCGACGGCATCGATCGCGTCGCGCAGGTAGGCGGTGCGCTGCTCGGATCCCCAGTCGCGCTGTATGCCGTACCAGGTGGAGGGGTGCGGCATCCGGGTCCACTGCTGCTGGGGGTGGGCGCGGAGGGTGAACTTCCCGTACGAGGCCCGCTTGAAGAAGCGGGTGGTCGAGGGGAAGTAGTCGGCGGCGAGCACGGCGGGGGTGACGGCGGGCTCGGAGTCCGGGAACGAGAGGAAGACCATGACCGCGTCGAGGCTGCGGTCGGGGCGCGGGTAGGCGTCGTTCCAGGTGTCCAGGCCGAGCGAGTGGTGCGCCCCGGTCCTGGGCAGGGCGCACGGGCTCGCGTCGCGCGAGGCCGCCACGGCGGGTCCGGCGACGAGTCCGGTGGCGGCGAGCGCCAGGAGAGAGGTGAGTGCGGCCGCCGCACTGCGCAGACTCGGCCTCTCCACTCCCCCGGGTCTGTGCTGACGCGGCACATCTACCTCCGGGTGGCGAATGCGGGACATCCCCCTCACCCTGTGCCGATTCGGTGCCGTACGCCCTGTTGTGCTGCCCCACTCGGGTAAGCGTGAAGGGGACAGCGAAGGGGACAGCCTCACCCTTCACTCACAGACAGTCACAATCAATCACCTCAGCAGCACGCCAGAACAGATCCGCACAGAAACAATCAGTAGCGGGCAAAGAGGGTTGCTGGGTTCCGCGTGGGCCATACGCGTACGGCGGGCCCGAAACCGCGGACGCGCTGGAACGCCCGACGCGCCACCATCTATGCTTCACCTCGCTTTCCTGCGTGGTTTCCGCCTCTGGCACGGGCGCTCCACCCGATGACCCCTGTCCGACCCTCCGACCGATATCTGTTCACGACAATCTGCACAGCGGGAGCGAGCGGTGAGCGGAACGTCCGAAGGGCCGATGCCCCCGGCGGGCACGGCACCCGACACCGGGCAACCCATGGTCACGGAGCGTGACAGTTCCGACGTGGATCGCGCCGAGCTGCGCGACTACCGTTCCGCGTTCCAGGTGGCCGCACTCCCCATGGCCGTCGTCGACCGTCACGGCCAGGTCGTCCGGGCGAACGAGGCGCTGGGTGGGCTGCTCGGCACCGAGCCCGGGGTCCTGGCCCGGCAGTCGGCGGCCGATCTCGTCGACCTCGCGTCCGACCGCCGCACCTGGCAGGCATACCGCGAGGTCCTGGGCGGCAGCCGCTCGCGGCTGCGCTGCACCCGGCGGCTGAAGCATCCCGACGGCCGGTCCCTGTGGGCCGAGATCACCGTCGTGCCGATGGCCGGTCCGCCGGCCGGTGGGGGCAGCGACGGTGTGCTGCTGTCCGTCGCCGACATCAGCGACCGGCGCGAACTGCAGAACCGGCTGCGCCACCTCCAGATGCACGATCCGGTGACCCGGCTGCCCAACCGGACGCTGTTCTTCGAACGCCTCTCCACCGCACTGGAAGGCCCGCCGTTCCAGGACGACTCGCTGCCGCGGCACGGCCGGATCGGGCTCTGCTACCTGGACCTCGACGGCTTCAAGGCGGTCAACGACACCCTGGGGCACCGGGCCGGCGACCGGCTGCTGGCCGCCGTCGCCACCCGGCTCACCGACTGCGCGGAGGCCGACGGCTTCGACCGCAGCGGCAGCCATCTGGTGGCGCGCCTGGGCGGTGACGAGTTCGCGATCCTGGTCGAGGACTCGGCGGGTACGCATCAGCTCACCGAGCTCGCGCGCTCGGTGCTCAACGCCCTCCAGCAGCCCTTCGACCTGGCCGGACAGCGGCTGTCCGTCTCCGCGTCGATCGGGGTGGTGGAGCGGGCCTCGGCAGGCACCTCCCCCACCGGTCTGATGCAGGCCGCCGACACCACGCTCTACTGGGCCAAGGCGGACGGCAAGGCGCGCTGGACGCTCTTCGACCCCGAGCGCAACGCCCACCGGATGACCCGTCAGGCACTGTCCTCCACGCTCCGGCCCGCCGTCGAGCGCGGCGAGTTCACCCTGGAGTACCAGCCGCTCGTCTGCATGGCCGACGAGGTCGTACGGGGCGTGGAGGCCCTGGTCCGGTGGAATCACCCGCAGTTCGGGATGCTGCCGCCGAACAGGTTCGTCTCGATCGCCGAGGAGGACGGCACGATCGTCCAGCTCGGCCGCTGGGTGCTGCGCACGGCATGCCGCCAGGCCCGCCGCTGGCAGGTGGAACACCCCGGCGAGCCACCGCTGTTCATCAGCGTCAACGTCGCGGTGCGCCAGCTGCGGGACTCCGATCTGGTCGCCGATGTGGCGGAGATCCTCGCCGAGACCGGTCTCGCACCGGGGCTGCTGCAACTGGAGCTGACCGAGTCCGCCGTGATGGGGTCATCGGGCCGGCCGCTGCGGGTCCTTCAGGCGCTCAGCGACATGGGTGTCCGCATCGCGATCGACGACTTCGGCACCGGCTACTCCAACCTCGCCTATCTGAGCCGGCTGCCCGTCTCCGTACTCAAGCTGGACGGCTCCTTCGTACGCGGCTTCCGTTACGAGGACGGCGCGCACCCCAGCCCCGCCGACGAGACCATCGTCGAGGCCATGGTGCAGCTGGCGCACCGCCTGGGCCTGACGGTCACCGCGGAGTGCGTGGAGACGTCGGGCCAGGCGGAGCGGCTGCGGCGGATCGGCTGCGACACCGGGCAGGGCTGGCTCTACTCCCGTGCGGTCGCCCCGGAGCGCATCGCCGAACTGATCGGCACCCGGGCGCTGGAGGTCTGAGCCGGGCAGCCGGGCCGGACCTCGTCAGCCGAGGACGGGCAGGCCGTACGCGTCCGCGATCAGCTCGTAGGACCGCAGCCTGGCCTCGCCGCTGTGGGCGTTGGCGGTGATCATCAGTTCGTCTGCGCCGGTGCGCTTGGCCAGGTCGTCGAGTCCCGTGCGGACCTCGTCCGCGGTGCCGTGGACGATGTTGACGAGCCAGCTGTCGACGAATTCGCGCTCCATCGGGCTGAAGGCGTACGCCTCCGCCTCCTCGGGCGTCGGGACGAGGCCGGGGCGGCCGGAGCGCAGGCGCAGCATCGACAGGGCGCCGGTCAGGACCTGGCGACGGGCCTCGCGCTCCTCGTCGGCGGCCAGGGCGGCGACGCCGATCAGGGCGTACGGGGCGTCGAGCACCGCGGACGGCTTGAACGACTCCCGGTACAGCTCGAGGGCCGGCACCGTGTTCTGGGCCGAGAAGTGGTGGGCGAAGGCGAAGGGCAGGCCGAGGACACCCGCCAGCCGGGCACTGAAGCCGGAGGAGCCCAGCAGCCAGATGGGCGGGCGGGCCGCGGACTGGACGCCGCCGTCCGAGGTGGCCTGCACCGGTCCGGGGACCGCGTGGATACGGGCGTAGGGGTGCCCGTCCGGGAAGTCGTCGTCCAGGAACCGGGTCAGTTCGGCGAGCTGCTGGGGGAAGTCGTCGGCCCCCTCGTTGAGACGCTCGGTGCGGCGCAGCGCCGCTGCCGTGGCGCCGTCGGTGCCGGGAGCACGGCCGAGGCCGAGGTCGACGCGGCCGGGGGCCATCGCCTCCAGGGTGCCGAACTGCTCGGCGATCACCAGGGGGGCGTGGTTGGGCAGCATCACGCCGCCGGAGCCGAGCCTGATGCGCTCGGTGTGGGCGGCCAGGTGCGCGAGGATGACGGCCGGGGACGACGAGGCGACACCCGGCATGGAGTGGTGCTCCGCCACCCAGTAGCGGTGGAAGCCGCGGCTCTCGGCGAGCCTCGCGATGTCGACGCCGGTGCGCAGGGCCTGGGTCGCTGTCCGGCCCTGGCCCACGGTCACCAGGTCGAGCACGGAGAGGGGCACGGAGGCCGTTCCGCCTGCGGTGCCGCGAATTCCGTCGCCTCGGTTCTCATCCACGTGTTCGGCCTCTCCCGGTGCTGCGTGTGCGTATCGGGAGGTACGAACAGGAGGATGGCTCCGTTTATTCCCGTACCGCTTCCGCGTGCCTCATTCCCGTACCTCGATGCCCCGGTGCTCGGCGGCTCCGAGCGGGGGCTCGCGGGTGGCGAAGAGCGTGCCGAGCGTGGGTGCCCAGACCCGGCGGTCGGCCAGCCGGAGCCCTTCCCAGACCGCCACCTGGTTCGCGGTGAGGACCGGCTTGCCGAGGAGTTCCTCCAGCTCGGGGATGTGGGCCGTGGTGTGCAGGGCGTTGTCCGGGAGCAGCACCACCTCGGCGTCGGGATGGTCCCCGGCCACGGCCAGTTCCTTCACCCGCTCCAGGTCCACGGTGGCGGCCTCGGCGGCACTGATGATGCCGTTGCCCCGGGTCGACGCCACTTCGATGCCCGCGGCCCCGAGGAAGTCCGCGAAGAGCGCGGCCACGTCCTCGGGGTACGTCGCGGCGACCGCGACCCTGGTGGCACCCAGCTCCCCCACGGCGTGCGTGAAGGCGAGGGACGTACTGGACGCGGGCAGCCCCGCAGTCCTGGCGAGGGTCGCCATCTGTTCGTGGGCCCCGTCCCACCCGTAGGCGAAGCTGCCGCCTGTGCAGGCCCAGATGAGCGACTCGGCTCCCGCCATCCGCAGTTCCTCGACCCCGGCGGCCAGGCGCTCGGGCGTGCCCGCCCCGCGCAGGGAGTCGGAGCTGCGGGAGTCCTCGTCGATGTCGGTGTGGAACAGCGGCACTCTGATGTCGCTGTCGAGCATGATCTCGGTCCGCGGGAAGTCGTCCTCCGCGGCGTAGCCCGGGTAGAGAAGTCCTACGGTCGTCATGTCCATCCTTCCGGTGCGTCCGGATGTCCTGCTGCCGCCTCTCGGGCGCGCCCTGAAACCGCTGCCCCTGCCTGGGACAAGTATTCCTCCAATGACCGAACAACGCCGCCCGCAACCGGTCTGACCTGCGGTTCTCATGGTCCTGTTGACGGCGGGGCGGCCGGGTGCGAGCGTGGTTGATCCTGATGCCCCAGCCTCTGATCCTCGTCCTTGACGCCGCCCCGGCGCCGCGCCTGGGCCGGCTCACCGGGCAGGCCCGCATCCGTCACACCGACGGGCACGGCCTCGCCCGGCAGCTGCCGGACGCGGATGTGCTGCTCGTCTGGGACTTCACCTCCGACGCCGTGCGCGAGGCCTGGCCGGGCGCGGGGCCGCGGCCCCGCTGGGTGCACACGGCGAGCGCCGGCGTCGACCGGCTGCTCTGCCCCGAGCTGGCCGCGTCCCCCACCGTCGTCACCAATGCGCGGGGCGTCTTCGAGCTTCCGATCGCGGAGTACGTGGCGGGTCTCGTGCTCGCGTTCGCGAAGGACCTTCCCGGCACGCTGGAGCTCCAGCGGCAGCGGCATTGGCGCCACCGTGAGACCCGTCGGCTCGCCGGCAGCCGTGCGGTCGTCGTCGGTGCCGGGCCGATCGGCCGGGAGATCATGCGGCTGCTGCACGGGCTCGGTGTCCAGGTGGCGCTCGTGGGGCGTACGGCGCGGCGCACGATCCACGGTGTCGAGGACCTGGACCGGCTCGCGGCCGGTGCCGACTGGGTGATCTGCGCGGCTCCGCTGACGGCGTCGACGCACGGCATGTTCGACGCACGGTTCTTCGGACTCCTCCAGCCCTCCGCCCGGTTCATCAACGTGGGGCGCGGACCGCTGGTCGTCGAGGAGGACCTGGCCGAGGCGCTGCGCAGGCGCTGGATCGCGGGTGCGGCGCTCGACGTGTTCCAGGAGGAGCCGCTGGACCGGGAGAGCCCGCTGTGGGACGTACCGGAGTTGATCGTCTCCCCGCACATGAGCGGGGACACGGCCGGCTGGCGGGACCGGCTCGCCGAGCAGTTCGTGGCGATGTACGAACGGTGGGCGGCCGGGGAGCCGCTGCCGAACATCGTGGACATACAGCGCGGTTACGTCCCTTCCGAGGACATCCCCGCATAACGGTCAGTCATGAAGCAAGCCTCCCCAGGGAATACGCCCCGCACTCCTCTCGTCGCGCTCCGCCCGCGATGAGACACGGGAAGGTCACCCTCCGGCCACTTTTCGGTTACATGGCAGCGCTTCCTGCATAGACGTACGGGATCGGGCAGGCGCTCACCCTGTCCGGACTGTGCAACCCCTCCAGGAGATTGCGAACCATGGCTGACTTCCCGAACCTGTCCCGCCGGGGTTTCCTCAACCGATCGGCAGCCGTGGGCGGACTGCTCGTCGTTCCCGGACTGCTCTCCGCGTGCAGCAAGACCGATGCCGGCTCCGTGGAGGGCGAGGGCGCGCTCGACAAGCTCCGCAAGCAGGGATTCGTCCGGGTCGCGTACGCCAATGAGGCCCCGTACGGCTACCTGGAGGGCAAGGAACTCAAGGGCGAGGCCCCCACCTTGCACCGGGAGATATTCAAGGCGCTCGGCGTCGACGAGCTGAAGCCCACCCTCTCGGAGTGGGACGGCCTGATCCCCGGTCTGCAGGCCGGGAAGTACGACGTGGTCAGCGCGGGCATGGCCATCACTCCCGAGCGCTGCGCCAACGCCATCTTCTCCGAGCCGGAGTTCATCTCCCCCACCGCGCTGATGGTGAAGAAGGGCAACCCGAAGAAGCTCACCGACCTGGCGTCCGCGAAGGCCGCCGGAGTCACCGTCGGCGTGATGTCCGGTGCGGTCGAGGGCTCGTACGCCGAGGGCGCGGGCATCCCCGAGGGGAAGATCAAGACGCTGCAGAAGCCGCAGGACGGCGCCGACGCCGTCAAGGGCGGCCGGATCGACGCGTTCCTGCTCACCGGCATCTCGCTGCGCTGGCTCGCGAAGACCAACCCGGACACCGAGGTCACCGAGGCCTTCGTGCCGGAGCTGGACGGGAAGCAGCAGTTCTCCCCGGGCGGTGCGGTCTTCCGCCAGGGCAACGAGGACCTGCGGGACTCCTTCAACCGTGAGCTCAAGAAGATCGTCTCCGACAGGTCGCGCTATGTGGGCCTGCTGCAGGAGTACGGCTTCGGGGCCACGGAGATCCCGCCGGCCACCCTGAAGACCGCCGATCTGTGCAAGGGCTGACGGGGCGGACCACACCGTATGAGTGACTTCTTCTCCACATTCCTCGATGAGCTGCCCCAGATCAGAGCGGGCCTGTGGGTGACGATCGAGGCCACGGTCCTCGGCTCCCTGCTGGCCCTGCTCCTGTCGTTCGTGCTCGGACTGGCGGCGGGCAGCAAGCTGCTCCCGGTGCGCGGCGTCTCCCGGATCGTCGTGGAGTTCTTCCGCGGCACCTCGCTCTACATCCAGCTGTTCTGGCTCTACTACGCGATGCCACAGCTCACCGGGTACGAACTGACGCCGCTGCTCTGCGGGGTCGTCGCCTTCGGGCTGAACTACGGCGCGTACGGCTCCGAGATCGTGCGCGGCGCGATCAACTCCGTGCCCCGCGCCCAGTACGAGGCGGCGGTGGCGCTGAACATGAGCCCCTCGCACCGGATGCGGAAGGTGATCCTGCCGCAGGCCTGGGTGCAGATGATCCCCTCCTTCACCAACCTGCTGATCCAGCTGCTGAAGTGCACGCCCCTGCTGTGGCTGATCTCCGCGGCCGACCTGATGACCGTGATCCAGCAGATCCGCGACCGCACCGGTGAGACCGTCGGCGCGTACCTCACGCTGCTGGCCGTCTACTTCGTCCTCGCCTACGCGCTGACCCTGCTGATGAACCTGCTGGAGCGGAGCGCCAAGCGGCGGCTCGGTCTGCACACCGGTGCGGGAAGCCTGCTCAGGACGCGCAGCGCGGAATCCGCCACGACCGCCGGAGGTACCCGGTGAACGCATTCGACTGGGACGCCGTCGGGGAAGCCCTTCCCCTGCTGCTCGAAGGGTTCAGGGTCACCCTCCTCGCGACCGTGCTCGGCACACTCGTGGCAGCCGTGCTCGGTCTGCTGATCGCGATGGCCGGGCGGGCCCCGTCCCGCCTGGTGACCCTGCCCGTGAAGGCGGTGATGGAGTTCATCCGCTCCACCCCGCTGCTGGTCCAACTGGTCGGCGCCGCAGCCCTCTTCACCTCGGTGGAGCCGCTGACCGTCGGCATCGCGGTACTGGGCGTCCACTACGCCACGTACACCTCGGAGGTGTACCGGGCGGGGATCGACGGTGTGCCCAAGGGGCAGTGGGAGGCCTGCCGGGCACTCTCCCTGACTCCCCGGCGGACCTGGCAGGCCGTGATCCTGCCGCAGGCGGTGCGCAACGTGCTGCCCGCCCTCGGCAACTACGCGATCTCGATGTTCAAGGAGACCCCCTTCCTCGCCGTGATCACGGTGCAGGAAATGGTCTTCGAGGCCCGCAAGTACGGGGCCGACCACTTCGCGTACACCGAGGCATTCACGCTCGCGGGACTGGTCTTCCTGGTCGCGAGCTACCCCACCTCGCTGCTGATGAGAAAGCTGGAGAAGCGCCTTGGCCACTGACTCTGCTCCCCTGAAGGAACCCGCGGACGCCGCTCCGGACTCCAGGACGACCGGCGTCGAGCCGCTGGTCCGCTTCGACAAGGTCGTCAAGCGGTACGGCGACCATGTGGTCCTCGACGAGCTGGACTTCACCGTGCGGCGCGGCGAGCACGTCACGCTGATCGGGCCGAGCGGCTCCGGCAAGACCACGATCCTGCGGCTGCTGATGACGCTGGAGAAGGTCAGCGACGGCGTCATCTGGGTGGACGGCTCACCCCTGTCGCACATGCGGACGCCGAACGGCTCGCTGAAGCCGGCGGGCGAGAAGCAGCTGCGCGAGTCCCGGAAGAAGATCGGGATGGTCTTCCAGCAGTTCAATCTCTTCCCGAACATGAAGGTGCTCCAGAACATCACCGAGGCACCCGTCAACGTGCTGGGCATGGACCGCGACGCGGCGGAGGCCAGGGCCCGTGAGCTGCTCGACCTGGTCGGCCTGTCCGGCAAGACCGACGCGCACCCCTCCCAGCTCTCCGGCGGCCAGCAGCAGCGGGTCGCCATCGCCCGGGCGCTGGCGATGCGGCCGGAGATCCTGCTGCTCGACGAGGTGACGTCGGCGCTCGACCCGGAGCTGGTGGCGGGTGTGCTGGAGCTCCTCGGTGACATCGCGAGGAACACCGACATCACGATGCTCTGCGTGACCCACGAGATGAACTTCGCCCGGGACGTCTCGGAGAAGGTCCTGATGTTCGACGCGGGCCGTGTGGTGGAGTCCGGAACGCCGGAGAAAATCTTCTCCGATCCGGAGCACGAACGTACGCGCGAGTTCCTCAACGCGGTGCTGTGACCTTGTCGTTGATGTACGGACAATGACTCCGGCATATGCCGGACGGGTGCGCCCCAGCTGACAGGGCCGGGGCGCACTCATCAAGTCATCAACAGCCCCTCCGAATGGGGCTCTTGGCGGCTATCGTGGGGCAAAAGCTTGCGGTCACAACCTGGTAGGGGGAAACCGTGGCGTTGAAGCCCGAGCCGAAGGCGCCGTTCCACTCGGTGCAGTACGCCCTGCGTGTGCTCGAATCCGTGTCCACACACGGCAACGGTGTGACCGACGCACAGATCTCCCGCGAGACGGGGCTGCCCGTCGGCCACCTCTCCTCCCTGCTCCTGATGCTGCGCCGCGAGGGGTACGTCGAGCAGGTCACCGACGGCGCGTACATCATCGGCGCCTCACTCACCGAGCTCGGCTCCGGCGCCGCCACCCGCAGGCAGGCCCTGGAGGCCAAGCTCCAGCAGACGCTCGTGCAACTGCGGGACTCGGTGGGCGCGGCGGTCTACATCAGCCGGTACGTCGACGGGGAGATCCGGGTCACGCAGATGGCCGACGGGCCGCGCACGCCCGCCGTCAACGAGTGGGTGGACTTCAGGTCGGCGGCGCACGCCAGCGCGATCGGCAAGTGCCTGCTGACGCAGCTCGACCAGAACGGCCGGCGCGACCATCTGTCGCGGCACCGGATCGCACGGCTCACCTCGCGGACCATCACGAGCGAGAAGGTGCTCTTCTCGAAGCTGGACAGCCAGCCGGCGACGGTACCCGTGCTCGACCTGCAGGAGTACGCGGTGGGCACGGTGTGCGCGGCGGTCCCCCTGACGGCGGGCTCGTCGGCGGGGTGCCTGGCGCTGTCGCTGCCGATCGAGGACGCGCACCGGCTGCGGTCCGCGGCGGCCACGCTGAACCGGCGGGCGGCGCCCGTGCTCCTGTCGCTGGCGCTCTGATCTCTGGTCCGGTGCGGGGTCCAGGGGCGCCCTGGGGTCGTTCTTGTCCTCAATCGCCGGACGGGCTTGAAGTGTGCCCGTCCGGCCTTGAAGTGTTCCCGGACGGGCTTGAAGTGTGCCCGTCCGGCCTTTGAAGTGTGCCCGTCCGGCCTTTGAAGTGTGCCCGTCCGGCCTTTGAAGTGTGCCCGTCCGGCCTTTGAAGTGTGCCCGTCCGGCCTTTGAAGTGTGCCCGTCCGGCCTTTGAAGTGTGCCCGTCCGGTCTCGGGAGCTAGAGGGCCAGCCACACCGTCGTGTCCGGGGGCACGGTGCCGTCCGGGAGCGGGCCGCTGGCCAGCAGGACTTCCGCGCCGCGGGGCAGGGGAACCGGCGCCGCCGAGACGTTCAGCAGGCAGCGGAATCCGCCCGGGCCCCGGTCGAAGCACACCGTCCCCGCGCCCGACTCCACCCATGTCAGTGACTCCGGCAGAGGCACCAGGCGTTCGCGGCGCAGCGCCAGCGCGGCACGGTAGAGGGTGAGGAAGGACTCCGGGTCCGTGTGCTGCGCCGCCACGCTCAGGGCGGACCAGGACTCCGGCTGCGGCAGCCAGGGGGCCGCGGCCCCCTCCGGCGAGAAGCCCAGCGAGGGGCCCGGTCCCCACGGCAGCGGGATACGGCACCCGTCGCGCCCCCGGTCCGCCCCGCCCGAGCGGACGAACGTCGGGTCCTGGATCAGCGCGTCGGGCAGGTCCTGGACCTCGGGCAGGCCCAGCTCGTCGCCCTGGTACACGTACACCCCGCCGGGCAGCGCCAGCGTCAGCAGTGCCGCCGCCCGCGCCCGGCGACGGCCCAGGACCGGATCGCTCGGGTCGAGCAGCCGCTTGTCCCCCATGTCGAACGAGGTGTCCGCCCGTCCGTACCGCGTGACGTGCCGGATCGTGTCGTGGTTGGAGAGCACCCAGGTGGGCGGCGCCGCCACGGGTGCGTGCCCGGCGAGGGTCTCCTCGACGACGCGGCGCAGCGCGTCCGCGTCCCACGCACAGCACAGGAAGTCGAAGTTGAACGCCGAGTGGAGCTCGTCCGGGCGCAGATAGCGTGCCGACTGCTCCGGCGTCGGCAGCCAGACCTCGCCGACGAACGTGCGCTCGCCGTCGTACTCGTCGAGGATCTTGCGCCAGGACCGGTAGATGTCGTGCACCGCGTCGCAGTCCTGGTAGGGCAGGTCCGTGACGTCTGGGTCGGGGCCGACGTCCGGCAGGCCCGGCTTCTTCTCCAGCCCGTGGGCCACGTCGATCCGGAAACCGTCGACGCCCCGGTCCAGCCAGAACCGCAGGATGTCCTCGAACTCGGCCCGTATCTCGGGGTGTTCCCAGTTCAGGTCCGGCTGTTCGGGCGCGAACATGTGCAGGTACCAGGGCCCGGCGCTGCCGTCCGCCTCCGTCACCCGCGTCCAGGCGCTGCCGCCGAAGTAGGAGGTCCAGTCGTTGGGCGGGAGTTCGCCGCTCCCGCCACGGCCCGGGACGAACCAGAAGCGTTCCCGCTCGGGTGATCCCGGGCCCGCCGCGAGCGCGTCGCGGAACCAGACGTGCTGGTCGGAGCAGTGGTTGGGTACCAGGTCGATCAGGACGCGCAGCCCGTGCTCATGGGCCGCGACGACGAGCTGTTCGGCCTCGGCGAGGGTGCCGAAGAGCGGGTCGATGTCGCGGTAGTCCGCCACGTCGTAGCCGCCGTCGGCCATGGGCGAGGTGTACCAGGGGGTGAACCACAGGGCGTCGACGCCGAGTTCGCGCAGGTACGGCAGGCGGCTGCGGACTCCGGCGAGGTCGCCGGTACCGTCTCCGTCGCCGTCGGCGAAGCTGCGTACGTAGATCTGGTAGATCGCGGCGTGCCGCCACCAGTGGGTGGTCACTGAGACTCCTTGCTCGGTATGTGAAAGGCGGTGCGGGCCCGCGTCAGGGCGGGCCCGCACCGGTCGTCGGGCTACCAGCCGGTGTTGCCGGCACCCCGGGTGATCGTGAAGCCGCCGGCGCTGGACAGGCCGCCGTCGGTGGCGCCGCTGACGGTGACGCGGGAGAAGGTCCCGGCGCCCGCGGAGTTGATCTCGATCCCGTACGAACCGGCCTTGTCGATCTTCAGACCGTCGACGGTGAGTGCGGCGACGTTCTTCTGCCAGGAGACGAGGAGCCCGCTGTAGGTGCTGTCGAGGATCTCGTTGTCCTTGACGAGGACGGGTGCGGTGATGTCGGAGGAGTCGGCGTAGATCCACAGGGCGCCGAGCTTGCTCTGCCAGTTGGGTTCGTAACCGCCCGTACGGGTCAGGGTGTTGCGCTGGACGGAGGTCGTTCCGCTGAACGGCACCGGGGCGAAGCGGCTGCTGATCGCGATGCCGGAGGAGCCGGTGACCGTGTCGGCGAGGACGTTGTCCTCGACCCGGTTGCCGTGACCGCCGTAGATGCCGACGGTGTTGGCGAGCATCGGGAGCTGCACGGTGTTGAAGCGGAACGCGCTGTCGGTGACGGCCTGGGCCTCGGAGAACATGGCGAGTCCGTCGTCCCCGGTGTTGCGGACGCTGCTCTGGGAGACCTCGCTCGCCTTCGTGCCCTTGTGGAGGTTGACGCCGTCCGCGAAGGTGTCGCGGATGCGGAGCCCGGAGGCGTACAGGCCGTCGGTCGGCGCGTCGATCCAGAGGCCGACCTTGGTGTGCTGCATCCAGATGTTCGCCAGCGTGGACCCCTTGCCGAAGTCGCCCTCGATCGCGGCGTCGAAGGTGGCGTCGTCGCGGTAGGAGACGTCACCGGCGATCATCAGGTCCTGGACGTTGCTGGTGCCGCCGCGTCCGAAGAGCCCGCCCTTGCCGTTGCTGCCGCGCAGGACGGTGTGCCACTGGCCGGCGCCGCGCAGGTCGGCTCCGGTGAGGTTGACGTGGCCGGAGATGTTGTACGTGCCGGTGGGCAGCCACAGCCCCTTGCCCTGCGAGGTGGCCGTGGTGAGCGCCGAGTTGAGGGCGTTGGTGTCGTCGGTGGAGTCGTCCGGGGTGACGCCGAGCGTGGTCGCGGAGACGAAGCCGGTGGACGGCATGGCGAGGGCGGCCGGTGCGGTCTCGGTCTCGACGAGGTCCAGGGTGTAGGAGGCGGCGGTGTCGTCGGCGTCCTTCTGGAACTTCAGCACGGTGCCGGCCGGGAGCTGTCCGGTCAGCAGGGTGCGGGTCTCGTCGAAGAAGTGGTGGCCGGAGCCCTGGGAGGGGTCGTTGTTGTACGGGTAACCGCCGTATACCCAGCTGTACTTGGAGCTGAGGGGCAGGTCGCGGAGCTGGGTGCCGCCCGCGTAGACGCTGAGTGTGGCGGCGGTGCCGGTGCCTGCCGCGTTGTCCGGGACGGAGTAGCGCAGGGTCAGGGCGTTGGCGGGCTCGGTCAGGGTGAACTGCACGTACTCGCCGGTGGCGTCCAGGACGACGGCCCTGCGGCCGGACGCCTCGGACGGGACGGTGAGGTAGGTGCGGTCGGGGCCGATGGTGGTGGCGTTGGTGCTGCCGCTCTCCGCCTCGTACGTGGTGTACGGGAGGGTCGCGCCGCGGGTGCTGTTGGGTGTGGAGCCGGTGACGCCTATGCCGTCGAGCTGGAGGGTGCCGTTGTCACCGGATGCGGTGCGCAGGGTGATGTGGTTGAGGGCGGCGCGCAGGGGGACGTCGGTGGCCGCGTTCTGCCAGGCGCCGCCGGTGCCGGGCAGGGTCACCCGGCGGACGGTGGTGCCGTTGGCGAGCAGGGTGACGGTGGAGGCCGTGGCGTCGGCGGTGCGGTAGCGCAGGGTCAGCGGGTAGGTGGCCGCGCTCGGGGCGTCGACCGCGAAGACGGCGCGGGCTCCGGGGGTGGTGAAGCCGGAGAGGTAGGCGCTGCCCTCGTAGCCGGTGGCGGCGGTGGCCCGCGCCGGGCCGCCGGAGACGAAGGCGTCCTCGGCCTGGTGGGTCAGGGTGGTGGGGCCGGGATCCGTGGGGGTGGTGGGGGTGTTCGCGGTGGCGTTGTCGATGTTGACGTTGCCGCTGTCGGCGGTGGTGAACGTCCAAGCGACGGTGTTGGCGCCCTTCGCGTAGGTCACCGGCTCCTCGCGCGTGGCCCAGGTGCCCCAGTTCGCCGTGGCGGGGAGGGCGACCTGGCGGACCTTGGCTCCGTTGACGTACAGGCTCAGCGTCATCGTGGCGGTGGTGCCGTTGGCGTACCGGAGGGTGAGGGTGCCGCCGCCGGCCGCTTCGGCGGTGACGTCGAAGGCCACCGAAGCGGAGCCCTTGTTGGTGTCGGTGAAGCCGCCGACGAAGCCCGATCCGGTGTAGCCGCCGTGTTCGGTGGACACGGCGGCCCCGCCGGACAGCCGGGCCGACTCCGCTTCGAGTGTCGTGGGGGCCGCCTGCGCCGCCGCCCCGTACAGCAGGGCGCCGAGCATCGACAGGAGCAGGGGGAGGATGAACCGTAGGGCTTGGGAGCGCTCTCTTGGTGCAGGAGACACGGCTGGGTGTCCTTCCTGTGGGGGGATGGGTCGGGTCAGCCCTTGAGGCTGCCCGCGGTGAGGCCCGCGATGATGTGGCGCTGGAAGATCAGGAAGAGGACGAGCAGGGGAATGCTCGCCATGACCATCCCGGCCAGCAGCTGGTTGGCCGGCATGAACTCCGAGAGCCGGTTGAGTGCCACGGTGATCGGCTGCTTCGCCTCGTCGGGGAGGACGAGCATCGGCCAGAGGAAGTCCTTCCACACGCCGACGACCGCGAAGATCGACACGACGGCGAGTACCGGCCGGGACAGCGGGAGGACCACCGAGACCAGGACCCTGAGCGTGCCGGCCCCGTCGATCCGTGCGGAGTCGAGGAGTTCGGCGGGTATCTGGTCGAAGAACCGTTTGAGGATGAAGATGTTGAAGGCGTTGGCGGCGGCGGGGAGCCAGATCGCGAACGGCGTGTTGATCAGGTTGACGTGGAGGAGCGGCACGTCGACCACGGTCAGGTACGTCGGTACGAGCAGCGCGGACACCGGCAGCATGAGCGTCGCCAGCATCATGCCGAGGACGACGTTGCCGAGCAGCGGCCGGAGCTTGGACAGCGCGTACGCGGCGGACACGTCCACCAGGATCTGGGTCAGCCAGGCGCCGAGGGCCAGCACCAGGGTGTTGAGGAAGAACTGGCCGAGCCCGACGTTGGTCCAGGCTTCGGTGTAGCTCTCCGGATGCCAGCTCTCGGGGAACAGCGTGGGGTTGGGGTCGGCGAGCTCGGAGGACGACTTCACCGCTCCCGTCGTCATCCAGTAGAGCGGGAAGACGAAGGCGATCGTGAAGCCGGTCAGGGTGGCGACGAGCACGAACCGGTAGAGGAACCTGCCGGTGCGCCGGGTCATCTCGGCGGGTGCGATCAGTGTGCGTACGGGGGTTTCGGCAGCCATGGCAGCAGTCCTCTCAGCCCTTGCTCCGGGTCAGGCGCAGATAGACGACGGAGAAGAGGCCGAGGACCACGAAGAGCAGGGTGCTCATGGCGCTGGCCAGGCCGAAGTCGTTGTAGACGAAGGCGTAGCGGTAGAGGAGCAGGAGCACGGTGACGGTGGCGTCGTCGGGTCCGCCGCCGGTGAGGACGAAGGGTTCGACGAAGACCTGCATGGTGCCGATGACCTGGAGCAGCAGCGTGATCATCAGGATGAACCGCATCTGCGGGATCGTGACGTGCCACAGCCGCTGCCTGATCGACGCGCCGTCGAGCTCGGCCGCCTCGTACAGCTCGCCGGGGATGCCGCCGAGCGCCGCGAGGTAGATCAGGGTGGTGGTGCCCATGTTGGCCCAGGTGGAGACGAGGACCAGGGAGACCATCGCGAGGTTCTCCGACTCCAGCCACTGCTGGGCCGGCAGGTGGAAGACCTCCAGCGCGCTGTTGAACAGGCCGGGACCCGGGTCGTAGAACCAGCGCCAGAGGAGCATGGTCACGATCGGCGGCAGCATGACCGGCAGATAGACGGTCATGCGCAGGTACGGGCGTCCGTGCCGCAGTTCGTTCAGGACGACGGCGGTGGCGAACGGGGCGGCGAAGCCGAACACGAGGGCGAGCAGGGTGAAGTGGCCGGTGTTCTGCCAGGCGGTCAGGAACAGCGGATCCTCGAACAGGCGCCGGAAGTTGTCCAGGCCCACCCACCGGGCGGGTTCGGCGAAGGTGACCTGCTGGAAGCCGAGCAGGACACCGCGCACGATCGGGTACCAGGAGAAGAGCGCGAAGCAGAGGACACCGGCGGCGAGGAAGAGGTACGCGACCAGGTTCTCGCGCACCGCACGGCGGAGGCGTGAGTTCCCCGCCCGGGCCCCCGTCCGCGCCCCGGCCGGGGGCCTGGGTGCGGACGGGGGCACGTCCTCGTCGGTGCTCTTCGCCACGGTGGAGGAGAGCGGCTGGGCGGTCACGGTCACTTCACCGGGGCGAGGATGACGTCGGCCTTCTTCGCCGCCTCCGCCAGGAGGGCGTCGATGTCCGCGTCCTCCTTGGTCAGCACGGACTGCATGACCCCGTCGAGGACGGTGTAGAGCTGCTGGGCGTTGGGCGGCTCGACCTTGGTCTCCACCTGCGCGTTGCGCTCGACGAACGGCCGGTAGTTCCCCACCGGGGTGTTGGCGTACTCGGCGCGGATCTCGTCGATCTTCGCCTGCGTCCCACCGGCGAACAGCCTCGGCTGCGGCAGCCCGATGGGTACGCCGTCGGCCTTGGCCCGCTTGCTGTCCACGGCCTCGCGCTCCGGGCTCCTCAGGTACTTCCACTGGACCCACTGGAGTCCGGCCCTGATCTTCTCCGGGGATGCCTTCGGGTTGAACATGAAGCCGTCGCCGCCGCCGAGGGTCGCGTTGCCGGGCAGTGCCGCCAGGCCGTACTCCTCGTACTCCCGCTCGAACTGCTTGACGATGGTGGGGATGTTGTCGGGACCTGCCATGTACATCCCGAGCTTTCCGGCGCCCATCATCTTCTGGACGTCGGCTATCTCCAGGAGCTGGCGGGTGCCCATGCTCTTGTCGGTCCAGCGCATGTCGTGCAGCGCCTGGAGTGCCTTGCGTCCCGCATCGCTGTCGAACGCCGCCTTCCACTTGCCGTCCTGCTTGCTCGCGACATCGCCGCCCATGGAGTAGATCCACGAGGTGAGGTGCCAGCCGCCCTGGTTGTTCTTGCTGTAGTCGGCGTACCCGACGGTGCCGTCACCGAGCGCACTGATCCTCTTGGCGGCCGTGCGCACCTCCTCCCAGGTGGCCGGGGGCTTGTCGGGGTCGAGTCCGGCCTTCGTGAACAGGGCGCGGTTGTAGAGCAGGCCCAGCGAGTAGTTGCCGGTGGGAAGGCCGTACGTCTTGCCGTCGGCGTCCTTGAAGACCTTCATCAGCGCCGGGTCGATGTCCTTGAAGTACGGCACGTCCCCGACGTACTTGCTGATGTCGGCCGCCTGGCGGCGCTCGATCAGTCCGGCGGGGTCCGTGAAGTAGACGTAGTACACGTCCTCGAGCTGGCCGCCGGCGAGCTTGGCAGCGAAGGTCTTCGGATCCATCTGGCCCTCGCGGGCGTCGATCCTGATCTTCGGGTGGCTCTTCTCGAACGCTTTGACGTCCTCCTCGAAGTTCTTGCGGTCGACCGGCTGCGTCTTGGCCGGCATGCCGTTCACGACGACCGTGACCACACCGTTCTTGTCCACACCGGAGGACGAGGGAGCGGAGCCGCCGCAGGCCGTGAGTGCAAGGGCCAGAGCGACGGCCGTCGCCGAACCGAGAACCTGACGTCTGCTGATGCCGGGCATGCCATCCATGCGAATCGTGCCTTCCTCGAGGTCCACTGCGGGGCTGTCGGACCCCGAGCACTGAGCTGCGCTGAAGGTAGAAGCCGGTTACGCAAGAAGTCAATGCATCTACGCAAGAAATTAATGTCGGGGGCTTGCGCAAGAAACACGGGAGGGGGCCCCGCCGCGCACCCCCGCCGGCTCAACGGGGACGGGCGGCTGTGGAGCCTCGGACGATGAGCTCGGTGTCGAACATCATCAGGTCGTTTGCGCCCGCATGGCCGTCGATCTGCGTCATGAGCGAGGCGACCACCGCCGAGGCCATCGCCAGGATCGGCTGCCGCGCGGTGGTCAGCGGCGGGTCCGTGGCCACCATGAACGGGGAATCGTCGAAGCCCACCACGGAGAGGTCCCGCGGCACGGACACCCCCTGGCGGCGGGCCCCCCGCACCGCTCCGAGCGCGAGTGCGTCGCTGGCGCAAACGATGCCGGTGACCCCTTCGGCCAGCAGTCGGGGCAGCGCGGTGGCACCGCCCTCCATGGTGAACAGCGCATGCGTCACCCGTCGCCGCCACTCGTCCGGGGCGACTCCCCGGCGTGCGCAGAAGGCCGCGAACCCGGCGAGCTTCCTGGCCGAGGGGACGTGCCCCACCGGGCCGAGGATCATGCCGATCCGCTCGTGCCCCAGGGCCGCGAGATGGGTCAGCGCCTGGTCCGCGGCGAGGGCGTCGTCCACCCTGACCTGAGCGACACCGAGGTTCTCGTCCGCCGCGTTGAGGAGCACCATCGGAACTTTGCGTTCCCGCAGCACACGGCCGTGTTCCGGGCCCGCGTCGGCATAGCTGGCGCCGATGAACACGATGCCGCCGATGTTCTGCTGGAGCAGCATCTCGATGTAGTGGGCCTCGGAGACGCCGTCGGCGGTCCGGGTGCAGAGCACGGGTATGAGCCCGCGCTTGTTCAGGAGCCCGCACAGGGCCTCGGCGAACGCGGAGAAGATCGGATTCTGCAGATCCGGTACGACCAGGCCGATCAGTGCGGCCCGTTCGGCGCGGTAGCGGAGCGGGCGCTCGATGCCGCACACGTCCAGCGCGCTCAGCACCGCCTCGCGCGTCGTGCTCGCCACATCGGGGCTTCCGTTGAGGACACGGCTGACCGTCGCCTCACTGACACCTGCGTACTCGGCCACCTGAGAGAGTCGTCGTTTCGTCACGGGACTCACCCTACAAAGAGCTACGCAAAAATAAAGATCACTTACGAAAGAAACTGACTTTCTCTGCGGGAGCGGCGCCGGGGCCATGGGAGACGGGGCCACCGGGGGTGACGCGGGCACGTGTCACCAGCACCCCTGAGGACCAGGTATTATTTTCGAGTCACCAGGCGCCGTTAGCTCAGTTGGTTAGAGCAGCTGACTCTTAATCAGCGGGTCCGGGGTTCGAGTCCCTGACGGCGCACAGACAACGCAGTGGGCGGTTTCCGTAAACGGAGACCGCCCACTGCGCTTTGTGCTGCCGGTTACCCGGCTACACCTCAGAACTGGACATCGGAGCACGCGTAGAACGCGTTGGTGGTGTCCGCGACGTTCCAGACGGCCAGGATGATGTGCTTCCCGGTCTTCTGGGTGGGGATGGTGCCCTGGTGGGTCAGCGTGGCCGGGGGCTGCTGGTTCCCGTAAGGCACCGTCATGAAGGGCTGCGACTCCAGCGCGGCCCTGGTGAGCGGCTGGCTGGAGTTCCAGCCGTCCTTGGTGATGTAGTAGCGGAAGTCGGACGTGGAGTGACGTGCGGTGAACTGCCAGCGGAAGCTGTAGCCCTGCCCGCCGGTGACCTTGGTGGCGGGCCAGCTGCCGCCACGGGGGTCGTCGAGCTGGGCGAACTGACTGTTCCCTCCGGAACAGATCTTGCCGTCCGCAGGTCCTGCCGCCGGGAAGCCCTTGGGCCCCTCGACGCTCTGCGGCTCCCACTGGATGTTTCCGCAGTTGGTGACGGTGCCGTTGGCACAGAGCTTCTGCCGGCTGATGGGGGAATCCGTGTAGCCGTGGCTACTGGCACTGCCGGTCGCGAACATGGAGACGCCCGCTATCGCAAGGCCGATGACGGCCGCGCTTGCCCTTTTCCGCATGCTGTGTCGCTCCTAGAGAACGTGGGGGATGTTCCGGGGGCTCTTACTGCGCGCAAGTTGTGCGGTCTAGACCAAGTCCCAGATTATTGACGAGGCATGAACATGTCCAGACCAATGTGGGAACGGTTTCGGCCGGCCGCCGCCGGGCCCCCGGAGCGCCTCAGGCCCCTTCTCCTCCGCTGCGACCGGTGTAGAAGGCCACCGTCAGATCCCTGACCAGGGCCTTGTGTTCGTAGGCGTCGAGCTCGACGATGCCGCGCGAGGTCAGCCTGCGGACGGTGTCGTCCACCGCGTCGACCACGGAGGTCAGCACGCCGTCCCGGTGCTTGGCGTCGATGGCCGCCACCCGGCACCGCTGCATCGCCGCCGCGACCTCCGGGGCGTACTCGATCCCGGTCGGCTGCGCGGAGTACACCTCGATGCCCACCGGCACGCAGTCCGCCTTCAGCATCCGGGTCAGCGCATCGCCGACGGTCTCGGCGTCGCGCAAGGTGCGGGTCTCCTCGTGGAAGGCGTCGGCGGGCAGCTGCGAGAGCACCCGTGCGAGCGCCGCCTCCACCTGGTCCCGCAGGTACTGCTCGTGGTCCGCGACACCGAGGGTGGCCCGCACGGTGTCCTTGATCCGCCAGACGACGAGGACGACGACGCGCAGGGAGGTCCCGCTCGCGTCCACGGCGGGCAGCGGCTCACTGCGCCAGTGCCTCAGCCGTACGTCGACGCGGCGGCGCAGCAGGAGCGGGGAGACCCAGATCAGACCGGTGCGCCGGGCGGTGCCCCGGTACTCGCCGAACAGGGTGAGCACCGAGGCGTACCCGACCCGGCCGCGTCCCAGGCCGCAGAGCGCGAAGAGCACCACGGTCGCCAGCAGCGCGAGCAGCGCCCAGGTCCCGGTGCCGATGCCGTCGTACGGGCGGGCGCCGATCCCGAGGCGGCCGGCCACCTCGGCGGGCAGAGCGCCGGTCCACCAGAGCAGGGCGAGTCCGGCGCCGGTTCCGGCCGCCGCGGTGAGCAGCGCGGTCCACCCGGGGAGCACGGGCCCGGGCCGCTCGGCGAGCCTGGGATCGGCGAGGGGGGCGGGCCGGGTCGGCACGTGCTCCTGGGGCGAACGCGGCACGGGCGGCCGTCGGACACCGGGGCGCCGCACCGCGACACCGGCGCCGGCTCCGAGGCCGGTTCCGGTTCCAGTGCTGGTGCTGGTGCTGGTGAGCTGGCTGTCGTGGCTCTCGTGCTTGTCGTCGTCGCGGAAGAGAAGGTGTACGGGAATGGGCGCGGTCGTCTCGTTGGCGATGACGGAGTGCCGCCGCCCCCCGGCCCCCCACCACGCACCGGGGTCCCCGCTGCCCGCGGTTCCTTCCGGGGCGGGGGCCGAGTCCCACCACCCGGGCCTGGACCCGCCGTCGCCCATCCGGTCCCACTCCCCCGGCGCGCCGGCGGCGAGGACCGCCCCGTTCACCCCGGCACTCCGGCTCATCGGGGCGGACACCCCGAACACCGGATCCGGAACCGTCCCGGGCCGGAGATCGGGCTGGAGCTCGGGCTGAAGCTCGGGCCGGACCTCTGCCTCTGGCTCGGGATCCAGGCCGAGATCCGGGTCGTGGCCCGCCGGGACACCCTCGACGGGGCCCGCCACGACAGCCGCCGCTCCCGGATCCGGCGACACCACGGCCCCCGAGCCCTCCACGACCAGCACCGGAGCGAGTTCCGGAGCCTGATCGGGCTCCCCGGCAGGCACCGCACCCGCATTCACACCCGTCGGCACCTTCGCCGGCACCGGCTCCGCAGCCTCCGCGCCCCACCCGTCCGCGTCCCCCGCCCGGTCCCCCAACACATCCCGCGCACCGTTCGCGGGCGCCTCGGCCCGCGCCGAGCTCCCGGTCGGCGAGTCGTCCGGCCCGGGGCCGGGCCCCGCCTCCGGTACGGCAGCACCCGGCGCCACCCCGGGTACACCACCCGGCACCGGTACCGCGCCCGGCCCGTCGTACCCGGCCGCCACCGGCTCCCCGGCCCACTCGTTCTCCGTGGATCGCATTCCAGCCTCCGTCATGTCCGTTCCGTTCCCACACCGCCGCTACGTTGTCGTCGCCGTCACGCGAAGAGCCGCCGCCAGGTCTCCGGCCCCGGATACCCGTCGGCCGCGCCCCCGCGCCAGCCCTGGGCCCGCTGGAAGGCCTCGACGTTGCGGCGGTCCGCCTCCGTCCACCTCCGGCCGGGGCCCGTCACGTACTGCGCGCCGTATCCCTTCGCCACCAACTGGGTGCCGAGCTTGAGGACATGGCTGTTGGACTGCCCCGGCCTGAATACGCCGCGCCCGGGGTACGCCGGGGCGGCGCTCGGGCTGCCGCCCGATCCGGCGGCGGGAATCCTGCGCCCGTTGCCCTTGACCAGCAGCTTCCAGGTGTCCGGGCCGGGGATGCCGTCCGCTTCCTTGCCCTTCCAGCCCTGCGCCTTCTGGAACGCCTGTGTGGCCCGCTTGTCCGCGTCGCTCCAGCGCGGCCCGGCGCCCTTCTTGTAGAAGCGCTTGCCGCCCTGGGCGATGAGCATCTTCCCGAGCTGGGTCACATACGCGTTGTCGGCACCGGCGCCGAACTTCTTCACCCCGGGGAACGCGGTGCCGGCCCCGCTGCCGCTCGTTCCGCTCGTGAGGCCCTTGTAGCGGTACGCCACGTACTTGGAGGAGTTGCTCCAGTACGCCATGGGCGTCGTCGCCTTGCGGGTGTGCGGCCGGGTCTGCTCGTAGGCGAGGTAGTGCTTGTGCGTGCTGTCGCTCCAGCCGCCGAAGATCGTGACGTGCGAGCCCACCGCGGGGTCGGCCAGGTTGTGGAAGAGCAGCATGTCGCCGGGCTGCAGATCGGCCCGGGCGATCTTCGTCCCGAACGCGGCGAGGCTGCCGGTCCACTCGTTGCTGCCGAGGTTCCAGGCCATCGACACATAGCCGGAGCAGTCCTGTCGGTACCCGTCGGACCAGTACTTCGCCATGTCGTAGGGGACCTGTGAGGACACCCACTTCTTGGCGCGGTCGATGATGGCGGTCCGGGTCGTCGCGCGTGGCACGGACGCCGGTCCGGACGGCGGCCCCGAGGCTCCGGTGCCGTTCAGGGGCCCGGCCGAGCCCTGCGGGGTGACGGGCTGGGGATCCGCGGCCCCGGCGGCCCCCGCACCCCGGTGGGCCAGGGACGCCGCCTCGGCCGCCCCGCAGGACAGGACCATTCCCGCCGCGGTGACCAGCACCAGCGCGCGTCGCGCACCGTGGGCGGCCGGGTGGCCGCCGTACCTCACCGGCAGTGCCGCGGCGGCGCGCCGCTGCTGGGCGCACCCGGCGCAGCCGCAGTCGATGGCGGGTTCGTACTCCTCGAAGACCGGCACAGTCATGCCACTCCCTCTTCCCCTCCGCAACCGTCGGATCTTCCGTATCTCAACTTCACGACAGACATTTCTCATATTGACGGACCAAAGGGAAAAAACGACCATCCGACAGGCCGGACCGGCCGGGAATCGGTCAGGAGCACTCCGGCGGATCGGGTAGAGTTCTCCAGGTCAGCAGGCGCCGTTAGCTCAGTTGGTTAGAGCAGCTGACTCTTAATCAGCGGGTCCGGGGTTCGAGTCCCTGACGGCGCACGCAACAGCAAGGCCCCCTCACCGCGCGTGAGGGGGCCTTGTTCGTATGCCCCGAGGGCGGAGCGGTTCCGTGGCGCCGACGGCCACCTCCGCACGCCCCTTCACACGCGTCACCCAAATCGTGCGTATGCCCGGTAAACAGCCTGTTTCACCCTTGCGATCACGCCACAGGTCGGACAACCTGTCCTGGTGCCGTGGACTCCAAGGAGGCTTCGGACGCATGCAGTTGAGACGACGGAAGCAAGCATTCCGGTTGCTTTCCCCGCGGGGTGGGGGTCCCGCTCAGGCGCTGATGCCGAGGGGGCATCATGCAACCGGAAGGGTTCCATTCCATGTCCCTGTGGACGGTGGCCCTTCACAGAGTGCGGACGTGGTGAACGAGGGGACCCGGCCGCACGGACGAACTGACCGATCAACCACGCAGACGGCTTGCGTGCGGGGGGATGACCATGACGTCGACGCCGCCAGGCGACCGGCACGACAACGACCCTTCCCGGACGGCACAGCTGCGGATACCCCCGCAGCTGCGCACCGGGGGATCACGGCGACGTACGAAGAAGGCGCTGCCGCGCTACGACTACGAGCACTACAGCCGGCTCGCCGGGCCTCTGACCCAGCCCGACCCGACCCGGCCGTACACGGTCCAGTTCCGCTCACTCCTCTCGCAGGAGCCGCACCGGATCCGCGCGGCCCTGCTGCTCGGCGCGGCACCGCTCCTCTCGCTCGGCCTGTTCGCCTGGCTGATGCAGCCCGAGCACTGGACGGAGCGCGACCCGAACCTCAAGAACGACACGCTGCTCGTCCTCGACATCGTCATGCTCGTCTCGATCGGCCTGATCGAGCTCTTCCGCACGATGAACGTCCTGTCGAACGCGCACGCGACGCTGGTGGCCCGTGACCCGGTCCCCGTCGTCCCGGAGACCGGCACCCGGGTCGCCTTCCTCACCTCCTTCGTCCCGGGCAAGGAGCCCCTGGAGATGGTGACGAAGACGCTCGAGGCCGCCGTGAGGATCAGGCACCGCGGGCTGATGCACGTCTGGCTGCTGGACGAGGGCGACGACCCCGCGGTGAAGGAGGTCTGCGCCCGGCTCGGGGTGCACCACTTCTCCCGCAAGGGCGTCGCGCACTGGAACCAGGCCAAGGGCCCGCACCGCGCCAAGACCAAGCACGGCAACTACAACGCCTGGCTCGACGCGCACGGCGACGCCTACGACTTCTTCGCGTCCGTGGACACCGACCACGTCCCGCTGCCCAACTACCTGGAGCGGATGCTCGGCTACTTCCGCGACCCGGACATCGGCTTCGTCATCGGCCCGCAGGTCTACGGCAACTACGACACGTTCGTCACGAAGGCCGCGGAGTCCCAGCAGTTCCTCTTCCACGCGCTGATCCAGCGCGCCGGCAACCGCTACGGCTCACCCATGTTCGTCGGCACGAGCAACGCCGTGCGGATCTCGGCCCTCAAGCAGATCGGCGGTCTGTACGACTCGATCACCGAGGACATGGCCACCGGCTTCGAGATCCACCGCCACCGCAACCCGCTCACCGGCAAGAAGTGGCGCTCCGTCTACACCCCGGACGTCCTGGCCGTCGGCGAGGGCCCGACCGCGTGGACCGACTTCTTCACCCAGCAGCTGCGCTGGTCACGGGGCACGTACGAGACGATCCTCAAGCAGTACTGGAAGGGCTATTTCTCGCTCCCCGCGGGCAAGCTCTTCAACTACACCATGATGATCATCTTCTATCCGATGTCGGCGATGAACTGGATCCTCGCGGCACTGAGCTGTGCCCTGTTCCTGGGCATGGGCGCCTCCGGTGTGCAGATCGACCCGGTGATCTGGATGATGCTGTACGGCAACGCCTCGGCGCTCCAGATCGGCCTCTACATCTGGAACCGCCGCCACAACGTCTCGCCGCACGAGCCCGAGGGCTCCGGCGGCCTCGCCGGCATGGTGATGTCCGCACTCTCCGCGCCGATCTACGCACGCTCGCTGATGGATGCCGTGCTGCGCCGCAAGAGCTCGTTCGTGGTGACGCCCAAGGGCGATTCGTCCAGCCCGGACACCCTCTTCGGCACCTTCCGTATCCACCTGTTCTTCATCCTGGTCTTCGGCGGGTCGATCGCCGCGTCCTTCTTCAACGGGCACAACCACCCGGCCATGCTGACCTGGGCCTGCCTGGCGCTGCTGATCACCGCGGCACCGATCTTCGGCTGGCGGCACACCGTCCGTGCCGAAAAGAAGAAGAAGCGCCGGGGCGGCTCCGACACTCCCCGGCCGGAGCACGCTCCGCAGGAGCAGCCCACCTGGGCGGGGAACGACCAGACCATGCAGATCGCCCTTGGGGGACGTAAAACATGAAGTACCGTCCGAGCCGCCGTACCCGCCGTCTGGCGATCAGTACGGCGGTGGTTCTGGCGCTCGCGGGTGCGAACGGTCCGTGGCTGTACCGCGTCGGCACCGAGCGCTACCACGAGTACACGATCAACAAGCCGGAGTACAAGGCGGAGAACGGCCACTGGGACTTCCTGGACATCCCCTCCGAGTTCCGGATCAACACGATCCACGCGGCGCTGCTGCACACCGGCAAGGTGCTGCTCGTCGCGGGCTCCGGGAACAACCAGAAGAACTTCGACGCGAAGAGCTTCCGCTCCGTGCTGTGGGACCCGAAGGCGAACACGTACAAGAACATCCCGACGCCCAAGGACATGTTCTGCGCGGGCCACACGCAGCTGCCCGACGGCAAGCTCCTCATAGCCGGCGGCACGAAGCAGTACGAGAAGCTCGAGGGTGATGTCACCAAGGCCGGCGGCCTGATGATCGTCCACAACGAGGACCCCGACAAGCCGATCACGCTGCCCGCGGGCACCCGCTTCACGGGCAAGGAGAACGGCAGGACGTTCGTCACCAAGGACCCGGTGCTCGTGGAGAAGGCCACCAAGGTCTTCGACAAGCAGACCGGCGCCTTCCTGCGCAACGACCCGGGGCTCGGCCGGATCTACGTCGAGGCGCAGAAGTCCGGTGCGAAGTACGAGACGGGCACCGAGGACAACTACCGGATCGCGGGCCTGTCGGGCTCCGACACCCGGAACGTATACGGAATCGCGCAGAAGCTGGCCCTCGACAAGAAGGACTTCCAGGGCATCAAGGAGGCCTACGAGTTCGATCCGGTGGCGGAGAAGTACATCACCGTCGACCCGATGAACGAGGCCCGCTGGTACCCCACGCTGACCACGCTCAAGGACGGCAAGGTCCTCGCGCTCTCCGGCCTGGACGAGATCGGGCAGATAGTCCCCGGCAAGGACGAGGTCTACGACCCGAAGACCAAGGAGTGGGAGTACACCGGCATCGTCCGGAAGTTCCCCACCTACCCGGCGGTCTTCCTGCTGAACAGCGGCAAGCTCTTCTACTCCGGTTCCAATGCCGGCTACGGACCGGCGAACGTCGGCCGCGCCCCCGGCATCTGGGATCTGGAGTCCAACAAGTTCGAGAAGATCCCCGGCCTCAGCGACCCGGACAAGATGGAGACGTCGGCGACCGTACGGCTCCCTCCCGCCCAGGACGAGAAGTTCATGGTGATCGGCGGTGGCGGCGTCGGCGAGTCCGAGAAGTCCAGCGAGAAGTCGCGGCTGGTCGACCTCCGGGAGGACGACCCCAGGTTCAAGGACGGCGCGTCACTGTCCGAGGGCACCCGCTACCCGAGCGCCTCCCTCCTCCCCGACGACTCCCTGCTCGTCACGGGCGGCTCCAACGACTACCGCGGGCGCGGTGGTTCGGACAGCCTGCAGGCCCGGCTGTACGACGCGAAGTCGGACACGTACAAGCGGGTCGCGGACCCGGCGGTGGGCCGCAACTACCACTCCGGCTCGGTCCTGCTGCCCGACGGACGGGTGATGATCTTCGGTTCGGACTCGCTCTACTCGGACGCGGCGAACACGCGGCCCGGCACGTTCGAGCAGCGCATCGAGATCTACACGCCGCCGTACCTGTACCGCGATGCCCGACCGGAGCTCACGGCCGGCCCGAAGCGGATCAAGCGGGGCGGCACGGGGCTGTTCACGACGCAGCACGCGTCCTCCATCGCCTCGGCGAAGCTGATGCGGCCCAGTGCGGTCACCCACGTCACGGACACGGACCAGCGGTCGATCGCGCTGGACCTGGAGAAGACGGCGGACAGCGTCTCCGTGACGGTCCCGAAGAACCGGGCACTGGTCCCGTCGGGCTGGTACATGCTCTTCGTCACGGACGACCAGGGCACGCCGTCCGAGGGCACCTGGGTCGAGGTCCCCTAGGACCTCTCGCCCGAAGGCTCCCCGTGCGGCCCCGCAGGCCGCACGGGGCCCTCGGCTACTTCGTGTTGCGGGCCAGGCCCAGCGCGTACTCCGCCCACCAGTCGCCCGCCTTGGGCCCGCCCTTGCAGTCGCCGTCCGACTCGCCCGGCCGCTTGACCCACAGGTACGCGTCGACCAGGTCGTCGCCCGTCTCGGTCGTCGGGGGCTCGCCCAGCGCCCGTCCCGGCGGATTGCACCAGTTCTCCGCGGGGTCGCCGCCGTCGTACGGGCCGTTGCCGTTGCGGCTCGTGTCGATCACGAAGGGCTTGCCGCCCACCTTCGCGGACAGCTGCTTGCCGAACTCCGTACTGGCCGCCGTCGTCTGGAAGTTGGACACGTTGACGGCGAATCCGTCGGCTTCCGCGACGCCTGCCCGCTGCAGGGGCTGGAAGAGCGCGTCGGGCGTCTGCCACCCCGCGTTGCCCGCGTCCACGTAGACCGTGGTGCCCGGCTGCTTCTTCAGCCGCTCGACCGCGCCCTTCAGCAGGTCGTACCGCTCCTCGTGGAACTCCTGCGGGGTGCATCCGTCGACCAGGTGCAGCACGGCGTCCGGTTCCAGGACGACCGTCGCCCGGCGGTCCCCGATGCCCTGGGCGACGCTCTCCACCCAGGCCCGGTACGTATCGCCGTCCGCCGCCCCGCCCTTCGAGAACTGTCCGCAGTCCCGGTGCGGGATGTTGTACAGGACCAGCAGGGCGTCCCGGTCGGCCTTCTCGGCCGCCTCGGTGAAGCCCTTCGCCGCCTCCTGCGGATTCTCCGGACCGATCCACTCGCCCACCGGCTGCTCGGCGATCTTCCGGATCAGGTCGGCCTTCTTCTTGTCGCCGTCCTCCACGTAGGAGGCCACCTGCTTCGCCGCGTTCCCGTCGGGGTTGACCCAGTACGGGTCGCTCCCCTTGGGCTGCTGTTCGACGGCGGCGGGCGCGCCCTTGTCCCCGTCGCCGGACGAGGAACACCCGGCGAGCAGCAGGACCGCCCCGATCGCGGCTGCCGTACCGGCCCTCGGTCCGGTCGTCCTCGCGCGCGTGCGCACGTCGGACCGGCCGGTGTAACTGCCGTACATCCATTCCCCCTCGCAGCGATGTACTACCGGTCGGATCCATCCTGGCACAGCGCTGCGGGCGGTGGACGCCTCCTCCGGACCCGGACATCCTGTCAAAAACCCACTGGGCCGCGCCGGTCCCCCGCCCTACAGTGTCCTGCAGTGCGGACCACCGACCTCCCGTGCTGTGCCGGGCTTCTCCCGCAGTCCGGGCACCGCGGTCGAGGACCGGCCCGGCCGGCGACTCCGAGGGGGAGCGGGCCGCCGGCCGGGCCCGGTGAGCGGGCGGGGGCCCGCCTCAGGCGCTGCTCCTGGCCGCGCCGCGCTTCTCGCCCGTCAGATACGCCGAGACGACCACATTGGCCGTGTACGCGTGGGACTTCCGGTCGTACGTACCGCCGCAGGTGATCAGCCGGAGCTCCGCCCGCCCGTCCTCGCGGGGCCCGTAAGCCTTCTTGGCGTCGAAGCGTTCCCGGGTGACGACCTGGACGTCGTCGATGGTGAACTCGGCGACCGTCCCGTCGGACCGGCTCACCCGGATCTTCTCGCCGGGCCGGGCCGCGCTGAGCCCGTAGAAGACGGCCGGCTTCGTCTCGGTGTCGACGTGGCCGACGAAGAGCGCGGCGCCCTCGGTGCCGGGCTCGGTGCCGCTGTCGTACCAGCCGACGGTCTGCGGCATCTCGTACGGGGGCGGGTCGATGGCGCCCGAGGTGTCGAGGCCGCGGCCGACGACGGGTGCCTCGATCCCTATCGAGGGGATCTCGACCCGCTGCGGTGCGGCCCCGTCGAGGGGGTCGTGCGCCGGTGGCAGCGGTACGCCCAGGGGGCGCCCCACCGCGGCGACATCGCCGGTCGTCGGCGCGGAACTGCCGTCGGTGGCCTCGCGGCCCCACAGCCACAGCCCCAGCAGGAGGACGGCCCACGCGACACCGGTCAGCAACCGCCCGGATCCTGCGGGGCGGTCGGAGGCCGGCATGTCAGTCCAGCGCCGAACGGCGGCGTCGCGCACTGCGGAACGCGACGGCTACGGCCGCTACGGCGCCGAGGGCGAGTCCGATCACCGCGTGCCGGGTCCCGGGACCGCTCTGCTCGCCGGCCTGTTCGGCGAGGGTCGCGGTGCCTCCGCCGCCGGCCCGGACGGGGGCGACGGGCGAGGGGCGGCTGTGGTGGACGACGGTGAACGTGCCGGTGGCCTTGCCGTGGCCGTCCTTGCAGGTCACCCAGACCTCGTAGTCGTCGGGAGCGGCGTCGGAGCGGATCCGGGCCTCGGCGAAGAGGCCTTTGCCGTCGGCCGGCGCGAAGCGCGCTTCGGAGACGAAGGCTTCGGAGTTCCCCGTGGCCGACCTGCTCCTGCCGCAGGCGTCGACCCAGAGTTCGACCTCCCCGCCGGGGGAGACATTGGACGGGGTGACCGAGACCGATCCCTTGTGGTCCTTGGGCTCGGATTCGGCCAGTGCGGTGGACGCGGGCAGGGCTATGGTCGCGGCCGCCACAGTGGCACAGAACGTGAGGGGCAGTGAACGCATCGTAAACCTCCTGATGGCAGGTTCACCTGCGTCACTGCTCCCCGCATCCGCTGTGGGCCGGTCGGGTGACCTCCGGCCGGGGACGGTTACTCCACCGGCAGGTCGACGAGTTCGACCAGGTCCGCGATCGAGTCGACGACCGTGGACGGCCGGAACGGGTAGCGGTCCATGTCGGCGTGCGTGGTGAGCCCGGTGAGCACCAGGAACGTCTGCATCCCGGCCTCGAGGCCGGCGAGCACGTCGGTGTCCATCCGGTCGCCGATCATGGCGGAGGTCTCGGAGTGGGCGCCGATCGCGTTGAGCCCGGTCCGCATCATGAGCGGGTTGGGCTTGCCCGCGAAGTACGGGGCCTTGCCGGTGGCCTTGGTGATCAGCGCGGCGACGGAGCCGGTGGCGGGCAGCGGGCCCTCGGCGGAGGGGCCGGTCTCGTCCGGGTTGGTGCAGATGAAGCGGGCCCCGCCGTTGATCAGCCGGATCGCCTTGGTGAGCGCCTCGAAGCTGTACGTACGGGTCTCGCCGAGCACCACGTAGTCGGGCTCGTGGTCGGTGAGGACGTAGCCGATGTCGTGCAGCGCGGTGGTGAGCCCCGCCTCGCCGATGACGTACGCCGTGCCCTGCGGCCGCTGGTCGTCCAGGAACTGGGCGGTGGCCAGGGCCGACGTCCAGATGTTCGCCACCGGCACGTCCAGGCCCATGCGCTTGAGGCGGGCGTGCAGGTCGCGGGCCGTGTAGAT
This sequence comes from Streptomyces sp. NBC_00683, assembly GCF_036226745.1. Lineage (NCBI taxonomy): Bacteria > Bacillati > Actinomycetota > Actinomycetes > Kitasatosporales > Streptomycetaceae > Streptomyces > Streptomyces sp. NBC_00683. The sequence goes on along the minus strand of NZ_CP109013.1, from coordinate 5,467,796 downwards.
GGAGTTGTTGGTCAGGACCAGGAACGGCAGTCCGGACTCCCGCAGCCGCTTGATGAAGGCGTCGGCCCCGGGGATCGGCGTGCCCTCGTGGATCAGGACCCCGTCCATGTCGGTCAGCCAGGATTCGATCGGCTTGCGCTCTGCCATGGGACGTGCTCCTGCCGTACGCACTGTGCACTCGGGGTGCCGGACGCCGGCGGCACCGCGTTGTGCAGCGCCGACGTCCTTGATTTTAGGGTGCCTGTCCGACCTGGCGGAACTCTCGGGTCAGGAGGAACTGATCTTGACCCCGTCGACGACCCAGTACCAGTTGTTGCCCGCCGTGTAGCGGAACCGGACCTTGACGTCCGTGGCGCCGGACGGGACCTGGAGGGTGATCGTCTCGTCCTTGGCGACGGCGTCCGCGGTGTACGTCTTCACGGGGACGGGAGCACCCCCGTTGTACGAGACGAGGACCTCGCCCTTCTGCGGGGCCTCCTGGCGGTAGTGCGTGGTGTAGCGCAGGACCGCCGTGGTGCCGCCGGTGACCGGCCAGGCGGGGCTGACCAGGGTGGAGTCGAAGGTGCCGGTGTAGCCCTTGTCGACCCATTCGTCGCCGTCCGCGACGGCGAAGACGTTGCGGGCGCGGACGTTGGACTCGCGCCACTGGTCGCGTTCGGCAGCGGTCCAGAACTCGTCGGTGGTGAAGGTCCAGCCGCGCCATTCGGTCATGCCGCCGGTGCCCATCGCCCCGTTCTCGATGGTCCAGCCCGCGGGCGGCGTGTGGGTGAAGCCGAGGACTCCGGCTCCGATGCCCGTCTCGTCGACGCGGGTCGTCAGCTGCGGCCGGAGCGCGTCGAAGGCGTCCGGGGAGGGCTGCTGGAGAGGGCGGCCGTCCAGGTTCCAGGACGGGGATATCGCGATGCCGAGGTGTGCGAGGGCGGAGGCGGCGAGGTCGGGCATCTTGATGTCGTGGCGGACGGAGCCCGCGGAGATGCCGCCGCCGCTCGCGATGAGGAAGGTCTGGCGTTCACCGGCGCTGGAGCCCCCGTGGCCGCCCGCGTCGGTGTGCCCGTGGTCGGCGGTGACCATGATGAGCCAGTCCTCAAGGGCGTACGAGGCCCGCGAGGTGACGGCGGCGACGAGCTGGCCGATCTGGGTGTCCGCGGTGCGGACGGCGTCGAGGTACTGCTGGCTCGCGGCACCGTGGCTGTGGCCCGCGTGGTCGATGTTGTCGAGGTGGACGAAGACCGCGTCCCGGTTGCCGTTCCTCAGTTCGGCGACGGCACGGCTGGTGGTTCCCGTGTCGTACTCGGCGGCCGGGGTGGAGACACGGGTGTCGACCTTCGAGGAGAAGATCGTGTCGGTGACGGGGCTCCAGGAGGCGACCGCGTACGTCGACAGGGCGGGCTTCGCGGTCTCGATCCGGGTGAGGAAGTCGGGGTACTGGGAGAACTTGCTCCCGGTGAAGCTGTTGTCCTTCACACCGTGCTTGTCGGGCCAGACACCGGTGATGACGGTGGACCAGCCGGGGCCGGACACGGTGGGCGCCAGCGGGTTGGCGTAGATCGCGCTGCCCGAAGTGAGTCCGGACGCCATGAGCGCGTCGAGGTTCGGTGCGGTGGCGTCCTTGATCCGTCCGAGCATGGCGCCGTCCAGGCCGATGGCCAGGACCTTGGGGGTGCGGGCCGCCGCGCGCGCGGCGGCTGCGGAGAGCGGTCCGGCGGCGGTGGCGAGGGCGGCGGCGCCCATGAGGAGCGTGCGGCGGGACAGTCCTGCGGACACAAGGTCCTCCGAGGGAAGGGAGACGGTTGATGGTGCTCAACTCCCCATAACAGAAAGGGAGTTGAGCGTGGGTACAGACCCGTTATGATTCCGTTGCGCTTCACCGGCGTTCCACACCTGCGCGGTGAATGATGCGGCAACGGTCAGCTACCCGTCGCCGACTTCCAGGCATCGACGTAGCTGTCCAGGTTGGTGCCGATATCGGACCAGTCGGGCTCGAAGATCTCCACGCCTTCGATCAGCCTGCTGAGCTCGGTCGCGTTGGCATCGGTGGCCTTGACGTCCTTGCGGGCGGCGAAGCCGCCGCCGACCGCGCTGACGTCCTTCTGGGCCTGCTCGGAGAGCATGAAGTCGAGCAGCTTCCTGCCGTTCTCGCTGTGCGGGGCCTTGTCGACCAGACCGGCCGCGTACGGCAGGGCGAAGGTGGTGGGCCTGCCGCTGCCCTTCGCGGGGAACCAGATGCCGAGGTTCGGCATGTCCTTGGACTGCGCGAAGTTCATCTGGACGTCACCGTTGGCCGCGTGCAGCTCGCCCTTGTCCACCTTGGGCGCGAGCTTGCCGGTGGAGGCGGACGGGCCGACGTTGTTCGTCTGGAGCTTCTTCAGGTACTCCATCGCCGGCTCCTTGCCGCCGAAGTCGTGCATGGCCTTGATGAGAACGGCCGTGCCGTCGCCCGCGACACCCGGGGTGGAGTACTGGACCTTCTCCTTGAACTTCCCGTCCAGGAGCTCCTCCCAGCTCTTGGGCGGGGTCGTCAGCTCCTTCTTGTTGTAGATGAAGCCGAAGTAGTTGTTGACGACCGAGGTCCACTTGCCGTCGGCGGCCTTGTCCGCGCCGTCGACCTGCTCGGAGCCCGCCGGTTCGTACGCCTTCAGCAGCCCCTTGGAGTCGGCCTGCTGGATGAAGGGCGGCAGGGTGACGAGCACATCGGCCTGGGTGTTGGACTTCTCGCGGACGGCGCGCTGCACCATCTCGCCGGAGCCGCCCTCGACGTACTCGACCTTGATGCCGGTCTTCTTCTCGAAGTCCTCGAAGACCTTGTCGTACCAGCCGTCGCCGTTCTCGCCCTTGAGGCCGTCGGCGCTGTAGACGGTGACGACCTTCTCGTCGGAGGCGGCCGAGGAGCCGCCGCAGGCGGACAGGGTGGCGGCGAGTACGAGGCTGCCGGTGACGGCGGCCACCGGGGTGAGGAGGTTCTTGCGCATGGGTGTCGTATCTCCTGGAGGTGAAGAGCGGGGTTGTCAGCGGTACGAGGCTCTGGTCCGGATGCGGGAGACGCCGAGCAGGACGAGCAGCGTCGCGCCCATCAGGACCACGGCCACCGCCGCTCCGGTGAAGAGCGAGCCACGGTCGGTGGCAGCGAAGATCTGCACCGGCAGCGGTGTCCAGTCCGGCGGGTAGAGCATCATCGTGGCGCTCAACTCGCCCATGGACAGGGCGAAGCAGAGCCCTGCGGCGGCCGTCAGCGACGGCAGCAGGAGCGGCAGCTTGATCCGCCACAGGACGTAACCGGGGCGCGCGCCGAGGCTGGCGGCCGCCTGCTCGTACATGGGGTCCAGACGTACGATCGCGGCCGAAACCGACTGGTAGGCAAACGCGGTGACAAGAACGGTGTGCGCGAGGATCACGATCCAGCGCGTTCCGTTGAGCAGCACCGGAGGCCGGCTGAACGCCACGAGCACCGCGAGGCCGACGACGACGGAGGGTACGGCCACCGGCAGCATGAACAGCGCGTCCAGGAGCCTCCTGCCCCGCTTGCGCAGCGAGGCGGCGGCGACGGCGGCCCAGGAGCCGATGGTGAGGGCCAGCAGGCTGGCGCAGAGGGCGGTGACCAGGCTGGTGGTGAGGGCCTGGAGGGAGTCGCCACTGGTGGCGGCCGCGTAGTGCTCGGTGGTGGGCCCGGAGGGGAAGGCACCGGACCAGTTCGTGGTGAACGAGGCGGCGACGAGGACCAGCAGCGGCACCGCGAACAGCGGGACGAAGAGGAGGAGGAAGACGGCCCAGGTGGCCCACTTCCCGGCTCGGCTATGCACCAGCACGGCGGCTCACCATCCGATACAGGCTGTAGAGACCGACCGAGATCGCGATGTTGACGACGGCGACGACGCAGGCGGCCGGGTAGTCGGATTCCAGGATCGCCTTGCCGTAGACGAGCATCGGCAGGGTGGTGACCCCTTTCGCCCCGGTGAAGAGCACGATGCCGAATTCGTTGAGGCACATGACGAGGACGAGGCTGCCGCCGGCCGCGAGTGCGGGCAGGGCCTCGGGGAGGATCACCTTCCGCACGATCCGTGCGGGGCGGGCGCCCAGTGAGGACGCCACCTCCAGTTGCGCGGTGTCGAGCTGCGAGAAGGCGGCGAGCAGGGGCCGCATCACGAACGGGGTGAAGTACGTGATCTCCGCGAGGAGTACGCCCCACGGGGTGGTGAGGAAGTGGAAGGGCCCCTCGGGCGCTCCGGTGGCATCGGTCCACAGGCCGTTGGCCATGCCGACCGTGCCGTAGATGAACAGCAGGGCGAGCGTGATCAGGAACGACGGGAAGGAGAGGAAGACGTCGATGAACCTGGCGACCGCCCTGCCGCCCGGGAACGGCACGAACGCGATGACCAGGGCCAGCGCGAACCCGAGCACGAGGCAGCCGGCGGTCGATCCGACGGCGAGCCAGACTGTGGTCGTCAGCGCCGAACGGAAGGACTCGGAGGCGAAGACGTCCGCGTACGGGGTGAGTGAGGTGCCGCCCTCGTCCGGGGTGACGGACTGCTGGACGACGAGGGCCAGGGGATAGAGGAGGACGAGCGCGAGGACGGCCACGGGGGGCAGGGCCCAGATCCAGGCCGCCGTGCGCCGGCGCGGGACACCACGGTCTGCCGAACCCTGGCGGACGTCTTCGGCGACCACGCTAGCCATGGGCCACTCCTGTCGCCGTCCTGTCCTCAATCGCCGGGCAGGCTTGAAAATCAAGCCCGTCCGGCGATTGAGGACACGGCGCTGCCGAAGGCTGCGCAACCGCTGTGCCGGCCGGGAGCAGTACGGCGTCCTCGGGCGCGAAGTGCAGCGTGACCTCGTCGCCCAGCACCGGCGTCTCGCGCAACTCCCGTACATCCGCCTTGATGCGGTGACCGTCGACGTCCACGTACAGCCGGTGCGTGGAGCCCCGCCACTGGACCTCGGCAATCGTGCCGGTAAGGGCATTGGGGCCCTCACCGAGACCGACGAGGTGGGGGCGTACGCACAGAGTGGCCGTGCTGCCCTCGGCCGCCTCGCCGGTGGAGAGCTCCAGGTGCGTCCCCGCGAAGGCGACGGACCCAGGACCGACCGTGACCGGCAGGAGGTTCGCGTTGCCGACGAACGAAGCGGTGAATTCGGTACGCGGGCGGCGGTACAGCTCCTGCGGGGTGCCGCAGTCCTGGAGCCTGGCCCGGTCCATGACGGCGATCCGGTCGGCGAGCGTGAGCGCCTCGACCTGGTCGTGGGTGACGTACAGGATGGAGACGTCCGGCAGTTCGCGGTGCAGGCGGGCCAGTTCGGCGAGCATTCCGGAGCGGAGCTGCGCGTCGAGCGCGGAGAGCGGTTCGTCGAGCAGCAGGACACCCGGCCGGATGGCGAGCGCGCGGGCGATGGCGACGCGCTGCTGCTGGCCACCCGAGAGCTCGCGGGGGTAGCGCCCGGAGTAGGCGGCCATGCCGACGAGTTCGAGTGCCTCGGTGACCCGCCCGGGGATCTCCGGCCTGGGGACCTTGTTGGCCTTGAGCCCGAAGGCCACGTTGTCCTGGACCCGCATGTGGGGGAACAGGGCGTACTGCTGGACGACCATGCCGATGCCCCGCCGGTGGGGTGGCAGCCCGGTGACGTCGCGGTCGCCGAGGTACACCCGCCCGGAGACCGGCCGGACGAATCCGGCGACGGCGCGCAGGGCGGTGGTCTTCCCGGAGCCGGAGGGCCCCAGGAGCGCCATGACCTCGCCGGGTTCGACGGTCAGGTCGAGAGCGTCGAGGACGGTGTTCGCGCCGTACGCGACGCTGACCCGGTCGAACCTGATGCCGCCGCCCGTCATGCCTCGGCCCGCGCGATCAGGTCCGGCAGTTCGGCGACCGACCGCAGGACGTGTGTGGCACCGTGCCGGTCCAGCTGGTCCTTGTCGTGGGCCCCGGTCAGGACGCCCGCGACGATGCCGGCCCCGGAGCGTACGCCGCTGAGCATGTCGTACGAGGTGTCCCCCGCGACCACGATGCTCCGGACGTCGTCCACCGCGCCGGTGCGCAGGAAGGCGGCGAGGACCATGTCCGGGTAGGGGCGGCCCCGGCCGCCCGCATCGGCGGGGCACAGGGTCAGGGCGGCCAGGTCACGCCAGCCGAGGGCGCCGAGGATGGCGTCCTGCGTGGCGCGGGCGAAGCCGGTGGACAGGACGACGGTGCGGCCGGCCGCCCTGAGCTCCTCGATCGCCTCCGGGGCGCCGGGGACCGGGGCGACGAGGCCGCTCTCGACGAGCTCCCCGTACGCCTCCTCGAAGGCGGTGTTGGCCTGCTGGGCCCTGTCCTCGTCACCGAAGAGGTGGCGGAAGACGGAGATCTTGGACTCGCCCATGGTGGCGCGGACGTAGTCCAGTTTCTCGGTGTGGTCGGCGGAGCCGGGTTCGACGCCCAGCCGCCCGGCGGCGGACGCGAAGGCCCGCTCGACCAGTCCGCCGTCGGCGACGGTGGTTCCGGCCATGTCGAGCACGATCAGGTTGTGGGTGCGCTTCTCGGTCAACGTGTTCACCAGCCCAGTTCGTTGGCGGTCGTTTCGGCGATGGCGGGCGAGCAGGTCATTCCGCGGCCGCCCGGCCCGGTGACCAGCCAGGTCGCACCGCGCACCTGCTGGCGGTGGACGACCCGGCTCGTGTCGGTGCACTGGGCGTAGACCCCGGCCCAGCGGTGCCGGATCCTCGGCAGCGGGCGGCCGAGGAAGGACTCGGCGACCCGGGTGAGGTGCTCGTACGGCTCCTCGACCGTGTCGAAGTCGAAGGGGTGCTCGTACGCGTGGGTGTCGCCGATGGTCAGTCCGCCGCCGCGTCGCTGGACCATGAGGAGCTGCATCCGGTGCTCGGCGGCGGTCGGGTCCTGGGCCTGGCCGGCGTTGAGCGCGTCCAGGGCCTCACCCGCGTACGCCGGGTAGTAGCGGAAGCTGTCGGCGTCGGCGACGGAGGTGGTCAGCTCCTCGCCGAGCGGGTCGGTCTGCATCATCTGGAGGCGGACGCGGCGCACGGGCAGGCCGGGGCCGGCGAGTTCGCGGACGAGGCCGCCGAGCCAGGCGCCGGTGCACAGGACGACGGTGTCGCCCGTGTGCACGTCGCCGTGGTCGTCGCGGACGGCGCTGTCGCCGATGACCTCGCGGACCTCGCGGCCGCCGAGGTACGTGTAGCGGCCGGAGGCCAGCAGCGCCTTCTTCAGCTCCAGTTGGGCGGTCCTCGGCTCGACGGCCGCGTCCCGCTCGCACCACAGGGCGGCCTCGAAGTCCCCGCGCAGCGCCGGGTTGACCGCCCGCGCCTCGCCGGGGGTCAGCAGCTTGTAGCCGCGGGATGCCGCGTCGGGGCGCGCCACGGCCGCTTCGGCGACCGCGAGTTCCAGTGCGCCGCGGACCGGGGTGAGCGATCCGCAGGCGCGGAAACCGAGCCCCGGAACCTGCCGGCCGATGCCTTCCCAGAGCTCGCGGGCCCGGAGTGCGGTGTCCAGCTCCTCACCGCCCGCCCGGCCGCTCACCCATATCTGGCCGAAATTGCGGAGGGACGCTCCGCGGGCCTCGCTCTCTCGCTCGATCTGTACGACCTCGTGGCCGCGGTTCACTGCGTGCCAGGCGTGCATGGTTCCCACCACGCCGGCTCCTACGACGATGACTCTCACGACGGCAACGCTGGCGGGGGCGGGTGACCCGGACGAATCCGGGCGGCAGCCGGGGGGTGAACGACCCCCCAAGACTGGACTAGACCCGTTATTGTTCCGTGACCTTTAGCGGTCGTGCCGCTGCCCGCCCAGCTGGGTCGTGAAGGAGAACCGGTCGCCTCGAAAGAGGGTGCGGACCCGCTCCAGCGGCAGGCCCGCCGTGTCCCGCGAGACCCGGTGGAGCAGCAGCATGGGCAGCGCGGGCGGCGTGCCGATCAGCAGTGCCTCGCGCGGGGTGGCCAGTACGGTCTCGATCCGCTCGTCGGCGTCGCCGAAGGAGATGCCGAGCCGCTCGCGGAGGTAGGCGTAGAACGACGAGTCGGGGTCGAACTCCGTGTCCAGGTCCGGGACACGGGCGACGGAGACGTACGTGCTCTCCAGGCCGACCCGGTCGTCGTCGGCGAGCAGGACGCGCTCCAGGTGCCAGACGGGTTCGCCGAGGGTGATGCCGATCTCCGCCGAGAGCGCCTCGGGGCAGGGGAACCTGTCGAGCCCGATGAGGGAGCGGCCCGGCCTGCGGCCCTGTCTGCGCACCCCTTCGGTGTAACTGGCAAGGGAGAGCGGCTGCTCCAGCTTGGGCCCCGCCACCACGGTGCCGCGTCCCTGGCGGCGCAGTCGGCCCTCCAGGAGCAGTTCGCGCAGCGCCTGCCGCACGGTCTCGCGCGACACGTCGTAGCGCACCGCGAGGTCGCGCTCCGTGGGCAGCGTTCCGCCTTCGCCCAATTCGTCCGTCAGGACGGAGAGGTGAGCCTTGACTGCGTAGTACTTGGGGATGCGCCCGTGCTCCGGAATGCCGGATCGGATCGGTGCGCCGGGTGCCTGGTCGTTCGGAAAGTCCACGGCCCGATGCTGGCAGACACACATGAACGCGACATGGCGGTTCCTGCGGGCAGGTCAGTCCCGCACCCTGCGGATCCTCCGGGCACCGGCCAGCGCCGCGACCCCGCCGAGGAGGAGCGCGGCGGCCGTGAGCCCGGCCCCGGCGGCCCTGTCCTGTCCGGTGCGGGCCAGTTCGGGGAGCGGATTCCCGGCCGCGTCGCGGCGGGGGGTGTCCGTCCCGGTGCCGGTTTCCTTGCCGGTGCCGGTTTCCTCATCGCCCGTCCCGGTGCCGGTTTCCTCATCGCCCGTCCCGGTACCGGTTCCCTCATCGCCCGTCCCGGTGCCGGCGTCCTCGTCGGTACCCGTCCCGGTGCCGGACTCCACGTCGGTGCCGCCGTCGATGTTCCCCTCGATGACGGTAAAGCTGTAGTCGGCCGACTCGCCGACCCAGTCCCCGTCACCGCCACTCTTCTCCGCTCCTGACAGCCGCTGGACGACGGCCGCGTTGGCCGTGACCGGGCCGGGCGCGGTGTCCGAGGTGAAGGCCATCCGGACCTGGACGGTGACCGTGCGCCCCGCCGGCACGGTGAAGCCGGGGAAGTCGTCGTCCTCGCCGCTGCCGAACACGCCGATCTGCTCGTGCCGTTCGGTGGTCTCCCAGGTCACGCGGTGCTGGGTGTCCGGATCGGACCGCTCCGAGAACTCGAGCTGGATCTGGGACGGGGTGAGCGTGCGGTCCCGGTCGGTGAGCACCAGTACGGGATGGATGGCACGGCAGGTCTCGGACGTGCTGTTGGTCAGGTCGAGGTACCAGATGCCGTAGCCACCGCCGGAGGCGTACGTGTCCGGACCGCCGTGGATCCGGGTCTCGATGGGGAAGTCCTCGGCGTCGGGCCGGCCGCAGACGGGCTGCCGGAGGCTGACGGCGGAGGCGAGTGCCTCCGGTGCGGCGCCCGCCTGCGTGCTGCCGAGGAGGACGGCGGGTACGGCGAATCCGGCCGCCAGCCCGAACGTCCCGAGAGTGGAGAAGACACGGCCGTCGCGCATTCGTGCGGCTGATCTGGGGGGCATGGACGGACACCCTTCGCTGCTCGCGAACGACCGGCTCGGGGGTGCCGGCTGCCGCGGACGACGCTGCCACGCACCCCCGGGGGATGCCACCTGCCGGCGGGGAACTCCGCCCGTTCGGGCGGCGAAGTCCGCCCGAACAGCCCCGATCGGGGCCGTTCAGTGCCGCTCAGTCCTGTTCGCCGCCCTCGCCCACCCGGCCGAACACGGGCGCCAGCACCAGCTGGGCCGCCCCGTCGGCGACCGGGCGGTCGCCGCCGCCCGCGACGGTGACCGGCACCGGGGCGCCGGTGCCGTCCCGGCGGGCTCGCTCCTCGATCACGGCGTGCACTCCTCGTACGTACGCGTCCTCGTCGGCGGCGACGGTACGGCCGCCGAGGACCACCCGGTCGATGTCGAGCAGTCCGACGAGGTTGGCGGCGCCCGCCCCGAGGACCCGGGCCGCCTCGGCGATGTCACCGCGGGCCACGGCGGCCAGGCAGAGCGCCTCGATGCAGCCCCGCCCGCCGCAGCCGCACGGGGGGCCGTCGAGCTGGAGGGTCTGGTGACCGAACTCCCCCGCGCCGGTACGGGCTCCGCGGTGCACCGTCCCGCCGAGGACGATCCCGGCACCGAGCCCGGTGCCCAGGTGCAGGTACGCGAAGTCGGCCGCGCCGCGTTCGCGCAGGGCGAGGCCGAGAGCGGCGGCGTTGGTGTCCTTGTCGACGACGACGGGCAGCCCGGTCCGCTCGGCGAGCGCGTCCCGCAGCGGGTAACCGTCCCACTGCGGGAACCCGGTGACGCGGTGCAGCACCCCGGCCCGGTGGTCCAGGGGGCCCGGCATCGCGACCCCCACGCCGAAGACCGGCCGGTCCTCGGTCCGGGGCGCCCCTGCCCGTACCGTCTCCACCGCATGGGCCGCGGTCGCGACGACCTCGGCGGCCGGAGCGCCGAGGTCGAGAGGGGTGGTCCGGGTGCCGACGGGGGTGCCGGACAGATCGACCAGGACGGCCGTCAGTTCGTCACGGTCCAGGTGGAGCCCGACGGCGTACCCCGCGTCCGGGACCAGTCGCAGCACCGTGCGGGGCTTGCCGCCCGTGGAGGCGAGATGACCGGCCTCGGCCGCCAGCCCCTCCGCGCGCAGCCTGCCGGTGATCTTGCTGACGGCCTGCGGGGTGAGTCCGGTGCGCTCGGCGAGCTCCAGCCTGCTGATCCCGCGCTCACCGGCCACGCGCAGCAGGTCGAGCACGAGCGAGGCGTTGTGGTGGCGCAGGGTCGGCAGGTTCGCACCGCCGCCGCCCCTGGTGTTGCTCCTGTTCACCCGACCATTGTCCCCATAGCTTGCACTTTGGCAACAGCGTTGCTTAAGTGGTTTGCATGACTGCCAACGCCCCTCTCCGCGTCGGACTCGTCGGCTACGGCCTGGCGGGCTCCGTCTTCCACGCCCCGCTGATCGCCGCGACCGAGGGCCTCGTCCTCGACACGGTCGTCACCTCGAACGAGGAGCGGCAGGCGCAGGCCCGCGCCGAGTTCCCCGGTGTGCGGTTCGCGGCCTCGCCCGACGAGCTCCTCGCTCGCGCGGACGAGCTGGACCTCGTCGTGATCGCCTCCCCGAACCGGACCCACGTCCCGATCGCGACGGCCGCGCTCGAGGCCGGCCTGTCCGTGGTCGTGGACAAGCCCCTCGCCGGTACGGCCGCCGAGGCCCGCGAGCTGGCCGCGCTGGCCGAGAGCCGGGGGCTGCTGCTCTCGGTCTTCCAGAACCGCCGCTGGGACAACGACTTCCGCACGCTGGCGCAGCTGATCGAGGACGGCGAGCTCGGCGACGTACTGCGCTTCGAGTCCCGCTTCGAGCGGTGGCGTCCGGAGCTGAAGGGCGGCTGGCGCGAGTCGGGCGACCCGGAGGAGATCGGCGGGCTGCTGTTCGACCTGGGCAGCCACGTCGTCGACCAGGCGCTCACCCTGTTCGGGCCCGCCGTGCAGGTGTACGCGGAGTCCGACGTACGCCGGGCCGGTGCGGCGGCCGACGACGACACGTTCATCGCGATCACGCACACGAACGGCGTCCGTTCGCACCTGTACGTCAGTGCCACGACGGCCCAGCTGGGCCCGCGCTTCCGGGTGCTCGGCTCGAAGGCCGGCTATGTGAAGCACGGCCTGGACCCGCAGGAGGCCGCCCTGCGCGACGGTGTCCGCCCGTCGGCCGGCGAGCCCTGGGGCGAGGAGCCCGAGGAGCTGTGGGGCCGGCTCGGCGCCGGTGAGTCGCCGCTGACCGGGGGCGGCAAGCCGGTCCGTACGCTCCCGGGCGACTACCCCGCGTACTACGCGGCCGTCGCGGCGGCCCTGCGCGGCACCGGTGAGAACCCGGTGACCGCCCTGCAGGCCGCCGCGGCGCTGGACGTCCTGGAGGCCGCGCGCCGCTCGGCCCGCGAGGGCGTCTCGGTCACCCTTCTTCCCCACCACGACGAGGAGCAGCACGCATGAACCCCAGCGCTCCGACCATTTCCGAGCTCATCGCGCAGGAGCGGCGTCTGACGCTGCCGCATTTCAGCTACGACGACGCGTACGCGCTGGGCGGCCTCCTCGTCGCGCTGGCCCGCGACCGGCACGCCCCGGTCGCGATCGACATCCGGCGCGGCGCGCAGCAGCTCTTCCATGCCGCGCTGCCGGGTTCGAGCGCGGACAACGACGCCTGGATCGACCGCAAGCGCAAGGTCGTGGAGCGGTACGGGGAGAGCTCCTACCTGGTGGGCACCCGCTTCCGGGCGAAGGGCACCACCTTCGAGGAGTCCTCCCGCCTGGATCCGGACACGTACGCGGCGCACGGCGGTTCGTTCCCGATCTCGGTCGAGGGTGCGGGCGTGATCGGTACGGTCACGGTGTCGGGCCTGCCCCAGGCCGAGGACCACGCACTGGTGGTCGAGGCCCTGGAGCAGTTCGCGACGCGCCGCCCGTCCTGAAATCGCGGTCCGCCGGGCCGGTCGACGTGACGGTGGCCCGCGGACCGCACAGACGCACCGCACATGCACCTGTCATGTTTCGGACAACATCCGGAGCGTTCGCCCGTGGGGGCCGTCCTGCCGGGCGGCCCTCGCCGGCGTCGTGGCCGGGGCGCGGCCGGATCGATGGCGACGGAGGATTTCGCGGTCCGCGCCGCGAACAGGGTCGCTGCCTGCGGGAACGGAGATCGACGATCATCCCGCGCGCGTGCCGTACCGGTCGGCAGGGACTCCGGTGTCGCCCGTACGTATACGGCGACACATAGCGGCAATGATCCCGAAACGATCGGCGATCGGGTCGCGGTGGCAGGATTCCGTCCACCATTGCCCCATGAATCTATCAGCGCCGTTGACGTAAGGATGGCGCTGTTTTAGCGTTTGGTCTCGTGCGACCAGCCGGTGGCTGAAATTCTGGCATTATCGCGTCCACGAGAAGCGGTGAGCATGTCCGAAACGGAAGCAATATCGGCAATACCCGCACATGAATTCCCCACGCTCGTCCATGTGCTCCGGTACCGGGCGGAGAAGCAGCCCGACGCCACCGCCTACGTCTTCCTCACCGACGGCGAGGAGGACGAGCTGCGCATCGGATACCGGGACCTCCTGGAAGCCGCCGACGGCGTGGCGAGCACATTGGCCGCCGGGCACCGGCCGGGCGAGCGGGCCCTGCTCCTCTTCCCGCCGGGGCCGGACTACGTCATCGCGTTCTACGGATGCCTCCTCGCGGGAATCGTGGCGGTCCCGGCCTATCCGCCGCAGGACGCGCGCAGCCTGGGCCGGTTGGACGCGATCGTCGCCGACGCCGGCGCGAGCATCGCCCTGACCACGAAGGATCTGCTGCCGGTCGCCAGGTCGGTGCTGGACGCCCCGTTGGCATGGATCGCGACGGACGCGCGGGCGGAGGAAGCCGTCCCCGCCCAGGATGCCCCTACCGCGGCCGAAGGACGGGCGGAGCCCGCGGGACCGACGGCCGACCAGGTCGCGTTCCTCCAGTACACGTCGGGCTCCACCCGGCTGCCACGGGGGGTGGTACTCACCCATGCGAACCTTGTGCACAACGCGGAAACCATTTATCAGGCCTTTGCCGGAACGCCCGAAGATGTGATGGTCAGCTGGCTTCCTCCATACCATGACATGGGCCTCATAGGCGCTATTCTGTCTCCCCTTCACGGCGGATTCCCCGCTGTCCTGATGGCCCCGTTACATTTCCTTCAGTCGCCTTATCGCTGGCTGAAAGCAATTTCGGTGCACCGCGGGACAATCAGCCCGGCCCCGAATTTCGGTTACGAATTATGCGTCCGCAAGATCGACGACGAGCAGCTGGCGTCGCTCGACCTGTCCTCCTGGCGTGCGGCGGTGAACGGCGCGGAACCGGTACGGGTGGAGACGGTCGAACGGTTCGCGGAACGGTTCGCCGGCGCGGGCTTCGACCCCGCCGCCTGCCGCCCCAGCTACGGCCTCGCGGAGGCCACCCTGCTGGTGACGGCGGACCCCGTGGGCGAGAACGTGCGGCGTTTCCCGGTCGAGGGGGTGCCGAGGATCGCCTGTGGGACGGCTCGGGGCGGCCAGTCCGTCGTCGTCGTGGACACCGCCACGCTCGCCCCGGCGGACCCCGGGCAGGTCGGCGAGATCTGGGTGTCCGGCCCCAGTGTCTCCACCGGCTACTGGGGGCGCCCCACCGAGAGCGCCGCACTGTTCGGAGCCACCCTGCCGGACGGCCGGGGCCCCTACCTGCGCACCGGAGACCTGGGAGCGCTGGACGCGGACGGTGCGCTCGCCGTCACCGGAAGGCTGAAGGATCTCCTCGTCCTGCGCGGGCGCAATCTCTATCCGCACGATGTGGAGAACGCCGCCGAGCAGGGCCACCCCGCCCTGCGGCCCGGTTGCGGAGCGGCGTTCACCGTCCCCGTGGACGGCGAGGAGCGGCTGGTCCTGGTGGCCGAGGTCGCGGACGGAGCGGACCTCGAAGCCGTCACTCTGCGGAGCCGCAGCGCGGTGTGGGAGGAGTGCGACGCCGAACTGCACGAACTGGTGCTGATCCCGCCCCGGACCATCCCCAAGACCTCCAGCGGGAAGATCCAGCGACGCGCGACCCGGGAGGCGTATCTCTCCGGTGACCTGCCCCGGATCGGCGGTCTGCGGGCCGACGCCGCGGTGGCGACGCCCGGGGGGACGGACCGCACACCTCCGCGCACCGCCCTGGAGTCACTGATAGCGACGGTCTGGGCCGAACTGCTCGGACGGCCCGAAGTCGGAGTCCACGAGGACTTCTTCGCCTCGGGGGCGCAGTCCCTGCTCCTCGCCCGGCTCGCCGTGCGGATCGAGCAGGAGCTGCCGGTGCGCGTCACGGTCGGGGACCTCTTCCAGGCGTCGACGGTCGCGAAGCTGGCCGAGCTGCTGGAGAGCCGCCCGCTGGCCGTCGACGAGGCGCACGCCGCCGGCCTCCTCGCGGGTGGCGACGACGGCTGAACCGTCCCGCCCGGAACAGGACCCCCCGCCGCCCGGAGGCGGCCGCACACCGCCCCGACGCGCAGCACCGCCCGCTCGCTCCGCACCTCTCCTACGTACGCCGAACCGGCAGGGGAAACCATGGATACGTCAGACGTGGTGGAAACGCTCGACCACCTGGTCGCCGACGCGACCGATCACCACTACAGCCCTTACACGCGCTTCGAATGGGTCGACGAACTCGCCGAGCAGCAGTGGTGGATGACGCCCGACCTGCTCAGCGTGGCCGGTACCCGCTACGCGCGGGAGCTGGACGAGAAACAGCTCATGAGGCTCAGCAAGTGGGAAGCCGTCAACTTCTTCAGCCTGAACATCCACGGCATACGCGAGCTGCTCATCGAGGTGACCCGGCGCATCCACAGCCCCGGGTTCGAGTTGCCGTCCGAGTTCTTCCACCGCTTCCTGGGCGAGGAGAACGGGCACATGTGGTTCTTCGCCCAGTTCTGCCTGCGCTACGGCGACAAGATCTACCCGGACAAGTCGCTCCCCGTCACGGTTGCGGAGGAGGACATCGATGTCGCGCACTTCCTCGTCTTCGCCCGCATCCTCATCTTCGAGGAACTGGTGGACCACTTCAATCTCCGGATGGGACGCGACGCCACGCTCCACCCCCTGATCCGGGAGGTGAACCAGGTGCACCACGACGACGAGTGGCGCCACATCGTCATGGGGCGCAAGCTCGTGGGTCTGCTCTACGAGCCGCTGCGCGAGCGCGGCGACCAGGAACTGCGTGATCGCCTGGACCTGTACCTGCGGCGCTACATCACCGCGAGCGTGCAGTCGCTCTACAACCCCTCGGTGTACCGGGACGCGGGCATCGCCGAGCCCTTCGCCCTCCGCGAGGAGCTGCTGAAGGACCCGGCGCGGACGGGCTACCACGAGACGTTCTTCAAGCGCATCACCGGGTTCCTGACGAGCCAGGGGATCATCAGCCGCTCCCCGTTCGAAGGGAGCGCGGCCTGATGGCGGACGCCGAGATCGAACGCGTGCGGGCCTGGCTGCTGGCGCGCAACCCCGAGGTGACGGCGATCGACTGGGACGAGGACCTCATCGACAGCCGGCTCATCGACTCCCTCGACTTCCCCCAGCTCCTCTTCCTGCTGGAGGACGTGGCCGGCCACGAGCTGGAACTGACCGCGGAGAACGTCGTCGGCTTCCGGACCCTGCGCGGCATCCGCGACAAGGTGCTGGTGGACTCCCTCGGCGGCGGTGCGCCATGAGCGACCTCTACACGGCGCGCGGCGGACTCGTCACTCTCGGGCCGGAGCTCGTCCGCCTCATGGACCTGCTGGACGGACACTTCCGCACGTGGGCGCGGGAGGCCGGCGCCGCCCCGATGCTCTTCCCGACCGTGATCGGCGCCGCCGACCTGGAATCCATCGACTACTTCGACAACTTTCCACAACTCGCCCTGATGACCGCCCCGTTGAGGCTCCCTGCCGAAGGGGGACCGACGGGCGGGGCCGTGGCGGACGGCCTGGCGGTCGCGGCGGACCGTCTTGGACCGAGTGAGTACGGGCTGGTGTCCGCGGCCTGTTACAACGTCTACCTCCATCACCGCTCCAGCAGCCTCACCGGCCCCCGGTTCGTGACCACCGTCGCCAAGTGCTTCCGCAACGAGGACTACTACGACGGGCTGCGCCGGCTGCGGGGCTTCACCATGCGGGAGATCGTCTGCCTGGGCCCCCGTGAGGCGGTCCTGGAACACCTGGCCGCGTTCCGTACGAAGGTGGTCGAGTTCGCGGCCTGCCTCGGCCTCGGGCTGACGGTCGAGGCGGCCTCGGACCCCTTCTTCGAGAAGGACGGCGGGCGCGCGCTGCTGGCCCAGCTCTTCCCGGTGAAGGAGGAGTTCGTGCACGGCTCCACCCTGGCCATCGGCTCCCTGAACTTCCACCGCAACTTCTTCGGGGAGCGCTGCGACATCTCCCTCGCCGACGGGGGGCCCGCCTACACCGGCTGCGTCGCCTTCGGCCTGGAACGGTGGATCGCGGCACTCCTGGAGACCCACTCGAACATCGACGACATCCTCGAACGGGTCGCGGAGGCCGCTTCGTGAGCGACCTCCTGGGCCGGCTGGCGGCATTACCCGAAGCGGAGCGGGCCCGGCTCATGGCCCGGCTGCGGCAGGAGCCCGGCGCGCCGGCGGCGTCGGACGTCCCGGGACCCGCGGCAGCGTCACCGGATGCCGCCGGTCCGGCATCGCCTTCCGCCGGTCCGGCACCGGTGCCCGCCGGGTCCGGCGCCGCCTCCGACGCCCAGGAGCGGCTGTGGCTGCTCCAGCGGCTCGACCCCGCGAGCCCGGCTCACCACCTCTCCGCCGCGTTCCGTCTGACGGGGCCGCTCGACACCGGGACACTGAGCGCCGCGCTGACGGAGATCACCGCACGCCATCCGGCGCTGCGCACGGGTTTCCGCGAGCACGAGGGCCGGCCGGTGCCGCACGTCGTGGAGCCCGCGGCCGTCGAGCCGGTGTTCGTGGACCTCGGCGAGCTGGAACCGGAGGAGCGTGAGCGGCGGGCACGGGAGCTGCACCGGGAGGAGGGCACCCGCCCCTTCGACCTGGAGCGGCCGCCGCTCGTCCGGTTCGGGCTCTACCGCTGCACCGCCGAACAGCATGTGCTGACGGTGGTCGCGCACCACCTGGTCTGCGACGGCTGGTCGGTGGGCGTCTTCGCCGAGGAACTGGCCGCGCTCCACGACGCTCTGAGCGAGGGACGCCCCTCCCCGCTGCCGCCGCCGCCACGCGCAGCGGCGCCCCGCCCCCAGGGGGACCGCGCAGCGGGGTACGACCGCTCGGCCGCGTACTGGCGTGCGGAGCTCGCCGACGGCCTCCCGGTCCTCGACCTCCCCACCGACCGTCCGCGACAGGCCCGGGAGACGGTCGCGGGTGCCCGGCACGGCTTCCGTATCCCCGCCGCCCTCCACGACGAGCTGCGCGCGGCCGCCGGCCGGGACCGCTCCACCGCCTACGGGTTCCTGCTCGCCGCCTACGCCGCGACGCTGCACCGCATCACGGGCGGGCGGGACTTCGTGATCGGCGCCCCCGTGGACGAGCGCCGCGGCGCGGACGAGGGGCGGCTCATCGGCTTCCACGTGAACACGTTGCCGCTGCGGGTACGACTGCGGCCGGGCATGACGTTCGCCACGGCGGCCCGGCACGCCGGTGAGGTGCTGAGCGGGGCGCTGACCCATGACATCCCCTTCGGGGACATCGTGCGCGAGGTCGGTCCGCCCAGGCCTGCCGGGCGGACCGTACTGCGGCAGACAGCTTTCTCCCTCCAGCCAGCCGTCGCCGACGGGCTCCGGGCGGGCGGGCTGACCTTCACCCCGGCCGCGCCCGACGACTTCCACCTGGGGGTCTCGCCCCTCGACCTCAGCCTCCATCTGCGCGAGCAGGACGGCGAACTGCTCGGCTGCCTCGAATACCGCACCGACCTCTTCGACGCCGCGACGGTCGCCGCGTGGGCCGAGGAGTTCCAGGGGGTCGTCCGCCGGGCGGTCCGGTCCCCGCAGTCGTCCGCCACGGCCGACGCCCCGGAACAGGCGGACGCGCCGCCCCCGGAGACCAACCTGACGGACAGCCAACTGGCTCTGTACTTCGGCAAGAAGACCTCCGGTGACGTGCGTCTCTACTACGAGAACGTCACCGCGCTCTTCACCCTCGCCGGGCCGCTCGACCACGAGCGGTTGCAGCGTGCCTTCCAGAAGCTGGTGGACAACAGCGACGCGCTGCGCAGCACCTTCCACGAGATCGACGGTGTCCCGGTACGACGGGTGAGCGAGACGGCGGCCGCCCCGGTGGACCTGGTGGATCTGACCGACGAGCCCGACCCCCGTGCCGCGGCCATGAGCTGGGCGCGCAGGCGTTCGGAGGGCGGACTCGACCCCGCCCGGGCGGTCTTCGACTCCGCCCTGCTCCGGCTCGGCGCCACCGACTGCGCCTGGTACCTCAACGTGGACCACCTGGTCTGCGACGCCTGGTCCATGGCGCTGATCCTGCGCACCCTGTCCACGTACTACGACCTGGACCGGGAAGGGCGACTCGACGAGGCCGAGCCCCTGCCGCCGTTCCAGGCGTACGTCGACCACGAGCGCTCGCTGCGGGGCTCGGAGCGCCGCCTCCGGGCCGAACGCCACTGGCGCGGGGCCCTGGACCGGCCGGTCGAACGACTCGCCTTCCACGGCCGGGAGGACACCGCTGCCGGCACCACCCGGACCGCACGCCTGAGCGTCGACCTCGGTGCCGGACGCAGCACCCGCATCACGGAGTTCGCCCGGCAGGAGGGGTACGCGTCGCCCGCCACCGCGTTCGGGACGGCGCTCTTCGCCTATCTTCACCGCGTCGGGGGCGGCGAACACCTGCGTGTCGGGACGCCGTTCGCCAGTCGCACGCCCGAATTCCGTTCCACGGTGGGCCTGTTCATGAACGTGCTGCCGCTCCAGTTGCGGATCGGCGGTGACACCACGTTCCGGCTGCTCGCCCGGGAGGTCCAGCGCTCCTTCCTCGACGCCGCCCGCCACCAGGACCACGTACCCCGGCACCGCGGCGGCGCACGCCTCTACGACGTCTACCTCAACTACCAGAACGCCGTCTTCGAAGGCTTCGGCTCCCCGGCCGGGTTCGACCTCGTCGACACAGGTCACTCACCGGACCGCCTCACCCTCCAGGTCCGTGAACTGCGCACGGACGCCGCCGCCCCGCCCCGGTTCGTACTCGACTTCGACTTCAACACCGCCTGCTTCGGCGAGACCGAGCGGGAGCGCACCACCGGTCACTACCTCGCGCTGCTCGACGCCCTGCTGGAGAGCCCCGACGATCCGGTGGCCGCCCCGACGATGCTGTCCGACGAGGAGGTGCGGCTGCTCGACTCGTACAACGACACCGCACGGCCCTACGACCTCGACACCCCCCTGCACGTCCGGGTCGAGCAGCAGGCGCGCCGCACCCCCGACGCTCCGGCGGTCGTGTTCGAGGGCAGTACCCTCACCTACGCCGAGCTGGACGCGGCGGCCGACCGCCTGGCCCGGCGCATCCGGGGGGCCCAGGACGCGTCGCGGGCCGGTGGTTCGCGACCCGGGCCCACGGTGGCGGTGCACCTGGACCGTTCGACGGAACTCGTCGTCTCCCTGCTGGCGGTCCTGAAGGCGGGCGGCGCCTACCTCCCCGTGGACCCGGCCACACCCGCCGAGCGCATGGCGTTCATGCTGTCGGACGCCGGCGCCGACCTCGTCCTCACCGCCGGGCCGCTGCCGGCGGGCGGCCTCCCGGACGGCATACCCGTACTGCGGGTGGTCGGTGCCGCGTCGGATCCGGAAGGGGTACCGGGGCAGTCGCAGGGCCCGGACCCGGTGGTCGGGCCCGACCGAGCGGCCTACCTCATCTACACGTCGGGTTCCACCGGCACACCCAAGTGCGTCGAGCTCACCCACCGGGGCATCTGCAACCGGCTGCTGTGGATGCAGGAGACCTACGGGCTCACGGCCGCCGACGCGGTGCTCCAGAAGACCCCGTTCACGTTCGACGTCTCCGTGTGGGAGTTCTTCTGGCCGCTGACGACCGGCGCGCGGCTCGTGGTGGCCCGCCCCGAGGGCCACCGCGACCCCGGGTATCTGGCCGAGCTGATCCGCCGCGAATCGGTGACGACCGTCCACTTCGTGCCGTCCATGCTGCGTGTCTTCCTCGCCGACCCGGCATCCGGTCCGGCCTCCGGCCGGGGCGGGCCGCTGCGTCGCGTCTTCGCCAGCGGCGAGGCCCTGCCCGCGGACCTCGTCGGGCAGTTCTTCGCGCGCAACCCCCATCCGGGCGTCGAACTGCACAACCTCTACGGCCCCACCGAGGCGTCCGTGGACGTGTCCGCGTGGCGATGCGGGCCGCAGGACGCCGAGGGCCCGGTCCCCATCGGCCGTCCGGTAGCCAACACCACGCTCGACGTTCTCGACGACCGGCTGGTCCCGGTTCCGCTCGGGATCGTCGGCGAACTGCACATCGGCGGCGTTCAGCTCGCCACCGGCTACCGGAACCGCGACGCCCTCACCGCGGAACGGTTCGTCCCCGACCCGCGCCGACCGGGCGGGCGGCTCTACCGCACCGGGGACCTCGTACGCCAACGGCCCGACGGGGCGATCGAGTTCCTCGGCCGGGCGGACGGGCAGGTGAAGCTGCGCGGATTCCGCGTCGAACTCGGCGAGATCGAGACCCGGCTGGCCGCCCACCCGTCCGTACGAGCTGCCGCCGTGCGCCCGTGGGAAGACCGGCTCGTGGCGTACGTCGTCGCGGCCGGCGGTCCCGGCGGGGCACCGGGCCGGGACGAACTGCGGACCTTCCTCGCGCGCTCGCTGCCCGACCACATGGTGCCGCCCGAGTACGTCGCACTGGACGCCCTCCCCGTCACCGCCAACGGCAAGCTCGACCGTGCGGCCCTGCCGGCGCCGGGCAGGCCGTCCGATCACGGCGGCGCGGTCCGCACCACGCGGACGACGGTCCAGCGGGCCGTCGCCGCACTGTGGGCCGAACTCCTCGGGCGCGACCCGGCCACGATCGGCCTCGACGACGACTTCTTCGAAATCGGCGGCCACTCGCTCCTCGCGGCCCGTCTCGTCGCCGCGGTGACCCGCCGCTTCGGGGTGCGGCTGCCGCTCACCTCCCTCTTCGAGGCGCCCACCGTGGAGCGGTTCGCCGAACTGATATCCGTCGGGTCGGCGCACGCCCAGGTCCTCCCGCTGCGGGCCCCCGTCACGCCGGCGCCGCTCTTCCTGCTGCATCCGGCGGGCGGCGACGTCATGGCGTACCGGCAACTGGTACGGCTGCTGCCGGAAGGGCGGGAGGTGCTCGGCGTCCGGTCCCGCGCCCTGTCCGGCGAGCCCGAGGCGAAGACCTTCGCCGCGATGGCCGCCCAGTACGCCGACCTGGTCCGTGACCGCAGGCCCACCGGGCCGTACCACCTCGCGGGCTGGTCGATGGGCGGCGCCCTCGCCGTCGAGGTGACGGCCGTGCTGGAGGCGGCGGGTGAACACGTCGAGTTGGTCGCCCTGCTCGACTCGTCCGTCCCCGGGGCCGGCGACCCCGATCCGCTGCTCGCCCCCGCCGTGGCCCTCGCCGACTCCCTCCCCGGACTGGCCGTGACCCTTCAGGAGACGGCCGCACTCCGCGAGCGGCTGCGCGGACTGCCGTTGCAGGAACGGCTGAAGCAGTTGATCACCTGGGCCGAGGAACGCGGCTTGCCGGCGGTGCCCACCGAGGCTCTGCTGCTCCAGGCCGAACTGGCCGAGCAGCACGAGCAGTTGGTGCTGGCCCACCGGCCCTCGGGGGTCGACGCCCCGCTCACCGTGTGGTGGGCCCGCGAGCGGCTCCGTGAACCCCGCACCTCCTGGGCCCCACTGACCCGGGGAGGGATCCGCGAGGAGGCGACCCTCCCGGGCAACCACTTCACCCTGCTGCGTCCGCCGCACGTCGCCGAGGTGGCACGGCGACTGGCGTCCGCCCTGGACCCTTCGGCGGCACCGGCACGAGAACCGTCAGCCCACAACGAACCAGAACGAGAAGGAAGTGAGCAGCTGTGACCTCTGCGCAAGCCGATCAGGGGACCACTCCGCCGCCCGAGACCCCCGTCCCCGCCGCGGGCACGCCCAGGCTGGCCGTGGTGGCGGGGGTGGTCACGGTCGTCCTCTGGGCTTCCGCGTTCATCGGCATCCGTGCGGCCGGTGACGACATCGACCCGGGCGCCCTCACCCTGGCGCGGCTCTTCATCGGGGCCGTGCTGCTGGGCGCCGTTGTCCTGATCCGCCGGGTCCCCATGCCGCCCCGCGCCGACGCGCCGCGACTGATCCTCTGCGGATTCCTGTGGTTCGGCGTCTACAACGTCGCGCTCAACGCCGCAGAGCAGCGCATCGACGCGGGCACCACCTCCATGATCATCAGCCTGGGCCCTGTGCTCATCGCCGTACTGGCCGGGCTGCTGCTCAAGGAGGGATTCCCCCGCTCGCTGGTCATCGGCGGCACCGTGGCGCTCGCCGGCGTCCTGCTGATCGGCCTGGCCACCTCCAGCGAGGGCCTGGACGCCGGGACGGGGAGTGCGCTGGCGCTGCTGGCCGCCGTGGCGTACGCGGCCGGTGTCGTCACGGAGAAGCCGCTGCTCGCCAACAGCTCCGCGCTCGTGGTCACCTGGCTCGCCTGCGTCGTCGGCGCCGTGCTGTGCCTGCCGTTCCTGCCGCAGCTCATCGACAACCTCTCGCACGCGAGCGGCGAGTCGATCGCCTGGACGATCTACCTCGGTGTCTTCCCGACCTCGGTGGCCTTCACCACCTGGGGGTACGCGCTCGCCCGCTCGACCGCCGGAAAGATGGGCGCGCTCACCTACCTCTCCCCGCCGATCGCCGTGACCCTGGCCTGGCTGATCCTCGCCGAGACGCCGCCGTGGCTGGCGGTCGTGGGCGGCGCGCTGTCGCTCGGCGGCGTCGTCTTCAGCCAGCGCAAGAAGTGAGAAAGGGTCCGGCGGTCACCGCCGCCACCGTCGCGGTCGCCGACACGCGCGAGGTACTGGCCATGCCCGGGGCCGGCCCCTCGGTCCTGACACCGGCCGAGGCGCTCCGTCTCGCGGCGGCCCGTACGGACGGGGCGCGGGCGGACTTCGTCGCGGCGCGCTTCCTGGCCCGGCTCTGCGCCGCCGACCGGAACGGGGGCTCGCCCCGGGACGTCGTGCTGGAGCAGCGGTGCCCGGACTGCGGCGGCCGGCACGGCAGGCCGAGGGTCGTCGGGGGCCCGGGAACGGCGCCCGAGGTCAGCCTCTCGTACGCGGACGGGGTGGTGGCGGCCGCGGCGGCCGACCGCCCGGTCGGCGTCGACGTGGAGAGGCTGCACCGCGACAGGGCGCCCGGTCTCCGTACGCTGCGGCGCTTCCTGACCGCCGGTGAGGCCGACCGGATCCGCCGATCCCGCACCCCCCGGGAGGCGCTCCTGCGCACCTGGGTCCGGAAGGAGGCGGTGGTCAAGGCGACCGGTGCCGGTCTGCCCGGGATGGCCCTGCTCGACCTCTCGCACCTGCCTCCCGGTCCGGCCGGTCCGGATCGCCCGCACCGGGCCGGCGTACGAGCCCCGCGAGGTTCGCGTGGCTCGTACGACCTGTACGACCTGTACGACCTGGCCGACGTCCCGTCCGGGGTGATCGCCGCGGTGGCCGTCGCGGTCGCCGCCCCCGGTTCCACGGCCGCCCCCCGTTCCCCCGCCGCCTCCGGTCCGCGGTCGCTGCGGTCGCTCGACCTCGACCTCGAAGAAACGATCGACACCCCCTCATACCAGGGAGACACATCATGACCGAGGTACAGAACCCGTTCACCCCTCACGAGAGCGTCATCCCGGACGCCCTGACCACGGTGCTTCTCGGACACAACGCCTTCCAGTTCATGCGTGCCGGAGTCGAACTCGGTCTCTTCGACCTGCTGGAGCGCAGTCCCGGCGCCGGCCGGCAGCAGATCCTCGAAGAACTGGGTCTCCAGGAGCGGGCGTTGGACATCCTGGTGCTGGGCGTCAGCTCGCTGAAGCTGGTCGAGCGCACCGAGAGCGGCTACTTCAACACCAAGGACGTCTCCGACCTGTTCACCGGCGGCCACTGGGAACTCGTCAAGGCCGTCGTCGGGTTCGAGGCGTACGTGACGTACCCGGGGCTCGTCGACTTCACCGAGTCGCTGCGGGACAACACCAACGTCGGCCTGCGCAGGTACCCGGGTGACGGCTCCACGGTCTACCACCGGCTGAGCGAGGACCCCGAACTGCTTCAGGTCTTCTACCACTTCATGGGCACCTGGTCGGCTGTCGCCTCCAAACACCTGATCAACTACGGCGACTTCAGCTCCTCCCGGCGCATCCTGGACGTCGGCGGCGGCGACGCCACGATGGCCATCGCGGTGGCGAAGGCCCACCCCGAGGTCGAGGTCACCGTCCTCGAGATCCCGAAGGTGGTCGAACTGGCCCGCGAGCGGGTGGAGGCAGCGGGGCTGAGCGACCGCGTCAAGGTCGTCGAGGGGGACATCTTCGAGGACGCCTACCCCGAGGGTCACGACACGGTGATGTTCGTCCACCAACTGCAGATCTGGCCGCAGGACCGCATCCGCGTGCTGCTGGGCCACGCGCACTCCGTACTGCCCGTCGGCGGCCGGGTGATGATCCTCAACTCCATGTCGGAGGACAACTACGACGGCCCTCTGATGGCCGCACTGGCCAGCCCCTTCTTCGCCGCGGTGGCCGGCGAGGGCGGGATGCTCTACGCGTGGGAGAAGTACGAGGAGTCCCTGAAGGAGGTGGGGTTCGACTCGGTCCTGCGCACCCGCTGCACCGAAGCCATCACCCCGCACGGCATCATCACGGCGACCAAGTGACGGGCACACTGCCCGCGGCCGGCCCGCTGGAGGACCTCGTACGACTGCGTGAGGACCTCCACCGGGAGCCGGAACTGGGCCTGCACCTGCCGCAGACCCAGGCGAAGGTCCTCGCGGCGCTCGACGGACTGCCTCTGGAGATCACGACGGGCAGCGGCCTGTCGTCCGTCACGGCCGTGCTGCGCGGCCGTGGCGGCGAGCACGGGCAGGGCGACCCTCCCGTCGTGCTCCTGCGCGCCGACATGGACGCGCTGCCACTGACGGAGGCGACCGGCCTCCCGTACGCCTCCGAGTTCGAGGGCCGGGCGCACGCCTGCGGACACGATCTGCACACGGCCATGCTGGTCGGCGCGGCACGGCTGCTCGCGGAGGAGCGGAACGAACTGGCCGGGGACGTGATCTTCATGTTCCAGCCGGGGGAGGAGGGGCACCACGGCGCGCGGCTGATGATCGAGGAAGGGGTACTGGAAGCGGCGGGACCGGGCCGTCGCCCCGTTGCCGCGTACGCGCTCCACGTGGCGTCCTCGATACTGCCGGCCGGCCTGGCGCTCACCCGCAAGGGGCCGCTGCTGGCCGGGGGCGACGCGCTGCGGGTGACGGTCCGGGGCCGGGGCGGGCACGACTCGCAGCCGCATCTGCTGAGGGACCCGGTCCCGGCCGCGTGCGAGATGGTCCTCGCCCTGCAGACGTACGCGAGCCGGGGCTTCGATCCCTTCGACCCGGTACTGATCTCCGTCGGCAGCATCCACGCGGGCACCTCGGCGAACATCATCCCGGACGAGGCCGAGCTGAAGATCGGCATCCGCACCTTCGGGCCGGGTGCGAAGGCGCAGGTCCTGTCCGGGGTGACCAGGGTCCTGGAGGGGGTCGCGGCGGCCCACGGCGTGACGGTGACGGTGGACCACTCCATGGACTACCCGGTCACCGTCGTCGATCCGGCCGAGGCGGACTTCGCGGCCGAGACGGTCGAGAAGACGCTGGGGCCGGGCCGGCTCGTCTGGGCGCCGACCCCGCTCAGTGCGTCGGAGGACTTCTCCTTCGTGCTCGACGAGGTGCCCGGAGCCATGCTGTTCCTCGGCGCCTGCCCGCCGGACCGCGACCTCGGGACGGCGAGTTTCAACCACAGCCCCGACGCCGTCTTCGGCAGCGAGGTCCTCGGCGACGGCGCCCGGCTCCTCGCGGACCTGGCCGGACGGCGGCTGGCCTCGGCGGGCTGACCGGCCGCTGTCGGACGGTGGCGGCCCGGGGCGCGGACTCAGTACCGCGCCCCGGGCCGCACCGGCGCTTCGGGTTCGGTGCCGGGCCTACGGATTCCGGGTTCAGTCCCGCTGCCGCAGCCGTTCCCTCAGCTCACGGTTCTCCGCCTCCAACTCGGCGAGGCGCTCGGAGACCTGCTCCAGCGAGTCCGCGAGTTCGGCCTGCGAAAAGCGCGGAGTGATGTGCTTGGAGCAATTCCACGCGAGACCCTCGACCCGGATGACCATCAGCCTCTCCTGATGCCCGTCCGTACTGATGCGCCCGACCCGTTCGGGTATTCCGGTGAGGTCGCCGGTGTCCCTGACCTCGGCACGGCCGAACACCTTGAGCCGCGCCCGGTGCGCGTAGTCCATGAAGAAGAGCGCGACACGGTCGTTGCCCCGGAGGTTGCCGGCGGTGATGTACTGCCGGTTCCCCCGCACGTCGGCGAAGGCCAGTGTCTCCTCGTCCATGACGTGCACGAACCCGGGCGGGCCCCCTCGGAACTGGATGTACGGCCAGCCGTCCTCGCCCACCGTGCCCAGGTAGAACCCGTCCCGCGCCCCGATGAAATCGGCCTCGTGGGGCCCGATCCGATCGGCCTGCACGCCGTCCCCGGCGAGCAGTCGCTCCATGGCTGCGGCGCTCCCCCGCTCCTCCTGCACACGCCGGACGTTCTCGGTGAACGCCACGTGGGCATATCGGCTCATAGGGCGGTTCTCCCTTCCAGGACGCGGGTCCGCAAGCGGAAAGAGCTGCCTGAATGCATCGATGCAAAGCCTAGTTCAGCGACGTCGGCGGAGGGTGTCGGTCGTATGAACACCGCCGGCGACCCGGCAACACGTGGCACGGGACCGAGCCCGTCCGGCGGTGGAGGACGAGACGTCAACGGACGGGCCCGGCAGCCCCGCCCCGGACCTACGCGTCCTTGAGCTCCTGCCGCTGCCGCCCCAGCCCCTCGACCTCGAGCTCCACGACGTCCCCGGCCCGCAGGAACGGCTTCGGCTCCGGCCGGCCCATCGCCACTCCCGCCGGCGTACCCGTGTTGATCACGTCGCCCGGGTACAGCGTCATGAAGTGGCTGAGGTAGCGCACGACCTCGCCCACCGGGAAGATCTGCGCCGCCGTCGTGCCGTCCTGCTTCAGCTCACCGTTGACCCACAGCTTCAGCGGCAGGGCCTGCGGGTCCGGGATCTCGTCCGCCGTCACGAGCCACGGCCCCAGCGGGTTGAACGTCTCGCAGTTCTTGCCCTTGTCCCAGGTCCCGCCGCGCTCGATCTGGAACTCGCGCTCCGAGACGTCGTGCGCCGTCGCGTACCCGGCGACATGGCCGAGCGCCTCCTCGGCGGAGTCCAGGTAGCGGGCAGTGCGGCCGATCACCACCGCGAGCTCGACCTCCCAGTCCGTCTTACGGCTGCCGCGCGGCACCAGCACCGTGTCCTCGGGCCCGACGACGGTGTCCGGAGCCTTGAAGAACAGGATCGGCTCCTCAGGGATCGCCGCGCCCGTCTCGGCGGCGTGGTCGTGGTAGTTCAGCCCGATGCACACGATCTTGCCGATCCGGCCGACCGGGGGCCCGATCCTCAGCCCGTCCGCATCGAGCGGCGGCAGCACATCGGGGGTCGCGGCGGCCTCCCGCACCCGGTCCAGCGCCGACGCGTCGCCGAGCAGCTCGCCGTCGATGTCGGTGACGAGCCCGGAAAGGTCGCGCAGGGTGCCGTCACGGTCAAGCAGCGCGGGGCGTTCCGCTCCCGCCGTACCTACTCGAAGCAGCTTCAACGGTCCATCTCCCCTAGGTCGAGATCGAGCCCGCCGGTGGGTTGCGGCCAACGAAGGGCTTGGCTGATCCTCCAAGACATCCGATCACCCCGCAAGACCTTGTTCACTTACTGGGACCGGTCCGTGGCGGTCCACCACGGATCCCGGGGCGCACCGGCTGCGCCTTCACCGGGTGGAGCGAGGGATCCGAGGGCCCGCACGCCCCCCAACGGGTGAGGAGGAACGGTTTCTCCGGCGGCCGTCGGAGTGACGATGAGCATCGCCCCACCGGTACAGGGGCAGCGTGGGACCGATCCCACTCCTACTTCCAGAGGACTGCTTCCATGCGCCTTCGCCACACCGTCGCCGCCGCCCTCGGCGCCCTCACCCTCGTCGTCACCCTGCCGACCGCAGCCTCCGCCGCCACCGGCCAGTTCAGGTACACGTACGAGACCGAAGAGGGCTACGAGGCGGTCGGCTTCCTGAACGACCCGCCGAGCGGCGCGTGCATCAACCTCCCCGGCGCCGACTCCGACGCGCTGCCGCCCGCGTACGCCCCGAAGAACATCACGGACGCGACGGCCACCGTCTTCCTCTCCGCCGACTGCGAGGGCGACGTCTACTACACGCTGCGTCCCGGCGGCGGCGCCTCGGATCGCCTGAAGGTCCGTTCCGTGGTCTTCGGCTGATCGGACCCGCCCGCCCCCGCGGTCCGCTCGCCTCAGAGCGCGGGGGCCAGCGCGGCCTCCGTGGCCGGGGTGTCCCGGTACAGGTAGGCCCGCTCGATCGCGGTCCACGTGGTGCTGGTGACGATGTACAGGGCCGCGGCCAGCGGCACGAAGGCCACGGAGAAGAGCGTCAGGAACGACATCAGCGGCATCACCTTCGTCATCGCGCCCATGCCCGGCACCGGCTGCCCGTCGGGGCCGGTCGCGGGGGTCACCGGGTTCGCCGCCATCTGGCGCTTCGTGCGGCCGTAGTTGAACGTGGCGACCGCGGCGACGATCACGAAGAGTGCGAGGTAGACCAGCCCCTGCGCACCGAAGGGCCCGCCGTCGGCGAGCGCGTCGTGCCAGCGTTCGCCGAGGGGCGCGCCGAAGAGCTCGTGGCCGAGCAGCGAGTTCGGGTCGCCGCCGATCTTCTGGCTGGAGAAGAGGTGGTAGAGCAGGAAGAAGGCCGGCATCTGCAGCAGGCTGGGCAGGCAGCCGGAGAGCGGCGAGACCTTCTCCTTCGCGTGCAGCTCCATGAGCGCCTTCTGCATGCGCTCGGGGTTCTTCGCGTGCTTCTTGCGCAGCTCGGTGATCTGCGGCTGGAGCTTGGTGCGGGCCTTCTGCCCGCGCGCCGCGGCCCGCGACAGGGGGTGCACGGCCAGCCGTACGAGGGCGGTGAACAGGACGATCGCGGCGGCGGTGGACGCGGTCTGGAAGAGCGGCTGGAGCAGATCGGCGAACGCGCCGACCAGGCTCGCGAAGGCGGACATGAAAGCGGACATGGGTGAGCCCTCCGGGGGTCTCGTCGTGCCGGGAAGAGTGGAACTCGGCAGGACGACCCGCGCGGGGAGTACGAGGAGGAGCTGGTCCCTACGCGGCCGTCAGGAGGGCGGATCCGGGCGCTCGGGGCCTGGTGCGCCCCCTGGCGTCGGGATCCCGCTGCGGCAGGAACGCGGTGCGCTTCTCCCTGTCGCGCATCGCGGTGCGCACCCGGGTGCGGGGCACGGGGGCGGCGCAGCGTGCGCTGATGACGGAGCAGACGAGGAGCGCCGATCCGGCTGCGGCGGTGGCGGCGAGCGCGACCGCGGCGGAGAGGCTGCCGCCTTCGGCGAGCAGGACCTCGGTGAGGAACAGGACGAGGAACGCGGCGGGCCGGAGCAGTCGGGCGACCGTGCGACGCAGACGGTTCATGTCGTTCATCGGTCCCTCCTTCTCCTTGTCGTGCGGCGCGTGCGCGCCTGGCCCGGTCTGTCCTGCTGGTCCTGCATGTCCCTCAGCCGTTATACACGATCGGCCTCGCGGCCCGCCTCGGGCGACCGAGGGATCCGGCCGGGCGGGAGCGGGGCACCGCCGGCCGGATTCCCCGGACCCCGCCTGCGTTGTGGCCTCCACCACGGCTCCATCCGTTGCTCTCTCACCCAGCCCCTGTACCGCAGTACGGTGTGGTTCATGCGCCCCGACACGCCTGCCGACCACACCACCGAAGCCGAGCGCCTGCTGCGCACCGCGGCGCAGTACCCCGAGGACCACGAGCCGCTGTTCCTCCAGGCCGCGGCCCACCTGGAGCTCGCCGGCGACCGAGCCCGCGCCGCCACTCTGTACGACGAGCTGCTCGCGTCCTCCGAAACCGCCATCGACAACCCGCATCTCGTCAAAGCGCTCAAAGCGGCCAACCTCTGGGAGTACGGCCACGAGGCGGAGGCCCGCGCGATCATCGACGGCATCCGCGCCGCCGGCCCGCTCGACGCGGCGCCGTGGGAGATCATCGCGGAGACGCTCGAGGCCCACGACGAGCTGGAGTCGGCCCACGAGGTCTTCTCGGCCGCGCTGACGCTCCTGCTGTCCCCGGGCGAGGAGGTGCCGTACGCCACCCAGTCGCTGCTGACCGGACGCCACCGGGTGCGCAGGCTGAGGGGCGTCGGTCACGACGCGTGGGACGAGCTGGCCGACACGCTCCACACGGCGGCCGTGCCGCTCGACGAGCTCCACGACCCGAAGCGTCTGTGGGCCCTGGGCTCCTCTGATCCGGGCGAGCTGCGGGCGGAGATCAACCGCCTCCGCGCCGAGCTGGGCACCTACCGCACGGCGCTCTCCCGCCCGTTCCCCGTCGCGGTGCTGCACTGGCCCGAGGACGAGCTGCGTGAGCTCCTCACCGCGTATCCGGAGCTGACCCAGGAGTACCTCGGCCACGCCGGCCACCTGGCACGCCTGGAAGCCGCGCTGCGGGACCTGCACGCCACGGGCACCCCGAATCTCGGCATCGTCACGGGCACGGTCCCCTCGTACGAGGCGTTCGCCGCATCGGAGGCCGCCTCCCCGTCCGACCCGGACCTGCTCCCCCAGTACGCCACCACCCTCGCGGCCCGCGGCCGTGCGGTCCCGTGGCCCCCGGCCCGCAGTGCGGCGTGCTGGTGCGGCTCCGGGCGCACGTACCGGGAGTGCCACGGCACCGCGTAACCCGCCGGGGCCGCTCGCTCCCCCGCCCCGTTCACTTGCCCGCGAAGGCGTCCCGCAGGGCGGCGTCGAGTTCGGTGGCCGCCGTGTCGCTGTCCGGCGACCTGGCGGCCAGCAGGGCGTGCACATGGGACTGCAGTACGTGGGTGAACGCCCCGTAGTAGGGGGTGCGTGGGCGCTGCACCGCCTCGTTCAGTGCCGCGCTCAGGGTCCGTCGGTACGCGTCGCGCGCCGACTGCCCCTGGTCCTTCCGGGCGCCCTCTCCCGACGGAGCGGGCGTCCCGGTCGGTGTGGCCGCGGTACCCGCCGCCTCGGGCGAGTCCCCGGCGGGCCGCAGCGCCGCGGCCACCCGGGGCCAGCAGGGCCATCGAGGGTCGTTGGAGTAGGCGGAGGCCCTGGTCGCGGCGAAGCCCGCGTCGAGCAGGCAGCGCTCGCTCTCCCGCGAGGTCAGGAACGTGACGAGTTCGCGGGCGTCGTCGGCGCGGGGCGAGTCCGCGGTGACGGCGAGGTTCTGCCCGCCGAGCACGGAGACGCCCGGCAGCCGGTTCACCGAGTACGCGTCGGGTGGCAGGAGTGCCTTCAGCGCCCCGTACACGTAGGGCCAGTGGCGCAGGAACACGGCGCGTCCCGCGGCGAAGTCGGTGAGTGCCGCCGTCTCGTCCGAGGAGAGGGCGGCGGGCTGGATCCGGCCGAGGCGGGCGCGGTCGAGCAGTTCGTCGAGCCCCTTCTTCAGTTCCTCGGGGCTCGACGTGTAGTGGCCTTCGCTGTCGGCGAGTTCGACGCCCACGCTGGCGAAGGCCTCGATGGCGTTGGCGGTCAGCCCCTCGTACTGCTTCAGCTGGGTGGTCCAGCCGGCCCGGTCCTCGGCGCGGTCGGGGCTGAGTGCGAGGGTTCCGACGGAGGCGTAGAGGTCGTCCCAGCTCCAGGCGGCGGTGGGCTGGCGGCCGGTCTGGATTCCCGCGGCCGTCAGCAGGTCGGGGCGGTAGTAGAGGAGGCCGACGTCCGTGTTGAACGGCCGGGCGTAGGAGCGGCTCTTCCAGACCGTCGTCGCGTGGACCCGCTTGATGAAGTCGAGATCGACGGCGTCGGCACCGTCGTCGTCACCACTGCCGCTGCCGGTGCCGGGCATCGGGCTGATGAGTCCGGCCTCGGCGAATTCGGGGATCCAGGTGATGTCGAGGTTCACCACGTCATAGCGGGCGCTGCCTGACTGGAGCGCGCCGAGGAGCTGACTGCGCTGCTGGTCGGCGCCGCCGGGCAGTTCGACGAGCTTGGCCTGCTGGGACTTGTTCCCGGTGTGCCTGCGGTTCCACTCCTCTATGAGCTGCTGCCGTACGCCCCCGGACCCGGTGACGTCGAGGCCGCTGGCGACGACGATGGGTCCTCGGGCCTCGCCCTTCCCGCCGGGCGGGGGTGTGTCGTCGGGGCCTCCCGTACAGGCGGCGCACGCGAGGGTGAGCAGGCAGGTGACCGCGGCGACTGCGCGGCCGACGGGGCAGCGATGCTGACGGCTCGTCATTTGGCGTCCCCCGTACCGGTCTTGGCGACTTCCGCTGCCAACTCGGTCGGAATGTCGTCGGCCGGGTCCAGGCAGCGCCCGCCGGTCGCCTCGGTGAGCCGCTCGCCGAACCGGCCGGCCGAGCAGCCGCCGCTCTGCAGCGAGACCGCCACGATCCGGACGGGAGGCCCCTGTCGGGCGTCCGCGAGCAGCCGGCCCAGCTCCTTCTTCCCGATGGCGGCGGAGTCCTCGTCGTCGGTGACCAGGACGAGGAGCCTGGGCTGTTCGTCGTCGGTGGACCCTCCGCGCAGGGTGGCGAGGGCGTCGCGCAGCCCGTCCGCGATCCGGGCGTCGAGATCGGCGGTCCTGGCCGCGGCGACGGCCCGCCGCGCACTGTCCCGCTGCCCGGCGTCCCGGGCGTTCGGCCCGAACGGCACCACGTCCGTGGCCTTCTTCCCGCCCCGCACGGCCAGGGACCACACGCCGTACGTGTCCTTGGCACCCAGGGACCCCATCGAACGCGTCACCAGTTCCTTGGCCCGTCCTGTTCCGTCCCAGACCCGTTTGTCCGCCATCGAGGTCGAGTTGTCCAGGAGGTACAGGACCCGTCCCGGCCCGAGGGCCTCCCGGTAGCGGCGCAGGGTCTCGCTCAGCGAGGCGGCCGTGACCGTGCTCGCGCCGGCCGGCGGGAGCTGCTCCCGTACGGCTTCCTCGTTGGCGTCCGCCGTGAGCGGCGAGCCCTGGGCGGGCGGGGCGGGGCTGCCGTCCTTGTCGACGCCGCGGAATCCGTCGTCGGTGAACAGCTTCTGCGCGTCGGCGTCCTCGGCCAGCCACGCGTGGAAGTCCGTCACCGCCGTCCTGCGCGCGTCGGCGTCCCGGCCCGCGTCGTCCCAGGTGACCCGGATGAACGGCAGGTCCAGGACCGGTACGTCGGAGGGGTACTGGGCGGTGCGGCCGTCCAGGGTGTCCGTCGCACAGGACGGGTGGCCGGGGTCCGTGGGGCGCAGGTTGAACTGCGCCATGGTCTGCTCCGGTACGAGGACGGCGGCCCTGTCCTCCAGGGAGTTGCTGGACACGTCGGCCAGGGCGCACATCAGCTCCCGGGCGGTGGAGGGCATCGGCCGGAGCGCCTGGGCCATGCCCTGTTCGAGCGCCGACGCGGGCCCGGAGCCCTCGGACGCGTACAGGGCCCCGGTCGACAGCAGGGCCCCCTCCGTGCCTTCCGGGTCGGGCCGCAGGACGGCGACCGGTTCCTTCTGCGCCCCCCGCAGCGCGGAGATGATCGAGCCGAGCGGGGTGCCGGTCTGTACGGCTTTCGCCAGCGGCATGGTGTACGGCACGGCGAGGACCATCGGGGTGAACGCGAGGGGGCCGAGCGGCTCCAGCGTCACGACGCTGTTCCCGGCGCCCTCGTCGGAACCGGCCGCCCTTGCCGAGGCGGAGGCGGCGGCGCTGCCTCCGGCGGCATCGCTCTCCTCAGTGTCGGTCGCCCGCTGCCACGCGCTCCCGGCGGCCGGAATCCAGATGTCCGGCTGGGCGCCGAGGTCCCGTTGGGGCCGCAGGCAGTCGCCCGACGCGGGGCAGGCGGCGGGCGGCTCCTGCCAGAGCGAGGAGGACCGGAAGGCGGCCACGGCGTCCGTGGCCTTGGCGTCGTACACGGTGATGTTGGTGGCCCGGCAGTCGCGGTCCCCGTCCCGGCGCTGCTTCGGGTAGGCGTCGGCGGCCCGCTGGACGGTGGAACGGATGTCGGGGTCGGCGAGGACGCGCAGCTCCAGGGGCGGCGCACAGGAGGTGGACCCGCCCGGCACGAGGCCCGTGAGGAGCCAGGCGCCCGCCCCGGCGAGTACGGCAACGCCCGTGAGGACGAGGGTGGTTGTGCGGGTCAACCGGCGGGGCCGTGCCAGGAGCCGGCGCCCGACGACAGCAGCTGAGGCCAGTCGCCGCCTTCGCGGCTCCGGCGGAGCAACCGGGTGCGTCGGCCGTGGCGGGGGCTGCGGGGAAGGCGGCGTGGGTGGTGGCGCGTCTCCCGTGAGGGCGAGCACCACATCGTCGCCGTGCCGCCGCTCCTCCGGAATCCACGGGTGCCCGTCGACGGCTTTGAGCGGTGCCATCGCCTCGCGTATCCCCGTGACGACGCGGGTGAACGTCGCCGGTTCCGGCCCGGCGGTGGACCCGGTCAGCAGCCGGTGCAGGGCCGCGGTGAACTCCGTACCGGTGGCGGGGTCGCCGGGCGGGATCTCCACGCCCGGCTCGGCCGCGGTGAGCAGCGCGAAGTTCTGGCCGACGGCAGGGGTGAACGAGGAGAGCGCGTTGCCCGCGAAGCAGCAGTCGAGGATGACGACCACCCAGTCGGCGCGGGCGTTGCGCAGTTCGGGCATGACGTCGTCCCGCCAGGACAGGGTGTCCACGAAGGGGTGGTGCCGGTCCCGGGTGACGCGCGAGTCGGTGAACATCAGGTTGAGGTCGCTGCCGTCGGGGCGCACGATGCCGTGCCCCGCGAAGTAGACGATCAGCAGGCCGGTCACCTCGTCGCGGGCAGCGCTGAGCGCCGCCCGCACCCGCAGCGGATCGACGGCCCTGGAACCGTCCGGCTCCCCGGCTCCGGGAACGATGACGAGATCCGCCGGATCCAGCACCCCGGTACCCTCGGCCGTCAGTGCCTCGGCCATGAGGCGAAGGCTGTGCCGTACGGCCGGCAGGTCGTTCCGGTTACCGGTGTAGGTCTCCACCCCGACGAGCACGGCGCGGTGCCGCTCGGCTCTGTTCTCCTCGCCGCGCGCGTTGTACGGCGGCACGGCGGCTAGACCTCTCCGGGCTCGTCGCCGCGCGCTCCGTTCCGCGGGCCGGACTCGGGCCCCGCTTCCGGCGGGCCGTCACGATCGCTGTCACGGGCGGTGTCACGGCCGAGGCCGGAACCGGGCCCCGTGTCCGGCCCGTCGAGGGTGACGCGCGGTGTCTCCTCGGGGTCGGCGAACCTGCGCCGGTTGCGCAGCCAGGTCTCCACGGACCGCCACGCGTTCTCCGAGACGGAGCGGGCCACCTCGACGGAGACGACGAGGATGATGTCCTGGATCAACTCCCCGCTCATGCCCTCGGTCTGGGTGAGCGAGTCCTTCCGCCCGACGCCGAGCTCGTGCCGCTCCCGCGCCTCTTCGAGCGCGGGCGCACTCTTCAGCCAGGTGTGGAGCGCTTCGAGGTCGTCCCTGCGGGTGTGGGTACCGCTGACGCTGATCCGTAACTCGACCGTTTCCCCGCTCCGTCCGGGCTCCTGCCCGCCTGCTTGCGCCCCGTCTGTCATGCGTTCTGCCCCCATCGGCACCGTTGCCGCCGCCCCGCGATGAAGCGATCCTGAAGCGATTCACTGAACACACAAGTATTTCACGCGAGTTGACACGGGGCACCCCTTTGTACCCACTCCACTCACGAGCCGTGCGGCGGCGGGTCCCCCACCCGGGGCAACCGCGCCGGGCGCCGCAGCGGGCGGGCCCGGACAGGCTCGGGCGGGCCCGGACAGGCTCAGGCGGGCTCGGGCGGCAGTGTCTGCTCGGCCCAGACGGTCTTGCCGTCGGGCGCGTACCGGGCGCCCCAGTGGCTGGCGAGCTGGGAGATGATGAAGAGGCCACGCCCTCCCTCGTCGACCGTCCGGGCATGGCGCAGGTGCGGAGCCACGGGGCTCGTGTCGCGGATCTCGCACGTCAGTCCCCGGTCGAGGATGAGACGCAGTTCCAGCGGCGGACTCCCGTAGCGCACCGCGTTGGTCACGAGTTCACTGACGATGAGCTCGGCCGCGTAGCGCGCGTCCTCGTCGAGGTTCCAGTCGGCGAGCTTCCGGGTCGTCAGACGGCGGGCCGCCGCGGGGGCCGACTTGTCGTGCGGGAGTTCCCACGCGGCGAAACGGTCCGCGGGCATGCCTTGGGTCCGCGCCAGGAGCAGTGTGGCTCCCTGGAGGTCGAGCGTGTCGGGGAGCGTGTAGGCGGCCGCGTCGCACAGCTCCTGCAGGGGGCGTTCGGGGTGGGTGAGCGCGCGGCGCAGGGCGCCGGACGAGGACTCGGCATGGCTCTGCATCGCCCGGCTGTAGAACGCCAGCATGCTGCCCTCGCTCAGCGTGAACGAGGTGGTCGCGAACGGGGCCTGCTCGGGGGAGCCGAGCGACGGGCCTTCGGGAAGCCCGGCCACCGCCGCGGAGCCGTCCGGGCCGATCACGAGCGGGGCCGGATGCCCGGCCGACGCGACCGTGCACGTACGGCTGAACGGGTCGTACGTGGCGTACACACAGGTCGCCGCGAGCGGGCTCCTGTGCAGCGGGTCGCTGTGCGGCAGCTCCGCGCGCTCCCGCGCCAGCCGGCGCGAGGTGTCGTACAGGCGCGCGAGCAGCTCGTCAGGTTCCAGGTCGAGTGCGGCAAGCGCGTTGACGACGGTGCGCAGCTGGCCCATGGTGGTGGCCGCGTGGATGCCGCCCTCGGCCACCTCGCCGATGACCAGTCCGGTGCGGGCACCGGACAGGGCGATCGTGTCGAACCAGCAGCCGCTTCCTCCGCCGGGCATCAGCAGGTGGGCCGTCTCGACACCGGTCCGTGCCGCCGGGTTCCGGGGCAGGAGCCGGCGCTGGAGGGTGCTGGCGATGGTGTGCTCGTGCGCGTAGCGGCGGGCGTTGTCGATGTTGAGGGCGCTCCGGGAGGCCAGTGCCGAGACGACCGGGAGGTCTTCCTCGCGGAACGGTTCGGAGTCGTTGCACCGGTAGAGGCTCACCATGCCCAGGATCGCTCCGCGCAGGGTGAGCGGTGCCACCAGGAGGGTGTGGGCACCGCTCGAACGGATCGAGCGGGCACGCGCGGGGTCGGCGGAGGCCCACGGGGCGTCCTTCAGGGGTACCAGGCGCGGCTGGAGGTCGGACAGCACCCGCGCGTAGGGCGTACCCGACGCGACGGCACGCACGTCTCCCACCGGGTGGGCCGGATCGGTCCTGTTGCCGCCGGCGGCGGCACGGCGCAGCGGAATCCCGGGGGCCAGTGGGAACGGAAGGGGGTCTTCGCCGCGCAGCACCCCGTCGACGACCTCGACGACGGCGATGTCCGCGTAGCCGGGTACGAGTGCGTCGACGAGTTCGTGGCAGGTGGCCTCGACATCCAGCGTCCGCCCCACGCCGTGGCGTACCGAGGACAGCGCCGCCTCCCGGGCCTTCGACCGCTCCCGATCGGTGGCATCGACGACGGCCACCCCGACCCCCAGGACCTCCCCCTGACGGTCCTGCAGCCGGAACGCCGATACGGACAGGATGCGCAGGCCCGCCGACCCGTCGGCCGGCCGGGCCCGGAACGAACACTCCGCGCCGTGGCCGTCGGCGTGCAGCGCCTCACGCACGAAGGCCTCCACACCCTCCGCGTCCACGAAGCCGCACACCTCGGCGAACGGCCGCCCGCGAAGCCGCGCGACGACCTCCGCGTCCTCGGACGATCCGCTGACCCGCATGACGCGGAGTTGCGGGTCGAGCGCGAGGACGCGTACCCGCGACTGCGTGAAGAGTGCTTCCAGCACGGCCGGTCCCACTTCGTCCTTGCCGGGCCCACCACTCGCGTCGGGCCAGACCCCCCAGACCCCTTCCGGCCCCGGCAGTGGCTGCAGCCGCAGGGCGGGCCCCCTGTCGCCGCCCGCCTCCCGCAGCACCCCACCACCGAGAACCGCCATGACGTGCTGGCCCACCGCGGTGGCGGCCGTAAGGCCGAAACGCCGCTCGGCGCGGCTGCTCCACCCGGTGACCACTCCGGCGCTGTCCACGACCATCAGGGGCGTGTCAGCCATCGACCCAGCTCCTTCGCCCCTTTCACGGGACCCGGGAGCGGGTCTCCGTACACCGACACCGACGCCCCCAGGATCTGCCCCCTGCCCGACGCCCGCGACCTGAGCCTCGGCCGGACGCGGTACGGGCCGGTCGACGGAATCGGAAAGGCAGACCCGGACCACCGATCACTTTCGGGCGCCGCCGCAGTCATAAGCGCAGCAGAACGCGACCTCACCTGACGACATACGGAAACGACTAGGACGTGGCGACATGACTGAACCGGCAAAGGGCCCCGCGAGCTACTTCCCCTCGATCGAGAAGAAGCACGGCCGCCCGATCGCGGAGTGGAAGGACCTCATCCGCACCTCACCCCTGACCAGGCACATGGAGCTCGTCTCCTGGCTCAAGACGGAGCACGGCCTGGGCCACGGCCACGCCAACGCCCTGGTCGCGCACACGCTCACCGAGGACAAGGCCGAGTAGGGGACGCCCGGCCTGCCGGGAGGACTGCCCGCCGGTCCGGGCAGATGGGACGCCAAGCGCCCCACTACCACTTTCCTCACCCCGAAGGACGAGTACCTCCACATACACGCAATTCACTGACATCCGGGCGACACCTGCGCCACACTCTGGCTCCCGAACAACGACAGAGCGGACAGGTGGTCGGATGGCAGGCCCGGTCGGCCGCACAAGGGGAAGGCAGGCACCGGTGCTGAACGGACTCGGGCAGCTGGGGAAGTCCGTCCGAAGGCGGGACATGCTCAGGTACGGCGGCCTCGGCCTGCTCTCCGTCGCCCTGGCAGCCTGCGGCGGGAACAAGGACGGCGACGAGGCGCCGGGAGCGGCCGGCAAGCCCGCCAGGCCGACGGTCACCGGGGCCGCGGTCCAGGCCTTCGTGGCCGGCGCATGGAACCTCGCCTTCACCCCGCAGGGCCAGGTCAACGACGAGTACAAACGGATCGAGATCACGGGCCGGAACTGGAGCCTCGACGCGGACGACCTGATGGGCTCCTTCGAGCTGACCGGCAACGAGCTCGTGGTCCGCATCGACAACGTGAGTACGGAGAACATCTGGGCAGCCACCGGCATGCCCGGCACGGTCGGCGACGACGCCTCGCTCACGCTGCAGTGGGGCCACTCCGCGGGATCCGCCCCGGTCGACGCCGGCTCCCCGGTGGACACCACACCGTCCCCGCTGCCCGTCACCTGGGACGGCACCACACTCAGGATCCAGGCCGGAAACGGCGTAGTGATCACCGCCGTACGCGCCTGACATCCCCCACCGAGACCCGACCCCCGTACGGAGCGCCTCCGCGCCCGCACGGGGGCGCTCGGCTGCGCGGGCGACGGCAGCCCTGCCAGCGGCGCCGACCAGCTAGCGACTTCCGAGCTCGCCATGTCAGCACCTCTTGAGCACCCACACGATTCACAGCGTTAGCGAGCTGCGTACGTGACCATTGAGCCTGCTCAAGCAGGCTCTCGAGTCCCGTATTGCGGTCGCTCTGGGGTTCCTTGGCCATTGCCAACTCCCGGACATACACGTCCCGCAGTTAGCTCTTCACACACCGCAATCAAAAGCGGCCAAGAGAGGAGCACGTGATGACCTCCGTGACAGAGAGCCATGGGCTCGGCCGTGACCCCGTCGTCGTGTCTGAGGCCTCACCAATCGACCTGACGGGGATCAGTGACTCCGTGGACGAGGCACTGGCCATCACGCTGTGCATGCCTGCTCGGGAGGACATCGACCGTTTGGCTGGCCGGTTGCGCGGTGCGCTGAACCTGTTCCTCACCGAGGACCCCGGGTTTGCCGGGGCACTAGAGGGACAGCAGATGCTCCGGACCGCCCACCGCCTGTTGGAGTTGAACGCCCGCCCCGATGCCGAGACGCCTCAGTTCACGGCCTTCGAATACGTACGTGACCTCGCCCGCCTGACCAAACGCTTCGTCGCTCTCTACCGAGAGAGTCATCCTGCGGAGGAGCCCAATGACTAACCAGAATCGCAAGAAGGCCCCCCTACCCGTCCGGGAGCCCGGCGCAGCGTTGCGACACTTCGCGCGAATCGGCGCCGCTGGCCGTCGGATTCATGCTCCGGAAACGGACGACACCGGTCTGCCTACCCGGTACCCGGTCTACGGACGCGATCGGCTCGAGGCCCGGCCGTGGTGATCCCCCAGCCTGGGCATTGCCCGCTCCCGGGACGTTGACGTGGGACCAGTCCGCAGGCCGCGCCTGTATCTGGTGCAGGCGCCCTCCTGCGCACGTTGCCCCCAGCCGTTCTCCGTCCACCGGAAGGATCACCCGCTAGGGGCGGCCTCCTCGCCCACAAGGTGCGTCACCGTGACGGCGATCCGACTGTGCGCGGAATCTAGAGCCGCTTCAGGTTCCGGTCCAGGATCGCCCTGAGCCGGTCGACGTCCGTGGGGTCCTGCGCCCCCCGCTTGGGCGTCACCGCGATTCCTGCCGCGCGGTCGCCGCCCAGCAGAACGAAGAGGTCGGGGGTCTCGAGGTACTGCCTGAACACCGTCCATTCGGCGGTGAAGGACACCCGCTCGCCTGTGCTCACCGCACCGCGGTCGTCGGCCACCATGCGGCACTCCCCGTACGGCTCCACGATGCTGAACATCCGGCGTGCCATGGTGCGGAGCCCTCGTACGGTGCCCCAGTACGCGATTCCCACGGAGAGCACCATCGAGATGATCCACACGGGCAGCGAGGCATCGCGGAGCGTGGCGTAGACGACCACGGTCGCAGCCGCCACCAGCGGGGCCAGCAGTGCTTGGGCCCGGCCCGCCGGTGTCCGGCGGGCTCGCGCACGGAGCGCCTCCTCGAAGTCCGCAGCCGTGGGCCGGTAGACGAACTCCGCGACCGTGACGCGCTCCGTGTCCTGCTGCGAAAGATCCCCACCCGTGATGTCCATGAGCGGGGATCTTATGGGTTGCCCCGTCGCCGGTGTGCTTGTGGTGGGGGGGGGGCGGGTGAGCACGGGTGGGGTGATCTGCGGGCCCGGCTGCCGCCATTTCCTGGGTGCCAGGGGCTCCGTGTATCGCGGGCATATCGAAAATCGCATACGCCGTGGCAACAGGCCTCCCTCTTCAATGGCTGCATGGTCCACAACGCACCCCTGTCAGCACCGCCCCGCCGCACGCGCAGGGTCGTGTTCCTCTGCCTGGCGATCCTCGGCACGGCGAGCGCGTTGTTCGTCATTCGGGGGCCGCTGCTGATGGCCGCCCCGAGGTGCGTGGCCGGGCGGTGGCACGGCTGCTGGGACACGTTCAACGGTGTGGTGCTCATGACCCTGGTCACGCTGCCGTTGGCCGTGCTGGTGGTGTGGGTTCTGGCGCGTCTTCGGCGTGCCGGCGGTGTCACGTCGGCGTGGCGGATGTCGGTGGCCGAGGTGGGCATGGTCCACGGGACGGTGCCGTTCCTCTGGCTGACCATGATGCCGGGCGGCGGGGCCGGCATCGTCCCTGCCCGGGTGAGCCTGGTTCCGCTGCGGGACCTGGTCACGATGGGGCCGCTCGGGATCGTCGGCAACCTGCTGGTCTTCGCGTCGCTGGGGTTCTTCGCCCCGATGCGGTTCGCGGCACTGGCGTCCCTGCCGCGGATCCTGGCCCTCGGGGCGGGCTGCTCGGTCCTGGTCGAGACCGCGCAGTACGTCCTGGACCTGGACCGGGTGTCCTCCGTGGACGACGTCCTGGTCAACGCCGCCGGCGCCGTACTGGCCGGGCTGGCATCGCGCCGCTGGTGGCGTACCAGGGCGCAGGCGCCGTCGGACCGGCCGCGCCCCGAGCCGGTTCCGGCGGGCTGAGTCGTGCGGCCGGTGGGCGCGCGACTTCGCATACGTCGGCGACACGGTCTGCTGCTTAGGCTTCG
This sequence comes from Streptomyces sp. NBC_00683, assembly GCF_036226745.1. Lineage (NCBI taxonomy): Bacteria > Bacillati > Actinomycetota > Actinomycetes > Kitasatosporales > Streptomycetaceae > Streptomyces > Streptomyces sp. NBC_00683. Next base: position 5,425,061 of record NZ_CP109013.1, on the reverse strand, counting down.
GACATGCGCGTACTGATCGTGGAGGACGAGCCCTACCTGGCCGAAGCCGTCCGTGACGGCCTGCGGCTGGAGGCGATCGCCGCCGACATCGCCGGCGACGGCGATACCGCCCTGGAACTGCTCAGGGTCAACTCCTACGACCTCGCGGTCCTCGACCGCGACATCCCCGGCCCCTCCGGCGACGAGGTCGCGCGGCGCATCGTCGCGTCCGGCAGCGGCATCCCGATCCTCATGCTCACCGCTGCCGACCGGATCGACGACAAGGCCTCCGGGTTCGCGCTCGGCGCCGACGACTACCTCACCAAGCCGTTCGAGCTGCGGGAACTGGTGATGCGGCTGCGCGCACTCGACCGCAGGCGTGCGTACGCCCGGCCCCCGGTCCGCGAGATCGCGGGCCTGCGGCTCGATCCCTTCCGCCGGGAGGTCTTCCGCGACGGACGCTACGTCGCGCTCACCCGCAAGCAGTTCGCCGTTCTGGAAGTCCTCGTCGCCGCCGAGGGCGGGGTCGTCAGCGCCGAGGAGCTGCTGGAACGGGCCTGGGACGAGAACGCCGACCCCCTCACCAACGCCGTGCGCATCACCGTCTCCGCACTGCGCAAACGGCTCGGCGAACCATGGGTCATCGCCACGGTGCCCGGCGTCGGCTACCGCATCGACATCCAGCCGGGGGCCGTGCACGCGGGAGGAGACCGTGGATAGGGCGCCCGGTCCGAGTGTGCGCCTCAAGCTCACGCTCAGCTACGCCGCGTTCCTCATGATTGCCGGCGCCCTGCTGCTCGCCGCGGTGTGGGTGTTCCTCCTGCGTTACGTACCCGAGCAGGCGCTCATCGTCCCCGGTTCCACCGGTACCCCCACCGGTGGGGTTTTTCCCGTCCGTTCCAACCTGCTGCGCGTGTTCGCTCCGAGGGCAGCCGCGGTGCTGGTGTTCCTGCTGGTACTCGGCCTGTTGGGGGGCTGGATCCTCGCCGGCCGGATGCTCGCGCCGCTCACCCAGATCACTGATGCGGCACGGGTGGCCGGGAAGGGGTCGCTGTCCCACCGGATCCGTTTGAAGGGCCGGCAGGACGAGTTCCGGGAACTCTCCGACGTGTTCGACTCGATGCTCGAGCAACTCGAGTCCCACGTCGCCGAGCACCAGAGGTTCGCCGCGAACGCCTCCCACGAACTGCGCACCCCGCTGGCGATCTCGCGGACGCTCCTCGATGTCGCCCGCAAGGACCCCACGCGGGACCGGGACGAACTCGTCGAACGCCTGCACGCTGTCAATACGCGGGCGATCGACCTCACCGAGGCCCTCCTGCTGCTCGGCCGCGGCGACCGCGGGAACTTCACCCGCGAGAGCGTCGACCTCTCCCTCGTCGCCGAGGAAGCCGCCGAGACACTGCTCCCCCTCGCCGAACGGCGCCGGATCACACTCGACGTCACCGGCGGGGCGGCCCCGACCAGCGGTTCCGCGGAGCTGCTTCTGCGGATGGTGACGAACCTCGTCCAGAACGCCGTCGTCCACAACGTCCCGTCCGACAACGTCCCCTCCGGCGGCACCGTGACGGTCCACACCGAGACGCGCGGCGACATGAGCGTGCTGCGGGTCGAGAACACGGGCCGTCGGATCCCGCCGGAGCTGGTACCGACCCTCACCGAACCCTTCCAGCGCGGCACGGAACGCGTACGCACCGACGAGCACGCCGGCGTCGGCCTCGGGCTGGCCATCGTGCAGAGCATCGTCCGCGCGCACGACGGGACCCTCGAACTCGTCCCCCGCCCCGCGGGCGGTCTCCACGTCACGGTCCGACTGCCCGGTACGCAAGGCCCCTTGCCTCAGGACAGCCATCGGATCAGCCCTTAGCGTGACCCGATGGCCGAGAGCACTTCGATGAGCGGGAGCACTTCGAGCGGACGCGGGAACCACTGCCCGCCCATGCGATCGGCCGACCCGTACGGGTGCGGGGCCCAGGGGTTCAAGGTGGGCGGTACGCCGTCCTGGGGCCGGCCTGCCCGGACCACTGCGATCCGGCAGCGGTCCGGCCCGTGAACCAGAACTGACACTGCGCGTCCTGAGCCGCTGTCGACCAGCGATCAGCGCGGCAACGGGTACCTCACGCGCTTCAGAACGGACCGTCAATTCCGCGTTACGCACCGTGTGATGTGGGTAAAGGATGTTCCTCGTGTGTCGATATTCCTCCGCTTCTGATTGAACTGGGCACAAGATGTTCACTAGGGTCGAGCTTCGGATCTTCGCACGATTGATCACCCATCCGGGGTGACAGCGAAGACACCGTCGAGTCCGTGACGTGCACGGAGCCGGGGATTCACCGCCCCCACAGCCCGGTACGGCTCGAGGAGGAAGGAGTCGCCTTCGTGGCGTCCCACCGTCGTCCCAAGCAGCCGAGCCGCACCCGCGTGACCGTGCTCACCGCGACCGCCGCCGCTGCCGTCGCACTGACTTCCCAGGCAGCTCACGCCGACCCCAAGCCGACCAAGAGCGAGGTCAAGGCGAAGGTCGACAAGCTCTACCACGAGGCCGAGGCCGCCACCGAGAAGTACAACGGGGCCAAGGAACAGCAGGACAAGCTCAAGAAGCAGGTCGACGCGATCCAGGACAAGGTCGCCCGCGAGCAGGCCGACCTCAACACCCTTCGGCGCGAACTCGGTTCGATCGCCACCGCGCAGTACCGGTCCGGTGGGATCGATCCCTCGGTGCAGCTCTTCCTCGCCTCGGACCCGGACAGCTTCCTCGACCAGGCCTCGGCGCTGGACCAGTTGACGGCCAAGCAGGCCGAGTCGCTCCAGAAGATCAAGGCCAAGCAGCGGACCCTCGCGCAGCAGCGCAAGGAGGCGCAGGAGAAGCTCGGCACCCTCGCCGACGTGCGCGAGTCGCTCGGCAGGAACAAGCAGAAGTTCCAGAGCAAGCTCGGCGAGGCCCAGCGCCTGCTGAACACCCTGACCGCCGCCGATCGCGCCAAGATGGCCGAGGGGGAGCAGCGCGCCAGCCGCGCCGCCGGCGACCGTGTCGATCTCGGCAACGAGGTCCCCGCGTCCGCCCTCGGCGCCGCCGCCCTCCGGGCCGCCGACACGCGCGTGGGCATGCCGTACGTCCGCACGGCCACGGGCCCCAACTCGTTCGACTGCTCGGGTCTGACCCAGTGGGCCTACGCCCAGGCCGGTGTCGAGATCACCCGCACCACGTTCACCCAGATCAACAGGGGCACCCACATCGCGCGCAGCCAACTGAAGCCGGGCGACCTGGTCTTCTTCAGCAACACCTCGCACGTGGGCCTCTACGCGGGCAACAACACCGTGCTGCACGCCCCGTACCCGGGCGCCTACGTCCGCTACGAATCGATGAGCACCATCGGCAGCTACCAGGCCGCGGTCCGGATCTGATCCCCGCATCCGATCCCCGCATCCGATCGCCGTACCGACCCGGTCCGAGGCTCGGATCCCGAGACCCGGGATCCGAGCTCCGGGCCGGGTCGGTTCGCTCTTTCGAGGGTACGGAGAGAGGTCCCGGCCCGGCGCTCAAGCTTCGGGATCCGGGGGCCGGGATCCGGGGGCCGGGATTCGAGCGGTGCCTTTCACCCGGTGGGTAAAAGAAGGGTGGGGAAGAACCTCCCCACCCTCCCCGACCCGTCACGGCCAGCAAGTATGACTAATCGTGACCGACTTGCGGCGGAGTGTCGCGCCTGCTTACGGTTCCCACAACTGAACGACCCCGACGCGGTGTTGGTCGCACCAGGCCGGGGTCTCACCCCAAGATCGAAAAGAGCGATCTCGTGGCTACCGAGCAGCCTAACTCCGCCCTGCGCGCACCCGCACGCCCCTCACGCCCGTACCGGAAAGCCCACCGCGGCTACGGCAAGCGCTCCGCGCCCGGCCAACGCCCGCCCGGGGCCGCCGATTTCGCCCTGCTGCCGGAGCGCGAGCGGTACATCGCCGGATACGTCGACCTCCTGCCCGACGGTGCGGCCATGGACATCAAGTCGCTGGCCAAGGACCTTCCCCTGTACGGGCAGATGGCCATCGGCACCGCCCTGCGCGCCCTGGGGGTGGCCGGGCATCTGCGCCATGTACGGTGCCGGGTCGAGTCCCTCGGGCAGAGCCGCTGGGTCACCCTCACCTTCTGGTCGCGCACCGCCCGCGACAACGAATGGTGGGCCGCCCACCTCGACGCCGAGAGCGGCCGGGCAGCCGGGACGACGGCCGCCACGGCTCCCCCGGTCACCGCGGAACCGGTCGAAGCGGGCGAGCCTACGGTCGCCGTCCCCGTACCCCCTCAGCGGAGTCCGGAACCGGCACCGGCCGACGCCCCCTCCCCCGCGCACCTCGCCCTGGCCCGACTGGGCCGCACCGAACCCCGGCTCGCGCTCTCCGCCTCCGACTGCGGCGCCCTGGAAGACCTGGCCGCAGCCTGGTTCGTACGCGGCGTGAGCGCCGACTACCTCACCCAGGCGCTCGTCTCCGGGCTCCCGGAGCAGGTCGGCTCCCCCGTCGGATTCGTCCGCCGCCGGCTCCTCGACAAGATCCCGGCCCGGCTGCCCGACGCCGCACCCGCACCGGACACCCCGGCACGCCGCCTGCTGGTCGAGTGCACCGAATGCGGCCGCCCGGGACCCGCCGAGTCGCTGCCCGACGGTCTCTGCCGCCCTTGCCGCACACCCGCCCCGGCGGAGCAGGAGGCCTTGGCGGAGCAGGAGACCCCGGCCGGCCTGCCCACCGAGCGCGATGTCCGCAGCTACGTCGACGTACTGCGCGGGAAGCACCGCATGCCCTCGTAACCCGGAAACGGGTGTCAGAGGAAGCACTCCAGGATCAGCGGCAGGTCCTCCAGCCACTCCTGCAGGCGCGCCCGCCTACGAGCGGCGATCAGGCACACATGGGTGGCGCCGCCGTGGAGGCGGACCGTGACCCTGAGGTGCTTGGAGCCCTCCGCCGCGTACTCGACCGTGCTGATCTCGGTCCAGGTGAACTGCAGTTCCCCGGCCGCCGAGTCGAACGCGACGCCTGTGGCGTCGATCAGAAGTGAACTCTCCGGGGAAACCGCGACGAAGTCCAGGTCGGAGTCCTCCGACGCACCGCCCACGGGGGCGAGTTCGGTCGGGGCCTGGTGCAGCGGGACGGCACTGAACGGGGCATAGGACGGCGGCGCGGGTACCGGCACCGTCGGGGAGCCGCCCAAGACCACCGGGGCGAACAGGTCCAGCAACCGCCCTGGTGTGGGCCGTTGTGCCGGGTCCTTGGCCAGACACGACGCCAGGACCGGCCGCAGGCCCTCCGGCACCGCGGTCAGATCCGGCGGCGCGTGCACGGACCGGTACATCAGGCCCATCGGCGTACCCGCCCCGAACGCGCTGCCGCCCGCCGCCGCGACGAGCACGGCACCCAGAGCGAACACATCGGCGGCGCCACCGACTTCCAGCCCCTCCGCCTGTTCGGGCGCCAGGAACCCCGGCGTCCCGAAAGCCATCCCGGTGGCCGTCAGGCGGGTCGACTCCAGCGCCCGCGCGATACCGAAGTCCAGGACCCGCGGGCCGTCCGCGGCCATGATGATGTTCCCGGGCTTCAGATCACGGTGCACCAGGCCGCAGCCGTGGATCGCCACCAGCGCCTCGGCGAGCGCGGCGCCCAGCTGCCGCAGCCGCGCCTCACCCATCGGCCCCTCGGCCTCGAGCAGCGCGGCGAGCGTGGGCCCGGGAACGTACGCCGTGGCAAGCCAGGGCGCCGCAGCCGTCGGGTCGGCGTCCACCACCTGGGCCGTGTGGAAGCCGCCCACGCTGCGCGCGGCCGCGACCTCGGCGCGGAACCGGTCCCGGAAGTGCGGGTCGGCCGCGAGTTCCGAGCGGGCCACCTTCACGGCCACCGCACGCCCGCCGCGCGAACGCGCCAGGTACACGGTGCCCATCCCGCCGGCCCCCAGCTGCCGCTCCACGGCATACCCGCCGATGTACTCCGGCAGGCCCGTACCGTCCGCCCCGTAGCCCATGCGCTGCATGCCTCCCCTGTGTTCAGGCGGTCAGTATGGCTCAGGCACGCCACAGACCCGGAGGCTGCCCACCAGAGAGCCCCTCACTTTTCGCTGTCTGCTCCGCGACGCCGGCGTGGAGATAGAGGTCGCGAAGGACGCCCAGTTCGGCCGCATGGTGAGCTGCTTCGTCCAGGGCGTGAAGTGCCAGCAGCAGGTAGCTCTCATGGTCGTAGGCACCGGCGCGGGGGCCCATGGGTCGAAGGAGACCTTCATCGCCGAGGGATTCGACGCGGGCGCGGAATCGGGACCAGTCGTCGGCCAGCATCCGGATGCCTTCGGTCGCCGAGCCCGGCCAGAGATGTCGGTCGCCGGCTTCGAACTCGTCCTCGAAATAGCGGCCGTAGGCACGCAGACAGTCCGCTCCGATGTGCCAGATACGCCAGCCGATCGTCGCGAACGGAGCCGGCTGGACATCAGGCGCGGGACGCGGGTCGGCCCGGGACACCCCGTCCGCAGCCGTCCGGAGCGTCAGGCATGACGCCACGGGCTCCCAGAGGTACTCGGCGTCGGTGAGGCCGTCCAGGCGGGCCAGGGTTCTGGACCGTACGTCGTCGAATGTTTCGAGCAGGTCGCGGGTTACGGGGCCGGGCGAGGTCATTGATTGCTCCAGGGTCGCCGACAGGTGCGGCCACCGTTGATCAACGGTGCGTGAAGACGGGCAATCATACGGCGCCCCAAGACCACGGCGTGGTGAACCTTCATGCCGTCAGGGGCAGTTCGAGGAGCCATGCGTGGTCGCCGTACCCGCACACGGTCCAAGACGTCGTCTCACGTGGACAGCTTCCTGAGCTCCTTGCCGCAGGTCGGGGCGGTGACCATTGGCTGGCCACAGCTCCGCCGATCGTTGCGGACCGCGCCGGGATCTTGAGGCCGTGAGCAGCCCATGGCAGGCTCGTGCCGCATGATCGATGAGTTCGCGAAGGACAACCTGCACGAGAGACTGCGGCGGGACCGTGAGGCGCTGCTCTGGAAGCTCGACGGCCTGTCCGAATACGACGCGCGCCGGCCTCTGACAGCGACCGGGACCAACCTCCTCGGCCTGGTCAAACACGTGGCCACGGTCGAGGCCAGGTACTTCGGTGAGGTCTTCGACCGCCCTTCTCCGGAACCGCTGTGCCGGTGGCAGGACTCCGACGGCAGCGATCACTGGGCGGCCGAGAACGAGACGCGCGATCAGATCGTCGGGTTCTACCGGCGCACGTGGGAACACTCGGACGCGACGATCAACGAGCTTGCCCTCGATGCCCCCGGCCACGTGCCCTGGTGGCCGGAGCCTTATGTGAACACGAGCCTGTTCGCCGTCATGGTCCATGTCCTCGGCGAGACCATCCGGCATGCCGGGCACGCCGACATCCTGCGCGAGGGCGTCGACGGCCGGACCGGGGTGCGCGCCGAAAACGAGCAGCCGATCGACGAGGAAGCCCGTGCCGCCTACTTCGCGAAGATCGAGCGGGCCGCCAGAACGACCGCACCGACCAAGGCTTAGAAGGCTGTCCCACGACGTGACGCTAAGCCGGAGACTCGCGGAACAGCCTCCCGACGAGCCGCGCCCCCTCGACGGCAACCACGGCGGTGACCGTGTAAATGCCAGACGCTATGGCCATCACGTAGCCGTTCGGATCGGTAACCCAATCCGCGCTCAAGCTGGTGTTGACGAAATTTCCCCCCGACAGAACAAATGGAATCCCCAGCAGCAAGAAGTCGATAACGAGCGTGATGGCCACCATGGAGAGAAACCCGAACACGATCAGGTTGCACGGTGCGCCCAGCAGGTAGGTCAGGCTTCTGCTCGAATCACCGCCGCGATAGGCGTTGAGCATGAGGAAGGCGGCACATGTGGTGAACCCGACGGATATCATGTCCGCATGCAGGTAGGGCGCCAGTGATTCCATTTCGAGAAGTGAGTCTGCGGGCAAATTGACGAAGAGTTCCCGCCGCGCAGGGTCGAAAGCCGAGGAAATGATGCTGCCCACGACGTAGGCGAGGCGGAGCATCACGTACTGGACGACGAGCACCATGGCAGTGATCATCAACGTGATGATGAGCCGAGGGAGCGGCTTGCCGAGGAGCCGGGTAATTCCTGCGCTTCCGGCTCGCCGAGTCGCCCTTGCCAGCTTCATCGCGTTCTGGGCATTCGTTACGTAGGATTCGACCGCGTAAGCCAATGTCACGAGAGCAATAATGGCCGGGTGTATGCCGATCAAGGCAAAAAAGCTGCCCAGTGAAGCAGTGAAGTCTGGCAAGCTCGGCATTGGACCTCGCTAGGGAGTTGGCCCAGTCAGCGCATGGTGCAACAGCATCGCGCACACGGGGCGCTTCCGCTGAGCTTCGCGGATTTCTCTCCGCGCTTACTGCAGAATCCGCATCCGACTCCGGCGCCGCGAACCGTTCCCCGCCCTCCCGGGACCGAGACCGCAGCCGTCGCAGGTCACTCGGACACGGGCATCCCCAGCTGTCCCAGGCGCCCGCTCGGCGCGTCGATGCACGATCCGACGCCCGGAAGTCCTGATCGGACGGCTTCGGTAGCCTTGCGGCAGTCAATCGGGGGGCACGTTCGACGCCTGGACCCACGGAGCACAGAGAATGCCGGCACGCGGACCTGAGGTTCCGGATGTGCACAGGCTCGATGACGAAGGTGCACCTTCCCGATGGACGAGATGAAAGCCCTCGAAGACGTTCTTGTCGAAGGTCTCGACGATTGGGTCCCCATCGATCAGTTGCTCTGGGCCGCAGGCGAATATCCGGCAGGTCGCACACGGCAGGAGCGCCTCGTAGAGCTACTGCGGTACGCGCTGTCGAGCGGTCTCGTCGAGGTCGGCGAATTGATGGAAGCGGGCTTCGCAGCATGGACGGGAGACGTGGACGAGCAGGTTCGCCGAGTGACTGCGGGCCTGGACCGACTCGACTGGGCACCACAGCTCGGCAGCTCGGTCTGGCTCTCCAATACCGCCAAGGGCGATGAGGTGGCCCGCCGAAGGAGCGGGTAGCAACACACCGGTTCGGCCGATGCGGGGCCCGGCACACCTGGGGCCCCGCCAGGCACTCGGGACAGACCTCAGGTCAGACTCGAGTCCGGGATCGAGTCGAGCAGCTTCTCCCACTCCGGGTAGGCGGCGAGCTTCCGGCGGTGCATTGCGAAGATCTCCGAGCCGATCCGCGGGTCACCGTCGTCGGTGAAGCGGACCGCGTGCAGCCGGGCCAGGCGCGGAATGATGTCGAAGTCCCCGGCCAGATGCACCGGGTCGTACATGTAGCGCTCCAGGGCCGCCAGGTCCGCGATCCCCGTCAGGCACCCGTGGGTGAAGCCCTCGGCCGGGTCGCCCAGGCCCGGTCCGACGGCGGAGAAGTCCAGAGTCCTCCGACGCACCGCCCACGGGGGCGAGTTCGGTCGGGGCCTGGTGCAGCGGGACGGCACTGAACGGGGCATAGGACGGCGGCGCGGGTACCGCCACCGCCGGGGAACCGCCCATGACCCGCCGGGGCGAACAGGTCCAGCAACCGCCCTGGTGTGGGCCGTTGTGCCGGGTCCTTGGCCAGACACGACGCCAGGACCGGCCGCAGGCCCTACGGCACCGCGGTCAGATCCGGCGGCGCGTGCACGGACCGGCACATCAGGCCCATCGGCGTACCCGCCCCGAACGCGCTGCCGCCCGCCGCCGCGACGAGCACGGCACCCAGAGCGAACACATCGGCGGCGCCACCGACTTCCAGCCCCTCCGCCTGTTCGGGCGCCAGGCAGGCCCGTACCGTCCGCCCCGTAGCCCATGCGCTGTGTGTCTCCCTCTGTGCTCCGGCGGCCAGTATGGCGCCCAGGCACCCTCAGGTCCGCCGGGTTCATGTACCGGCGGGATGCGTCCGGCCAACTGCCCCGGAACGCTGCGAATTTGGGCCACGGACCAACCTCCCACGGCAACGCGGAACGGCGCGGGGTGAGCCGTGCTGCCGGGAGATCAGGTCGATTCGCGCACCACGAGTTCGTTCGGCATGATCACCGGCCCTGTGGGGCCGCCGTCGATCAGGCCGAGGAGCAGGTGGACGGCGGCGGTCGCCTGGTCGGCCATCGGGCTGCGCACCGAGGTGAGCGCGGGACTGGTGTAGGACGCGGCTTCTATGTCGTCGAAGCCGATGACCGCCACGTCTTCGGGGACGCGTCGGCCCGCTTGACGGAGGGTGCGCAGGGCTCCGATCGCCATCAGGTCGTTGGCTGCGAACACCGCGTCGAGGTCCGGATCGTCCTCCAGGAGCTGCCGCATGGCTTCGGCGCCGGAGGCTCTGGTGAAGTCGCCCAGTGCCACGATGGAGCGACGGCCGGTGTCACGCAGCGTCCGGCGGTAGCCATCGAGGCGCTCACGCGCCTCGTACAGTTCGAGCGGCCCGGTGATGGTGGCGATCCGGCGCCGACCGCGCTCCAGGAGATGACGCACGGCCAGCGTCGCTCCGCCGGCGTTGTCCAGCGCCACGTACGGGACCTCCTGTGCGGAGGTGCGGTTGAAGGACACGACAGGCAGGCCCTGCCGGGCCAGTGCGGCCGGCAACGGATCCGTACCGTGCAGGGCGACCAGGAGCACGCCGTCCACATGCCCGCCGGCGATGTACTGCACCACTCTGGTCCGGCTCCGGTCCGATTCCGCGAGCATGAGCACGAGCCGTTTGCCCGACGTCTCGAGCTCTCTGCTGACGGCGCGGACCACGGCGGAGAAGAGGGGGTCGTCGGAGACGACTCCCTGAGGCGGGTCGGAGACCACCACGGCGATGGTGTCCGTGCGGCGGGTGACGAGATTGCGTGCGGCACCGTTGGGCACGTAGCCCAACTCGTCCACAGCGCGCATGACGACGTCTCGGATCTCCGGGGCGACCGTCGTCTCGCCGTTGATGACACGGGAGACGCTCGATTTGGACACGCCCGCTCGGGCGGCGACCACTTCGAGAGTGGGGCGTTTCATACCTGTCCGTCCCCTGTGCCGCCGCCCGGATTCGTGCGCGGGGCGGGATTTCTCATCGGGGCGACCTCCGGCTCTGCGTCATGGCGATGTGAGCAGCGTATCCGCAGGCCGGGACGTCATGAGCATGCCCGGGAGTGCGTCTCCCTCCGCGACACCCCCGTGGCGGCCGGCCCGGCACGTAGGGCCTGAGAGACCGCTCCCTCAGCGTGTCACTGGTGTTACGTCACTGTTTTTTCGAGGTGAAAGAGGCCTTGACAGTCTTCACCAGCCCCTCCATTCTCCCTCTCAGGGAGCGCTCCCTGGGGCATCCCCCACTTGAATCCCCCACGTAGATCCCCCACTTGAGGAGTCGCCCATGCCAGCGCTGCTGCGTCGCTTCGGCTTACTTCTGGCCCTCGCGGCCTCACTGCTCGCTTTCCTCACTCTCCCCGCCCCTTCCGCTCAGGCGGCGGAGGTCCTGCTCTCTCAGGCGAAGCCCGCCACCGCCTCGAGTACCGAGGGAGTCTTCGACGCTCGGAGCGCCGTGGACGGCGACCCCGGGACGCGCTGGTCCAGCGCCTTCGCCGACCCGCAGTGGATTCAGATCGACCTCGGGGCAAGTGCCGGGATCAGCCGGGTCGTCCTCAACTGGGAAGCCGCGTACGGCACGGCGTTCAGGATCGAGGTGTCGAGCGACGCGGCGAGTTGGACCACCGTCCACCAGACGACCACGGGCACGGGCGGCACCCAGAACCTGACGGTCTCCGGCACCGGCCGCTATGTGCGCATGTACGGGACACAGCGCGCCACCGCCTACGGCTACTCGCTGTGGGAGTTCCAGGTGTACGGCACTGCTGGTGCCGGCGGCCCCGGCGGTGACGCCGGCCAACTGCTCTCCTACGGCAGGCCGGGCGCGGCTTCTTCTTCCCAGCACGACCAGAACTGCTGGGAGTGCACACCCGCCAGGGCGTTCGACCGGGATCCGGCCTCCCGCTGGTCCACGAGCTCGACCACGGGATGGACCGATCCAGGCTGGATCTCCGTCGACCTCGGTGCGACGGCGCAGATCGACAAGGTCGTCCTGCAGTGGGATCCGGCCTATGCCAAGTCCTTCCAGATCCAGGTCTCGTCGAACGGAGCCGACTGGACCCCCATCTATTCGACGACGTCCGGCACGGGCTTCAAGCAGACGCTGGCCGTCTCCGGCACCGGCCGCTACGTGCGCATGTACGGGACACAGCGCGCCACCCCTTACGGCTACTCGCTGTGGGAATTCCAGGTGTACGGCACCGGCGGCGCTCCGATACAGCCTCCGCCCCTGCCCAGTGACCCCGCGAACCCGCCACGGCTGGTGTGGAGCGACGACTTCGACGGCGCCGCAGGCGGCAGGCCCGACTCCTCGAAGTGGAGGGCCGATCCGGGCACCGGACCGAACAACGAGCTGGAGTACTACACCGACCACCGCAACGCCGCACTGGACGGGGCGGGACACCTGGTGATGGAAGCACGCAAGGAGGCCACCGCCGGATCGTCGTGCCCGCCCGACCCGCTGAGCGGCAGCACCACCTGTCAGTACACCTCGGCGCGGATGAACACCGGCGCGACGTTCCAGTTCACCTACGGGCGCGTCGAAGCCCGCATCAAGGTGCCCAAGGGCAACGGTCTGTGGCCCGCGTTCTGGATGATGGGCGGCGACTTCCTGACGGGCCGGCCGTGGCCGTACAACGGCGAGGTCGACATCATGGAGGTCCTCGGCAAGGACGTGAAGACCTCCTACTCGACCGTCCACGCGCCCGCCTACAACGGCGGAGGCGGAATCGGCGCGCCGTACACACTGCCCGGGAACGCCGACTTCTCCGACGACTTCCACACCTGGGCTGCCGACTGGAACAGCAGAGGCATCACCTACAGCCTGGACGGCCGGATTGTCTTCTCCCTGGACAAGGATCAGGTGGAACAGACACGCGGACCGTGGATCTTCGACCACCCCCACTACGTGATCCTCAACCTGGCGGTCGGAGGCGACTGGCCAGGCCCGACGGACGCCGGCACCCCCTTCCCCGCCAAGATGCTCGTCGACTACGTGCGGGTCTATCAGTAGCCCTTCCAGCCGACCGGCGTTCGCCGGGCCCAGGGGCCGCTCCGCCCGCCCTTCGGGGCGGCCCGGGAGCCCGGATCACTCCGCCGGTCCCACACCACTGTCCGACTCCTGCTCTCCCCTCGCTGTGCTCCGGCAAGAAGCCGGCCCTTCACCCCTGATACCCGTAAGGAAGTGAAATGCGCAGATACCCCGTCCCTCTGTACACACTGTTGGTGAACGCTCTGGTGGTCGTGCTGGCCGCTGCCCTGAGCCTGACCGTCTCGGCCCAGCAGGCGCAGGCCGCGACGGTCACCGTCCAGGCCGAGTCCCACGCAGCCCAGTCGGGTGTCGTGTTGGAAGGGACCGCGGACACCGGAGGCGGGCAGAACGCCGCCTTCCTCGCCGACGGCGACTGGATGCGCTTCGACAACGTCGACCTCGGCGCGGCCGGCCGGCTGACGGTGTCGGCCCGCATCGCCTCCGCCGTCGGCTCGGGCACGGTCGAATTCCGGACCGGCAGCCTGACCGGACCACTGCTCGCCGTCATACCGGTCTCCCCGACCGGTGGTTGGCAGACCTGGGCGACCCAGGCCACTGACGTCACCGCCCATCCCACCGGTGCGCAGACGGTGTTCGCCGCGCTGCGCAGCACGGCGGCCGGTGACTTCGTCAACATCAACTGGTTCTCCTTCGTCGGCGCGGGCGACAGCCCGGCGGCCGGATGGGTCCCCATCGACCAGGCCAAGTGGGACGCCCAGTTGGCGCAGTTCCGTGCGATGACGCCCGCCGCGGTGCCCGCCGGTATCGTCCGGGTTCCGGAGTTCAACGCCACCTGCACCTACAGTCACTCCAAGCCGGACGACCCCATCGTCCTGCCGGGCCTGCCCGGTGCGTCCCACATGCACAGCTTCTTCGGCAACAAGAGCACCGACGCGTTCACCACGACCCAGTCGCTGCTGACCAACACACCCACCAGTTGCACCCCTGCCAACGACCTCTCGGCGTACTGGATCCCGACCTTGTACGAAGGCGACAACGCCGTCGAAGCCGAGGGCATGATCGTGTACTACGGTTCCCGGCTCGTCGACCCCTCGGCGACTGTGCCCTTCCCGCAGGGGTTCCGCATGATCGCGGGCAGCGCCAAGACCCAGACGCCCACCCCGGCGGGCTCTCCCGGCCAATACTGGTGCGCCGGCGAGGGCGGTGAGATCGGCCGCAGCGCCGACGGCAACTGGCCGCGCTGTGCCCCGAAGGCCCATCTCACCCACCAACTCGTCTTCCCCGACTGCTGGGACGGCAAGAACCTCGACAGTCCCGACCACAAGTCGCACGTGGCGACCACCTACGACGGCAAGTGCAGCGGCGCCTACCCCGTCGCCATCCCCAACCTCTCCTTCGTCGTCAGCTACCCGACCAGCGGCAGCACCGCGGGCTTCCGACTGGCATCGGGCATGGCATCGTCCATCCATGGCGACTTCTTCAACGCCTGGGACAACGCCGCTCTCGGGCACCGCGTGAAGGACTGCATCAACCAAAAGGCCAAGTGCAACTCGGCCGGTACGTTCTGACCCTGTGGTCGGATGCGCCGTGGTCATGGCGCTGCCGGCTGTCGGCTGCACCTCGCAGCCGGCAGCCGGTGCATTGCCGTGACCGGCCTTCGCCACCGACTCCGCTTGCGGGCATCTTCCTTTGGTCCGCCCGCTGATCCGAACGAAACCGCCTAGGTCAGCTGCGAGTCCGGGATCGAGTCGAGCAGCTTCTCCCACTCCGGGTAGGCGGCGAGCTTCCGGCGGTGCATTGCGAAGATCTCCGAGCCGATCCGCGGGTCACCGTCGTCGGTGAAGCGGACCGCGTGCAGCCGGGCCAGGCGCGGAATGATGTCGAAGTCCCCGGCCAGATGCACCGGGTCGTACATGTAGCGCTCCAGGGCCGCCAGGTCCGCGATCCCCGTGAGGTACCCGTGGGTGAAGCCCTCGGCCGGGTCGCCCAGGTCCGATCCGACGGTGGAGAAGGACACCGACTCCACCATTGCGGTCCTTCGCATCGCGGCCAGTACGGCTTCCTCGCCCTCCGGTCCGATGCCGTCCTTGAAGCTGAACCTCAGGATGTTGACGATCATGATGACCCTTCCATCTGAGTAGCAAAATTTGAACCAGCCGGTTCAGATTAGGATGCTGCGCACGGACCGGTCAACGAGGTTCGTAAAAATGAACCAGCTGGTTCAGTACGGGCCTCTGCTGCCGCGCTACGATGGGCCCGTGACGGCACGAGCGGAAGCACCGAAGGCCACGCGGGGGCGGATCGACAAGCGGCGCGCCATTCTGGACGCGGCGTTCACCGTCTTCACCCGCCGCGGGTACGCCCAGGCATGCATGCAGGAGATCGCGGACGAGGCGGGCGTGGCCAAGCCGACGCTCTACAACCATCTGCAGGACAAGGAATCGGTCTTCCGGGCCGCAATGGAGACCGTGGCGGAGTCCGTCGCCGCCGAGAAC
Organism: Streptomyces sp. NBC_00683; assembly: GCF_036226745.1. Classification (NCBI taxonomy): domain Bacteria; kingdom Bacillati; phylum Actinomycetota; class Actinomycetes; order Kitasatosporales; family Streptomycetaceae; genus Streptomyces; species Streptomyces sp. NBC_00683. Next base: position 5,409,542 of record NZ_CP109013.1, on the reverse strand, counting down.
GTCGCCGCCGTGGAACGACTGCGGAATCCGGGTCCCGACCTGCGGGCCGACCTCGATGCCGTGTCCCGCCGGATGCTCAAGGTCTGCTGCTCCGAGCGCTCCCAGGCGCTGCGACGGCTCGCCTTCGCCGCGGCCGCCGACTTCCCCGACCTGCTCGAAAGCGTGCACAGCCGTACCGCGCTCGGCCTCGGTGAGGCGCTGGCCGACCGGCTGGCACGGCTCTCGCTGACCGGCCGGCTGCGCCCCTGTGACCCGGCGGTGGCTGCCGAACAGTTCCTCGCCCTGCTCACGGGTCCGCTGGAGGCCTGCTCCCGCTTGGGCACCCGCAAGGTCCCGGCCGCCAGGACCGCCGCGATCGCGGCAGCCGCCGTCGACACCTTCCTCCGGGCGTACGGGCCCGCGGAGGCCGGCTGAACAGGGGGCGCGGTGGCTGATGCCGGATCAGGCAGCGCCTGCCCTGTCGAGGAGGACGTGTCGCACCGCGACCGGGCATCCCCGGTCGGCATCTTCACATCCCTGTCCTGGACGGCCCGCCGGTAGGGTCGGCCGGAGGAGAGCGCTGATCTGGGGGACTCATGACGGCAGCGGGTGCACCGCCCATCATCTTCGTACACGGGACGCGGTTCAGCGCGGGACAGTGGAGTCCACAGCTCGCCGCACTCCAAGAGGACTTCCGGGTGGTTGCCGTCGACCTGCCCGGACACGGCACCCGTTCCGCCCAGCCCTGGAGCCTGAACGCGGCGACGGAGATCATCGCTTCAGCGGTGGACTCGCTCGACTGCGGACCGGCTCTCGTCGTCGGCCACTCGCTCGGCGGATACGCCTCGTTGGAGTTCGCGCGGCGCTGCCCCGAGCGGCTGCGAGGGCTCGTCCTCGCCGGGGCCAGCGCCTCGACCCGTGGCCCGTGGGCAAGGCCGTACCGGTGGGCCGCCGGGCTCGTCCCTCGCATACCGGCGGACAGGCTGACCCGGTTGAACGACCGGTTGCTGCGCCGGCTCTACCCACCCGAGGTGGTGGACGCGACCATCCGTTCCGGTTACGCCTTCCACACCCTGCCGGCCGCCTGGGGCGAGGTGCTGGGCCGCTTCGACGCAGGTGCGATGCGTCATGTGGCGGCTCCCGTGCTCATCCTGAACGGCGAGAAGGACACGGTCTTCCGGTCCGGTGAGTCGGACTTCGCCCGTGCCCATCCGTACGCCCGCGTCGAATTGATCCCGCGGGCAGGGCATCTCGCGAACTTCGACGATCCAAAGGCCTTCACCGATGCGGTCCGTCGCTTCGCCCAGCAGCTGCCTGCTCCTAGCTGAACTCGCCGGAGCCCGGTCCGTCAGGGCTTCCCGGGCGCAGTGCGAAGGTCCAGGAGCTGTCGGGTATGGCCCGGCACATGGTTCTCGGCGAGGCCGTCGATGAGGCTCGACAGCGGCATCGGCCCGTCCAGCACCACCTCATCGTTGGACAGGAGGAGCGTCGGCACCAGTACCGAGGCGGCCTGCTCGTTGAGCCGATCGGCGATGTCGCAGAGGACGGCGGCCTGGCTGCGGACGTGATCGATCAGGTCCGCCCTGCCCGAGTGCTCGGCGATGATCCGCTCAAGATTCCAGGTGTCGAGGGAGATCCGGTTGTCGAAGGCGGGCCGAGCGCCGGCCACAACTCCGAGAGCGACCGCTGCTGTTGCGGCGTCGACACTGAGGAGATGGGCCAGGACCTGGTCGGCGTTCCACCCTCCGTCGTCGGCGTCGCCGAGGTCGGGGATCGCCGCGGCATCGAGCAACCTGCCGTAGGCGCTGCGCAGTTCTGTCGTATCCATGGATGCTTCCTCAGTCTGGTCGTGTCGAGGGCGAATCCCGCTCGGCCGCCTCGGCTGCCTCCGCGACGCGTTTGATGTCGGCCAGCCGCCGGTCCCAGTCGGTGGCGAGCGTGGCCATCCACCGCGCCGTCGCGTCCAGCGCTGCGGGCCGCACCGTGTAACGGACCTCGCGTCCGACCCGGCCACCGGTCACCAGACCGGCGGCATCCAGAACGGCGAGGTGCTTGACCACCGCCTGGCGTGAGACGGGGAGCCCCTCGGCGAGCGTCGTCGCTGTGGACTCGCCCTGTGCGGCGAGCAGATCGAGCAGCCGGCGTCGCGTCGGATCGGCCAGTGCGCCGAGGACGCTGTCGACGACCTCGGCCGCGCCGGGAGGTTCTTCCGTCACGTGGAGGGCTGTTCCGCTCGGGCCTTGAGCGCGTCGAGCTCCAGGGGCCAGCCTCCGCTGTGGTCCTTGAGGTTCTGGCTGCGCAGCTCCTGGGAACCCGCCAGCGCCGCGAACCCGCTCTCGACGACGCGCAGCCGCGTCCGGTCGCCCTCCTGGGCCAGGGTGAACTCCACGAGGGTGCTGTTGTTCTCGCGCAGCTCCTCCCCGGGGAAAGCGCTGGTCCAGCGGTACGCCAGGTACGTCGGCGGCTCGACCTTCTCCACGCGTACCGGGAAGTCGCCGTGCTCGGGGTGCTTCGCGATCATCACTGCCCCTTCCTCGGCCACCGTGCCGGGCAGGCTCGCCTTGTCGGCCACCCAGAACCCGGGCTGGGCCACCAGTGACCAGACCCGTTCCAGGGGGGCCTCGATCAGGGTTTCGCGTTCGATCCGGTCCTCGCTCATGAGCTGACTCCGTTCATCGCCACCCATTACTTGCAACCCCAGAGTTGCACAGCATTCAGCCGGATGCAACTCAAGGGTTGCGCCTCGACCCCCGGGTCAGGCGAGGGCGGCGACCAGCAGAGCGAAGGCGGCGACGATGACGGCGACGCGGACGTAATGGAAGCGGTCCCAGCGGTTCGTCTGCTGCTTCCAGTCGGCGGGCCGGTTGTCAGGGGTCCACGTCTTGCTCCGGTTGTTGATCGGGACGAGCAGCAGGATGGACATGATCACGCTGAGGATCAGCAGCCCGCCGGCGGTGACGACGAGTCCGGCACCGTCGTGGCTCCATCCGGCGACGGCCCAGACCGCGACGAGGACGAGCGAGCCGATGTACCAGACCGGCATCACGGCGCCGAGCATCCGGCCCCCGTGCGCACGGCCGAGCTGGCCACTGTCCTCGGGGAGTGCGTTGAAGATCCGGTTCATGACGAAGGCGACGGAGAACTCCACCCCCACCATCAGGCCGACGATCACAGTGGTGAACACCTCGAGTGCGTTGAGCATGATGACCCCTCCGAATATCTAGCATTGCTAGCCGATGAGGCAACGCTAGCGCTAATGCCGCTTGATTGTCTAGCGGTGCTAGGATCGAGTCATGTCGGTACAGGAACGCAAGGAGCGCGAACGGGCGGTCCGCGAGCGCCTCATCGTGGCGACGGCCCGCGAACTCGCCGAGCAGCAGGGCTGGGACGCGGTCACCACCCGCCGCCTCGCCGAGCGCATCGAGTACAGCCAGCCCGTCCTCTACAGCCACTTCCGCGGCAAGCGCGAGATCATCGGCGCCGTCGCCCTGGAGGGCGCTGCCGAGATGGCCGCGGCGCTGCGGGCCGCGACCTCCGCCGCGGACGGCCCGCGCGCCCGGGTCACCGCTCTCGCCCGCGCCTACCTGGAATTCGCCGAGCGCAATCCGGCGGTCTACGACGCCATGTTCCAGCTCGACGGCGGCCTGGCGTTCGCGGACGAGGAGACCCCGGAGCCGCTGAAGGACGCCTTCGCCGCCCTGCTGGAGACTCTCGGTGAGGTCGCCGGGGACGGCGTCCACCCGGGACTGTTCACCGAGGTGTTCTGGGCGTCCCTGCACGGGCTGGCGACCCTGACCCGGGCGGGACGGCTGCCCGCGGGGAACGCCGGACAGAGAGCCGAGCTGGTGGTGGACCGGCTCGCCGTGATCTGACGCGTCGTACGGCCGAGCAGCAGGGCCTTCGGGCCCGGCTGCCTGCCTGCGGTATCGCTCCCCCAGCAGGGGCCTCTAGGGCCTATCGATCAACTTCGTCGTGCTTTCGACCGGGCGCTTCGGCACATTGAGGCGTCAGCCGGCCCACCGTGACGCTTGTTCGGCGATCAGACGTGCTGCTTCTCCCCGCCTGGGAGGCAAGGTTGTGCCGGCTGCCTGAAGTGGGTGCACAGCCCGCACCAGTCCTCATCCCGCCACACGCCACCGGTCACCGCATGCCGTATCGATTCGACCGTGGCCGACAGGTTCTCGGCCCTTCTGTCGAAGCAGCGCGCGACCCAAATGTCTTCGTCGCCCCACCATTTGTGGAGCTTCAGATGGATAGCGGTCTCGTTGCTGCTCCACCACTTGTCGGCGGGCCCGGTTGCCTCGCCGTCGCGGGCCGGGAGGTGCGCTTCGGCGACGGCCGGCTCCTGACCGGGTTCGGTGGCGAGGCCCAAAGTCACATGGGGCCGGCCCCGGACCTGGGCCAACTGAGCATGGCTCTCCAGGCGCTGGAGGATGCTGCTGTTGATGATCCGGGGTTGACCCGCGAGCGTCATGACTGTGCGCTCGTCGAGGAGGACGTCAACGGGCCAAGTTCGATCGCCGTCGAGGATTCCGGGAAAGCCCCAGCCGTCGATGCTGGGGTGGACGGTGGCCTCGCCGTTCAGGCCGTGTTCCATGCCGTTCGAGGTGAGGAGTGGGTACCACAGGCCCCCGTAGCGCTCCTCGAAACGGATCATCGCCTCGATGGCCTCATGGGGCACTGGTGCCGTGCTCTTGTCGGAAGCCTCTGCGCGGGCCAATTCGCGTATCCGAACAGCGGGCATCGAAGGGCCACGCCGTGCGCGCGCCAGGAGAGCCGCGACACGGGGCGACAAGCGAGGGTCATCGAGGATGTGCACGTCAACACGCTAGCGGGGCGGGGTCAGTCATCTCCTCGCCCCACACGAGTCAGAACGATTCTCGGGTGGACGGGTCACCCGACCCATAGGGCAAGCCCTAGTAGGGGCCTCCGCGAAAGAGCATGCTGCCGCTGTGACGCGGGCGGTCGCCGCGTTCGTGGGCCGCGTCCGACCGGTCGGCGGGGGCCGAGAGGCGGGCGAGGGCCCGGAGGGTCTCCAGGCCGGCCAGCACCTCGTCACGGCGATCGGCGGACTTCATCCAGGCAGGCAGACGGGCGAACATCCCCATCGTCGGGGAGGCGTGACGCTCGCGCAGCCGGGCGCCCACGTAGCCGGCGAGGGCATCCACGTGCTCCTCGTCGTAGGCCCACAGGATCCGTCCCGCACAGCGGGTCTGAAGCCAGAGCGGCCGCCGGAAGAAGGGGTCCTCGGTGCCGCCGGGCACCGCGCCGACCAGGCCGGCGCCCCGCTCCTCGGCCGTCCAGTCGGCGATCGCCCCGCAGCCGGCGCAGGTGAGGCGGCGGGGCCGGAAGAGGAGGGCGCTGAAGTACTTCGGGGCCTCCATGCCGGGCAGAGGGACGACGAGCGCGCGGCCACCGCACCTCGGGCAGACCACGAGCACCCGGCCGGTGAACTGGACGAGCCACTGGCCGTGGTCGTGGTGGCGTACCGGTTCTGGGCGCGCGGGCTCGGAGTTCATGACGGACACCCTGCCAGGACCGAAGCACGTCGGCGACGGAGATACGACGAACCCGCGGCACCAACCGCGGTGTTCAGCGGCTGTCGCGCTCGATCTCGTCCAACCGCCTCCGCACATGTGCGCGTTCGGGCTCGGTGCCTGCAAGACCGAGTGCCTCCCGGTACGCCTCCGCGGCCTCCGCGTGGCGGCCGAGACGGTGCAGCAGGTCGGCGCGCGCGGTCGCGTAGGGGTGGTAGGCGCGCAGCCTCGGCTCGTCGGCCAGTTCGTCCAGGAGGGCCAGCCCGGCCTCGGGCCCGTCGCGCATCGCCACCGCCGCGGCCCGGTTCACGGCGACGACCGGCGACGGGGCGAGTGCCTGCAGCACGTCGTAGAGCGCCACGATCTGCGGCCAGTCGGTGGCCGCGACGGAATCGGCCTCGTCGTGCAGTGCCGCGATGGCGGCCTGCACCCCGTAAGGGCCGGGCGGGCCGCCCTCCAGTGCGGTGACCACCAGGCGGGTGCCCTCCTCGATCATGGCGGCGTCCCAGCGGCCCCGGTCCTGTTCGTCGAGCAGCACGATCTCCCCGTCGGGCCCGGTCCTAGCCTCGCGCCGGGCATGGATCAGCAGCATCAGTGCGAGCAGCCCGGCCGTCTCCCGCTCGGCGGGCAGCAGCCTGTGCAGGATCCGGGCCAGCCGGATGGCCTCCTCCGCCAGGGCGATCCGCTGCAACTGCGGTCCCGAGCAGGCCGCGTACCCCTCCGTGAAGATCGAATAGAGGACCTGGAGCACCCCCGGCAGCCGCTCCGGCAACTCGTCCGCGCCGGGCACACGGAACGGGATGCGGGCCTCGCGGATCTTCTTCTTGGCCCGCACGATCCGCTGCGCCATCGTCGTCGGCGGTACGAGGAAGGCCCGCGCGACCTCGGGGGTCGTCAGGCCCGCCAGGCAGCGCAGGGTCAGCGCGCTCCTGTCCTCGGCGCCGAGCGCCGGGTGTGCGCACGTGAAGAAGAGCTGCAGCCGCTCGTCGGGAAGACCTCCGTCCACGTCGGCGGGCGGGGCATGGCCGGCCCGGTCCGCCTCCACCTGCAGGACGGCCAGCCGGGCGGCGTACGCCTGGTCGCGGCGCAGCCGGTCGACAGCCTTGCGCCGGGCCGTCGTCAGCAGCCAGGCGCCGGGCCTGGCCGGTACGCCGTCGACCGGCCAGTGCACCAGGGCTGCCTCGATGGCGTCGGAGGTGACCTCCTCGGCCAGGTCCAGGTCGCCGAAGCGACGGACGAGGGAAGCCAGCAGCCGTCCGTGCTCCTCGCGGAAGACCGAGGCGACGGAGGACACCGCAGGTGGCCCTTCCTCCGGCACCGCCCCGGGTCCGGTGGCTCCCTCGTCCATGACTGTCAGGCCCCGAAGTCGGCGACCGGCCGCACGACGACCGACCCGCTGCCGCGCGCGCCCGGACACCGGGCGGCCCAGTCGAGTGCGACATCGAGATCCGGTACGTCGATGACGAGGAAGCCGCCCAGAACCTCACGGGTCTCGGCGAAGGGCCCGTCCGTGACGGTCCGCTCCCCCGCGGGCCCGACACGGACCGTCGTGGCGGTGACCAGGTCGGCGAGCGACTCACCGGAGACGAGGATCCCGGCGTCCTTGACCTCCTTGTCGTAGGCCATCCAGTCCTCGACCGTGCATTCGGCAGCGCCACCGCTCGCGTCGGTCGCACCGCTGTGGATCAGCAACATGTACTTCATGGTCCGGCTCCTGTCGTGCTTTGTCATGCTCTGTCTTGCGTCCGGTACACGTTCTCCGTGTACACCATGACGACGTACGGGACCCCGGCGTATCGACACGCCCTTCCAAGATTCTTTGTCCGCCCGTCGAGTGGAGGGTGGGGACGACGAGCAGAGACCCTGAATACCGGGCTTGCAGTTGCCGCAGCGGAAGCTTCTACCGTCGTGAACAGGGCCGGAGAGACCGGCCCAGGTGATGCACTCATGAGGGAGGCAGGCGATGGCCTGGCCGATTGCGGAGGTCGCCCGGATGTCAGGGGTGACGGCCCGCACGCTGCGGCACTACGACGAAGTCGGACTGCTGCCGCCTGCCTGGATCGGGACCAACGGCCACCGCTACTACGAGGAGCGCCAGCTGCTGCGGCTGCAGCAGATCCTCGTCCTGCGGGAACTGGGCGTCGGTCTGTCCGAGGTCGGCCGGATCCTGGCCGAGCAGGTCGACGAGCTCGAAGCCCTGCGCGGCCACCGTCGCCGGCTGCTCGCCGAGCGTGACCGGCTCGACGCGCTGGCCGCAACCGTCTCCCGCACGATCACCGAACTGGAGCAGTCCAGGAAGGACGGTAGGCCCATGACCGGTATCAGCCGGCCCGAGAACCTCTTCGAGGGCGTCCGGCCCGCCCAGTACAGGGAGAGTCTGCGTGACTTCCCGGAGCTGGCCGGGAAGGTCGAACAGCGCACCGCCGGGATGAGCCAGGACGAGATCGAGGCCGGGCACCGGGAGCGCACCGCGCAGATGATCCGCCTGGCCGAACTGCTGGCCGCCGGTACGCCCGCCGGCGACGACGCGGTGCTCGCCGAGATCGACGGCCAGTACAGGGCGCTGACCGAGCTGCGGCCGGTCTCCGCCGAGGAGTACCGCGCGATCGGGCGCTCATGTGTGGAGAACGCGCAGTGGCGCGCGGCGTACGAGGCGATCGCACCCGGCCTGGCCGCGTACCAGCGGGACGCCATCGAGGCCTACGCCTCGACCTGGCTGCGCTGAGCCGGGCGTGCCGCCGCCACGGAAGTCGACCCGCGGCGGCGGCACTTGGGCACACGCCCACTCGGCGACGGCGTCGTCGAGGTTCATCCTGTCCCGCGGCCGCGGCACGGCCCCGACCGGATCAGACCGGGTTCCGCTCCACGGGGATCCAGAGTTCCGCGTCCGCCTCCGACGCGTCCGGCGACAGCCGGGTACGCAGGATCTCGGGACCCGGCCGGCTCCGGTACGGGTTGGACGGGAACCACTGCGTGAACACGTCCCGCCACAGGTACTGGAGCGTCTGGGGAAAGGACCCCGAGCTGTCGAAGACCGCCCACGTCCCGGCCGGGACGGTGAGTACGTCCATGTCGTCCGGTGCCTCGGCGCTGCTCACCACGCCGTGGTAGTAGTCGAGTTCGGTGCCTTCGGCGCGGCTCTCGTCCAGGTTGTCACTCACCGAGACGATGCCCTCGGGCTCCTGGTCGGACAGGCTCTCGATGCGCTGCAGCGTCTCCTTGCCGAGGCCCCGGATGAAGTCGCCGATGGCCGGGTTCATCCCCTCGTGCACGAGGGGGACGCGCGCCTTCCTGCCGACCACCCGGAACTCCTCCCGCTCCACAACCCTGTACCGCATGCTCGTGCTCCCTTCGACGACGATGCGGAAGGACATCCGGGGCTGGGACCGCAGGCTCGCACCGGTCCTTCTGGCCTCGCCGGGACCGACTCCGTGCATGCCACGGAACGCCCGCGCGAACGCCTCGCCCGATGAGTAGCCGTAGCGCACCGCGACCTCCAGCAGCGTCCGCTCCCCGGCCAGCACCTCGGCACCGGCGACCGTCAGCCGCCTGCGCCGGATGTACTCCGACAGCGGGATGCCCGCCAGTGCGGAGAACAGCCTGCGGAAGTGGTACTCCGACGTCATCACGATGCGGGCCAGTTCGGGCACCTCGATCTGTTGGCCGAGGTGGCCCTCGATGTGCTCCATCGCCTGGTTCAGCCGGTCCAGCACCCCGGACTCCTTCCTTTCGTCCCTCACGCTAGGCGGGACCCACCCGGGCGGACCCGACATCCCGTGCCCGGTACGGTCGGGTGCCGGGTTCGCCCACCACCGACAACGAGGATGCCGTGATCCGAGAGCTGTACAACGTCCGCACCGCGCCTTCGGAGCGGGCGACGACGACTCCCCTCACGCCGGATGAGGAACGACGGTGCAGGGCAACGCTGTTCACCGAGCTGGGCAACCGGATCGCCGACTGCGGCTGGGTGCGGTTCCCCGCCCACAGCCGGGAGGAGCGCGCGCGCCTCGTCGACGTCGGCCGGATGCTGAGCGAGCACTGGGGCATGACCGTCACGGTCGAGGCGGAGGACGAGTGCGCCCTGCGCCTGTCGCTCGCGGGTCACGCCCTGCGCCCGTAAGGACAACGGACGGACAGGGTTACGAAGGCTCCCGGAGGCCCGTGTCCGCCGGGGAGGCGGACGGTGCGACGGCCAGGGGCAGGAGCTCGGGGCGCTTCGCGGTGCGGCCGTCGCCGGAGGACCTGCCGCGCAGTCGTCGTCCCAGCCAGGGGCCGAGGAACCCGGCCGCCCAGCGCAGCTCTGCCCGTGCGGCCTGCAGGCCCGAGGGAAGGGCCTGCGGCGGCAGCGGGAGCGTCCAGCTGTCGTCGCTCCCGGGCAGGTCGATGGCCCGGGCGACGGCTGCGGCGATCCGCTCGTGGCCGAGCGGGCTCGCGTGCAGCCGGTCCTCGCTCCACAGCCGCGGGTCGGTGGCGACGGCCTGCGGTGCGATGTCGGCGACCGTGACGCCGTGCCGCGCTGCCGCCGCGCGGATGCGGGCGTTCATGTCGAACACGCGGGACCTGACCGGCCGGGCGATCGGCGCGATCTTCCCCACATCGGGAAAGGTCATCGTCACCACATGGGCACCGGCTGCCGTGAGCGCGGCGAACATCTCCTCCAGGTGCCCCGCCACCTCCTCGGCGTCGAAACCGGGCCTGAGGAGGTCGTTGACCCCGGCGAGCACGGTGGCGAGATCGGGGCGCAGGGCCAGCGCGGGGCCCAGCTGTTCCGCGCGGACCTGGCCGGCGACTCGTCCCCGTACGGCCAGATTGGCGTACTGGAGACCAGGGTTGGCGGCCGCGACGCGCGCTGCGAAGAGGTCGGCCCAGCCCCGCAGGCCGGTGGCGTCGTCTCCGTCGCCGACCCCTTCGGTCTGGCTGTCGCCCAGTGCGACGTAACGCAGGTACTCACCGCTCGGCACGGGTTGTCCGCCTCTCTCTCAGTACGTTCGCGATCCGCAGGCACCAGTCCCGGTGCCCCTCCTCGAAGGAGAGGCCGCGCAGGCACGTCAGGTACGGGCCGACTCGCTCGCCCGTGCGGAGGTACTCCTCCTCGTCCATGTCGCCGCGGAACTGCCGCAGCAGACCGGCGAGGAGTTCGATCTTCGCTTCGGCAGCGGACGCCCGCTCCTCCAGCTGCTCGATCACCGGTCCGGTGCCGATGCGGTCGGCGGCCTGGACCTTGACGAGCAGGTCGTCGCGGATGAACGAGGGCTTCGAGACGTCCGCTGCGAACCGCTCCAGCTCGGCGCGGCCGGCGTCGGTGACGTGGAAGAGGCGTTTGTTGGGCCGGGTCTCCTGGATCACCTGCCGACCGGCGACCAGCCCGTCCTTCTCCAGCCTGGCCAGCTCCATGTACAGCTGCTGGGGCAAGGCGTGCCAGAAGTTCGCGACGCCGATGTCGAAGGCCTTCGCCAACTGATATCCGCTGTACTCACCGTCCAGCAGTGCTGCCAGCACGGCATGCCGCAAGGCCATCGAAGCGCTCCTTCTCCCGTTTCTGGTCCGCCTCCCATCCTACTCAAGAAATTGTCTAGTCATACGCTTGAGCATGAGAGGGGAAATCAGGTGGAGGCGCACTGCGCGGGCCACCAGGATGACGAGATGAGCAACCATGCAATTCCCGTAGAAGCCTTGCTCGTTGTCGACGTCCAGGACGCCGCCGTCGCCGGTGACGGAGCCCTGCCGAACGCCGCCGGACTCCTGGACCGGACGAGGGACCTGATCGCACGGGCACGGCGGGTCGGGGCACTCGTCGTCCATCTGCAGAACGACGGGCAGCCGGGAGCGGGCGACGAGCCCCACACGCCCGGCTGGGAGCTCCACCTCCCCGTCGAGGCCGGCCCCACGGAGACCGTGATCCGCAAGACCCACGACGACGGATTCAAGGAGACGGCTCTGGGGGACCTCCTGTCCGGCGCGGGTGTGCGATCGCTCGCCGTCTGCGGGCTGATGTCCGAGATGTGCGTCCAGGCGACGGCCCGCACCGCCCTGGCGCTCGGCTACCGCGTCGTCCTTCCGCACGACGCCCACGCCACGCACGACATCCCGGCGGCCCCCGGAATCAGCGGGGTGATCCCGGCCGCCGTGGTCTCGCGGGTGGCCGCGTGGGCGATCAGCGGGGACGCCGACGTCACGACGCAGGCCTCGGACGTCGGCTTCACGGCGCCGTCCGGGCCCAACTCCCCCACAGCCGCCTGACGGCAGGCGTTCCGCGACGCATCAACGACAACGGGCGAAAACTTTCGAAGCGTTGACCGAAATCTGTCGGAGAGCTAGCCTGCCGCCTGAATCCCTGGGCGCAAGTGAGGACGCGGTCCATGTACGTGGACCGAACTCCCCGCTTGCCCCTACTTCTTCATGCCCTGCTTCCCGCACCCGCCCAGAGGGAGCACCACCGTGAACCGAAGATCAACGATCCTCAGCCTGCTCGCCACCGCGGCGCTCGCCGCCACCGTCGCCACCCCCGCGATCGGAGCCGGGGAAGGCGGCCACGGGCCGGGCAGCTCCCCGGCGCCGACGGAACGGAACGCGCGCTGGGTGAGCACCTGGACGTCCATGCCGCAGCTGACGGAGCCGGGCAACATGCCTCCGGCGCCGTTCACCCAGGAGGGCTCCGTGCTGACGGACGCCACCCTGCGGCAGACCGTCCACGTCTCGGCCGGCGGCGAGCACATCCGGCTGCGCTTCTCCAACGCGTTCGGCGGCGCCGTGCTGCCGATCACCAAGGTGACCGTGGCCCTGCCGCGCGACGGCAGGGCCGGAACCAGTGCGGTCCAGCCGGGAACCACGCACGAGGTGACCTTCCAGGGGCGCTCCTCGGTCTCGGTGCCGGCCGGTGCGCAGGCGGTCTCCGACCCGCTGGACTTCCGGCTCGAACCGGGCTCCAACCTCACCGCGACGGCCTATCTGGCCAACGGCCAGGCGTCCACCGCGATCACCTCGCACCCCGGCTCCCGTACGACCTCCTACCTGCAGGCCGGGAACCACGTCGGCGACACCGACCTCACCGGGGCGACGGCCACCGACCACTGGTACTTCCTCAGCGGCGTCGAGGTCTGGTCCAGGAACACCACCTCGGCCGCTGTCGTGCTCGGCGACTCACTGAGCGACGGCCGCGGCTCCACCACCAACATGAACGACCGCTGGCCCGACCTCCTGCACAAGCGCCTCACGTCCGGTCCCGCCACCGCGAAGGCCGCGATCGTCAACCAGGCGGCGGGCGGCAACAGACTCCTCAACGACGGCCTGGGCCCCAACGGCCTGGCCCGCCTGGACCGCGACGTCCTGGCACAGAGCGGCGTCGACTGGCTGCTCGTCTTCGAGGGCATCAACGACATCGGCACGGCCGGGGCATCACCCGCCGCGCAGAAGCAGGTCGCGGCCGACGTCATCGCCGCGTACGAGCAGATCATCACGCGGGCCCACACGCAGGGCATCCGCGTGTACGGGGCGACACTCACCCCCATCGGCGCCAACACCGGGTACGACGACCCGGACGGCTACCGCGAGGAGGCACGGCAGACCGTCAACACCTGGATCCGCACGAGCGGCCGCTTCGACAGCGTGCTCGACTTCGACCGGGCCGTGCGCGACCCGCTCGCTCCCAACCGGCTCCGGGCCTCGTTCGACACCGGCGACCACCTCCACCTCAACCCCGCGGGCTACCAGGCCCTCGCCGACGCGGTCCCGACCCGGCTGTTCCAACAGGCTCCGATTCCCCGGGGCTTCGGCTACAACTGACCGCTGTCTAGGGTCGGGGCATGACCGACCACTCCCACCTGACCGCCGTCCGGGACTCGTACGACACAGTCGCCGCCACCTATGCCGTACGGGTCCCGCGGCCCGCCGAACTCGACCCTCTGAACCGGGCGGTGCTGGCCGCCTTCGCCGAGCTGGTGCTTGCCGGGGGGAACGGGAGGGTCGCGGACCTCGGCTGCGGCCCCGGCCTGGTGACGGCGCACCTGGCCTCGCTGGGCCTGGACGCGTTCGGCATCGACCTGTCCCCCTCGATGGTCGGGATCGCCCGGGAGGGCAACCCCGAACTGCGGTTCACGGAAGGCTCGATGACCGCGCTGGACCTCGCGGACGACGAACTGGGCGGCATCCTGGCCTGGTACTCCACGCACCACACCCCACCGGAACAACTGCCGCTCGTGTTCGCCGAGTTCCACCGCACCCTGGCGCCCGGCGGACATGTGCTCCTCGGCGGTTACATCGGCGACGACGAACACCTGAGCCCGGCCGAGGCATACGGCCACCCGGTGTCCTACCACTCCCACTTCCTGCCGCTGGACCGCCTCGCGGAGCTGCTGGGCGGGGCGGGTCTCGTCGTCACGGCGCGCCTGGAACAGGCGCCCACCGGCCGGGCGAAGCGCCCCGACGTCTGCATCGTGGCCCGGAAGCCCGAACGCCCGTGAGCCCCTGAGCCGCGTGGCCGTGCGCCGCCGTGCGCCGCGGCGCCGATCGCGGCATCCTCGCAGCGGCGGTAAATTGTCGACATCAGCGCCACCGGACACCGCGCCGGCCGAGCGCGGCCCGGCAGGCGTGCGGCACGGCCGACGTGCGGCGCAGCCGATCCGGTGGGTGCACACGTGCACACAGTCCGTACCGACTCGTTCGAGAGGACCCGTCATGCCGTTCATCACCACGCAGGACCGGACGCCGATCTTCTACAAGGACTGGGGAACGGGACAGCCTGTCGTGTTCAGTCACGGCTGGCCCCTGAACGCCGACGCGTGGGATCCGCAGGCCCGGCTGATGGCGGAGAACGGCTTCCGCTCCATCGCCCACGACCGGCGCGGGCACGGGCGTTCCGGACAGCCCTGGAACGGCAACGACCTCGACACGTACGCCGACGACCTGGCGGCACTGATCGAGGAGCTCGACCTGCGCGACATCATCCTGGTCGGCCACTCCACGGGCGGCGGCGAGGTGACGCGCTACATCGGCCGCCACGGCACGGGCCGGGTCGCCAAGGCCGTCCTGCTCGGTGCGATCCCGCCAATGATGCTGAAGACCGAGGCGAACCCGGAAGGGCTGCCTCGCGAGGTGTTCGACGGCATCCGCAAGGGCGTCGCGACCGATCGCTCGCAGTTCTACCAGGAGCTCAGCGAGGCCTTCTACGGCGCCAACCGTCCTGGGGCGGACGTCTCCCGGGGCACCCGCGACGCGTTCTGGCAGTGGTCGCTGCAGGTCGGGATCAAGGGCGCGTACGACTGCGTCAAGGCGTTCTCCGAGACGGACCTCACCGAGGACCTGAAGGCCTTCGACATCCCGACCCTCATCGTCCACGGCAGCGACGACCAGATCGTCCCCATCGTGGCCTCGGCGGAGAAGTCCTCCGAGATCGTCAAGGACGCCACGCTCAAGGTGTACGAGGGGGCTCCGCACGGCCTGTCGATGGTCGCCCCGTTCAAGGACGTCTTCGACGCGGACCTGCTGGCCTTCGCCCGCGCCTGAGCGGGCCGCCGCGCCGGTCAGGCCGAGGCGAGCCAGTCGCGGTAGTGGGTGGGCGCGATGAGCACGTCGCTCTTGGCGATGATGGCGTCGCCCGGTACGGCCGCGAACATTCCGGCGCTGTCGTCCGTGACGACGGTGCGCTTGTCGCCGCGGGCGGCCAGCGTGATCCTGCCGAGCTCGTCCAGCGGAAAGACCTCGGGGCCGGCGACGTCGCGGGTGCCGCCGAGGGGGCTGTCGACGGTGACGTCGGCCACCGCCCGGGCGACGTCCGCCGCGGCCATGGGCTGCAGCGGGGTGGACGGCAGGCGGACGGTCTCCCCGTCGTCGGTCCAGGACAGAACCGCGTCCATGAACTCGAAGAACTGCGTGGCCCGGACGATCGAGTACGGCACGGGCCCGGCCTTCAGCACGTCCTCCTGGAGGACCTTGGCCCGGTAGTAGTCGAGGCCGGGCACCTGGTCCGCGCCGACGATGGACAGGACGACCGCGTGGCCGACCCCCGCCCGCTCGGCTGCCGCGAGGAGGTTGTCCATCGTGATCCGGAAGAAGTCGAGGGAGACGTCGTCGAAGGTGGGCGAGTTCGTCAGGTTGACGACGGCATCGGCCCCTTCGAGTGCCTGGGGCAGTCCCTGGCCGGTGAGGAGATCGACACCGGTGGACAGCGAGTGCGGTACCGCTTCATGTCCGGCAGCGTTCAGGATCTTCACCACCTGTGAACCGATGAGTCCCGTTCCGCCGATCACTGCGACCTTCATGTCTTGTCTCCCGGAGAGTGAACCCTGGATCCGATATGCCGGATTTGCCACGACTTGCTCACTCTACTCAGACGGCCGGGAAAGCGGTCGGGAAAGTACCGCCGCGGACTGAGAAGGTTGATCCATGGCCACTCTGCCCCGGATTGCCCCGATGCTCGCCACACCCGGCACCCTGCCGCCCGCGGCCACCGACGACCAGTGGGCGTTCGAGGTGAAGCAGGACGGCCAGCGGGCCGTCGTCTACCTGCCGGGAGACGGCACCGTGGAACTGCTGGCCCGCTCAGGTGCCGACATCACGGCCGCCTATCCGGAACTCGCGGCGCTCGGCCCCGCGCTCGACGGCGTACCGGCCGTACTGGACGGCGAGATCGTCGCACTGGACAGCCAGGGGCGCAGCGACTTCGAGCGGCTGCAGTCCCGCATGGGGCTCTCCGGGTCGCCCGCCAGGGCCGCCCGCATGGCGGAGCGGGTCCCCGCCCACCTCGTCCTGTTCGACGCCCTGTTCCTCCGCGGCACCAGCCTCCTCCCGCTGCCGTACACGGAACGCCGTGCGGCCCTGGAGGACCTGGGACTCGGCGGGGCGCACTGGTCGACGCCCGCGGTCGTCGTCGGGCACGGCGAGGAGGCCCTCGGGATGACCCGGGAGGCCGGACTGGAGGGCCTGATCGCCAAGCGGCTCTCCTCCGCGTACGAGCCGGGGGTCCGCGCCCGTACCTGGATCAAGATCCGCCACGTACACACCGTGGACGTCGTCGTGGGCGGCTGGGTGCCCGGTCGCGGCCGGCTGGACGGGCTGCCCGGAGCGCTGCTGGTCGGCGAACGGCACGAGGGCGGGCTGCGCTACGCGGGCAACGTCGGGACGGGGTGGAGCGACGCGGAGCGGACCACCCTCGGCGAGCTGCTCCGGGTCGCCGAGATCGACACCTGCCCGTTCGACGGGGTGCCACCGATCGCGGGTGCGCGGTGGGTGCTGCCGCGGCTGGTCGGCGAGGTGCGGTACGCGACCCGGACCAGGGCGGGGCGGCTGCGCCAGCCCTCCTGGCACCGGCTGCGGCCGGATCTCGCCCCGGACGACCTCGAGTGAGGAGGTGCGCCGGGCTCAGGACGCCGTCCGCTTCCTGGCGGCCGTCTTCCGCGCCGGTTTCCCGGCCGTCTTCGCCGTCTTGTTGGCCGTCGTCTTCCTGGCCGCCGTCTTCTTCGCGGCCCGCTTCCGGGTACCGGACTTCATCTCGTGCACGGTCGCGTGCTCGTCCTCCGTCCCGGTGGCCTCGCCGCGCGTCTCCTTCGCCGCCTTCACCGAGGCGTTCAGAGCGGCCATGAGGTCCATGACCTTCCCCGGCTCCTCCTCCTCGCCCCCGCGCGGCTCCGGCAGCTCCTTGCCCTCCGACTTGGCCGCGATCAGCTCCTCCAGAGCGTCCCGGTAGCGGTCCCGGAAGCCGGAGATGTCATCGAGGGCCATCGTGTCGGTGAGCTGGACGGCCCGCTCGATCTCGTCCTCGTCCAGCTCGACCTCGCCCGGCGCCAGGGACTCGGGGCTGCGGATCTCGTCCGGCCACCGCATGGAGTGCAGCACGATGGCGTTGTCCCGCACCCGCAGCAGACCGAGGCGCTCGCGGTTGTGCCAGGCGAACTTGGCGACGGCCACCTTGTCGCTGCGCTCCAGCGCCTTGCGCAGCAGGGTGTACGGCTTCGCCGCGACCTGGCCGTCGGTCGCGAGGTAGTAGCTGTCGCTGATCCGTACCGGATCGATCCGGTCCGCGTCGACGAACGCCACGATCTCGATCGCCTTCGCCGTCGGCAACGGCATCCGGTCGAGCTCCTCGTCCGTGACGGGCACGGTCCGGTCCTTGGCGACCTCGTATCCCTTGCCGATCTCGTCCTGCGAGAGGACCTGGCCGTCGAGCTCGCACACCTTGCGGGTACGGATCCGGCCCATGTCCTCGAGGTGGTACTGGTGGAAGGAGATCGAGTGGTTCTCGGTGGCGGACACCACCTTGATCGGGATGGTGACCAGCCCGAAGCTGATCGCTCCGGTCCACAGGGGCCGCGGCATCCAGTACCTCCAGACCCCCCTGGTGGCTGGGCTGTGCAGATCTCACATCCCCCTCACCGTAGAACGCCCGGAGCGTGGCCGCCCGTCCGTGGCCCCCTTTGCGCGACCCCGGCCGCGATGGCGGCTGCAGGCAGTGGCGGCCGATCCGGTGCCGCACGCGTGTCGGTGCCGTGCTGCGGATCCGGCCCCGCGCCACACTGACTCTCGGCTCCGTGCTTGGCGACAGGAAGAGCGGGACGTCATGAGTGGTGGCAGCGCCTGGACCGGAGCCACAATTGCGGCCGTCACCGCCGGCTACGCGCTGTTCTCGCGCCGCCTGAGCTCGACACCGGTATCGGCTCCCATGGTGTTCACCGGCTTCGGTGTGCTCATCGGCCCGATCGGGCTGGACGTTCTCGACCTGGGGCACGACGCGGGCCCCGTGATGGTGCTGGCCGAGGCCGCACTGGCCCTCCTGCTGTTCACCGACGCGATGACGGTACGCCGACAGACCCTTCGCGCGGGCCGCTTCCTGCCCCTGCGTCTGCTGGCCATCGGCCTGCCCCTGTGCATCGCAGCGGGGTGGCTGCTGGCATGGCCCCTGTTTCCCGGCCTGACCATGTGGGAGTTCGCGTTGCTGGGCGCCGTCCTCGCCCCCACCGACGCGGCGCTCGGCAAGACCGCCGGCTCCAGTCCCCGCGTTCCGGCCCTCGTACGCCAAGGGCTCAACGTCGAGAGCGGCCTGAACGACGGCCTCGCACTGCCGTTCTTCCTCCTGTTCCTTGCCGCCCTCCCGGGCACGCTCGCCTCCGAGGAAGGCGCGGGCGGAGTGTTCTGGCGGTCGGTGGTCATCAGCACCCTGGTGGGTCTGGCCCTCGGCTGGGCCGGAGGAAGGCTGCTGGCCCTCGCACAAGCCCGGGACTGGGCGACGGGCGAATGGCAGCAGGTGGCCGTCCTGGCCGTGGCCTTCTGCGCGTACGGCGTGGCGGCCGGCATCGACGGAAGCGGGTTCATCGCCACCTGGATGGGCGGGTTCGCGTTCGGTACGGCCCTGCGCACGGGCAGTTCGGCGGCAGAGGACCGGGCCGAGAAACGGCCGTCCGACCTGGCCGAGTACGTGGGCGGGCTGCTGGGGACCATGAGCTTCCTCGCCTTCGGGGCGGTCCTGCTCGGCCCGGCGCTGGAGCACCTGAACTGGCGCATCATCACGTACGCGGTCCTCAGCCTGACGATCGTCAGAATGCTTCCGGTCACCCTCGCGCTGATCGGCACCGGGATGCGGGCGCCCACCCTCGCCTACATGGGCTGGTTCGGCCCCCGCGGCCTGGCCTCGGTGGTCTTCGGACTTCTCCTGGTCGAGGACCGTGTGCCCGGAATGGAACTCCTGGGACAGGTCATCGCGGTCACCATCGGCCTCAGCATCCTGCTGCACGGCATGTCGGCGCCGTACTTCGCCAACCTCTACGGCGACTGGTACGACACCGCCAAGGCCGCCGACCCCGACCTCTGCGAGGCCCGGGGCACAGCCGAAGCCTCCCCCGGACACCACCCCGGCTCACGACGCCTGCGCTGAACCGAGCACAGGACCGGAGCCCGGTGGCGAGGGAGCGCGGGCATCCGGAATCCGGGACCGGCACGGCCGGGGCCGTGCCGGCAGGGCATGAGCCGGGAGGCGGACCGGAGCGCCCGGAAGGGAGAACCGGCCCGAGAGGGCCGAGGCGCGACCGGGCCACCGCCCGTACTCCCGATCCTCGCGCCACGGCCCCGGGACCGCATGTGGATCACCGCAGGGACGTCCACGCGGGGCAGTGAGGCGCCGCACGACAGGTCCTCCACATCTCCTCCATGTTTTCATCACAATTCCGCTTCCTTTCGCCGAAGCCCTCCTCCCGGCCCCCCGCCGCTGCGAGCATCGCCGCTTCACCCGCACAGAAATACTGCGCAAATGCCTTGGGGGACACATGACTTCGAGAGTGAAGAGCGGTCCGGTCCGGATCTCCGCAGGGATCGCCGTCCTGGCGATGGCCCTGGCGGGGTGCGGAGGAAGCGGCAGTGACGCGAAGACAGTGGCCGACTCGTCCCGGACGGCCTCCGGTGAGCGGGCACTCGCGCTCGTGGACGACGAGGCGAGCGCGGACGCCGGCACGGAAATCGTGATCGAGGCGCTCGCCAACGATGCCGTGACCCTGGAGGACGGCACGGACGCACCGCTCCTCGGCACCTACGAGACGGACCGGTTCACCTTCTCCGTCGAGAGCCCGACCCCGCACGGGACCGTCACCGTCAAGGGGACCTCGCTCGTATACACGTCCGCGGCCGATTACGGCGGCGAGGACGAGTTCACCTATCACGTCCTGGTCAACGGGAAGGCGGCACCCAGCGGCAGTGCCGTCGTGCGGATCACCGTGGCCGCGCCCGCCCCGACCCCGACCCCGACTCCCACGCCCACGCCCACGCCGAAGGCGAAGGTTTCCACCGAACCCTCGGTGTACTACCGCAACTGCGACGCGGTACGGGCGGCCGGGGCCGCACCCGTCCGCCGCGGGGACCCGGGCTACGCGGCCCATCTGGACCGTGACAACGACGGGGTCGGCTGCGAGCCCTACGGGACCGGGTCCGGCACGGGATCCTCCAGCGGCGGTTCGACAAGCGGCGGCTCGACGGACGGCGGTTCCTCCGGCGGCGACACGTACTACGCCAACTGCTCCGCCGTGCGCGCCGCAGGGGCCGCGCCCATCCACCGCGGGGACCCCGGCTACGGCTCCCACCTCGACCGGGACGGCGACGGCGTCGCCTGCGAGTAGAGGGCGCCGAGCGGGCAGATTTTGAGCACACGGGACCCGGGAAGCTTGAAGTTGCTTCAAGTGCGCAATAATCGAGCAACTTCAAGCATCGCTCGCCGTCGTACCCACGAAGGAAGCCCCATGCCGCTCATATCCACCGGTGACATCGCACACCGCGCCAGGACGAACACGACGGGTGTCGGGGCGTTCAACGTCGTGCAGATCGAACACGCGCAGGCCATCGTCGGCGGGGCGGAAGCGGCCGGGCTGCCGGTGATCCTGCAGATCAGCGAGAACACGGCTCGCTACCACGGCTCCCTCGAACCGATCGGGCTCGCCTCGCTCGCCCTCGCACGGGCGGCGAGCGTTCCCGTGGCCGTCCATCTGGACCATGCCGAATCGGCCGGCCTCGTACGCGAGGCCGTCCGGCTCGGCTTCACCTCCGTCATGTTCGACGCGTCCACGCTCCCGTACGACGAGAACGTCGCCGCGACCCGCGCCGTCGCGGAGTACTGCCACATCCACGATGTGTGGGTGGAGGCCGAGCTCGGCGAGGTCGGCGGCAAGGACGGGGCCCACGCCCCCGGGGTGCGCACCGACCCGGACGAAGCACGGGCGTACGTCGGCGCCACGGACGTCGACGCCCTCGCCGTGGCCGTCGGCAGCTCGCACGCGATGCTCACCCGCGACGCCGCGCTCGACTTCGGGCTCATCTCCCGGCTGCGCGACGCGGTGGGCGTCCCGCTCGTCCTGCACGGCTCGTCCGGAGTCGGGGACACGGGCCTGGCCAGGGCCGTCGCCGCGGGCATGACGAAGGTGAACATCTCCACCCATCTGAACAAGCTGTTCACCCAGGCAGTCCGCGCCTACCTGGACACCCACACCGAGGCGGCCGACCCGCGCAAGTACCTCGGCCCGGCCCGCGAAGCCGTCACGACCGAGGTGACGCGCCTGCTGCACGTCCTGGCCCGGACCGGCCCCGGCCAGGCGCGATAGGGTTCGGCGGCGAACAAGGAGGAACAGGTGGCGGCACACACCCGATGGACCCGGCTGCTGGAGATCCTCAGCGAACAGGGTCATCTCGACGTCCTCGACGCGGCCGCGCGACTGGACT
Organism: Streptomyces sp. NBC_00683; assembly: GCF_036226745.1. Classification (NCBI taxonomy): domain Bacteria; kingdom Bacillati; phylum Actinomycetota; class Actinomycetes; order Kitasatosporales; family Streptomycetaceae; genus Streptomyces; species Streptomyces sp. NBC_00683. Next base: position 5,387,841 of record NZ_CP109013.1, on the reverse strand, counting down.
GCTCGGCCGCCACCGTACGGCGCGACCTGGACGAGCTCGCCCGGCAGAACCTGCTGACCCGCACCCGGGGCGGCGCGGTGGTCAGCACCGTCGCGTACGACCTGCCGTTGCGCTACAAGGCGGCCCGCAGGGCGGACGAGAAGCAGCGCATCGCGAAGGCAGCGGCCGAACTGATCCCCTCGGGCTCCACGGTGGGGATCAACGGGGGCACGACGACCTCGGAAGTGGCCAGGGAGCTGGCCGTACGGCCGGAGCCCGCGGGCGGCGGGATCGCGCTGACCGTGGTCACCAACGCGATCAACATCGCCAACGAACTGGCGGTCCGCCCCCAGGTGAAGATCGTCGTCACCGGCGGGGTGGCCCGCCCGAACTCGTACGAACTCGTCGGCCCGCTGGTCGACTCCGTGCTGCGCACGCTCGCGCTCGACTACACGATCCTCGGTGTGGACGCCGTCCATCCGCTCTTCGGAGCGGCCACCCACGACGAGTCGGAGGCCGGCGCCAACCGGGCTCTCGCCGAGTGCGCGGGCACGGTGATCGTGGTGGCCGACTCCTCCAAGCTGGGCCGCCGGGCGTTCGCCCAGGTCTGCGAGACGAGCGCCGTGTCGATCCTGGTGACGGACAAGGACGCGCCCGAGGAGACCGTCGAGGAGTTCACCGGCCTCGGGATCGACGTGCTGCGCGTGTGACTCCCCCGGCGTGCCGGGTCAGCGGTAGTCGTCCGGGTGGCCCTGCATCCAGGTGTTGATGCGGTCGCGGGTGCCGATCAGCTGGGTGCGGTGCTTCTCCAGGTTGGCCGTGGAGGTGTCGTTCTTCAGCTCCGAACGCAGGGTGCCCATCCAGGCCAGGGGCTCCTTGAAGTGGCCCGGACCCTTCGCGTCCGCCTTCATGGCCGCGTCCAGGCCGTTCAGTTCCTCGTTGACCCGGCCCAGGAAGTAGGCGCAGTTACCGTCGCCCGGGGTGCAACTGTCGTACAGGGTCGCCTGCAGTCCTGCGAAGGCATCGCGGACCAACTCGGGACCCGCTGCGGCGACCCCCTCCGGGCTCGCCGGGGGAGACGCCTCCCCTTCCGCCTCCGCCCCGTCGGCCGCCGCGCTCGCCGCTGCGGCGTTCACCTCCGGCGCCACCTGGGGAACGTCACCGCCCGGCCCGTTCGTGGTGGTCGCCTCCGAGCAGCCGACCAGGCCCGCTCCCAGGATCACGGCCGGTACGGCGGCACGCAGAGCGCTGCGGATGAACATGAGGCCCCCCTCGTCGTTTGGCCCAGACCTTACTATCCGGGGCCGGCCTGCTGACGGCCGGTCAGCCGGCGACGAGGCTCTGGAGGGCGGGGGCGTACAGGTCCGCGAGATGCTCCGGGGTGGCGCGGGAGCCGGCGCCCTCGCGGTGGAGGCTGAGCGTTGCGCCCAGGCCGATCAGGTGGCCGGCGATCAGCTCGGCGCGCAGGGCGCGTTCGCGGCCGGGGAGACGGGCCGTCAGGCGCCCGGTGACCTGCTCGTGGAAGCGGGTGCGGAGCAGGGAGCGCTCGTCGTGGTTGCCGAGGGAGAAGACGACACGCAGCAGGGGGTCGGTCTGGTGCGCCCTGCGGCTGCGTACGAGCGTCAGCACCATGTGGCGGCCGAGCCCGTCGAGCGGGGCGTCGAAGAGCTCCTCGGCGGCCGGGCCGAAGTCCGCGACGGTGTTGAAGAGTTCTTCCTTGCGGCCGAAGTGCTTCACCACGAGGGACGCGCTCACACCGGCATCGGCGGCGATGCCCCGGATGGTCACCTCCGCGTACGGGCGCTGCGTGAACGCCCTGCGCGCGGCACGCAGAATCGCGTTCCTGCCCGTGGGGGCGTCCGGTGCGTCCGGTGCGGGTGTCGCTGCTGCGGTGACTCGGGCGGTCATGCGCCCTCCTGGATCGGCATCGCCCGCGTACGGTTCCTGCTCCTGCGGTTCCCCCCGACCGTACCCGTATCCGCGCGCCCGCCCGGCAGGCACAGCGTCACCGCCAGGGCCAGCAGGGCGGCGCCCGCCGCGATCAGGAAGACCAGCTGGTAGGCCTGGAGTGTCGGAGCCGTACGGCCACCGGCCAGGAAGGTCATGTTGGCGAGCACCGCCGCCACCGTGGCACTGCACAACGCCTGGCCGACCGAGCGCATGAGGGTGTTCAGGCCGTTGGCGGCGCCCGTCTCGCCGACCGGGACCCCGCTCATGACCAGGGCGGGCAGCGCCGAGTACGCGATGGCGGTGCCCGCGGCGACGACTGTCGCGCCCGCGACGATCAGCCACAGGCTGTGGCTGGTGAAGTACCGCACGACGTAGCCCACGGCGATGATCCCGGCGGCCAGCGCGAGGCTGGTCCTCGGGCCGCGCCCGGCGGAGATCCGCGCCGATACGGGCGAGAGCGCCACCATCGCCAGGCCGCCCGGCAGCAGGCACAGGCCGCTCACGACGAGCGAGGCGCCGAGCCCGTAACCGGTGGCTTTCGGCTCCTGCACCATCTGGGCGGTGACCAGGGAGTTCGCGTAGAAGGCGAAGCCGATCAGCAGGGCGGCGACGTTCGTGAGGAGCACCGCGGGACGGGCCGAGACCCGCAGGTCGACCATGGGGGTGGGCCTGCGGAGCTCGTACGCGCCCCAGAGCGGCGCGACGACGACGGCGACGGCGAGCAGACCGAGGGTGCGCGCCGACGTCCCGCCCCAGTCGCCGCCCTGGGTGACCGCGAGCAGCAGGCAGACCAGCGCCGCCGACAGGCCGAGCGCGCCGATCGCGTCGAAGCGGCCGCGGGAGCGCAGCGGGGACTCCGGTACGCAGCGGAGCACCAGGACGATGTCCAGGACGCCGATGGCCCCGGAGACCCAGAACATCGTGTGCCAGTCGAAGTTCTCGATCACGAGCGCCGCGACCGGCAGGCCGACGGCCGCCCCGATGCCGAGCGTCGAGCTCATCAGGGCGACCGCGGACAGCACGCGCTCGGGCGGCAGTTCGTCCCGCAGGATGCTGATGCCCAGGGGTACGACGGCGATCGCCGCTCCCTGCAGGGCACGGCCGGCGATCAGCACGCCGATGTGGGAGCTGACGGCGCACAGCACCGAGCCGACGACGAGCACGCCGAGGGACGCGACGAGCACGCGGCGCTTTCCGTACATGTCGCCGACCCTGCCGAGGACCGGGGTGAACACCGCGCCGGTGAGGAGGGTGACGGTGACCAGCCAGCTGGCGGCGGCGGGGGTGGCCCCGGTGAGGGCCGGGACGTGCGGGAGGAGCGGGACGACGATCGTCTGCATGACCGCGACCACGACGCCGCAGAAGGCCAGCACGCCGACGGCGAAGCGAGGGTGGTCCGGGGCGGCGGTGGCCGGAGCGGTCATGTGGTCTCCTACGCAGAGGGGTGCACAAGCGTTCACCTTCAGGGTAAACGCTTGTGCACCCCCTGGGTGCCACTGGAGTTCGAAGCAGCGCGTTAGCCTCGGAGCCTCGACCTGTACGAAGGAAGCGAAGGTGGCTGCGATGGCGAAGGTCCCGGCGGCGGCAGTGGCGGCGAGCGGACTCCTCGGGGGGTACGGGGTCGCCCGGTGGACCGGGAAGCGGCCGCTCGGCGGTGTCGCGCTCGCCGCCGCCGGCTCCCTCGCCGCGTACGAGTGGAACCGGCAGGCCGGGCCCCGGGCGGCCGTCGGGCTGACCGTCGCCTACGTCGCCGCGTTCGCCGGATCGCACCCGCTCGCCAAGAAGGTCGGTGCCTGGCCCGCGGTGTTCGCCGTCGCGGGCGGGGTCGCCGCGGCCTCGTGGGTGGTCACACGGCGCAGCGCCTGAGAAAAAGGCGCGCCGGGCGATGAACACCGGCGGCGGGCGGCACGTACTGAACGGCAACTCCCCCGCGTGACCCGGGGGTGCCCCCGTACGACAGGACGGCGGGCACCCCCGGTGCTTTCCCTCCACCGCGCCGCGCCGGCCACGGTTTCCGCCGACGCCCCGGGAGCGCTGTCAGCCGCCCAGTGCCCGTGAGACCGAATAGATCGCCAGACCGGCCAGCGCGCCCACCACCGTGCCGTTGATCCGGATGAACTGCAGGTCGCGGCCGATGTGCGCCTCGATCTTCTTGGAGGTCTGGTCCGCGTCCCAGCCGGCGACGGTGTCGCTGATCAGCGACGTGATCTCCGTGCGGTACGTCGTGACGACGTACACCGCCGCGTCCTCCAGCCAGCCCTCCAGCTTGGCCTGCAGCCGCTCGTCCGTCGCCAGCCTGGCGCCCAGCGACATCAGCGAGGCCCTGGCACGCAGCCGCAGCTCGCTCCGCTCGTCCTCCGCCGCCGCGATGATCATCGTGCGTACCGAGGACCAGGCCGACGCGATGACGTCCTGCACCTCGCCGCGCCCCAGGATCTCCGACTTGAGCCGCTCCACCCGCGCCCGGGTGTCCGAGTCCGTCTGGAGGTCCGCGGCGAAGTCCGTCAGGAACGTGTCGATCGAGTCGCGCGCCGGGTGCCCCGGCATGTCCCGCATCTCCGTGACGAAGCGCAGCAGTTCCTTGTAGACGCGCTCCCCCACCCGCTTGTCGACGAACCTCGGCGTCCAGCCCGGCGCTCCGCCCTGCACCGCGTCCATCACGGACTCGCCGTGCTCGACCAGCCAGTCGTGGGCCCTCACGCAGACGAGGTCGACGACCCTGCGGTGCCCGCCGTCGGCGACGACCTTCTCCAGCATCTTGCCGATGCCGGGACCGACTTCCGCCGCATCCGCCCGCCGGGTGATCGCCTCGCCGACGACCGCCTGCACGTCGGCGTCCCTGAGCACCGTCAGCGCACCGCGCAGCGCGGTCGCGAGCTCCGCGGTCACCCGGTCCGCGTGATCCGGCTCGGCCAGCCACGCCCCGAGCCGCGCGCCGACGCCCAGAGCGTGAATTCGGTCACGAACCACGTCTCCGGAGAGAAAATTCTCGCCCACGAAGGAACCGAGTGACTCCCCGAGCTGGTCCTTCTTGGTGGGGATGATGGCCGTGTGGGGGATGGGGAGTCCGAGCGGGCGGCGGAAGAGCGCCGTGACCGCGAACCAGTCCGCCAGCGCACCCACCATGCCCGCTTCGGCAGCCGCTGCGACGTAGCCCGGCCAGCCACCCACACCCTCGTTCTTCGCCCAGGTGGCGAGGACGTAGACGAGCGCGACGAGCAGGAGCAGACCCGTGGCGGTGGTCTTCATACGGCGCACTCCGCGCTGTTTCTCCTCGTCGGCAGCGGTGTACGCGAAACCGGCCAGCGGCGCCGCCGCCCGACGGGCACCCGGTCCGCCCGCCCCGGGCATCAGCCCCGGCCGCCCGGACACGGGACCGTCCGGCCCCGGTCCCGCCCCGGAATCCTGGCCGGACCCCGTTCCCTGTCCCGCGTCGTGTTCCATCCGCTCCACCCGTCCGCGTACGCGTCACCCAGTGCCGTACGCATTGTCCCTACCTCACCTACTCCCGGGCCGCACGTCGAGTTCCCCACGGCCTGTCGCATCATGAGACCAGCCCGATCATCACAAGGAGAATCACCGCCCATGCCCAGGCGCCAGGGGTATGCCCTGCTCATCGCCCTCATAGCAGGCACCGCCGCGCTCGCTGCCGCACTCGCGTTCGGTACGACACTGATCGCCGGGGAGACCCGGGCGCCGCTCCCCGGACCCGAGGCGCACGCGGCCGCACGCAATCCCGCCGCGCCGGCCAACTCCACCGGCACCTGGGTCGCCACCTGGACCGGAGCGCCCGTCAGCGGCGAACCGGACACGGAACACGGCCTCCCCGGACGCACCATCCGCAACACCGTGCACACCAGCGTCGGTGGCGACGCCGCCCGCATCACCCTCTCCAACCTCTTCGGCACAGCCCCGCTCGTCATCGACGAAGCCACCGTCAACACCCGCCCGGTGACCTTCCGCGGCCGGCCCGTGGTCACCGTCGCCGCAGGCCGTCAGATCGTCAGCGACCCCGTGGTCGTGCCCGTCGCACCCGACGCCGACCTCGTCGTCACCCTGCGCACCCCGTACCGGAGCGGCCCCGTCACCTATCACGCCCACGCCCTGCAGACGTCGTACCTGGCCGACGACCGCGGCACCTGGCGGACCGACCGGTGGCGCTACCTCACCGCGGTGGACGTACGCAACGAGAGCTCACCGGGCGCGATCGTCGTGATCGGCGACTCCCTCACCGCGGGCACCGGCTCCTCCACCGACGCCAACAACCGCTGGCCCGACGTGCTTTCCGACCGGCTGGAGCACCGCTACGGGATCGCCAACCAGGGCATCGCGGGCAACCGCCTGCTGCGCGACAGCGCCCCCGAGAGGAACGGCCGCGGCGGCGTCGGCGGCACCCACCGCTTCGAGCGGGACGTGCTGTCCGTCGCCGGAGCCAGGACCGTCATCATCGCGCTGGGCATCAACGACGTGCAGCAGGCTCCCCAGGAGGAGGACCCCCAGCGCATCGTGGCCGGACTGCGGTCCCTCACGGAACGCGCCCACGCCCGCGGACTGCGGGTCATCGGGACGACGCTGACGCCCTTCCAGGGCTTCGGTACGTGGACACCCGAACGCAACGACGTACGCCTGGCGGTCAACGAACAGATCCGGGCGGGCCGGATCTTCGACGACGTCATCGACTTCGACCGGGCGGTCCGCGACCCCTACGCCCCCAACCGGCTCCTGCCCTCGTACGACTCGGGCGACCGGCTGCACTTCAACGACGCCGGCTACCGGACGCTGGGCCGCCTCGTCGACCTCGCGACGGTGACCGGAACGCCGAAGGCCGGATCCTTCTGACCGCGCCCGCCCTCAGGAACCGTCCGGCTTCTCCAGGCGCAGCCGCTCCGCCTCCTTGAGGCGCTGCCGCTGCGCCTTGTTCCACTTGCGGTCCACACCGACCCCGCCCATCAGGGCGAACCCGGTCACCCGCACCCGCGGCGCGTCCGGAGCCGGTTCGCCGAAGTCGGCGTCCTTCGTCTGCTCGTCGAAACCGCCCATGACGCCGATGCCGTTGACATGGAGGTGCACGTTCGGCGGGACCTTCACCTGCAGCCCGCCCATGATCGCGAAACACCGGATGACGATCTCGCGCTGTTCGAAGTCCGCCTCGCGCAGATCGATCTCGCCCCCGCCCCACATCGCGAACGCGGTGAACTCCCGCCCCACCGTCCAACGGCCCTTGCGGCTGAAGCCGCCCCAGAAGGCGAACCCTCCCGAGGACGTCGCGGGCCCGCCGATACGCCTCGACCAGTCGACGGACGTACCGGGGGCGCGCACGGGCGACGAGGTACCCACGGGCGCAACAGCCGTGCCCGGAACGGGGAGATCGCGCACGATCGGCTCCAGCTCCCCGTGCGTACGCGCCTTGTACGTCGCGTCGAGCCGTTGCTCGAACTCGTCCATCTCCAGCCGGCCCTCGGCCATGGCCTCCCGCAAGGTCTCGGCGACCCGCTCACGTTCCGCATCGGAAGCACGCATGTCCGGACGTTCACTTGTCATACCGCGCAGCCTATAGAGCAACCCGAAGACCGGCCTAGAGACGTGAATCCGACATGTACATCTTCGCGATCACGGCCTCGATGTCCGGCTCCCGCACCGACAGGTCCACCAGCGGATAGTCCGCCGCGATACGCGCCACCAGGGGAGCCGCCGACGCGGACGCCGGGAACGCCAGCCACTGCCGGGGCCCCTCCACCTTCACCACCCGCACCGAGGGCTCCGACGCCAGCTCGATCGGCGGCAGCACCCGCTCCAGATCGACCACCAGCGTGCGCTCGCTCTCCCCCACCTCATGCAGCCCGGACAGCGCACCGTCGTACACCAGACGGCCGTGGTCGATCACCATCACCCGCTTGCACAGCTGCTCGATATCGGTCAGATCGTGCGTGGTCAGCAGCACCGTCGTGGACCGCTCCGCGTTCAAGTCCCGCAGGAACTCACGCACCTTGGCCTTGGAGACCACATCGAGCCCGATCGTCGGCTCGTCCAGGTACAGCACCTCCGGATCGTGCAGCAGCGCCGCCGCGATATCGCCCCGCATCCGCTGCCCCAGCGACAACTGCCGCACCGGAGTCTCCAACAGCTCGCCCAGATCCAGGAGTTCCACGCAACGGTCCAGGTTCTCCCGGAACCGGCGGTCCGGGATCCGGTACATCCGGTGCATCAGCCGGTACGAGTCACGCAGCGGCAGATCCCACCACAGCGTCGTGCGCTGCCCGAACACCACACCGATCCGGTGCGCCAGCTTCGTGCGCTCCCGCGACGGATCGATGCCCGCGACCCGCAGCCGGCCGCCGCTCGGGGTGAGGATCCCCGTCAGCATCTTGATCGTCGTCGACTTGCCCGCCCCGTTCGGGCCGATGTACCCGACCATCTCGCCCCGCGGCACCCGGAAGCTGATGCCGTCCACCGCACGCACCTCGCGCCGCTCCCGGCGCAGGAAACCCGTCCTGCGGTGTACGTCGAAGACCTTCTCGACCCCGTCGAGCTCAATGAAGTCCATGTCCATGTCCATGCCCACCCCTCCCTCAGCTCCCCGTACTGCGGTACGCCCGCAGCCCCGTACGCCACGCCAGCCCCGCAAGCACCCAGCACAGCCCCGCCACCAGCGGCGGCAGGAACGCCACCCACTCCGGCAGCCCCAACGGATAGTCCCTGCCCAGCACATACAGCGCCGGCAGCCAGCTCACGAACGCCAGCGGCACCACGAACGTCACCCCGCGCACCAGGTCCCGCGCGAAGATCGACGGCGGGTACTGGAGCAGAGTCGTCCCCCCGTAGGTGAACGCGTTCTGCACCTCCGAGGCGTCCTGCGCGAAGAACTGGAACGCCGCACCCACCACGAACACCGCCGCGAAGATCGCCGCCCCGCTCAGCACCATCAACGGCAGCATCAGCACCTTCAGCGGGGTCCACGCGATGTCCAGCGTCACCAGGGCATAGCCCAGCACCAGGAGCGCCTGCGTGATCCGGCCCAGCCGGCGCAGCGCGAACCGGTCCGCCGCCACCTGCGCCAGCACCGGCACCGGCCGCACCAGCAGCGTGTCGAGCGTCCCGTCCCGCACCCGCTGCCCCAGCCGGTCCACCGACCCCACCAGCAGATCGCACAGCCCGAACGCGGTCGCCGACACCCCGTACAGCAGGGCGACCTCCGGCAGCGTGTAGCCGCCCAACGCGTCGACGTGCGAGAACATCAGCATGACCGTGAAGAAGTCCGCCCCGGTCATCACGAAGTTGCCGATGGTCGTCATCACGAACGACGCCCGGTACGCCAGCGTCGAACGCAGCCACATCGCCACGATCAGCCCGTACGCCCGGACCCCCTCGACCAGCCGCGACCGGTCGGCGAACGCGATCTCCGGCCGCTCCGGCTCCCGCGCGGCCCCCTTCCCCGGCCGCTCCGGCTCCCTTGCGGCCAGCCTCTCCGTCCCGGCCTCAGCCACCCTGCACCACCACCCTCCTCGTCGCCACGGACTGCAGCAGACGCCCCGCCAGCAGCAGCGCCACCGCCCATCCGGCCTGGAAGGCGTACGCCTGCACCAGACCCCACCCCGTGCGCTTGCCCAGGAACACATCGGCCGGGACCTGCAACAGCGACGACCACGGCAACGCCCGCGCCACCTCCCCCAGCACGCCCGGGAACAGGTTCAGCGGCAGCAGCATCCCGGAGAAGAAGAGCCCCGCCAGCATGGCCATCTGCAGGGCACCCGCCCCGTCCATCAGCCAGAACGCCGACAGCGCGACCAGGAAGCGCAGCGCGAAACTCACCACGACCCCCAGCAGCACCGACACCAGGAAGGCCGGCCACATCCACGCCGACCCCGGCAGCGCCAGGTCGAAGGCCAGGGCCCCCAGCACCATCGGCACGATCCCGCGCCCCAGCAGGTGGAACGCCGCCCGGCCCAGGTCCCCCGCCAGCCACCACAACTGGAGATCGGCGGGCCGGTACAGGTCCACGGCGATGTCGCCCGAACGGATCCGCTCCGTCAGGTCACTCTCGAAGCCGCCGCCCATCATGGCGCAGGTCATCAGCAGGGCCTGACCCAGCCACACGTACGTCAGGGCCTCCGACTGGTCGTAACCGCCGAGCTGCGGACGCTCGTCCCACAGGGCGATATAGGTGTACGCCATGATGAAACCGAAGACGGTGTTGGTGAACACCCCCGCCGCCGTCGCCACCCGGTACGTCGCATGCCGCCGGAACCCACCGGCCGCCACCACCGCATAGAGCAGCACCGCGCCCCCTCCCCCGCCTCATCGGGCCAAAGCGCACGACCCTAGTCCACGACCGGCGGCCGCCGCGACCCGTTATCCGGGGAGGATCCGGTGGTTATCACTCCGAAAAGTGCACTATGGGATAACTGCCCGCAGCCGAGGAGCCTCCACAGCCATGAGCCACGAGCCACCGCAGCCCGGCGGAGACCACGGAGAGCCAGGTCGGAAAGGTCCCGCCGGCTGGCCGCCCCGGGACCCCACCACCGCGGCGACCGCCCGGAACCCGCAGCCCACGGACAGCGCACAAGGCGGCAAGGGGCGCACAAAACGCGTCAAGCGGCCCAAGCGCACCGGCTGGCGCCGTGCCGTACCCACCTGGCGCATGGTGCTCGGCAGCACCCTCCTCATCGCGCTCCTGCTCGTCGGCGGATTCATCGCCGGATACAAACTCGTCGGCATCCCCGCCGCCAACGCCGCCGCGACCGCGCAGTCGAACGTCTACCTCTACGAGGACGGCAGCGTCATCGCCCGGGACGGCGAGATCAACCGGGAGAACGTCCGGCTCGACGGGATCCCCCGCACCGTCCAGCACGCCGTACTCGCCGCCGAGGACCGGGACTTCTACTCCGAACCCGCCATCGACGTCAAAGCCATGACCCGCGCCGGCTGGAACACCCTCACCGGCAAGGGCCGCCAGGGCGGCTCCACCATCACCCAGCAGTACGTCAAGAACTACTACCTCGGCCAGGAACAGACCGTCGTACGCAAGGCCAAGGAATTCTTCATCTCGATCAAGCTCGGCCGCGAACAGAGCAAGGACGAGATCTTCGAGGGCTACCTCAACACCAGCTACTTCGGCCGCAACTCCTACGGCATCCAGGCCGCCTCCCACGCCTACTACGGCAAGGACGCCAAAGACCTCGACACCGGCGAGGGCGCCTACCTCGCCTCCCTGCTCAACGCCCCCAGCGCCTACGACGTCGTCGCCCACCCCGAGAACCGGGCCGCGGCCCTCGCCCGCTGGAACTACGTACTCGACGGCATGGTCAAGGAGGACTGGCTGAGCCCCTCCGACCGCGCAGCCATGACCTTCCCCGTCCCCGGCAAGGCCAAGCCCGCCACCGCACTCTCAGGACAGCGCGGCTACCTCGTCCAGGCCGTCGAGGACTACCTCGCCGCCAACAGGATCCTCGACGAGAACACCCTCGCCACCGGCGGCTACCGCATCACCACCACACTCGAGAAGAAGAAGCAGGACGCCCTCGTCGAAGCGGTCGAGGACAACGTCCTGGCCAAGACGAGCGACGACCGCAAGGCCGACCGCAACGTCCGCGTCGGCGGCGCCTCCATCGACCCCGCCACCGGCCACGTCCTCGCCATGTACGGCGGCATCGACTACACCAAGCAGTACGTCAACAACGCGACCCGCCGCGACTACCAAGTCGGCTCCACCTTCAAGCCGTTCGTCCTCACCGCAGCCATGGCCAACGGATCCACCACCCAGGACGGCCGGGGCATCACCCCCAACACCCGCTACGACGGCACCAACAAGCGCACCGTCCAGAGCGCCCACGGCTCCACCGGATACTCCCCCGCCAACGAGGACGACGTCGACTACGGCTCCCTCACCGTCCGCGAGGCCACCGACAAATCCGTCAACGCCGTCTACGCCCAGATGGCCCAGGACGTCGGCCCCGACGCCGTCAAGGACACCGCCGTCTCCCTCGGCATCCCCCAGAACACCCCCGACCTCACCGCCTCCCCCTCCATCGCCCTGGGCCCCGCCACCGCCAGCGTCCTCGACATGACCGAGGCCTACGCCACCCTCGCCGACCACGGCAAGCAGCGCGAACACACCCTCGTCGCCAAGATCAGCAAGAACGGCACCGACCTCGCACTCCCCGCCAGGAACACCCGGCAGGCCGTCAGCCGCGAAGCAGCCGACACCACCACCTCCGTCCTGCGGAGCGTCGTCGACGGCGGCACCGGCACCGCAGCCCAAGCGGCGAACCGCCCCGCCGCAGGCAAGACGGGCACCGCCGAGGAGGACAAGGCCGCCTGGTTCGCCGGCTACACCCCCGACCTCGCGACCGTCATCGCCGTGATGGGCCAGGACCCCGTCACCGGCGTGCAGAAACCCCTGTACGGAGCGCTCGGACTCGCCCGCATCAACGGCGGCGGCGCACCCGCACAGACCTGGGCCGCCTACACCGCCGTCGCCCTCGAGGACGACGAGGTGCAGCAGTTCGAGCTCGAAGCCGAAGAAGGCCCGGAAGAAGCCGACCCGGACGAGGAAGGGAACGAGGAGTCGGACGAACCCGGTGAGGACCGGAGCGAAACCGACTCCCCCGACTCCCCCGACTCCGACAGCCCCTCCGACGTCAGCACGGCGACCTCCCGGGCCCCGCAGACCCCCAGGACCGCCACCCCGGCCGACGCCCCCTCACGCACCTCCGCCGCCACGACACCCGACACCCCCGACGGCGACCGCCCCACCCCCGGCGACCCGGAGGACGACGGCTTCGTCGAAGGAGCCCGCGGCCCCGGCCTGCCCCGCCGCTGACACTCAGTGCCCGGACGTCGCCTTCAGACCCACCACGGCAACCAGCAGCAGACACACGAAGAAGATACGGGCGGCCGTCACCGGCTCGTGCAGCACCACCATGCCCAGCACCGCCGCACCCGCCGCGCCGATCCCGACCCACACGCCGTACGCCGTACCGATCGGCAGCGTCTTCGCCGCATGCGACAGCAGCACCATGCTGGCCACGATCCCGAGGCCCGTGAACACACTCGGCCACAGCCGCGTGAACCCCTCGGTGTACTTCATCCCGATCGACCAGCCCACTTCCAGCAGACCGGCAACAATCAACAGAACCCACGCCACGACGGCACCTCCGACACCAGACACGCGAACAACACGGGTGCGTCGTCTTTACGGAAAACCCGGTACGGCGCGTCTCGTCGGGGTCGCTCCAGCCTAACAAAACACAGCCAAAAGGCCTGGTGACAACGGTCACCAGGCCTCCACACCCCACCTGCCGGACTACAGATACAAGCCGGTCGAATCCTCGGAACCCTCGAACCGGTCCGCCGCCACCGCATGCAGATCCCGCTCCCGCATCAGCACGTACGCCACACCCCGCACCTCGACCTCGGCACGGTCCTCGGGGTCGTACAGCACCCGGTCCCCCGGCTCCACCGTCCGCACGTTCTGACCCACCGCGACCACCGCGGCCCACGCCAGACGCCGGCCGACCGCCGCAGTCGCAGGAATCAGGATGCCGCCGCCCGAACGCCGCTCGCCCTCGGGCGAATCGGACCGGACCAGCACACGGTCGTGCAGCATCCGGATGGGCAGCTTGTCGTCGGTGTCGTTGCTCACGCCCCGAAACCTACCTGCCCCGAAGCGCTCCGCACGCCCCCGGGGCCACCCGGAATCCGCCCTCAGCGCTTCCGGCCACGCACCGAAACCGTCAGCAACGCCACCGCGCCGACCACCAGCAGCGCCGCCGGAATGACGCGCTCCAGCCGCGGCGAGCCCTCCTCCGACACGAACTGCGCCTTCACATCCGACACCGACCGGTTCACCGCGACGAACGCACGCCCGGCAGTCCGGTCCACCGTCGACGCCACCTTGGCCTTCGCATCACCGATGATCGTCTTCGGGTGCACGCGCACCCCGATCTCGTCCAGCACCACCGCAAGCTGCTCACGCCTGCTGATGATGTCCGCCTCGATCTGCGCAGGGGTCCTCATATCCGACACTGCGCCGCCTCCGTGGTCGTCGTCCGGTAAACCTTCATCGACAGTCTGTCAGCTCGACCGCTCCTACACCCGGCGGCACCCCCTATTACGCTCGGTCCCACACACCCCGCGTGCCACTCGAGGAGAAACATGAGCGAGCGACTCCAGACCGGCGACCCCGCCCCCGCCTTCACCCTTCCGGACGCCGACGGCAACGAGGTCTCGCTCGCGGACCACAAGGGCCGCAAGGTCATCGTCTACTTCTACCCCGCCGCGCTTACCCCCGGCTGCACCAAGCAGGCCTGCGATTTCACCGACAACCTGGAGCTCCTCACCGGGGCCGGATACGACGTCATCGGCGTGTCCCCCGACAAGCCGGAGAAGCTCGCCAAGTTCCGCGAGAAGGAGAACCTCAAGGTCACCCTCGTCGGAGACCCCTCCAAGGAGACCCTGGAGGCGTACGGCGCATACGGCGAGAAGAAGCTCTACGGCAAAGTGGTGACGGGCGTCATCAGGTCGACGATCGTCGTCGACGAGGAGGGCAAGGTCGAGCGCGCCCTCTACAACGTCAAGGCGACCGGCCACGTAGCGAAGATCATCAAGGATCTCGGCATCTGACCGGGTTCCACCCCACCACCTGGCCGAAAAACATGTGAGCGACGTCGCAATCGGCCACGGATTCGGTTTGCAACCGCCATGACCGCGCAGAAGCCTTTCCTGGAACACCCTTCGAGGAAAGGAACCGGCCATGGCGGCCCCCGACCCCCACCAGGCGGCCGACCCGGACGCGGTCAAACGCCACCCCGCGCTCTTCCGTGCCATCAGGAAGCGCAAGAACCCCCGGCTGCGTCGGACCGACATCACCGTCACCGACGACCAGGCGGTCAAGCGCGCGGTGAAAGCGGCATCGCTCGGTAACGCCATGGAGTGGTTCGACTTCGGTATCTACTCCTACCTCGCCGTCACCATCGGGCACGTCTTCTTCCCTTCCGGGAACGACACGACCCAGCTCCTCTCCTCCTTCGCGACCTTCGCCGTGGCCTTCCTCGTCAGGCCGCTCGGCGGAATGTTCTTCGGACCCATGGGCGACAAGATCGGCCGGAAGAAGGTCCTCGCCCTCACCATGATCCTCATGGCGATCGGGACCTTCGCGATCGGCGTCATCCCCTCCCACGACACGATCGGACTCTGGGCCCCCGCCCTGCTGATCCTCTTCCGGATGCTCCAGGGCTTCTCCACCGGCGGCGAGTACGGCGGCGCCTCCACCTTCATCGCCGAGTACGCCCCCGACAAGCGCCGCGGCTTCTTCGGCAGCTTCCTCGAATTCGGCACGCTCGCCGGATACGTCGGCGCCGCGGGCCTGGTCACCGCCCTGTACGCCCTCCTGGACACCGGGCAGATGGAGTCCTGGGGCTGGCGCATCCCGTTCCTCGTCGCCGGACCCCTCGGCCTCGTCGGCCTCTACCTGCGACTGCGCCTGGACGAGACCCCCGCGTTCCAGAAGCTGGAGGGCGGCACCGCCCACGCCACGGAGGCCGCCGACCACGTCGAGTCCACCGCCAAGGGCGACCTCGCCAAGATCTTCCGCCAGTACTGGCCGACGCTGATCCTCTGCATCGCCCTGGTCGGCGCCTACAACATCACCGACTACATGCTGCTGTCGTACATGCCGACGTACCTCTCCGACGAGCTCGGCTACAGCGAGACCCACGGCCTGCTCATCCTGCTCGCCGTCATGATCTTCCTGATGCTGGTCATCAGCCAGTTCGGCAAGCTCTCCGACCGCTTCGGCCGCAAACCGCTCCTGATGGCCGGCATGCTCGGGTTCCTCTTCCTGTCCCTGCCGTCCTTCCTCCTGATCCGCCAGGGCAGCATCCCGGCGATCACCATCGGCATGCTGATGATGGGCCTCTCCCTGGTCTGCATGCTGGGCACGATGTCCGCCGCGCTCCCGGCCCTGTTCCCGACCAACGTCCGCTACGGCTCCCTGTCGGTGGGCTACAACATCTCGGCCTCGCTCTTCGGCGGTACGACCCCGCTGGTGATCACGGCCCTGATCAGCTGGACCGGCTCGAACCTGATGCCCGCGTACTACGCGATGGCGGCGGCGCTGGTGGGCGTGATCGCGGTGGCCTGCATGAAGGAAACCGCCAACCAGCCGCTGGCCGGCTCCCCGCCCTCGGTGGAGACGGCGGAGGAAGCGGCGGAACTGGTCCACGCGCAGAGCCCGGACCCGAAGTTCTGACCCGTTCTCTTCACGGAATGACCTGCCCCGCTTCAGTGGGGACTGAAGCGGGGCAGGTCATTCCACATCTTGTCGGATATCGGACGTGACTCTCCGATAAACGGATCGTTGTTCCGTGCGAGGCCGCGAACGCTCGGCCGGATGCGGAGGGGAACGTGTCGGTTCGGTATACGCGCGAGCTACTCGAAGAGGCAGCGCGCGAGACAACGAACGCCAATGATGCGGTTCGATGGTGCGGGGGGACGCCTACACCGGGGAGCCGGAGGTATCTGCAGAGCAAGATGGCGGAGTGGGGCATCGACATCTCGCACTTCGCTGACACGAGGGTGCGCCACACCGAGGAGAAGTTGCGCGAGCTGGTCGCCCATTCCACAAGTGTGGCCGAAGTTGTCCGCCGATTGGGCATCAATCCGGTTGGCGGCAATCACGC
Source organism: Streptomyces sp. NBC_00683 (assembly GCF_036226745.1). NCBI lineage: Bacteria > Bacillati > Actinomycetota > Actinomycetes > Kitasatosporales > Streptomycetaceae > Streptomyces > Streptomyces sp. NBC_00683. The sequence goes on along the minus strand of NZ_CP109013.1, from coordinate 5,371,234 downwards.
ACACATCAGCCGCCGCATCGCGGTGCTCCGGATCGACACATCGCACTTCGTGCGCACACCGCCGCGTCGCCCCAAAGGTGCGCTGGGAAACCGTCTGACTCTCGGCTCCCCGTCAGACGGAAGGGTTCCCGGCGAACGACTGCGTCGAGAGCTCGTCCGCAACGGGGTTGAGGATGAGTGTGCCGCATGCGGCAACAAAGGCAAATGGCAGGACCAGCCGCTCCGGCTCGAAGTGGATCACGTCAATGGCGACTGGTGGGACAACCGTCCGGAGAATCTCCGGATCCTGTGCCCCAACTGCCACGCAGCGACCGACACTTATCGCGGCCGTAAGCGCGGCAGGGCGCTATGAGCGGCAAGTACCCGCGCGATCTGCTCGAACGAACCGCCGCTAGTGCAACCAGCCTCGTCGACGTCCTGCGCCGCCTCGGGGCACCGCTGGGCAGCCGGTCGTGCCGCTACGTGCGCGATCGGCTCAAGCACTACGACATCGACACATCCCACTTCGTCAAGGAATCCTTGCCGGATCGAGAGCACCGCTCGTACCCAAAGGAGGTCCTTGCCGAAGCTGCCGCCCACTCGCACAGCATCCGGGAGATGTTCGAGTACATGGGCCTGCCGCCAAGCGACAGCCCATACAGCTACATACGCGGAAGGCTTGATCGTCTCGGCATCGATACCTCGCATTTCACCAGCGGACGCAGACACGGGGCTCCTTCTACACCCCGCCGCCAACTGACAACCGCCGTCGTCGAGTCCCAAAGCCTCGCCGGCGTTCTCAAAACTCTGGGCCAAGTCGACAACGGCGGCACCCGTGCCCGCCTGAAGCGGGACATCGAGGCTTACGGCCTGTCAACTGACCACTTCTCGGGCCAAGGCCATGCGGCTGGCGCGCGCTCCCCGTACCGCAAAACCGCAGCCGAGATCCTCCTCCGCTTAGAATCCGGGGCATCTCGAACGCCCACAGCGCACCTGAGGCGAGCCCTCGACGATGTCAGGCTTCCTCACACGTGCGCGATTTGCGGCACCGGTGACACATGGCGGGGTAACCGCCTCGTCCTGGAGATCGATCACATCAATGGCGACAGGTTGGACAACCGCCTCAACAACCTTCGCTATCTCTGCCCTTCCTGCCACAGCCAAACGGCAACTTTCGCCAATCGTTCCCGATGACTCCCCACGGGCAGTAAGCTTGTTTTCGACTTGCGCCCGTACGCCATCTGGTTTGAGCGGCGATCTTTAGGTGGTCGTGTATGTCGGTTCGAATCCGACCGGGCGCACCCAGCACGGCGATGCCCGGTCCCTTCCAAGGGGCCGGGCATCGTTGCGTCAGCCCACCAGCTCCCGCACCACCGGCACCAGCGCCCGGAACGCCTTGCCCCGGTGGCTGATCGCGTTCTTCTCCGCGGGTGAGAGCTCCGCGCAGGTCCGGGTCTCGCCGTCGGGCTGGAGGATCGGGTCGTAGCCGAAGCCGTTCGTGCCCGAGGGGGCGTGGCGCAGGGTGCCCGTCAGGCGGCCTTCGACCACGCGTTCCGTGCCGTCGGGGAGCGCGAGGGCCGCCGCGCACGCGAAGTAGGCGGTGCGGTGGGGGGTGTCGATGTCGCCGAGCTGGGCCAGGAGCAGGTCCAGGTTGGCGCGGTCGTTGCCGTGGGTGCCGGACCAGCGGGCCGAGAAGATTCCGGGGGCGCCGCCGAGTACGTCGACGCAGAGGCCGGAGTCGTCGGCGACGGCCGGGTGGCCGGTGGCGCGGGCCAGGGCGTGGGCCTTGAGGAGTGCGTTCTCGGCGAAGGTGACGCCGGTTTCCTTGACGTCGGGGAACTCGGGGTACGCGTCCGCGCCGACGAGGTCGTGGGTGAGACCCGCGTCGGCGAGGATCGCGTGGAGTTCGGTGACTTTCCCGGCGTTGCGGGTGGCGAGGATCAGGCGCGTCATGCGTCGATTATCGCCGCACGGTCACGGGGAGCAGACCTTGCCGATCTCGCTGGCGGCGTCGGTGACCGGGGTGATGTCGGGGGTGGCGTCGCCCTTCTCGATGGAGGCGCGGACGTTGGTGACGCCTGCCTGGAGGTCGTCGACGGCCTTGCTGAGGTCGGCGTTGTCCGTGGTGTCGCCGAGGTCCTTGAGCTCCTTGTCGATCTCGTCCAGGGCCTCGGAGGCCTGCGTCGGGTCGTTGGAGGCGTTGGAGATGGCCTGCTGGAGGTTGTTGACGCTGGTGGCGATGGCGTCGGCGGTGCGGACGCAGTCCAGGGCCTTGTCGACGGCTCCGCAGCCGACGGCTGCGGTGAGGGTGAGCAGGGTGGCCGTGACGGCGAGTGCGGTGCGGTGGTGGCGGCGCGAGGCCATGGAGCGGTCCCTCCCCGGGGGTTGATACGTGGACGGACGCACGGTTCGACCCGTGCGCCCGTATCGGTTACGACGCTGTGCGGTGCGTATTTGGTTGCTTCTTTACTCGCCGAGGGTACGGGCGAGTGCTGCTTCCTGGATCTTCGTCAGGTCGGCGCAGCCGCCCGTGGCGAGGTCGAGAAGGGCGTTGAGCTCGGCGCGGTCGAAGGGCTCGGCCTCGGCGGTGCCCTGGACCTCGACGAAGCGGCCGTCGCCGGTGCAGACGACGTTCATGTCGGTCTCGGCGCGGACGTCCTCCTCGTAGCAGAGGTCGAGGAGGGGGGTGCCGTCGACGATGCCGACGCTGATGGCGGCGACGGTGCCGGTGAGCGGCTTGCGGCCGTGCTTGATGATCTTCTTGCCCTGGGCCCAGGTGACGGCGTCGGCGAGGGCGACGTAGGCGCCGGTGATGGCGGCGGTGCGGGTGCCGCCGTCGGCCTGGAGGACGTCGCAGTCCAGGACGATCGTGTTCTCGCCGAGGGCCTTGTAGTCGATCACGGCGCGCAGGGAGCGGCCGATGAGTCGGCTGATCTCGTGGGTGCGGCCGCCGATCTTGCCGCGTACGGATTCGCGGTCGCCGCGGGTGTTGGTGGAGCGGGGCAGCATGGAGTACTCGGCGGTGACCCAGCCTTCGCCGCTGCCCTTGCGCCAGCGCGGGACGCCTTCGGTGACGGAGGCGGTGCAGAAGACTTTGGTGTCGCCGAAGGAGATGAGTACGGAGCCTTCGGCGTGCTTGCTCCATCCGCGTTCGATGGTGACGGGGCGGAGCTGTTCGGGGGTGCGGCCGTCGATGCGAGACATGGCGCCGAGCCTATCGGCTGGCGGGGGTGGCTCCGTTCGGGTGCACCGCAGGCCCCGTTCCGGGGCCGGTGAGGGCCGAGGGAACGGGGCCTGCGGGGTGCGGCGCGGACCTGGGTGGGCCGGCCGGGGCCGGCCTGGGGGTCAGCGGGTCACATCATGTCTTCGATGTCGGCGGCGATGGGGTCGGCGTCGGTGCCGATGACGACCTGGATCGCGGTGCCCATCTTGACGACGCCGTGGGCGCCGGCGGCCTTCAGTGCGGCTTCGTCGACCTTGCTGGGGTCGTGGACTTCGGTGCGGAGGCGGGTGATGCAGCCTTCGATCTCGTCGATGTTCTCGATACCGCCGAGGCCGGCGACGATCTTCTCAGCCTTGCTGGCCATGTCCTTCTCCCTGGTCTGTGCGTGTGGGGGCGGCCCACCGTGGGTCCGTTTCGTCACGGTAACGCACGGTTGGCCCAACTTCACGGGCGGGTAACCGCGCTGTCCCCAATGATGACGATCACCGGCGCCCTGCCTTCCGGGCGGGCTCCGCACCGTACCGCAACTGGTCTACACCAGTTTGCAACGACCGCCAAACCTGGCGTGTTCCAGGAGGATGCCGATGAGCTCCAGCAGCGCAGCAGGCGCGGCAGTGCCGCAGAAGAAGTGGTGGAACAGCGCCTTCCAGGGTCTGCAGAAGATGGGTCGCAGCCTCCAGCTGCCGATCGCCGTCCTTCCCGCGGCGGGCATCCTCAACCGGCTCGGTCAGCCCGACGTCTTCGGCGACGACGGCCTCGGCTGGACGAACATCGCCAAGGTCTTCGCGGCGGCGGGCGGTGCCCTGCTCGACTCCGGGCTCGGCCTGCCGCTGCTCTTCTGCGTCGGTGTCGCGATCGGTATGGCGAAGAAGGCGGACGGTTCGACCGCGCTCGCGGCCGTCACGGGCTTCCTCGTCTACTACGCGGTCCTGCACGCGTTTCCGGTCGACTGCGCGGAGGGTTCGGACTTCGCCGGGGCAGGCACGTGGGGCGGTGTCTGTGTCGCCGACGACACCACCGTGACGGCGGCCGCCTACCAGAACCCCGGTGTGTTCGGCGGCATCGTGCTGGGGCTGCTGTCGGCCTGGTTCTGGCAGCGGTACCACCGGGTCAAGCTGGTCGACTGGCTGGGCTTCTTCAACGGCCGCCGGCTCGTCCCGATCATCATGGCGTTCATCGGCCTGCTCTTCGCGAGCCTGTGCGCCTGGCTGTGGCAGCCGGTCGGTGACGGCCTGACCAGCTTCTCCGAGTGGATGGTGGACCTGGACTGGCTGGGCTCCGGCGTCTTCGGTGTCGCCAACCGCGCCCTGCTCGTCTTCGGTCTGCACCAGTTCCTGAACACGTTCGTCTGGTTCCAGTTCGGTGACTACACCAAGCCCGACGGCACGGTCGTGCACGGTGACATCAACCGGTTCCTGGCGGGCGACCCGACGGCCGGCCAGTTCACCACCGGCTTCTTCCCGATCATGATGTTCGCGCTTCCGGCGGCGGCGCTGGCGATCACCCACTGCGCGAAGCCGCACCGGCGCAAGGCGGTCGGCGGACTGATGGTCTCGGTCGGCCTGACGTCGTTCGTCACCGGCATCACCGAACCGATCGAGTACTCGTTCCTCTTCGTCGCACCCCTGCTGTACGTGATCCACGCCTTCCTCACCGGCGTCTCGATGTCGGTGACCTGGGCGCTGGGGACGAAGGACGGCTTCAGCTTCTCGGCAGGCCTGATCGACTACGTCATCAACTGGAGTCTGGCGACCAAGCCATGGCTGATCATTCCGATCGGGCTGGCCTTCGCCGTCGTCTACTACGCGATCTTCCGGTTCGCGATCACGAAGTTCAACCTCCAGACGCCCGGGCGGGAGCCCGACGAGGTGGAGGAACAGATCGAGAAGGACCTCACCAAGTAGTCTCCGCCGGGCTTCGGACCCGGCTCGGAACAGCCCTCGGACCTGGTGGTCCGGGGGCCTTTTCGTGTCACCCAGGGTGGTGGCCGAACTACTGCGCAAATTGAAGGTTCCTTATCTAACCCTCACCGTGCTAAAACTGGTCTACACCACTGAGTGGTCCAGACCACGCGGCTGTTCTCTCCGCCGCGTTCCTCGAGTCGTCGCCTCCCCGGTAACCCGTCCCCGGCGACGCCTTGCCTTACCGGAGGAAGTTCATGAGTACGGACACCGCTGCCCCGGCGGCTCCCGCGAAGAAGCGGGGTGCCGGAGTGTTCCAGGGCCTGCAGAAGATCGGGCGCAGCCTCCAGCTGCCGATCGCCGTCCTGCCTGCGGCGGGCATCCTGCTCCGCCTCGGCCAGCCCGATGTCTTCGGGGCGGAGGGCCTCGGCTGGGGCAAGGTCGCCACGGTCTTCGCGACCGCCGGTGACGCCGTCTTCGCCAACCTGCCGCTGCTGTTCTGCGTCGGTATAGCCATCGGCTTCGCCAAGAAGGCCGACGGTTCCACCGCACTCGCCGCCCTGGTCGGCTTCCTGGTCTACAAGAACGTGCTGACCGCGTTCCCGACCTCCGACGCCGTCGTGAACACCACGGCCAACAAGGGTGTCGACGTCGCTGCGACGTACAACGACCCCAAGGTCTTCGGCGGCATCATCATGGGCCTCCTGGCCGCCGTCATCTGGCAGCGCTACCACCGCACCAAGCTGGTGGACTGGCTCGGCTTCTTCAACGGCCGCCGTCTCGTCCCGATCATCATGGCCTTCGTGGGCACCGTCATGGGTGTTCTCTTCGGTCTGCTCTGGGAGCCGATCGGTGACCTCATCACCAACTTCGGTGAGTGGATGACGGGCCTGGGCGCCGTCGGCGCCGGCATCTTCGGTGTCGTCAACCGTGGGCTGCTGCCCGTCGGTATGCACCAGTTCGTGAACACGGTGGCCTGGCAGGAGATCGGTTCCTTCAAGGACTCCGCCGGTGGCGTGTGGCACGGCGACCTGCCGCGCTTCTTCCACGGTGACCCCACGGCCGGTCAGTTCATGTCCGGCTTCTTCCCGATCATGATGTTCGCGCTGCCCGCCGCCGCCCTGGCGATCACACACACGGCCCGGCCCGAACGCCGCAAGGCCGTGGGCGGCATGATGATGTCCCTGGCGCTGACCTCGTTCGTCACCGGCATCACGGAGCCGATCGAGTTCGCGTTCATGTTCATCGCGCCGCTGCTGTACGTCATCCACGCGGTGCTGACCGCCGTGTCGATGGCCGTCACGTGGGGCCTGGGCGTGCACCACGGCTTCAGCTTCTCCGCCGGTGCGATCGACTACTTCCTGAACTGGAACCTGGCGACGAAGCCGTGGATGATCATCCCCATCGGTCTGGTCTTCGCGGTGATCTACTACGCGGTCTTCCGCTTCGCCATCACGAAGTTCAACCTCACCACCCCGGGCCGTGAGCCCGAGGAAGAGGTCGAGGACCTCACCAAGGCGTAAGCCCTGGCAGGCGCACGATGAAGCCCCCACCTCCCGCGCCGGGAGGTGGGGGCTTCATCGTGCGTGGGGCCGGGGGCTCAGATCTCGTACACCGCCCCCGGAACGGCCAGCTCGACCGGGCCGTCGTACACCTCGCGGGCGTCGGCGAGGTTGCGTTCCGCGTCCGTCCACGGCGGGATGTGGGTGAGGACGAGCCGTCCCACTCCGGCGCCTGCGGCGTACTCGCCGGCTTCGCGCCCGTTGAGGTGGAGGTCCGGGATGTCTTCCTTGCCGTGGACGAACGATGCTTCGCACAGGAACAGGTCCGCGCCCTCGGCAAGTTCGGCCAGGGCGTCGCAGGTGCCCGTGTCCCCGGAGTACGCGAGCGCACGGCCGTTGTGCTCGACGCGGATGCCGAAGGTGTCGACGGGGTGGCAGAGCTTCTCCGTGCGGACGGAGAAGGGGCCGATCTCGAACGATCCGGACTTGAGCGTGTGGAAGTCGAAGACTTCGCCCATCGCGTGGTCGGACGGCGTGTCGGCGTGCGCGGTGGTCAGGCGCTGCTCGGTGCCCTCGGGGCCGTACACGGGGATGGAGGCGGGCCGTCCCCCGTCGTTCGGGTAGTAGCGGACGACGAAGTACGCGCACATGTCGATGCAGTGATCGGCATGGAGGTGGCTGAGGAAGATGGCGTCGAGGTCGTAGAGACCGACATGGCGCTGCAGCTCGCCCAGGGCGCCGTTGCCCATGTCGAGGAGCAGCCGGAAGCCGTCGGCCTCAATGAGGTAGCTCGAGCATGCCGAACCCGCGGACGGGAACGAGCCGGAGCAGCCGACGACGGTGAGCTTCATGGAGCGTGAACCTCCGAGACGTGGGAACGGGGAGGGTTCGTGCGGTCCGTCGAGCGTAAGGCGCGAAACCATAGGTCGCTCCTCCGCAGCCTGCCGTTGTGGGGGAACTCACCTGTGCTGTCACCGGTTCGATGGAAGCCCGCGTGTCTGCGGGCGCCGGTACGGTCGGGATATGAACACGTGGTGGTGGGTGGCGCTGGCCGCCGTTGTCCTGCTTGCTCTCGTCGTGACGGTCACCGATGCGCGGGGGCGGGGTGGCCGCGGGCCGCGCCGTCCGGGTGGGCGGACCCGGCCGCCGGGCCGGGCGCCGGAGCGGCGGCCCCGGCCGGGTGCGGTGCCGCGGCCCGGGGAGATCTGGTGGGCGGATGTGCCGTACGAGGACGGGCCCGGGTCGAAGGACCGGCCCTGTCTGGTGCTGTCGGTACGGGGTGGCACGGCGGTCGTCGCCAAGATCACCAGTAAGCATCACGAGGAGCGGCCGGGCGTGATCGCGTTGCCGCCGGGGGCGGTGGGCGATGCGCGGGGGCGGCAGAGCTTCCTGGAGACGGACGAGCTGCGGGACGTGGCGGTGTCGGGGTTCCGCCGGAAGGCGGGCGAGGTGGACCCGAAGGTGTGGGGCCGGGTGCGCGGGCTGGGGTGAGGCGGGCGCGGGATCCGGCCCCGCAGTGCCTGAGCGCCGGAAACGGGCTGGGGATTCCAGCCCGTTTCCGGCGCTCGGGGGACGGTCGGGCAGCTACGCCCAGAGCTGGCCGTGCAGGGTTTCGATGGCGGCCTCCGTCGTGGGGGCCGTGTAGACGCCTGTCGACAGGTACTTCCAGCCGCCGTCCGCGACGACGAACGCGATGTCGGCGCTCTCCCCCGCCTTGACGGCCTTGTTGCCGACGCCGATCGCGGCGTGGAGCGCGGCGCCGGTGGAGACGCCCGCGAAGATGCCCTCCTGCTGGAGGAGTTCGCGGGTGCGGGTGACGGCGTCGGCGGAGCCGACGGAGAAGCGGGTGGTGAGGACGGACGCGTCGTAGAGCTCGGGGACGAAGCCCTCGTCGAGGTTGCGCAGGCCGTACACGAGGTCGTCGTAGCGCGGCTCGGCGGCGACGATCTTGACGTCCGGCTTGTGTTCCCGCAGGTAGCGGCCGACTCCCATGAGCGTGCCGGTGGTGCCGAGGCCTGCCACGAAGTGCGTGATGGACGGGAGGTCGGTGAGGATCTCCGGGCCGGTGGTGGCGTAGTGGGCGCCGGCGTTGTCCGGGTTGCCGTACTGGTAGAGCATCACCCAGTCGGGGTGTTCGGCCGCGAGCTCCTTGGCGACGCGGACGGCCGTGTTGGAGCCGCCCGCCGCCGGGGAGGAGATGATCTCGGCGCCCCACATGGCGAGCAGGTCGCGCCGCTCCTGCGAGGTGTTCTCCGGCATGACGCAGACGATGCGGTAGCCCTTGAGCTTGGCCGCCATCGCGAGCGAGATGCCGGTGTTGCCGCTGGTCGGCTCCAGGATGGTGCAGCCGGGCGTCAGGCGGCCGTCCTTCTCCGCCTGCTCGACCATGTGGAGCGCGGGGCGGTCCTTGATCGAGCCGGTCGGGTTCCGGTCCTCCAGCTTGGCCCAGATGCGGACGTCCTCGGACGGGGACAGCCGCGGCAGGCGGACCAGGGGCGTGTTGCCCACGGCCGCCAGCGGGGAGTCGTACCTCATCAGCGCATGCCGCCGGCGACGGCCGGGAGGATGGTGACGTTGTCGCCGTCGGCGAGCTTGGTGGAGATGCCGTCGAGGAAGCGGACGTCCTCGTCATTGAGGTAGACGTTCACGAAGCGGCGGAGCTGGCCGCCGTCGACGATGCGCTCACGGATGCCGTTGTGGCGGCTCTCCAGGTCGGCGAAGAGGTCGGCGAGGGTCTCCCCGCTGCCTTCGACCGCCTTGGCGCCGTCGGTGTAGGTGCGGAGGATGGTCGGGATGCGGACCTCGATGGCCATGGCGTGGGCTCCTGTCGAAAGCGGGGAGTGGCGTGGGGCGCGCGTTTGTGCCCCCGCGCTGGGGGTGGTGCGTCTGTGGTGGCGCTCGGGGCCGCGGCTCAGGCCGTCGGGCGGCTCACGGGCATGCTGCAGCGGGACAGATCGCGCTGGACAGCCTGCACAGGTCGACGTGCAGCCGCGCGACGAGCAGCATGCCCGGCGTCTTGTCGCTCACGTCATGGGGAACCATGCGGTCATCGTATCGATTCCCGACCGGGAATCCGGAGTGTGATCCCACATCGTGGATGGTGAGCGTTCGCCATGTGGACAACAGCCGGGGGCGGCGCTCATGGCACCGCCCCCCGGGGAGCTCAGGAGGCCGGGGCGTACGCCTCGACGACCTCGACGTCCTCCTCCGTGATCTCGCCGTCCACGATGCGGTACGAGCGGAACTGGAAGGGGCCCGACCCGTCCGTGTCCGCGGTGGAGACCAGGACGTAGTGGGCGCCCGGCTCGTTGGCGTACGTGACGTCGGTACGGGAGGGGTAGGCCTCGGTCGCCGTGTGCGAGTGGTAGATGATCACCGGCTCCTCGTCCCGGTCGTCCATCTCGCGGTAGAGCTTCAGCAGGTCCGTCGAGTCGAACTCGTAGAACGTGGGCGAGCGTGCGGCGTTGAGCATGGGGATGAAGCGTTCCGCGCGGCCCGTTCCGGCCGGTCCCGCGACCACGCCGCACGCCTCGTCGGGGTGGTCGGCGCGGGAGTGCGCGACGATCTGGTCGTAGAGCGCCTGGGTAAGGGTCAGCATGGCGCCAGGATAAGCATCCGGGCCCCTGCGTACCGAGGAGCGGTACGCAGGGGCCCGGATGCTGGACGGGCCGTTGGGGCAGCCGACGTCCTGGGGGCGCTTTCGCGCAGGTCAGCGCTTGGCGAAGGAGGTGTTCTCGGGGTTGCGTGACTTGAGCACCAGATACGAGACGCCCAGGATGAGGCCCCACAGCGGTGCGCAGTACAGCGAGATCCGGGCGTCCTTGTCGACGGCCATCATCACGATCACCAGGCCGATGAACGCGAGCGCGAACCAGCTGCTGAACGGGGCGCCGGGAGCCTTGAAGGTGGACTGGGGCAGCTCGCCGCGGTCGGCCTTGGCGCGGTAGCGGAGCTGGCAGACCAGGATCATGATCCAGGCCCACATGCCGGAGATGGTCGCGAAGGAGACGACGTAGTTGAACGCCTCGCCCGGCCACTGGTAGTTGATCCACACGCCGACGAGCATCAGCCCGGCCGAGAAGGTGGTTCCGACGAGCGGGAGGCCGTTCTTCGTCAGCTTGGTGAAGGACTTCGGCCCCTGCCCGTTGAGCGCGAGGTCCCGCAGCATGCGTCCGGTGGAGTACATGCCGGAGTTGCAGGAGGAGAGCGCCGCGGTGAGGACGACGAAGTTGACGATCGCGGCGCCGACGCCGAGGCCCATCTGCTCGAACGCGGCGACGAACGGCGAGACGCCCGGCTCGAACGTGCTCCACGGCACCACGGACAGGATCATGATCAGCGCGCCGACGTAGAAGACGGCGATGCGCCACGGCACGGTGTTGATGGCCTTGGGGAGAACGGTCTTGGGGTCCTTGGACTCGCCGGCGGTGACACCGACCAGCTCGACCGCGAGGAAGGCGAACATCACGATCTGAAGGGTCATCAGCGTGCCGCCGATGCCTTCGGGGAAGAAGCCGCCGTCGTTCCACAGGTTGGCCACGGTCGCGGTGTCACCGGCGTCGGAGAAGCCGAGCGTGAGGACTCCGGCACAGATGAGGATCATGCCGACGATCGCGGTGACCTTGACCATCGAGAACCAGAACTCGAGCTCACCGAAGAGCTTCACCGAGATCAGGTTCGCGCCGTACAGGATGATGGTGAACACCAGCGCGGACAGCCATTGCGGGATATCCCACCAGTACGTCATATAGGTGGCCGCTGCGGTGACTTCGGTGATTCCGGTGACGACCCAGAACAGCCAGTACGTCCAGCCGGTCACGAATCCGAAGAACGGGCCGAGGAATTCACGTGCGTACTCCGAGAAGGAGCCGGATACCGGGCGGTACATGAGGAGTTCGCCCAGCGCCCGCATGATGAAGAAGATGACCAGACCCGCGATGGCGTACGCCAGGATCAGACTGGGCCCTGCCCGGTCGATGGCCTTTCCGGCGCCGAGGAAGAGCCCCGTGCCGATGGCGCCGCCAATGGCGATCATCTGGATCTGACGGGCTCCCAGGCCACGCTGGTAGCCCTCACCCGTGGTGTCCGTGTCCACGGCCTGGCGGCCGGGCTGTCCCTTGTCGTCGACCTGCGCCGATGTCATGGTGGTGCGCCTTTCTCCACGCCGATCCGCGCCCTCGTAGGCGTCGGATCAGGTCCTGATCCCCCCGGATATGGATGGAGTGCCGCCGGCGTTCGGCCGGCTTGTAGCGCCCCCGGGGACAGGGGTGGCGTCCCCGGGCGGTCGTGAAGATTTATCACGGGCGCTCGGGCGAGCCATCGGACATTATGTGGCGCACGCCACAGGAAAAAGCGGACAAGAGTTTCCAGCCGCTGCAAAGAAGGCTATTCAGGTGACGGGATCGTTATTCGGATTTGAGCATCCGTTGAGCGAACGGAGCACGGCCGGAAGACGGCGGTCCGAACACGGCGCCGGCACGGAACACCTCAGTGGGGCATCAGTGTTTCGATGAGCGTTTCCTGGAGGGCGCCCAGCCAGAGATAGGCCATCACCATCGGCTTGCGCGGATCGCTGTCGGGAAGCCGGTAGAGCGATCCGTCCTGCCCCTCGTCCTCGTCGGACACCTCGAGACGGGTGCCGATGGTCAGCCTGAGGTCGTTGAGGGAGCCCAGCCAGCTGCGGCACTCGTCGGCGGTGAGGGTGAGCACCGCGCCGCCGTCCCCGGTCGGCGTGAGCGCGTCGAGCGTCCGTACGACGAGGAGGGCGTCCTCGCGCTTGCGGGTGCGCAGGTCGTTCTCGGTGAAGCGGCGGAACTCCGCCGAAGCCTCGCGCAGTTCCTTGTCCTCGTCCCCGTACGCCTCGGGGAAGAGCCTGGCGAGCGCCGGGTCGGTGGGCGGTTCGCTCGGGCCCTCGGCGAAGAGGGAGGCGAGCGGGTCCTCGCCGTCGGCGGGTTCGTCGCCGGGGCCCACCAGTTCCAGGAGCTGGACGGCGAGGGAGCGCAGGATCGCGATCTCGACCTCGTCGAGAGCGACGGACGCGCCGCCGCCGGGGGTGGCCTCGAAGTGGCCGGCCATGGATTCTCCGATGGATGGGTCGGGCGGAGGGACAGCGGTCAGGTCAGTTGCGGTCCTGGGTCAGCGTGGCCCAGAGCCCGTAGCCGTGCATGGCCTGGACGTCGCGCTCCATCTCCTCGCGGCTGCCGCTGGAGACGACCGCGCGGCCCTTCTGATGGACGTCCAGCATCAACTTGTGCGCCTTGTCCTTCGAGTAGCCGAAGTAGGCCTGGAAGACATACGTCACATAGCTCATGAGGTTGACCGGGTCGTTGTGCACCAGCGTCACCCAGGGGACATCGGGCTCGGGGACGGCGAAGGTCTCCTCGGCCGATTCGGGACGTTCGATCTCTACGGGGGCAGCAACGCTCACCTACCCCATGCTGCCACCAGGAGGGGCCCGGCGCACAAACGGAGCCCCTCCGCCGTCCCGACAGCCCTAGATCTCGTCACTTTGACGAATAGGGGGTAGCATCCCTGCCATGAACTCAGCGGACCTTGGGCGACGGGTCGGTGTGCCGTCGACCGCACTCTTCACCGACCAGTACGAGCTCACGATGGTGCAGGCGGCACTGAAGGCGGGCACCGCGGACCGGCGCTCCGTCTTCGAGGCCTTCACCCGGCGGCTGCCCGAGGGGCGGCGCTACGGCGTCGTCGCCGGCACCGGACGGGTGCTGGACGCCGTGGAGAACTTCCACTTCGACGACGAGATGCTCGGCTTCCTGCGCGACCAGCACATCGTCGACGCCTCCACGATCGACTGGCTGGCCGACTACCGGTTCAGCGGTGACATCTGGGGCTACCCGGAGGGCGAGGTGTACTTCCCGGGCTCGCCGCTCCTGCGGGTCGAGGGCTCCTTCGCCGAGTGCGTGCTGCTGGAGACCGTGATCCTCTCGATCCTCAACCACGACTCGGCGATCGCCGCGGCCGCTTCCCGGATGTCGGCCGCGGCGGGTGGCCGCCGGCTGATCGAGATGGGCGCGCGGCGCACCCATGAGCTGTCCGCGGTCGCTGCGGCCCGTGCCGCGTACATCGGCGGCTTCCACACCACCTCGGACCTGGCGGCCGGCTTCCGGTACAACATCCCGACCGTCGGGACGAGCGCCCACGCCTTCACGCTGCTGCACGACAGCGAGCGGGACGCGTTCCGGGCGCAGGTGGACTCGCTCGGCCGCGGTACGTCACTGCTGGTCGACACGTACGACGTGACCGAGGCGGTCCGTACGGCGGTGGAGGTCGCGGGGCCGGAGCTCGGAGCCGTACGGATCGACTCGGGGGACCTGCTGCTGGTCGCCCACCGGGTGCGGCAGCAGCTGGACGAGCTGGGCGCCACGCAGACGAAGATCGTGGTGACGTCGGACCTCGACGAGTACGCGATCGCCTCGCTGGCCGCCGCGCCCGTCGACGCGTACGGGGTCGGCACGCAGCTGGTGACCGGGAGCGGGCACCCGACGTGCTCGATGGTCTACAAGCTGGTGGCCCGTGCGGGCTCCGCCGATCCGGCCGATCCGCTGCTGCCCGTCGTGAAGAAGTCGCTGGGCGCGAAGTCGTCGAGGGGCGGCCGCAAGTGGGCGGCGCGCCGGCTGGACGGGTACGGGGTGGCCGAGGCCGAGGTGATCGGCACGGGGCCCGTCCCGGAGGAGCTCGCGGACCGGCAGCTGCTGGTCGAGCTGGTCAGGGGCGGCGAGGTGGTCGCCCGCGAGCCGCTGGAGGCCGCGCGTGAGCGGCACGTCGCGGCGCGCAAGGGGCTGCCGATGTCGGCGATCCAGCTGTCGCGGGGGGAGCCGGTGATCCCCACGGAGTACGCGTGAGGAGAGGCGGGCGGGGGCCCGGTCGCGGCTTCGTTCCGGTCGGGCGGGGTACGGGGCCCATACCGGCCGGGTGCGACCCCTCCCGCACTCTCCGTCGAGTCTCTAGGCTCGTTGGCGTCCCCACTGTCCCGTTTCGCCCGCCGAATCCCCGCCGGATCCCCGCCCAACCCCCACCGAAGGACACCCGTCATGCATCGCGCCTTGATCGTCGTTGACGTTCAGAACGACTTCTGCGAGGGCGGCAGCCTCGCGGTGGCGGGCGGCGCCGATGTCGCCGCCGCCATCACCGACCTGATCGGGGCCGCCCAGGCCGGTTACCGGCACGTGGTGGCCACCCGCGACCACCACATCGACCCGGGTGACCACTTCTCCGCGCAGCCCGACTTCGAGCACTCCTGGCCGGTGCACTGCGTCGCCGGTACGGAGGGCGTGGGATTCCACCCGAACTTCGCTCCCGCCGTCGCCTCCGGCGCGATCGACACCGTCTTCGACAAGGGGGCGTACGCCGCGGCGTACAGCGGGTTCGAGGGCGTCGACGAGAACGGCGTCGGGCTCGCCCAGTGGCTGCGGGAACGCTCCGTCACCGCTGTCGACGTCGTCGGTATCGCCACGGACCACTGTGTGCGCGCCACCGCGCTGGACGCCGCCCGTGAGGGCTTCACCACGCACGTGCTGCTGGACCTGACGGCCGGCGTCGCCGAGGGAACCACTGAGCGGGCCCTGAACGAGCTCCGCACCGCGGGCGTGGAACTGTCCGGCAAGCCGGTCGTCTGACCGCTCCCGGGGCCCTCAGGCGGCCGGACGGACCGGTCCCGCGTATCCGGTGGGTCCCAGCAGGGCCCGGATCGGGTGCCAGAGCTCCTGCCCGGCCTGCGGCGCGGTCCGCCAGAGCAGCCCGTCCGGGTGGTGCAGCACCGCAGTGACCTCGTCCTCGGTCGGCGGCTGGGAGTTTCCGCGGAGGTAGACGGCGCGCAGCCCCAGGTTGCGCAGCCTGGTCAGGGCCCGTGCCCGGGTGGCCGCGTGCACCAGTACGCGCACCGGGCCGCCGGGCCCCGTTCCGTCCGCAGGCCGGTTGAGGGCGACCGCCACCACCACCGTGCCGTTGGGCAACCTGCAGAAACCTCCGCCTGCCATGCTTCGAGCTCCCCCGTGAGACATCGCGTCAATAAGGATCGAACAAGACGCACCTAAACACGATCGGCCGCCGCCCGCTAGAGGGCGACGGCCGATCATGTTCTGACCTGCGGTGTTGCTGACTACTTGGTCGAGGGTCCGACCTTCACGGTCATCGTGGAGCCGCTGAGCGGCTCGCTGATGATCGAGATCCGGGTGTTGGTGTCAGTGACCTTGACACTTCCCGTGGGGTTCTCCGCGTACCAGTAGGTGCCCTTGCGGTCGTCGAAGACCGGGACGCCCAGCGAAGGCTTGATCTTGAGCGCCACGTCCGCGTTGTGCAGCGTGAAGCCCTTGTTCGGGTACCAGCTGAACGGCGCGTCGAAGGGCTGGATCTTGTTGCGCAGGAGCGAGCCGTTCGTCCACTTCAGCGGCTTGGCGTGCGAGTCCACCGGCAGGATCAGGCCCTGTCCGTGGTGCTGCGAGGTGTTGTTGTCCTTCTGGGCGGTGTCCCAGAGCCACACCATCAGACCGTTCTGGTACGAGTAGTGCTCGACCCAGTCGGGGCGGGTGGTGGAGAAGCCGAAGTTGTACGGCCCGACCTCGAGGGTCTCGTCGTACGACACGTACTGGCGGTTCTCGGCGATGTAGTACTGCGGGTAGTCGTTGGTGAACGACTCACCGATCCGCGAGAAGCCCTTGGCCGTCCAGCCGTTGTCGTCGCCCTCCGCGTTGTCCGTGAAGAGCGCGGCACCGTCGGCGTTGACCGTGATGGCGTCCGCCGTGAAGCCCTTGCCGCCCGCGCCGCCGTCCGTCTGGTAGCGGAAGCGGAGGTCGAACTTCTTGCCCGCGTACGCGTCCAGCGAGTACGAGAGCTTCTTGTACGCGCCCGAGACGTCGGTCAGGGCCGGCTTGTCACTGGCGTCGCGCGGGATGGCCAGGCCGTCGGCCTTGCCGTCGAGCGCGGTCCAGCTGGAGCCGCCGTTCTCGGACACCTCGGTGTAGAGGTAGTCGTAGTCGGCCTCGATGTCGTACCAGCCGGACAGGTCCAGCGAGGCGGACGTCTTGCCGGTCAGGTCGACCGAGCGGGTCAGGGTGTTCGACAGGTCGTCGCCCATGTCGCTCCACCACTGCTTCGAGCCCTCGGCGGGCTTCGTGACAGTCGTGGTGACGGCCTTGTCGGGCAGCTCGACGACGAGCGCCTGCTTGTTCTTGGTGTTGTACTCCGAGACGCCCAGCTTGTGGACCGAGTCCGTCGCGGCCTTGGCCGTGGCGTAGTCGAGCCAGCCCAGCTGCAGCTTGTCCCAGGCGGTCATGTCGCCCGGCAGGTTGCCGATCTCGCCCGTGCCGGTGCCGAGCCAGGAGCCCGCCGACATCAGGGACCAGAAGCCGACCGAGTTCTCGCCGCCGCCGGAGGTGTCGTACAGGTCCGGCAGACCGAGGTCGTGGGCGTACTCGTGGGCGAAGACACCCAGGCCGCCGTTCTCGGGCTGCGCGGTGTAGTCGCCGACCCAGATGCCCGTGTCGCCGATCTGGGCGCCACCGGCCTTGTTGCCGGCCGGGCCGGTCGCGCCGGCGTTGGTGCCGTACGCGTACCAGCGGTGCGCCCACAGCGCGTCGGTGCCCTGTGCGCCGCCGCCCGCCGACTCGTCCTCACCGGCGTGGACCAGCTGGAAGTGGTCGATGTAGCCGTCGGCCTCGTTGAAGTTGCCGTCGCCGTCGAAGTCGTAGCGGTCCCACTGGTCGTACTGGGCGAGGTCCGCCTTGATCTGCTCCAGCGTGCGGCCCTTGGCCTTCTGGTCGGCGACCCAGGCGTTGACGCCGTCGCGGACCGTGTCCCACACGTTGGCGCAGTTGGTGGAACCGCAGTAGTTGGAGCCGTAACGGGCCTCGTTGTACGGGACCTTGACCCAGTCCGAGACCTCGCCGTCGACCGAGTAGCGCCCGGAGGACGTCTTCTCGTAGTAGGTCTTCAGCGAATTCTTGCCCTTGCCCTCACCGAAGTAGAGGTCCTGGAAGTGCGCCTGGTTGTAGTCGGCCTGCCAGGCGGTGCTGTTGTCCTTCGCCGGGTCCGGCTCGGCTATCTCGTTGTGCTGCGGGCCGGGCGTGCCGCCGTACTTCTTGACCGGCGGCTTGGGGCCCTCGCCGTCCGGGTCGAACATCGTGGTGTCGTCGACCTGGTCGCCGAACTCCACGAGAATGGTGAAGATCTTGTCGGTCTTCTCCCGGCCGAGCTCGACGTACTTGTTGCTGCCGAGCTTGACGACCTTGGAGCCGCCGCGGGTCGAGACCTTCTTGTCACCGGCCAGCACCTGCTCCAGCGCGGCCTGACGCTGAGCGTCCTGCTCCTTGCTGAAGGGGCCTTCCAGGTCGTGCTCGCTCGCCTTGACCGGTGCGGGATCCCGTCGGTCAACGATGGAGGCGCCGGATCCCGACGCCTTGTCATCCGCCTGAGCGGTGGCGAAAACCGACGCCGTCGCGGCGGTGGCGGCCAGCGCCACGGCTACCGCGGTGGCGCGTAGCGCCCGTCTCTGAGTGATCACTTGATGCAGTCCTCCCCGGCGTTTCGCGTCCGCGGCCAGGGGGTTGAGAAAAGCCGCGCGCGTCAACGCGTCACAAGTGACGACATTCGATCGGAAGTATGAGAGAAAAGACAGATCTTGACTTGCACAGGCCAACTGCACTATGCAGGAGCCGAATTCCGCTATCCGGACGTTCGAGGCTTTGCCGTCGTCCGGTACAACCGGCGCGCCACGCCGCCCGATCGGCGATCGCGTGACTCAGTGCGCCCCCCGTGCACCGGTACCGTGGGTTAGGTCACGCTTACTACGTGTTCCTCCCGGGCATCCACCGTCGTAGAGTCGATTGACAGTGCGACCGTGTTGAGAGACTCCCCCAGCCGATGCCCCGAGGACGGATACCGCCATGCCGCGTCCGACTGCCGCACAGTTCTCCTACGGTTCGGTCACCGTCGTCTTCGCGACCCTCGCCATGCTGCTGCTGTCCCGCACGAACTCGGGCATCGGTGTGGCCGTCATCTGCACCGCGGCCCTGGGGCTCGGTCTGCTGGTGGCCGTGACCGTACCCCTGCCCAAGCGCACGAAGGTCCGGACGGCACCGGCGCCTGCCGCTGTCCGCACCCACCGCACGATCGAGGACATCGAGATCGCCACCGCGCACACGGAGCGCGTCGGCGAGCATTCACTGCACCGCTGAACGGCCCCGGCCTCACTGGATGGCGACCACGACCGTCTTGGACGCCTTGTCCTGCAGCGCCTGCCGGTACGGCTTGTCCGTGAACATCAGAACGATGTTGATCAGCCACCACAGGCAGGGGCAGCACAGCAGCGCCGGGACCCACAGCACGACGGCCCGCATCAGCGCCGAGCCGGTGTCGGGCACCGAGCCGTCGTTGAGCATCGCCACGCGCATCTTCAGCAGCCGCTTGCCGAGCGTCCGCCCGTCCTTGTGCGTCAGATACGTGTCGTAGGCGACGTAGACCACCAGGCCGATCAGCGACCAGAGCAGCTGATGCCCGCTGTAGGTGTTGCCGATGGCATCGCCGAAGTCGTCGTCGCCGTCCGAGGTGACGTCGACCGCGCCGCCGAACGGCAGCGAGATCAAGTACAGCGGGATCGAGATGATGAGAAGGTCGATCAGCCGCGCCAGGATCCTCTTGCCCGGCTCCGCGAGCGGCGGCATCCCGGCCAGCGGATCCGTACCGCCGTACTGCCCGCTGCCGCCGAACGGATCCCGGTCGTGCGGCGGTGGCGGCGGCGGCCCGCTGCCGTAGGGCGAGCCGCCGGACGGGGGCTCGGAGCCGTGCGGCGGCCTCTTGGAGAAGGGATCGTCCTCGGGCGGCTGTCCGGGTGGCGGCGGCGGTTCGTTGCTCATGGGGGCAGTGCACCCCGCCCCGCGGAGGCCCGCAACGGCTCAGGTGCTTTCGGGGGACGGAGGTCGGCACACGGCGTAAGCGGGGCCCGCCCCCCGACGGCTGACCCGCCCTCAGCCGGCGACGAACGTACCCGCCGCCTTGTCGTGCCAGCACTGACGCCACGGGCGGTCGAACAGGCACCACAGCACGTTGACCACGCCGATGACGAGGAGGCCCAGCACCCCGTACACGAGCCAGCGGCGCAGCGCCGCCCCGATCGTGGGCGGTCCGTGCGACTCGATGTCCCGCACCTCGAGACCGCAGAGCTTCTTGCCCAGCGTGCGGCCCCACTTGGCGGTGGGCAGCGCCTCCAGCACGAAGCCGAGCACCAGGAAGGCGCCGAGCACGGCACCGAACAGCCCGGCCGTGGTGGCGTCCAGGAGCCAGACGGTGACCGTCTCGCCGGACTGCTTGGCCGCCTCGATCTTCTTGTCGATGTGGTCCATCGCCTGTGTGACCAGCGGGAATCCGACCGCACCGACGACCGCGCCGAGCAGGACCGTGTCCAGGATCCGGGCGGTCAGCCGCTTGCCGAGCCCTGCGGGCCGGGCGGACGCCTGGGCCCGGGCGAGCTGCTGGAAGGGGTCCTCGACCGGAGGCTTCCAGGGCACGACGGGCGGCTGCGGCTGTTCGGGCCGGGCGCTCTGCTGCTGGGCGGGCACGGGGTGCTGCGGCCGGTGCTGCTGCGGCTGTTGCTGCTGCGGGCGGGCCGCCTGCTCGGGCCGGCCGAGCTGATGCGCCTGCTGCGCCCAGGACGCGGACCCGCCGCCGGGACCGGGAGTCAGGGGCGTGTTCAGCTGAGGCGTCTGCGCCGGTGGCTGCGCCTGTGCCGGCGCCTGGGGCCGGGCCTGTGCCTGGGGCGGGTTCTGGGCCTGCGGCGGGGACGCGGCACCGGGCTGCACGGCGCGGATCGCCATCGTGCCGTCGGCGGGCGCTCCCTCATCGCGCGGACGCGGCGGACGGGTGCCGCCGTCCCGTCCCACGGCACGGATCGTGACCGTGCCGTCGGTCGGCGGACGGTCGGCGTCACCGCTGCCGCCGGTCCTGTCGCCCCGGATGTGGACGGTGCCGTCGGTCACGTCACCGTTGCCGTCCCGCATACCGGGAAGGGCGCCGCGCGTCGGGTCCGGGGCCGCGGGCCGGCGCGGATCCTCGGACGCACCGGCGGCCGGAGAACGGTCCGCCGGAGCGGCGGCGGACGACGGTGCGCCGTCGCCGGGCGTACGGGGATCCGGGCCGCCCCACGAGACACGGCGGTCACGGTCGCCGCCGAAGCCGGTCTGCCGTGACGTGTCGGCCTGCCAGGCCGTCGCGGGCTCCGGGCGGCCACCGGTGGCACCCGCCTCACCGCCCCCGCCGAGCCCGTCGGCCTCGTCGAAGAACATCGGCCCGGTCTCGTCCACCGGGGCGGTCCGCCGCGCCGTCGGCTGCGGGGCGGCGCCCTCCGCCGATTCAGGCGGCGGCGCAGGGGTCGCCTCGCCCTGCCTGGGTGCGGGCCGGCTCGTACCGGGAACCCAAGACGCACCGTTCCAGTACCGGACGTATCCGGGAATGGACGGGTCGGGGTAGTAGCCCTCGCGTGGGCTTTCGTCACCGGGTGCCGGGGTTGGGGCGCTCATCACCGTGGTCCCGTATCTCTTCGAGGCCTCAGACCGGCCGGCGATCGGAGGGTGGCGTGGCACCGTCCGATCGCCGGCCGGCCTCCATACAAGGGTCCACATCTATCAGACCGCCGCGTACCCCCGGGCCGGTCCTGCCGTTTGGACCACTTTCCGGGCCTGCGGAAGTTTTTCTGGGAAGTCGCGTCATAGACGGCCGGGAGGGCGCTCTCTCCTTGTGCGGACCGGTCGAGGGACCGGCTCCTACGAGCATCGGAAGGTCGTGCACCCTCATGCAGAACATCGTGGAACGGGAACTGGAACTGAAGCTGGTCCTCTCGCCGGAGCGCTCCGTCCCCGTACCCGCCCGGCTGTCCTACCTCACCGACGACCCGTACGCCGTGCACATCACCTTCCACATCGGATCCGAGTCGCCGGTGCACTGGACGTTCGCCCGTGAGCTGCTCGTGGAAGGGGTGTTCAGGCCGTGCGGGCACGGGGACGTACGGATCTGGCCGACCAAGGTCGACGAGCACAGCGTCATCTGTGTCGCGCTCACCTCGCCCGACGGCAACGCCCTCCTGGAGGTGCCGTCGGCCGCCGTCTCCGCCTGGGTGGAGCGCACCCTGCGGGTGGTGCCCCCGGGCTCGGAGAGCGCGCTGCTCGGCCTGGACGGCGCGCTCGCCGAGCTGCTCACCCCCCTGCCCGCCGACGACCTGTGGCTGAGCGACCCCTGGCCCTCCGACGAGTCCCAGGACGGCGAGGCCTGAGTGCGGCGGGGCAGGAGCACGGCGGGCAGAGGTGGGGCGGGGCAGGCGCGGGACGGGTCAGAACAGCTTGCCCGGATTGAGGAGACCCAGCGGATCGAAGGCCGCCTTGATGCCTCGCTGCAACTCGACGCCCACCTCGCCCAGTTCACGGGCGAGCCATTCCTTCTTGAGCACGCCGACACCGTGCTCGCCGGTGATGGTGCCGCCCAGTTCCAGGCCCAGCGCCATGATCTCGTCGAAGGACTCGCGGGCCCTGCGGGACTCGTCGGCGTCGGTGTGGTCGAAGCAGACGACGGGGTGGGTGTTGCCGTCCCCCGCATGGGCGACGACACCGATGGTGAGGCCGAACTTGCCGGCGATGGCGGCGGTTCCCTCGATCATCGCGCCGAGCCTGGAGCGCGGCACGCACACGTCGTCGATCATCGTGGCGGACTTGATGGTCTCCATCGCGGGGAGCGACAGCCGGCGCGCGTGCAGGAGGAGTTCGGACTCGGCGGCGTCGTCGGCGGGCACGACCCCGGTGGCGCCGGCCGCGGTACACAGTTCGCCGACAGCGGTGAGGTCGGCCGCCGGGTCAGGGGTGTCGAAGGCGCAGAGCAGCAGCGCCTCGGTGGATTCGGGGAGTCCCATGGAGGCCATCGCGTTCACCGCACGGACGGTCGTACGGTCCATCAGTTCGAGGAGTGACGGGGTGTGGCCGCGTTCCATGATCCGGCAGACCGCGTCGCAGGCGGCCGCCGCGGAGGGGAACTCTGCGGCCAGCACGAGCTGTTGCGGGGGCTTGGGCCGAAGGGCGAGGACGGCTTTGACAACGATGCCGAGGCTGCCTTCGGAGCCGACGAAGAGCCGGGTCAGGTCGTATCCGGCGACACCCTTGGCGGTACGCCGGCCGGTGTTGAGGAGACGTCCGTCGGCGAGGACGACCTCCAGGCCGAGCACGTACTCGGCGGTGACGCCGTACTTCACGCAGCACAGTCCGCCGGACGCGGTGCCGATGTTTCCGCCGATGGTGCACATCTCCCAGCTGGAGGGGTCCGGCGGGTAGTACAGCCCGTGTTCGTTGACGGCGCGGGACAGCACGGCGTTGATGACACCCGGTTCGACGACCGCGATCCGGTCGACCGGACTGATCTCCAGGATCCGGTCCATCTTGACGAGGGAGAGCACGATGCAGCCGTCGGAGGCGTTGGCCGCCCCCGACAGGCCCGTCCTGGCACCCTGCGGCACCACGGGGACGCGCAGCGCCGTGGCGGTCCGCATGACGTGCTGGACCTCCTCGACCGTGCGTGGGAGCACGACGACGGCCGGCGCGCCCGCGTCGCAGAAGCTCGCCATGTCGTGGGCGTAGGTGGCGGTGACGTCCGGGTCGGTGATCAGGGCATCGGCCGGCAGGCCCGCGCGCAGCTCTTCGAGAAGATCATCCATGATTCAAGCGTGACACCCGGGGCCAATGGTGTGAACCCGTCTGCGCCAGCGATCGCGCAGCGCGATGTGATCTTCGCACTGACGCAGAGTGAGGCGCATGGATGCCATGCCGCAGCAGAATCCGGAGTCACCCCCCTCCCACCTGCCGCCGGAGGGCGCGACGGCCGTGCCACCGCCGCCCACGTCGATGCGCACGACACTGCGCAGGGCGGCGTTCGGTGCGGTGGCGGGCGCCGTCCTCGTGGCCGGCGCGGTGGTCGCCGTACCGGACGGCGACCAGGAGGCGGGGCCGCCCCTGCCCGGACCCGTCGCCCGGGCGGAGGCAGCGGCGGCGGCCGGCTCCCCGGCGTCCCTCTCCGACCTCACGGCGCTGATCGGGGACCGGCAGGAGTGGGTGGACACGCATCCCTCCGACGCACCGTCCTGGGCGGTGCTCGGTACGGCGTACGTGGAATGGGGCCGGCGTTCCGCGGACGCGGCGTACTACACGCGGGCCGAGCAGGCCCTGCAGCGCTCACTGGCCGCGCAGCCCGGTGAACGCGGCAACGCGGAGGCCTGGGTGGGGCTGGGAGCGCTCGCCAACGCACGGCACGACTACCTCGCCGCGAAGAAGTGGGGCGAGACGGTACGGGCCCGGCAGCCGAAGAACTGGACGGCCTACCCGGTCCTGATCGACGCGTACAACGGCCTCGGCGAGTACGCGGCCGCGAACAGGGCCACGGAGAAGTTCGGTTCGCTGCGCAAGGGCGTTCCCGCACTCGCCAGGACCGCCGAGATGTACCGCGGCCAGGGCTGGCGCGAGGACGCCCTGGCCACCGCCCAGGAAGCGGCGGACCGCGCCACCGCCCCCGCGGAGAAGGCCGAGGCCCTGCACCGCCTCGGCGACCTGGCCTGGGAGCGGGGCGAGCCCGCGGAGGCCGTCGCCCAGTACGAGGCTGCCCTGCGCACCGACGGCAACCACCTGGCCTCCCGCGCGGGCCGGGCACGCGCCCTGGTGGCCCTGGACCGCACGGACGAGGCGCTGGCCGACTACCAGACGGTGACGACGAAGCTGCCCCGCCCCGAGTACGTGCTCGAACTGGGCGAGCTGTACGAGTCCATGAGCCTGGACGGCGACGCCCGCACCCAGTACACGGAGCTCCGCAAGCTGCTCGCGCAGGCGAAGGCGGCCGGTGTGAACGAGTCCCTGACCGAGGCCCGCTTCGAGGCCGACCACGGCGACCCGGCGGCGGCCGTGGAGCTGATGCGCGCCGAGTGGTCGGCCCTGCACCGCAGCTCGGCGGCGGCGGACGCACTCGGCTGGGCGCTGCACCGTGCGGGCCGGTCGGAGGAGGCACTGCAGTACGCGGAGCAGGCGGTGGAAACGGGCGTACGGAACGCCTCGTACACGTACCACCTGGGTGTCATCGAGAGCGCCCTCTCCCAGAACGGCCCGGCCCGCATCCATCTGGAGGAGTCCGTCCGTACGAACCCGGTGTTCTCCCCGCTGGCCGCTCCCCTGGCGCAGGCCGCCCTGGACTCCCTGGGCGAACCGGCTCCGGGCGGGCCGGCGGACATGCAGCCGGACCCCGAACCGGTCCCCGAGCCGGAACCGGCGAAACCCGAACCGGCGAAGCCCGAATCCCCCACGTCCGAAGCCGCGAAGGGCGGGACATCAATGAGCGAGGCGTCGGAACCCGAGGCCTCGAAGCCCGAACCGGCTCCCGCACAGCGACAGGTGCCGGCGAGGCCCGCGCCCTCCGCCTCCCCAGGGACGGCAGCGTCCTCCCCGCACCCCTAGCCGTCGGGGGTCACGAACGGGGCGCGGAGCCGGTTCTCACCGGCTCCGCGCCCCGTTCTCGCGCTCAGTGGCACGAAGGCGTCACCGCACCGTGGTGCTGGTGATCACACCGGTCGGCCGGAGGGGCTCGTCACCCGTGGCCAGGAGTTCGGCCCTGACCTTCAGACCGTCGCGCCCGCCCGTACCGCCGTCACGGCCGTCACTCCACGGGTGGTCGCGGTGGGTGACGACGAGCGCGGTGCGGTAGGTGCCGCCCGGGTTCAGGTCGGCCCTCGGCGTGCGCGGCACGACCCCGGTGAGCGTCCCGCCCGGACCTGCGGTGAGGGTGAGGGGCCGGCCGTTCGCCGTCACGGTGAGGGCTTCAGGGGCGAGTGCCCGGCCGTTCGAGAAGACCAGGCGGGTGCCGACGCCCCGGTAGCCGGGGCCGTCCGCCGGGTCGGTGAAGGAGACGAAGCCGCTCGCCGTGCCGCCCCGCGTGCGCGGGCAGGGCTGGCTCGTGTGGTGGCAGGGCCGGTCCTGGTTGCCCCTGTTCAGCACGATGCGGCCCTGGGCGAGCCCTTCGGCGGCGAAGTCGTACGTGGTTCCGTTCGCGGTGAGGTTGTCCACGTAGGTGTCGAGCGAGGCTTTGACGTCACCGAGCCTGCCGGCGTTGGCGACGAGGCCGATGACCCCGTCACCGGTTGCGTCGCACCCGGCGGCGTAGGTGCTCAGCGGCGCGTCGGATCCGGCGGGCAGCGCGGGGTCCGTCGGCAGCGCCCGTGAGGTGCGCCAGAGCGAGGCGCCGGTGGACTCGAAGTGCTGCCAGGTGTCCGGCACCACACCGGCGCGGCCCCGGCTGTCGGTGGCGAGCTGCGGCTGGAAGCTGAGCGTGGTGAAGGCGCCCCGGCAGATCATGGGGAGCTGGAGGTTCACCGCGGTGCCGGTGGCGCCCCCCTCCACCGTCTTCACGTAGGAGTCGTAGGACAGCTCGGCGGCCGCGACGGTGCTCAGCGGGATCTGGGCCGTGTAGTGCGCGGCCTGGGCCTGCTGCCCGCCCGCGATCGAGAGGTGAAGGCTGCCGTTGAACCGGACCGGGTCGGCGAAGGGCGAGACCTCCTGGACGCCGGGCGGTCTGTTCACGTTGCCCTGGTCGTCCTGGAGCCGGAGCCAGGGCTTCCACGGTCCCAGGTCGACGGCCCTGACCTGCTGTACGACGTTCGCTGCCGCCGCGCCCACGGCGGAGGGGGCGAGCAGGGCGAGGGAGGCGCCGGCCGCCACTGCAGCGGCGGAGACGGACGCGGTGAGGCGGTTCATCGAGTGGGGGCTCCCGTCGGAAGCTGCGGCGCGCTCGGCCGCAGGCCGCGACGTCGCGGCTCCCTCATCCGTCCCACGCCCGGCCGGGACAACTCCCGCCGCGCCCCTACCTCACCCGATCAGCACGATCAAGGACCCCCGGCCCGCGCGTGTCCCCGTCGGCCGCATGCGGCACCACGCGGCCGACGGGGCCCTCCGACTGCCGGAAGGCCCCGCCGTCGCTCGGTGGATCAGAGGTTGCCGCGCTTCTCCTGCTCGCGCTCGATCGCCTCGAACAGCGCCTTGAAGTTGCCCTTGCCGAAGCCCATCGAGCCATGGCGCTCGATCATCTCGAAGAAGACCGTCGGACGGTCCTGGACCGGCTTGGTGAAGATCTGCAGCAGGTAGCCGTCCTCGTCGCGGTCGACCAGGATCTTGAGCTCGCGCAGCGTCTCCACGGGGACCCGGGTCTCGCCCGCCCACTCGCCGAGGGTGTCGTAGTAGGAGTCCGGAGTGTCCAGGAACTGCACGCCGGCCGCCCGCATAGCCTTCACGGAGGCGACGATGTCGTTCGTGGCGAGCGCGATGTGCTGGACGCCCGCGCCGCCGTAGAACTCCAGGTACTCGTCGATCTGCGACTTCTTCTTCGCGATCGCCGGCTCGTTGATCGGGAACTTCACCTTCAGCGTGCCGTCGGCGACGACCTTCGACATCAGGGCGGAGTACTCGGTGGCGATGTCGTCGCCCACGAACTCCTTCATGTTGGTGAAGCCCATGACCTTGTTGTAGAACGCCACCCACTCGTTCATCCGGCCGAGCTCGACGTTGCCGACGCAGTGGTCGATGGCCTGGAAGGTGCGCTTGGCGGCCGGCTCGACGATCGGGGCCGCCGCGGTGAAGCCGGGCAGGTACGGGCCGTCGTAGCCGGAGCGGTCGACCAGCGTGTGGCGGGTCTTTCCGTACGTGGCGATGGCGGCCAGGACGACCGTGCCGTGCTCGTCCTTCAGCTCGTACGGCTCGGTGATGCCCTGCGCACCGTGCTCGACCGCGTACGCGTACGCGGCGCGGGCGTCGGGGACCTCGATCGCGAGGTCGACCACGCCGTCGCCGTGGGCGTTCACGTGGTCGGTGAGGAAGGTGCCCCACTCG
The DNA here is from genome assembly GCF_036226745.1 of Streptomyces sp. NBC_00683. Taxonomy (NCBI): domain Bacteria; kingdom Bacillati; phylum Actinomycetota; class Actinomycetes; order Kitasatosporales; family Streptomycetaceae; genus Streptomyces; species Streptomyces sp. NBC_00683. The sequence continues at coordinate 5,343,723 of NZ_CP109013.1, read as the reverse complement.
GTGGACGCCTTGATGACGGAGGTGAGGACGAAGCGGGCGGAACCGTTGGTCAAGACGTAACTCGCGGTCTCGCGGCTGCCGTTCTCCGGTCCGGAGTAGGCGACGAGCTTCATGCCGAAGGCGGTCGAGTAGTAGTGCGCCGCCTGCTTGGCGTTGCCCACGGCGAAGACCACCGCGTCCATTCCCTTGACCGGGAAGGGATCGGCCTGCCGGGCGGTGTCGGGCGTGGTGTGCAGAGTCTCAGTCATGTCCGAAGGTTCCCGCCGCTTCGCAAGGTGCGCAACAGTTCGCGTATTCGCTGGTCAATCTGTACAGCGGATGGCGATGATGAGCGGGCTATCCGTACAGGGTGCCCATCAGGAGGCGGATCATGGCGATCGATCATCTGGACGGCCGGCTCATCGTGCTGCTGGCCCGTGAGCCCCGTATCGGTGTACTGGAGGCCTCACGGCGGCTCGGGGTGGCGCGCGGGACCGTGCAGGCGCGGCTGGACCGCCTTCAGTCGAATGGCGTCATCCGGAGCTTCGGCCCCGACGTCGACCCGGCGGCGCTCGGCTACCCCGTGACCGCGTTCGCCACGCTGGAGATCAGGCAGGGCCAAGGTGCCGATGTGCGGGCCCATTTGAGTGGCGTGCCCGAGGTGCTCGAACTGCACACCACCACCGGGCACGGGGACATGCTCTGCCGGCTCGTCGCCCGTTCCAACGCCGATCTCCAGCGGGTGATCGACCGGGTTGTCGGTTTGGATGGCATTGTCCGGGCGTCCACGGCCATCGTCATGGAAAACCCGGTCCCGCTGCGTATTCTCCCGCTCGTCGAGCAGGCTGCACAGGACACCGACTGATCCGAGGAGCGACATGTGAACTTCTGGGAGTACGTGAGCACCCGGCACCAGCAGCTGCTCACCGACGCGTTCCAGCACGTCAGCGCCGTCTTCCAGTGCATGGTCATCGCCACGTTGCTCGGCGTCCTGATCGGCGTGGTCAGCTACCGGAGCAGCTGGGGCGGGTCGCTGGCCGTCACGTCGACGGCCATGATCCTCACGATCCCGTCGCTCGCGGCGATCGGCCTGCTGATCCCGCTGGTCGGCCTCGGGGTCCCGCCGACCGTGATCATCCTGACCCTGTACGGGCTACTGCCCGTCGTCCGCAACTCCATCGTCGGACTCCGGGGCGTGGACCCGGCCCTCGTCGACGCGGCGAAGGGCATCGGGATGTCACGTACGGCGCAGCTGTGCCGAGTGGAACTGCCGCTCGCCTGGCCGCCGATCCTCACCGGGATCCGGGTCTCCACCCAGATGCTGATGGGCATCGCCGCCATCGCCGCGTACGCCTCGGGTCCCGGCCTCGGCAACGAGATCTTCCGCGGTCTCGCCTCGCTGGGCAGTGCCAACGCGATCAACCAGGTCCTCTCGGGCACGCTCGGCATCGTCATCCTCGCCCTGCTCTTCGACGCCGCGTACGTCCTGCTCGGACGGCTCACCATCCCGAGGGGGATCCGTGTCTGAAACCGTCACCGGCACCGGACCGACGGGGACTCCCGCGTCCGGCACCACCACCTCGGGTGCCACCATCCGGCTGGAGAACCTCACCAAGTCCTATCCCGGCAGCCCCGCTCCGGCCGTCGACAACGTCTCCATGGACATCAAGGCCGGCGAGACCGTGATCCTCGTGGGGCCCTCCGGCTGCGGGAAGTCCACGACGCTGAAGATGATCAACCGGCTGATCGAGCCGACGTCCGGGCGGATCAGGATCAACGACGAGGACGTCACGGACATGGACGGGGTGAAGCTGCGGCGCAAGATCGGCTACGCGATCCAGTCCTCCGGGCTCTTCCCGCACATGACGGTCGCGGAGAACATCGCCCTCGTACCGAAGATGACCGGCTGGTCGAAGTCCGGGGTGAAGAACCGGGTCGAGGAGATGCTCGACCTGGTCGGTCTCGATCCGCGGGAGTTCCACGGGCGCTATCCACGCCAGCTCTCCGGCGGCCAGCAGCAGAGGGTCGGCGTGGCGCGGGCACTGGCCGCGGACCCGCCGGTGCTGCTGATGGACGAGCCGTTCGGCGCGGTCGACCCCATCACCCGCGATCACCTCCAGGACGAGCTGATCCGGCTCCAGCACGAGCTGCACAAGACGATCGTCTTCGTCACGCACGACTTCGACGAGGCGATCAAGCTGGGCGACCGGATCGCGGTGCTGCGGGAGCGTTCGCACATCGCCCAGTTCGACACCCCGGAGGCCATCCTCACCAATCCGACGGACGACTTCGTGTCCGGGTTCGTGGGGGCGGGCGCGGCGTTGAAGAGGCTCAACCTCACCCGTGTACGGGATGTCGGGATCGCCGACTTCCCGACGGTGACCGTCGAGGACCCGCTCCAGTCGATCTTCGACAAGCTGCGCGACGGCGGGCACAACGAGCTGCTGATGCTGGACCGCAGGAACCGCCCGTACAAGTGGCTGCGGCGCGGCGACCTGATGCGGGCCAAGGGCTCGCTGGCCCGGGCCGGGCAGCTGGTGCACGACACCGTGACCCGGGACGCGACGCTCCACGACGCGCTGGAGGCCGTGCTGACCGACAGCAGCGGGCGGGTCGCCGTGACGGGGCGGCGCGGGGAGTTCATCGGCGTCGTCGACATGCAGACGCTGATGAATTCCGTGCAGGAGCTCCTGGAGGCCGACCGGCTCACCGCGATGGAGCACCAGCACGATCTGGAGCACCTGCGGGTCCATCGGACCGAGCAGGAGCTGGAGGGGGGTGGCAGCGGGCTATGACCCCCAGTCGTCAGGCACCCCCCGAGGGAACACCGCCGCCCGGGGAGCAGGATGTGCGCGGCAACGCCTTTCGTGACGAGGAGGCGGAGCCCTCCCCCGCGCCGCCCCGACCGGCCCGCCGGATCACCTGGCAGAAGCTCGTGGTGGTACCGGCCGTCTGCGCGGTCGTCCTCGTGGCGACGTACCTGTGGATCACCAACGTCGACCTCGACTCGATCGCGGAGAACTCGCTGGCCGGCGACATCGTCGAAGTGCGCTGGTGGCAGCACGTCAGACTGACCGCGATCTCCACCTTCTGGGTGCTGATCATCGCCATCCCCCTCGGTATCGCGCTGACCCGGCGCGGCCTGAACAAGGCGGCCCCCGGGGTCACGGTCCTCGCCAACATCGGCCAGGCGACCCCCGCGATCGGGCTGCTGGCACTGCTGGTGATCTGGCTGGGCATCGGCCCGTCCACGGCGATCGTCGGGATGGTGATCTACGCGGTGCTGCCGGTGCTCTCCAACACGGTGGCCGGCCTGAAGGGGATCGAACCGACGCTCGTCGAGGCGTCCCGGGGCATCGGGATGTCGCCCATGGGGACGCTGACCCGGGTCGAGCTGCCGCTCGCCGTCCCGCTGATCCTGGCGGGCGTACGGACGGCCCTGGTGCTCAACGTGGGCACGGCGACCCTGGCCACCTTCGGGGGCGGCGGCGGACTCGGCGACCTGATCACCTCGGGGATCCAGACGCAGCGCATGCCCGTGCTGATCCTCGGTTCCGTTCTGACGGTGGTGCTGGCACTGCTGGTGGACTGGCTGGCCTCGCTGGTCGAACTGTGGCTCACACCGCGCGGACTGGAGGAAGCGTGAGGGTACGTACGGGCCTGGCATCGGCCGCCGCGCTCGCCCTGCTGCTCACGGGGTGCGGGCTGAAGAGCGGTTCGCCGCTGGTGGACGAGGTGGAACCGGGATCGGTCGGGAAGGGGCAGCCGCTCAGGGGCGCGTCGCTGACCGTGACCTCGAAGAACTTCAGCGAGAACATCATCCTCGGGCAGATCATGGGCCTGATCTTCAAGGCGGCCGGCGCCGAGGTGCTGGACCGGACGAACCTGCCGGGGTCGATCAGCGCGCGCGAGGCGGTCGTCAAGGGCGAGGCCGATGCCCTGTACGACTACACGGGCACGGCGTGGATCACCTATCTCGGCCACGCCAAGCCGGTCGTCGACCCGCAGAAGCAGTGGGAGGTCGTCCGCGACGAGGACAAGGGCAACGGGGTGACCTGGCTCCCGCCGTCCACGCTCGACAACACGTACGCCCTGGCCATCAGCAAGAAGAACAACGCCAAGTACCACCTGAAGACCCTGTCGGACGTGGCCGCACTCGCGAAGAAGGACCCGAAGGCCGTCACGGTCTGCGTCGAGAACGAGTTCGCCTCCCGCGACGACGGGCTGCCCGGCATGCAGAAGCTGTACGGGATGAACCTGCCGGCCGCGAACATCAAGAAGATGGACGCCGGGATCATCTACACCCAGGTGTCCGAGTCCGACTCCTGCCTGCTCGGCGAGGTATACACCACAGACGGCCGCATCAAGGCGATGAATCTGGACGTCATGGAGGACGACAAGCAGTTCTTCCCCAACTACAACGCGGCCCCCGCCATCCACACGGCGACCCTGAAGAAGTACCCGGAGATCGCCGGGCTGCTGGCCCCGGTGACCGAGTTGCTGACGACGCAGCTCGCGCAGGAGCTCAACTCCAAGGTCGACGTGGACGGGCAGGACCCGCACGAGGTGGCCTTGGACTGGCTGGTGGAGGAGGGGTTCATCCGGGTGGGCTGAGCAGGGCGCCAGAACTTCCAAAGAAGTCGTTGCAAAAAATGTGTTGCAAAGCAGTCTTTGCAACTCTATGGTCGTGCCATGCCACCGAACGAGCCAGAAGAGCGCCCGGTCCCGTACGCCGACGACCTGAAGATCCACCACGTCGACACCCGCACCCTGCGCGGCCTCGCCCACCCCCTGCGCATCCGGCTGCTGAACACCCTGAGGGAGTTCGGTCCCGCCACCGCCTCCGGTCTCGCCGACCGGCTCGGCGAATCGAGCGGCGCCACCAGCTACCACCTGCGCCAGCTCGCGTCCTACGGCTTCGTCGAGGACGACCCGGAGCGCGGCAAGGGGCGCGAGCGGTGGTGGAAGGCCGTCCACACAGGCACGGTCTTCGGGCGCTCGGAGAACTTCCTGCAGCACCCGGACCCCGAGGTGCGCGGAGCCATCGGAGTCGTGCTCCACGAGGTGGCGACCACACATGCCCAGGAACTGAACACCTGGCTCGGGACGATGCACGAATGGCCCGAGGAGTGGCGCCAGGCGTTCGACATGAGCGACTTCAAGCTGCGCCTCACCCCTGAACTCTCCGTGGAGCTCGCGGAGAAGATGCAGGAGCTGGTGAACAGCTACCGGGGCCGCGTCCCCGAGGGCACCGAGGGTTCGGCCGTGGTCCGCACCCACCTGCATGTGTTCCCGCGCCCCACCGACTGAGGGGATCACCGTCATGCACAACGACATCCACCGTCTGCTCCACACCTACCGCGCCGCCGAACTCCACCGCGCCGCGGCCGATTTCTCCCCCGTACGCCCCGGACTGCGCCACCGGATGGGCTGGACGATGGTCGAGCTCGGCCTCCGGCTGGCCCAGAGCACGCCTCCCCCGGCACGCGCCGCGCGAACGGCCTGACGTGGACGGGGGGCAGCAGGCGCGGGACCGCATCCCGCTCGCCGCCGTCCTGGCGGCCAACTCCATATCCACAGCAGGCACTTCGCTGACCCTCATCGGGGTCCCGTGGTTCGTCCTGGAGACCACCGGAAGCGCCGGCCGGGCCGGCGTCGTCGCCTTCTGCGCGACCCTGCCGATCGTCGTCGCCGCGCTGATCGGCGGGCCCGTCATCGACCGGATCGGCCGGCGCCGGGTCGCCGTCGCCTCCGACACGGTCTGCGGCGCGGCCATCGCCACGATCCCGCTGCTGCACTACGCGGGCGCACTCGAATTCTGGATGCTGTGCGCGCTGATGGCGCTGAACGGGCTGGCCCACACACCCGGCAACACGGCGCGCTACGTCCTCGTACCCGATCTCGCCGAGCACGCGGGCACCACGCTCGCCCGCGCCGCCAGCCTCTTCGACGCGGTGTCGCGCGGCGCCCGCATGGTCGGCGCGGCGCTCGCGGGCGTACTGATCGCGGTCGTCGGAGCCGAGACCGTGCTCCTGCTGGACGCGGCGACCTTCGCACTGTCCGCACTTCTGGTCGCAGCCGGCGTACGAGGGGTCGGCGCGGCCGAGCCCCACAAGGCCGCGGCCCCCGTCTCGCTGCGTACGTACCGCGCCGAACTCCGCGAGGGCTACACCTACCTGCTCGGCAACCGGCTGCTGCTCGCCGTGGTCGTCATGGTGATGTTCATGAACGGCACGGACCAGGGATGGAACGCCGTCCTGCTGCCCGTGCACGCGGAGGGCGAGCTGGGCGGGGCCACCGATCTCGGGCTGCTCACCGCACTCTTCGGCGCCGGCGGCCTCACGGGCGCTCTGCTGTACGGGGCGGTGGGGCACCGCTTCTCGCGGCGGGCCGTGTTCACGGTGTGCGTGATGCTGTGCGGGGCGCCGAGGTTCCTGGTCGCCGCGCTGACCGGGACGACACTTCCACTGGCGGTCACCATGGCGCTGGGCGGTGTCGCGGGCGGCATGCTCAACCCGATCCTGACGACGATGACGTACGAACGCGTCCCCCAGGAACTGCGCAGCCGGGTGTCCGGCGCCCTCACCGCGGGCTGCGAGCTCGCCATGCCGGTGGGCGGCCTCGTGGCGGGCCTGCTGGTCGAGGGCATGGGAGCGACGGGTGCGCTGCTGGCGATGGGCGGGGTGTACTTCCTGGCGACGCTGAGCCCTCTGGTGTTCCCGGCCTGGCGCACCATGGAGGGGCCCGGGGAGCCGGTCAGCAGCTCGGGACCTTGTCCCCCTGCTCCAGAGCCTTCAGCGAGGACACCGCGTTCTTCAGTGTCGTGACGGGGATCAGCCGCAGGCCCTTCGGCTGCTCCGCCTTCGCTTCCTTGCACTCCGCCCTGGGCACGAGGAAGACGGTCGCACCGTCACGCCGGGCTGCCTGCGTCTTCAGGGAGACCCCGCCGACAGCACCGACCGCGCCGTTGGCCTCGATCGTCCCCGTACCGGCGACGGTACGGCCACCGGTCAGGTCGCCGCCGGAGCCGTCGCCCGCGAGCTTGTCGATGATGCCGAGCGAGAAGAACAGGCCCGCGCTGGGGCCGCCGACGTCCGCGAGGTGCAGGGTGATGTCGACCGAACCGGGGGCCTTGCCGAGGTACTTCAGGGCCGCGTCGACGGCGACGTCCTGCGACTCCTCCATGTCCTGGAGATTGTGCTGCTCGATCTCCTTCTCGGAACCGCCGGTCGGGTAGACGGAGTCGCGGGGCATGACCGCGCGGTCCGTCCTGAACCAGCTGTCGACCACGTCACCGATCCCGACGTCGGCCTCCGGCCCGGTGGCGACGATGGTCGTCATCCGCAGCTCGCCGTCGGTGGCGCGGGTCGGCGCACCCTTGATCGTGATGACCGGCTTCCCCTGGTCGTCCCCGAGGACGTCCGCGGTCGTCCCGGGCTGCGCCAGGGTGAACGGCAGCGGCGCGAAGGCGGCCGTACCGAACAGGGCGAGGACCGGCAGCGCGCAGAGGGCGAGGATGCGGGGGCGCGAGAGACGAAGGAGCACCAGCCCAATCTATCCGCCGCCGCACGCCCCCTGTTCCGCAGGACTGCGCGGGGGGCCGGGTCTCCCCGTCCCCGCGCGCAGTCCCCACGCGCTTTCAGCGCAGCGCGTCCGCGACCTCCCGGGCCGCGTCGAGCACGCGCGGGCCGACCCTCTCCGGTACGGCGTCGGCGAGCATGACCACACCCACACTGCCTTCCACCCCGGACACCCCGACGAGCGGCGCGGCGGCGCCGCAGGCGCCGGCTTCGAGCTCGCCGTGGGTGAGGGTGTAGCCGGGATGGTCGGCGACCGTCTTCTGCCGGGCGGTGAGAATCGCCCGGCCCGCGGCGCCCCTGTCCAGTGCGTGGCGGAAGCCGGCCCGGTAGGCGACGTGGTAGTCGGTCCAGGTCGGTTCGACGACCGCGACCGCGAGCGCATCGGCCCCGTCGACGAGTGTGAGGTGGGCGGTTGCCCCTATGTCCTCGGCCAGGGAACGCAGCGCGGGCAGTGCCGCCTCCCTGACGAGCGGATGCACCTGGCGGCCCAGGCGCAGCACGCCCAGGCCGACTCTGGCCCGGCCACCCAGATCACGGCGGACGAGCGCGTGCTGTTCCAGAGTGGCGAGCAGTCGGTAGACCACGGTGCGGTTGACGCCGAGTTTGTTGGACAACTCGGTGACGGTCAGACCGTGGTCGGTATCGGCGAGCAGCTTGAGGACACGCAGTCCCCGGTCGAGCGTCTGAGAAGTCTCCGCGGTCACGACGCCCTCTCCCTCTTGGTGAGCGGGGCGGTTCTCCCGGAAGTGAGACGCCAGTCCCAGCGGCGACGCACGGAGAGGCCGCCGACTGGCCATGGCACCGGCTGCGCTCCGCGGCCACGCTGCCACGGGGCGTTTCATGTTTCGGGGACATTAGCGACCGGGTCCGCTCAGCGGAAGCCCTCGTCCAGAATCCGGGCGCTCCCAAAAACGCGATGACATAACCGCCGGTCAGCGCGGAACCGTCCGGAACGCGAACATCTACGCGCGTTCAAGTCGGGTGACGTCGACGCGACGCTCCGTACACCACACGTGAACGGTTGTTAACCCATCGTGAATAAAAGTTTCAAAATTTCCCGCGCACGCACGTCGTTCCCGTGCGCCGGCGCACGGGAACGGCGCGGGCCGGTACGGGGCGCACTCCCCCGTACCGGCCCGCGCCGTCGCTCCTGCCGTCCGGCTCACCTCACCGGCGGCCGCTCACCGCATCCGGGTGGCCCACTCCTGGACCTTCTTGATCCGGTCCTGGATCTGCCCGGCCGTCGCCTCCGCGCTCGGCGGCCCGCCGCACACCCGCCGCAGCTCGGTGTGGATCACACCGTGCGGCTTGCCGCTCTGATGCGTGTACGCCGACACCATCGTGTTGAGCTGCTTGCGCAGCTCCAGCAGCTTCTTGTGCGTGACCACGGGCCGGTTCTCGGCCGCCTTCTCCAGGAGATCGGCCTCCGCGGCCGGCTTCTGGCGGCTGTGCGCGATCTGCCGGGTCTGCCGCTTCTGGAGGAGCAGCTGCACCTGGTCGGGTTCGAGCAGTCCCGGGATACCCAGGTAGTCCTGCTCCTCCTCGCTGCCCGGGTGCGCCTGCATGCCGAACTCGGCACCGTCGTACAGCACCCGGTCGAAGACCGCGTCGGACTCCAGCGCCTCGAAGGGCAGCTGTTCCTCGGTCTCCTCGTCCTCGAGCCTCTCCGCGTCCGCGAGGAGCTGGTCCTCCTCGGCGAACGGGTTCTCCTCGTCGCTGCCCTTCTTCGGCTTGTCGAGTACGTGGTCGCGCTCGACCTCCATCTCGTTCGCGAAGTCGAGGAGCATCGGGATCGTCGGGACGAAGACGGAGGCGGTCTCGCCGCGCCGCCGCGACCGTACGAAACGGCCGACGGCCTGCGCGAAGAAGAGCGGCGTCGAAATGGTGGTGGCGTACACGCCGACCGCGAGACGCGGCACGTCGACGCCCTCCGACACCATCCGCACCGCGACCATCCAGCGCGAGCCGTCCTCGGTGAACTGGTCGATCCGCTTCGAGGCGGCCTTCTCGTCGGAGAGGACGACGGTCACCTTCTCGCCGCTGATCCGCTTGAGGATCTTGGCGTACTCGCGCGCCGACTCCTGGTCCGTCGCGATGACCAGGCCGCCCGCGTCCGGAATGCCCTTGCGCACCTCGGTCAGCCGCTTGTCGGCGGCGCTCAGCACATTGGGGATCCAGTCGCCGGTGGGCGCCAGCGCGGTGCGCCAGGCCTGCCCGATGGCGTCCTTGGTCATCGGCTCGCCGAGCCGGGCGGCGATCTCGTCACCGGCCTTGGTGCGCCACCGCATGTTGCCGCTGTAGCTGAGGAAGATCACGGGCCGGACGACGCCGTCGGCGAGCGCGTTGCCGTAGCCGTACGTGTAGTCGGCCGAGGACCGCCGGATGCCGTCGTTGCCCTCCTCGTACGCCACGAAGGGGATCGGGTTGGTGTCCGACCGGAACGGCGTACCGGTGAGCGCGAGCCGCCGGGTCGCCGGGTCGAACGCCTCCTGGCACGCCTCGCCCCAGGACTTCGAGTCACCGGCGTGGTGGATCTCGTCGAGGATCACGAGCGTCTTGCGCTGCTCGCACCGGTTGCGGTGCAGCATCGGACGCACGCCGACTCCCGCGTACGTGACAGCGACCCCGTGGTACTCCTTGCTCACGGGCCCGGCGCTGTAGTCGGGGTCGAGCTTGATGCCTATGCGCGCCGCGGCCTCCGCCCACTGCTTCTTGAGGTGCTCGGTGGGCGCGACGACGGTGATCTGCTGCACGACATGGTGGTGCAGCAGCCATGACGCGAGGGTCAGCGCGAAGGTGGTCTTCCCCGCGCCGGGGGTCGCGACGGCGAGGAAGTCGCGCGGCTGGTCCTGGATGTACCTCTCCATGGCGCCCTGCTGCCAGGCTCGCAGCTTGCCGGCCGTACCCCAGGGGGCGCGGCCGGGAAAGGCGGGTGAGAGGTGGTGGGAGGCGGTAGTAGTCACGGTCTCCGGTTCGGGGCACTCGGGTACGTGTGGCGCTGTCCTTGCGTGCTGTCCCTACGGGCCGGAACGGCTCGTAAGCAATACGACAACCGGGCCACCCTACCGGCGGGCGGCGCGGAACCCCGTACGAATCAGCCGTGGTTCGGCACGGCTGAGACCCGCTTCACAGAACACGAGCACCTGGCGAACCCGGGCGGCTGCTCCCCCACGGTGCTACGCGTCCGTCCGCACCCGCGTGGCCACCCACGCCCCCACCAGCGCAACCCCCGCCATCGGCAGGAACACCGCCGCGAACGCCCCCGGGTGCGATCCGGCGGTCCCGCTCCCCACCGCACCGTGCGCGGCCGCCCCCACCGCGCCGCCGCCGAGCGCGGCGAACGCCGCACCGCCGCCGGCGAGCAGCAGCACGTTCGACAGCCCGTCCGAGATCTGCAGGGCGGCGGAGTTGCCGCCCGCCTCCTGCGGGGCCGACAGCTTCAGCAGCAGCACGCTCGTCGACGCGATCACCATGCCCATGCCGAAGCACCCGACGGCCCACGCCACGGCCACGATCCAGACCGGCACCGACTCGATCAGCACGGTCGGCGCCGCCGCGATCGCCACGGCGACGAGGACCATGCCCACGACCATCAGGGACTCCCTGCGCGCCTCCAGGCGGGGCCGGGCCAGCACGTACGAGCCGAGCGCCCATGTCAGCCCCCCGGCCGCGAGCGACAGCCCGGCCATCGTCGGGGACATCCCGCGCTGGGTCACCAGCATCAGGGGTACGAAGGACTCGGCGGCGATGAACGACCCGGCCGACACCCCGCGCAGCAGGATCACGGCGGGCAGCCCCCGCGCGGCCCGCATCGTCCCCCGGGGCAGCAGCCCGCGCACGGCGGGTACGAGCAGCGCGGCACCGGCCACGGCAGGGACGAGCGAGAGCCAGCGCAGCTCCTGCCCGGCGAACTGGAGCAGCCCCGCACCCAGCGAGATCCCCAGCGCGAGCCGGATACGCCGCCCGTCGAACGGCTCGGCCCCCGCCGCGGCGTCCGTGGGCCCGGCCGCCATCCGCCGAATCGCGGGCAGCGCCAGGCCCAGCGGCAGCACGATGAGCACCGGGATCCCGACGAATACCCAGCGCCAGCCCAGGTGCTCGGTCACCGTCCCCGACGCGAGCGGTCCGACGACGGACGGGACGATCCAGGCGGCCGAGAACGCGGCCATGATCGCCGGGCGGATCCGTTCCGGGTAGGCCCGCCCGATGACGACGTACAGCGCCACGATCACGAGCCCGCCGCCGACGCCCTGGACGGCCCGGCCCAGGATGAACATCCACATGCTCCCGGCCGTCCCGGAGAGCAGCAGCCCGGCCCCGAAGGCACCGATCCCGGTGGCGAGCGGCGCGAGCGGTCCACGCCGGTCGGCCCACTGCCCGGAGAGCACCATGGCGAAGAGACTGGTCGTGAAGTACGCGGAGAACGCGAACGCGTACAGCGGAATGCCGTGCAGCTCACGGGCGGCGACCGGCATCGCGGTGCCGACGGCGGTCGCCTCGAAGGCGATCAGCAGCACGACCGAGACGATGCCGATGCTGAGCGCCCGGTGGGTCCGGCCCAGCACGCCCTCCGGCGGGGCGGCGTCGACGGTGTCTTCGAAGGGGATCGTGACGTCGGCGTCACGCGGTTCCAGGGCGCTCATGGAGCCAAGAGTAAGGGGCAAACAATCAATTGGACCCTGTCGGTGGGCGGGGTCCCCCTCGTCCCTTGGTCGTAGGACCGCCCGCGGAACATGAACGCGGTATGGCAGTCGCGTTGCAGCGGGGCCGACACCCTTGAGGCCCGTGCGTCCCGCGCCTAACGTCGACACCGGAACGAAGAAGAGGCACATGGCCGTGTGCCCGAGTGGTTTAGGGGCTCGACTGCAACTCGAGTTACACCGGTTCGATTCCGGTCACGGCCTCCAGCGGGAGAACCCGAAAGGGAACGGCCGCCCCCATGGTGCGGGGGCGGCCGTTCCTGTGTGCGCACGGTTGCCCCCGGGCCGGAGCGTACGATCTGGGGCCTTGTCCTGCCGGGTTCGGAGTGCGTGCATGGGTGTCGTCGTCTTCTCGTTCGTCACGGCCGCGGCGTTTCTCGTCGTCGCTCTGGTCGGCCCGTACCGGCTGTACTGGCGGGCCCGGCCGCAGGCGGCGCGGCAGCCGTCGGACGGGGCGCTCGCGTTCGGGCGGGTCGCCGCGTTCGGGGTCGCCGGGGTGTTCGTCTTCGGCGGCTGTTCGGCCCAGGCCGCAATCGACAAGGGTTCCTGGAGCGCGAGCGAGGTACGGGAGGCCGCCGAGAGCGCGGCCGAGTCCCTCGCCGCCGAACCACAGACGCGCCGCGACCCGTCGGACGGCTACGCCTCGCTGATCGAGGCGGACGTCACGAGGGCGGGTGAGGGCCAGGGGCCCTCGTACCGCATCTCCGTGGAACGGGCCGGGGGCGGGCACGACTACGAGATATCCGCGGACGGCGCCGGCACCGCCTTCTGCATGCACGTCACGGAGGAGAAGTCCGCACAGGGCGGAATCTTCGTCCCCGGAGCGGACGGCAGCAGCGGCTCCATCCCCGAGTACGACCTGACCGCCACCGTCGACGACGGCGCCTGCTGAGACGGCAGGCGCCGCCGGATCAGGACTTGGGGGTGGCCACCGCCGCCTGCGGGCGGATCGGGAGGCGGTTGACCGGGCGGCCCGTGGCCGCGCGGACGGCCGCGGCCACCGCTGCGGGGGACGTCACCACAGGTACCGCCGAGGCCGCTTTGGCGCCGAAGGGGGCAACCACGTCGCGTTCCTCGATCAGCTTCACGATGCGAATGTCCGGGGCGTCCAGGGACGTCGGAAGCGCGTACCCCGTGAGGTCCGGGTGACGAATGAGGCCGCGGGCCGTACGGAGGTTCTCCGTGAGGGCCGCGCCGATGCCCTGGGTGACTCCGGCCTCGATACGGGTCGCCAGCTGGGACGGGTTGAGGACCCGGCCGACGTCCTGGGCGACCGCCATCTCGACGACACGGATCGAGCCGAGCTCGATGTCGACGTCGACGACCGCGCGGACCGCGCAGAACGCCAGGCCGACGAAGGCGTCTCCCTGGCCCGAACCGTCCAGGGGTTCGGTGGGGTGCGGGCGGCACTGGGCCGTGGCCCAGAGTTCCTTGCCGTCCATGGCCTCCATGACCGTCGTGGAGAGCACACCGTCGTACGAGGTGATCTTGCCGTCGGCGATCTGGAGGAGCTCCGTGGACATGCCGAACTTGTGCGCCAGGGGCTGGAGGAGCTGGGTGCGGACCATCTTGGCCGCGCGCTCCACCGCACCGCCGGAGACCCAGGTGTGGCGGCCGTGCGTCGCCGGGCCCGCGGGGGGCTGGTCGGTGTCCACCGCCGCCACGTGGACCTCTTCGATGCCCAGGGTCTCCTGGACGATCTGGCGGGCGAGCGTGGTGAAGCCCTGGCCGGTTTCGACGGCAGCGCAGATGACCGTGGCGACGCCGTCGTGGACCCGGACGGTGGCCGTGGAGACCTCGTCCGTGCCCTCGGCGCCGAGCATGTGGACCATGCCGAGCGCGTAGCCGACTCCGCGGCGTACGGCTCCGGGCTCCCCCGCGCCCTCGGGGCCGCCCGGGAGCAGCCAGTCGTCCTCCGGGGCGTCCTTCGGGAGCGCGGGGAGCGGGAAGTCCCGGACCTCGCGGAGCAGTTCCGCCACCGGGGCCGGGCACGTCACGGTCTGGCTGGTGGGAAGGATGTCGCCGGTGGACAGGGCGTTGCGGAGGCGGAGTTCGGCCGGGTCGATGCCCAGTTTCGCCGCCAGCTTGTCCATCTGGCCCTCGTAGGCCGCGCAGACCTGCATCGCGCCCTCGCCGCGCACATGGCCGGAGGGCGGGTTGTTCGTACGGACCGCCCAGCCCTCGATGAAGGCGTGCGGAACGACGTACGGGCCGCATGCGAAGGCCACCGCGGCGGCCAGCGATTCGGACGAGGAGTCGGCGTACGCGCCGGCGTCCAGGAGGATCTGGGCCTCGACCTTGACCAGTCTGCCCTCGGCGTCCGCGTGGTGGCGGTAGCGCAGCAGCGTCGGGTGGCGGTGGGCGTGGCCGAGGAAGGACTCCTCGCGCGTAGCGGCCAGTTTGACCGGGCAGCCGGTGCGCAGGGCGAGCAGGCCGAGCGGGATCTGGAAGCCCGGGTCCTCCCGGTCGCCGGTCGCCCCGGGGACGCCGGTGACGACGACCTTGACCCGGTCGGGCTCCAGGCCGAAGCAGGCGGCGGCGAGGTCGCGGTCGGTGTGCGGGTCGGTGGACGCCGTGTACAGCTCCACGCCGCCGTCGGGGCGGGGCACCGCGAGTCCGGCCTCGGCCCCGATCGGGGCGGGGTCCTGACGGCCGATGCGGTACAGGCCCTCGACGATGACCTCGCCCACCGTGTCCGGGTCGCCGTAGCGCAGCGGGATGTGGCGGATGAGGTTGCCGTCGGGGTGGAGCGGTTCGGCCGCGAAGGCCTTCTCCGGGTCGGTGACCGGTTCGAGCACCTCGTACTCGACGGCGATCGCCGCCGCGGCCAGGCGGGCGGTGTCGGGATGGTCGGCGGCGACCGCGGCGATCGACTCGCCGTGGTGGCGTACCAGCTCGGAGGCGAAGACGGGGCGGTCGACGACACTGCGGCCGTACGCCCCGTCGCCGGGGATGTCCTCATGGGTGACGACGGCGCGTACGCCCGGCATCTCGGCGGCGGCCGAGGTGTCGATCGACAGGATGCGCGCATGGGGGTGCGGGGAACGCAGCACAGCCGCCCACAGCAGGCCCTCCGCCCAGAGGTCGGCCGCGTACGGGAACGTGCCTTCGGTCTTGGCGCGGGCGTCGGCGGGCGGGAGCGACGCGCCCAGGCCGAGCGCGGGGACTTCCTCGTCCTGACCGGTTCCCTCGGTCGGCGGGGGGTTCGTGCGGGTGGTGCTGGTCGCGGTGGCTGCGTCGTTGCTCACGCCGCCTCCTTGTCGTTCGCCCCGCTGCGGAAGCAGCTGATGGTGGAGGTGTGGGTGGTGTGGGTGGCCGGTGCTGAGGGAGGCGCGGTGCTCACCGGGCGTCTCCCTCGTGGGGGTGTGTCCGGGCGCTGCCCGCGCCGGGGGCCGCCTGCTGCGGGATCCGCGGCTCCTCGGCGTCGGCGTGGGCCGCTTCCGCGGTCGCCTCCCGGCCTGCGACGACCTCGCGTACGGCGTCGAGCACGCCCCGGTAGCCGGAACAGCGGCAGAGGTTGCCGCACAGTGCCTGTCGCGTCTCCAGCTCACTGGGGGCGTGGTTGCCCTCCAGGAGGTCGTGGACGGTCATGGCCATCCCCGGGATGCAGAAGCCGCACTGGACGGCCCCGCACTCGGCCAGGGCACGCTGGACGTCGGACGGCTCCCCGTCGACCGCGAGGCCCTCGACCGTACGGACCTCACTGCCCGCGGTGGTGGCTGCGGGGACCAGGCAGGAGGCCACGAGGCGGCCGTCCACCTGGACGTTGCAGGCGCCGCACTCGCCCTGCGAGCAGCCGTCCTTGGCACCGGCGAGGCCGAGGCGCTCGCGGAGCACGTACAGGAGGGACTCGCCGATCCAGGCGTCGGTGACGGGGCGGTCCACGCCGTTCACGTGCAGGACGTACGAGGCGGCGGGGTGCTCACTGGGGGCGTCCGGGAGTGCCGTCGCGGACTCGTCGAACTCCGGGGCGTGCGTGGTGGCGTCGTCGGGCACCTCGGCCGCCCCGGAGTGCTCGGGAGCCTCCTCGGGCTCACCGGGTGCGCCCCGGGGGTCGTCGTGATCGTTGCCCGGAGCCCCGGGCAGACCGGCGAGGGAGTCCTCCCCGGGAGCCTGCCGCGCGGCCTCGTGCTCCGCCTCGGCTGCCGGCTCGTGCGCGGCGGACTCGTGCGCGGCCTCGTGCGCCGCCTCCTGCTCGGGCTCCGGCGAAGGCGTGGCCGGGTCCGCGGGCGACGGCTCGTGCGGCTGCGTGGCCCACGGCGCCGGCGCACCGCCGGGCAGCGTGGCGGGGGGCGCGTCCGCGTACCACTGGGACGCGAGCGCCGAGGCTGCGAACTCGCCGGACTCCTCCGGGAGGTCACCGTTGGCGACCGGGATCGTCCACTGGCCGGTGTGCCCGGCAGGCTCGGCGGGAACGGAGTCCGGAGCGGGAGTGGTGTCCGGCGGGACGGCCTCGGTGAAGTTCCACTGGGCGGTCGTCGACGACGTCTGCCCGTACTGCGAGGTCTCGGGGTACTGCTGCTGGTACGGCTCCTGCTGGTTGGGGTCCGGCCAGTGGACCGCGTCCGGTGCCGGCTCCGTGCCCGCCTCGCGGTCGGCCCGCTCCTGTTGGCTCTGCGTCCGCACGACCCAGCTGCCCGTCGCGGCGGGGTCCAGCCCGGCCGCCGGGGTCAGCGGAAGGATCATCGGCGGTACGTAGCCCTGGCCGGGCGCGGCCAGCGGGTCGTTCCCGAGGTTGGCGAGGTCCTCCGGAGGCAGGTGGACGAAGGCGGTCGCCTCGGCGTCGTACTCACCGCTCTGCGGGGTCGGCTGCCAGCCGCCGTACGGGTCGGGCTGCCCGTGCTGCTGCTCGGGGTTCTCTTCATTGCTCACGACAGTGCCCTCCCCAGCGCGCGTCGGGCGAGCGCGGCGACCGTGCGCCGCAGGTGGAGTACGGCCGGGGGCAGCGGCGGTGCCTCTCCCCCGTCGTCCGGTGGTGCCTGGTCCGGGATGCAGGCCGCGGCGACGTACTCGCCGAAGGCGGCCAGCGCGTCGGCGGCCAGGCCCCGCTCGCCGTCCCAGTCGATCAGGGAGGCGATCCAGCGTTCGGCCTCCAGCGGGCGCAACGGCATCGGGGCGATCGCGCCGACCGCGCAGCGCACCCCGCGCCGGGCCGGGTCGAGGACGATCGCGACGGAGGCGGTGGCACGGCCGGGGCCGGTGCGGCCGGTCGCCTTGAGGAAGACCTGCGGGGCGTGCAGCAGCGGTACGCGGACGAAGCCGATCAGCTCGGCGGGCCCGAGCATCTCGCGGCCGGCCAGCAGGTGCGACACGGGGATCTCGCGGCGCGAGCCGTCCGGCCCCGCGATGACCAGTTCGGCCTCCAGGGCCGCCAGCACCGGCAGGGCGTCGCCGGTCGGGGCCGCGGTGGCGATGTTGCCGCCGAGCGTGCCGGCGTTGCGGATCTGGGGCGGGCCCGCGGCACGGGCGGAGGCGGCCAGTGCGGGGATGAGGGCGGCGAAGTCGGGCCGCCCCATGCGTGCGTGGGTGAGACCGGCTCCGAGCAGGGCGTGGCCGTCCTGGTAGTGCCAGCCGCGCAGCTCGCTGATCCGGCCCAGGCCGACCAGTCCCGAGGGGCGCAGGAGCCCCTTGTTGACGGCCGACATCAGGTCCGTGCCACCGGCCACGGGAACGGCTGCAGGCATGGCGCCGAGAGCCGCCACGGCCTCGTCGAGCGAGGCCGGCAGCGTTACCGACTGCATCGCCTGCGGTGCGTGCGTGGTCAACCCAGCTGCCCCTTCCCGGTGTCCCGGCAGTCCCGCCTGTCCGCCGTACGGTACGTGCTCACGGCCGGGACGTGGCAACTCTGGCACATCTTCCGGGCGGACCGGCGCGAGGGTCCACGAAGGGTGTATCTGTCCCTGACCAGCGGAAAAATAACCTTTCGCACAACTTCTGCTCTGCGCGCGAATTGATACTCTTCAGCGAGTTCGTACGACTTGTTCGTTTCGCGCCGGACCGGCCTGGACAGGACTCACACGTTCGGGGGCGCTCCCTCGATCGGGCGACCCAGGACTCCGGGGCGCCGTTGCCACGGCAGCGGGCCGCTCGGCGGGCGGTAGTCGACGCCCAGGGCGTCGAGCCGCGCGTAGTGCGTGCCCATCCGGCGTTCGAAGTCGGCGAAGTCCCGCTCGCCTGGGGCCGGGAGCCGTGACCAGGCGACCTCGGCGAAGGCGGCGAGCCGCGGGAAGACCTGGTAGTCGACGCGGGCCCGGTTCTGCATGACCTCGGTCCAGACGTTGGCCTGGGTGCCGATGATGTGGCCGGCCGCTTCCTCGGAGAGCCCCGGGGGCACGGGTTCGAAGCGGTAGACGTCCTGCAGGGTGCGGATGAATCCGATGGGCATCGGTTCGTCGGGGCCGCCGTCCTGACGGTGGTCCAGGTACACCTGCTGCTCGGGGCACATGACGACGTCGTGCCCCGCCTCGGCGGCGGCGATGCCGCCCGCGTAACCCCGCCACGAGGACACCGCGGCACCCTCGGCGAGTCCGCCCTCCAGGATCTCGTCCCAGCCGATGAGGCGGCGTCCCCGGGCGGTGAGCCAGCTGTCGAAGTGCCGGATGAACCAGGACTGGAGCTCGTCCTCGTCCGTCAGGCCGAGTTCGGCCATCCGGGCCTGGGCGGCCGGTGACTCCTTCCACTGGTCCTTGAGGCATTCGTCGCCACCGATATGGATGAACGGCGATGTGGCGGCGGGAAAGAGGTCGAGCACCTCCTCGAAGACCCCTTCGAAGAAGCGCAGGGTGCTGTCGGTGGGAGCGAGTACGTTCGGGTTGATGCCCCAGGTGTCCCACACGGAAAGGGCGGACGTGTCGACGACGTCGGTGTTGCCCAGTTCCGGATACGCGCTGATGGCTGCCTGCGAGTGCCCCGGGATGTCGATCTCGGGGACGACCCGGATATGCCGCTCGGCGGCGTACGCGACGATTTCGCGGATGTCGTCCTGGGTGTAGAAACCGCCGTGCGGGGTCTCGTCCCACAACTCGGAGGCCCGGTGACCGTATTTCGTGCGTGTGCGCCAGGAAGCGGTCTCCGTGAGCCCGGGATAACGCTTGATCTCGATGCGCCAGCCCTGGTCGTCGGTGAGGTGGAAGTGGAAGACGTTGAGCTTGTGTGCGGCCAGGAGGTCCAGGTAGCGCAGGACGTCGTCCTTCGGCATGAAGTGCCGTGCCACGTCGAGCATCAGGCCCCGCCAGGGGAAACGGGGGCTGTCCTCGATCTGGGTGTACGGGATGCCCCGCTGCGTGCCGGGGCTGACGGGCGCGCGGCGGAAGGCCTCGGGACCCAGGAGCTGACGCAGGGTCTGCGCACCCCAGAACACTCCGGCGGCGCTGCCTCCGGTGATCCTTACGCCCCAGGTGGGCGTCACCTCCAGCCGGTAGCCCTCGCTCTCCAGGGAGGCGTCGACGCGCAGCTCGACCGTGTTCCCGCCGTCGCCCGCCCCCGGGGCGAGCGGCAGGCCGAACGCGGCGCCGAGAGTGGCCCGGAGCCAGCGCTCCGCCGTCCCGGTACCCGCCTGCGCGGTGATGGTGGTGGACGGGTCCAGGAGGAATCCGGACCCGCCCGGGTCGCCGATGTGTACGGGCGCCGGAATCAGGTTGTGCACGTCAGTCCTTAACCGCTCCGCCCAGTCCCGAGACCAGACGGCGCTGTACGAGTACGAAGAAGACCAGCACGGGAACGGTCATCACCGTCGAGGCGGCCATGATCCCTCCCCAGTCGTTCTCATCGGGTTTGAAGAAGACCAGCAGCGCCATGGGGAGCGTCGACTGGGAGGTGTCGCTGATGAGGAACGATTTCGCGAACAGGAAGTCGTTCCAGGTCGAGATGAACGAGAAGACGCTCGTCGCCACAAGTCCCGGGAAGACCAGCGGGAAGAGGATCTGCCACAGGAAGCGGGTGCGGCTCGCCCCGTCGATGTAGGCGGCCTCCTCCAGCGCGTCGGGAACGGCCTTGACGAAACCGCGCAGCATCCAGATCGCGAAAGGCAGCGAGAAGGCCAGATGCGGGAGGATCAGCGAGCCCAGGGTGTTCAGCTGTCCGAAGTCCCGCATGAGGAAGAACAGCGGAATGGTCAGCGCCTCGACGGGCACCATCTGCGCGACCAGGAACATGATCAGCAGGGTCGTGCGGAACTTGAAGCGGAATCTCGTCACCGCCGTCGCGGCGAGGAAGGCGATCAGCGCGGACGCGATGACGACCGTGCCGGCGACGAGCAGGCTGTTGAGGAAGTAGCGGCCGAAATCCTGCTGTTCGAAGACCCGGCGGAACGAGTCGAGGGACGGGGACAGCGTCCAGGGCCGCGCTTCGGTGGACTGGACCTCGCCCGCCGGCTTGAACGCGGAGAGCACCATCCAGTACAGGGGGAAGGCGACCACGACGGCGATGACGAGGGCGGCCGCCTCCGCCGCCAGCCTGCCGGGCCGCCGGATGCGCGGACGCGTGGTCATCGGCGTGCTCACAGTTCCTCCCCCTGGCGTCGCACCAGGCGCAGATAGACCAGGGTCACGGCCAGCAGGATCACCAGCATCACGACGCCGATCGCCGATCCGAGGCTGTACTGCGAGGACGCGAACGCCTTCTGGTACGCGTACACGTTGAGCACCAGGTTCTGCCCGGCGATGCCGCCGCCGTTGGTCATGACGTAGATCTGGGTGAAGACCTTGAAGTCCCAGATGATCGACTGGATGGTGACGACGATCAGGATCGGCCGCAGCATCGGCGCCATGACCGACCGCCAGATCCGCCACTGCGAGGCGCCGTCCAGCGAGGCCGCCTCCAGCACCTCCGTGGGGATCGCCCGGATGCCCGCGTACACGGTCACCATCACGAACGGGAACGAGCACCAGAGCACTTCGAGGAGCACCAGGGCGAAGGCGCTGTAGCGCCCGTACGTCCAGGAGAAGTCGCCCAGCCCCAGCACCTTGTTGACCGGGCCGAAGTCCGGGTCGAAGAGGAAGACCCAGACGGTCGAGCCCGTGATCGCCGGGGTCGCCCAGGCACCCAGTGCGGCCATCATGAGCGCGAGCCGGGGCAGGGCCCGGATCCGGGTCAGCAGGACGGCCAGGGCGCAGCCGACGAACAGCGTGGCGAGCACGCAGGCCGTGGCGAAGAGCACGGTCGCGAGGAGCACCTGCCAGAACTGGCTGTCGCGGAAGAGGGTCGCGTAGTTGCCGAAGCCTTGGAAGGTGGTCGGCTCGCCGCCGCTGACCTGGGCCTGGGTGTACTCCAGGAAGGAGATCAGGCCCAGTTGGTAGATCGGGTAGACCAGGAGCCCGCCGAGCAGGACCAGCGCGGGCAGCAGGTACAGCCAGGGGGTCCAGCCGGAGCGCCGCGCGGGAGATGCCGGGCGGCGCCGGGGCGGGCGGGCCGGCGTGCCGCCCGTCCCGGCCTTCTCGGGAGCTTTGTACGCCGTCGTGTTCGCGGTCATCGTCAGCCCGCGTCGGCGAACGCCGCGTCCATCTTCTTCGCCGCGTCGTCGGAGGCGGCCGCCACGTCCTTACGGCCGCTGACGATCTCCTGGAACATCGTCGGCAGGACCAGCGAGGCGTCGATCTGGCCCCAGGCCGGGGAGGCGGGGACGAACTTGGCTCCGGAGCCGAGCGTGGTGACGAACGGCGCGACGAAGGGCTCCTTCTCCGCGACCGAGGCGCGTACGTCCGTGTACGTCGGCAGCCAACCCATCGCGTCGAACATCTTCGCCTGGGTCTTCTTGCCGGTCAGCGACTTCATCAGGTCGACGGCGAGGGTTCGGTGCGAACTGCTCTTCAGCACACCGATGTTGTTGCCGCCGGCGAACGCCGGGGCGATCGAGCCCTCCGCCACGCCGGGCAGCGGCACGACGGCGTACTTGCCCTTCACGCTGCCCGCCTCGACGGCCGCGTGGCTGAAGTCGCCGCCGATCGCCATGGCCGCCTTGCCGGACGCGAAGGCGGTGACGGTCGCGTTGCCGCCCATGGAGGCGCACTTGGCGGCGGGGCAGTTGTCGTCACCGAACAGCGAGGTGTAGGCCTCGATGCCCTTGCGCGCCTTCTCGCTGTTGATGGCCGACGCGTAGGTCACCCCGGTCTCGTCGGCCAGTTCGCCGCCGTGCGCCCAGATGAAGGGCATCGCGCCGTAGGTGTACGCGCCGCCGACCGCGAGGCCGTACAGGTCCGGCTTCTCCTTGTGGACCTTCTTGGCCGTGGAGATCAGCTCGTCCTGGGACTTGGGGGGCTCGATGCCGAGGTCCTCGAAGATGTCGGTGCGGTAGTACAGCGCGCGTACGCCGACGAAGAGCGGCGCCCCGTACACCTGGCCGCCGACCGTGACGGACTGCTTGGCGGTCGGGTCGGTGTCCTTGGCGTCGCCCCAGGCCGCGAACTCCTTGCTCACATCGGCCAGCCCGCCGTCCTTCACGTAGCCGGCCGTGTCCGTGTTGCCGTACTCGATGAGGTCGGGGGCGCTCTTCGGGTCGTTGAAGGCGGCCTTGATGCGCTGGGCCCGGGTGTCGACGGGTATGTACTCGACTTCGACCTTCGCCCCCTCGTGGGACTTCTCGAAGTCGGCGACGGCCGCGTCGACGACCTTCTCCTTGGGCTTGTTGCCGACTTCCTGGAAGAGCCAGACGCGAAGCGTGCCGCTCTTCTTGTCCCCGTCGGCGCCGGTGTCGGAGGTCTGGGGCGCGCAGGCGGTGGCGGTGAGTCCCGCCAGCACAAGCGCGGCGGCCGGGGCGGCAATTCGGGCAGAAAGCTTCATCCGGAACCCTTACCGGTCAGTCGTTGCACCCTGTGCAACGCACGTTTCGTTCTGCACAACTTGCAGGAGAGTAAGGGCGCACCCGCACGCCGACAAGTGGTCTCAACCACTCTGTGACCACCCGGCGCAGCCCGTGCAACGCGCACCGCACTCGCATACCCGTCCCCCGCGCACACGAAAGGCACCGGGCATGGAGAAGACCCCCGGGGCGCGCATCGCTGCGCGCCCCGGGGGTCAGGGTCCCGGAGGGTGAAGAGGCCGCGGACTACTTCTTGCTGCTGTCCTTGCCGCCCTTGCCCTTGTCCTTGTCGCCGCCGGCGCCCATGGACTCGTAGATCTCCTTGCACATGGGACAGACCGGATACTTCTTGGGGTCGCGCCCCGGTACCCAGACCTTGCCGCACAGTGCCACCACGGGAGTGCCCTCGAGGGCACTCGCCATGATCTTGTCCTTCTGGACGTAATGGGCGTAGCGCTCGTGGTCGCCGTCGCCGTTCGACACCTGCGGCGTCGGCTCTACGAGGGTCCCCGTACCTGCCCCGCGCTCGGGCTCAAGAGTGCTCATAACTGCCAAGCGTACTGAAAGCCCGGGGCATCAGTTCAGCGAAGGGTCGTCCGCATACGTCGCGATCATGGCGAGCTCACTGCGCTGGCGCCGCAGAACGGCCCGCCAGAGGCTCTCCGGGCGCGGGGACGACACATCGCCCGGCTCCGACTCGACCACGTACCAGGCGCCGTCCGTCAGCTCCGTCTCGAGCTGCCCGGGCCCCCAGCCCGCGTACCCGGCGAAGATCCGCAGCGAACCGAGCGCCGCGGCCAGCAGCTCCGGCGGCGCCTCCAGGTCCACCAGGCCGATCGCCCCGTGCACCCGTCGCCAGCCCAGCGGGCCCTCGTCCCCGGGGATCACCGCCACACCCAGCGCCGAGTCGAGCGAGACCGGGCCGCCCTGGAAGACCACGTCCGGCTCACCGGTCAGGCCGGCCCAGGACGCGAGGATGTCACCGACGCCGACCGGGGTCGGGCGGTTCAGGACCACGCCGAGCGAACCCTCCTCGTCGTGGTCGAGGAGAAGTACCACCGCGCGGTCGAAATTCGGGTCCGCCAGGGCGGGTGCGGCCACGAGCAGCCGCCCTGTGAGCGAGGACACCTCGGTCATGGCAGAAATGATCCCGCATCTTCGCCCTCCGTGGGGACCAACCGGTCCGCCCGGCCGCCGCGGGCGGTCCCGTGCAGCTCAGGGCGCACAGCCACGGCACAGGCGCACGGGGAGCGCACGAATCCGACCGGATCGGACCGCTTCGCGGACGGTAACCCTCCGCAAGGCTTGTGGGGCAGAACGTGTTGTGGCGGATTCATGACGTTCGTACACCCCCCTGTGACTTACGGAAGGGGGGTGGGGGGCCATTACCCTTTTCGATGGCCCCCTGCCCGACCACTCCGGAACGCGAGATACATGACCGGCACAGACGATGTCCTGCTTGTCCACGGCGGCACCCCGCTGGAGGGCGAGATCCGCGTCCGAGGCGCCAAGAACCTGGTGCCGAAGGCAATGGTCGCCGCGCTGCTCGGCAGCGGGCCCAGCCGGCTCCGCAACGTTCCCGACATCCGCGATGTGCGGGTGGTCCGGGGACTGCTGCAGCTGCACGGTGTGACCGTCCGCCCCGGTGACGAGCCGGGCGAACTCATCCTCGACCCCTCGCACGTCGAGAGCGCGAACGTCGCCGACATCGACGCCCACGCCGGCTCGTCGCGCATCCCGATCCTCTTCTGCGGCCCGCTGCTGCACCGCCTGGGCCACGCGTTCATCCCGGGGCTCGGCGGCTGCGACATCGGCGGACGGCCGATCGACTTCCACTTCGAGGTGCTGCGCCAGTTCGGCGCGACCATCGAGAAGCGGGCGGACGGCCAGTACCTGGAGGCCCCGCAGCGACTGCGCGGCACGAAGATCCGGCTGCCGTACCCGTCGGTGGGCTCCACCGAGCAGGTCCTGCTGACCGCCGTCCTCGCCGAGGGCGTCACCGAGCTGTCCAACGCGGCCGTCGAGCCGGAGATCGAGGACCTCATCTGCGTACTGCAGAAGATGGGCGCGATCATCTCCATGGACACCGACCGGACCATCCGGATCACCGGTGTCGACAAGCTCGACGGATACACCCACCGGGCGATCCCGGACCGCCTGGAGGCGGCCTCCTGGGCGTCGGCGGCGCTGGCGACCGAGGGCAACATCTACGTGCGCGGCGCCCAGCAGCGCTCGATGATGACGTTCCTCAACACCTTCCGCCGGGTCGGCGGCGCCTTCGAGATCGACGACGAGGGCATCCGCTTCTGGCACCCCGGCGGCGCTCTCAACGCCATCGCGCTGGAGACGGACGTCCACCCCGGTTTCCAGACCGACTGGCAGCAGCCGCTCGTGGTCGCCCTGACGCAGGCCGCCGGCCTGTCGATCGTCCACGAGACGGTGTACGAGTCCCGGCTCGGCTTCACCTCGGCGCTCAATCAGATGGGTGCGCACATCCAGCTCTACCGCGAGTGCCTCGGGGGCTCCGACTGCCGGTTCGGCCAGCGGAACTTCCTGCACTCGGCGGTCGTGTCCGGGCCCACGAAGCTCCAGGGCGCGGATCTGGTCATCCCGGACCTGCGGGGCGGCTTCTCGTACCTGATCGCCGCTCTGGCGGCCCAGGGAACGTCCCGGGTGCACGGCATCGACCTGATCAACCGCGGCTACGAGAACTTCATGGACAAGCTCGAGAAGCTCGGCGCGAAGGTCGAACTGCCGGGCGGTTCACTCGTCTGACACCGCGCCGGACGCGCTCCGGCGTACGCACAGTGCTGCCGCACACAACACTGCGCACCCCGCGCACCACAGTCCGCCGCCCCGGCCCCGCACAAGGGTCCGGGGCGGCGGTCCGTTCGCCGCCGCGCACGGCCGGACCCCGGACGCACTGCCCCACAGACGCCCCAGGACGCCCGTACAGGCCCGTACGGGCCACAACCGCCCAACTCCGTACACCTGAGGCTCACAGCGGCCGTACGGGCCCTGTGCGGGCGCCGCAGATGTCATCGCTCTCCCGCCGCGGGTGCCGCCGCTCTCCCGCGGACATGCCGAAGGGCGGCCGTCCCGGTCGGGACGGCCGCCCTTCTTGATGCCTACGGGGCTTACTTGCCCTTGGCGGCTTCCTTGAGCTTCGAGCCCGCGGAGACCTTCACGCTGTAGCCGGCCGGGATGTTGATCGGGTCGCCGGTCTGCGGGTTACGAGCGGTGCGAGCGGCACGGTGGGTGCGCTCGAAGGTCAGGAAGCCGGGGATGGTGACCTTCTCGTCGCCCTTGGCGACGATCTCGCCGACGGTCTCGGCGAGGGCGGCCAGAACGGCGTCGGCGTCCTTGCGGGTCACCTCGGCACGGTCGGCCAGGGCGGCCACCAGCTCACTGCGGTTCATGTTGTTACTCCCGTGTTCTTCTTGCCTGTGAGGCGTGAGATCGAAGCCGATGCTGCCAGGGCCCTCTGACAGTCCCCGGACCCGGGTCTGATGTCAGACCCTCGCGCCCGAATACGCATCCTGCCCCCACCTGCGGCGGTAACGCCAATCCGGAACCCCTCGACGTCACACGAAAAGCGCCACTGATTGCCCGTGGTGACGTTCCGTCGACTTCTTGAAGCGGTCCGCAGCGGATGCCGGGCCTGTGGGGCTCGCTGCCCGCCCACCCTAAAGGGGCGTTTGGGACGTCGCGACCCGCGACGCGCCGTACGGGGCGCGCGGACGTGAGGTACGGCACCGTCCACAGGAGCCGTGGCCGACCCCCGCGGACGGCGTGTGTCAGGGTCTTCCGTTCGGATCAGGCCGACCCCGCGAGCCCGGCCTGATCCGAACGAGAGGCCCTAGGCGGGATCCGGCGTCGCCGTGGCGGCGCCGGCCGCCTTCGCGGCGTCGCGGACCGCGCCCGCGACCGCGCCCGCGACCTTGTCGTTGAAGACCGACGGGATGATGTAGTTCGCGTTCACCTCGTCCTCCGCGACGACACCCGCGAGGGCGCGCGCGGCGGCGAGCATCATCTCCGTGTTGACGGTGCGGGACTGAGCGTCCAGCAGACCGCGGAAGACACCCGGGAAGACCAGGACGTTGTTGATCTGGTTCGGGAAGTCGGAGCGGCCCGTGGCCACAACTGCCGCCGTCTCGCGGGCGATTGTGGGGTCGACCTCGGGGTCCGGGTTGGCGAGGGCGAACACGATCGCACCGTCGGCCATCGCGGCGACGTCGTCCCCGTCGAGGACGTTGGGGGCGGAGACGCCGATGAAGACGTCGGCGTCGACGACGGCCTGCTTGAGGGTGCCGGTGACACCCTCGGGGTTGGTGTTGTCGGCGATCCAGCGCAGCGGCGAGTCGGGGTCGGCGGAGACGAGGTCCTCGCGGTCCGCGTGCACCACTCCGTGGATGTCGGCGACGACCGCGTGCTTGACGCCCGCGGCGATGAGGAGCTTCAGGATGGCCGTACCGGCGGCGCCCGCGCCCGACATGACGACCCGTACGTCACCGATCGCCTTGCCGACCACGCGCAGGGCGTTGGTCAGTGCCGCGAGGACGACGATCGCCGTGCCGTGCTGGTCGTCGTGGAAGACGGGGATGTCCAGTGCCTCGCGCAGCCGCGCCTCGATCTCGAAGCAGCGGGGGGCGGAGATGTCCTCGAGGTTGATGCCCGCGAAGCCCGGGGCGATCGCCTTGACGATCTCGACGATGGCGTCGGTGTCCTGGGTGTCCAGGCAGATCGGCCAGGCGTCGATGCCCGCGAAGCGCTTGAACAGGGCCGCCTTGCCCTCCATCACGGGGAGCGCCGCCATCGGGCCGATGTTGCCGAGGCCCAGCACCGCGGAGCCGTCCGTGACCACGGCGACGGAGTTGCGCTTGATGGTCAGGCGACGGGCGTCCTCGGGATTCTCGGCGATCGCCATGCAGACCCGGGCGACACCCGGGGTGTAGATCATCGAGAGGTCGTCACGGTTGCGGATGGGGTGCTTGGACGCCATCTCGATCTTGCCGCCGAGGTGCATCAGGAACGTACGGTCGGAGACCTTGCCGAGGATGACGCCCTCGATGTCGCGCAGACCTTCGACGATCTCGTCCGCGTGCGAGGTCGAGGATGCCGCGATGGTGACGTCGATCCGCAGCTTCTCGTGGCCGGAAGCGGTCACATCGAGGCCGGTGACCGAACCGCCGGAGGACTCCACGGCCGTGGTGAGCTGGGAGACCGCTGTGCCGCTCGCGGGCACCTCCAGCCTGACCGTCATCGAGTACGAGACGCTGGGCGCCGTTGCCATGGCCGAGTCCTTCGCTTTCCTGAGCTTCATTGCTGTCGCACGCACATGGGATCCACCCCGTACGCGCGTTCCGATCGTCGCACCTACCGGCCGGTAGCCGGTAATGACTGCCGCCTTTCGGAAACTTTCTTCCACCATACGAGAAGTTACTCGTTCGAGGGAACCCCTCGCAGGTCCCGCGCCCTCCCGCTGACCCCTGCGGAAACGAAAACAGACCCGCGCCACCATCAGGTGACGCGGGTCTGTCTTCTTCACTCAGGTGGCACCGACCCGCCATGCTCGCCTCGCGGCAAGTGGTCGCTCGAAGCGACGAAGGTTGGGCCCGGGGGCTTGGATCGAGCCGGTGCCAACACCAGGCTAACAAACACCCTGGAGAAGTGATTCCTGCGCGACGGGTTGACTCGGAAAAGTACCGCCGCCTGCAGCAGCCGGCTTCCTCGCGGCCCCTCGGCTCAGTCCCTCAACAGGTCGGGAACACCGTCCTCGTCCGGCAGATCACGCTCCCCCGAGACCACGGTCAGCTGCTGCGTCGCCCGGGTGAGAGCCACGTACAGCACCCGCAGGCCGGCCGGGGACTCGTCCGCGATCTCCGCGGGCGAGACGACGACGGTGGCGTCGTACTCCAGGCCCTTCGCCTCCAGGCTGCCCAGCGCCACCACCCGTTCGCCGAGCTCCGCCAGCCAGGCACGGGCCTCCGCGCGCCGGTCCATCGCCACGACCACACCCACGGTGCCGTCCACCTCGCCGAGGAGTCTTCGCGCCTCCTCGCGGACGGTCCCGGCGAGATCACCGTCCCGTACGGTCTCGAAGCGCGGCTTCACCCCCGTCGAGCGGACCGCGGCCGGGGATTCCATTCCCGGCATGGCGAGCGCCAGGACCTTTGCCGCGAGCTCGGCGATCTCCGCCGGGTTGCGGTAGTTGACCGTGAGGGTGAACCGGCGCCGCGGCCGGTTGCCGAGCGCCTCGTCACGGGCCGCCGACGCCTCGTCCGGATCGGACCAGGAGGACTGCGCCGCGTCGCCGACGATCGTCCAGGTGGCGTGCCGGCCGCGGCGGCCGACCATGCGCCACTGCATGGGCGTCAGGTCCTGCGCCTCGTCGACGATGACGTGCGCGTACTCGGTGCGCTCCGCCGCCAGCCGCTCGGCCCGCTCGCGCTGGGTCTCCTCGCGCTGCGGCATCAGCTCCTCCAGACCCGTGAGCTGGTCCAGCGGGTCGAGCTCACGCTTCCGCTTCGGCCGGTGCGGGGTCCCCAGCAGCGTCTGCAGCTCGTCCAGGAGCGCCACGTCGTGGACGGAGAGCGGGCCCTTGCCGTCCTCGTCCAGCCGCTTCAGCGAACGGGCGAGGCGGCGCACCTCGCCCTGGTTGAGGATCCTGCGCGCCCAGCGGCTCAGCCGACGCTCGTCGGCCATCGCGGCCAGCACCCCGCGAGGGGTGAGTTCCGGCCACCAGGCGTTCAGGAACGTGAGGAACGGGGTCTCCGTCGACACGTCCTCGTCGAAGGACGAACGGAGCTCCGCGGCGAGCTCGGGGTCGGTGTAGCGGCCCCGGCCCGACGACTTGTTCCACAGGGCGTCCAGGAGCAGTTTGCGGGCGCGCGGGCGCAGCAGGTTGACGGGCGCGGTGCCGCCGAGCACGTTGTGCCGGATGCGCCGGAGCTCGTCCCCGTTCAGCTCGACGCGGGCGCCGAAGGCCACCACCCTCAGCTGGGTGGGGGTGACGGCCGCGTCCGGGGCCTCCGCCTCCCCGAACGCCAGCTGCCCCTCCTGGGCGGCGGGCCGGGGCGCGGGCTGCTCCAGCGCCCCGCGGGCCACCTTGCGCAGCACGTGGAGCATCCGGGAGGAACCCTTGATCCGGGCCACGGCCGGCTCGTCGTACGTGGTGGCGCCCTCGATGCCGGCCGCCTCGTCGGACAGCGAGCCGACGGCACGGATCGCGACCTGGCCCTCCTCCCCGAGCGAGGGCAGCACCCCTTCGGTGTACGCGACCAGGAGCGGCGTCGGCGAGACGACGAGGATGCCGCCCGCGTACCGGCGCCGGTCCTGGTAGAGCAGGTACGCCGCCCGGTGCAGGGCGACCGCCGTCTTGCCGGTCCCGGGCCCTCCGGAGACCTCCGTGACGGAGGCGGCGGGGGCGCGGATCACCATGTCCTGCTCGGCCTGGATGGACGAGACGATGTCCCGCATGGTGTGGCTGCGGGCCTGGCCCAGCGCGGCCATCAGGGCACCGTCGCCGATGACGGGCAGCTTGTCGCCGCCCAGGTACGCGGTCAGCTCCGGACGCATCAGGTCGTCCTCGACCCCGAGGACCCTGCGGCCCTTGGAGCGGATGACCCGTCGGCGTACGACCCTGCCCGGGTCCTTGGGCGTCGACCGGTAGAACGGCGCGGCGGCCGGGGCACGCCAGTCGATCACCAGGGGCGCGTAGTCGGAGTCGAGTACTCCTATGCGGCCGATGTGCAGCGTCTCGGCGACATCGGCGGTGCTGTCCTCCCGTACGGCGTCGTCGGCGGGCTCGACGGAGGTGAAGGCGCCGTCCGGGCCGCGTTCGCCGTCCTTGCCGTGGAGGAGGTCGATCCGCCCGAAGAGGAAGTCCTCGAACTCACTGTTCAGCCGGTTGAGGTGGACCCCGGCACGGAAGACCTGGGCGTCCCGCTCCGCGAGCGCGCCCGGCGTGCCGACCTGCCCCCGTTTGCCGGCGTCGTGCATGAGAAATTCCGCCTCGTCGATCTTCTCTTCGAGACGGTGGTAGACCCGGTCCAGATGTACTTGTTCGACACCGATTTCCCGGTCCCGCAACGAATCGACAGCGGCATCCTGCGCGGCCACCGAGGCCCCCTTCTGACGTGCATTGGGCAGCCGTCAACCGTACGCGAAAAGGGGCCCCCGGCGCACCTGCCGCCCGTATTGCGTTTACGCGTCGATCTCCACCAGCCGCTCGCCGTCGAAGGTGCGCACCTCGAAGTGGTCGATGTCGTTGCGCGCCATCGCCGCGCCGCCGTGCACGTACAGCGGGTACTTCGCAGTCGCGTGGGTGGAATTCTCGATCCCGTACCCCCACTTAGGAACGGACCAGGAGGTGACGACCTCCTCCTCGCCGGTCTTGGACACGGCGATCAGGCTGCATTTCTGCGGGCCCTTGACGTTCTTCAGTTGCAGGACCGTGTGCGTCCCCCAGGCCTTGGGCTCCATTCCGACCGTGGCGTCGACCCGGGTGGTGGGATCCGTCGCCTGCAGCTTCTCCGTCATGTGGTGGAAGAAGGCGTCCTCGGCGGGGCTCGTCGGATGGGGATCGGCCGCCTGGACCGACTTCCCGGAGGTGTCGTCGCCCGTGGCCGTGACCGCGACCACGGGGCCGCCGATCACGAGAACCGCTGCCGCCGCGATCAGATATCTGCTGCGCCGCCGCCGCTGCGCCCGCTTCTGCGCAACCTCGTCGACCAGGCTGTCCAGCAGCCGCGGCGCCGGCCGCTCGGGGACGTGCGGCACGGGGCGGGCACCGGGGAGGGCCGCGGGGGCCTCCGCGAGCATCGCCAGCATGGGTTCCATCCCGGCGAACTCGTCGAGGTGGGCGGCGCACAGCGCACAGCCGGCCAGATGCGCCTCGAAGGCGCTCGCCTCGGCGTCGTCCAGGATGCCCAGGACGTAGGCACCCGCGGCGTCGTGCTCCGGGCCTTCCACGGGGAACTCGAAGGGGCCCGCGGACGGGCGTGGGGGGCCTGACGGCCCCGAGGGGCCGCGGGGACCCGTCGGCCGGGGCCCGAACGGCAGCCACTCGTGGTCGCTCATGCCGTGATCCCCCTCTCTTCGAGTGCGAGCTTCATCGAACGAAGTGCGTAGAAAACCCGGGATCGCACAGTCCCGCTGGGGATGCCGAGTACCTCGGCGGCCTCGTTGACCGTACGGCCCTTGAAGTAGGTCTCGACCAATGCTTCCCGGTGAGCCGGGGTCAAATCGTCGAGCGCGTCCGAGAGCGTCATCAGCCACAACGCCTTGTCAATCTCGTCCTCCGCGGGAATGACCTCCAGCGGCGACGGATCGACCTCGCGCGGCCGGGCCTGCCGGCTGCGGTGGCCGTCGATGACGATGCGCCGGGCGACCGTCACCAGCCAGGGGCGGACTGAGCCGGTGGCCCGGTTGAGCGAACCGGCGTTCTTCCAGGCACGGATGAGCGTTTCCTGCACAACGTCCTCGGCCCGCTGGCGGTCACCCGCGACAAGGCGGAGTACGTAGGCGAGCAGGGGACCGGCGTGTTCGCGGTAGAGCGCCCGCATCAGCTCCTCGTCGGGGACGTCGGAGGGTGATCGGGGCGGTTCACTGCGATGTCGAGCCCTGTGCGGACGGTCATCGGCCACGGCCGCATCCTTGCGCACACGATCCTCCTGGTCGAGACCCTGTCGAGCTCTGTGACCATCGATACGCACGCGCGTGCCGGTTCATTCAACGCACTCACAACTTTCTTTTTCGACTCGCGTTCTACTGAACGGCCTTGACCCGGCGGCGGTGCCGGGCCACCCGCTCCCGGTTGCCGCAGACCTCGCTGGAGCACCAGCGGCGCCGCCGCCCCCGCGACGTGTCCAGGTAGAGCCGCCGGCAGGCATCGCCCTCGCAGCGGCGCAGCCCCTCCCTGGCCACCGGATCCGTCAGCAGATCCACGGCGTCCCGGGCCACCGCCGCCAGCAGCCCGTCGCACGCGGGGCCCGCGCTCAGCGCCCGTACGAGCACGCCGCCCTTGCCCCGTACGGCCCGCAGGCCGGGGGTCGGCACGGCCGCGAGTGCGTTGATCCGGTCCAGGGCACCGTCGTCGCCGCGGCCGGCCAGCTCGGCGGTCACCAGCAGGTCGATGCCCGCCCGTAACTCCCAGAAGCGCGCGACCCAGGTGTCGTCCACAGCCGTCAGCGGCGTCCCCTTCGGGACCAGCCCGGACGCCACCAGCCAGTCGGCGAGCCGTGCGGGGCGGTCCAGTTGCTCGCAGGCTCCGGAGCTCCCCACCCCCGTCGCCACCAGGTCCAGACAGATACGGCCCGCGTCGAAACGCCAGCCGTACGAGCTCGTGCCCGCCGCCATGCGCCTGTCACCGCCCTGGGGTCACCGTGGGAGTCACCTCCAGAGTGCCCGTCCCCGGCCCTGCCCGGAACCCCTCCTGCCGCCCCGGCCACCGCCGTACCGTGTCCCCATGAACGACGAGACGGTCACGCTGACGGCCGGGCAGCTGCTGCTGCGCCCCTGGCGTCCGGACGACATCCCGGCGCTCCTCACGGCGTACGACGACCCGGCGATGCGCCAGTGGGTGCGGGTCCCGGTGTCCGACGTCGCGGACGCGGAACGGTGGCTGGCGGTCCAGCGGGACGGCTGGGCGTCCGGCAGCCGCTTCAGCTTCGCCGTGACCGATACGGCGCGGGGCGGCGAACTCGTCGGCAACCTCGCCCTGAAACGCCCGGTACCGGGTGCGGAGAGCGCCGAGGCGGGCTACTGGACCACGGCGGCGGCACGCGGCCGCGGCGTGGCCTCACGAGCCCTCCAGGCGCTCACCGACTGGGCGTTCACGACGCTCGCCGCGGAGGGCCTGCGGCGGCTGGAGCTGCTCCACCAGGTGGACAACGAGGCGTCCTGCCGGGTCGCGGAGAAGGCCGGCTACCCGCTGGCCGAGGTCATCTCCGCGCTGCCGCCGCAGTATCCGCTCGACGGCCACCGGCACGTCCGGCACGCACCGCCCGCACCCCGGCAACCGCTCAGCGCTGCGGCGGTCCGTCGTGCAGGATCCGCTGGAACATCCGGTGGTCCTGCCACGCACCGTTGATGTGGAGATAGCGCGGCGCCGTACCGATGAGCTCGAACCCGGCCTTCGCCAGCACCCGTTGCGAGGCCGTGTTGTCCACGACCGTCCCTGCCTCGATCCGGTGCAGCCCGAGCCCGTCACGCGCCATCTCGCAGACCTGGCCGACGGCGGCGGTCGCCAGCCCCTGGCCCGCCCGGTCGACGTCGACCCAGTAGCCGAGCCTGGCGTTGCGGAACGGGCCGCGCTCGATCGACGCGAGCGTCATCGCGCCCACCACCCGGTCCTCCTCGTCGGCCAGTACCCAGGGCATGGCACGCCCCGCATCCCGGTCCGCCAGCAGCCCGGACAGGCGCTGGGCCTGGCCCTGCGGGGTGTAGAAGGCCTCGGGCCGTACGGGCTCCCAGCGGCGCATGTAGGCGCGGCTGCGGGTCAGGGTCTCGGCGAAGGACTCGGCGTCACCGGGCGTCGCGGGCCTCAGCCGGACGCCCGCGACCAGGGGATGGGTGTCGTTGATCATCCCCGCACGGTACCGACCCGTCAGGAGTCCGCGTACTTGGTGTCCGCGGACGGGTCCAGCG
The DNA here is from genome assembly GCF_036226745.1 of Streptomyces sp. NBC_00683. Lineage (NCBI taxonomy): Bacteria > Bacillati > Actinomycetota > Actinomycetes > Kitasatosporales > Streptomycetaceae > Streptomyces > Streptomyces sp. NBC_00683. The sequence goes on along the minus strand of NZ_CP109013.1, from coordinate 5,309,020 downwards.
CCAGCCGGTAGCCGCGCTTGACGACCGTCTGGATCAGCCTGGCCACGCCCAGCGCGGTGCGGAGCCGGGCCATCGCCGTCTCCACGGCGTGCTCGTCCGTGCCGCTGCCGGGCAGCGCCCGCAGCAGATCGGCGCGCGACACCACCCAGCCCGGCCTGCGGGCCAGCGTGTGCAGGAGGGCCATGCCCGCCGGCGGCACCGGGCGCAGGGCGCCGTCGACCAGCGCGGCCTGCCCGCGGATCTCGAGGATGTGCCCGGCGACCGGGAGCGTACGGGCACGGGCGGGCAGTTGGGTGCAGAGCACCTGGACGAGCGGGCCGAGCCGGAAGCGTTCCGGCTGGACGGTGTCGATGCCCCGGGCCTGCAGGGGCAGCGCGGTGACCGGCCCCACGCAGGCCGTGACGACGTCGTGCTGCAGGGCGGACAGGACCTCCGGGAGCATTCCGCGTGCCTCCGCCCGGTTCAGGTACGAGGCGGCGGCGGGGGCGCTGGTGAAGGTGAGGGCGTCCAGACCGCGGGCGACCGTGACGTCGAGCATCCGGTCGAGCGGGGCGATGTCCTCCGGGGGCATCCACCGGTAGACGGGTACGCCGACGACCTCGGCGCCCGCCGCCCGGAGCGACTCGACGAAGCCCGGCAGCGGTTCGCCGTGCAGCTGGAGGGCGACCCGGCGTCCGTCGACGCCCTCGCCGAGCAGCCGGTCCAGCACCTCGGCCATCGACTCGGACCCGGGCGACCAGGCCTCGGTGAGTCCGGCGGCCCGGATGGAGCCCTTGACCTTGGGTCCGCGGGCGAGCAGTTCGACGCCGCGCAGCAGGTCCAGGAGCTGGTCCCCGATGCCCCAGCCGTCGGCGGCCTCCACCCAGCCCCGGAAGCCGATCGCCGTGGTGGCGATCACGACATCGGGTGCGTCGTCGATCAGTTCCTTGGTGGCGGCCAGGAGTTCGCTGTCGTCGGCGAGCGGCACGATCCGCAGGGCGGGGGCGTGCAGGACCGATGCGCCCCTCCGCTGGAGGAGCGTTCCGAGCTCCTCGGCGCGACGGGCGGCGGTCACCCCGACCGTGAAGCCCGCGAGGGGCCCGTGTTGTGCGTCGTCGTGCATGGCGTGATACCCGGCTCTCGTCCCGCTGCTGCTCGATGGTGCGGAGGACCGAGACTGCCAACCCTGCGTGACAGTCTCGGTTCACATATATTTCCCGCCCGTTACGTCGCCTGACGCCTTGTGGTCATCCTCACACCTCGGCATAGCTGAGCTGGGGCTTCGCGGGCACGGGCGCGGTCCGGCGAAGGTATACCGCCCACGTGAGGGTGAAACAGACGGCGTAGAAGAGCAGGAAGGACCAGAAGGCGGCCGTCCCGGCGCCCGAGGTCGCGAAGGACTGGCGGAAGGCGAGGTTGATCGCGAGCCCGCCCAGGGCCCCGACCGCCCCGATGAGCCCCATGGCCGCACCGGACAGCCGCCGTCCGTACGCCGAGGCCTCCTCGCCGCGCAGGCCCTTGCTGATCCCCTTGGCGTGGAAGATGCCCGGGATCATCTTGAACGTCGAACCGTTGCCGAGTCCCGTCAGCACGAACAGGGCGATGAATCCGATGAGGAAGACGGAGAGCGACTCGATCCCGGAGGCGTAGACGACGACTCCGGTCGCCGCGGCCATCCCCGCGAAGTTCCACAGCGTGATCCGGGCGCCGCCGTAGCGGTCGGCGAGCCAGCCGCCCGCGGGCCTGATCAGGGAACCGAGCAGCGGTCCGATGAAGGTGAGCGAGGCGGCCTGCAGCGGGGTCCGACCGAACTGCGTCTGCAGGACGAGGCCGAAGGCGAAGCTGTAGCCGATGAACGAGCCGAAGGTGCCGATGTAGAGCACCGACATGATCCAGGTGTGCGGCTCACGTACGGCCTGGAGAGCGGCCCCGGTGTCGTTCTGGACGGGCCGGAGGTTGTCCATCCGGAACGCGGCGCAGAGTGCGGCGACGATGATCAGCGGTACGTAGATCCCGAGCACGATCCGCGGGTGCGCGGCACCGGCCGTGCCGATCACCAGCAGGCCGACGAGCTGGACGACGGGGACGCCGATGTTGCCGCCGCCCGCGTTGAGCCCGAGGGCCCAGCCCTTCTTGCGGAGCGGGAAGAAGGCGTTGATGTTCGTCATCGACGAGGCGAAGTTGCCGCCGCCGATACCGGTGAGCGCCGCGACGACGAGGAAGGTGGTGTACGAGGTCCCGGGTTCCATCACCATGAAGGCGGCGACGGTCGGCACCAGGAGCGTCAGCGCGCTGAAGATGGTCCAGTTGCGCCCGCCGAACATCGCGACCGCGAAGGTGTACGGCACCCGGACGACGGCACCGACCAGGGTGGCCGTGGAGATCAGGAAGAACTTCCCGGCCGGGTCGATCCCGTACTCGGGTCCCATGAACAGGACCATGACGGACCACAGGGACCAGATCGAGAATCCGATGTGCTCCGAGAGCACGGAGAACCACAGGTTCCGCCGTGCCACACGCTCACCGGACTCGCGCCAGAAGGTCTCGTCCTCCGGCTCCCACTGTTCGATCCAACGACCGGCCATCACGCGCCTCCACAGGGGTCGGGGTGTTGTCCTGCCGACGGTATGGAAGCCGCGTTTCGGTGCGGTGCCGTGAGGTGACCGGTGCGCAACCTTGCTCTCACTCGGCCGTCGGGGGTGCGGTGAGCCCGGCCCGCCGCACCCCCGTCACCGGCCTCAGGCCCGGCGCTTGTCCGCCCCGTTGGGCCACAGGCGGGGCCGGCGCTTCGCGGCGACGTCCTCGACCCAGCCGAACGCCAGGATCGCCAGCCCTATCAGCGGCCAGATCACGATCAGGACCAGCACTTCGTACGACTGCTCTATGTACGTCCCGAACGTGTCGCCGAACCACGGGACGGACCAGAGTTCGTCGACGAGTTGCACGGCGGCCATCAGCAGCAGGTTGTGCCACAGGTAGATCGTCACGGCCCTGTTGTTGGCCAGCGTGACCAGGCTGTCCCACCCGGCGAGCTTTCCGGGGAGCTTCTGCCAGGACGGCGCGTACACGAGCAGGATCGCGCAGAAGCCGAGGGACCAGGTGGCCTGGGCCAGCGGGATCTCGTCCAGGTTCCAGCCCTCCTCGGTGAGGTGGCCGGACGCCCACCACAGGCCGAAGCCCATGACGATCGCGGCGGACGACACCGCCAGGTAGCGCGGGATCTTCTTCAGCAGCCCGTCGTTGTGGGCGAAGCCCAGGATCCAGCAGGAGCCGAACACGGCGAAGTCGGCGAGACCCTCACCGAACGTGCCGGGGACCGTCACCAGGCCGGTACCGATCACGGCCGTGAGGCCGATCGGGGCGAGCAGCGTCACCCACGGCAGCCTGCGGAACGCCTTCAGCAGCAGGGGCGAGGCGAGCACGAACCAGAGGTAGGCGCGCAGGTACCAGAGCGGGCCCGCCGCCTGGTCGGCCCAGGTCAGCTCCAGCCAGCCGCCGGTCGAGCCGTTCTCCTCCGGGTACGGCGGGGTGCCCACCGGGAAGATGTAGTAGGCGATCTTGACGAACCACCACAGCCCCTCCTCGCGGACGGGCTTCCAGCTCAGCGCGAACATCACCGGCACGACGACGAGCGAGAACGCCCACATCGGCGGGAGCAGCCTGCGCAGCCTGCTGCGGATCACGCTTCCCGCGGGGCGGGCCAGCGAGCGGGCCATCAGCGAACCGGCCAGGGCGAACATCACGCCCATGGACGGGAAGAGGACGGTCAGCCAGGCCCAGCCGAAGAGGTGGAAGAAGACGACGCGGACGAGGGCCACGGCCCTCAGGACGTCGAGATAGCGGTCCCGTCCCGGCTTGGCGGCCGGGGCGGCCCCGGCGCCGGCCGCCGGGCCGGGCACGGGGGGTGGGGCGGTGGGCGGGGCGGCGTGGCGAGCCGTCCGGGTCGGGTCCGGGAACGCACCGACGTGCTCCGGACGGGCTCCGGGGACCGTCTGCGGGTGGGCGACGGGCTCGGCGGCGAAGGGGCTGCCGGCGGGCGGGTACTGGACGTACTCGCCGTGCCTGCTGTCCGCGCCGTACCGGCCGTACTCGCCGTCCGGCGGGTACGGGCCGTCCTGCCGGGGCTGGTTCGGGTAGGTCATGCGACCGGCCTCCGGTCCCTGCCCGCGTCGTTGCGCCGGTTCTGCGTCGCACCGGGCGCTTCCACCACTCCCGTACGGCGCAGCTTCTGCCAGCGCAGCCGGCCGCCGGTGAGAGCGGTGATCCAGGACTGGAGCAGCACGACGTACATGAGCTGCCGGTAGAGGATCTGCTGGAGCGGCAGGGAGATCAGGTGGACCATCCGCTCCCGGTCGAGCCGGAACGCGTACGCGGCGCAGACGGCCTGCACCAGCAGGACGCCGAACCAGGCGGCGACCGTCTTCCCCGTCGGGCCGAAGACCAGTCCGTACAGCAGGAAGACGTCGATGAGGGGCGCCAGCAGCGGGGCGACGACCATGAACAGGGAGACGAACGGCAGTCCGACCCGTCCGAAGCGGCCCGAGGGGCCCCGTTCGATGAAGGCGCGGCGGTGCTTCCAGATGGCCTGCATCGTGCCGTACGACCACCGGTAGCGCTGCGACCACAGCTGCTGGACGGACTCCGGGGCCTCGGTCCAGGCCCGCGCGTTCTCCGCGTAGACGACGTCCCAGCCGTCGCGGTGCAGGGCCATGGTGACGTCGGTGTCCTCGGCGAGGGTGTCCTCGCTCATGCCGCCGATCCGGTCCAGCGCGTCCCGGCGGAACGCGCCGACCGCACCGGGGATGGTGGGCATGCAGCGCAGCATGTCGTACATGCGGCGGTCGAGGTTGAAGCCCATCACGTACTCGATGTGCTGCCAGGCGCCGATCAGCGAGTCACGGTTGCCGACCTTGGCGTTGCCCGCGACCGCTCCGACCCGGGGGTCGGCGAAGGGCTGTACGAGCTCGCGCACGGTGGAGGGTTCGAACACCGTGTCGCCGTCCATCATCACGACGATGTCGTAACGGGCGTTCGCGATGCCGTTGTTCAGCGCCGCGGGCTTTCCGGCGTTGCGCTGGCGGACGACGCGGACGTTCGGGATCCACATCTCGTCGACGAGGTCGGCCGTACCGTCCGTCGATCCGTCATCGATGACGATGACCTCGATCGGGTAGTCGCTCGCCACCAGCGAGCGCACGGTGGCGGCGATGCACGCGCGCTCGTTGTACGCGGGGACGAGGACCGTCACCGGGCGGGTGAAGGGCTCGCCCCAGCTGAAGTCCTTGCGGCGCACCCGCCTGGCGTGCAGGAAGGACAGCAGCAGCATGAGACCGAAGCGGGCGAGGACCAGCGCGCCGATCACCGCGAGGCCGACCACCAGCACGCTGGTGACCTGCTCGGAGATGTCCACGGCGGTGACGAACGCCTTGCCCTTCCAGAGCGCGAAGCCGGTGACCGGGGTGTGCGCGCTGGGGGCGCCGAGGGCGGCGGTGAGGTTGGTGAAGGCATAGCCGCGCTCCTGCATCTGCGGCAGGAACTTCCCGAGGGCGGCCACGGTCTGCGACCGGTCGCCACCGGAGTCGTGCATCAGGATGATGGCGCCCTCGCCGTTCTTGGGCGTGGCCCGCTCGATGATCGCGGGCACCCCCGGGCGCTTCCAGTCCTCGCTGTCGGTGTTGTTCACGACGGTGAGGTAGCCGCGGCTGCCGATGTACTGCGTCACCGGCCAGGACTTGTTGTCCATGGCGTCGGAGAACGAGGAGTACGGCGGCCGGAACAGCGACGTACGGATTCCGGCCGCGCCCGCCAGCACCAGCTGGTTCTGGGAGAGCTCCCGGTCTATGCGGCTGGTGGACTGGAACGACAGGTCGGGGTGGTTGAACGTGTGCAGCCCGACCTCGTGCCCCTCGTCGACCATGCGTTCCACGAGATCGGGGTAGCGCGAGGCCATGGTGCCGGTGACGAAGAAGACGCCGTGCGCGTGGTGCTTCTTGAGCTCGTCCAGGACCCGCGGGGTCCAGACCGGGTCCGGGCCGTCGTCGAAGGTCAGGACGATCTTGTGGTCGGGTATGCGAAGGGTCTTGGCGTTCCCGCCCTGAGCCCGGGCGTCGATGACCGGACCGCCTTCGAGGACGCTCTCCGGCACCTGGGTGGTCGGGGCCGGGGCCTGGATGCGGTGGTCGGCGAGGATCTCGCTGTGCACGTATCCGCGCAGCATCAGCATGGCGAGCAGGGCGACAAGGAGGAGCGACGGAAGCAGGTAGCGCATGGGAAGCCTGCGCCGGACGGTCCGCTTCTTCTTCCGGTTGTGCCTGCCCCGCGGGGCGGGGGTTGTCATTTTTTTACTGTGCGCCTTCTTGTTGGACCACCGGCGGGGCCGAGGTCTCTTCGGGCGGGGGCGGGCTCGACTCGGCCGGCCCGCCGGGGTCGGTCGACGGCGGGGGGCTGGCGGGCAGTGTCTCGGAGGCCGACGTCCCGGGAGCGGGCTGCGTGGCGACGTCGTTGCCCTTGGGCGGCGCGTTGCTCGCGGAGGCCGAGGAAGCCGTGCCGGGCGAGGGCGATCCGGCGGACGCGCCACCGGACGTGCTCGCACTCGTGCTGGGGCCAGGACCGGAGGCGGTGGAGCTGGGCGTGGGCCCGGGAGTCCCGTCCACCGACCCTGTGCGGTCGGTCGGGGCGGGCTGGACCTCCACCTCGCCCGACCGCTTCTCCTCCTGTCCGGAGAGAGGCAGCCAGGGAGCGCTGGAGTTGCCACCGATCACGGCGACGACCAGTGTCACGGCGTAGACGGCGCAGATCGTGGCGAGTACCCAGCCCAGGCGCCGGTACGTCTTGCTGCGGCGGCCGCTCTCGTCGACGAAGACCGGACCGTCGGTGTTGTCCGGCGGAAGCGGTTCAACAGGCAGTTCGGCAAGCTGCCGACCGAGTCCGTCCAGCTGGACGGTGACCTCGTTCGGCTCGTGCGTGTGCCCGGTACGGGTACCTTCGCGCCAATTTTCCACAGGTGTTCGCACTTCCCCCACTCAATGAGTCGGGTGCGTGCGATTGACTGGATTTCTGCCGTCGGACCGGGCCCCCACCCTGTCCGTACGCCCCCACGCGGTGCACCCGGAAACATTGAATGTAGCGCACGCCGGTGGCCGTCAGGCCCCCGTGTGAGGTGTTGTTCATGAACGGTGACGCATGAGTGACACATCGGCTTCGGGCAGCCATGAATCGGGTGGCCTGACCATCCATCCCTCTGTCGCAGCCAGTTCGGCCGCGCCGGCGCGCAGCGCGTCCAGTCCGGGGTGCCTGGCCCCGGCACGCCACACCAGCAGCAACGGAGACAGCGGGACGGGACGGACCAACGGGCGCACCACCGTCCCCGGCAGCGGCGGGAAGTCGACGACGGTCAGGACGGGATGCCTGGACTTGGCCATCACCCGTTGAAATTCAGCCACTCCGACGGCCAGTGGAGCCGGAGGGGCCAGCACGATGCCCCACTCGCCGAAGAGCCGGGCGGCGAGGTCGGTCCACTCCCGGGTGCGCGCATTGCCCGCCCCCGCGTAGACGGTCTCCCCGGACAGTTCGTCCAATGCGACGACCGGGCGCCCTGCGAGAGGATGATCGTGCGGCAGCAGGACGGCCATCGGCTCGTACCGCACCGGCTGTACGGAGAGCCGGGAGAGAACCGCGGGGTCGAGCCCGGCCGCCCGGCCGAAGGAGGCGTCGAGCCGCCCCGCGAGCACCTCGCCCGCCGCCCAGGTCAGGCCACTCTCGAAGCGGGCCATCAGCTCGCAGTCGGGTGCGAGCTCCCGCGCCCTGGCCAGGACCCGCGCCGCGGTCATCCCGTCGATGTTGAGGTCGACGAGCAGCGGGCGGGCAGCCGGGTCGCCGAAAGCGGCGGCAAGCTCGGCGTGCGCGTCGAGCACCCGCCGGGCGTACGGGAGGAGGCGTTCCCCGTCAGGAGTGAGCGACACCTGGCGGGTGGTGCGCTCGAAGAGTTCCGTGCCGAGCTCGCGCTCCAGTCGGCGGATGTCCCGGCTCAACGCCTGCTGCGCGACGTAGAGCCGGGCGGCGGCACGGGTGAAGTGCAGGTCCTCGGCCACGGCGACGAAGGCGCGCAGGAGCCTGGGGTCGGTATCGGAGGACAAGGAGGCGGACACACGTCGGAATTTACAACAGTGGTGCGTGAATCGGTGCGGAGCAGGTGTTGGACGGCACGGGCCACGCACGGTGAGGGTTGATCCGTGCTCCAGAAAACCGCTGCCTCCCCCGCAGGCAACCCGTACCTCCGCCTGCTCGCCACCCCCGGCGCACGCGCCTTCACCGCGGGCAACCTCCTCGCCCGGCTGCCCATGGGGATGTTCAGCGTCAGCGCCGTCATCATGATCGCCGGTGCGCACGGTTCGTACGCCCTCGCAGGCGCCGTCACCGCCACCGGCCTCGCCGCGACCGCCCTGGTCGCCCCCTGGACCGCGCGGCTCGTCGACCGGTACGGCCAGGCCAGGATCGCCGTGCCCGCCACCGCGACAGCCACGCTCGGCTCACTCGCCCTGGTGCTCTGCGTGCACTACGACGCCCCGGTCTGGACGCTCTTCGCCGCGTACGTCGCCACGGCCACCACGCCGAACACCGGAGGCATGTCCCGGGCCCGCTGGGCTCATCTGCACCAGGGCGACCCGGCGGCCCTGCACACCGCGAACTCCTTCGAACAGGCCGCCGACGAGCTGTGCTTCATGCTCGGCCCGGTCCTGGCCGCCACCCTGTGCGGTGCGCTCTTCCCCGAAGCGGGCACCCTCACCGGCGCGATCCTCCTGATGACCGGCGTACTGCTCTTCGCCGCACAACGGGGGACCGAGCCCCCGGTGGCACCCCGCACCCACGCGGCCACTCCCCTGCGGACGCCCGGCATGCCCGCCCTGCTCACCGCGTTCGTCGCGACGGGTGCGGTGTTCGGCGCCCTGGAGCTCGTGTCGATCGCCCACGCCGGGGGCGCGATCCTCGCTCTCCAGGCGGGCGGCTCCTGCGTGGCGGGGCTGTTGTACGGGTCGCTGCGCCCCGCCGCGGACATCAGGCGCCGGCTGCTGCTCTGCCTCACGGGGATGACCGTGCTCATGTCGCTCCCTCTGATCGCCGCGGCCACGACCGGTTCCCTGTTCGTCCTCGCGGGCTGCCTGCTGGTGGCAGGTGCGGCCACGGCGCCCACCATGGTCACCGCGATGACGCTGATACAGCGGCTCACCCCGCAGGCCCAGCTCAACGAGGGCATGACGCTCGCGGTCACCGCGCTGCTCGGCGGCGTGGCCGTGGGGTCGGCGGTCGGCGGCCGGCTGGTGGAGCACTCCGGGACGGTCACCGGCTATGCCGTACCGATGTGTGCGGCGGCCCTGGCGCTGGCGGTGGCGGCGGCCGGGATACGCAGAGTCTGAGGCCGGGCAGAGAAAAAACGAGGACCCCGCTGCCTGGGGCAACGGGGTCCTCGTTCACATGGGAATTGTGGAGATGGCGGGAATCGAACCCGCGTCCAACGGTGCAGAACCAGGGCTTCTCCGAGTGCAGTTCGCTACGCTTTTCTCGGCCCCGGAGATCTCGCGAACAAGTCTCCGACGGGCCCAGTCACTGTTTGATTTCCCACCGAGCCCCGTGACCGGACTCAGTGGTTTAGTCCCCTAGATTATGCCAGGATCCGGGTCGGGAACACCCCCGGGCTGACACCCATTAAGGGTCCCTCACTCACTGCTTATTAGGCAGCGAGGGCGAAGGACTGGGAATCGCTCTTGGAATTGGCGATTATTGGTTGCGACATATGGTTAACGAGATCATTGCCGCTTCCTCGACTCGCTTCCCCTGCTTCGACATCCGCTGTCGAAACCGATCATCCCCATGTTGATTTTTCAATACGCGCACCTTCTGTGAGGTGCACGGCCCATCGTACGTGACCGACGCACGCCGGTGCCACCGTATTTTCCGCAGCTCCGGGGCGAGCCCCGTCCTACGCGCTCCGCTGGCGCCGGCGGGCCGCCGAGATCGCGCGGTTCGTCTCCCGCGTGTCCTGCTTCTCGCGCAGCGTCTGGCGCTTGTCGAACTCCTTCTTGCCCTTGGCGAGCGCGATCTCGACCTTGACCCGGCCGTCCTTGAAGTACAGCGCGAGGGGCACGATGGTGTGGCCCGTCTCCTGCGACTTCGACTCCAGCTTGTCGATCTCGGCCCGGTGCATGAGCAGCTTGCGCTTCCGCTTGGCGGCGTGGTTGGTCCACGTGCCCTGCACGTACTCCGGGACGTGGATGTTGTGCAGCCACGCCTCGTGGTTGTCGATCTGGACGAAGCCGTCGACCAGCGACGCCCGGCCCATCCGCAGCGACTTGACCTCCGTACCCATGAGCACGAGGCCGCACTCGTAGGTGTCGAGGACGTGGTAGTCGTGCCGCGCCTTCTTGTTCTGCGCAATCATCTTGCGCCCGGTGTCTTTTTCCTTGGCCATAGTGCGGTCATTTTCGCACTACGACCCACCCCCGAGGCCAATCAATACTGTCTCGGCCCGCTGCTGGGCCTCCGGACCCGCCCCGACGTCCGGTGTGATGCCGTGCCCTTCGACGCTGCGGCCCGCCGGAGTGCGGTACTGCCCGACGGTCAGCTCGGCCACCGAGCCTCCCGGCAGCTTGCTGGGCATCTGTACGGAGCCCTTGCCGAAGGTGCGCGATCCGACGGTCACGGCCCTCCCCCGGTCCTGCAGGGCGCCGGTCAGCAGCTCGGCCGCGCTCATCGTGCCGCCGTCGACGAGGACGACCACGGGCCGGTCGGTGTCTCCGCCGGGCTCGGCGTAGAGGGCGCGCTGCTCGCCGTGCACGTCGTAGGTGGCGACGAGTCCGCCGTCCAGGAAGGCCGAGGAGGCCGTGACGGCCTCGGTGACCAGTCCGCCCGAGTTGGCCCGGAGGTCCAGGAGGATCCCCGCTTCCCCCGGGGCCGTGCGCACGGCGTCGCGGATCGCGGTGCCCGCGCCCTTGGTGAAGGCGGCGACCTTGATCAGCACGGCGGCGGAGGGCTCCCCGCCCAGCCGTCGCACGGTGACGGCCTGCGTGGCGAGCCGGGCCCGGTACAGGGTCTCGGTCCAGGAGTGCGCACCCCGTCGGAGCCCGAGGACCACGGAGGTGCCCTCGACCGCTCCCGTACGGTCGCCGCGCAGCAGGGCGACGACATCGGCGACGGGGCGCTTCTCGACCCGGCGGCCGTCGACCGTACGCAGCAGGTCACCCTTGCGGACACCGGCCAGATCCGCGGGTCCGCCCGGCTGGACGCCCGTCACGACGACGTCCCCGCGGGCCGAACGCTGCGCCGAGATGCCCACTCCGGTGTACGAGCCGTCCAGGGCCTGCTCGAAGTCCTCGTACTCGCGCTCGTCGTACACAGCGCCCCAGCGGTCCCCGCTGCGGCTGACGACCTCCGCCGCGGCGTCCGTCCCGGACTTCCCGTCGGCCTCGGCGTCGGCCGCGGCTTCCGCGATCTCCTCACGGTCCACGGAACCGACGGTGGAGGAGACGGAACGGGCCTTTATCTCCGCCGCGGTGTCTTCCTCCCGCGGCAGGGACCCGGTGGCGGCGGCGGTGGCGAGCACACTCGCGAACACCAATGTCAGGGCCGCCCCGCGGTAGATACCGCGGGGGTTCAATCGGTGCGTGAGGCCCGGCATGGCGCCGAGTCTAGGACAACGCCCCGGCGGCTCACGGCTCGTTGGCCGCATGCCGCACGGGGCGCTTGTCACACCTTGAGGTACTTGCGCAATGCGAAGAGAGCCGCAACGGCGGGCATCAGCAGGCCGATCGCGAGGACCAGCGGGAGCTTGGTGAGAACCGCTTCCCAGCCGATGAAGTCGATCAGATTCAGCTTCTCCTGGAGCGCGAGACCGCCGTCGATCAGGAAGTACCGGCCGGCGAGCAGCATCACGCAGGCGAGCAGGCCGCCGATCAGGCCGGCGAACGCCGCCTCCATGATGAACGGCATCTGGATGTAGAAGCCGGAGGCGCCGACGAGGCGCATGATGCCCGTCTCCCGTCTCCGGCTGAACGCCGAGACACGGACGGTGTTCACGATGAGCATCAGCGCAATGACCAGCATCAGCGCCATCACGAACAGCGCTGCCACGTTCATGCCGTTCATCAGCCCGAAGAGGTTGTCCAGGATGCTGCGCTGGTCCTGGACGGACTGCACCCCGTCACGGCCCGCGAAGGCCGTCGCGACGACCTTGTACTTCTGCGGGTCGTCGAGCTTGACGCGGAACGACTCCTGCATCTGGTCCGGCGTGATGTTGCCGGCCATCGGCGAATCGCCGAACTGCTCCTGGTAGTGCTTGTACGCCTCGTCGACCGTCTCGAAGCTGACCTTCTCGACGGCGTCCATCTTCTCGAGATCGGCTTCGATCTCCTTCTTCTGCTGCGCGGTGACAGCACCCTTGGCGCACTTGGGCACGTCCTTGGCGTCACTCTTGTTGCAGAGGAAGATCGAGACGTTGACCTTGTCGTACCAGTAGGTCTTCATCGAGCTGACCTGCTCGCGCATCAACAGCGCACCGCCGAACAGGGCGAGCGAGAGGGCGACGGAGACCACGACCGCGAAGGTCATCGTGAGGTTGCGACGAAGACCGACGCCGATCTCCGACAGGACGAACTGGGCGCGCATGGCGTCCTTTCAGTACTCGATGCTCGTGCAGGTGCTCAGTGCTGGTAGCCGTAGACGCCGCGCGCCTGGTCACGCACGAGGCGGCCCTGTTCGAGCTCGATGACGCGCTTGCGCATCTGGTCGACGATGTTCTGGTCGTGGGTCGCCATGATCACGGTGGTGCCGGTCCGGTTGATCCGGTCCAGCAGCTTCATGATGCCCACGGAGGTCTGCGGGTCGAGGTTTCCGGTCGGCTCGTCCGCGATCAGCAGCATGGGGCGGTTGACGAACGCCCGGGCGATCGCGACGCGTTGCTGCTCACCACCGGAGAGCTCACCGGGCATCCGGTCCTCCTTGCCCCCGAGACCGACGAGGTCGAGAACCTGCGGCACGGCCTTGCGGATCTCGCCGCGCGGCTTGCCGATGACCTCCTGCGCGAAGGCCACGTTCTCGGCGACGGTCTTGTTGGGGAGGAGCCGGAAGTCCTGGAAGACCGTGCCCAGCTGGCGGCGCATCTGCGGCACCTTCCAGTTGGACAGCCGCGCGAGGTCCTTGCCGAGCACATGGACCATGCCCTGGCTGGCGCGCTCCTCGCGGAGGATGAGCCTCATGAAGGTGGACTTGCCGGAGCCGGAGGAGCCCACCAGGAAGACGAACTCACCCTTCTCGATGTCGAGTGAGACGTCCCGGAGAGCTGGACGGCTCTGCTTCGGGTAGGTCTTGGAGACGTTGTCGAATCGGATCACGGATGCACCACGGTCGGCCGGGAGTAGGTGTGCGTGACCATACGCGAAGCGGGCTGACGCGTGCAGTCGGCGTCCAGCAATGGGCGATATGTAACGGAACGCGACCGAGTACGAATCGGGGCGTGCCGGGCCTTGTCCGGCGGGCCGCGCCGAAACCGGCGCGAGCTGGCACAGTGGTAGGGGGAACGGTTGCGTTTCCCGGAGCGTTGTGCGGAGAGAAAGCGTATGCGGCTCCGCCGCGCGGGAGGAGGAAAGCGCATGACCTATGACCGACTGGTGTGCGCAAACTGCGCGGCTCCCATCAGCGAGGGCCGCTGCCGCGTCTGCCGGGCGAGCCGGGAGCGCATGCAGGAGGAGGGCCCGTTCGCAGGGCTCAATCCGGCGATGCTGATCGCACTGATGGTGATCCTGGTGGCCGCCCTGGCGCTGCTCGCGCACCAGGCCGTGTAATCGCGCAGGCCCTGAGCCCGGCTGCTGCGCCCTCGCACTCCGACCGCCACTCCGGCGGTCGCGCACGATGCCCCCTGACGCTCCGCAGTCGCGCCCACGGAGCCGGAGACACCCCGCCGGGCCCCACGGGCGCAATTGCAGCGCGGCAGGCCTCCAGAGCCCGTATCGCGGCTTCTGACGCACAGAGGGACCCGGCCCGCGGGAAGCGGACCGGGTCCCTCTGTGCGTACCTGTACCGCTAGCGGTTACTAGGCGACCGTACGGCCGTTCACCAGGCGCGGCAGGATGCGGAAGCCGATACCACCGGCGATCATCGTCGCGGCACCGAGCAGCAGGAACGTGGTCTCGGCAGCACCGGTCTCGGCGAGCTCGTCCTTGCCCTTGCCCTGCTCGACCGGCTGGTTGCCGACACTGTCGGTGTCCGTGCCGGTGCCGTCGGTGTCACCGGTCGCGGAACCGGTGTTCCCGCCGTCGGCGCCACCATCGGCACCGCCGTCCACGCCACCATCGGCACCGCCGTCGACGCCACCATCGGCACCGCCGTCCACGCCACCATCGGCACCGCCGTCGACGCCACCATCGGCACCGCCGTCAGCACCGCCGTCCACGCCACCATCGGCACCGCCGTCGACGCCACCATCGGCACCGCCGTCAGCACCGCCGTCCACGCCACCGTCAGCACCGCCGTCGACGCCACCATCGGCACCGCCGTCAGCACCGCCGTCCACGCCACCGTCGGCACCGCCGTCGACGCCACCATCGGCACCGCCGTCAGCAGCTCCGCCGTCGGCGCCACCGTCAGCAGCGCCACCATCGGCACCGCCGTCGGCGCCACCATCAGCGGCACCGCCGTCAGCACCGCCGTCGGCGGCGCCACCGTCAGCACCCGCGTCGACTCCACCGAGGAGGCCGCCGATGAGCTCGGGCTCGTCCTGGGTCGCGTACTCGGTGTTCGAGTTCTCGTTGCCGTAGCCCACAGCCTGCGCGGCACCGGCAACGGTGAGCGAGGCTCCCGCGGCAATAACCGCGCCGGCGGCTATCCGCGCGACGCGGAGTCGCGTCTTCTTGGTCATCTGTTGCTACCCCCAGTAGCTGATCTTGTCGATGGAGCAGCCATATGCGGTCCACGGCCCTGCGGGGTCACACTCTGCAGGGCCACGCCGTACCGTGGTCATCCCGCCCGCCCCCGATCACACCTGTCCCAGACATACGCATGCTGCTCCAGCAGCCTGTCCAGAGTTAAGGACTACGTCAAGGCCGTTCCGGGGGCATACGCGCCGCTATGGGGGTTCTTGACGGCTATTCGGGACCACGACTGTGACGCATTCACCACACGGTCCCCTCAACTCGCCTTCACGCGACGGGAGAACGAGAACGGGCCCGGAGCAGGTTTCCCTGCTCCGGGCCCGACCGCCGTACGGGTACGGCTACTTCTCGCTCTGCTTGCGCCAGCGGATACCGGCCTCGACGAAGCCGTCGATCTCGCCGTTGAACACCGCTTCCGGGTTGCCCATCTCGAAGTCCGTACGCAGGTCCTTGACCATCTGGTACGGGTGCAGGACGTACGAACGCATCTGGTTGCCCCAGGAGTTGCCGCCGTCGCCCTTGAGCGCGTTCATCTTCGCCTGCTCCTCCTGGCGGCGGCGCTCGAGGAGCTTCGCCTGGAGGACGTTCATGGCGGACGCCTTGTTCTGGATCTGCGAACGCTCGTTCTGGCAGGAGACGACGATGCCGGTGGGCAGGTGGGTCAGGCGCACCGCGGAGTCCGTGGTGTTGACGCCCTGGCCGCCGGGGCCCGACGAGCGGTACACGTCGACGCGGAGCTCGGACTCGTCGATCTCGACGTGGTCCGTCTGCTCGACCACGGGCAGCACCTCGACACCCGCGAAGGACGTCTGGCGGCGACCCTGGTTGTCGAACGGGGAGATCCGGACGAGCCGGTGGGTGCCCTGCTCGACGGAGAGCGTGCCGTAGGCGTACGGCACCTCCACCGCGAAGGTGGTCGACTTGATGCCGGCCTCTTCGGCGTAGGCGGTCTCGTAGACCTCGGTCTTGTAGTTGTGCCGCTCAGCCCAGCGGAGGTACATGCGCTGGAGCTTCTCGGCGAAGTCCGCGGCGTCGACGCCACCGGCCTCGGCGCGGATGGTGACAAGGGCCTCGCGCGCGTCGTACTCACCGGAGAGGAGCGTGCGGACCTCCATCTCGTCCAGTGCCTTGCGGACCGACTCCAGCTCGGACTCGGCCTCGGCCAGCGCGTCGGCGTCGCCCTCGTCCTCGGCGAGCTCGAAGAGGATGGAGAGGTCGTCGATGCGGCCGCGCAGGGCCTCGGTCTTGCGGACCTCGGCCTGGAGGTGCGAAAGCTTGCTGGTGATCTTCTGGGCCGCCTCCGGGTCGTCCCAGAGGGACGGCGCCGCCGCCTGCTCCTCGAGCGCGGCGATATCGGCCCTCAGCGCATCCAGGTCCAGGACGGCCTCGATCGACCCCATGGTCGAGGAGAGGGACTTCAGCTCTTCGGAAATATCGACGACTGCCACGGGTCCAGCCTAACGGCTGGACGAGTGAACCTGTTCCTCCCCCGGGACCGGGCCGTCCCGGGGGTGGTCCTCAGGGCGCCGCCGGCGCCGAATTCTCGGTGTCCCGGGGGGTCGCGCCCGCGTCGTCACCACTCGTGGCGAGCCAGCCGCCCACTCCTATGGCCACGCACAGGGCGATCACGGCCGCACCGAGGGTGATGCGGCGCTTGCGGACGGCGGCGGACTTGTTGCGTGCCGATCCGGGCCTCGGACGCCCCGGGGCGCGCGGGGCGCGTGCCGTGCCCAGGGGGCCGCCGGCCAGCTCGTCGGGGGCGGGGACACGCATGCTCGTATGGGTGTCCCGGTTGGAGTCCGGGGAGGAGCCCGGGACCAGCGGGACGGCGCCGCGGCGGCGCGGCTCCTCCTGGGCGGGGGTGTACTGCTGCTCGTCGTACATCTGCGGCTCGGCCTCGGCGTCGGGCTCGTCCACGTCCAGCGGAGGTATCCCGGACAGCAGCGGAAGCAGCTCGCGCAGGCGGACCGCGAGCTCCGAGGCGCGCAGCCGGGACGCGGGGGCCTTGGCCAGGCACTGGACCAGCAGCTGCCAGAGCTCCTCGGGGATGCCCGGGAGGGGGACGACCGTCTCGGTGACGTGGCGGCGCAGCACCGCGCCGGGGTGGCCGCCGCCGAAGGGCGTGAAGCCCGCCAGGAGCTCGTACAGCACCGTCGCGAGGGCGTAGATGTCCACGGCGGCGCGCGGCGGGAGGCCCTCGACGATCTCGGGGGCCAGGTAGTCCGGCGTCCCGATGATCTTGGTGGCCTTGGTGCGGCGCGGGGTGTCGATCAGCTTGGCTACGCCGAAGTCGGTGAGCAGTGCCGGGTGCGAGCCCCCTGGGCCCAGGGGGCCCTCCATGTCGAGCAGGATGTTCTCCGGCTTGACGTCGCGGTGGACCACTCCGGCACGGTGCGCGGCCGCGAGCCCGTCGGCCACGTCCGCGATGATCGCCGCGGCGGCCTCGGGCGCGAGGCGGCGCTCCCGGTCGAGCCGGGTGCGCAGATCGGTGCCCCGCACGAGGTCCATGACCAGCGCCAGGTCGTTGCCGTCCACGACGAGGTCGCGCACGGCGACCACGTGCGGATGATCGAGCCCGAGCAGGGCTGTGCGCTCCTGCACGAAGCGGCCCACGAGCTCCTGGTCGGACGCGAGGTCCTCACGGAGCAGCTTGATGGCGACGGGGCCCTCGGGCCCCTCGCCGAGCCACACCGTGCCGGCGCTGCCGCGCCCCAGAATCTGGTGGGCGGTGTACCGGCTGCCGATATTCCGTGCCAAGACTGCTCCCTCAGCGGCTGGCGTTGACCCCCCGGTCGACAAAGTTACGCGGCTATCGGGGTGTTGCGTGCCCTGGATGGCGCCAACCTTCACTTCTGCGGGCGAAATAGCCCCGCAGAAGTCGACAAAGGCACAGAGTGAGTGACGTTACTGGCCGCTGGGCGGCA
This sequence comes from Streptomyces sp. NBC_00683, assembly GCF_036226745.1. Taxonomy (NCBI): domain Bacteria; kingdom Bacillati; phylum Actinomycetota; class Actinomycetes; order Kitasatosporales; family Streptomycetaceae; genus Streptomyces; species Streptomyces sp. NBC_00683. The sequence goes on along the minus strand of NZ_CP109013.1, from coordinate 5,291,199 downwards.
CGTCGCCGCTGCTGCCGCCGAGTTCCTCGAACCAGCCGGAGACCTTGTCGATCCCGTCCCCGATGGCCTCCCAGTACCCCTTGCCCTGGGCCACCCAGTCCTGCAGGGGCGTCAGTTCCCAGATCAGCCAGCTGGCGACGACCAGCAGCACCAGGGTGAACAGACACCCCTTGAGGCAGCCGAGTCCGGGGATCCGCATCGGGTTGGAGCTGCGCTGCCGGGGCTGGCGCGGGGTCGGCTGCTGGGGTGCCGGCTGCTGCGGGGGCGCGTACTGCTGGCGCTGGGGCTGGCGTTGCGGCTGGTGCTGCTGCTGCGGCTGGTAGCGCTGCGGCTGCTGCTGCGGGTACTGCTGCTGGCGCTGGGGCTGCGGGCGCTGATCCTGCGGAGGCTGCCGGCGCTGCTGAGGCTGCTGGTGCTGCGGGGCCTGCTGCTGCTGACGCTGGGGGCGGCGGCGCAGCGGGTCCTGGCTCGGGTCGAGGTACTGGACCTGCGTCTGCTCGTTGCGGTCGCGGGCCGCCCTGAGCTGGGACTGCCAGGGGTGCGGCTCGTCGGCGGGCGGAGCACCGGCGGGACGCGGCGGCACGGGAGGCATGACCGCGGTCGGGTCGGCGTGGCCGCCGCCTCCCGGGGTCTGCTGCATCACGCTGGTCGCGGCCGCCGGGTCGTAGGACCCCGCGTTGCTCGGCAGCACCTGCGTCGGGTCGGCCGCGCCCGGGGTCTCCGGTACGGCTGCGGGCGCCGGATCGGGTGCGAGCAGGGCGCCGACGCCCTCGGCCGCGGCGATCTGCGCGGAGTTCGCGTGCACCCCGACCCCCGCGCCGACGGTGCGCAGCGCGCGGGCCAGGCTCACGGCGCTGGGCCGCTGGTCCGGGTCCTTGCGCAGGCAGCGCTCTATGACCGTCCACAGCGGCTCGGGAACGTTCCCCGGCCTCCTGGGCTCCTCGCTGAGGTGCCGGTGCAGCACCTCCAGGGCGGTGCCCCCGGCGAACGGCGGACGTCCGGTGACCAGCTCGTACAGCAGGATGCCCGCGCCGTAGATGTCCACGGCGGAGGTCTGCGGACGGCCCTCGGCCGACTCGGGCGCCACATAGGCGGGCGTGCCGACGAACTCGTGGGTCCGGGTCAGGCCCGGGGAGTCCGCGAGGCGCGCGATGCCGAAGTCGGTGAGCATCGGGTGCATCGCGCCGTCCCGCTCGTCGAGCAGCACGTTGGCGGGCTTCAGGTCGCGGTGGACGACGCCGTCGGCGTGGCTGGCGGCGAGCGCGTCCGCGATCTGGGCGGTGAGCAGGGAGGCGGCGACCGGGGTGAGCGGGCCGTTCTCGCGCAGGTAGCGGTGCAGGTCAGGGCCGTCGATCAGATCCATCACGAGGGCGAGGAGATCGCCCTCGACGACGAGGTCCCGGGTCCGCACGATGTTCGGGTGGGTGAGCCGCAGAAGCACGGAGCGCTCACGGAGGAACCGCATCACGACATCCGCGTCGTTGGCGAGCTCCTCCTTGAGGACCTTGATCGCAACGGTCTCGCCGGGCTGCCCGGCGACAGCCGCCTCGGCACCCGCGGTCTCCCGCTGGCGGGCTCGCCAGACGGTGCCCGTGGCGCCGCGTCCGAGCGGCTCCTCGAGCAGGTACTTGCTGCCTACCGGCCGCACGTCATGCGCTCCCTGCTGATCGTTGTGCTTGCGGTCCCCCGGGTCCGCCCGGATACTCCTGCCCACTCTAGTGCCGCAGTACCGGGCACCGGCGGGTCGTCCTCAGGTCGTGCCGGTGCTGTGTCCGGGGAAGACGCACAGGCGCGACAGTTGGTTGCCGAACGAGTGTGCAGCACTCCCCGGGCAGGACCAAGCAGGCACTTTTGCACCCACAGCCGACCATTCAAGATCACTAAGCGGTCACCCCCGGGCGTGTTGTCAGTGGCAGGTGCGAGGATGCCTCAAGCACGGAACTGTGGGGCTGGGACCTTCGCGCTCCGTGACGACCTGTACCGGACGACGCGTCCGTGCCGGGTGGGGGGAATCACAGGGCACCACCCCCTGCCGGGCACCCCGCGCAGAAGGGACCGCTGACGGCGATGCAGATCCGGCTGACCGTCCTCGCGCCGCGCAGCGGCCAGACCCCCACGCGCGCCTGCGACGTGCTCGTCACCGCTCCTGCGGGGACGGCTCTCGCGGCTGTCGCCTCCAGCCTGGCCGCGGCCGTGTCGGGACCCGAGGGCTCCCTGGGCGGCGGCGCCGTCGTGCTGTACGCCGGGCGGGAGCGGCTCGACTCGCAGCGCTGCGCCCTGGGTGAGCCGCCCCTGGTCGACGGCGCGGTGCTCTCCCTCCAGATGCCCGGTGAGGACGAGACGGCGGACGACGCCGTCCCCGCACAACTGCACGTGATCGCGGGGCCCGACGCGGGCGGGGTCCACCTGCTGCACGGCGGGCAGATCCGGATCGGGCGCTCCGCCGACGCCGACGTACCGCTCGACGACCCGGACGTGTCCCGGCTGCACTGCGCGGTGACGGTCTCCGAGGACGGCCGGGTGTCGGTCGCCGACCTCCGCTCCACCAACGGCACCGCCCTGGACGGTACGGAGGTCGGCGAGCGCCCGGTCCCCCTGACCCCGGGCGCACTGCTGCGCCTCGGCGAGTCGACGCTCCGGCTCACTGCAGGCACCCGTACGCCGGCGCTGGCGACGGCACCCGACGGCGAGGGCCATCTGAGGGTCGCCCGCGCGGACCCCAGGGACACGACGGGAGCCGGTGCGAGCGTCCATGGGGACGGGGAGCGGGAGGAGCCCGGCGGCTGCGGAGGGCACAGTCATGCCTACAGCCCCTCCCCGGCGGACCATGCAGGCCACGGCGCGGACGAGGCATACGGCGACACCCCCGCAGGACACGGCGAACACCGGAGCGGGGCCGCTGCCCGGCCGCAGCTCACCCACGGCCGCGGCGGCGCCCTCACGGAGGGCGAAGCTCCGCGGCGCGGCATAGGGGCCTGGGCGCGGCGCCTGGCCGGCGGCAAGGGCGACCCCGGCAGCGGGGCGGCCGGCGGGCCGCTCCCGGCCGCCGGCGCCGAGCAGGCCCGGCTCTCCCCCTCCGCGGGCTCCCCCGCTCCCTCGGCCCCGGCAGGCACCTGGCCCGACCCCGCGACCGTGCTCCTCACCGCGCTCGGCCCCGGCCCGCGCCTGTGGGAGCGCGATGCGAGCCACCCGGAGGCCCTGGTCGTACGGCTGGGGACGACGGAGCGGGCCGACCTGCCGGCCGTGCCGGTGACCGTGGGGCTGCGGGAGGCCGGTTCGCTCGGTCTCGCAGGTCCCAGGGCACGGCTGTCCGGACTCGTCCGCTCGACGGTCGCGCAGCTCGCCGCGCTGCACTCCCCGTTCGACCTGGAGATCGTGCTGATCAGCACGGACCGGACCCGCAGCACCGACGAACGGCGGCGGGAGTGGTCCTGGCTCGGCTGGCTGCCGCATCTGCGCCCCATGCACGGCCAGGACTGCAGGCTGCTCCTCGCCTACAACAGGGAACAGGCCGAAGCGCGTACGGCCGAGCTGGTGCGCCGCCTGTACGAAGGGCCCCTCGGCCCCGGCTGGGCGAGCGCGGACCGGGCCGCGGTGGCCGAGGCCGCCCGCCACCACTCGGGGCCGTACACGGTGGTCGTCGTGGACGGCGACCCCGGTTCGGCGGCGCTGCGCGAGAGCACGGCCGGGCTGGCCGGTGCGGGGGCGGCGGCCGGAATCCATTTGATCTGCCTGGCCGAGACGCCGGCGGCCTCACCCACCTCTCCGGTCGCCGCGACCTACGACACCGCGTGCCGGGCCTCGATCGCCTTCCGCGAGTGCGGGGCGGTCGCCATGCTGAGCGGCGATGTGGCGACCGCGTTGCGGCTGCTGCGTACGGCGGGCGGCCAGGCCGCCGGGCACGGCACCGTCGCCGCGGTGGACGCGGTGTCGGCGGCCTGGGCGGAGCGGTTCGGGCGCGCCCTTGCCCCGCTGCGCGACGAGGGCTCGGCCGCGCTGCCGGGCAGGCCCATGGCGGCGGCCGCACTGCCCCCGTCCGCCCGGCTGCTGGACGAACTGGGCCTCGCCAGGGCCACCCCGGCCTCCCTGATGGCCCGATGGGCGTCCACGGCGGAGGACCAGCCGGGGGCGACGGTCCGCACGACCGGCACCGCGGACCTGGACACGACGGGTTCCGGCCGCACCCTGAGCACCGGCCCCCGGGTGGGGCAGCAGCGCGCGGCCTCCGACCCGGGGCACACGCCGTTCCGGGGCAGCGGCCCCACCAGCTCCGGGTCGGGCCGTTCCGCGTACTCCCCGGCGGCCGGCGTGCCCGAGCAGCGGCGCGAGGCGCAGGCGCCCGCCGCGGCCGTGTCCTCCGGCTTTGCCGGGCGGCCCGTGATCGTGCTCGGCGCCGGACCCCGCGGGCCCCTCTCCATCGATCTGGCCGACGAGGGCCCGCACCTGCTGGTCGAGGGACCGGCCGGCAGCGGACGTACGGAGCTGCTGCGGGCCGTCGCCGCGTCGCTGGCGTCCGCCGCCCGGCCCGACCGGCTCGGCATCCTGCTGATCGACGGGGCGGGCGGTGAGCACGGGGAGCGCGGCGAGGGTCTGCGTCCCTGTACGGAACTGCCGCACGTGTTCACGCACCTGGTCGCCTCCGACCCCGTACGGATGAGGGAGTTCGCCCAGGCGCTCGGCGGCGAGCTGAAGCGCCGGGCCGAGCTGCTCGGCAACCTCGACTTCACCGCGTGGCACGCGCGGTACGAGGAGTCGCAGGCGCTCGTCGGCCGCCGTCCCGCCGGCATCGCCGAACAGCGCGGTGATCTCGAATCACCCGCCAGCGGCACCCTGCGGCTGCGGACCACCGCCCGGTCCACGGATCCCGGTCCCTCTCCGCTGCCCCGGCTCGTCGTCCTGGCCGACGACTTCGACGCCCTGGTCGCCCCGGCGCTCGGCAGCCCCGGCCGCCCGGCCGCCGGGTCCGTCGTACGGGCGCTGGAGGCCGTGGCCAGGGACGGCGGACGCCTCGGTGTCCATCTGGTGGCGACCTCCGCCCGCCCGGACCGCACCGAGGACACGGAGCTGGCCCGCGGGGCCCGGCTGCGCATCGTGCTCGACCCGCCCGTCGTACCGCCGTCACCCGACGAAGCGGCCCCGGGCCGTGGCCGGCTGGGGCATCCGGACGGCCGGGTCACCCCGTTCCAGGGCGGCCGGGTCACGGGCCGTATCCCACGCACGGCGACCCTGCGTCCCACCGTCGTCCCGCTGGAGTGGGAGCGGATGGGCGATCCGCCGGCCCGGCGCCCGGTCCGTGAGCTGGGAAACGGGCCGACCGACCTGGCCCTGCTGGCCAGCGCCCTCGAGCGGGCGGCCCGTTCGGTGAACGCCGAGCGGCTGCCCCCGCTGATCCCGTTCCCCGCGTCACCGTCCTGAGCGCATTCCCGCGTCTTCGTCCTGAACTCCGTTCCTCCTACGGTGTGTTGATCTCACGTCACGAGCCCATCACGATCAACCGGTTGAGGCCGAGGTTGGTATTGCGGCGCCCGTGCACCCGGCGTAGGACTGTGCGCACGGACGATGTGAACCGCACGATGTGAGACGTGACCGGCACCCACAGGTCCCACCGTTGGTGCCGGTCCGCAACACATGCGCGCAGGAGAGACGGGGCAGGGAATGCGCACAACCCTTCGAATGCGTAGGGCCGCACTGGTGTTCACCGCGATCGGGGCACTGGCCCTCACGGGATGCGGTGACGACGGCGGCGCCAAGGACAAGGCGGGCGAGGGCTCGGGCAAGGAAAGTCCGTCGAGCGTCGAACTGCCGAAACTGGACGGCGAGAAGGTCTCGGTCGCCGCGGTCTGGACGGGGCCGGAGCAGGCCAACTTCACCAAGGTGCTCGACGAGTTCGAGAAGCGCACGGGCGCCACGGTGACCTTCGTTCCGGCGCAGGACCCGATCGTCAACTTCCTTGGTACGAAGATTGCGGGCGGCCAGCCCCCGGACGTGGCGATGATCCCGCAGGTCGGCGCCATCCAGCAGGCCGTCGCCAAGAAGTGGGCGAAGCCGGTGGGGGCCGAGGCGAAGGCCCAGCTGAGCAAGAACTACGCGAAGGTCTGGCAGGACCTCGGCACGGTGGACGGCACCCAGTACGGCGTCTACTTCAAGGCCGCCAACAAGTCCCTCATCTGGTACAACGCCGCGGCGTTCGAGAACGCGGGCGCGAGTGAGCCGAAGACCTGGAAGGACTTCCTGGCCACCGCCGAGACGGTCTCCGCCTCCGGTGTCACCCCCGTCTCCGTCGGCGGCGCGGACGGCTGGACGCTCACCGACTGGTTCGAGAACATCTACCTCTCGCAGGCCGGCCCGGAGAAGTACGACCAGCTGGCCAAGCACGAGATCAAGTGGACGGACCCGTCCGTCAAGGACGCGCTGACCACGCTCGCCGAGCTCTTCGGCAAGCCGAGCCTGATCGCGGGCGGCGCCGACGGGGCGCTGCAGACCGAGTTCCCGGCGTCCGTCACCCAGACCTTCACCGGCGGGGACCAGCCCAAGGGCGCGATGGTGTTCGAGGGCGACTTCGTCTCCATCAACATCGCGCAGACCAAGGCGAAGATCGGTACGGACGCCAAGGTGTTCCCGTTCCCGGCGGTCGGCGCGGACTCCCCCGTGGTGACGGGCGGCGACGCCGCCGTGGCGCTCAAGGACAGCAAGGGCGCCCAGGCGCTGCTGACCTGGCTGGCCTCGACGGACGCGGCGAAGATCTGGGCCGAGGCGGGCGGGTTCATCTCGCCCAACAAGGGCCTGGACGTGGCCGCGTACCCGAACGACGTGCAGCGCAAGATGGCCGAGGCACTGATCGCGGCCGGCGACGACGTCCGGTTCGACATGTCCGACCAGGCGCCCCAGTCGTTCGGCGGGACCCCCGGGAAGGGTGAGTGGAAGACGCTCCAGGACTTCCTGAAGAACCCGAAGGACATCGCGGGGACTCAGGCGAAACTGGAGTCCGACGCGGCCGAGGCGTACAAGAGCTGACGGGATGACCACAGCGACCGCGGGGGGCACCGGAGCGGTGCCCCCCGCCGACAAGCGTCCTGACGGCGAGCCGAAGCCCGTACGCACGCGCAGGAGCGTGACCGGCACCCGCAGGGTGTTCGCGGCGGCGTTCCTGCTGCCTGCCCTGGTGCTGCTCGGCGCACTCGTCGTCTATCCGATCGTGTACTCCGTCTACCGGTCCTTCCTCGACCAGTCGGGCACGGGCTTCGCGGGCATCGACAACTACACGTCGCTGTTCACCGACGACACCATCCGTACCGCGGTCAAGAACAACCTGATCTGGGTCGTCCTCGCACCGACGGTCTCCACCGTGCTCGGGCTGATCTTCGCGGTGCTGACCGAGCGCATCCGGTGGGGCACGGCGTTCAAGCTGATCGTCTTCATGCCGATGGCGATCTCGATGCTGGCCGCGGGCATCATCTTCCGCCTGGTGTACGACCAGGCGCCGGAGCGCGGCGTCGCCAACGCCGTGGCGGTGGGCGTCCACGACACCTTCTCGGCGTCCTCGGGCTTCCCCAAGGCGCATCCGCTGCCCGTCCATCCGCTGAAGGCGGGCGGCGGCGGTTCCTTCGTCACGAAGGAACCGGTGCGGGCCGGCTCCCCGGTCCAGCTGCCTCTCGTCGGTGTGGCGCCCGCGAAGATGCCGGGCGACGCGGAGCCGGCGAAGGCCGCCACCGCGGTGGACGGGAAGATCACCGGTACCGCGTGGCTCGACTTCACCAAGGGGGGCGGCGGCAGACCCAACGTCGTGGACCCGAAGGAATTCGGCCTGAAGGGCATCACGGTCGAGGCGGTCAAGGACGGCAAGGTCGTCGCCTCCGCGACCGCGGGCGCGGACGGGGTGTTCACCCTGCCCGCGTCGGCCGACGGCGCGGAGCTGCGGCTGCCGGCGACGAACTTCCGGGAGCCGTACAACGGGGTCGACTGGCTCGGCCCGTCCCTCGTGACACCGGGGATCATCGGCAGCTACGTCTGGATGTGGGCGGGCTTCGCGATGGTCCTGATCGCGGCGGGACTGGCTGGCCTGCCGCGCGAACTCCTCGAAGCGGCCCGGGTGGACGGCGCCAACGAGTGGCAGGTGTTCCGCCGGATCACCGTCCCGTTGCTCGCGCCCGTCCTCGCGGTGGTGCTGGTCACCCTGATGATCAACGTCCTGAAGATCTTCGACCTGGTCTTCATCATCGCGCCCGGCTCCACCCAGGACGACGCGAACGTCCTGGCGCTCCAGCTGTACCGGTCCTCGTTCGGCACGGACGCGGACCTCGGGGTCGGCAGCGCCATCGCCGTGCTCCTGCTGCTGCTGGTGATTCCGGTGATGCTCTTCAATGTCCGCCGGATACGTAAGGAGGGGCGCCGATGACCACGACCGAGCCGGTAAGGGCCACAGGGGTCCTCGCTGCCACGGCCGAGCCGGTGAAGGCCAAGCCGTCCCTCGCCTCGCGGGCGGCCGCCCGCGCCGGCGGCGGCGTCATGCGGGTCTTCCTCGTCCTGGTGGGCCTGTTCTGGCTGATGCCGACCATCGGGCTGCTGCTGTCCTCGCTGCGCGGGGCCGAGGACATCGCGGCGAGTGGCTGGTGGAAGATCTTCACCGCCCCGTCGGAGCTCACGTTCGACAACTACCAGCGCCTGCTCGACAATTCGGTCATCACCGATTCGCTGCTCAGCACCGTGCTGATCACCGTCCCCACCACGTTCCTGGTCGTGGTGATCGGCTCGCTCGCCGGATACGCCTTCGCCTGGATGGAGTTTCCCGGCCGCGACTGGTGGTTCCTGGTGGTCGTCGGCCTGCTGGTGGTCCCCGTACAGGTCGCGCTGATCCCGGTCTCCGAGCTCTTCGGCACCATCGGGATCTTCGAGACGACCTTCGGCGTGATCATGTTCCACACGGCGTTCGGCCTGCCGTTCGCCATCTTCCTCCTGCGGAACTTCTTCGCGGAGATCCCCCGCGAACTCCTGGAGGCCGCACGGCTCGACGGTGCGGGCGAGATCCGGCTCTTCACCCGGGTCGTGATGCCGCTCGGCGGGCCGGCGATCGCCTCACTGGGGATCTTCCAGTTCCTCTGGGTGTGGAACGACATGCTGGTCGCGCTGATCTTCGCGGACTCGGAGTCCCCGCCGATCACCGTGGCCCTGCAGCAGCAGGTCCGCCAGTTCGGCAACAACATCGACGTCCTGGCGCCCGGCGCCTTCGTGTCGATGGTGATCCCGCTGGCGGTGTTCTTCGCCTTCCAGCGGCAGTTCGTCTCCGGTGTGATGGCCGGCGCCGTCAAGTAGCGGCATCCCGGCTCGACACCGAAGGCGTACATACGTTCGTCAACAGTGCGGCGGCCCGGTCACTCCCGACCGGGCCGCCCTACCTCGGACTTCCCCCGAATGCCACATCCGGCGTAACCAAGTCACTCCATCGGCCGTTTGCGGGCCACCTGCCCGCCCGCGAGCGACCCCTGGATGTGTTGTGCCCCGGTTCAGTGTCATCGTGCCCGCGTACCGGGTCCAGGCGTATCTGCACGCGTGTCTCGACTCCGTGCTGAACCAGTCCTTCAAGGACTACGAAATCATCGTGGTCGACGACTGTTCACCGGACGCCTGCGGCCCGATCGCCGACGAGTACGCCGCCCGCGACCCCCGGGTCAGCGCCGTCCACCTCCCGCACAACTCCGGTCTCGGACCGGCCCGCAACGCCGGGGTGGCCAGGGCGAACGGTGACTACCTGCTCTTCCTCGACGGCGACGACACCTTCGCCCCCGAGGCGCTGCAGACGATCGCCGACCGGCTCAACGCGACCGGCGGTCCCGATGTCCTGGTCTACGACTACGCCCGCACGTACTGGTCGGGCGAGAGCGTACGCAACACCTTCGCCCGGCACCTCGCCGAGACCGGGCCCGCCTCCTTCCGGCTCGCGGAACGCCCCGAACTGCTCAAGGTCCTGATGGTCGTCTGGAACAAGGCCTACCGCCGCGAGTTCATCGAGGCCGAGGGCTTCACCTTCCCGCCCGGCTACTACGAGGACACCCCCTGGACCTACCCGGTCCTGATGGCCGCCGGATCGATCGCCGTCCTGGACGCGGTCTGCGTCGGATACCGCCAGCGGCGCCGGGGAAACATCCTCTCCACCACCACCCGCAGGCACTTCGACGTCTTCGACCAGTACGACCGGGTCTTCGCCTTCATCGACGCCCGGCCCGAACTCGCCGTCTGGCGTCCGGTGATGTTCCGCCGGATGCTCGACCACTTCTCGACGCTGTTCACCTCCCGCGGCCGGCTCCCGCGCGGCACACGGGGCCAGTTCTTCCGCCTCGCCCGCGCCCACTGCCGCCGCTACCGCACCCCGGGCGCCCCCGTACCGCGCCGCGCCCGGCTGCGCCACGGGCTGTTCCGGCTGGGCGCCCACCGTACGTACCGCGCCCTGTGGGCCGCACAGCAGCTGCGCGGCCGGCTGCGCCGCGGTACGGCGGCGCTGCGCCGGGTGGTGCGCGGGGCCGTCCTCCAGCTGCACTACCGCGTCCAGCTCCGGCTCCCGGTGCGGCCCTCGGAGGCGGTGTTCGCCGCCTACTGGAACCGCGGCTACACCTGCAGCCCCGCAGCCGTCGAGGAGACGGCCCGCGCGCTGGTCCCCGGACTGCGTACCTCCTGGATCTGCCGCCCCGAGGACGCGCACACCGTGCCGGCGGCAACCCGGGTGCTGAACCCGGGGACGTTCGCCTACTGGACGGCTCTGGCCCGCTCCAAATACCTCGTGAACAACGTCAACTTCGACCGGCGGCTGGTGAAGCGGCGCGGCCAGGTGCTGCTGCAGACCCACCACGGGACGCCCCTGAAGACGATGGGCACCGACCTCGTGCACCGCCCCGCCGCGGCCGGCTCCATGGACTTCGAGACGCTGCTGCGCAACGTCGACAAGTGGGACTTCTCGCTCTCCGCCAACCAGCACTCCACCCTCGTGTGGGAGCGGACCTACCCCTCCGGCTACACCACGCTGGAGTACGGCAATCCGCGCAACGACGTCTTCCGCCGCACCGGCCCCGCCCGGATCGCGCAGCTGCGCGAGAGCCTGGCCGTCCCGGCGGGCAGCACCGCCGTCCTGTACGCCCCGACGCACCGCGACTACCGGCGCGCCCAGCACCACACCCTGGACCTGGACCAGCTGGTCCGCGTCCTGGGCCCGCACTTCGTGATCCTGGCACGCTCCCACTACCTGGACACCGGCTCCGCGGCCCGCACCGTCGCCGGACGCCCCCCGCACCCACAGATCATCGACGTCAGCGCCCATCCCTCCGTCGAGGAGCTCTGTCTCGCCTCGGACGCACTGATCACGGACTACTCGTCGCTGATGTTCGACTACGTCAACCTGGACCGGCCGGTCGTCCTGCACCTCGAGGACAGACAGGCCTACGAGGCGGCGCGCGGAACGTACTTCGACCTGGAGGGGTTCCCGCCGGGGGCAGTGGCGCGCAGCCAGGACGAGCTGCACGAGATCTTCGCCACGGACCACTGGCGCGGCCCGCGCTCGGCGCAGCGGCGGGCCGCGTTCCGGGCCCGGTTCTGCCCGTACGACGACGGGCACGCGGCGGAGCGGGTGGTGCGCCGGGTCTTCCTGGGCGACACCTCGGGGCTGCCGCTGCCCCTGCCGACCGGCGGCCGTGGCCCCACGGGGGTGCCTCGGCAGGTGACGGTGCGGGAGTACACCAACGGGTGAGCCGTCGGGGCGGACCGGCCCTTCCGCCCCGTACACCTCACCGTGGAACGCTCAGCGCTCCAGGAACGTGAACAGCTCCTCCCAGCGGCGCATGACCTCCACCTCGGAGAACCGCTGGACGTTGGCCCGCGCCCGGTCCCCCATCGCGTCCCGCATCCGGGGGTTCCCGGTGAGCCGCAGGAGCCGGTCGGCGAGCTCACCGATGTCACCCGCGGGTGCGAGCAGCCCGTCCTCGCCGTGGCGCACGATCTCCCGCACTCCCGGTGCGCAGTCGAACGCCGCACACGGGACAGCGCTCGCCATGGCCTCCATCAACGCCAGCGGGAAACCCTCGCCGCGCGAGGACTGCACGAAGACGGAGGAGGCCGCGAGTGCGCCGGGAACATCGTCCGTGCGGCCCCGCCACGCGACCGAACCGTCCAGACCCAGGTCCGCGCACTGTGCCCGCAGGCCCGCCTCGTCCTCGCCCGCCCCGTACACGTCCAGACGCCAGTCGGGGCGCTTCGGGGCCACCAGCGCCCAGGTGTCCAGGAGCATGTCGATGCCCTTCTGGTCCGTGAGCCTGCCGATGCTCGTCACCGCCTTCACCCGCCGCGGGGAGGGCACTTCGGGCAGCGCGGCCAGGGCGTTGGGCATGAATCCGACGTTGTTCATCCCGTCGCCCGCCCAGATGTCGGCGTCCTCCTCTGTGAGGACGAGCCAGTGGTCGAGCCCCGCGTAGTGGTTCTTGATCCAGCGGTAGCGGTGGCTCGCACGGGAGTAGTCGTAGGACTCGTGGCTCATCCCGATGACCCGCAGTCCGGTGGTGTCCGCCTCGCCGACCCATTCCATCGCCCAGACCTGACTCACGATCACCACACCGCCGGGCCGGGCGGCGCGGAAGATCTCCGAGAGCCGGTCCACGGCCTGCCGTTTGCGGGCCGTGCGGGCCGCCTCGTCGCGCCGGGCCGTGAACCGGAAGCGGTCCCGTACACCCTGAGGGGTCCAGGGGGTCGGCGGATGGGACGGGTACAGCGGTGTGACGGGGTAGCCGGGCGGTTCGGGCAGGGCCATCCTCAGCTCGGCGGCGTGGATGCCGATGGTGTGGACCCGGTGGCCCTGCTCCTGGAACAGCTGGGCCGTCCGGTGCGTCCACGCGGTGACACCCCCGAGTTCGTCCGTGCTGTTCGAGACGATGAAGACATCACGGCTGCGGCTCATCGGCCCGCCTTCCCGGTACGCGCGTCGGACACATGGCGGGCGAACACGGTGTCCACGACGGCACGTGCCGCGTCTCCCCGGTCGTAGCAGCCGAACTCCTCGGCGAAGGCCCTGCGTTCCGTCTCGAAGCCGGTGTCCGCGGCCTTCAGGCGGGCCAGCACGCGGAACAGTTCGTCCTCGGTCGCCACCACCGGCCCCGGCGCCTTGGCCCGCAGGTCGAAGTAGCTGCCCCGCTCGGCGGCGTACGCGTCGAGATCCGGCGCGAAGAGAACGACCGGCCGGTCCAGGAGCGCGTAGTCGAACATGATCGACGAGTAGTCGGTGACCAGCACGTCGGCGAGCGCCAGCAGTTCGCTGACGTCGTGGTGGCCCGAGACGTCCACGACCGTCCCCGGCGGGCACACGGGCAGACTCGCCGCCTCCAGGTAGTGCGCACGGACCAGCAGCGTGTACTCGTCCCCGAAGCGTTCCGCGAAGCGTGCGGCATCCAGCAGCAGCCGTCGGCGTTTGCGCTTCCCCGGCCCGCCCCGGAACGTCGGCGCGTACAGGACCACCTTCCGGTGGTCGGGCAGGCCGAGTTCCCCGGCGAGCGCCGGACGCGGCAGCCGCCCCTCCGTCTCGTCCCTGGCACGTGCGGCCACCAGGACGTCGTTGCGCGGATAGCCGGTGCGCAGCAGCGCCTTCTCCGGAAGCCGGTACGCGCGGGCGAGGGTGCGCACATCGTGCTCGGAGCGGACGAGGAAGTGGTCGAAGCGGTGCACCGCCTCCTGGAGCCGCTCACGCTGCGGGGCGTTCTGCAGGCGCACCCGGGTCTCGTCGAAGCCCATGCGCTTGTACGCCGATCCGTGCCAGGTCTGCAGGTAGGTGGTGCGGGAGGGCTTGCTCAGGGACTGCGGGAAGCCCTGGTTGTCGACCCAGTACTCAGCCCGGGCGAGCTCCCACAGATAGCGCCACGACCAGCGGCGCACGAGCCGTGCGCCGTCCGGGAAGCCGTCCGGGGAGCTCTCGTACGACCAGACGCAGCGCAGCGGAAGCCCTCTGCCGCGGACCTCCTCGTGGATGGCCCGGGGGCTGTCCCCGTAACACGTGCCCATGTGGCTCTCGAAGACCACGGACCCCTTGCGTACGGGCAGCCGGAGCAACCAGGAGTGGTAGACGGAGACCTTCAGCCCCCGGGCGTGCAGCCGGTCGCGGCGCCTGCCCAGGGCCCGCATCAGCAGCCTCGCCCTGCGTGCGGGGCGGAAGTGGGTCGCGTAGTGGACCAGTCGCCGGACCGTGCGGGCGGGGCGGCGGCGGGCTTCGAGCCGGAGCGCCAGATGGTCCCTGAGCGTGACGTAGGGCTGCCAGGTGTCCCCGGCGGCCCGGCCGAGGCGGGGCAGGGCGGGAGAGCGGTCCGCCGGACCCACCAGGTCGTGGGCGGCGAAGAGGTCGCTGACCGAGCGCACCGGGCCGTCCTCCAGCACCATCCGGGCGTCCCACACGGTGTCGCGGGCGCCGAGGGGACGCAGGACCCGGGTGAGGTCGGCGCGGGTCCGCCAGCTGATTCCGGAGGCGTCGCGCCGGAGTTCGTCGACCGGCAGGACGAAGGTGCGGGAGCCGTCCCGTACCCGGAACTCGAGCCGGGCGCTCGGGGAGTCCCCCGGGCCCGTGTGCGCGGGCAGGACGAGGCGGCCCTCGAGCAGGACCCGGCCGCCCCCGGTCTCGTACCGGGTGAGCCTGTTCATCAGTTTCAGCTCACCGAACGTACGGTGCTGGTGGCCGAGTTCGGTGACGTCGAGTGCGGGATCCTGCTCCTCGCCCTGCCAGTACACCCGCCCCCCTTCCCCGATGGTGAGCGGTGCGGCCACCGTGCCCCGCCTGCGCAGCGCGTACGCCGCCGCGAGCACCCCGTCCGTGTCACCGCGCTCCAGCATCCGGACGCCCACGCGTTCGACGGGGGCCAGGGTGAGCAGCGCGGGTTCGGGGACGCACTCCGGCAGCACCCGGACGGCCCGCCGGGCGATCCGGTCGCGCTCGGCGGCGGGCAGCTCCGGAAACGAGCGCACCAGCGGCACGAGATGGTCGGTCAGGAAGGCCCGCTCGCGCTGCTCGCACAGGTCGGTGAGCCCCTGGGCCACCAGGACGTGGCACACCCGCCGGTGGGCCTCGACGAGCCCTGCGAGGCCCGGGCCGCGGTCGGGTACGACCTGCCCGGAGACGATCCGGCGGCGTACCAGCGCGATCCTGCCGACCACCGCCGCCGCCAGGGGGCCGAACATGGTCTCGCTGTGGGTGAGGTCCTCGTCGTAGCGCAGTCCGTGCCGCTCCAGGGCATCGCGCCGCAGGCAGAAGCCCGTCACGAGGGCGTCGTGCACGGAGAGTTCGGGGGCGTCGGTGAAACGGGCGAGGGTCCGCGAGCGGCCGAACAGCGTGTTCTGCCAGGCCGGTTCCTGTTCCTTCGTCCCGTCCCCGGTGAGCCGGCTCCAGCACCCGGCGACCAGGTCGGCGCGGGTGCGGGTGCCGGCCTCCCAGAGGTTGCGGCAGGCGTGCCGCTGAAGGCGTTCGCCGCCGCCGAGCACGAGGACGTACGTGCCCCGGGCCGCGTCCAGGCCGGTGTTGCGCAGAGCGGCGGTGGAGCGGGCCGGCGGCTCGGCGACGAGGAGTCGGACCCGGTCGGGGGAGAGCCCGGCGAGGGATTCGGCCGCCGCGCGGACGGCGTCGTCGCCGTCCGCGGGCAGGACGACGAGGGCCTCGACGGCGCGCAGGCTCTGGTCGAGCACGGACTCCACGGACGCACGCAGGGCCGCGGCGTCCGTGGAGTCCGCGGCAGCGGTGACCACACAGCTGAAGTCAGGGGCGTTCACGCCTGCGCCCCCTTCAGCATCAGGTCCACGACCTGCGCCGCCGCCGTACCGTCGTCCAGATCGCAGAACGACTCACGGAAGCGGGCGTACGCGTCGCGGTGGCCGGCGCTCGCGTACTCCGGGTCGCGCAGGGCATCGACGACACCGGCCGAGGTGGGGATCAGCGGGCCGGGCGCCCGGCCCTCGAAGTCGAAGCAGAAACCGCGCAGGGTGTCGCGGTAGTGCTCCAGGTCGTAGGTGTGGAAGAGCACCGGCCGGCCGGTCTGCGCGAAGTCGAACATCAGGGACGAGTAGTCCGTGACCAGCACATCGCTGATCAGCATCAGCTCGGCGACGTCCGGGTAGCGCGACACGTCGCGGACGAAGTCGCTCTCCGGGACGCTCCCGCCGACCAGGTAGTGGCGGCGCACCAGCAGGACGTGGTCGTCACCGAGCGCCTTCTGCGCCTGTTCCAGGTCCAGTTGGAGATCGAGGCCGTACCGGCCGCTCCGCCTGGGCCCGTCCTCGCGCCAGGTGGGGGCGTACAGCACGACGCGGCGGCCTTCGGGGACCCCGAGCGACTCCCGTACGGCGGCGGCGACCTTCGACCGGTCGGGGGCGTACAGCAGGTCGTTGCGCGGGTAGCCGCACTCCAGGACCTCCCCGGTGTGGCCGAAGGCGCGGCGCAGGACCGGGGTGGAGAAGCTGTTCGGCGACACGAGCACGCTCCACTGGGCGGCGCGCCGCGGCAGGGACTCCATGTACGCGGTGTCCGCGCAGGAGGTGCCTGCCAGGTCCCGGCCGATGCGCTTGAGGGGGGTGCCGTGCCAGGTCTGCACGACGAACTGCCCCTCGGCCCGTTCGAACCACTCGGGCAGCTGTGTGTTGGTGACGATCCAGCGGCTGCGGGCCAGCGCCTCGTGCCACTCGGCGCTGTGCAGGGCCACCGCGCGGACCCCGGCGGGAACGGCGGCCTGCTGGTCGCGCACCACCCAGAGGTGCTCGGCACCGGTGTCGCGTCGCACGAGTTCCTCGTGCACGGCACGGGGTGAGTCCGAGTACTGGCGCCCGTCGAAGCTGGAGTACAGCACGGCCGGACGCAAATCCCCGCCGCGCACGGCGGCGTAGCGCTCGCGCAGCAGGCGCTGCCCGTAGGCGCCCCGGTCCCGCACCTCCAGGGCGCTCCCGGACCGCAGGGCGAGCCGGTCGTGGGAGAGGCGCTCCAGGGTGAACCCGCGCCCCCCGGACTCCCGGTGCAGCGGCAGACCGGCGTGGAGCTGGGGCGCCACACGCAGCGGCAGGTAGTTCTCAGGATCCCTCTCGCCCCGCTCGCGGAGGAAGGGGTACCAACGGCCCTCGGCGAGCGGGAGGGTGCCCCCGATCCCCTCGACGGCCTCTGGAGAGAGCACCGCGCGGAATCCTTCGTCCACGTGCTCCACGTGCTCCACGGCGAAGGCTGCCTCCTCCTGGTGACCGCTGTGGCGCAGGCACAGTTCGGCCCCGCGGCCCACGGCCTCCGGGAGGTTCCCCTCGATGACGAGTCCGCCGCCGTCCGGCCACGACAGGCGTACGGCGACGGCCTGCACGGTCCGGTCGGTGAGGACCAGGTCGCCGGAGGGGTTGGCCGCCGCGTACAGCTCGCGGCCCCCGGCCAGCGGATACCGCCCGGCTTCGGTCTCCGGGCGGGCGGCCACCGTCAGCCGGCCTCCCCCTCCGACCAGTTGGACACCCCAGTCGCCGTCGGAGCCCCTGAAGGCGTCGAGCGGCACCTCGGCGAAGACGGTGTCCGGCCCCGCACCCTCCTCGCTGAGCACCAGGGGGAACTCCCGGGTCTCCTTCGTACGCCACTCCTGGATCCGCAGGGCGGTCGGCGCCCCGCCTCCGAGGAGCCGTACCGCGATCCGGACGCCGTCCCCGGCAGCCGTCGCCCGGTGGCCGGCGAGGACGGCGCCGATCCGCTCGGCCCGCAGCTCCAGCTTGTTCCCGGAGAGCACGGGGACGATACGGGTGCGCTCGTCGACGTACCGCACGGCCGGTGCCGCCGGATTGCCGAGCAGCCGCATCGGCCCCCGGCGCGGCCGTCCCCCGCCGACGACGACGGACTCCAGCTTCCAGACCGTCCGGGTACCCCTGCCCGTCCCTCTGGCGGCGAGCCGGCGCGGGTCGACGACGGTCTCGAAGCCGGACCGTTCGTAGTGGTGCAGCGACCGCCCCGACCCCGCCGCCGCCTCGTCCGTCACCGTCGTACGCATCCGGAGCGGGACCAGCCGCCGTCCCGACCTGAGCCAGCCGGCCCCGGCCGACTTCCCCGGCGCGTTGCGGACGTACGCGTACCCCTTGAGGTGCAGCATCCCGTCCCGCCAGACGGCCTCGGTGAGATGCGCGTGCACGGGGAGGTCCGCGCCGGCGAGCGCGGTGACGCGGCGCGGGAGGGAGCCGCCGACGCCCGGGTACTGGGCCCTCGGGCGCAGCAGACCACGGACGTGGAAGGTGTCCCGGTCCCGTGACTCATGGGTGAGGAGCGCGAGCAGCTCCGTCATCCTGCGTTCCCGGATCAGCTGCCACTTGACCCGCAGGTGCAGGGGCAGCGCGTCGAGGACGGCCTGTTCGACGGTGTCGGCGAAGGCGTTCGCATGCGTGAGGAAGGCCTCCCGGAACGCGGCGTCGCCGTCCGGGAGCGCCTCGATGAACAGCCACAGATCGCCGGAGAGCACGTGCTCGTGGTAGCGGCGCCGGGCTTCCGCCATGCCGCGGTCGGCGAGGAACCGGCTCACGGTGGAGACCGCCGTGACCCGGTCGCGGATGCCCTTGGCCACCGCCCGCCGGGTGGTGATCGAACCGTCGCGGTCCCGCCAGTGGTAGACGGGCTCCTCGACGACATCCACGGAGCGGGCCAGGAAGTACGCGGGGAGGACCACGGCGATGTCCTCGTACAGGACCCCGGCCGGGAAGGCGAAGGAGTGCAGGTCCCAGAACGACCTGCGGAACACCTTGTTGCAGGCGATGCGGTCACCGAGCAGGATCCAGTCCCGGGTGACGTGGGTGGCCCTGCGGGGCCTCTCCATCGGCCTGCGGAACATCGGGGACTGTTCGAGCGCGCCGTTCGCACGCAGCCTGAGCACGTTCCCGGTGACGAAGTCCGATCCCGAACCGTCGAGTTCACCGAGCATCCGCGCATAGGCGCCGGGCGGGACGATGTCGTCGCTGTCGACGAACGCCAGGAACTCCCCGTCCGGATGGGCCTGTCCGGCCCCCGCGTTGCGCGCGGCACCGAGCCCGGCGTTCTCCTGCCGGATCAGCCGGAAACGCGAGTCCCTCCTGGCGAACTCCAGTGCCACATCAGCACTGTTGTCGGTCGAACCGTCGTCGACCATGACCACTTCGAGATCGGTCATGGTCTGTTCGGCCAGTGAGTCCAGGCAGGCTCCGAGGTACTCCTCGACGTTGTAGAGCGGGACGACGACGGTGAGACGGGGTGCCATGCGCTGCGCACGATCCTTCCGGGCGGACAACCTCAACTGGTCTTCTGCAACTGTTCTTCTGCAACGGCTCTTCTGCAACAGCCCTTCTGCTTAACGAACGAGCCCCGTGCCGGGGAGGCACGGGGCTCGCGGGTACCGGCGGACCGCTCACGGCTTGACGGCGATCCGACCCTCGTCCATGCGCAGCAGCAGCAGCTGCGCGCCGGTCTCCTCCAGGAACTCGTCGACGGCCTGGCGCGATCCCTGCCAGTACCCGTAGTCGTCGATCAGAAGCACCCCGCCGCTCACCAGACGCGAGTAGAGGTGCTCCAGCTCGTGCTTGGTCGAGGCGTACCAGTCGGTGTCCAGCCGGAGGATCGAGATCTGCCCGGGTGCCTGCTCCGGAACGGTGTCCTCGACCTTGCCCTGCACGTAGTGGATCCGGTCCTTCGGATACGGCACGTTCTCGAACCCTGCCTGGACGTCCTCCAGCGAGGCCACCGCCCAGATCGGCCGGTCCCTGCCCTGGGCGTCCAGGAGTTCCTGGGCCGGCCGGCCGTCGCGCCGCAGGTCCTCCGCGGTGGGCGGGGTCATGCCCTCGTACGTGTCGAAGAGGTACAGGTCGCGGCCGGTCTCGCCGAGCGACAGCAGCGTCTTGGCGCAGGCCTGCATGGAACCGCCGCGCCAGACACCGCACTCGACGATGTCGCCGGGGATGCCGTGCTTGACGATGTGCCGGGTCGCGAGGACGAAGGCGTTGAGCCGCTCCGGCGAGGTCATCGTGTACGGCTTGACCGCACGGATGATGTCCTTCGCCTCGTCGTCGTAGTCCGCCGGGAACCGGGGCGCGGCCTTGGCTGCCGGCTTCTTCGCCGCCGCGGGCCGCTTCGCCGCAGACTGCTCCGCCGGGGCCGTCGCCACCGGCTGCCGGTCCGCCGTGCCCGTCGTCGGTGCCGGGGCGGAGCGGGGAGCGGGCACGGCCGCGCGCCTGAGCTGGTACCCGGTGAGTTGCTGAAGGACGCCGTTGACGGCGTTGCGCCAAGCCATGCCGCCGGAGAGTACGCGCGTTTTGCGGCTCATGTCATCTTTCGTCAACCTGCCGTTGATGTGATGGGCCGGCTCTCCGGGCGCCCGCACTGCTCACGCCCGTCCAGTGGGCGCGGCAGCGGCACCCGGTCCACTCCGCCGACCCGGTTGGCCCACCACACCGCCGTCTCCCGCACGGCGAACGTCGCCAGCCGGCTCCTCAGCCGCGCCACCGGCCGGGGATGGCGCCGCGGCCTGCGGAAGACGCCGACGGAGTCGCCCCAGTAGGCGGCCTTCGTGTCGATGGACCCGTAGTCGTGCCAGATGCCCTTCGTGGGCGGGAAGTCCGTGTACGCCTCGCAGAGTTCGAGGCGGGAGTGCGCCGCCATCGCACGGAAGCCGTCGGGGTAGTAGCGCCAGCAGTCCTGCGCGTCGTGGGCGTGCCCGCGCGAGGGAGCGGTGATGAAGGCGTAGCCGCCGGGCTTCAGCACCCGGGCGATCTCCATCATCGACACCCAGAAGAACGGGATGTGCTCGAACGCCTGGCCGGACAGGACGACATCGGCACTGCGCGACTTGGCGGGGATCCGGTAGGGCCGCCTCATCACCGCGTCGACGTTGGGCCCGTCGAGCACGTCGACACCGAAGTAGTCGATGTCGTGGCCCGCCAGCAGCCCCCGGTGCGTACGGGTCTGCTTGCCGGAGATCCGCGAACCGAGGTCGACGACGCGGTGTCTGCGGGACTTGGGCAGATACTCCTGGATGCAGAGTTCCATCTGCTCGTAGGCGGACCTGTGCATGGCCTTCTCCCAACGTTGCGGTGTGCGCGCGCTGTTGAACACAACGACGAAGGGGTACGGAGGGGTCGCCCCGTACGGGTGATGCGGGGCTTCAGTCCGCGACGGCGGGGAAAACCCGCCGCACCACGCGTTCCGCCGCGTGCCCGTCGTCGTACGGGCAGAACCGGCTGCGGAACGCGGTGCGCAGCACGGCCGTCTCCGGCGACCGCCACGCCCCGCTGAGCAGCAGCTCCCGCAGCTCGTCCTCCGTGGTGGCGACGGCCCCGGGGGCGTCGCCGGGGCGGCCGGAGAGCAGATCGACGTAGGTGCCGCGCGCGGCGCGGTAGGCCGCCCAGTCCGGGGCGTAGGTGATGATCGGGCGGTCCAGGCAGGCGTAGTCGAACATCAGGGACGAGTAGTCGGTGATCAGCCCGTCGGCGGCCAGGAAGAGTTCCTCGACCCGCGGGTGTCCGGTGACGTCGACGACCCGCTCCCCCGCGCCGAGTCCGGCCGCGCGCCCGTAGAAGTAGTGGGCCCGCACCAGCACGACGTACTCCGGCCCCAGAGCGCGGGCGAAACTCTCCAGGTCGAGACGGGGGACGAAGCCCTTCCGGTAGTCGCGATGGGTCGGCGCGTACAGCAGGACGGTACGGCCGGGGGCGATGCCGAGGCCGGCGCGGATCTCCTCGGCCTGCTCCCGGGTGGCGGTGAAGAGGATGTCGTTGCGCGGGTAGCCGAGCGGCAGGTGCTCGTACGAGGAGGGGTAGACGCGGTCCCAGACCTCGGTGGTGTGCGGGTTGGCCGACAGGCTGAAGTCCCACTGATCGGTGTGGGCGACGATCCGTTCGAAGCTGACACCGCCCGTGAGGGCGGGATACGGGCGCTGGTCCAGGCCCATGGTCTTCAGCGGGGTCCCGTGGTGGGTCTGCAGGTAGATCTGGCCGGGGCGCTTGGTGAAGCCCCCGGGGAAACTGGAGTTGTTGACGAGGTAGGTGGCGGTGGCCATGGTCCGCCAGTAGGCGCGGGAGCCCTCGATCACGTACGGCACCCCGGGCGGCATCCGGTCGCGGTGGCGGGAGGAGACGACCCAGACCCCGCGGATGTGCGGGACGAGTTCCCGGGCCTTGGCGTAGATCGCGGCGGGGTTGCAGGCGACGCCCCGGTTCCAGTACGCCCCGTACACGGCGAGGCCGGGGTCCAGCGGCCGACGGAGGTCCAGGCGGTAGACGGCACGCATCACGCGGGCGCGCAGCGACTTCCTGCCCGCGCGCAGGGCGGCTCGTGCCCGCGCGCGCCGGGCGAGGACGGCTCCCCGGGCACGGTGTGCGGCGTACCGGCCGGAGAGCCCCGCGGCACGGAAGAAGTCCGCACGGTCTGCGGGGGCGATGCGGCCGGGGTCGTCGAGCACCGCCCTCAGGTGTGCGGTGCGGGCGGCCCGGATCCGGGGGTCGCCGCCGGTCTCGGTGACCAGCTGTCCGTACACGTCGATGACGGCGAAGTGCGCGCGGCCCGGTGTCGTGGCGAACGTGCCGGTGCGGCGCAGGTGGTGGCGCACACAGATCCGGTCGAGCGCGGCGAGGGTGCCCGCGTCGGAGGCGAGGAGGACCGCACGGTGGACGGGCACGACATCGTCGTACGGCCCTTCGGTGAAGCGCAGTCCGTGAGCGGTCCAGAACGCACGGCGGAAGAGCTGCTTGTGGGCCGCGGGAAGGGCGTCTCCCGGCCGTACCTCGCCCCACCAGTCGACGCGGTCGTGGCCGAGGCTCAGCACGTCCGGCCGGTCCGCCGCCACCCGTTCGGCGATCTCCGCCAGCGCGCCCGGCAGCAGCAGGCCGTCCCCGTCGAGGAAGAGCAGGTAGGTACCGCGCGCCTCGGCGGCCCCGGCGTTACGGGCGGCGCCCAGCGCCTCGGGACCGCCCGGGTCCCCGGGAGCGTCCGGCTCTCCGGGACGGTCCCGGAGCAGCACGCGCACCCGGGCGTCGCGCTCGGCAAACTCCTGTGCGATGGCCAGGCCGCCGTCCGGCGGGCCGGTGTCGACGGCGATCAGCTCCCAGTCCCGTACCGACTGGTCGATCACGGACTCCAGGGCCGCCCTCAGGTACCCCTGAACGCGGTGGACGGGCACGACAACACTGAGGAGCATGGCAGCCGAGCGTAGTGCGGACCCCACACCCGCCGGGACGAACATTCACCCGTTCGGGTCAGCGCCGGTGACCCGGGGCGCTCACCCGGGTTGAGCCGTACATGAAGCCACTCCTCAGCGTCGTCGTCCCCGTGCACAACGTCGAGGAGTACCTGGAGGAGTGCCTCGCCTCCCTGGCCGGCCAGACCCTCGACGCGCTCGAAGTGGTGCTCGTCGACGACGGATCGACGGACGCCAGCCGCCGGATCGCGGAGGACTTCGCCCGCCGGGACCCGCGCTTCCGCTGCGTCCACCAGCCCAACGCGGGGCTGAGCGCCGCCCGCAACACGGGGGTTGCCCGCACCACCCCTGGCGTCCCCTACCTGGCGTTCGCCGACAGCGACGACATCGTCGTGCACGATGCGTACGAACGGATGGTGGCCTCCCTGGAGTCGACCGGCTCGGACCTGGCGACGGGCAATGTGTGGCGGCTCAACGAGCAGGGAAGGCAGCAGGCCTGGCAGTACCGGTGGCTGACCGCCGACCGCCCCCGTACCCACATCTCCCGCGACTCCCGGCTGCTGTCCGACCGGGTCGCCTGGAACAAGGTGTTCCGCCGTTCCTTCTGGGACCGGCACGCGTTCACGTTCCCGGTGGGCAAGCTCTACGAGGACACCCCCGTGATGATCCCGGCGCACTACCTCGCCGGATCGGTGGATGTGCTGCGCGAACACGTCTACTACTGGCGGGTGCGGGAAGGGTCGATCACCCGGCGGCGTACGGACGTGAAGGGCGTACGGGACCGGATCGAGGCCTGTGAGCAAGTCAGCGCGTTCCTGGCGGGACGCGACCCCGTGCAGCAGCGGCGGTACGACGCGTCCTGTCTGCGCGACGACTTCGTCTACTTCCTGGAGGGGCTCACGATGGGCGGCCCCGCCTACCGCACGGCGTTCATGGCCGGCGCGGGCTCCTTCCTCGACCGTGCGGGCAGCGCCGCGCCGGCCGGGCTGCCGGCCGAGGCCCGCATCAGGTGGCAGCTGGTGCGCGAGCGCAGGCTGGACGACCTGCTGGCCGTCCTCGCCTTCGAACGGAACGAC
This sequence comes from Streptomyces sp. NBC_00683, assembly GCF_036226745.1. Lineage (NCBI taxonomy): Bacteria > Bacillati > Actinomycetota > Actinomycetes > Kitasatosporales > Streptomycetaceae > Streptomyces > Streptomyces sp. NBC_00683. Next base: position 5,266,961 of record NZ_CP109013.1, on the reverse strand, counting down.
GGAGCGGGGACGTTCGCGGTGGAGGGGCTGCCGGGGAGGCGCCGGGCGGTCCACCCGGGGGTCGCCGGCAGCATCGGCGCACGGCTGGGCCGGGGCGATCTCCCCGCGGTGGCGCGGCTGGTGGAGGCCTCCTGGGGCGAGGACGGGAAGCTGACACTCCGCGGGTACGCGTACATCCGCAACCTCCCGGCCGAGGCGGCCCGGCACTCGCTGAAGACGGGAGTGCTCCGTACGGCCGGAAGCAGACGGCTGCGTGCCGTGCCCGTACGCACGGTCCGGATGCCCCGGGCGACCGCCGACTCCGGTCAGGAACTGCACTGTTACGACTACGCGGGCTTCGACATGGTCCTGGACCCGGAGCGGCTGGGGCCCGGCAGCCGGATGGTGGGCGTGGTGGTGGCCGGACACGGCGTCGTGCGGCGGGCGGCCCTGCGCGCGGTGGACGCCGCAGCCGCCCAGCCGCTCGTCCACGACCTGGGGGACGGGCGGCGGGCGGTGCTCGGCTACCGGGACGGCAGGCTCGAACTGACCGTGACGCGGCTGCCCGCCCTGGCCCTCGCGCACGACGGCGGGCGCGACGCCCTGGAGCTGACCGGGCGGCTGTACGGGACCGCCCGGCCGACCGCCCTCGTACTGACCCGGGACGGGGCGGCCGAGCGCAGCGTCCCCGTGCGGTGCGGGGACGGCGGCCTGTTCACCGTCCGCATCCCCCTCGCAGAGCTGGCCGCCGAGCCGGCCGGTGCGCACCGCACCCCTCGCGAGGTGACCCCGGAGCCGGGAACCCGGTGGCGCGCCGCCCTCGTGACGGGCGGCGCCCGGGTCCCCCTCGCCGCTGCCCCGGACCTTCCGCCCCCGGCCCTCGCGGACGCGGCGGGCCACCTGGCGCTCGATGTGACCGGTCACCCGCTCGTGGACCACGCGGAGCCCGTGCCGGGCGGCGGACTGGTCGTCGAGGGGTCCCCGTACGCCCCCGGGGCGCTCGTCCTGCGGCACGGCACCCTGGGCGAGACGGTGGCCGTCCCCGCCGAACGGCGGGGCGACCGGTTCGCCGCGCTGCTCCCCCGCCCGCCCCGTGAGGGCGACTGGGAGGTGCACCTGGACGGCCGGCCCCTACGTGTGGGGGCCGCGCTCGCGGCCCGGCTGCCGGTCCGAGCCGCCAGCGCCGGGGCCGCCCCCGGGCCGACGGCCGGGTCCACCCCCGGGTTCCGGCTCGACCGCCGTCACGGCGACCGGCTGACCGTGCACGCGGAACCGGCGCTCGGCGAGTCCGAGCGGGGCGCGTACCGCCAGGGCCGTCTGCGTACGGCGCACTACCCGGCGCAGCGCGGGCTGCCGCTCCGGGACGCCATCCTGTACACCGGCGGTGACTCCCCACGTGCCGTGCACGCCGAGCTCGTACGTCGGAGCACCGATGTCGAGCACCTCTGGGTCACCGACGGATCCGCCGCGGGCGCCGACCGGGTACCGCCCACCGCCGTGCCCGTCGTTGCGCACGGCACCGCCTGGTACGAGGCGCTGGCGCGGGCCCGCCGGATCGTCACCGACGGTCCGCTGCCCCCGTGGTTCGAGCGCCGTCCGGAGCAGACGGTCGTACAGACCTGGCACGGCACCCCGCTGGGCCGGTTCGGTCTGGACCTGGCCGACACCCTGTACGCCGACCACCAGGACCTCGCCTCGCTGGCGCACCGCTCCGCCCAGTGGTCGGTCCTGGTCTCCCCCAGCCGCTTCGCCACCCCGCACCTGCGGCGCGCCCTGGCCTACGGCGGCGAGGTCCTGGAGGCGGGTTCACCCGCCAACGACCTGCTGTTCGCGGCAGGCCGGGACAAGACCGCCGAACGGGTACGCCGACAGCTCGGCATCCCGGAGGGCCACCGCGTGGTGCTGTACGCCCCGACGTACCGCGACCATCTCGCCCACGCGCCGGGCAGCCTCCCGGCCGGCTCGCCCCGGCTGTACCGCTGGGAGCCCGCGCTGGACCTGCCGGCGCTGGTGCGGTCGCTCGACGGCCGCACCACGGTCCTGGTCAGCAGGCATCCGCGGGTGACGGGCAGCCTGCCGGCCGGCCCGGCGCTGCGCGACGTCTCCGCGCACCCGTGCACCGCGGAGCTGCTACTGATCGCCGATGTCCTGGTCACCGACTACACGGGCCTGGTGTTCGACTTCGCACTCACCGGCCGCCCGGTGCTCTTCCACACCTACGACCTGGAGCACTACCGGGACACCGTGCGCGGCTTCTGCCTGGACTTCGAGACCCGTGCGCCGGGCCCCCTGCTCGTCACCACGGACGAGGTGGCCCAGGCCCTGCGGGCCACCCCGGCGTCGGCCGCCCTGCACGCGGACGCGCAGGAGAGCTTCCGGCGGGAACACTGCGACCTGGACGACGGCGGGGCGGCGGGCCGGGTCGCGGACCGGCTGCTCGACAGCGGCGCCTGAGCTCTGCCGGCCGTCCGGGCGGCCTTCTCAGGCCTTGAGCGCCCGGACCGCCGATGCAGCGAGGTCGTCGAGGTACCCCTTGGGCAGATCGCCGCGGACCACGACGAGGCGCCAGTAGAGCGGCCCGACGATCAGGTCCAGCGCCCGGTCCGGATCGCTGCCCTCGGGCAGTTCGCCCCTGGCCACTGCCGCCCGTACGACAACGGCGGCCATGCCCTGCTGCTGGTCCAGCAGGGCGGCCTTGATGGCGTCCGAGATCTCCGGGTTGCGTGCCGCCTCGACCAGCAGGTCCGGGATCACCTGCGAGGCGACGGGGTGGCGCAGGGCGTACGCGGCGAGTTCGAGCACGGCGCGCACGTCCCCGTACAGCGAACCGGTCGCCGGTGCGGGCATCCCCTGCGCGGCGACCGCCGCGACCAGGTCCAGGACAAGGTGGAGCTTGGACTTCCAGCGGCGGTAGACGGCGGTCTTGCCGACGCCCGCGCGCCGGGCGATGCCCTCGATGGACATCCGCGCGAAACCCACCGCGGCGAGCTCCTCGAAGACGGCGCCGCGGATGGCGTCGGTCACGTCCTCGCGCAGCACAGCGGCGCCTGCCGGGGTGCGGCGCCTGGTTCCCCGTTCGGTGGTCATGGTTCGCATGATAGTCCGTAACGACGAAACGGTTGCGTTGCGACGTACAAACGTCCTAGTGTCAGCGTTGCGACGATACGGTGCCGTCCCATCCGCCGAATCCGCCTCGCCCTGTTCCTCCTGCCTCCGTCGAAAGCGATCGTGGTGAGCCAGACAGCAGCCCCGCCGGCCCCGGTGGACCCCGCTTCCCCCCTCCTCCTCCCCGTCCACGCACCCGGTGAGCTGGCCGCGCTCGCCGCCCGGCACGGGCTGACCGTCAGCGGGGCCCGGCCCTCGCTCGGGGAGTACGTCCGGCAGCTCTGGGGGCGCAGGCACTTCATCACCGCGTTCGCCACCGCCAAGCTGACCGCGCAGTACAGCCAGGCGAAGCTCGGCCAGATCTGGCAGATCATGACCCCGCTGCTGAACGCGACGGTCTACTACTTCATCTTCGGCGTCCTGATGAACACCAAGCACGGAGTCCCCGACTACGTGCCCTTCCTCGTCACCGGCGTCTTCATCTGGACCTTCACCTCCAGCTCGATCACGGCGGGCACCCGGGCCATCAGCGGCAACACCGGACTCGTGCGCGCCCTGCACTTCCCGCGCGCCTCCCTGCCGATCGCCCTGGCCCTCCAGCAGCTCCAGCAGCTGCTGTTCTCGCTGGGCGCGCTCTTCATGATCCTGCTCGTGTTCGGCCAGTACCCGCGGCCGTCCTGGCTGCTGGCGATCCCGGCGCTCGCCCTGCAGGCCCTGTTCAACACGGGGATCTCCATGGTCATGGCACGGCTGGCCGCGAAGACCCCCGACATCGCCCAGCTGATGCCCTTCGTCCTGCGGACGTGGATGTACGCGTCGGGCGTGATGTGGAGCCTCGACACACTGCTGACCGGCGACCGGGTCCCGCAGTTCGTCCTGCTGGCCCTCGAGTGCAATCCCGCCGCCGTCTACATCGACCTGATGCGGTACGCGCTCATCGACAGCTTCACCGGGGCGCAGCTGCCCCCGCACGTGTGGGCCGTCGCGACGGGCTGGGCGCTCGTCTGCGGGATCGGCGGTTTCGTGTACTTCTGGAAGGCCGAGGAGCGGTACGGACGTGGCTGACACCCCCGAAATGGACATGCGAGTTCCCACCGTCGTCGTCGACGACGTCCACATCACCTACACGGTCAACGGCGCCCGCACCGGGAGGGGCAGCGCCACCTCCGCCCTGAACCGGATCGTGTCGCGCGGGCAGCCGCGCGGCGCCCGCCAGGTGCACGCCGTGAAGGGCGTCAGCTTCGCCGCGTACAAGGGCGAGGCCATCGGCCTGATCGGTTCCAACGGATCCGGCAAGTCGACGCTCCTCAAGGCCATCGCCGGTCTGCTGCCCCCGACGAAGGGCCGGGTCCACACCCAGGGCCAGCCCTCGCTCCTCGGCGTGAACGCCGCCCTGATGAGCGACCTGACCGGGGAGCGCAACGTCGTCCTCGGCGGGCTGGCCATGGGCATGACGCGCGAGCAGATCCGCGAGCGCTACCAGGACATCGTCGACTTCTCCGGCATCAACGAGAAGGGCGACTTCATCACGCTGCCGATGCGGACGTACTCCTCCGGCATGGGTGCCCGGCTGCGCTTCTCGATCGCAGCCGCCAAGAGCCATGACGTCCTCCTGATCGACGAGGCCCTGTCCACGGGCGACGCGAAGTTCCAGCGGCGCAGCAAGGACCGGATCCTGGAGCTCCGCAAGGAGGCCGGCACGGTCTTCCTCGTCAGCCACAGCAACCGGTCGATCACCGACACCTGCGACCGGGCGCTCTGGCTGGAGGCGGGCACGCTGCGGATGGACGGTCCGGCCAAGGACGTCGTGGCGGAGTACGAGAAGTTCACCGCCCCCGCGAAGTCCAAGAAGTGACACGACCGCCGGACGGGCCGATGGGCCCGTCCGGCGGTCGTGGTCGTGGCGGCCTGCGGCCGCCCTCCCTCACGCGTGCGTACGCAGCAGAGTCCTCATCGTCCGCATGGCCACCGACAGGTTCGCCAGGTCGAAGGAGTCCGAGCCCTGGATCTCCTCCAGGGTGGAGCGCGACCGCGTCAGGATCGCCGCGTTCTTCTCCTCCCAGTCCTTGAACCGCTGCTCGGGCGTCGACGTCCCGTTGCCGGCGGACAGTACGTCCGACGTCAGCGCGGCGTGCGCCGCGTACAGGTCCTCACGGATGGAGGCGCGGGCCATGGACTGCCACCGGTCGGCGCGCGGCAGTTCGATGATCCGGTCCATCAGCTGAGTGATGCCCAGCCGGTCCGCGAGGTCGTAGTAGACCTCGGCCACCGACAGCGCGTCCTTGCCCGTACGGTCCGCGATCGCCACGATGTCCAGCGCCGGGAAGGCCGAGGAGAACCCGGCCACCCGCACCGCCAGCTCCTCGGGGACCCCCACCGAGGTGAGTTCGTCGAGGATCGACCGGTACCACTCGAGGTCGGCGCCCCTGAGCAGCTTGGGCAGCTCGTTCCAGACCCGCCCGACACCGTCGCGGAAGAACTCGACGGTCTGCGCGATCTCGACCGGCTGCGGCCGGTTGCCGAGCAGCCAGCGCGCACCACGCTCGACGAGCCGGCGGGAGTGCAGGCGGATCCGGGTCTGCACATCGGCGGCCACCTGGTTGTCGAGCGCCTCGACGGCGTCCCACACCTGGGAGAGTCCGAAGATCTCACGGGCGGCGAACTGCGCCCGCACGATTTCCTCCAGCGACGCCCCGGTCTCCTCCCGCAGCCGGTGCAGGAACGTCGAACCCGCGGTGTTCACGGTGTCGTTGACCAGCACCGTCGTGATGATCTCGCGGCGCAGCGCGTGCCCGTCGACGGCCTCGGGGAAGCGTTCGCTCAGCTGCTCGGGGAAGTAGGCGTGCACCAGCTTCTGCAGATGCGCGTCGTCCGGCAGGCTGGTCGAGATCAGCTCGTCGGCCGCCGTGATCTTGGTGTACGCGATCAGCACGGCGAGCTCGGGCTGGCTCAGGCCCTTGCCGTGGTTGAGCAGTTCACGGATCTGCCGGTCGTTCGGCAGGAACTCGAGCGCCCGGTCCAGGTGCCCGTCGCGTCCGAGCCTGCGCATGAAGCGCTGCTGGGCGTGGAGCAGTGACGGTGCCTGGGCACAGGCGTTGGAGAGGGCGATGTTCTGCGCGTAGTTGTTGCGCAGGACCAGTCGGCCGACCTCGTCGGTCATCTCGGCGAGCAGCTTGTTCCGCTGCTTGACGGTCATGTCGCCGTCCCGGACCAGGCCGTTGAGCAGGATCTTGATGTTCACCTCGTGGTCGGAGGTGTCCACACCGGCGCTGTTGTCGATCGCGTCGGTGTTGATCCGGCCGCCGGCCCGGGCGAACTCGATGCGGCCGAGCTGAGTGGCCCCGAGGTTGCCGCCCTCGCCGACGACCCGGGCGCGCAGGTCCTCACCGTTGACCCGGATCGCGTCGTTGGCCTTGTCGCCGACATCGGCGTTCGACTCGGCGGTCGACTTGATGTACGTACCGATGCCGCCGTTCCACACGAGGTCGACCGACGCCTTGAGGATGTTCTGCATCAGCTCGGCGGGCGTCATCTTGGCGACCTTCGACTCGATGCCGAGGGCCTCCCGGATGTGCGCGTTGATCGGGATCGACTTCGCGGTACGCGGGTGGATCCCGCCGCCTGCGGAGAGCAGGTCCTTGTTGTAGTCGGCCCAGGAGCTGCGGGGCAGGTCGAAGAGGCGGCGCCGCTCGGCGTACGAGGTGGCGGCGTCCGGGTTCGGGTCGATGATGATGTGCCGGTGGTCGAAGGCGGCGACCAGCCGGATGTGCTCGGAGAGCAGCATGCCGTTGCCGAACACGTCACCGGACATGTCGCCGACGCCGACGACGGTGAAGTCCTCGGTCTGGGTGTCGTGGCCCAGCTCGCGGAAGTGCCGCTCGACGGACTCCCAGGCACCGCGGGCCGTGATGCCCATGCCCTTGTGGTCGTAGCCGGCGGAGCCGCCGGAGGCGAAGGCGTCGCCGAGCCAGAAGCCGTACGCGACGGCGACGTCGTTGGCGATGTCGGAGAACTTCGCCGTTCCCTTGTCTGCGGCGACGACGAGATAGGTGTCGTCCTCGTCGTGGCGCACGACATCGGCGGGTGCCACGACCTCGCCCATCACCATGTTGTCGGTGATGTCGAGCAGCGCCGAGATGAACGTCTTGTAGGAGGCGATGCCCTCCGCCATCCAGGCGTCACGGTCGACGGACGGGTCCGGGAGCTGCTTGGCGACGAAGCCGCCCTTGGCGCCGACCGGCACGATCACGGTGTTCTTGACCATCTGCGCCTTGACCAGGCCGAGGATCTCCGTACGGAAGTCCTCCCGCCGGTCCGACCAGCGCAGACCACCGCGGGCGACCTTGCCGAAGCGCAGGTGGACACCCTCGACACGAGGCGAGTACACCCAGATCTCGAACGCCGGGCGGGGCGCGGGGAGGTCCGGGATGGCCTGCGGGTCGAACTTCATCGAGATGTAGTCGTGCGGCTCGTGGTCGTCGGCCAGCTGGAAGAAGTTGGTCCGCAGCGTGGCCTTGATGACGGTGAGGAAGGAGCGCAGGATCCGGTCCTCGTCGAGCGAGGCGACCTGGTCCAGGGCCCCGTCCAGCTCCTCCAGCAGCCCGTCGATCAGCTCCGTGCCGGCCTTCTGGCGGCTCGGCGACATCCGGGCCTCGAAGAGGGAGATCAGCAGCCGGGTGGTGTGGACGTTGTTGTGGAGGGTGTCCTCCATGTAGTCCTGGCTGAAGGTCGAACCCGCCTGGCGCAGGTACTTCGCGTAGGCACGCAGCACCATCGCCTGACGCCAGTCGAGCCCGGCGCCCAGCACGAGGGAGTTGAAGCCGTCGTTCTCCGCCTTGCCGGTCCAGACGGCGGCGAAGGCCTCCTGGAAACGCTCCCGCGCGTCGTCGGCGAGGTAGCCGCCGTTGCCCGCGGCCTTGGGCATGCGCAGACCGAAGTCGTAGACCCAGGCGTGCGTACGGTCCGCACAGCGCAGCTCGTACGGACGTTCGTCGACGACCTCGACGCCGAGCCGCTGGAGCGCGGGGAGCACGGCGGAGAGGGAGACCTGCTCGCCGATTCGGTAGATCTTGAAGCGGCGCTCGCCGGGGCCGACACCGACCGGCTCGTACAGGCTGAGCGCGAAGTCCTTCCGCTCGCTCTTGAGCGCTTCGAGGTGGACCAGGTCGGCCACGGCGGCGCGCGGCGAGTGGTCGGCCTTGTAGCCCTCGGGGAAGGAGTGCCCGTAGCGGCGCAGCAGCTCGGCGGCGCGTTCCTCGCCGCACTCGGCGTTCAGTGCTTCCTGGAAGCCGTCGGCCCAGGAGCGGGCAGCCTCGACGAGGCGGGCCTCGATGCGGTCGGCGTCCGCGTCGGTGAGGTGCTGCAGCTCGGTGCCCGGCGGGACCCGGATGACGAAGTGCAGCCGGGAGAGGATCGACTCCGTGTTCCAGGCGGTGAAGTCGACGTTGGTACCGCCCAGTTCCTCCTTGAGGATGTCGATCAGCCGGAGCCGCACACCGGTGGTGTAGCGGTCGCGCGGCAGATAGACGAGCGCGGAGTAGTAGCGCCCGTACTCGTCCTGGCGCAGGTACAGCCGCAGTCTGCGGCGCTCCTGGAGGTAGAGCACGGAGGTGACGATGGAGCGCAGCTGGTCGACGGGCGTCTGGAAGAGCTCGTCGCGCGGGTACGTCTCCAGGATCTGCAGCAGGTCGCGGCCGTCGTGGCTGTGGGGCGTGAAGCCCGCGCCCTCGAGCACCTCGGCGACCTTGCGGCGCACGACCGGCACCCGGCGTACGGACTCGGTGTACGCGGCGGACGAGAACAGTCCGAGGAAGCGGCGCTCACCGATGACGTTGCCGTCGGCGTCGAACTTCTTCACCCCGACGTAGTCGAGGTAGCTGGGACGGTGGACGGTCGCGCGGCTGTTGGCCTTCGTCAGGACCAGCAGCTTGTGCTCACGGGCCTTGGCTCGGGCGTCGGCGGGCAGCCGGTCGAAGGAGGGGCTCACCGGGTGCGCCTCGTCCTCGCTGTGCGGCGGGTCGGAGCGCAGGATGCCGAGTCCGGTGCCGGCGACGACGGTCAGCGCGTCGCTCTCCCTGAGCTCGTACTCGCGGTAGCCCAGGAAGGTGAAGTGGTCGGCGGCGAGCCAGCGCAGCAGCTCGCGGGCCTCCTCGACCTCTTCGTCACCGAGCTCGTCCAGGGGCTCGGCGGGGAGCTCGTCGGCGATCCGCAGGGCGGCGTCGCGCATCTTCTCCCAGTCCTCGACGGTCTCCCGCACATCGGACAGGACGCGGAGCAGATCGGCGGTGATCTGCTTCAGGTCGGCGCGGTCGGTCTCCCGGTCGATCTCGACGTGGATCCACGACTCGACGAGCGCGTCGTGCGGCAGCTCGGCCTTGGCCTCCTTGCGGCCCTTGCCCCTCTTCACACCGGTGGCCCGGTGCCTGTCGTCGGCGAGGACCTCGATGAGCTTGCCCGTGACGTCGCGGCGGACGACGACCTGCGGATGGATCACGAGGTGGATGCCCCGGCCCTGCCGGGACAGCTCGTTGGTGACCGAGTCGACCAGGAACGGCATGTCGTCGGTGACCACCTCGACGACGGAGTGGCTGGACGTCCAGCCGTTCTCCTCGACCGTCGGGGTGTGCACCCGGACGTTCGCGGTGCCCTGCGGGCGGTTCTCCGCGAGGCGGTAGTGGGAAGAGGCAGCCCCGAAGAGATCGACCGGGTCGCGGCCGGTGACGTCCTCCGGAGCGGTGTGCAGGTAGTAGCGCTGGAGGTAGGCGAGCAGCATGTCCTGGCCCGGCCGCTCACTCTGATCGGCCCCGCTGCCGGCCTCGGCAAGGCGCACCCGGGGGGTACCCACCGGGCCGCCGACACCACCGCCCGGACTGTTGTCAGCTACCCGGGCCGCCCGTGCGAGCAGCTCGGCCTTGGCTTCGTCCAGCTTGGTCTGCATGTCCTCTGGCTCCTGTCGCGCGCCGTTGCGTGACGTAGGTGAGAAAAGACGACGTACCGCCACGACACGGGGTTTCCGGTCTCGGTCGACGCTATGCCGCCATGGGAGATACCCGGGACCATATTGGCCATTTTTGGCAGTCGGCCCGGGGTTCGGAGATCGCGGATCGCCCGGGTGCTGTAGCACTCCGGGCGTAGGCCGGGGGCTTCGCTGCCCCCGAGGCGTATCGCGCTGATCACGGCACCAGGCTATCCCCCCGGCACCCACAACCGTCATGAGCCGCATATGTACAAAATACGAACCCGAACTTTGACACTCTGGACATCGCGCCGGGGCGTTCCGGTACGTACCGGCCGAGGCGTCACGCCCCGCCCGCCGGATCCGGCCGACCCCACAGGCCTCGCGGGCCCGTCGGTCCCCCGCTCAGACACCCATCAGTTCGGCCAGTGCGACAGCCTCCGCCAGGGTGTCCACCACCGGCACCCCCGCCGCCTCCAGGCTGCTACGGCTGTGCGAACCACCGGTGTAGAGCACCGCACGCGCCCCGACATGGGCCGCGGCCACGGCATCGTCCACCGCGTCCCCGATGACCACCGCGCGCTCGGGCGATATCCGGGCGGTCTCCTCCAGTGCCACGAAGTGCCGCTCCATGTGCTCGGCCTTGCTCCCGCCGGACGGCCCGGTGCGGCCGTCGACGCGCACGAAGTGGCTCTCGATGCCGTACCCCCGCACCACCGGCACCAGCTGCTCGTGGCCGTACATGCTGAGCAGCGACTGGCTGTGGCCCGCCCGCCGCCACTGCGCCAGCAGCTCCTCGACGCCCTCGGTCAGCGCGCAGGCGACGCGCTGCTCGGCGTAGTGGCGGTGGAAGATGCCGTCCATGCGGTCCCACTCCGCCTCGGTGGGCAGCCGGCCGAGCAGACGCTCGTAGAACTTGGGTATCGGCACGCAGTACATCTCGCGGTACTGCTCCAGCGTGATCGGCGCCAGGTCGATCTCCGCGAAGGCGGCGTTCGTCGCCCCGATGACCGCGTGGATGTCGTCGAGCAGTGTGCCGTTCCAGTCCCAGACCAGATGAGTGTGTTGCGTACCCGGAGTCGCCATGGAAAGAAAAATACTCGCCGGGTACGACACTCAGCCGATCAGGCCGGGGATCTCCTGGATCCCGAACCACAGCAGCTCGTGGTCCTCCGCACCGTCCACCGTGAACTGCGCGTCGTCGTCACCGAGGTCCGCGGCCCCCAGGGCTGCCGCTGCCGCCGCGACGTCCTTCTCGGCGTCGTCGGCGTCCACATGCACGGCGGCGGCCTTCGACAGGGCCACGGGGTCCGCGATCCGCACCTCTCCGAGCGACGCCGCGTCCAGGATGTGATCCGGATCGGCGACCGCTGCCCCGTCCGCCACGTCGAGCGCGACGACCACCCGGCGCCGGGGCTCGTCGGGCTTCCCGGCGATCAGCCGCAGGGAGGCGGAGGCGGCCCGGTTGAGCGCCGCGTACTCCAGCTCCTCGATGTCGTCGGAGACGTACCACTCACGCAGCCCCGGAGTCACCGCATAGGCGGTCAGCGGCCCGGGACCGACCTCGCCCGCCCCGTGTGCCGCTGCGAGACCGGAGAGGGTCAGAGGGACGTACACACGCATGGCTGACCGCTTTCGTAGTCGACGACGTCCTCAGGATACGTGGGAGGTCCCCCATCGGGGTTCGCGAGCCGCCCCCTCCTGTCCACCCCGCAACGGCCGTCACCCCCGCCGTTCCCCTTGCGGCGCGGGGCCCGCCACCCGGATAGGTGATCTCTCCGGCGGCCCGTCCCGGCCCGGGAGCGGGTTGCGGGCCGGGGGGCCGTCCCCGTAGAAGGTCCCCAACAGAAGTTACCGCCCGGTATCGATCGGTATGCGACCGGGCTCCGGACAGCACGGGGGCTATGACCATGAGCACGGACAAGACCAGGCCCGCCGGACGACGCGACCGGTCCAGGCCGGGCACCGTACCGCCGCAGCGGGCACCCCACCGGCCCCGGCAGCCGCTGCGCCCGCACCAGTGGTTCGCAGAGCGCCTGCTCGCCGTCCTCAGCGGCCAGCGCCCGGTGCACTGGATGCTCGGCCACACGATCGGCGAGGCCTACGACCAGCTGGCCGAACTCGCTCCGGGCGCCCCGCTCGGCGCGGGGAGCAGGCGTCCCGTCGTACGCACCTGCCACGGCACCCAGCCGGCCACGGGGGTGGTCGAGGCCTTCGCCAGCATCGCCACCGGAGAACAGGTCCGCGCCATGGCCTTCCGCCTGGAACAGGGCCCCGACCTCCGCTGGCGCTGCGCCGCGGTGGACCTCGGCGGCGAACGCCTCACGGCCGTCGGATAGCCCTCACCCGCACCCGAGGACCGGGCAGGAGCAAATCAAGCCCGTCCGGCGATTGAGGACACGACAACCGCGTGCAGGCTCCCGCAACCCAGCACCACAACGCCACCCGGACCGCGGGGGCCAGCACGGGCCAGCACGGGCCAGCACGGGCCAGCACGGGCCAGCACGGGCCTGGCACGGGCCTGGCACGGGCCTGGCACGGGCCTGGCACGCGGGCCTGGCACGCGGGCCTGCGGGCAGGCACGCATGGGCCAACAGGCCCGGCGGCCACAAGGCCTCCACCGGCCCGCAGAAACGGCCTGGGCCGGACACCACGTGGTGTCCGGCCCAGGCCCTTCAACGATGAGCGCTACTTCTTGCGGCGACGCCCGCCGCCGCCACCGCTCTTCTGCGCCTTGCGGCGCTCCGCACGCGTCATCCCGTCACCCTCGGACCGGTCACTGTCACCGTTGGAGAAGTCGCCCTCGACGATGCCGCCCTCCCCGTCCACCGTGGGAGCGGAGAAGTGCAGCCGGTCCGGACGCTGCGGGGCGTCCAGTCCCTTGGCCCGGATCTCCGGACGCGCGGCGGCCGCCACAGGTGCTTCCTGCTTCGAGAGGGAGGTCCGCTCCGCCGCGTCCTGCACCGGAACCTCCTCGACCTGCTGCTCGACCTGAACCTCCAGGTTGAACAGGTAGCCGACGGACTCCTCCTTGATGCCCTCCATCATGGCGTTGAACATGTCGAAGCCCTCGCGCTGGTACTCGACCAGCGGGTCCTTCTGCGCCATGGCACGCAGGCCGATGCCCTCCTGGAGATAGTCCATCTCGTAGAGGTGCTCACGCCACTTGCGGTCCAGGACGGACAGGACCACGCGCCGCTCCAGCTCGCGCATGATGTCCGAGCCGAGCGACTTCTCGCGCTCCTCGTACTGCTCGTGGATGTCGTCCTTGACCGACTCGGCGATGAAATCGGCCGTGACCCCGGCCAGGTCACCCGCGGCGTCCTCGAGCTCGGCGACCGAGACCTTCACCGGGTAGAGCTGCTTGAAGGCACCCCACAGCCGGTCCAGGTCCCACTCCTCGGCGAAGCCCTCGGCGGTCTCCTGCCGGATGTAGTCGTCGATCGTGTCGTCCATGAAGTGACGGATCTGGTCCTGCAGATCCTCACCCTCCAGGACACGACGACGCTCGCCGTAGATGACCTCGCGCTGCCGGTTGAGCACCTCGTCGTACTTCAGGACGTTCTTACGCGTCTCGAAGTTCTGCTGCTCGACCTGCGACTGCGCGGAGGCGATCGCGCGGGTCACCATCTTGTTCTCGATCGGCACGTCGTCGGGAACGTTCGCCATCGACATGACGCGCTCGACCATCTGCGCCTTGAACAGCCGCATCAGGTCATCGCCCAGCGAGAGGTAGAACCGGGACTCGCCCGGGTCACCCTGACGGCCGGAACGACCGCGCAGCTGGTTGTCGATGCGCCGCGACTCGTGCCGCTCGGTGCCCAGGACGTAGAGCCCACCGAGGTCCTTGACCTCGTCGTGCTCGGCCTTGACGGCCTGCTCGGCCTTCTCCAGCGCGGCGGGCAGCGCCGCGGCCCACTCCTCGACGTGCTCGACGGGGTCGAGGCCACGCTGGCGCAGCTCCGCCTCCGCGAGGTCGTCGGGGTTGCCGCCGAGCTTGATGTCGGTGCCTCGTCCGGCCATGTTCGTGGCGACGGTGACGGCACCCTTGCGGCCCGCCTGGGCGATGATCGGCGCTTCCCTGTCGTGCTGCTTGGCGTTCAGCACCTCGTGCTGGACACCCCGCTTGGAGAGCTGCTGCGAGAGGTACTCGGACTTCTCGACCGAGGTGGTGCCGACCAGGATCGGCTGCCCCTTCTCGTGCTTCTCGGCGATGTCGTCGACGACCGCCGCGAACTTCGCGACCTCGGTGCGGTAGATCAGGTCCGACTGGTCGGCACGGACCATCGGGCGGTTCGTCGGGATCGGCACGACGCCCAGCTTGTAGATCTGGTGGAACTCGGCGGCCTCGGTCATCGCCGTACCGGTCATGCCCGAGAGCTTGCCGTAGAGGCGGAAGAAGTTCTGCAGGGTGATCGTGGCGAGGGTCTGGTTCTCGTCCTTGATGTCCACCCCTTCCTTCGCCTCGATGGCCTGGTGCATGCCCTCGTTGTAACGGCGGCCCGCGAGGATACGGCCGGTGTGCTCGTCGACGATCATGACTTCGCCGTCGATGACGACGTAGTCCTTGTCCTTCTTGAAGAGTTCCTTGGCCTTGATGGCGTTGTTGAGGTACCCGACGAGCGGCGTGTTCACCGACTCGTAGAGGTTGTCGATCCCGAGCCAGTCCTCGACCTTCGAGACACCGGGCTCGTGGATGGCCACGGTCCGCTTCTTCTCGTCGACCTCGTAGTCGCCGGTCTCCTCGATGCCCTTCAGCGGGTTGCCCGCCTCACCCTTGGTGAGACGCGTGACCAGCTTGGCGAAGTCCCCGTACCACTTGGTGGCCTGGTCGGCCGGGCCGGAGATGATCAGCGGCGTACGGGCCTCGTCGACGAGGATCGAGTCGACCTCGTCCACGATCGCGAAGTTGTGGCCGCGCTGGACGAGCTCGTCCTGGGACCACGCCATGTTGTCGCGGAGGTAGTCGAAGCCGAACTCGTTGTTCGTGCCGTACGTGATGTCGCAGGCGTACTGCTCACGGCGCTGCGCCGGGGTCATGTTGGCGATGATGCAGCCGACATCGAGACCGAGGAACTTGTGGACCCGGCCCATCATCTCGGAGTCACGCTCGGCCAGGTAGTCGTTGACCGTGATCAGGTGCACTCCCTTGCCGGAGAGTGCGTTGAGATAAGCGGGCAGGGTGCCGACGAGGGTCTTGCCCTCACCGGTCTTCATCTCGGCCACGTAGCCGAGGTGCAGGGCGGCTCCGCCCATCATCTGAACGTCGTAATGGCGCTGTCCGAGGACGCGCTTGGCGGCCTCACGGACGGTCGCGAATGCTTCGGGAAGCAGGTCGTCCAGGCTCTCGCCGTCCGCGTACCGTTCCTTGTACTCGTCGGTGAGCGCCCGCAGCTCGGCGTCGGAGAGGTTGACGAAGTCCTCTTCGATGGAGCTGACCTGGTCCGCGATGCGGTGCAGTTTGCGCAGGATCTTGCCTTCGCCTGCACGCATGAGCTTGTTGAAGACGGACACTGAGGCTGGTCTCCTTGCCGGTCGGGCCTGGCACTGGGTCGTGTAATGGACTCTGGCGCGGGCACGGCAGGTCGGCCCCACCGCAACGGCCATCGTAAGCGAGGACCCCGCCGCGCCGGGAGGGCTGCCACAGCGTTGCCCCCGCCGCACCCTTCCAGGACAACGGCCCAGAGGTGCGGAAGGTGCCGGGAAGCCCCAAAAGTGCTCGCTTCCCGGGCTCCGGAACACCACAATCCCCGCATGGAACCGATCACCCTCACCACGGAACGCCTGGTCCTGCGGCCCTTCGGGCCCAAGGACGCGGACAGGGCGTACACCGCCTGCCAGGATCCGGACATCCAGCGGTGGACGGTCGTTCCTTCCCCGTACACCCGCGCCGACGCGGAGCTCTTCACCGGAAAACTGTCCCCGGCCGGCTGGCAGGAGGACTCGGCGTACAACTTCGCCGTGGTGCTGCGGGACGACGGCCCGCTCGTCGGCGCCCTCGGCCTCACCCGGCTGAGCCACCCGGGAACGTACGAGGTGGGCTACTGGACGGCCCGGGAGCACCGCGGCCTCGGCCTCACGACGGAAGCGGTGCTCGGCGGTGCCCACTGGGCGTTCACCGCCCTCGCCGCGGACCGCCTCGAATGGCGTGCCGAGGTCGGCAACGACCCGTCCCGGGCGGTCGCCCGGCGTGCGGGCTTCCGTATGGAGGGCGAGCAGCGGTCCGCGCTGGTCAACAAGGGGATACGGCGCGACACCTGGACCGGGTCGCTGATCCCGGCAGATCTGGGACTGCCCGGCACCCAGCCGTATCTGCCGGCCCGCTCCTGAACCGGTCCCCCTCCGCGGCACAAGCAGTCCCGAGGACCCGGGCGGGATGTCAGTGCGGCCCTCTAGGGTTCGATGCATGACGTCTGCGCCGCCTCCCGTCCTCGAACTCTCCGCCGACCAGGCGCGCCGGATCGCCCTGCGGGCCCAGGGCTTCCTGGGGGCCCCCGACCGCCGGGGCGGAGTGCCCGGGGTGCTGCGCCACCTCGGGGCCGTCCAGCTCGACACGATCTCGGTCCTGGCCCGCTCGCACGAGCTCGTGCCCTACGCGCGTCTCGGCGCCGTCGGCCGGCGCACGGTCGACGATGCGTACTGGTCGGGTGGCCGCTCGTTCGAGTACTGGTCGCACGCCGCGTGCATCCTGCCGGTCGAGGAATGGCCGCACTTCGCGTTCCGCCGCCGCGCCTACCGCGCCCGCCCCCACTGGAACCACGACCTGCCCGACGGGGCGTACGACACGGTGATCAAGCAGCTGCGCACCGAGGGACCGCTGACGGCCACCGAGCTCGGCGGCGCGAAGAACGGCGGGGAGTGGTGGGACTGGTCGGCATCGAAGGTCGCCGTCGAACGGGCCCTGATGTACGGCGAGGTGGTGTGCACGGAGCGGCGCAGCTGGAAGCGCGTCTACGACCTGGCCGAGCGCGCGATTCCGGAGGCCGTGCTCCACGACGACCTGGACGACGCCGAGTGCCTGCGCCGGCTGGTGGCCCTGGCGGGCCGTTCGCTGGGTGTCGGCACCCGGGCCGACATCGCGGACTACCACCGGCTCAAGGGCGAGCAGTTCGACGCCGTGGTGGCGGACTCGGGGCTGGTCCCGGTGTCGGTGCGGGGCTGGACAAAGCCGGCCTGGGCGGACCCGGAGGCACTGGCCTCCGAGCCCCGCGGACGGCACCGTACGACGCTTCTGTCACCGTTCGACTCGCTGATCTGGGAGCGGGCCCGCACCGAGCGGATCTTCGGCTTCACCCATCGTCTGGAGGCGTACGTGCCCAGGCCCAAGAGGATCCACGGCTACTTCGCGATGCCCCTGCTGGCGGGCGGCAGTCTGCAGGGCAGGGTCGACCCGGCACGTGAGGGCACCACACTGGTCGCCCGCCAGGTGTCGCTGGAGAGCAGGAAGACCGTGCCCGCGATGGCCGAGGCGCTCGTCGAAGCCGCGTCCTGGGTCGGCTGCACGGATGTCCGGCTGGAGCGGGTCGACGCCCCGGAACTGCGGGAGCCGCTCACGGCGGAAATCGCCCGCATCCTCGCGTGAGGTCTGCGGGCGGGAGCCCGGCGCCGACCGCTATCTGATCTCGAGGATCTTCTCCCGCATGGCATAGACCACGGCTTCCATCCGGGAGTGCAGCTGGAGCTTCTCCAGAATATTGCGGACGTGGTTCTTGACGGTGTTCTCGGAAATGAACAATTCCTTGGCGATATCGCGGTTGTTCATCCCCGTCGCCACGAGCTTGAGAACTTCGAGCTCCCGCTCGGTGAGCCGCGGTGCCGGTACCAGCCGGCGCTCGTCGGTGCGCTGAATCATCGACTTGAACTCGGTGAGCAGTTTGGATGCCATCGACGGGCTGATCTGGGACTGCCCGTCCGCCACCGCGCGAATGGCCGTGGCCACCTCGTCGGTGGAGATCTCCTTGAGGAGATAGCCGGTGGCGCCCGCCTTGATCGCGTCGTAGAGGTCGGCCTCCTCATCGCTGATCGTCAGCATGATGATCTTTGCACTGGGTGCCACCTCCTTGATGGAGGTGCAGGCCTCGATGCCGCCGCGCTTGGGCATCCGTACGTCCATCAGCACGATGTCCGGCAGCAGATCCGCGGCCTTGTCGACCGCCTCCGCACCGTCGCCCGCCTCGCCCACGACCTGGATGTCCTCCTCCTGGGCGAGGACGATCTCCAGACCTCTGCGGAACAGCGCATGGTCATCGACCACAAGAACCCGGATGGGTTCCTTGCGGGAACTGCCGCCGTCCGCACCGGCATCCGCACCGGCTGCGTCGTCGGCAGCGTTCGTATCACGCACGGGCCCGAAGGTGTCCGCCATCGTTCCTCCCCCTGAAGGCCACGGCCTGAGGTCACAGGCTGTCCGCCAACGGCACTTCGCAGAACACCGATTGGCTTGGGACGCCATGATTTCATGCCTGGGCGCCGGTGCGGTGATCCTGTCGTCGCACGCGGGTGCCCCCGGGTGCGCGCAAGCGCTTCCAGGGGCACCACGAAAGGGATGGCGTCAGCCGCCGAGCGCACCGCCCGCGCCGCCCGCTTCGTCAGAGGCCAGCGGGTCGGTCCTCAGATGAATGACACCGTAGTCATAGGCGTGCCGTCGGTAGACGACACTGGGCTCCTTGGTCTCGGAGTCGACGAACAGGTAGAAGTCGTGCCCGACCAGCTCCATCTCGTAGAGCGCCTGGTCGAGCGTCATCGGTGCTGCGACGTGCGTCTTCTCGCGCACCACGAGCGGTCCCTCGCCCTGAACCTCGAGCGAACCGATCCTGGTGGTGGGCACGGCCGACGGCGTCTCTTCGGGGATCAGCTCGCCGTCCCCGTTGAAGGATGCGGCGCCCGGCACCACCTCGCCCACCTCGGAGGCGGACAAGCGGCCGTTGCCGCGCCTGCTGTAGCGCTTGTCGTGCTCCTTGCGCAGTCGCGCGTCCAGCTTGTCGGTGGCCAGGTCCAGCGCAGCGTACGGGTCGCCTGCCGCAGCTTCCGCCCGGATGACCGGCCCACGCGAGCGGAGCGTGATCTCCACCCGTGCCGCACGGTCGGCCTGACGGGGATTCGGCTCCTTGGACACCTCGACGTCGAGACTGATCACCTTGCCGTCGAACTTCTGGATCTTGTCCAGCTTCAGCTTCTCGGCCACGTGCTTGCGGAACCGCTCGGGCACCTCGGTCTTGCGGCCCTTGACGACGATGTCCACGCAGAACTCCGTTCCCGGATCGCTCCGCTTCAGCGGCGGAGCATCTCCCTTTTGCACCAGGCCCCGGTGATCGCCGGAGCCTCGGACTCGGTGACTTTCACCTCCTCCTCCCCCGTCGGCAAGGTCTCCACCCCACCGAACTTCCGTGCTTCTGGCCTACCGGTGAGTTACCTGCCCGAAACCTGGTGGTGCATTCATCGAGGTGCGGCATTCACCGTTCCTCACAACCGAACATAGCCTGCCCACCACCGTGTCGGCACCCGCTACTCGCGCGTACCTCCGATCAGGGCCCTTTACCCACTCACTACCTGCAACGATGCAATTCTTCTGTCAGTTCCGGTTTATTTCGAAAGCAGACGGAGAAGCTGAGACAACCGCAGCCCGCAGGGCCGGCGCCGCACCGTGTCCGGCACCCCCCGCCGCACGCACGGCGCGTGCCGCCTCGGCCAGTGACGCCCCCGTCGTGAGCAGGTCGTCCACGAGCACCACCCGGCCGCCCGCGAGCAGTCGCCGCGCACCCGCGGCGGCCTCCAGCGCATCTGCCAGATTCACCTGCCGCGCCCTGGCTCCGAGCCCCGCCTGGTCCGCCACCGCACGCCGCTGCCGCAGCACCGCGAGCACCCTGGCCGCGGTCCCCCCGCGCCGCAGCTCCGCCGCGGCGGCCAGCGCGATCCGCCGCGCGGGATCGTGGCCGCGCGCAGCCGTGGCACGCCGCGCCGACGGTACGGGCACCAGCAGCAGGGGCCCCACCTCTCCCGATTGCCCCGTCCCGGCCCTCACAGCGCCCGCCAGAGCCCCGCCGAGTGCTCCTGCCAGCCCGAGTGCCCCTCGCTCCTTGTGGGCCAGCAGCATCGCGCGTACCGCGTTCTCGTAGGGCGCCGCGGCATGGACCACCGGCAGCCCCGCGGGCGCGGGATCGGGCCGCACGCGCCGGGGCACTTCGGCCAGCGCCGCGGCACACTGCTCGCACAGCTCCGTGCGCGGCCTGCCGCAGCCACCGCAGGCCACCGGCAGGACCAGCCCGGCGATCTCCCGCCACCATGCCCGCACGGCCCCACTGTGCCCGGGGCACGAACAACCGGCCAGGCCTGTGGACAACTTCTGTGGACAACTCGAACCGCGTGCGGGCCGGGGCTCCGCCCGGCCCGCGTGATCAGCCCGGCCCGCGCGGTCAGCCCGGGTAGACCAGCGAGGATCCGTCCTTGAGCACCGTCTGCCAGTTGTCGCCGGGCGACAGCTTCACTATCCCGTCGACCTCGGTGTCCGCCATCAGCGGCAACTGCTCGTCGTCGGCGGCCGCGATCGCCGTCACCTGGTTCACACCGGGCAGGACACCGGAGGCCGACGTCGAACCGTCCGCCTGCACGTAGCGGACCTGCTGCACACCGCCCTCCTCCCTGCCGACCACCACGAGGCGGCTGCGGCCGGACCAGGAAACGGCAGTCACATCGGCCAGCTGGGGCGCCGCCTGGCGCAGATCCTGCACCGAGACCTGCTCGGCCTCCCCGGACCCGGTCCGCTCGACCCGCCCGATCTTCAGCGTCGTGTGCCCGTCCTTGAACACCCGCAGTGCGATCCGCACCCCGTCGGCCGACATCCGCAGCGCTTCGATCCTCCCGCCGTCCAGGCCGGGCACCTCGACCTCCTGCGGTGTGCCTTCCCCGTCCGTCAGCCGCAGCAGCCTGGGGCCGGCCGGATCACGGTCGGCAACCCACAGATCGCCCCGGCCGTCCCAGCTCGGCGCGGACAGCCGGTCCTGGGCCTTCTTGGCCCGGCTGCTCACCACGGGATCGGCCGGTTCGCTCTCCGCGACGATGGAGGACACATAGAGATCCTGCTGATTGGCCGAGACGGCGGCAGCCTGCTGTTCGTCCCGGGCCACACCGACGGCGCTCATCGCCACCTGCCCGGCGCCGAACGGGCCGACCACCGGCTCCGGGTCGCCGCTGCCCTTGGTGTCCCCGGGGATCCGCTGCACGTGCCCCTTGTCGTCCACGAAGTACTGGCTGTCGGAGGCACCGGAGTCGTTGTCCGAGGCGAACTCGTCGGCCTCGTCCGCCCCCAGCGAGCACAGCGGGCCCCGCGCACCCTGCAGCTCCACCTGGCCGACCCGCGCAGACGTCAGGTCCCGCAGGGTGAAGAGCACCTGGGCCGCCATCATCCGGCAGGCACCCTGGCTGACCTTGTCGGCCTTCTTGTTGAGCGGCACCTTCAGGACGTTCTGGTCGTCGGGCGCGAGCGAGGTGACCCCGCGCTTCAGCGCCGTACCGGTCGGGAAGCGGGAATCGACGACCGGCCGCAACCAGTTGGACGGCCCTTCGAGCAGCGTCCGGACGGTCTGGGTCGCCGTGTCCATCCGCGTGACCGGATCCGTCCGGTTGCGTACGTAGACGGGGTCGGCGACCAGCGCGGAGTCGCTGTCCGCCCGTCCTGCGGCGAAGTAGTACTTGTTCACGGACCGGTAGAGCCTCTTGAAGTCGGACTGCCCGAGCACCAGACCGTCAGGCACGATGTCGATGCGCCACTCCTGCTTCCCGTCCGCCCCCTTCTCGCGCACCAGATGCAGCATCTGGGAGTAGTCCGTCGGCGCGAGCGGCCGGTAGGAACTCTGCTCGTCAACGGATGCCACCTGCTCACCCGTGAGGGTGTAGGCGGTCTCCGCGCTCTTGCGCTCCTTGTCGTGGAGCGAGGGTCCGTTCCGGTTGGGCGCCTTGGCGAGCACCGTGGTGCCGTGGCTCGGCTTCCAGGTGCGGGCCGCCTCCTCGGTCAGGTACTTGCGGGTCGTCCTGAAATCGGGGTCGTCGCTCGTCATCGACTCCAGGAAGCCGTCGACGACCTCGATGGGCGCGGCGCCCTCCCTCGGCGGCACGGCGTACACCTGCACCTGGGAATCACCCGGCTGCGAGGCATCGACCGCCTTGACGTCACCGGTGACCGGCATCGCTCCGCACGCGGACAGGACCACGATGCCGCAGCCCAGCAGCGCGGAAACCCGCACCGCACGTCCATGCCCACCCCGGCGGCGGTCAGTTTCCACGAGTCGTGTCCTCCTGGTCCGGATCCTGCGTCTCCTGATCGCCCCCGGCCGGACGCGACACCACGCGTGCGCCATTGCCCGGCAGGGCAGCAGGATGCACCGAAACGGGAGCCTGACGCGGCGCCACCGGGGCGCGCGCCGGCACGGGCAGCTGCGACCGCGCCGTGGACCCGGTCTGGTTCGGTACGGACATCAACCGGTGGTCGGCCGGCGGCGGGGCCGCCTCGGCCCGTTCACGGTTCTCCCGGTTGCGCCGCGAATCCTCCGGCTCCAGCGGTATCGGCGACCCGCGCAGCGGCTCGTCCGCCGTACGGGGCAGGGTGAGGCGGAACTGCGAACCGCCACCGGGCTCGCCCCATGCCTGCAGCCAGCCGCCGTGCAGCCGCGCGTCCTCGACGGCGATCGAGAGGCCCAGTCCGGTCCCCCCGGTCGTCCGGGCACGCGCCGGATCGGCCCGCCAGAAGCGATTGAAGACCCGGGTCGCCTCGCCCGGCTTGAGCCCCACCCCGTAGTCCCGGACGGCAACGGCCACGGCACCCTGGGCAACCCCCATGCGCACCACGACGTCCCGGCCCTCGCCGTGCTCGACGGCGTTGACGACAAGGTTGCGCAGAACCCGTTCGACACGGCGCGCATCGGCCTCGGCCACCACCGGCTGCTCGTCACCGATCACCCTGATGCGGCTGCCCTTGCGCTCGGCCAGCGGCTCGGCACCGCCGATCACGCGCCGTACGACCTGACGCAGATCTATCGGTTCGGCTTCCAGGGCCGCCGCACCCGCGTCGAACCTGCTGATCTCCAGCAGGTCGGACAGGAGCGACTCGAAACGGTCGAGCTGGTCACCCAGCAGCTCCGCGGAACGCGCGGTCACCGGATCGAAGTCGACGCGCGCGTCGTGAATGACGTCGGCGGCCATCCGCACGGTGGTCAGCGGGGTCCGCAGCTCATGACTCACGTCCGAGACGAAACGCCGCTGCATCCGGGAGAGCTCCTCCAGCTGCTGGATCTTCAGCTGCAGGTTCTGCGCCATCTTGTTGAAGGCCTCACCGAGCCGGGCGATGTCGTCCTCGCCGGTGACCTTCATCCGCTCCTGGAGCCGGCCGGCGGAAAGCCGCTCGGCGATCCCCGCGGCCATGCGCACGGGGGTGACGACCTGGCGTACGACGAACCAGGCGATGCCCCCCAGCAGCACGACCACGAACAGCCCGGCGGTGGCCAGAGTCGTCGTGACCAGCGTCAGCGACTTCTCCTCCTGCGTGAGCGGGAAGAGGTAGTACAGCTCGTACGGATTGTGGTCGATGTCGTAGAGCCGCTTGCCCACGACAAGTCCGGGCTGCGGATCCTTGCCGTACGAGTAGCGGATCAGGGAGTACGTCTGGAACGCGCCGGGCCCCTTGTCCACGGCCTCGCGCAGACTCTGAGGCACGCTGGACGCCTCCACGCTGCCCGAACCGCGCGGCGCGCGACTGGTCGCACTCTGCGCCGCGGAGTCGGCACTGAGCGCCACCACGTTGAAGGCGTTCGTGCCACCGCTCGCGAGCTGATCGACCAGCTCGGTGCGCCAGGAGGTGTTGGCCGTCATGCCGTCGGCGCCCTCGTCGCCCTGGCCGCCCGGGACGAGCGGCGCGTTCGCGTTCGCCTGAGCGGCCGCGAACCCGCCGGCCGCCTGCGTCTGCGCGGCCTTGCCCTTCGCGTCGAGCAGGCCGTTGCGGACCTGCCCGATCACGACGAAGCCCAGCAGCAGCACCACGGCGATCGACATCAGCAGGGTGCCGGCGACGACCCGCAGCTGCAGGTTGCGCCGCCACAGCCGCACGGCGGGCAGCAGCGGGCGCCGGATCCACCGCATGAAAAGGCGCAGCACGGGACCGCCGGGCGTCCGGTCCTGGAACAACCGGCCGCCCTGCAGGAACCGGCTGTACCGGGATGACCTCCGTGCCGGACCGGCAGCCCGCTCCGTACGGACTCCCGGCCCCCCGGGTTTCGGAGCAGCGCTGCCCAGGGTCATGTCAGCTCGGTCCGGCCTTGTAACCGACACCGCGGACGGTCACAACGATCTCCGGACGCTCCGGGTCCTTCTCGACCTTGGAGCGCAGCCGCTGGACATGCACATTCACCAGACGGGTGTCGGCGGCGTGGCGATAGCCCCACACCTGCTCGAGCAGTACCTCGCGGGTGAACACCTGCCACGGCTTGCGGGCGAGCGCGACCAGCAGGTCGAACTCCAGCGGGGTGAGGGCGATCGACTGCCCCTCCCGCTTCACCGAGTGACCGGCCACGTCGATGACCAGGTCCCCGATCGCCAGCTGCTCCGGCGCGGGCTCTTCGGACCTCCGCAAACGTGCCCTGATCCGGGCCACCAACTCCTTCGGTTTGAACGGCTTGACGATGTAGTCGTCGGCCCCGGATTCCAGGCCCACCACCACATCGACCGTGTCGCTCTTGGCAGTGAGCATGACGATCGGCACACCTGACTCGGCCCTGATCAGCCGGCAGACCTCGATGCCGTCCCGTCCGGGCAGCATGAGGTCCAGCAGCACCAGGTCCGGCTTGGCCTCACGAAATGCAGCCAGTGCCTTGTCGCCGTCCGCTACGAACGACGGTTCGAAACCTTCTCCCCGCAGCACAATGCCGAGCATCTCGGCCAGTGCGGTGTCGTCGTCGACGACAAGGACGCGTCCCTTCATAAACGACATCATCCCATTAGCTAATCGTTACCTGCGATGACCTGGCACACAGCTCTGCCAGTCCGACCCCCGTGACCGGGGAAATAATGCCCTCCTCCGTGACGATCGCCGTGACCAGTTCGGGCGGCGTGATGTCGAATGCGGGGTTGTACGCCTGGGCTCCCGGGGGTGCCACCGACTGCCCGCCCCCCTCACCCCCGGTCGACACGATCCCCCGAGATGTGAGCTCCGTCACTTCTACCGCAGAACGCTGCTCGACAACTATGGATGTGCCGTCCGCCGTGTCCAGATCAACGGTCGTGGTCGGCGCCACCACGATGAACGGCACATGGTGGTACTTGGCAAGCACTGCCAACGGATAACTCCCCACCTTGTTGGCCACGGAGCCGTCCGCGGCAATGCGGTCCGCCCCGATGAGTACGGCATCCACCTCCCCCGCGGCAAACAGCGAACCCGCCGCGTTGTCGGTGAGCAAGCTGTACGGCATGCCGTTGCGTGCCGCTTCGAACGCCGTCAGCCGGGCACCCTGGAGCAGCGGGCGGGTCTCGTCCACCCACAGCCGCCGCAGGCTACCCGCCCGGTGGGCCCCCAGAGCCACCGCGAAGGCCGTGCCCTCGCCCCCGGAAACGAGCGCCCCCGTGTTGCAGTGGGTCAGCAGCCGATGCCCGCCGTCCGGCAGGAGCTCCGCAAGCAGCTCCAGACCGTACTGCGCCATGCGCCCGCTGGCGGCCGCGTCCTGCCGGTGCAGGGCCCGCGCCTCCGCCAGAGCAGCCCCTGCGGCCTCCTGGGGGCCGGCACCGTTCACGACAGCCGCCCCGTGCACCCGCGCCACACGCCGCGCCCCGTACCCGAGATTGACCGCGGTGGGCCGCGCCGCCTCCAGCAGCTCCGCGGCCTGCGCCACGTCCTCACCCCGCGCAGCGGCCAGTGCCACCCCGTAGCCACCGGCAATGCCCAGCAGAGGCGCACCACGCACCGCCAGCGTCCGGATCGCCCGGACCAGCGCGGGCACATCGGCGCACACCAGCTCGACCTCCTCCGAGGGCAGCCGGGTCTGGTCGAGGAGCACCACCGCGGGACCTTCCGGTGGCTCGTCCCAACGGAGTACGGAGAGGGCCGGAGGCTCGATGCCCACCGGCGATTGCGCGTCCTGATCAGCCATCTGCCCAGTCTGCCCGCTGAGCCGCCCGCACACGAAGGCGAGAAGGAGATACAGCGCCCGGCCCGCACCGGAGCATCGCGTGGCACGATGGCTGCCAACCTGCCGCCCCGATGAGCGGTCAGGACCGTGAAGGAGCGACAATGAACGACTCTCCGGGCTGGGCTTCGCCCGGATCTGCACCCTCCGACGGCCAGGAGACGGGCATCCCCCGGCCTTCTTCGCCCGTCGACGGAAGCGGCCCCGGCGGACAGTGGTCCCCTGCACAGCCGCCTCCGGGGCAGTGGTCCCCACCGAGCGCTCCCGGCAGCGGACCGGGCGCACCCCCGCCCGCCCCGGGCTGGGGCGGCACGCCCCCGCAAGGCCCGGGCCCCGGATGGGGCCGGCAGCCCATGGCGGCGAAGCCCGGAGTGATCCCTCTCCGCCCCCTGGGCGTCGGAGAGATCCTCGACGGCGCCGTGTCCACCATGCGCGCCCACTGGCGCACCGTGCTGGGCATCAGCCTCACCGTCTCCGTGATCTCCGAGATCGCCGTCATCCTCGTGCAGCGCTACCTCCTGCCGGAGGCGAAGTCGGTCGACCCGAACGCCGTCGGCGCCGAGGCCATCCGCCAGGCCGCCGACTCGGCGCAGTCGACGCTGCTCGCCAACGCCCCGGCCACGCTCATCTCGATGATCGCCACGCTCTTCATCACCTCGGTGCTCACCGTGGTGATCAGCCGCTCCGTGCTCGGCCGCAAGTCGACACTCTCCGACGCCTGGACCGAGGCCCGGCCCCGGCTCCTGCCGCTCCTCGGGCTGACGCTGCTCATGAGCCTGATGAGCGCCGCGCTGTTGATGGTGGGACTGCTTCCCGGCATGCTGCTGGGAGGCGGCGCCGGGATCGCACTCGCCTTTGTCGGCTTCATCGCCGCCTGCGTCGTCGTCGTGTGGCTGATGGTCCGCTTCGCGCTCGCCGCACCGGCGCTGATGCTGGAGCGGCAGTCCGTCCTCACCTCGCTGCGCCGCTCCGCGAAGCTGGTCAAGGGCACCTGGTGGCGGACCTTCGGCATCCTCGCTCTCACGTACCTGCTGGTCGTCGTCGTCGCCCTGATCATCGTGATCCCGTTCGGCATCATCGCCGTGACCGTGGACAGCGACGGCCTCAGCGAGTTCCTCAACAGCAGCTCCACCGATTTCGGCTGGCCCTTCCTCATCATCACGGGCGTCGGTGAAGTGATCATCTCGACGCTCACCTATCCGTTCACCGCAGGAGTGATCGCCCTGCTCTACGTCGACCAGCGCATCCGCCGCGAAGCGCTCGACCTCGACCTCGCCCGGGCCGCGGGCGTGCCCGGCTACGACGACACCCCCAGGAGCTGATGCGGTGACGGGGGCGGGGGGCACCACAGCAGCACAGCGGTTCATAAGGTCGGGCGAGGACATACCCGTGGACATCCCACGCGTCCCCGCCCGCGAAGCGGCACAGGACGAACTGTCCGACCCGATGTACCACGAACACGATCCGAACCTTCTCCAGCGCGGCCTCGACCGCTTCTGGGAATGGGTCGGCGACCTCTTCGAGGGTGCCACCGGATCCGCGCCTGGCGGCCCGCTCGGGCTCGTCGTCATCGCCCTCGTCGTCATCGCGCTGGGAGCCGCCCTCTGGTGGCGGCTCGGCACACCGCAGCGCACCGTCCGTCCGTCGGAAGCCCTGTTCGGCAGCAGCGCCCGCAGCGCGGCCGAGCACCGCACCGCAGCCGAGGCGCACGCGGAGGCCCACCGCTGGACCGAAGCCGTCCAGGAACGCATGCGGGCAGTCGTGCGCTCCCTGGAGGACCGGGCCGTGCTCGACCCGCGCCCGGGCCGCACCGCCGACGAGGCAGCCGCCGAAGCCGGCCGGCTCCTGCCCGCCCATGCCACCCGGCTCCGCACCGCCGCACGGGTCTTCGACGACGTCACATACGGGGGCCGTACGGCCGACCGGGCGGCGTACCTGAGCCTGCGCACCCTCGACCAGGACCTCGAGGACACCAAACCCCTGCTGACCGCTCCCACGTCCCCAGGGGCAGCCGGATGACCGAGGCCACGACCATCGCCACCACCTCCGCGTCCCGCACACCGCACCAGATCTGGCTCCGGGTCCGAGGCCTGCTCCTCGCCCTCCTCATTCTCGTCGTCGCGGGCATCACCTTCGCCGCTCTCAGCTCCGGCGACCAGCACGGCCGTCTCGATCCCCGCTCCGCGGACCCGTACGGCAGCCGGGCCGTCGCCGAACTCCTCAAGGACCGTGGCGTCTCCGTCAGCGTCGTCACAACGCTCGACGAGGCCACCGACGCGGCAGGGCCCGACACCACACTCCTCGTCGCCGGCCCCAACCTGCTGACCACGTACCAGCAGTACCGGCTCCGTACGGCCACCGGTGACACCGCGGGCCGCACCGTCCTCGTCGCCCCCGGCCCACCGTCCGTTGCCCGGCTCGCCCCCGGCGTGCGCGCGGTTTCCGCAAGCCGGGTGACCCCGCGCCCGCCGGACTGCGAACTCCCGGCCGCACGCACCGCCGGAACAGCCGACACGGGAGGCATCCGCTACACGACGGACGCCGACGGAGCCAACGCCTGCTACCCGGACGACGGGCTCCCCACCCTCCTGGTCCTCCCCGGCAGGGAAACCGGCGACACCGTCCTGCTCGGCTCCCCCGACATCCTCCACAACGACCGTCTCGACGAGGAGGGCAACGCCTCCCTCGCTCTCCAACTCCTCGGTTCCCGACCGCATCTCGTCTGGTACCTCCCCTCGCTGACTGATCCCTCCGCCGCCGAAGGCGGTGCGGACGACGGCACTGACGGCGGAAGCGAAGGCGGGGAGGACGAGTCGGCCGGCGAGAGCGGGTTCATCGACCTCATCCCCTCCGGCTGGCTCTGGGGAACGCTCCAACTCGCCCTCGCCGCAGTCCTCACGGCCATCTGGCGCGCTCGGCGCCTGGGCCCCCTGGTCACCGAGCGGCTGCCCGTGGCCGTCCGGGCCTCCGAGTCCACGGAGGGCAGGGCCCGCCTCTACCGCAAGGCGAACGCCCGCGACCGGGCCGCCGACGCACTGCGCTCCGCCACCCGCAATCGCATCGCTCCACTCCTCGGGGTGTCCTCCCGCGACACCGAGTCCCCCGAGGTCCTCCTGCCTGCCGTCTCCGCACGTCTCACCACCACGGACAGCGACCTCCGCACCCTGCTCTTCGGGCCGGCCCCGGCCGACGACGCCGCACTTGTACTCCTGACCGCCCAACTCGACGCCCTCGAAAGAGAGGTACGCACTTCATGAGCGCCCCGACCCCGGAGCCCAACGAGCCCGCGGTACCCGCAGGGGCCCCTGTGGCCCCCGCGATGCCCGACAGCGCCCGCGCATCCCTGGAAGCTCTGCGTTCCGAGATCGCCAAGGCCGTGGTCGGCCAGGACCCCGCCGTCACCGGACTCGTGGTCGCGCTGCTCTGCCGAGGCCATGTGCTGCTCGAAGGCGTCCCCGGAGTCGCCAAGACCCTCCTGGTCCGCGCCCTTGCCGCCTCCCTCGAACTGGACACCAAACGCGTGCAGTTCACGCCCGACCTGATGCCGAGTGACGTCACTGGCTCGCTCGTCTACGACGCACGCACCGCCGAGTTCTCCTTCCAGCCCGGACCGGTGTTCACCAATCTCCTGCTCGCCGACGAGATCAACCGCACCCCTCCCAAGACGCAGTCCTCCCTTCTGGAGGCCATGGAGGAACGCCAGGTCACCGTCGACGGCACCCCCCGTGCGCTGCCCGACCCCTTCCTCGTCGCAGCCACCCAGAACCCCGTCGAGTACGAGGGCACCTACCCGCTGCCCGAAGCCCAGTTGGACCGGTTCCTCCTGAAGCTGACCGTGCCCCTGCCCTCACGTGACGACGAGATCAGCGTCCTGACGCGTCATGCCGACGGGTTCAACCCCCGCGACCTCAAGGCGGCAGGCATACGGCCCGTGGCCGGCCCCGCAGATCTGGAAGCCGCCCGCTCCGCCGTCGCCAAGACCACGGTCTCCCCCGAGATCGCCGCTTACGTCGTGGATATCTGCCGTGCCACTCGTGAATCCCCCTCGCTCACCCTCGGGGCCTCCCCCCGAGGAGCAACCGCGTTGCTCTCCACAGCGCGCGCCTGGGCCTGGCTCACCGGCCGGGACTACGTCATCCCTGACGATGTGAAAGCCCTGGCACTCCCCACACTCCGTCATCGCATCCAGCTGCGACCGGAAGCGGAAATGGAAGGAGTCACCGCCGACTCCGTCATCACCGCTGTCCTCGCCCACGTCCCCGTCCCCCGATGAGGCGGTGACCATGGCCCTCACCGGACGAACCGCGCTGCTGGCCGCCCTGGGGTCACTCCCCGTAGGTATTTTTGCCCCCAGCTGGACAGGCATGCTCGCGGTCAACGCCCCTCTCTCCTTGGCAATTCTGTGCGACTACGCCCTGGCCGCGCCAGTGCGTACGCTGCAGTTCACCCGATCCGGTGATACATCCGTTCGACTCGGTGACGGCGCAGAAGTGCAACTCACCGTAACCAATACCTCGCGGCGCCGCCTTCGCGCACACCTCCGCGACGCCTGGCCCCCCAGCACCTGGAGCACCGAAGCCGAACAGGCTTCGTCCCGGCACGTGTTCACCGTCCCCGCCGGCGAACGACGTCGTCTCACGACGTTCCTCCGCCCTTCCCGACGTGGCGACCGCCGGGCAGAACGCGTCACCGTCCGGTCCTTCGGGCCGATGGGACTGGCAGCCCGACAAGGGAATCACCACGTCCCGTGGACGGTCCGGGTCCTGCCTCCCTTCACCAGCCGACGGCACCTGCCCTCGCGGCTCGCCAGGCTCCGCGAACTCGACGGCCGCACCAGCGTGCTCACCCGGGGCCAGGGCACCGAGTTCGACAGCCTGCGTGCATACGTACCGGGAGATGACACCCGGTCCATCGACTGGCGGGCCACCGCACGCCAGTCCGCTGTCGCCGTCCGCACCTGGCGCCCGGAGCGCGACCGCCACATCCTGATCGTCCTCGACACCGGTCGCACGTCGGCCGGACGAGTGGGCGATGTGCCCCGCCTCGATGCGGCCATGGACGCGACGCTGCTCCTCACGGCCCTGGCCACACGTGCGGGCGACCGCGTGAACCTCCTTGCCTACGACCGGCGCATCCGCGCCCAGGTCCTGGGCAGGGCCGCCGGGGGCGACGTCCTGTCGGCGATCGTCAACGCCATGGTCCCGCTGGAACCCGAGCTCGTGGAGACGGACGCCCGTGGTCTCAGCACAACCGCGCTGGCGACTGCACCGCGGCGCTCCCTGATCGTCCTGCTCACGAGCCTGGACTCCGCGCCCATCGAGGAAGGCCTGCTCCCGGTGCTACCGCAGCTCACCCAGCGGCACACGGTCCTGGTGGCCGCCGTCGCGGATCCTCATATCGAGGCGATGACTCGCGCCAGGGGCACAGTGGACGCGGTGTACGACGCGGCGGCCGGAACACGTACTCAGGCTCAGCGCCGCAGGACGGCGGATCAGCTCCGTCGTCATGGCGTCGTGGTCGTCGATGCCACTCCGGATGCGCTCGCACCGGCGCTGGCCGACGCCTACCTCGCGCTCAAGGCCGCCGGCCGACTTTAGTGCGGTGCCCGTGGTACCCGCGGCCCCTCAGGGGTCGCGGGTACGGGTTCTGAACGCAGAAAAGCCCCGTGCCACAAAGGCACGGGGCTTTCCCGGAATAATTGTTCGGCGGCGTCCTACTCTCCCACAGGGTCCCCCCTGCAGTACCATCGGCGCTGAAAGGCTTAGCTTCCGGGTTCGGAATGTAACCGGGCGTTTCCCTAACGCAATGACCACCGAAACACTATGAAATTAACCAACACCGGATGAAAACACGGCCGTTCGTTATTTCAGAACTAACACAGTGGACGCGAGCAACTGAGGACAAGCCCTCGGCCTATTAGTACCAGTCAGCTCCACCCGTTACCGGGCTTCCACATCTGGCCTATCAACCCAGTCGTCTACTGGGAGCCTTAACCACTCAAGGTGGTGGGAATACTCATCTCGAAGCAGGCTTCCCGCTTAGATGCTTTCAGCGGTTATCCTTTCCGAACGTAGCCAACCAGCCATGCCCTTGGCAGGACAACTGGCACACCAGAGGTTCGTCCGTCCCGGTCCTCTCGTACTAGGGACAGCCCTTCTCAATATTCCTACGCGCACAGCGGATAGGGACCGAACTGTCTCACGACGTTCTAAACCCAGCTCGCGTACCGCTTTAATGGGCGAACAGCCCAACCCTTGGGACCGACTCCAGCCCCAGGATGCGACGAGCCGACATCGAGGTGCCAAACCATCCCGTCGATATGGACTCTTGGGGAAGATCAGCCTGTTATCCCCGGGGTACCTTTTATCCGTTGAGCGACAGCGCTTCCACAAGCCACTGCCGGATCACTAGTCCCGACTTTCGTCCCTGCTCGACCCGTCGGTCTCACAGTCAAGCTCCCTTGTGCACTTACACTCAACACCTGATTGCCAACCAGGCTGAGGGAACCTTTGGGCGCCTCCGTTACTCTTTAGGAGGCAACCGCCCCAGTTAAACTACCCATCAGACACTGTCCCTGATCCGGATCACGGACCCAGGTTAGACATCCAGCACGACCAGAGTGGTATTTCAACGACGACTCCACAACCACTGGCGTGGCTGCTTCAAAGTCTCCCACCTATCCTACACAAGCCGAACCGAACACCAATATCAAACTATAGTAAAGGTCCCGGGGTCTTTCCGTCCTGCTGCGCGAAACGAGCATCTTTACTCGTAGTGCAATTTCACCGGGCCTATGGTTGAGACAGTCGAGAAGTCGTTACGCCATTCGTGCAGGTCGGAACTTACCCGACAAGGAATTTCGCTACCTTAGGATGGTTATAGTTACCACCGCCGTTTACTGGCGCTTAAGTTCTCAGCTTCGCACACCCGAAAGTGCACTAACCGGTCCCCTTAACGTTCCAGCACCGGGCAGGCGTCAGTCCGTATACATCGCCTTACGGCTTCGCACGGACCTGTGTTTTTAGTAAACAGTCGCTTCTCGCTGGTCTCTGCGGCCACCCCCAGCTCAGGAAGCAAGTTCCCTCACCAGTGATGGCCCCCCTTCTCCCGAAGTTACGGGGGCATTTTGCCGAGTTCCTTAACCATAGTTCACCCGAACGCCTCGGTATTCTCTACCTGACTACCTGAGTCGGTTTAGGGTACGGGCCGCCATGAAACTCGCTAGAGGCTTTTCTCGACAGCATAGGATCATCCACTTCACCACAATCGGCTCGGCATCAGGTCTCAGCCTTAATGTGTGACGGATTTACCTACCACACGGCCTACACCCTTACCCCGGGACTACCACCGCCCGGGCTGGACTACCTTCCTGCGTCACCCCATCGCTTACCTAGTACAAGTCTGGTTCATCGGCTCCACCACTACCCTCAACTCCGAAGAGATCGGGCCGGCTTCACGGACTTAGCATCGCCTGATTCAGTATTGGGCGTTT
The DNA here is from genome assembly GCF_036226745.1 of Streptomyces sp. NBC_00683. Lineage (NCBI taxonomy): Bacteria > Bacillati > Actinomycetota > Actinomycetes > Kitasatosporales > Streptomycetaceae > Streptomyces > Streptomyces sp. NBC_00683. The sequence continues at coordinate 5,233,267 of NZ_CP109013.1, read as the reverse complement.
CAAAGCGGGTACCGGAATATCAACCGGTTGTCCATCGACTACGCCTGTCGGCCTCGCCTTAGGTCCCGACTTACCCTGGGCAGATCAGCTTGACCCAGGAACCCTTAGTCAATCGGCGCACACGTTTCTCACGTGTGTATCGCTACTCATGCCTGCATTCTCACTCGTGAACCGTCCACAACTCGCTTCCGCGGCTGCTTCACCCGGCACACGACGCTCCCCTACCCATCCACACGGGCGTTGGCCCTATATGTGTGAATGACACGACTTCGGCGGTACGCTTGAGCCCCGCTACATTGTCGGCGCGGAATCACTTGACCAGTGAGCTATTACGCACTCTTTCAAGGGTGGCTGCTTCTAAGCCAACCTCCTGGTTGTCTCTGCGACTCCACATCCTTTCCCACTTAGCGTACGCTTAGGGGCCTTAGTCGATGCTCTGGGCTGTTTCCCTCTCGACCATGGAGCTTATCCCCCACAGTCTCACTGCCGTGCTCTCACTTACCGGCATTCGGAGTTTGGCTAAGGTCAGTAACCCGGTAGGGCCCATCGCCTATCCAGTGCTCTACCTCCGGCAAGAAACACACGACGCTGCACCTAAATGCATTTCGGGGAGAACCAGCTATCACGGAGTTTGATTGGCCTTTCACCCCTAACCACAGGTCATCCCCCAGGTTTTCAACCCTGGTGGGTTCGGTCCTCCACGAAGTCTTACCTCCGCTTCAACCTGCCCATGGCTAGATCACTCCGCTTCGGGTCTTGAGCGCGCTACTAAATCGCCCTATTCGGACTCGCTTTCGCTACGGCTTCCCCACACGGGTTAACCTCGCAACACACCGCAAACTCGCAGGCTCATTCTTCAAAAGGCACGCAGTCACGACTGCTGTTCCGAAGAACAACAGCGACGCTCCCACGGCTTGTAGGCACACGGTTTCAGGTACTATTTCACTCCGCTCCCGCGGTACTTTTCACCATTCCCTCACGGTACTATCCGCTATCGGTCACCAGGGAATATTTAGGCTTAGCGGGTGGTCCCGCCAGATTCACACGGGATTTCTCGGGCCCCGTGCTACTTGGGTGTCTCTTAAACGAGCCGTTGATGTTTCAGCTACGGGGGTCTTACCCTCTACGCCGGACCTTTCGCATGTCCTTCGCCTACATCAACGGTTTCTGACTCGTCTCACAGTCGGCAGACTATGAAAAAGAGATCCCACAACCCCGTATGCGCAACCCCTGCCGGGTATCACACGCATACGGTTTGGCCTCATCCAGTTTCGCTCGCCACTACTCCCGGAATCACGGTTGTTTTCTCTTCCTGCGGGTACTGAGATGTTTCACTTCCCCGCGTTCCCTCCACACTGCCTATGTGTTCAGCAGTGGGTGACAGCCCATGACGACTGCCGGGTTTCCCCATTCGGAAACCCCCGGATCAAAGCTTGGTTGACAGCTCCCCGGGGACTATCGTGGCCTCCCACGTCCTTCATCGGTTCCTGGTGCCAAGGCATCCACCGTGCGCCCTTAAAAACTTGGCCACAGATGCTCGCGTCCACTGTGCAGTTCTCAAACAACGACCAGCCACCCATCACCCCGCCCTAACAGGCGAGTTCACTGGGGCCGGCAACCGAAGGCAGCCTTACGGCCATACCTTCAGATACCCAACAGCGTGCCCGACCCGACCGATCCTTCTCACTTTCCACGCCGAAGCAGTACTCGCAAAAACAACCTGTCGTGCCGAATAGTCAACGTTCCACCCATGAGCAACCACCGTCGAACATTTGCCGACGAAATGGTCTCTGGATTCCCCGAAGAGAATCTAGATGCTCCTTAGAAAGGAGGTGATCCAGCCGCACCTTCCGGTACGGCTACCTTGTTACGACTTCGTCCCAATCGCCAGTCCCACCTTCGACAGCTCCCTCCCACAAGGGGTTGGGCCACCGGCTTCGGGTGTTACCGACTTTCGTGACGTGACGGGCGGTGTGTACAAGGCCCGGGAACGTATTCACCGCAGCAATGCTGATCTGCGATTACTAGCAACTCCGACTTCATGGGGTCGAGTTGCAGACCCCAATCCGAACTGAGACCGGCTTTTTGAGATTCGCTCCGCCTCGCGGCATCGCAGCTCATTGTACCGGCCATTGTAGCACGTGTGCAGCCCAAGACATAAGGGGCATGATGACTTGACGTCGTCCCCACCTTCCTCCGAGTTGACCCCGGCAGTCTCCTGTGAGTCCCCATCACCCCGAAGGGCATGCTGGCAACACAGAACAAGGGTTGCGCTCGTTGCGGGACTTAACCCAACATCTCACGACACGAGCTGACGACAGCCATGCACCACCTGTATACCGACCACAAGGGGGGCACCATCTCTGATGCTTTCCGGTATATGTCAAGCCTTGGTAAGGTTCTTCGCGTTGCGTCGAATTAAGCCACATGCTCCGCTGCTTGTGCGGGCCCCCGTCAATTCCTTTGAGTTTTAGCCTTGCGGCCGTACTCCCCAGGCGGGGAACTTAATGCGTTAGCTGCGGCACCGACGACGTGGAATGTCGCCAACACCTAGTTCCCAACGTTTACGGCGTGGACTACCAGGGTATCTAATCCTGTTCGCTCCCCACGCTTTCGCTCCTCAGCGTCAGTAATGGCCCAGAGATCCGCCTTCGCCACCGGTGTTCCTCCTGATATCTGCGCATTTCACCGCTACACCAGGAATTCCGATCTCCCCTACCACACTCTAGCTAGCCCGTATCGAATGCAGACTCGGGGTTAAGCCCCGAGCTTTCACATCCGACGTGACAAGCCGCCTACGAGCTCTTTACGCCCAATAATTCCGGACAACGCTCGCACCCTACGTATTACCGCGGCTGCTGGCACGTAGTTAGCCGGTGCTTCTTCTGCAGGTACCGTCACTTGCGCTTCTTCCCTGCTGAAAGAGGTTTACAACCCGAAGGCCGTCATCCCTCACGCGGCGTCGCTGCATCAGGCTTTCGCCCATTGTGCAATATTCCCCACTGCTGCCTCCCGTAGGAGTCTGGGCCGTGTCTCAGTCCCAGTGTGGCCGGTCGCCCTCTCAGGCCGGCTACCCGTCGTCGCCTTGGTAGGCCATTACCCCACCAACAAGCTGATAGGCCGCGGGCTCATCCTTCACCGCCGGAGCTTTTAACCCCGTCCCATGCAGGACAGAGTGTTATCCGGTATTAGACCCCGTTTCCAGGGCTTGTCCCAGAGTGAAGGGCAGATTGCCCACGTGTTACTCACCCGTTCGCCACTAATCCACCCCGAAGGGCTTCATCGTTCGACTTGCATGTGTTAAGCACGCCGCCAGCGTTCGTCCTGAGCCAGGATCAAACTCTCCATGAATGTTTTCCCGTAATCGGGAGAGCACCATAAAAGAGCGGGACAACCAACCGGAATAGGGATGGTCATCCACAGCGTCCTCGCTGATGTTGCCTACCCGCCACATGGGCCAGTAGGACTTCAAAGGAACCACCAACCCACCGAAGTGGGCCGGGGTATCAACAAATTTGGCGTTGACTTTTGGCACGCTGTTGAGTTCTCAAGGAACGGACGCTTCCTTCGGTCCCGTTTCACCGGGGCCCTCCGGGCGCTTCCCTTCGTTCTTGCGTTTCCGACTCTATCAGACTCTTTCGTGTCCGATTCCCGGTCGAAGCGGGCCCCCTGCGAAGCAGGAGAATTGTTACTGCGCTTTCCAGTTCTTCGCTTTCGCGTTTCCCTTTCCAGCGGTTCCAACTTTACCAGACTCTTTTTCGTTCCGTTTCCGGTCCGAATTTGATTCCGGTGGCCTGTGGACTGGCCTTTGCCTTTCGGCTGACTCGACTTTATCAGAAGCAATTGAGCCGAAGCTAACCGGGTCAATGCTCGAAAGAGAGAAGAATCGATCGGCTCTTCGGGAATCTCGTCCCCGACAAGAGCGAGTTGAACTCTAACCGCCGCACCCGAACTTGTCCAGTTCGTTGCAACCGTTAAAATCTACCTCCCCACGCCGACTGTGTCAACAGTTTTTGCGGGCGAGGAGGACACTAGCAGGTCAGCAGGGGTGGACGCACATCGGCCTTCAGGCCGCAGAGGGCAACTCGGCGCTTCGTTCGACCGCTTCAAGATCACCCGTCTCGCCGGCCCTCACCGCTCGGCCCCCGAGGATGTAGACGTAAGCGAGAAAGAGCAGCTCAGCCGCGATCCCGATGGTGATCCGGGCCCAGGTGGGAAGCCCGGATGGGGTCACGAAGCCTTCGATGACTCCGGACACGAACAGGATCAGGGCGAGGCCGATGGCCATGCCAATGGCTGCCCGGCCCTGCTGGGCCAAGGCGGAGCGCCTGCTGAGAGGTCCTGGGTCGATCACGGTCCAGCCGAGGCGCAGGCCCGTACCTGCTGCCACGAAGACAGCGGTGAGCTCCAGCAGGCCGTGCGGCAGGACGAGCCCCAGGAACGTGTCCAAACGGCCGGCCGAGGACATCAGGCCGATGCCGACGGCAAGGTTGAGCACGTTGACGAAGAGGATCCAGATCACCGGTATGCAGAGGAACGCTCCCAGTACGAGGCACATCGCTGCGGCCTGGGCGTTGTTCGTCCACACCTGGGCGGCGAACGAGGCCGCCGGGTGGCTGGAGTAGTAGGTCTCGTACTCCCCACCGGGGCGGGTCAGGCTGCGGAGGTCCTCGGGGGCGGCTATCGCCGACTGGACTTCGGGGTGGGTGCCGATCCACCAGCCCATGACAGCGGCCAGAAGTACGGAGAGCACGGCCGTGGGGATCCACCAGTGCCGGGAGCGGTAGACCGCTGCGGGGAAACCGGCGGTCAGGAAACGTGCGGCGTCACGCCACGAGGCACGTCGGGTCCCCGTCACCGTGGAGCGGGCGCGGGCCACGAGCTGGGTGAGTCGCGCGGTGAGAAGGGGATCCGGGGCGCTGGACTGGATCAGGGAGAGGTGCGTCGCCGTGCGCTGGTAGAGGGCGACGAGTTCGTCCGCCTCGGCACCGGTCAGACTGCGCCCTCGGTGCAGAAGGTGGTCCAGGCGGTCCCACTCGGTGCGGTGGGTTGTCACGAAGACGTCGAGATCCATGGTCGGCTGCTGCTCCAGGCATGGGTGCGTACGGGTCCGTACTACTGCGGCGCGCTGCGGGTCAGCTTGGCAGACTGAGGTTCCGAGGGGCAGGGAAGGGCGGCGAAGGGTGGGCGGCGATGAATGAGCTCGTGACCGGGGATGCGGTCGTTCTGGGGTTGCAGCCGGCGAGACTGCCGAGCAGGGCGCTGGCGATCGCCATCGATCTTGCGGTGGTTCTGACAGTTTTTGTTCTGATATCCATCGGTCTCGCTGTGGCGACCGTGACGCTCGACGAGGCCGCGAGCGCGGCGATCGCCGTCGCCACCTTCCTCCTGGTGCTGGTGGGAGGGCCGATCGCCGTGGAGACGCTCAGCCACGGCCGTTCGCTCGGGAAGCTGGCCTGCGGCCTGCGCGTGGTGCGTGACGACGGCGGGCCCATCCGGTTCCGGCACGCGCTCGTGCGGGGGTCGATGGGTGTGGTCGAGATCCTGGGCACGTTCGGCGTCGTTGGATGCATCGCGTCGTTGGTGTCGGCGCGGGGACGGCGGCTGGGGGACGTGTTCGCGGGGACCCTCGTCGTACGTGAACGGGTCCCCACCGGGCGGGCGGTCGCCGTGCCGCCGCCACCGCCCTGGCTGGTGGGGCGCTTCGCACAACTGGATCTGTCCGCCGTGCCGGACGGCCTCTGGCTGGCGATTCGGCAGTACCTGACGCGGATGCACCAGCTCGACGCAGATGTGGGCGGGTCGATCGCGCAGCGGCTGGCGGACGATCTGGCCGGCCGTACGGGGGTCCCGGTTCCGCAGGGAGTTCCTGCGGCGGCGTACTTGGCGGCGGTCGTGAACGAGCGGCAGGCGCGGGACGTCCGGCGAGTCATGGCGGCTGCGCGGCGAGGTGCTCAGGGAACGGCACCGGCGCCGGTGCCGGTCCCGGTGCCGACGAACGCGGTACCCGCCGCAGGGCTCCTGCCCGCAGAGGTTTCCCGTCCCGTCGAGGGTGCAGCGTCCCCCGCGGTGCCGTCCGGTACGTCTCCGGCCGAGGCACCCGGCGGGCCGCCGGCGACCGGGTTCGCCCCGCCTGCCTAGTGGCTGCGCGGGGAGGGCGGGGTTTCCAGGTGCTCGAGCTCGATACCGGGAGCCGCGAGGACGACGTCCCCGGCGATGTGGACGGTGTGCCGGTCACCGGTGTCCAAGGCGCTTACCTGGTACTCGTCCACGATCAGGGACCCGTTGTCAGTGGCGTGCGCTTCACTCTTCACCAGGGCCCAGGACTGGTCGACAGTACGGGGGGCGAGGACCGGGTCCGTGAAGGTGACCAGGCGGACACGGGTCTCGGGGGAATCGGGGGTGAGGCGCAGGAGTCGTGCCGTGGCGACGAGGAACGCGGGGGACGTGCCGGAGAAGGCGTGGGCGCGGACATTGCCTTCGGTGGCGTGGGTGCCGCTCGGGTCGGTCCGTACCCAGGTGACGCCTTCGAGGGCGGCGCCGCGGATCTGCCAGCTCGCGGCGTGCAGTTGGAGGCGGATGGGGCGGCCGAGCTCGTCCAGGGCCAGGTCGACGGAGCCCAGGTGGTCGCCCGACGGGGCCGTGGTCTGGGATACGTAGCGCCAGCCGGAGGGGCCCGGGGCGCAGTGGAAGTGCTCTTCACCGAGGGGGGTGTGGTCGTGGAGGTCGTGGAGCGAATACCGGCCGCGGGGCATGGGGTCCTTCTGGTTCCTCGGGCTGTGCGGGGGCGGTACGGGGCAGGCCCCCGGCACGGGGGTGCGGGGGCCTGCGCTCGTACCTGCTGCCGATAGTCCGCCGGCCGGTGGCCGGCGGACCGCTCAGTAGCGGTAGAGGTCGGACTTGTACGGGCCTTCGACCGGTACGCCGATGTAGTCGGCCTGCTCCTGGCGCAGGGTCGTGAGCCGCACGCCCAGCGCGTCGAGGTGCAGTCGGGCGACCTTCTCGTCCAGGTGCTTGGGCAGCACGTAGACATCGGTCGGGTACGCCTCGGGCTTGGTGAACAGCTCGATCTGGGCCAGGGTCTGGTCCGCGAACGAGTTGGACATGACGAACGAGGGGTGACCGGTGGCGTTGCCGAGGTTCAGCAGACGGCCCTCGGACAGCACGATCAGGACCTTGCCGTCGGAGAACGTCCAGGTGTGGACCTGCGGCTTGACCTCGTCCTTGACGATGCCGTCGATCTTCGCCAGGCCGGCCATGTCGATCTCGTTGTCGAAGTGGCCGATGTTCCCGACGATGGCCTGGTGCTTCATCCTGGCCATGTCGCCGGCCATGATGATGTCCTTGTTGCCCGTGGTGGTGATGAAGATGTCCGCGGTCTCCACGACGTCGTCGAGGGTGGCGACCTGGTATCCGTCCATCGCCGCCTGCAGGGCGCAGATCGGGTCGATCTCCGTGATGATCACACGGGCGCCCTGGCCGCGCAGGGACTCCGCACAGCCCTTGCCCACGTCGCCGTAGCCGCAGACGACGGCGGTCTTGCCGCCGATCAGGACGTCCGTGGCCCGGTTGATGCCGTCGATCAGCGAGTGGCGGCAGCCGTACTTGTTGTCGAACTTCGACTTGGTGACGGCGTCGTTGACGTTGATCGCCGGGAAGAGGAGGGTGCCGTCGCGGTGCATCTCGTACAGCCGGTGCACGCCGGTCGTGGTCTCCTCGGTGACACCGCGGATCTCGGATGCCAGCTGGGTCCACTTCTGCGGGGACTCGCCGAGGGTGCGGTTCAGCAGGGTGAGGATGTACGCGTACTCCTCGCTGTCCGCGGTCGACGGGTCCGGGGCGGAGCCGGCCTTCTCGAACTCGACGCCCTTGTGGACGAGGAGGGTGGCGTCACCACCGTCGTCGAGGATCATGTTCGGGCCGCCGGTGGGGGTGTTGGGCCAGGTCAGAGCCCGCTCCGTGCACCACCAGTACTCCTCCAGCGTCTCGCCCTTCCAGGCGAAGACGGGCACGCCCGCGGGGGCGTCCGGGGTTCCGTTCGGGCCGACCGCGATGGCGGCGGCCGCGTGGTCCTGGGTGGAGAAGATGTTGCAGGAGGCCCAGCGGACGTCGGCGCCCAGGGCGACGAGCGTCTCGATGAGCACCGCGGTCTGCACCGTCATGTGCAGCGAACCGGTGATGCGGGCACCGGCCAGCGGCTGCGTGGCGGCGTATTCCTTGCGGATCGACATCAGGCCGGGCATCTCGTGCTCGGCGAGGGTGATCTCCTTGCGCCCGAAGGCGGCAAGAGAAAGGTCGGCGACCTTGAAGTCCTGGCGATTGGCGGCCGTCGTCATAACGGGCTGCTCCTCGTGATGGGTCGAGGGTGGGCTGGGCTGGCTCTGCGGCGGTGCGGGCACACGAATGCCCGGGTGATCCGCAGTGCAGTCCGTCGGAGGCCCTCTCTCCCTCGGCCGGCCCGCGCGTGCGAACCGATCGACCGCCATCAGCAGCGACGTCTGGTACTCCGACGAATCTACACCGAACGGCCCAGTGAGCCCCAGCCCGCCCGGGCATCGGGGGTCCCTCACGGGGCCGTCCGGCGCGATCCGGGCCGGTCCTCGACGGGTCAGTGGCCTGATTCGGCCGGGGAGTCCGGGGCGGACGGGGAGTCCGGGGCGGACGGACCATCGGGGCCCGCGGGGTCGACCGGTACCGGGCCGCCGGGGGACTTGCCCGGGTTGGTGCCGGCCTCGGCGGCTGCCTCGTTGTAGATGTCCGGCTCGAGGTAGATGACCCGGGCGATCGGGACGGCCGCACGGATCCGGGTCTCCGCCGCGTTGATGGCGGCCGCGACCTCGGTGGCGGACTCGTCGTGCCGGACCGCGATCTTGGCGGCGACCAGCAGCTCCTCCGGACCGAGGTGGAGCGTACGCATGTGGATGATGCGGGTGACGGTGTCCCCGTCGACCACCGCGCCCTTGATCTTCTCGACGTCCTCGACTCCGGCCGCCTCACCGAGCAGCAGCGACTTCGTCTCTGCTGCGAGGACGATCGCGATGACGATCAGCAGGATGCCGATGCAGAGGGTGCCGATGCCGTCCCACACACCGTCGCCGGTGGCCAGGGCCAGACTGACACCGACGAGGGCCAGGACCAGACCGACGAGCGCACCGAGGTCCTCGAGAAGGACGACCGGCAGCTCGGGGGCCTTGGCGCGGCGGACGAACTGCGTCCAGGAGAGCTTGCCGCGGGTCAGGTTGGACTCCACGATCGCCGTACGGAAGGAGAAGCTCTCGGCGATGATCGCGAAGACCAGCACGCCGACCGGCCAGTACCAGGCCTCGATCGCGTGCGGGTGCTTGATCTTCTCGTAGCCCTCGTAGATCGCGAACATGCCACCGACCGAGAACAGCACGATGGAGACGAGGAACGCGTAGATGTAGCGCTCGCGCCCGTATCCGAAGGGGTGCTGCGGAGTCGCTTCGCGCTGGGCCTTCTTGCCGCCGAGCAGCAGGAGGCCCTGGTTGCCCGAGTCCGCGAGCGAGTGGACGCTCTCCGCGAGCATCGACGACGAGCCACTGAAGAGGAACGCCACGAATTTGGCCACTGCGATCGCGAGGTTGGCGGCGAGTGCCGCCACGATCGCCTTGGTTCCGCCTGACGCGCTCATGGGTGCGTGGTGTCCCTTCCTCGGTGCTGCGGCACGGGCGCCGCGGTACGGCCGGACATTGTTGCAGCCGCTCGTGGGGACGTTACGTCAGACCACCACGGTGGCGCGGAAGACTGTTCCCGTACCGGACACTTCGACCGGTTCGTCCGCCGGGACGAAGACGGATTCGCCCGGTGCGAGGTCCAGTTCACCGATCCTGGGAGCGCCCGCCGTGCAGAGCAGGATCTGCGGGGTGGCAGCCGTCAGGGCGATGGGCGCTCCACCGGGCGACAGGGCGTAGCGCGACAGCCGGAATTCGTCGACCGGCGTCTCGTACAGCTCCTCGCCGGCGGGCGAGGCCTCGGGGCGCAGGATGCCGGGGTCGGTGGCCTCGAAGCGGACGATGCGCAGCAGTTCGGGGACGTCTACGTGCTTGGGGGTCAGTCCGCAGCGCAGCACGTTGTCCGAGTTGGCCATGATCTCGACGCCGAGACCGCCGAGGTAGGCGTGCGGCACGCCCGCACCGAGGAACAGGGCCTCGCCGGGCTGCAGTTGTACGTAGTTCAGCAGCATCGCCGCGATGACGCCCGGGTCTCCGGGGTAGTGATGCGCGATCTGGGCGTACGGGGCGTGGGCGCCGCCGAGCCGGTCGGCGGCCTCGGCCGCTTCGTGGACCGTGTGCGCCATCTCGTCCGGGTCGGCCGAAAGGATCGCGGTGAGGACCTCGCGCAGGGCCGCCTCCTCGGGGCGGGCGTGGAGCAGGTCCACGTACGGCTTGAGGGAGTCGACGCCGAGGGCCGCTATCGCCTCGGCCGCCTCCGCGGGCCTGCGGAAGCCGCACAGTCCGTCGAACGGCGTGAGCGCGCAGATCAGCTCGGGCTTGTGGTTGGCGTCCTTGTACGTGCGGTGGGGGGCGTCGATCGGGACGCCCCGGCTCTCCTCGTCCGCGTACCCCTGCTGTGCCTGTCCGAGGTCGGGGTGGACCTGGAGGGAGAGCGGCCCACCCGCCGCGAGCAGTTTCAGCAGGAAGGGGAGGCGGGGGCCGAACGCCGCGACGGCCGCCGGGCCCAGCTCGCGCTCGGGGTCGGCGGCGATGACGTCGGTGAGGGACTGCTCCGCGCCCGGGGGCCGGGTGAGACGGGAGGGGGCTCCGGGGTGGGCTCCCATCCACATCTCGGCCTGCGGTTCGCCGGTGGGGGCGATGCCGAGCAGCTCGGGGATGGCCGTGGTGGAGCCCCATGCGTAGGGGCGCACGGTGTTGGAGAGCCGGTCCATGGAAGTTTCGTCCTCGTATGGTGCGCGGGGCGGGTGGTGCGGGATGAGGAAGGGGCGAACAAGGGCTTTTTCAGGCCCGGTTGTCCGACGCCAGGGAGAGGTAGACGGCCGCGAAGTCGGTGACGGCGAGGAGCTCCGCGAGGGCTTCGAGTTCGCTGCCCTCCTCGGGTTCGAGCTCGCTGATGGCCGTCTCGTGGCTGAGGGCGAGTTCGCGGGCGGCCGGTCCTGCGGTGAGGCCGCCGGTGGGGCGGTCGCGGAGCAGGACGACCCGGGCTCTCATGGCTTCCGGCTCGTCCACCCGGTCCCTGAAGAAGTCGTCGGGATCGGCTCCCGCGGCGAAGGCCCCGGCGAGCAGCGCACCGTGGGAGGGAAGCGCCTCGGGCAGTTCGGCCACGAGGGCGGGGCGTCCGGCGAGTTCGGCCAGTACGGCTGCGAACCGGCGCCCGACGGGGCCCGCGGCGTCGCCCTCCGTCCAGAGGAGCGGCAGACTGTCGGCGAGTTCCGCGGCGAGGGTCTTGGCCGGGTTGCTGTACGTGGCGATGGCCGGGCCGCAACGCTGGGCCGTGCGGTCGAGGCGGTCGGCGACCTTCTGCAGCGCGTCGGCGGGCGCGTCGAGCAGGCCCACCCGGTCCAGCAGGGCGAGCAGCGGGGTGAGCAGGGCCCACAGGGTGCCGGGGCCCGCTGCCGAGGTCTCGGCGTCGTACTCGCCGTGCGGGGCCGTGGCCATCGGCACGACGAGTCCGTGGACGCCGTTGACGGCCTCGCGCAGCGGTGACCGGACGGGGGCGACGGCGACGACCGTGCAGCCGCGGCGGTAGGCCTGCTCGGCCAGCAGGGCGAGACCCGGTTCCGAGCCGTCGGCCGTGGCGATGAGCAGCAGGTCCAGGGAACCGGCCCAGCCGGGCAGTGCCCAGCGCAGGGCTCCGGCGGCGGGTGCGACCCCGGTGGGACGGATCTGGGTGACGGGTGCGGCGGCGCCCGCGAGGGCGCCGATCAGGTCGGCCACGCCCGCCGCGGCGGTGCCGGGGCCCGCGACGAGGACGGCGCGGGGCCGGCCTTCGGGGGCCAGCGCGCCGATGCCCGCCTCGGCGGCGTGCCGGGCGGCGGTACGGACGCGGGCGCCGGCCTCGGCGGCGCCGCGGAGCAGACCGCGCCGGTCGGCTCGGGCCAGGGCTTCCGGGGCGTCGAGCAACGACTCGTCGAGCATGGCGGTGGGCCTCCGATCACCGTGCTGATCAGCGTGCGGACTACGCGGGGCGGCGGGCTTCGTCGACCAGGAGGACCGGGATGCCGTCCCGTACCGGGTAGGCGAGGGCGCAGTCCGTGCCGGTGCACACCAGCTCGGGGCTGTCGGCTGCCGACCTGTCGTCGAGCGGGGAGTGACAGGCCGGGCAGGCGAGGATCTCCAGAAGGCCGGCTTCGAGCGGCATGGGGTGGGTCCCTTCGAACATGCGGTACGGATCGGGCGCGGACCTGGTTCGGTCCACGGAGCTGGAGCGTCGTCAGCCTACCGCCGGGCCGACAGGGGCGCGGCCCGGCGGGGCCTGACCGGCGGTGCATCCGGCGGCGAGTGTGCGGGAAGCCCTCGCGGCCGCTCTGCGGGCCCGGTCCGGTCGGGCCGCTCCGGATCGGCCAGGAACAGCCGTATCAGGAACCGGCGCGGATCGGGCAGCCGTGCCGGGCTCGTCGGCCCCGCACGACCCGGGAGGCCTAGGCGCGGACCAGCGCCAGCACCTCGTCGCGTACCGCCGTCATCGTCTTCGCGTCGCGTGCCTCGACGTTCAGGCGCAGCAGCGGCTCGGTGTTGGAGGCGCGGAGGTTGAACCACCAGTCCGCGTTCGTCGCCGTGAGCCCGTCGAGCTCGTCGAGGGTCACGTCGTCGCGGTCCCCGTAGGCCGCCTTGATCGCGGCCAGCCGGCCCGCCTGGTCGGTGACGGTGGAGTTGATCTCCCCGGAGCCCGCGTAGCGGTCGTACTGGTCGACGAGGCCGGAGAGCGGGCCCTCCTGGCCTCCGAGCGCGGCCAGGACGTGGAGGGCGGCGAGCATGCCCGTGTCGGCGTTCCAGAAGTCGCGGAAGTAGTAGTGCGCGGAGTGCTCGCCGCCGAAGATCGCGCCGTGCTCGGCCATCTCCGCCTTGATGAAGGAGTGGCCCACCCGGGTGCGGACAGGGGTGCCGCCGTTCTCACGGACGACCTCGGGGACCGACCAGGAGGTGATGAGGTTGTGGATGACGGTGCCGCTGCCGCCGTTGCGGGCGAGCTCGCGGGCCGCGACCAGGGCGGTGATCGCGGACGGGGAGACGCCCTCGCCGCGCTCGTCGACGACGAAGCAGCGGTCCGCGTCGCCGTCGAAGGCGAGGCCGAGGTCGGCGCCCTCGGCAAGGACACGGGCCTGGAGGTCGACGATGTTCTTCGGGTCGAGCGGGTTGGCCTCGTGGTTGGGGAAGGTGCCGTCCAACTCGAAGTACATCGGTACGAGGTCGAGCGGGAGGCCCGCGAAGACGGTGGGCACGGTGTGGCCGCCCATGCCGTTGCCCGCGTCCACGACGACCTTGAGCGGGCGGATCCCGGAGAGGTCGACCAGGCCCAGCAGATGTGCGGCGTAGTCGGTGAGGCTGTCGCGTTCGGTGACCGTGCCGGCCGCCGTGGCGGTCGTGGCCGGTGCGCCGTGTTCCGACCACTGCTCGACCAGGGTGCGGATCTCGGTCAGGCCGGTGTCCTGGCCCACGGGCGCGGCACCGGCGCGGCACATCTTGATGCCGTTGTACCGAGCCGGGTTGTGCGAGGCCGTGAACATCGCTCCGGGCAGGTCCAGTGCCCCGGAGGCGTAGTACAGCTGGTCCGTCGAGCAGAGGCCGATCAGGGTCACGTCGGCGCCGCGCGCCGTCGCTCCGCGGGCGAAGGCGGCGGACAGGCCGGGCGAGGACGGGCGCATGTCGTGGCCGATCACGATCGCGTCCGCGTCGGTGACCTGGACGAAGGCGGCGCCGAACAGTTCGGCCAGCGCTTCGTCCCACTGGTCGGGCACCACTCCGCGCACGTCGTACGCCTTCACGAGCTGCGACAGATCAGCAACCACGGCCGGTCCTCCTGGGGGTCTTTACGGACCGCCCAAACTACCCGGCGCTCCCCCGCCGTCCGTCAGGGGAGCATCCAGCCCAGCACCACCGTGCTCTGGGCCATCACGACGAGGCACATCACCAGCAGCAGGCCGAGGCTCCAGGGCAGGACCTTGCGCAGCAGATCGCCCTCTCTGCCGGCGAGGCCCACGGCCGCGCAGGCGATCGTCAGATTCTGCGGGGAGATCATCTTGCCGAGCACTCCGCCGGAGCTGTTGGCGGCGGCGAGCAGTTCGGGCGAGAGCCCGGATTCGCGTGCGGCGGACACCTGGAGGGCTCCGAAGAGGGCGTTCGCGGAGGTGTCGGAGCCGGAGACCGCGACGCCGAACCAGCCGAGCACCGGGGAGAGGAAGGCGAGGCCGGCGCCTGCCGCGGCGACGGACTGGCCGATGGTGGCGGCCTGTCCGGACAGGTTCATGACGTAGGCGAGGGCGAGCACGGAGGTCACGGTGAGGATCGCGTAGCGCAGTTCGTGCACGGTGGCGGCCCACTCCCGTACCGCGTCGCGCGACCGCACGCCGAGCACGACGGCGGTGATCAGGCCCGCGAGCAGGACGAGGGTGCCGCCGGTCGCGACGAGGGGAAGGGTGAAGGCGTTCGCGCCCACGGCCTCGCCGTCCGGGTTCGCGACGTCGAGGAACGGCCAGTCGAAGACGCGGGTCGCCTCGGCCAGCAGCCGCTTGACGGGCGGGATCTGGGCGACGGAGAAGACGACGACGATCAGGGCGTACGGGGCGTAGGCGCGCAGTACCTCGCGGCGCGGGTCCTCCTGGTCGAGGTCCTCGCTCCGTGCGCCGGTCAGCACGGATGCGCGTACGGGTTCGGCGGCGGGCCTGCGGGCACCGGGAACGGCGATCAGGGCCCCGGCGCCCACCAGTGCCGCCGCGATGTCGGCGAGCTGTGCCGAGACGTAGTTGGACGCGGCGAACTGGGCGACCGCGAAGGCCACCCCGCAGACGAGCGCGGGCAGCCAGGTCTCCCTCAGGCCGCGCCTGCCGTCCACCAGGAAGACCAGGACGAGCGGCACGACGAGGGCGAGCAGCGGCGTCTGGCGGCCGACGACCGATGCGACGTCGTCCAGCGGCAGTCCGGTGACCTGGGCGAGCGTCACGACGGGCGTGCCCATGGCGCCGAAGGCGACGGGCGCGGTGTTGGCGACCAGCGCGACGACGGCGGCCTTCACCGGGTCGAAGCCGAGCGCGACGAGCATCACCGAGCAGATGGCGACGGGGGCGCCGAAGCCGGCCAGCGCCTCCAGGAGCGCGCCGAAGCAGAAGGCGATGACGAGGGCCTGGATGCGGGGGTCGTCGGAGAGCCGGCCGAAGGAGCGCCGCAGGATGTCGAAGTGCAGGGTGCGGACGGTCATCCGGTACACCCAGAGGGCGTTGACCACGATCCACATGATGGGGAAGAGCCCGAAGAGGACGCCCTGGGCTCCTGCGGAGAGGGTCTGCCCGAGGGGCATGCCGTACGCGAGCCAGCCGACGAGCACGGCGACGGCGAGGCCGACGAGTCCGGCCCGATGGGCCTTCACCCGGACGGCGCCGAGCAGGACCAGGACCGTGACCAGTGGCAATGAGGCGACAAGTGCGGACAGGGCTAGCGAATCGGCTACGGGTTCGAGTTGCTGGACAAACACACAGACCTCCCCGGATTCCGTGATGCGGAAGCGATCTCTCGCGGGTGGGGGAATGGTCGTGTCCCCGACAAGTCGCAGTCAATGCCCTGTGCACGAAAAAATGCCCGGGCCGAAGAAAACTTGAAAGAGGAACCAACTTGGCCAGGAGCCGGAACGGCGGAGTGTCAGCTGTCCGGGGACCGGAGGACCCGCAGATGACCTCGGCGTGCGACCTCCACCGGGTCCGCGGCACGCGGCCCGCGGCCACCGCTGTCGCCACCCCGCTCGTGCGGCCTCGCCGCTTCCCGTACCGCGTTGGCGAGCGCTTCGAGATCGTCACCGCTGGGGCGCGTGGGGGCCGAGGGGTCGGAGAGCCTCACGACCTCCCAGCCGCGCGGCGCGGTCAGCCGCTCACCGTGCTCGGCGCAGAGGTCGTAGCAGTGGGGCTCGGCATAGGTGGCGAGCGGGCCGAGGACCGCGGTCGAGTCGGCATAGACGTACGTCAGTGTCGCGACGGCGGGACGGCCGCACGCGGTTCGCGAACAGCGACGTACAGGGCTCACGATGTTGGACGGTACCGCACTCTTGAGCGGGCTGCGACGACTCTCCCTGAGGTCACACCACCGTGTCGCCCCGCGAGGTCTCCCCCGACGGTCTCCGTACGGCCGCCCTGACCTGCGCGGCGGCCGGGACGTACCGACGTCCCCGGTTCCCTTCGGACGCCGGAGGGGACACAAGCGGTCACCCGACGGAGGGTCAACGGTCGCCGCAGGGGCCTGATACGGACTCAACCTTGGCCGGAATGCTCACGTGTGGACATTGGGCCCACCTGCGGAGCAGCCGTGATCCGTGGATCCTGCGGAGAGTTACGCTGCGTCGGTGATGGACAGTCCCGTACCGCCCCACCCGCCCGAGCCGCGGCACCGCCGCCGCGACCGCCATGGCCGCGGCATGCGCGGGCCGGTCGCCCCGCCCCAGGTGCCGCTGTCGGCCAGCAGGGGGGAGAGTTTCCGCGATCTCGTCCAGGACTCGGTGGAACGGCTGGAACGGCGCTGGCCGCAGCTGGCCGACGTCGACTTCCTCGTTCTCGATGTGCCGGGGGCACTGGAGGACACCGTGCCGCTGGGGCGTTCGGTGCCTTCGGCGAAGGGACAGCCCGCGCAGATCGTCGTGTACCGGCGCCCGGTCGAGATCCGCACCAAGAACCGTGACGAGCGGGCCATGCTGGTGCACGAGGTCGTCGTGGAACAGGTCGCGGAGCTGCTCGGGCTCTCACCCGAATCGGTGGACCCGCGCTACGGGCAGGAATGACGCCTGCCCGCGGCGCGGGGCACCTCAGTCGTCCAGGACCGAGAGGTCCTGCTCCGCCGCGGGCACCTCGACCGTGCCGCCGTCGTCCGGCAGCGTCTGGACGGTGAACATCTGGATGCCGTCCTGCGCGAGCGTCAGGGTGCGGGCGGCATACACCGGGCCGCCCGATTCCGTCTCGACCGTCAGCGCGTAGCCGCCCTTGAGCCCGGACGGGATCTCCGGGGTCACCTCGAGCGTCGTACCGCCCTTGACCGTGTACGTCTTGACGGTCGGTTCGCCGCCCCCGCTGCCCGCGGACGCCGTCACCTTGACCTTGGCGGATTCGCCGGGCGCGGTGAGGGAAAGCACCGATCCCTTCGCCCGGTTGTCGGCCACGCTCGCCCGCTCGCCCACCGGGCCGGTCGCCGGAATGTAGGCGATCTCCTGCTTGTCACCGGTGCCCCGCACCACGCGCAGCGCGGCCACGATCGGGGTCGTCGAGCCCTGTGCGGGCGACAGCCGGAGCGATCCGGGCTCCCCGCGCGTGACGTTCTTGAGGTCGATGCTCGCGGTCATCTGCGACTTGATGTGCAGGGTGTCGCTCCCGGCCGGTGAGAACGTCGCGCTCTTCCCCATCAGCTGCACCTTCACATCGGCGTCGTCGTCGCCGGGCGCGAAGGCCACCAGCCGTACGGAGGTGGCGTCGGCCGGGATGCCGGGCATCACGAGAGTGCCCGCCGGGTCCTCGGACGCCGCCAGCCAGTCACTGCCCGCCTTGTCGTCCGCGGCCTTGACGACGGCGCCGACGCGTCCCGTCCGGGTGGTGACATGGACGGTCACATCGTCGACGGCCTCTGTGCTCAGGGTCGAGATCAGCATCGGGACGCTCGACCTCGCCGGGACCGTGATGCCCTCGCCCACATCGGACTTGAGCGAGCCCTCGGGGCCGTACAGCTCGATGTCGGCGACGGCCGCGGTGTCGTCGGGGTTGGTCAGATGGACGTAGTCCTGGCGCGTCGCCGCGGTGCTCGCGCCCGGGAACCAGAAGTCCGTGTCCGGCCCGGAGCAGCTGACGCCGAGAAGGCCGCGGGAGCCGCCGGCGAGGGACGTGGTGGTCTGCTGGGCGGCCCAGCCGGGTGCCAGCCGGCCGGTGGCGGTGCCGACCAGTGCGGGAGCGTCGGCATCGGACGTCTCGGCGGTGGCCGGCTTGCCGGACTCCTTGAGCGTGATGACGGGCTTGTCGGCCGCGGCCTTCTCCTCGGCCTCGTCCTTCTCGCTCTCCTTGTCCTTCTCCTTGTCGGCCGGCTCGTCCTTCTCCGTGCCGGCCGGCGCCTCCTCGTCCACCGGGAGTGCCACGGACGGCTTCAGCTCGGCGGTGCCGGCCTCGCCGTCGCTCTCCCCCGCCGGGGTGAAGGACGTGTACGTCGTGTCCGACAGTTCGGAGCCGCCCGGCGAGGGGCAGAGCAGGCTGGAGCGCTCGACGGGGAGCCTGGCGGCGGACCCGGCCTCCGGGGTGTCCGCGTCGCCCGGCGCGGTGAGCGCGGCGAAGCCGGTGACGGCGGCGAGGGCGACGGTGCCCGCGATGAGGGACAGGGGGGTGGACTTCACTCGGACTCGCCTCGCGATGCGTTGCCGGACGGCCACGGGCCCTCGCCCGGAGCGTTGTTCTCGTCATGTGCGTCGTACGGGGCGCCTTCGCCCGTGCCCGGCGCCTGGGGCTGCTGCTGGGCATAGCCGTACGGGTCGTAGGCGCCCTGCTGGTACGGGTCCGGCTGGTACTGGCCGGTCCCGTACGGGTCGGCCCCTTGATACTGCTCGCCGCCGTACTGACCGGCGCCGTACTGGCCGGCGCCGTACTGGCCGGCGTCCTGCCCGCCCTGGTACTGCTCACCCTGGTACTGCTGGGCCTGGTACTGCTCGCCCTGGTACTGGCTGTAGTCGGCGCCCTGGTACTGCTGCGCGTCCCACTCCCCGTAGTTCTGCTGCGGGATCGCCGCGTACGTGCCGGTCCTGTCCTGGTCCTCGGGGGCAGCCGCGTACGGATCGGCGCTCTGCTGCGCCGGGATGTACTCCCCGGGCGCTCCTGCCGGCTCCGGGGCGGCCGGAGCGGCTGCGTCGTCCTGGCCGTACGGAACCTCGTACGGGGTCTCCGCGCCGTCCTCCCCCGCCGCCGCGGCCTCGGCCTCGGCCGCCGCACGGAGCCTGCGCGCCCGGCGTCCGTCTCCGGTGAGCGCCTCGGCCCCGGCGGCCACCGCCTCCTCGGGCAGGTCGTCGTCGATCTCCCGGCGGCGGCCCGGCAGTGCCAGGACCAGCAGGACGACGCCGAGCGCCACCTGCGCCCAGATCCAGGCGGTGTGCGTGACCGAGCTGTCGTACGTGAGGTCCAGCGTGCCGCCCCCGGACGGGAGCTCGAAGCCCTGCGCCCAGCCGTCCACAGTCTTGGGGGTCAGCGCACGGCCGTTCAGCGTGGCCTGCCAGCCCGGGTCCGCCGCGTCGGCGATCCGCAGGATCCGGCCGGAGCCGCCCTCCGGGATCTTGGAGTGGGCTTCGACGGCGAGCGAGCCGACCGGCACCTGCGCGGCCTCCTCGCCGCTCGCCCCGGACGACGGGACGATCATGACGCGGGCGACCTGGCGGTCGACGCGCCACAGGGCGCTGCCGTCCAGCTGGCTGAGCCTGCTCAGGCCCGGGGTGGAGTCGAGCACGCGGCTCATCTGGCGCGGTGCGCCGTCCCGCACGAGGACGTAGCGGATCGCGAAGCCGCTCAGCTGACCGCCCTGGTCGGCACCGGAGCCCGCGACCAGGTTGGCGACGACCTTGTCGAGGTGGGCGTTGCTGCCGCCCGCTTCGGTGAGCTCGGCGTCGCCGAGGCGGGCGCCCGAGCCACGGACCAGGCTGTAGGACACGGCGGCCGGTGACGTGCCGCCGAGGACCAGGGTGCGCGGCTGGTCGCGGGTGGTGCTCTCCTCCGCGACGAACGCGGGCACCTGCACCGGGTCCCGGCGCTCCAGCGGTCCGGCCGCGCCGCCGATCATCCAGCCGGCAGCGGCCAGCACGGGCGCGATTCCGGCAGCCAGGGCGATCAGTGCGGCGACCGGCTGACGCCAGCCGAAGCTGAGCGCGGTCACCCGTACGCGGGCGCCGTCGGCGCCGAGCAGCGCGGCGGCGATCAGCGCGGTCCCGTAGACGAGGGTGGCGGGGCCCGCCCAGGTGGAGCCGTTGGAGAGGCCGGCGAAGGCCAGCCCGACGAGCGCGGCGGCCCAGGCGGCACGGATCGCGAACTGCCTCTCCCCGCGCAGCAGGGCGGCCAGTGCCGCCAGCACGATGCCGAGCAGCAGGATGCCGCCCGCGGCCTTGGGGCCACCGGGGCTGATGCCGAGCAGGTCGAGCGCGGACGCCGTTCCCGTACCGATGTCGAGGCCGGCCTCCCTGAGGAAGCCGGACGGGCTGGAGAGCAGGGACAGCGACCAGGGCGCGAGGACCAGCAGCGGAGTGCCGACCGTGGCCAGGAAGCGCAGCCCGTACGCGGTGATGTCGCCCCGGCGCAGGACGAGCACCCCGATGCCGAGGGTCACGGCGAGCGGCCAGACGATCGGGGTGAAGGCCATCGCGAAGGTGATCAGCAGCGTGTACGCCCAGGTGGCACGCCAGCTGCCGCGCGCCGTTCCGCCGTCGCCGCGCAGCCCGTACGCGGCGACGGCCGCGCGGGCGATCAGCGGGAGCAGGACGGCCAGTACGGCGGTGCCGAGGCGGCCGGTGGCCAGCGCTCCGGTGGCGGCGGGCAGGAAGGCGTACGCGATGCTCGCCCAGGCCCGCAGCAGCCGGGATTCGATCAGCGGCCGGGAGGCGAAGTAGGCGGTGAGTCCGGCGAGCGGTACCGAGCAGACCAGCAGCAGGGTCAGCGCGAAGCCGGTGGAGCCGAGGAACAGTGCCGACAGTGCGGCGATCACGGCGAGGTAGGGCGGTGCGGTCTGCGTGCCGCCCGTGCCGACCGGGTGCCAGCCGTCCGCGTAGCGCCCCCAGAGGTCGGAGACGTCCGCGGGTGCGGGCAGCAGGGCGCCGCCCACGAGTGCGCCGCCGCCCAGGAGGCTGCGGCAGGCGACGAGCGAGACGAGGAGGAGCAGCACGAAGAGCACGGGGCCGGGCTTGCGGCCGATCCTCTTGAGCCGTGCGAACTGCTCGATCTCCAGGAAGTCGGCGTCGTCACCGCCGGGCCCGGACTCGACGGCTCCGTGCCGTGAGCCGCCGGAGTCGGAGTCGGTGCGGCTGCCGAAGTTGCCCGCGACCTGTTCGACGGTCGCGCGGACGGTCGCGCCGGGCGGCGGGAAGAGCGAACGCAGCTCGGCGGCGTCCACGGCTCCCTTTCCGCGGGCGCGGCGGGCCGAGAAGATCCGCCCGGGGCGCAGCAGGGTGCCGAAGAGTCCGGCGACCTCGTCGAGCGCCTGCCCGGGGACCTTTCCGACGAGGTAGGCGAGGGTGCGGAGCAGGGTGCCGAGAACGAGGCGGAGCAGGGCCCAGGGCAACTGCTTGCCGCGGGAGTTGACGAGCATCGTGTAGACCGCGCCCGCCTTGTCGACGCGGTGCGGGCTCGAGACGGAGCGTCCGGCGCAGTCGATGGGCCGGCGTTCCCTCGCGGAGGCCTCGGCGTGCCGCAGGATCGCGTCGGGTGCGACGAGCACCCTGTGGCCGGCCATGTGGGCCCGCCAGCACAGGTCGACGTCGTCACGCATCAGCGGGAGTCTGCGGTCGAAGCCGCCGAGCTCGTCCCAGACGTCGCGGCGGATGAGCATGCCCGCGGAGGAGACGGAGAGCACGGTACGGACCTGGTCGTGCTGGCCCTGGTCCTGCTCGCGCCGGTCGAGTCCGGTCCAGCGGCGTCCGCTGTTGGCGATGGAGACGCCGACCTCGAGCAGCTGCTTGCGGTCGTACCAGCCGCGCAGCTTGGGCCCGACGATCGCCGCGTGCCTGTCGTTGTCGACGACGCGCAGCATCTCGGCGAGCGCGTCCGGCTCGGGTGCGCTGTCGTCGTGCAGCAGCCAGAGCCACTGGACGGGTTCGCCGTGCGGGAGCTCCGGCATGTCGTACGCGTCGTCGCGCCATGTCCGGCTGACCGGGTCCCAGCCGCTGGGGCGCTTGAGGTACGGAAGGTCGTCGGGGGTGAGGACGCCGGCCGTGCGGCTCGCCTCGTCGACGGCCGTGCCGAAGTTCGTACGGCGTGCGAGGTGCAGGACGCGTTCGCCGCCCAGGGCCTCGGTGACCAGCCGTGCGGAGTCGTCGGCGCTCCCGGTGTCGGCGGCGACGACGTTCTGTACGGGGCGTTCCTGCCCGAGCAGCCCGGCGAGCACATCGGGCAGCCAGCGTGCGCCGTCGTGGGAGACGAGCACGGCGGTGACGACGTGCCGGGGGAACTCTGGGGCGGCGGCGACCGCGTTCGGCGCCGCCGAGGTGCTGTGCACGGACATCGAGGTACGGGCCCTCCGGCCGGGTCCGGAGGGGGATCCCCCCGGGGGCTGCATCGGTGTACACGCGCGCCCCGGCGGGGCGTTGGCGCGTCTCTCGGACGGGGCCCCACACTAACGGTACGGGTGTGCGCCCCGTGCCGAGCGGTTCGACGGCGGGAGCCGGAGGCGTCCGGACATGCCGGTGGCCCGTGGTTCGCGCCCTGTGCGCAGGGCGCGAACCACGGGCCACCGGCGTCCGTGGTCTGCGGTGGTGCGGTTCAGATGGCGGCCTTCTTGAGGCGTCGCCGCTCACGCTCGGAGAGGCCGCCCCAGATACCGAACCGTTCGTCGTTGTTGAGGGCGTACTCAAGGCATTCGGAACGGACTTCGCAGGCGAGACAGACCTTCTTCGCCTCGCGGGTGGATCCGCCCTTCTCCGGAAAGAAGGACTCGGGGTCTGTCTGCGCGCACAGTGCGCGCTCCTGCCAGCCGAGTTCCTCGTCCGCGTCCTCGACCAGCAGTTGCTGGAACAGCTCGGTCATGTGCGCCCCTCGTCTGTCTCTTGCGTCCCCGTGATGCAGCCGTTACCGATGCGGCCGAACGACACGAGTGAAATTACAAGTGTGTAGCTCCGGGCCAGTCAAGCGAAGATCTGCTATTGGCCCTGGTATTCACTCTGCGGAACCAAGCCTATGCGGAAAGTGTTCAAATCACCAAAAACCTGACATATGCCATCGGCCTGGCTCCGCGCCGCTTCTCACCGAGTGAGACGACCGGGGTTGCCCCGATGTTGCGATTCGATCACCGAAGGGATCAAGATCACAGTCGGGTCACGGATACTCAACCGCGTTTACTCATGCGGTTGATGCGCCACCTTGCCTGTCCCGCAACTGCCAAAACCTTTCTCCATCCACTGCAACCGGATGGGGTGAAACATTGCCGCCAATTCGGGCATTGGGTTGACAGAAGGACGAGCAAGCCGGTCTCCTTGACTGCATGCCAGCGATGACAGCCATGTACCCGACCCACGTCCGTGGGTTCCGTACGGCTGTCCAGGCCCGCTGTTGCTGTTCCAGCTGTCACAGCTGTTGAAGCCGTAGCGCTCCAGCTCTGATCCAGCTCTCTTTCCCCGCTTTCGGGTCTCCGCGACTCCCCCCGCACATGTATCCCCATGCCGAGGAACCACCGCACCCATGAACAGCAGCGACAGCGACCTCTCGATCGCCGGCGACATCCTCGAGGTTCAGCACCTCCTCCGGCCGGCCCGCACCCATCCCTCCACCGTGGCCGAGTTCGTCGGCATGGCCCGCTCCATCGCCGCGGACCGGTCCCGGTGGGCACACCTCGTCCGGTACGACACCACCACCCGCTGGTACCACCGGCTGCAGAGCGTTCCCGCGGCCCCCGGTTCCTCCCCGGCCGGGGATACCCCGCTCGGCTACGAGGTGTGGCTGCTCAGCTGGGTTCCCGGCCAGGGCAGCGGGCTCCACGACCACGGCCTGTCCTCGGGTGTACTCACCGTCCTGGAAGGCGAACTGACCGAGCGCACGGAGCGCGGGACACGGACGCTCGGCGCAGGCTCACAGCGCGTGTTCGCGCCCGGCTACGTCCACGAGGTCGTCAACGACTCGCTCGAACCGGCCGTCAGCCTGCACATCTACTACCCGGGTCTGACCGACATGCCGATGCACACCGCGCAGTGCGCCCCGGCGGCCCTGGACGCCGTACCCGCCTGACGCCGCAGTCCCCACCACCCCCACGAGGACCGGGCCCCGCCTGACAGACTGGTCCTCATGCGCATTGTGGTTCTGGCCGGCGGTATCGGTGGTGCTCGTTTCCTGCGTGGCCTCAAACAGGCCGCCCCTGACGCGGACATCACGGTGATCGGCAACACCGGCGACGACATCCATCTGTTCGGGCTGAAGGTCTGCCCCGACCTGGACACCGTGATGTACACCCTCGGCGGTGGCATCAACGAGGAGCAGGGCTGGGGGCGTACGGACGAGAGTTTCCAGGTCAAGGAAGAACTCGCGGCGTACGGCGTGGGACCCGAGTGGTTCGGGCTCGGCGACCGTGACTTCGCGACCCACATCGTCCGTACCCAGATGCTCGGCGCGGGCTATCCGCTGAGCGCGGTCACCGAGGCGCTCTGTGCGCGCTGGAAGCCGGGGGTCCGGCTGATCCCGATGTCCGACGACCGCGTCGAGACGCACGTGGCCGTCGACGTCGACGGCGAGAGCAGGGCCATCCACTTCCAGGAGTACTGGGTGAAGCTGCGCGCCTCCGTCACGGCGCAGGCGATCGTGCCGGTCGGCGCCGAGCAGGCGAAGCCCGCGCCGGGAGTGCTCGAAGCCATCGCCGAGGCCGACGTCATCGTCTTCCCGCCGTCCAATCCCGTCGTCTCGGTGGGGACCATCCTGGCCGTGCCCGGTATCCGGGAGGCGATCGCCGAGGCCGGGGTGCCGGTCGTCGGACTCTCCCCCATCGTCGGTGACGCACCCGTGCGCGGCATGGCCGACAAGGTGCTGGCCGCGGTCGGCGTCGAAGCGACGGCCGCGGCCGTCGCCCAGCACTACGGCTCGGGACTGCTCGACGGCTGGCTCGTCGACACCGTGGACGCCGGGTCCGTGGCCGAGGTCGAGGCTGCCGGGATCCGCTGCCGCGCCGTGCCGCTGATGATGACGGACGTCGACGCGACCGCCGAGATGGCGCGGCAGGCGCTGACACTCGCCGAGGAGGTACGGGCGTGAGCCGCGGACCTGCCGAGGCACCCTCGTACCGGGTGTGGGCGCTGCCCGGGATGCCAGAGGTGCGGGCGGGTGACGACATCGCCAAGCTGATCGCCACCACGGACCCGGGGCTCGTGGACGGCGACGTCCTGCTCGTCACCTCGAAGATCGTCTCCAAGGCGGAGGGCCGGATCGTCGAGGCGGCCGACCGTGAGGCGGCGATCGACGCCGAGACCGTCCGCGTGGTCGCCCGGCGCGGAACACTGCGGATCGTGGAGAACCGGCAGGGCCTCGTCATGGCCGCGGCCGGGGTCGACGCCTCCAACACCCCCGCCGGCACCGTACTGCTGCTCCCCGAGGACCCGGACGCCTCCGCACGGGCCATCCGGGACGGGCTGCGCGACACGCTCGGGGTCGAGGTCGGGGTCGTCGTCACGGACACCTTCGGGCGCCCCTGGCGCAACGGCCTGACCGATGTCGCGATCGGGGCGGCCGGAGTCAGGGTGCTGGACGACCTCCGGGGCGGCACGGACGCGTACGGCAATCCGCTGAGCGCGACCGTGGTCGCCACGGCCGACGAGCTTGCCTCGGCCGGTGACCTGGTGAAGGGCAAGGCGTCGGGGCTGCCGGTCGCCGTGGTGCGGGGGCTGGCCCATGTGACGTCCACGGCGGACACCGGGGGCGGCGCCCGGGACATGGTGCGGGTCGCGGCCGACGACATGTTCCGGCTGGGAACGTCCGAGGCGGTACGGGAGGCGCTGTATCTGCGGCGCACGGTGCGCGAGTTCACGGACGAACCGGTGGACCCGGGGGCCGTACGGCGTGCGGTGGCGGCGGCGGTGACGGCTCCGGCCCCGCACCACACGACGCCGTGGCGGTTCGTCCTGCTGGAGTCGGCCGACTCACGGACCCGGCTGCTCGACGCGATGCGGGACGCGTGGATCGCGGACCTGCGCCGGGACGGCCGGAGCGAGGAGTCCATCGCCAAGCGGGTGCGGCGGGGTGACGTCCTGCGCAACGCGCCGTATCTGGCGGTGCCGTGCCTGGTGATGGACGGCTCGCACACGTACGGGGACGAGCGCAGGGACGCCGCGGAGCGCGAGATGTTCGTCGTCGCGGCCGGCGCGGGCGTCCAGAACTTCCTGGTGGCGCTGGCCGGGGAGCGGCTCGGCTCGGCATGGGTGTCCTCGACGATGTTCTGCCGGGACGTGGTGCGCGAGGTGCTCGATCTTCCGGACTCATGGGATCCGCTGGGCGCGGTGGCCGTGGGGCACGCGGCGGGAGCGCCGCGCGAGCGGGGCCCGCGCGAGGTGGAGGAGTTCCTCGCGGTGAGGTGAGGCGGGCGGGGGTCTCCCCGCCCGGGCCCTCAGAGACGGGCGATGTCGCCCGGTGTCATGCGCGGGGCCCGGCGGGCCGGGGTGCGGCCCGACAGCATGATCAGGCGCGTCGCCCGGTGCCGCTGGCCCTCGTACGGGGCCAGGAGGGCCAGCATCTCCTCGTCGTCGGCGTTCCTGTTGCCCGCCAGGGCATGGCCGACGATGCCCGGGAGGTGGAGGTCGCCGACCGTGACCGCGTCGGCGGCGCCGTTCGAGCGCTGCAGGGTCTCCGCCGCGGTCCAGGGGCCGATGCCCGGGATCAGCTCCAGACGGGCCATGGCCTCGGGGAGTTCCATGGCGGCCGCTTCCTCCATCCGGCGGGCCACCCGGACGGCACGCAGGATCGTCGAGGAGCGCTTGGCGTCGACGCCCGCGCGATGCCATTCCCAGGACGGGATCAGGGACCAGGTCCTGGCGTCGGGCATGACGTACAGGCCATGGGCGCCGAACAGCCCGTCCTGGGGGCCGGGCGCCGGGGTGCCGTACCGGCGGACCAGCAGGCGCCAGGCGCGGTAGGCCTCGTCGGTGGTGACCTTCTGTTCGAGGATCGACGGAATCAGGGACTCCATCACCAGACCGGTGCGCAGCAGGCGCAGACCGGGCCGGCTGCGGTGGGTCGCGGCGACCAGCCGGTGGCGCGGGCGGAAGGCATCCGGGTCGTCGCCCTCGCCGAGCAGCGCCGGCAGCCGGTCCAGGAGCCACTGCGCACCAGGACCCCAGGCCGCCGCCTCGATCCGGCCGTCCCGGCCGGCCGTGACACGGAGGGTGCCGGGACCGGCCGGTGTGCGGGTGGCCCGCCAGAACGACCCGTCGGACAGGGAGCGGTACGTGGGGTCCACGGGGCCCCGCCGCAGGGGGCTCAGGACCAGCCGCAGATCCAGCGGACCCTGCGGGGTCCAGGTCCGGTCCCGGGGCGGGGCGGACGTGCCCGACGCCGCCGGCAGCTGGTGGGGCACGGCGGTGGTGCGGGGTACGAAGCGTCCTGCCACGGATGAGGTCCTCGGTCGTTGGTTGCCTTCGAGGGTACGGCCGACGGCACGGAACCTACTCGTCGGACGAGAAACGCACCGAGGCGTCCGGAAGGACGGCACCGCACCAGACGCGGACCCCGTCGCGCAGTTCGTTGTCGGCGCCGACCTGTGCGCCGTCCCCGATCACCGCGCCGGCGAGCACCGTACGGCTGCCGATCCTGGCGCCTGCCCCGACCAGCGAGTCGGTGATCACGGCCCCCGGTTCGACGACCGCGCCCGCCAGGACGGTGGAGCCCGTGATCCTCGCGCCCGCGCCGATCAGCGCGCCTTCGCCGATGACCGTGCCGCCGGTGAGTTTGGCGTCTGCGGCCACGGATGCCGTGGGCAGCACCAGGCGGTCGCCGCAGCGGCCGGGCACCGCCGGGGACGGGGCGCGGCCCAGGACCAGGTCGGCGGAGCCGCGTACGAACGCCTGCGGGGTGCCGAGGTCCAGCCAGTAGGTGGAGTCGACCATGCCCTGGAGATGGGCTCCGGAGGCGAGGAGTCCGGGGAAGGTCTCGCGTTCCACGGAGACCGGCCGGCCGGCCGGGATGGTGTCGATGACCGACCTGCGGAAGATGTACGCCCCCGCGTTGATCTGGTCGGTGACTATCTCCTCGGGCGTCTGCGGCTTCTCCAGGAAGGCCGTCACCCTGCCCGTGGCGTCCGTCGGTACGAGGCCGAAGGCGCGCGGGTCCTCCACCCTCGTGAGGTGCAGGGAGACGTCCGCTCCCGACGTGGCGTGCGACGTGACCAGGGCCCGGATGTCGAGACCGGTGAGGATGTCCCCGTTGAAGATGAGGACGGGCTCGTCCGGGCCGGAGGCCAGCCGCGACGCCACGTTGCGGATGGCTCCGCCCGTACCGAGCGGTTCGTGCTCGGTGACGTACTCGATGGAGAGGCCGAGCGACGAACCGTCACCGAAGTACGGTTCGAACACCTCCGCCAGGTAGGACGTCGCGAGCACGATGTGCTCGACCCCGGCTGCCCGTGCACGCGCCAGCTGGTGCGTGAGGAACGGGACGCCCGCCGCCGGAACCATCGGCTTCGGGGTGTGCACCGTCAGCGGACGCAGCCGGGTGCCCTTGCCTCCTACCAGGAGGATCGCTTCTCTTGCCTCTGTCACAGCACCGTCTCTGCTTCCTGCTGGGGCCGGGCCTCGTATCGGCTGGCCAGTGTATGCAGACCGTTCGGAGCTCTCCCGGTCAGCGGCCCTGCAGGTTGGCCGAACTGGTCCGGGCCGTGCCGAGCTTCTTGTAGAGACGGCTCCCGGGGCATTCGGTTGCGAAACCGTCGCGGTGACCGGAGATGACGTTGAGCTTGGCCTTCGCACCCTTCTTGTACTTGCCGCTGCCGCCCGAGACGAGAGTGACCTTGGCCTTGGGGTTACGGCCGAACAGACCGAGCTTCCAGGCGGTGAGCTTGGCGATCGCGGTCACGGAGGCGGCCGGCGGATTCTTCGAGCTGTACGTTCCGAGTACCGCGATGCCCATGCTGTTGGAGTTGAAACCGAGGGTGTGTGCCCCGAGGACGGCCTTCGTCACGCCTCCCGCGCGTCCTTCGTAGATGTTTCCGCACTTGTCGACGGCGAAGTTGTAGCCGAAGTCGCGCCAGCCACTGCTCTTGACGTGGTAGCGGTAGATACTGCGCAGGACCGAGGGCGCCTGGGCACAGGTGTAGTTGTTGCCCGTGGCGCTGTGGTGGATGAAGGCGGCCTTGACGGTCGTGGTGTACGCGAAGCTGCGCTCCCGCAGGCTCTCGTCGGCGCCCCAGCCCTTGCGCGTGACGATGCGCGGGCGTGGTCCCACGAACGGCTTGGCGCCCGCTGCCACGACGGCCTGTTCCTCGGACTCGGCCTTGCTGAGGGCGGGGATCTCGGTGGCGCCGAGCGGGGCGAGGTCGGCGTTCACGGCGGAGCTCTCGGCCGCCGCCACGGTGAGGGCGCCGGGGAGCGCACCGGGCTGGGGGGACGTGACGGGCGTGGCGGTGCCGGTGCCCGGGGTGCCCGCGGTGGGCTCCTGCGGGTCGTCGCCCGGGTCGACGAGTTCCACCCGCAGACCCTCGGGGAGCGGTGCCGACATACCGGCCCGGTCCTGCGCGGCCTCGGCCCGTACGCGTACCTCGACGCCGTCGGAGTCGCCGACCCAGAGCGGGGCGGTGGAACCGCGGACCGTGGCGGATTCGCGCTCGGCGCTCCCGGTGTCGGCCCCGTGGTCGGCGTTGTGTGTCTCGAGGTCCTGCCAGCCGGACCAGCGCGAGGTGCCGGTCGAGCGGGTGCGGACCTGGACGGTTCCGTGGAGTTCGGCGTCGGCGTCGTCCCAGACCACGCCGACGAGGGAGAAGCGGTGGGCGTTGTGCCTGCCCAGGCCCTGGGCCGAGTCGGGGGACAGTGATCTGGAGTCGGTGGGTTCACCGGTGGCCCGTGAGGTCGCGCCGGTGAGCGGTCGCAGGGGCAGGGACTGCGTCGAACCCGACGGTTCGGCAGCGGTTGCCGCAGCCGCCTGGGCGACCGGGGCGGAAGCGGGTGCGGCGGGCGCGGGCGCGGCGAGCGGCAGGGTGAGTGCCGCCGCGCAGGTGACGCCGATGGAGGTTGCAAGAAGTGCATGCATACAGGGAATCCTGGACAGAACCGACATCTCCGGCTACTGGAGTGTGGTCGCCCCCACTTGACGGCCCGTCTGCCGATCCGGTGTAAGCGGCACCCGTCGCGCCCCGCCCCGTCCGTACCGGCCGCGTACCCTTGCGCGGATGAACGCCAGTGATCGCACCCCCGCCGACCTGCTGCGATCCGCGCTCGCCGCGGACCCGGCCCGCCCCCTGGTCACCTTCTACGACGACGCAACCGGAGAGCGCGTCGAACTGTCGGTGGCCACCTTCGCCAATTGGGTGGCCAAGACCGCCAATCTGCTGCAGGGAGACCTGGCCGCCGAACCGGGCGACCGGCTGGCGCTGCTGCTCCCCGCCCACTGGCAGTCCGCGGTCTGGCTGCTCGCGTGCTCGTCGGTGGGCGTCGTCGCCGACGTCCAGGGCGACCCCGCCGCCGCCGATCTCGTCGTCAGCGGACCGGACACGCTGGACCGTGCCCGCGCCTGCCGCGGCGAGCGGGTCGCGCTGGCGCTGCGCCCCCTCGGCGGCCGTTTCCCGCAGCCGCCCGAGGGCTTCGCGGACTACGCGGTGGAGGTGCCGGGTCAGGGCGACCGCTTCGCCCCGTACGCACCGGTGGACCCCGCCGCACCCGCCCTGGCCGTGGACGGCGTCGAACTGACGGCGGACCGGCTCGTCGCACGGGCCCGCGAGGACGCGGCGGAACTGGGCCTCACGCCGGGGTCGCGCCTGCTGACGGGACGTTCGTACGACACCTGGGGAGGGCTCTCCGCCGGTCTCTTCGCCCCGCTGGCCGCCGGGGGCTCCGTGGTCCTGTGCCGCCACCTCGGCCTGCTCGACGAGGACGGCCTGGCCAAGCGCGTGGAGAGCGAGCGGGTCAGCGGCACCGCGGTATGACAAGCGCGCCGTGGGCCACCCGTCCGGCCCACGGCGGGCCGAGCCCCCGGGACTGAGCACCGGCTGCGGTACATGATCGGGCGGTACAGACCACTCCGTCTGAATGCACAACCAAGCGTGAGGTTCAGCCGTCTACTCCTGCGACCGGCGGCTCATCGCGCCGCCGAACGTGAAGGATGGACGCAGACGTGACCGACAGCTCCGGACCCCCTGCCGACCCGGACCGCCCGGACCAACCGGACCGCCCGGACTCCTCGGCCGAGGACGGGCCGAAGGAAGGGTCGCAGGACGATTCCGGGGCAACCCCGCAGGACGGCCCGCCCGCCCCCGGCGGCGACGACGGAAGTGCCGGGAGCGACAAGGGCGTCAAGAGCGACGGCGATGACGACGGGATCCGGACCTGGGCCGACCGGCCCAAGGGCGGCATCCCCGGGCACCGGCGGCACTGGCTCCGCTGGACCGCTCTCGCCGCCTCGTTCCTCGTGCTGGTCGCCGCCGGCGTCGGCTGGTGGCTGTACAAGAAGCTCGACGGCAACATCACGACCGACACGAGCGCCGCCGCCGAGCTCAAGGCGTACGAGAAGGAGCGCCCCACCGCGATCGCGATGGACGCGCAGAACATCCTGCTCATCGGCTCGGACACCCGGTCGGGCGACAACCGCAAGTACGGCAGGGACGACGGCGGCAGCCAGCGCTCGGACACCACGATCCTCCTGCACCTCGCGGCCGACCGTAAGAGCGCCACCGCGGTGTCCATCCCGCGTGACCTGATGGTCGACATCCCGAGCTGTCACCCCGCGGGCGGCAAGGCCACCAAGAAGCAGTTCGCCCAGTTCAACTGGGCCTTCGAGCTCGGCGGCACCGCCTGCACGATCCGCACCGTCGAGAACATGACGGGCATTCGCGTCGACCACCACATGGTCATCGACTTCAGCGGCTTCAAGGACATGGTCGACGCCGTGGACGGCGTCGAGGTCTGCCTCAAGGAGCCGGTCAAGGACGACGACGCCCATCTCGAGCTCCCCGCGGGACGCCAGAAGCTCGACGGCGAGCAGGCGCTGGGGTACGTACGGGCCCGCAAGTCGATCGGGGACGGCAGCGACACCGAGCGGATGGACCGCCAGCAGAAGTTCCTGGGCGCCCTCGTGAACAAGATGCAGAGCAACGGCGTCCTGCTCAACCCGACGAGGCTGTACCCGGTGCTGGACGCGGCGACGAAGTCGCTCACCACCGACCCGGGGCTGGACTCGCTCAGGGACCTGTACGACCTGGTGCGCGGCATGCGGAACGTCCCCACGGAGAAGGTGCAGTTCCTGACCGTGCCCCGGCAGCCCTACCGCGCCGACCGGAACCGGGACGAACTCGTCCAGCCGGACGCCGACCGGCTGTTCGAGCAGTTGCGCAAGGACGAGCCCGTCGCCGTGGTCCCGGCCGACGAGAACAATGCGGGGGATTCACAGCCGACTCACAGTTCCGAGAAGGAATCCACCGACGGAAAGCCCGGCAGTACGGACGGGAGTCCGACCCCGGCCCCCACCTATTCGGGGTCGAATGCTGCGGATGACCTGTGCGACCAGTAAAGCAATGGCCAAGCAATGGGCGGCAATCCGAGCGGAATAGGCAGAATGCCCGGTTATAAGACGCGTGGAATATGTCACGCACGCCGCCCATGGCCGAATCCGCCGGATAGTGTGACGCGATCCGGTGCCGACGGCCCCCTGGCCGCGCACTGCTGGAGCGACAGACCGAGCGCCCTGTCGGGGAGGCGCCTCGCCTGGCACCGACGGAGGATTCAGGAAACCGTGGACGCGCATAGCCGTGGGCGGGCGGACGAAATGGACGCCGCCGACCAGTGGGTGCTCAACCCGCAGACCGGCAATTACGAATTGCGACCGAGTCACTCCGGAACAGAGTCGTCCGGCGCTTCCCGTACGTCGGACCACTACGGCTCCGACAACAGGAACGAGCCCCTCCGCGAGGTCCCCGAGCAGCGGAACCGCCGTTCCGCACGGAGCGGGCACACCCGGGAGCAGCCGCAGGTGCCGGCCGGGCGCCGTAAGCGCACATCGCCGAAGGCGCGGCGGAAGAAGGCCCTGCTGTGGACCGGCGGCGTGATGGCCTTCGTGATCGTCGCCGGATCGGCGGGGGCGTACGCCCTCTACCAGAAGTTCGACGGCAACCTCGACACCGTCGACGTCGGTGACGCCGGCAGCAAGAGCGTCGCCGCCGAGGGGCCGCTGAACATACTGATCATCGGCACGGACAAGCGCACCGGCAGTGGCAACGAGGGCTACGGCGACAAGGGCAGCACCGGCCACGCCGACACCAACATCCTCTTCCACGTCTCCGCGGACCGCACCAACGCCACGGCGATGAGCATCCCCCGCGACCTGATGACGGACATCCCGGAGTGCACCACCAAGCAGCCGGACGGTTCGCAGAAGGTCATACCCGGCTCGCGGAACGTCCGGTTCAACGTCAGCCTCGGCCAGGAAGGGCGCGACCCGGGCTGCACGATGCGTACGGTCAAGAAGATCACCGGCCTCTCCGTCGACCACTTCATGATGGTCGACTTCAACGCGGTCAAAGAGCTCTCCACGGCCGTCGGCGGGGTCAAGGTCTGCCTGGCCAAGGCGATCAAGGACCCCGACTCGCACCTCGACCTGCCTGCCGGTGAGTCCACCGTCCAGGGCGAGCAGGCACTGGCCTTCGTCCGCACCCGGCACAGCTTCGGCAATCAGAGCGACCTCGACCGGATCAAGGTGCAGCAGCAGTTCATCGGCTCGATGATCCGGCAGATGAAGTCCGACGACACCCTGACGAGCCCCACGAAGCTCTTCAGCCTCGCGGACGCGGCGACCAAGGCGCTCACGGTCGACTCCGGCATCGGGTCGATCAAGAAGCTGACCTCGCTCGCACAGGAGCTGGGCAGGATCGACACCAAGAACATCACCTTCGTCACGCTGCCGGTGATCGACAACCCGGCCGAGCCGACGCCCATCACCGTGGTCGTGGAACCGCAGAAGTCGGAGCAGCTCTTCGCGATGATGCGCTCCGACACCTCCCTGACCGAGGTGAAGCAGAAGGAGACGGCGGCCAGGAGCAAGCAGCAGGCGGTGCTCAAGGGCGCCAAGGCCGATCCGGCCGACATACGCGTCGATGTCCTCAACGGCGGCAGCATCGCCGGTGCCGCGGACGCGACCGTCACCTGGCTGAAGACCGAACAGGGCGTGCCGGAGGCCACGAACAAGGCGAACGCCCCGGCGAAGATCGACCTGACGACACTGGCGTACGCGCCCGACCAGGCGGACCAGGCCCGCGCCCTCGCGGCGATCATGGGACTGCCCGCCACGGCACTCAAGCAGGGAACGGCCGACGCCGAGGGCCTTCAGGCGATGGTGCTGACCCTGGGAGCCGACTTCAAGGGCGCGGGGGTGCCCGTCACCGGCCCGGCCAAGGCACCGGAAGACATTCAGAAGGCCAGCGCCGACAAGGCAGAGTGCGCGAAGTGACGACGGGTCGTCGCGCCACAGCGAAAGTCTGAGCAGCAGGGGGGTCCTGGTGGGACGGAGCAGCACGCCTGGGGAGGGGACGCGGTCGCGCGTCCGGCACGAGGGCCCGGTCGACGGTGCCCTCGGGAGCGGTGACACGGAGGACGGCAGAACGGCAAGGGGCGGTCACGGCCGGCGGGAACGGTCCGCCCCGCCGGAGGGCGGGCACCGCCAGGGCGGGCCGAACCGCCGTTCCAGGCGGGCCGACAAACGCGGCAAACGGCGCGTACTGCGCTGGGTCGCGTCCGTTCTCGCCCTGCTGATACTCGGCACCGGCGGAGCCGGATACCTCTACTACAAGCACCTCAACGGCAACATCAAGAAAGAGGACCTGACCCTCGGCGACAAGGACATGGCCGACCACAAGGCCAACGCCGCCGGGCAGACCCCGCTGAACATCCTGATCATCGGGTCCGACGCCCGGGACTCCAAGGCGAACCAGAAGCTCGGCGGCGCCAAGGAGACCTTCGGGGGCACACCGCTCGCCGACGTACAGATGCTGCTGCACCTCTCCGCGGACCGCAGCAACATCTCGGTCGTGAGCATGCCGCGCGACACCATGCTGAAGATGCCCAAGTGCACCGACCCGAAAACCGACGAGGTGTACCCGGCCAGCACGAGGCCCGTCCAGACGAACGAGAGCCTCGGCCGTGGCGGGCCCGGGTGCACGGTGGCCACCTGGTACGAACTCACCGGCATCACGATCGACCACTTCATGATGATCGACTTCGCGGGTGTGGTCTCGATGGCCGACGCGATCGGCGGCGTCCCGGTCTGTGTCGACGCCAACATCCACTCGCACGGCAGGGACGGCAAGGGCTCCGGGCTGAAGCTGGAGGAGGGCACCACCGCCGTCAAGGGCAAGCAGGCCCTGCAGTGGCTGCGCACCCGCTACGGCTTCGAGGACAACACGGACCTCGGCCGCGCCAAGGCCCAGCACCAGTACCTGAACTCGATGGTGCGCGAGCTGCGCAAGGGCACCAAGCTCACCGACCCCGGAAAGCTGATGGGGCTCGCCGAGGCGGCCACCAGCGCGCTGACGGTCGACAAGGGCCTGGACACCGTCAAGAAGCTGTACGACCTGGCGGAGGAGCTCAAGAAGGCCCCGACCGACCGCATCACCATGACGACCATGCCGAACGTCTACGGAACGGGCGATCTGGCCGGCCGGGTGTTCCCCAAGGCCGGTGAGGCCGAGCAGGTGTTCCGGATGGTCCGTGAGGACATCCCGCTGGACGGCAAGGCGTCCAAGCGCAAGACACCCGTCACCAAGGACGTCGCCGCGCCCGTCGCGGAGATCCCGGTCAGCGTGCGCAACGCGACCAGCACCGACGGTCTCGGTCCGGCACAGGGCCGTGCGACCGCGGTCAAGGACCTGCTCACGGACGCGGGCTTCGCCAAGGCCTCGATCGACTCCCAGAACGTCGCGGCGGCCGGCCGGACCGGCATCCTCTACCCCAGCGCGGACATGGAGGCCGACGCCCAGGCGGTCGCCAAGGCGCTCGGGATCCCGGTGTCCCAGGTGCAGAAGTCGACCGATGCCTCGGGCATCGTGCTGGCCGTGGGTGCCGACTGGCGCGAGGACGGGGCGTACCCGGCCAAGGCCGTCGACGA
Source organism: Streptomyces sp. NBC_00683 (assembly GCF_036226745.1). NCBI lineage: Bacteria > Bacillati > Actinomycetota > Actinomycetes > Kitasatosporales > Streptomycetaceae > Streptomyces > Streptomyces sp. NBC_00683. The sequence goes on along the minus strand of NZ_CP109013.1, from coordinate 5,197,113 downwards.
GAAGACGCCGGAGTCGGCGGGGGCGCTCAACGGTGCGAACGAAGAGGCGTGCATGCACGTCAACCCGAACTACACCTTCTGACGCCCGTACGAGAAGGGGCCCCGCCGTCTCCGGCGGGGCCCCTTCCTGCGTTCGGCTGTCAGACCGTCTGTTCCCGCACGGCCGGGCGGCGGCTCGCGATGACCCTCTTCGCGAGCGACCGGGGGCTGGTCAGGAAGCCGTACCCCCACGACATGTGCATGGTGGCCAGCGCCACCGGGATCTGCGCGCGCGCCTTGAGCGGCAGGCCCTTGCCCGCGGGCAGCGAGCCGGCGACGATCGCCGCGACGTACCCGGCCGGCACGACGAAGGCCCACGGGGTGACCGCCGCACCGACGACGATGCCTGCCGCGATCGCGCAGACGGCGGTCGGCGGGGCCAGGTAGCGCAGGTTGATCGAGCCGGCGTGGTAGCGGGCCACGACGTGGCGCCAGCGGCCGTACTCCTTGTACTGCTTGGACAGGGCGCGGATGCTGGGCCGGGGGCGGTACTGCACCTTCAGCTCCGGCGAGAACCAGATCTGACCGCCGGCCTCGCGGATGCGGAAGTTCAGCTCCCAGTCCTGGGCGCGGATGAACTCCACGTTGTAGCCGTCGGCCCGCTCCAGTGCCTCGCGGCGGAAGACGCCCAGGTACACGGTCTCGGCGGGGCCCGCCTGGCCGCCGGTGTGGAAGGCCGCGTTGCCGACGCCGATCTTCGACGTCATCGCGGCGGCGACGGCGTCCTCCCAGGCGTTCTCACCCTCGGCGTGCATGATGCCGCCGACGTTCTGCGCGCCGGTCTCCTCCAGGAGGCGGACCGCGGTCGCAATGTAGTTCGGAGAGAGCATGCCGTGGCCGTCGACCCGTACCACGATCGGGTGACGTGAAGCCTTGATCGCGGCGTTCAGCGCGGCGGGGGTGCGGCCGGTCGGATTCGGCACGGTGTGGACCCGGGAGTCCTCCCGTACCAGCTCAGCGGCGATCTCGTCCGTACGGTCGGTCGAGGGACCGAGGGCGATCACCACCTCCATCTCACCGGCGTACTCCTGCTCCAGGATGTGCCGGACCGAGTTCCTGAGATGGCGTTCCTCATTGAGCACCGGCATGATCACGGAGACGGCGGGGTACTGCGCGGCAGACATGTGGTCCTCAGGGGGTCCTCGGGGGTGCCGGGGTTCCGAGGGGCTCTCGCACCCCGGGATGCGGCGTGATTCGGCCGCCACGTTACCGCGAATGGGGGACACCGGCGCGCGCCGCCGGGTCGCCTCCCGGTCTGCAGATCGTATGGGCCTACCGTGCGAAAGTCCTACTCGCACCGCGGAGGTGTCCCCCGTGCCCACGCCGCACCGATCGCCCCGTCCACCGCACCCCCGCACCGCTCCCACGCAGCGCAGAACCGCTCGGCAGCCCAAGGCGGGTACCAGGAACCGGCCCCGCAACGGCAGCCGGAAGGGGCCGCCCCGCTGGGGCATGCGGGTGGCCACCGGGCTGTCCGTGCTGGTGCTCGGCGCCGGCGGGATCGGCCATGCCGTGGTGAGCAGCCTGGAGACGGGGATCGACCGGGTCGATCCGTTCAAGGACATGAAGAACCGGCCCCAGGGCGGCCACGGCATGAACTTCCTGCTGGTCGGCACCGACGGCCGGGAGAAGATCACCAAGGCGGAGAGGAAGAAGTACAGGCTGGGCGGAGCGCCCTGTCACTGCACCGACACCCTCATGCTCGTCCACCTCTCGGCCGACAAGCAGCGGGCGAGTGTCGTCAGCCTGCCCCGCGACAGCTACGCCGAGATCCCGGCCCACACCGACCGGACCACCGGCAAGGAGCACTCCGCCCACCCGGTGAAGCTGAACGCCGCCTACGCGGAGGGCGGCCCGCACCTGACCGTGCGCACCGTCGAGGGCATGACGGGAATCAAGATCGACCACTATCTGGAGGTCGACTTCACCAGCTTCATGGAGACGGTCGACACCCTGGGCGGGGTGCAGATCTGCACCGCCAAGCCGCTCAAGGACCCCTACACCGGACTGAACCTGACCGCCGGCACCCACAAGCTCGACGGCGGCAAGGCCCTCCAGTACGTACGGTCCCGGCACATCGACGGCGCCGCCGACCTGGGCCGGATGCAGCGCCAGCAGAAGTTCATGGCCGCGCTGGTCAAGCAGACGACCAGCAGCGGTGTGCTGATGAACCCGGTGAAGTTCCAGCAGGTGGCCTCGGCGATGCTCAAATCGGTCCGCGCCGACAAGGGATTCGGCACGGATCAGATGCTGGAGCTCGGCAAGGCGATGCGTGGGTTCACCCCGGCCTCGTCGGAGTTCGCCTCCGTACCGATCCAGGACGGCGGTTACCCCGTCAAGGGCATCGGCTCCACGGTGAAGTGGGACACGAAGAAGTCGAAGAAGCTGTTCCGTGCCCTGCGCGAGGACAAGCCGCTCGCCTCCCACCTGCCCAAGCAGCCCAGGGCGACGGTCGTCGGCGTCGCCCCGGAGCAGATCCGGGTGCAGGTCTACAACGGGACGCCCAAGGACGGGCTCGGCCAGAAGGTGGACGCGGCGCTGCGCGGCACCGGTTTCAACACCACCCGCTCCCCCCTGAACGGCGGCCCGCGCGACCTCAAGCGGACCGTGGTCAGCTACGACCCCCGGTGGGACCGGTCGGCGAAGGCCCTGGCGACGGCGCTGCCCGGGTGCGAGCTGAAGGCCGTGAAGGGGCAGGGCGGGACGATGAAGGTGAAGGCGGGCTCCGACTTCACGAAGGTCCAGCGGGTCAAGGCCGAGGATCCGAAGCGGGGCGAGTTCGGCTCGGTGACGGGCGACCAGGTGGTCTGCCCGTAGCCCTCCTGGCGCAAGAAGACGGGGCGCCGGTCCGCGACCGGCGCCCCGTCTTCGGGTGCGGGCCTCAGTCGTCGATGCCCTCGGCGGCGCGCTGCTCCCGCAGCTCCTTGATCGCACGGCGCCGGGCGAGGCGGTGCGTACGCCGGATCTGAGCTTCCTGGTAGCGCCGCTTGTCGCGCTCCGTCTCCGGCACCACCTCGGGCACGCGGCGCGGCTTGCCGTCCTCGTCGACCGCCGCGAACACCAGATAGGCGCTCCCGACCTGCTGGGCCGGGGTCGACTCGTTCCACCGCTCGGCCAGGACGCGGACGCCGACCTCCATCGAGGAGCGGCCGGTCCAGTTCACCTGCGCGCGGACGTGAACAAGGTCACCGACGCGGACCGGCTCCAGGAAGACCATCTCGTCCATCGAGGCCGTCACGGCCGGGCCACCGGAGTGCCGGCCGGCGACCGCACCCGCGGCGTCGTCGACCAGTTTCATGATCACACCGCCGTGCACCGTACCCAGGAGGTTGGTGTCGCTGCCGGTCATGATGTGGCTGAGGGTGGTCCGGGAGGCCGCGGTCGGCTTGGCCGGAATCTCGCCCTCCGGTGGCTGGGCCTGATCTGTCATGCCCTCCACCTTATGCGGGGGCTTGCCCCCGGTTGCATTGCATCAGCTTCGCAACAGCCCTGGTCCGATTTCCGGTACACCCTGTAATACGTGCGGGCCGGGACGGCACACTGTTCCGCATGAACGATTGGCCCGAAGGACGGAACGGCGGACCCGGCGAGCGCTATGGGCAGGGCAGCGCGAACCCGCAGCCCGAGAGCGCCCGCGCCATGCCGCACGTCCGGCGGCGCCCCGCTCAGCCGCAGGGCGCACCGCAGGCCCCGCCCCGGATCCCGCCGCAGGGACAGGGGTACGCCGACGACGGTTACGACAGCGGCTACAACACGGGCCAGGTCTACGGCGGCGGCAACGGCGGCGGACAGGGCGGCGGCGGTTACGGCGGCGACGGCTACGGCGACCGCGGCTACGTACAGGGCCGCCCCACGCCCAACTGGGGCCGGCGCATCAAGGTCGGCGTACTGACCCTCGTCGTCGTGCTGGTCGCCGTCTCCATCGGCACGTACTTCTGGGCCGACGGCAAGCTCAAGCGTGAGGTCGACCTCTCCAAGGTCATCGAGCGCCCCTCCGAGGGCGACGGGACGAACTACCTGATCGTCGGCTCCGACAGCCGCGAGGGCATGACGGCCGAGGACAAGAAGAAGCTGCACACCGGCTCCGCCGAGGGCAAGCGCACCGACTCGATGATGATCCTGCACGACGGCTCCAACGGCCCGACGCTGATCTCCCTTCCCCGTGACTCGAACGTCGAGATCCCCTCGTTCGTCGGTTCCGAGTCCGGCAAGACGTTCAAGGGCACGGGCCGCACCACGAAGCTGAACGCCGCGTACGCGGAGGACGGCCCGGAGCTGCTGGTCCGCACCGTCGAGTTCAACACCGGGCTGCGCATCGACCACTACGTCGAGATCGGCTTCGGCGGCTTCGCCAAGATCGTGGACGCGATCGGCGGCGTGGAGCTGGACATCCCCAAGGCCTTCAAGGACAAGAAGTCCGGTGCCGACTTCCAGGCCGGCAAGCAGACGCTGAACGGCGAACAGTCGCTCGCCTTCGTCCGCACCCGGTACGCGTTCGCGGGCAGCGACCTGGACCGTACGAAGAACCAGCAGAAGTTCCTCGCGGCGCTGGCCTCGCAGACGGCGACGCCGTCCACGATCCTCAACCCGTTCAAGCTGTACCCGACGATGGGCGCCGGCCTGGACACGCTGATCGTCGACAAGGACATGTCGCTCTGGTCGCTGGGCAAGATGTTCTTCGCGATGAAGGGCGTCACGGGTGGCGAGGGCACGTCGATGAACATCCCGATCTCGGGCAGCACCGGCGGCAACCTGGTCTGGGACAAGGCCAAGGTCAAGCAGCTCGTGGAGCAGCTGAAGAACGACGAGAAGGTCACGGTCAAGGGCAACTGACCGCAGGCGCACGCGAAAGGTCCGGACGGTTCTCCGTCCGGACCTTTTCGCGTGCGGTGTGCGCCGAGAGCAGGCGGTTACGGCAGGTTGCGGGCCATGACGATGCGCTGGACCTGGTTCGTGCCCTCGTAGATCTGGGTGATCTTCGCGTCGCGCATCATGCGCTCCACCGGGTAGTCCCGCGTGTAGCCGTAGCCGCCGAGCAGCTGGACGGCGTCCGTGGTGACCTCCATGGCGACGTCGGAGGCGAAGCACTTGGCCGCGGCGCCGAAGAAGGTCAGGTCGCCGTCGAGGCGCTCGGACTTGGCCGCCGCCGCGTAGGTGAGCTGGCGGGCCGCCTCCAGCTTCATCGCCATGTCGGCGAGCATGAACTGGATGCCCTGGAAGTCGCCGATCGGCTTGCCGAACTGCTTGCGCTCCTGGACATAGCCCTTGGCGTAGTCGAGGGCGCCCTGCGCGATGCCGAGTGCCTGGGCCGCGATCGTGATGCGGGTGTGGTCCAGGGTCTTCATCGCCGTGGCGAAGCCGGTGCCCTCCTCGCCGATCATGCGGTCGGCGGGGATGCGGACGTTGTCGAGGTAGACCTCGCGCGTCGGGGAGCCCTTGATGCCGAGCTTCTTCTCCGGGGCGCCGAAGGAGACACCCTCGTCCGCCTTCTCGACGACGAACGCCGAGATGCCCTTGGAGCGCTTGGTCGGGTCGGTGACGGCCATGACCGTGTAGTAGTCGGAGACGCCGGCGTTGGTGATCCAGCGCTTCACACCGTTGAGGACCCAGAAGTCGCCGTCGCGGACGGCCTTGGTCTTCATGCCCGCCGCGTCGGAGCCGGCGTCCGGCTCGGACAGGGCGTACGAGAACATCGCGTCGCCCTTGGCGAGCGGGCCCAGGTACTTCTTCTTGAGGTCCTCGGAGCCGGAGAGGATCACCGGGAGCGAGCCGAGCTTGTTCACGGCCGGGATGAGGGAGGAGGACGCGCAGGCGCGGGCCACCTCCTCGATCACGATGACCGTGGCGAGCGCGTCGGCGCCCGCGCCGCCGTACTCCTCCGGGACGTGGACCGCGTGGAGGTCGGAGGCGACCAGGGCGTCCAGGGCCTCCTGCGGGAAGCGGGCCTCCTCGTCCACCTCGGCGGCGAACGGGGCGATCTTTGCCTCGGCGAGCGAACGGATCGTCTCGCGGAGCATGTCGTGCTCCTCGGCCGGACGGTAGAGGTCGAAGTCGGTCGAACCCGCCAAGACGTTCACTCCCCAAGGATGCTAACTACTGTTAAGTAACCCAATTTTAGTGGCCCGGCCCCGACCCGGCATACGGGCGGGGCACGTGAGCTTGCCGACAGCCGCAAAACGAGGTTTCGGCAGGCCCGGTTATGCTCGGCTCCGCACGTCTGTCCGCATCGTTCAGGAGCACCCATGGCCCTCAGGATCACTGTGATCGGCACCGGCTACCTCGGCGCCACCCATGCCGCGGCCATGGCTGAGCTGGGCTTCGAAGTCCTCGGACTCGATGTCGTGCCTGAGAAGATCGAGATGCTCTCGGCGGGCAGGGTGCCGATGTACGAGCCGGGGCTCGAGGAGATCCTGCAGAAGCACGTCGCGGGTATCGAGGGCTCCAGCGGCCGGCTGCGGTTCACCACCTCCTGGGAGGAGGTCGGCGACTTCGGCGATGTGCACTTCGTCTGCGTGAACACTCCGCAGAAGCACGGCGAGTACGCGTGCGACATGAGTTACGTGGACAGCGCCTTCGAGTCCCTGGCCCCGCAGCTGAAGCGGCCCGCGCTGGTGGTCGGGAAGTCCACCGTCCCGGTGGGTTCCGCCGCCCGGCTGGCGGCACGGCTGGCCGAGCTGTCGCCGGTGGGCACGGATGCGGAGCTGGCCTGGAACCCGGAGTTCCTGCGCGAGGGCTTCGCGGTGAACGACACCCTGCACCCGGACCGGATCGTCGTCGGGGTGGAGAGCGAGCGGGCCGAGAAGCTGCTGCGCGAGGTGTACGCGGGGCCGGTCGGAGAGGGCTCGCCGTTCGTGGTGACGGACTTCCCCACCGCCGAGCTGGTGAAGACCTCGGCGAACTCGTTCCTGGCGACCAAGATCTCCTTCATCAACGCGATGGCGGAGGTCTGCGAGGCCGCCGACGGCGACGTGGTGAAGCTGGCCGAGGCGATCGGCCACGACGAGCGGATCGGGAAGAAGTTCCTGCGGGCCGGGATCGGGTTCGGCGGTGGCTGTCTGCCGAAGGACATCCGGGCGTTCATGGCGCGCGCCGGTGAGCTGGGCGCGGACCAGGCGCTGACGTTCCTGCGCGAGGTCGACTCCATCAACATGCGCCGTCGCGGGCACATGGTCGAGCTCGCCCGCGAGGCGGTGGGCGGGGGCTCGTTCCTCGGACAGCGCGTCGCGGTGCTGGGCGCGACGTTCAAGCCGGACTCGGACGACGTACGGGACTCGCCGGCCCTGAACGTGGCCGGGCAGATCCATCTGCAGGGCGGCCAGGTCACGGTCTTCGACCCGAAGGGCATGGACAACGCCCGGCGGCTCTTCCCCACCCTCGCCTACGCGGACACCGCGCTGGACGCGGTGCGCGGCGCGGATGTGGTGCTGCACCTGACGGAGTGGCGCGAGTTCCGCGAGCTGGACCCGGCGGCGCTGGGCGAGGTCGCGGGGCGCCGGATCATCCTGGACGGCCGCAACGCGCTGGACCCGGCGGTGTGGCGTGAGGCGGGGTGGACGTACCGCGCCATGGGCAGGCCGAAGGCGTAACGCCTGGCGGGGCGGGGGCGGGTTGACCGGTTCCGCCCGGTGGTCGTCCTGTCCTCAAACGCCGGACGGGCCTGATCCGGCTCGGCCAGGGTGTTCGGGTGCGGCCGCCGGACGGGCCCGATGCGGCCCGCCCGGCGTTCGGCGCGGCTACACCGCGGGGCCGTCCAGCTCGTCGATCGTCGCGTGGGAGGGGCCGCGCCGTGCGCCGAGGTCGCGGGAGACCGCTTCCGCGTCCCGCAGGACCCGTACGGCGTTCTGCCAGGTCAGCTTGGCGAGGTCGGTGTCCGACCAGCCCCGGGTGAGCAGCTCGGCGATCAGGTTCGGGTAGCCGGAGACGTCCTCCAGGCCCGCCGGCAGGAACGCCGTGCCGTCGTAGTCGCCGCCGATGCCGATGTGGTCGATCCCGGCGATCTCACGCATGTGGTCGAGGTGGTCGGCGATCGTCGACACCGTGGCCATCGGGCGCGGGTGGACCGCCTCGAAGTCCGCGTGGATCCGCATCGCCGCCGCGGTCGTGTCCAGGTGGTGCAGACCGTGCTCCCGCATGTTGCGGTCGGCGGCGAGCGTCCAGTCGACGGCTGCCGGCAGGACGAACTTCGGCACGAAGGTCGCCATGGCCACACCGCCGTTGGCCGCGAGCATCCGCAGCACGTCGTCGGGGATGTTGCGCGGGTGGTTGCAGACCGCCCGGGCGGAGGAGTGCGAGAAGATCACCGGCGCGACGGAGGTGGCGAGCGCGTCGCGCATCGTGGTCGCCGCCACGTGCGAGAGGTCGACCAGCATCCCGATGCGGTTCATCTCCCGGACGACCTCGCGGCCGAACTCCGACAGGCCGCCGACCTGCGCGGAGTCGGTCGCCGAGTCCGCCCAGTCGGTGTTGTCGTTGTGCGTCAGCGTCATGTAGCGGACGCCGAGGGTGTGCAGGGCGCGCAGGGTGCCCAGGGAGTTGTTGATGGAGTGGCCGCCCTCGGCGCCCATCAGGGACGCGATACGCCCCTCGGCGCGGGCCTTCTCCATGTCGTCGGCGGTCAGGGCGCGCCGCAGGTCCGCCGGGTGGCGTTCCAGCAGCTCGGCGACCACGTCGATCTGCTCCAGCGTGGCGCTGACCGCGTCGTCACCGGTCAGACGGGTGGAGACGTACACGGACCAGAACTGGGCGCCGACGCCGCCGGCCCGCAGGCGCGGGATGTCGGTGTGCAGGGCGCCGGTCTGGTCGGTCGCGATGTCGCGGGCGTCCAGGTCGTAGCCGACCTGTTCGCGCAGGGCCCAGGGGAGGTCGTTGTGGCCGTCGACGACGGGGTTCTCGGCGAGGAGCAGCCGGGCACGGTCCAGGTTGTCCATGGGGGCGCCTACTTCCCGAAGCCGAACGAGTCCGAGCCCTCGACCTTGGCCCGGAGGCGTTTGCCCTTCTCCGTCGCCTGGTCGTTCAGCTCCTGCTGGAAGTCCTTCATCCGCGCCAGCAGCTCACTGTCGTGGGCGGCGAGGATCCGGGCCGCGAGCAGTCCCGCGTTGCGTGCGCCGCCGACCGAGACGGTGGCGACGGGGACCCCGGCCGGCATCTGCACGATGGAGAGCAGGCTGTCCATGCCGTCCAGGTACTTCAGCGGGACGGGCACGCCGATGACGGGCAGAGGGGTGACGGAGGCGAGCATGCCGGGCAGGTGGGCCGCTCCCCCGGCGCCCGCGATGATCGCCTTCAGGCCGCGGTCCGCCGCCTGCTCGCCGTACGCGACCATCTCGCGCGGCATGCGGTGGGCGGAGACGACGTCGACCTCGTAGGGGATCTCGAACTCGTCGAGTGCCTTCGCGGCCGCTTCCATGACGGGCCAGTCGGAGTCCGAGCCCATGACGATGCCGATGACAGGGGCGGTACCGGGGGAAGTCATTCGGTGATTGTTCCTCGCAGGTAGTCGGCCGCGTGCCGGGCGCGCTCCCGCACGTCCGCCAGGTCGTCGCCGTAGGTGTTGACGTGGCCGACCTTGCGGCCGGGCTTCACGTCCTTGCCGTACATGTGGATCTTGAGCTGCGGGTCGCGGGCCATGCAGTGCAGGTACGCCTGGTACATGTCCGGGTAGTCGCCGCCCAGGACGTTGCACATGACCGTCCAGGTGGCGCGCGGGCGCGGGTCGCCGAGCGGGAGGTCCAGGACGGCCCGCACGTGGTTGGCGAACTGGGAGGTGATCGCGCCGTCCTGGGTCCAGTGCCCGGAGTTGTGCGGGCGCATCGCCAGTTCGTTCACGAGAATCCCGGGGGTCCCGTCGTCGCTTCGGGTCTCGAACAGCTCGACCGCGAGGTGGCCGACCACGCCGAGCTCCGCGGCGATCCGCAGCGCGAGCTGCTGGGCCTCTCCGGCCAGCCGCTCGTCCAGGTCGGGGGCCGGGGCGATGACCGTGTCGCAGACGCCGTCGACCTGGATGGACTCGACGACCGGGTAGGCGACGGCCTGGCCGTGCGGCGAGCGGACGATGTTGGCCGCCAGCTCCCGTACGAAGTCGACCTTCTCCTCGGCGAGGACGGGGACACCGGCGCGGAACGGCTCGGCGGCGTCCGCCTCGGAGCGGACCACCCACACGCCCTTGCCGTCGTAGCCGCCGCGGACCGTTTTGAGGATGACGGGGAAGCCCCCGGCCTCCTCGGCGAACGCCGCGGCGTCCGCCGGGTCCGCCACGATGCGGTGGCGGGGGCAGGGCGCGCCGATCTCCGTGAGCTTCGCGCGCATCACCCCCTTGTCCTGGGCGTGCACCAGCGCGTCGGGGCCGGGGCGGACGGGAATGCCGTCCGCCTCCAGGGCCCGCAGATGCTCGGTCGGCACATGCTCGTGATCGAAGGTGATCACGTCGCAGCCGCGCGCGAAGGCGCGCAGCGTCTCCAGGTCGCGATAGTCGCCGATGACGACTTCGCTCACCACCTGGGCTGCCGAATCCTGAGGGGTGTCACTGAGGAGCTTGAACTTGAGGCCGAGGGGGATGCCCGCCTCGTGGGTCATACGGGCGAGCTGACCGCCGCCGACCATGCCGACTACCGGGAACGTCACGCGTCCAGGGTATCCGGCGCGCCGGGGCTTCCCCCACCCTCTCCGGTCACAGGCCCTCGTCACAGCCTCGCCACACCTCACCGGCAGCGCACAGGCATCACACGGGAGGGCTGGTTAGCATGGCCGGGTTGACGAATACCGAACGGACGGGGCTGAGCGATCATCATGAGCGAACGGGGCGCACTGCGGGCCCGGCTTGATCTGCTTGCCCGGGAGGTCGCCAAGTTCGGCGCGGTCGGCGCTCTGGGCCTGCTGGTCAACATCGCGGTCTTCAACCTGGTCCGGCACACCACGGACCTCCAGGTGGTCCGGGCCAGTGTCCTGGCCACGTTCGTCGCCATCCTCTTCAACTACATCGGCTTCCGTTACTGGACCTACCGGGACCGCGACAAGTCCGGCCGGACCCGGGAGCTGATGCTCTTCCTGCTGTTCAGCGCCGCGGGTGCGGTGATCGAGAACGGTGTGCTGTACGCGGCGACGTACGGCTTCGGGTGGAACAGCCCGGTGCAGAGCAATGTCTTCAAGATCGTCGGGATCGGGGTCGCCACCCTGTTCCGCTTCTGGTCGTACCGCACCTGGGTGTTCAAGGCGCTGCCCGCCGAGGAGGCCGTGCTGAACGCGGAACGATTTCTGGAGCAGCGACAAGCCGCCGACGAAGTAGCGCCCGACCCCGTACACCCCTGAGGCGCTCAGCGCACCGGGCGCTCCTGTTCCTTGCGGGTCGGGGCGATCCGGCTGAGGAAGAGGGCGAAGACCGGGGGCTGCTGCTGGAGCAGTTCGAGCCGGCCGCCGTCGGCCTCCGCGAGGTCACGGGCCACGGCGAGGCCGATCCCGGTGGAGTTGCGGCCGCTGATGGTCCGCTCGAAGATCCGCGCCCCGAGGTCGGCGGGGACGCCGGGGCCCTCGTCCGTCACCTCGATGACGACCTGGTTGCCGGTGACACGGGTGCGCAGCGCGACCGTGCCGCCGCCGTGCATCAGTGAGTTCTCGATGAGTGCGGCGAGCACCTGGGCGACCGCACCGGGAGTGCCGACCGCCTTCAGCCCGTGCTTGCCCGAGCAGACGACGGCGCGGCCGGCGCTGCGGTAGGCCGGGCGCCACTCCTCGAGCTGCTGCTTGACGACCTCGTCGAGATCGAAGAAGACGGCGGAGCCCGTACGCGCGTCCCGGGCGTTGGTCAGCAGCCGCTCCACCACGTCCGTGAGCCGCTCGACCTGGGTGAGCGCGATGCTCGCCTCCTCCTTCACCGTGTCCGGGTCGTCGGTGACGGAGATCTCCTCGATCCGCATCGAGAGCGCGGTCAGGGGGGTGCGCAGCTGATGCGAGGCGTCCGCTGCGAGACGCCGTTCCGCGGTCAGCATCCGGGCGATCCGTTCGGCGGAGGCGTCCAGGACGTCGGCGACCCGGTCCAGCTCCGTCACCCCGTACCGCTTGTGCCGGGGGCGGGGATCGCCGGAACCGAGGCGTTCGGCCGTCTCGGCGAGGTCGGTGAGCGGCGAGGTCAGCCGGTTGGCCTGGCGTACGGCGAGGAGTACGGCCGAGACGATCGCGAGGAGCGCCACCGCGCCGATGATGAGCAGGGTCCGGCCGACCTCACGGGTGACGGCGGAGCGGGACTCCTCGACGGTGACCTTCTCGCCCTGCTCGCCCGTCTCCGTACTGCGGATGACGCTGTCGTCGGGGCGCTCGCCGACCTCGATGGGGGGCCGCCCGGGGATCTCGACCCGTGCGTAGCGGCTGGGGTCGACCTGTTCGGACAGCACGGCGGGGGTGATCCGCTCCTCGCCGAGCAGCCGGCTCTCGACGACGCTGATCAGCCGGAGCGCCTCGGAGTCGACGCTCTCCTGGGCGCTGTTGCTGATGGTGCGGGTCTCGACGATGACGAGGGAGACGCCGAAGACGGCAATCACCACGAGCACCACGGCGAGCGTGGAGTTGATCAGTCGACGGCGCATGAGTGTTTCTGTACGTCAGCTCTTCTCGAAGCGGAAGCCGACGCCCCGGACGGTCGCGATGTAACGGGGATTGGCGGCGTCGTCGCCGAGCTTCTTGCGGAGCCAGGAGATGTGCATGTCGAGGGTCTTCGTGGAGGACCACCAGGTGGTGTCCCAGACCTCGCGCATCAGCTGGTCGCGGGTGACGACCCGGCCGGCGTCCCGGACGAGGACCCGCAGCAGGTCGAACTCCTTGGCGGTGAGCTGGAGTTCCTCCTCGCCCATCCAGGCCCGGTGCGACTCGACGTCGATCCTGACCCCGTGGGTGGCGGGCTGCGGGGCGGATTCGGTGGCGCCGCGGCGCAGCAGGGCACGGACCCGGGCGAGGAGCTCGGCGAGGCGGAAGGGCTTGGTGACGTAGTCGTCGGCTCCGGCGTCCAGGCCGACCACGGTGTCCACCTCGTCGGCCCGCGCGGTCAGCACGAGGATCGGCACGGCGTGGCCGTCGGCGCGCAGCCGCCGCGCGACCTCCAGGCCGTCCATCCCGGGCAGCCCCAGGTCGAGCACGACCAGGTCGACGCCGCCCTGGAGCCCGGCGTCGAGTGCGGTCGGGCCGTCCTCGCGGACCTCGACCTCGTAACCCTCTCGACGCAGGGCACGGGCCAGAGGCTCCGAGATGGATGCGTCGTCCTCGGCGAGCAGTACACGGGTCATGCAGTGATGGTAGTCCGCACAGGGCGCCCGAGGTGAGGCGCTTATGGAGACCTGCGGGTCAGGGTTACGAATCGGTCATCCTCCTTTGAATGTGTGACTCTGGTTCCACCACAACCTGTGATCCATGTCTCAAGTCCTTTCATATCCCCGTGTGTCGTGTCGTATGGTGGCTCGACGCCTGTTGCACTACTGAAGGACCTTTGGGCAGCGTTTCGCGCCAAGGGTCACTTTTATGTGCGGGCCGGTTCATGCCGGCCCTGATCAGTGAATGACCTGTGAGCCGGGCCCGGAGTGCGAGAAACGCGCACCGGGTGTGGATCCCGGTGCGGTCGGTCCCCCGACTCCGCCCCGACTCCCTGCGGAGCCGACGGCCGGAGCGAATCCCCTTGAGGCGTCGGGGGTGGGGCGCAGCCGTACCGGTGCCGGCTACCCCCCACCGGGCGCGTCACTCTCGCGAGGCACGCGTCCCGACCAGCAAGGATCGACCATGGCGTCCAGCCTGACGAAGGACTCGGCCAGTACTTCTGGTTCGCAGAAGACCTTCTTCGGCCACCCCCGCGGCCTGGCCACTCTCTTCATGACCGAGATGTGGGAGCGCTTCAGCTATTACGGCATGCGCGCCCTCCTCCCGCTCTACCTGATCGCTCCCAACGGGCTCGACATGGACCCGGGTACGGCCACCGCGATCTACTCGGTCTACCTGTCGTTGGTGTACCTGCTCGCCATGCCCGGCGGCTGGTTCGGCGACCGGGTCTGGGGCCCGCGCAAGACCGTCGCCATCGCCGGCGGCACGATCATGCTCGGCCACCTGACCCTGGCACTGCCCTCCGAGGGCACGTTCTTCGCCGGTCTCGGCCTGGTGGCCATCGGCTCCGGCCTGCTGAAGTCCAACATCTCGACGATGGTCGGCCACCTCTACGACGGCCCGGACGACCCGCGCCGCGACGGTGGCTTCACGATCTTCTACATGGGCATCAACCTGGGTGCCTTCGCCGCACCGCTCGTCATCGGCACCATCGGCGAGAACGTCAACTGGCACCTGGGCTTCGCCATCGCCGCGCTCGGCATGGGGCTGGGTGTCGCCCAGTTCCTGCTCGGCACGCGCCACCTGAACGAGCGCAGCCTGATCGTCCCGAAGCCGCTGAGCGCGGCCGAGCGTGCCTCGACCCTGCGCAAGGCCATGTTCTGGATGGCCGTCGCGGCCGTCTTCTACATCGGTACGGTCGTCACCGGCGTCTACACGCTGAACTGGCTGCTGGTCCCGATCACGATCGCGGGCCTGGTCATCCCGGTGCTGGTCCTGACGCGCATCAAGCGCGACAAGGAGCTCAGCGACACCGAGCAGAAGAAGATGTCCGGCTACATCTGGTTCTTCGTGGCCGCCGCCATCTTCTGGATGATCTACGACCAGGGCGGTTCGACCCTGGCGATCTTCGCCGACTCCTCGGCCGAGAACTCGGTCCTCGGCTGGGACTTCCCGGTCTCCTGGTACCAGTCGGTCAACCCGGTCCTGATCATGGCGCTGGCCCCGGTCTTCGCCGCCTTCTGGATGGCGCTGAACCGGCGGGGCAAGGAGCCCAGCACGATCGTGAAGTTCAGCTCCGGTCTGGTCCTGGTCGGCGCCTCGTTCTTCCTGTTCCTGCTGCCGCTGACCATCGCGGGTGACGGTCACAAGGCCGCGGCGATGTGGCTGGTCGCGATCTACTTCGTGCAGACCGTCGCCGAGCTGACGCTCTCCCCGGTCGGCCTCTCGGTCACCACGAAGATGGCTCCGGCCAAGTACGCCAGCCAGATGATGGGTGTCTGGTTCCTGGCGGTCACCGCCGGCGACTGCACCACCGGTCTGCTGTCCATCGCGGGTGTCGAACTCAACGGCACCGGGGTGGTGGCCCTCCAGGCCGCCCTCGCGGTGGCCGCGGGTGTCGCGATCTTCATGTACCGCGGCAAGGTCAAGACGCTCATGGGCGACGTCCGCTGACACGGACTGCTCCCCTGCCGAGGGCCGTCGCACCGATCCGGTGCGGCGGCCCTCCGTCGTAGCCCCCGGAAGCAGGGACGCACCCACGGGGGAACGGCGTAGGTACCCGCCGGGGAACGACGAAGAGCGCGCCCGACGGGCGCGCTCTTTCTACGGCGGGGCGGAGGCAAAGGGGCTACGCGGGCGCCGCCAGCTCCGCCCACACGGTCTTGCCCGGTTCGTCCGGCGTACGCATGACACCCCAGTCGAGGCAGAGCCGCTGGACGATGAACATGCCGTGCCCGCCGGGCCGCCCCGCGCGGTGCGGGGTGCGCGGCGCCGGCTGTCCCGCTCCGCGGTCGACGACCTCCACCCGCAGCACTTTGGGCGAGCAGGCGATACGGAGCTCCTCAGGACCGTCCGCGTGCAGGCAGGCGTTCGTGACGAGCTCGGAGACGACGAGAAGGACGTCCTCGGCGGCGGCACGGCGATCGGCGCCGGACGCCGGGAGCCAGCCCCAGTCGTGCAGGGCCTGCCGGGCGAAGTCCCGGGCCATCGGCACAATGCCACTGGCCTGCTTCAGGGAGAGGGTTCGCCACTGCCGGTCCGCAGGTACGGCAGAGGCAGCGCCCTTGCCGTCCGGCTCGCGGCCGAGGCCGCCCGGCGGATGCTGCCGGGTGGTGCTCATCAGCGCTTCACCTCACCGATTCACCGTGTTGCCATCGAACAGATACTGATCAGATACAGAGTGTGCCGGGTCCGTGACCCCACCGGGGTGTCTCCTGCCCTGCCGAATCGTGACAACACCCACTTCGGCTACGCCAACAGCGTGACGAGAGCGACACCCGGGGCCCAGGGGGCTGCAAAGACGCATAAAAGGCCCGGTCAGGCGCCCAGAGCCTCTTCGAGTGAGGCATGGACGGTGAAGACCGCCTCGGCCCCGGTGATCTCGAAGACGCGTGCCACCACGGGGAGCATTCCGGCCAGGTGGACCCCGCCCCCGGCCGCTTCGGCCTTCAGGCGGGCACCGAGCAGCACGTTGAGGCCCGTGGAGTCGCAGAACTCGAGCCTCGAGCAGTCGACCACCAGGCGCACACGCCCTTGCTCGACCGCGCCCTCCAGAGGTTCACGGAGCAGATCTGCGGTGTGGTGATCGAGCTCACCCACCGGCGTCACAACCTCGCTGCGGCCGTCCGTCCGGACATCGACCTGAAGCCGACCCCGGTTCGCACTGCCGACCGTCCCGCGGTCCATGCCGTCCCTCTTCGCCGTCCGTCACTGTCCGCGTCACCAGGAGCGCGGTTGTCTGCGCGGCTGCCGCCGACGTGCGTAAAACATTACGCGTTTCCCTCGCCACACGGTAGTCGGAGACCTCAACAAACCGGACATACAGGCGTATTTGGCGCTTGTAACTCGTGGTTGGAACCGGGTAAGGGTAGAAGGGACAGCAAAACCCGGAAACCGATCGGCTTTGGAGGCGCCGCTTCACCGCAGGAACACGTATGGGCATCGGCAGCCATATGCCGAGAACGATGGAGGAGAACCATGTCACCCCGGCTCGACGTATCGCGTACCCACAACGCCGCGTCGGCATGTCCTCAGGGACCGACCGATTCCGACTCCCCCGCCGCGAACGCCGTACCCGGCCCGCGCACCAGCAGCACCTCCCCCCGCAACGACCACGACAACGACCTTCTGAGCGAGGGCCCCGAGGAACTCCCCGAGATCCCGCCCTTCGCCGAAGTCGGCGCCCTGGACGCCAGAGCGCTGTCGAAGACACTCTTCGCACGGCTCGAGTCCCTCGAAGAGGGCACCCACGAGTACGCGTACGTCCGCAACACCCTCGTCGAGCTCAACCTCGCACTGGTCAAGTTCGCGGCCTCCCGGTTCCGCTCGCGCAGCGAACCCATGGAGGACATCGTCCAGGTCGGCACCATCGGCCTGATCAAGGCGATCGACCGCTTCGAACTCAGCCGCGGCGTGGAGTTCCCGACCTTCGCGATGCCCACCATCGTCGGTGAGATCAAGCGCTTCTTCCGTGACACCAGCTGGTCCGTGCGCGTCCCGCGCCGCCTGCAGGAGCTGCGCCTCGACCTCGCCAAGGCGGGCGACGAGCTGTCCCAGAAGCTGGACCGCGCACCCACCGTGGCGGAGCTGGCCGAACGCCTCGGCCTCACCGGCGACGAGGTCGTCGAGGGCATGGCCGCGAGCAACGCGTACACCGCGAGCTCGCTGGACGCCAAGCCCGAGGACGACGACAACGAGGGCGCGCTCGCGGACCGTATCGGCTACGAGGACCACGGACTCGAAGGCATCGAGTACGTCGAGTCCCTGAAGCCGCTCATCGCTTCGCTCCCGACGCGCGACCGCACGATCCTCTCGCTGCGGTTCGTCGCCAACATGACGCAGTCGGAGATCGGCGAGGAGCTCGGCATCTCGCAGATGCACGTGTCCCGGCTGCTCTCACGGACTCTGGTCAAGCTCAGGAAGGGCCTGACACTGGAGGAATGATCCGGTGGTCCACGGACCCCGAGACATCATTGCGGAAGGACCTGTCCCGGCAACGGGCAGGTCCTTCCGCATTGTTGACGAAGTGCCACGGACTGGGCCACATTGGACACTTGGGTTCTGGGGGGAACACATGGCTGATGGGGAGAGCGGTCCGGCAGCCCACGCCGCGGCGGAAGCGGCGATGCGCGCCCGGATCGGCCGCGAATGCCTCTACGTACCGTCGTGCAGGCTGGGCATCTACGTGGCGCTCCGGCACTGGTGCGAGCCCGGCGGCAGGGTCCTGATGTCTCCCGTCAACGACGACGTCATCCTCTTCGTCGTCCTCGCCGCGGGCCTGCGTCCCGTCCAGGCTCCGCTGTCCGCCACGGACGGTTCCATCGACGTGGACGCCGTGCCCGACTCCGTATGGAACGGGCTCTCCGCGGTCCTCACCACCAACCTGTACGGACACCCCGACCCCGCCCCGGAGCTGCGCGCGCGCTGCGACCGGCTCGGCATCCCGCTGATCGAGGACGCCGCGCACGCCATCGGCAGCGAGAGGGACGGGGAGCCGGTCGGCACCTTCGGGAACGCGGCCGTCTTCAGCCTCTCCAAGCACGTCGGCGCCAAGGCCGGGGGCTTCCTCGCCGTCGCCGACCCGGGGCTGCGCGCCCCGCTGGAGCAGGCCCGCGACGCCCTCCTCGACCCCGCCGCGCTCACCGCCGAACTCGCCTACGCCGTACGGCCGTACGCGGAGGCGGCGGTACGCGGACTGCGGCTCGCTCCCGCCGCCTGGTGGGCTCTGCGGCTCCTCGGGCTCCAGGAGCGCGAGGAGATCCGGATGCCGCTGCGGCCCGCCGCACTCCAGCAGGCCCTCGGCACCGCGCCCTCCCTGACCGGCTTCCACTCCTGGGTCCGTGTCGACATGCACGACTACCGGGTCGCCCCGGGCCGATTACGGCTGCGGCGCATCGAACGCCTGCTCGCCGGCCTCGACGACCGGCTCACCGCACACCGGGCAGGCACCGAGCGCCTCCTCGCCACCCGCTGGGCGGCGCCGCACCCTGCGGGCACCCCCGTACAGCCGCTGTTCCGGGTGCCCCTGCTGGTGGCCGACCGTGACGCGGCGATCGCCGCCCTCGCCCGGCACCGGATCACCGTCGGCTACCTCTACGACCCGCCGCTCGACACCTACGCCGGGGAACCGTTCACCGACCCCTCCGCCCACCCCGCCAACGCTGCCTGGTTCGCCCGGCACGCCCTGCCCGTCGACCCCCTGCGCGCCGGACGGGTCATCGATGTCCTCACCGCGGCAGGCATCGCGCCCGCGAGAGAGCTGCCCGGTGGCTGACACCACCAGAGTCGGCCCGCCGGCCGGAGGCGCCGACGCCGCACAGGGCCGTGCGGCGGACGCGCCCGTCCCGGCGGAACAGGACGGCGCGAGCGGCGACTCGATGTTCCGCAACGCCTACGCCCTGATGCTCTCCACCGGAGTCTCCGCCGCCCTCGGCCTCGGCTTCTGGCTGGTCGCGGCCCGCTACTACACCGAGGAGGCCGTCGGCCAGGGATCCGCCGCCATCGCCGCGATGCGGCTCCTCGCCTCGGTCACCGCGACGACGATGATCGGGGCCGTGGTGCGGTACGTGCCCCGGGCCGGACGCGCCACCGCGTCCCTGGTCGCCCGCACCTATCTGGCCAGCTCCGTCGTCGTCACCGTCGTCTGCGTCGTCTTCCTGCTCACCCTGGACCTGTGGGGGGACTCGTACGCCCCGCTGGGCACTGCCTGGGCCGGGCTCGTGTTCACCGGCTCGTGTGTCGCCTGGGCGATCCTCACCCTCCAGGACGGGGTACTGACCGGGCTGCGCAAGGCCTTCTGGGTGCCCGTCGGCAACGCCGTGTTCTCCATCGGCAAGCTGCTGATGCTCGCCGCCTTCGCCACCGCCCTGCCCGTACTCGGCGTGTTCGTCTCCTGGGCCGCGGCCATCGCCCTGTCCGTACTGCCGCTCGGCTGGCTGATCTTCCGCAGACTGATCCCGCACCAGGCCGGAGCCGACCGGGACCGCGAGCCGCCCGGGCTCCGGGAGATCGGCAGATTCCTGGCCGGGGACTCGGTCGGCGCCCTCTTCAGCCTCGCCATGATCAATCTGCTGCCCGTGATGGTCGCTGTCCGCTTCGACGCCGCGCACAACGGCTTCTTCTACATCGCCTACACCGTCGGCGGCACCATGGAGTTCATGGCCATCAACATGGCCTCCTCGCTCACCGCCCACGCCTCCCACAGCCCCGGCCACCTGGCCGAGGGCGTACGGGGGGCGCTGCGCCGGATGGCCCTGCTGCTGGTTCCCGTCGTCCTCGTGCTGGTCGTCTTCGCTCCGCAGATCCTCGCCCCGTTCGGCCACGACTACGCCGACCACGGCACGCTCGTCCTGCGCCTGCTGGCCGCCGCCGCACTCCCCCGGGTCCTGGTCGAGCTGTACATCGGTGTGCTGCGGGTGCAGGGCCGCACCGGTGCGCTGGCCGTCCTCCAGGGTGCGATGTGCGCGGCGGTGCTGGGCAGTGCGGCCCTGCTGCTCGGTCCGCTGGGGATCGCGGGGGCGGGCTGGGCGATGCTCCTGAGCATGACGGCGGTGGCGTCCGCGTCCGCCCTGGGACTGCGCGCCGCGCTGACGGGACGGCCCGTCCTCGGACGCGGGAGGCGGCAGCGGGCGCCGAAGGACGAGGAGTTCGGCACCAGTTGGGCCCGTACGGCGGCTCGGCGCACCCGGGAGCGGCGGGCCGAGGAGTACGGGGCGGACTGGACCACGGACACGGTGTATCTGCGCGGCGCCCACGACACGGTGACTCCCGCCTTCGGGATCCCCGTCCTCGTGCGCGACGGCTCACCGTCGGCCACGGACCGGACGGACGGCGAGTCCTGGCCGAACGCTGCGCTGTGGCTGCTGCTGGGGCTCGCCGCAGGGCTGTTCTGGGTGCCGTTGACGCGGGTCGCGCAGGCCGGCCACCACCGGCTGACGGGCACCGAGCTGATCCATGCGCTTCCTCCGGTCACCGTGACGGCGGGGGTGCTCATGATCGTCGTCTGCAGCGGAGCCGTCGCGCTCCACCGTTTCCGGCCCGCGCTGATCGGGTCGGCGCTGCTGGTGACCGTGGCGGCCCTGCACTCGGCCCCGCCGCTCCTCGGTGTCCGGCGCCCCGCCGCCTCGCAGGAGCTGCACGGGCCCCTCGCCCGCTTCCTGGCCGAGGCCGCAGGGCTGGACTCCCCGGCCGCGGTGCTCCTGGGGCTGCCGCTCGCCCTGCAGGTGCTCTGCCTGGGGCTCGCGGCCGTCCTGCTGCGGTCCGCGGGCGCCCCCCGTCGGGCTGTTGCCGCCCTGGTGTGGGCGCTCGCGGTGGCGGGGTGGGCGGCCCAGGACGCCTTCGCCGCTGCCGGACTGCCCGTGTTCTGCGGACTGTTCGCGGCAACGGCGGTGGCCCTCACCGTCCGCGGCAGGCTCAGCGGCCGGGGACCGGCTGCTTGAAGTAGTCGTCCTGTCCAGCGGTGCGATAACCCTCCAGCCCCGGGCCGTCGTTGACGGTGAGGTCGCAGCCCTCGCCCGGCACCGCACGGTTCCAGTGCACCAGCGCCCTGGCCCCCTTCATGGTCCGTACGACCTCGGGAATCTCCTCGTACCACTCGCGCTGGCGGTCCGCGTCGGCCGGATCCGGGACGGTGGCGAACTCGGCGAACATGACCGGCTTCTCCGCGCTGATGTGCGTGCGCAGCCAGTCGTACGTCGGCCGCTGGCTGCGGTCGAAGTCCTTCCAGTCCGTGGTGTCGTGGCAGGTGAAGTAGTTGTACTGGTCCATGCCGATCCAGTCGACGTAGTCGTCCCCCGGATAGAGCTGTTCGAAGAGCTCCCCCGACTGCAGGAAGCCGGAGACCGTCCACACCCACACCACGTTGTCCACACCCAGCTCCTCGAACCGGTCGTGGAGGTGGCGGTAGGCGGCGACGTACTCCGCCGGGGTGCCCGCGTCACCGACCCGGGCGTCGACCTCCTGGTCGAAGGAGAGGAACACCCGCTTCCCGTACGCCTTGATGCGACGTGCCTGGGGGTCGATGATCTCGCGGTCGTACGCCCCCGAGGCGACCTTCGCCCAGCCGAGCTGGTCCTCGGTGTAGTTCGCGTGGCGGGGCTCGCGCCACACCGTGGACTCCCAGGCCAGCATCAGCATCCGGTCCCGGCCGAGGACCTGCTCGTCGGGGGTGAGGAGCTGCCCGTCGAGCTTGTTGTTCGACATGTCGTGGTACGTGTACAGGAGGTCGAGCCTCCGGCCGATCTTCTTCTCGAACGCGTACACCGCGTCCTTGAGGGAGCCGTTCTCCGCGTGCGGGACGTAGGCGCCCCACCAGGCTCCGCACGGCGGTACGAGAGTGGCGGACGGGGCGCACGTGCCACCGGTCACCTCACCGGTGGCGGCATCGGCGGGCAGGTCGTTCGCGGAAGGTACGGGAGGGTCCCCGTCACCGGACGAAGGCGTACCGAACCAGGCGATGAGGCCGGTCAGCAGCGCCGCTACGGAGACCAGGGCGAGCGCCAGGTACGTACGGGGCCGGCGCAGCCGCGACACGGAGGCCGGCCACGGCGCAGGGCGTCCGGTCATCGGCGCTTCACGGGTTTGGCCCGGCCCCTCTCCGCGGCGCCGCGGGTGGCCGCGGGCAGCGGAAGGCCGGGGCACGCGGCCGCGACGGTGGTGAACGCCGCGAGCGACACCAGGAACGCGGTCGCCGAGAACGCCTCGGCCAGGAACAGCGACGTGGCCGCGAGAACGGCGAGGGAGAGGCCGAAGGGCGCGGCCAGCGCCAGCGCTTCGAGGCGGGCCGCGGGCCGGAGCATCCCGGGCTGTGGGTACAGCAGGGCGAATCCGGGGCCGACGCAGACGAACAGGAACACCGGTATCCAGCGCAGGGGCGAGCCGCCCGGCAGTGCGGTCGCGGCGAGCGCCACCCACCCGGAGAGCGCCACAGCGGCTCTGATCAGGGTCTGTGGCCCCGGTGCTGTCGGTTGCCGGTTCTCTGACACGGTGGCGGCCTTCCTCGTCTAGGGCCCGGTGTACTGCAGGACGACTCCGTGCTCGGTGCGCTCGACCACACGGAAGAGCGGCGAAGCGGTGAGGTCCCTGGTCAGCCGGGCGAAGCCGCCGGGCGGCAGGAGCCCCTCACCGGCGGTGTAGATGTCCTGGGTGTGCGTGAGGATGACGAAGGCGGTGGCGCCGGGCGGCATCCGGGTCGAGAGATAGCGGGCGGGGTCCTTGAGCATCGCCACGTTCTCGGGAAGCTCCTGCTCGGCGAAGAACCAGTGCTCCAGGTGGTCGTAGCGGTGCAGTGCCCGCGGGAAGGAGCCGGTGGTGGCCAGGATCAGCGCCCCGTCGGGGGCCCGGTCGATGGCACGGGTGACGAGCGCCGTCTCTTCGGGCGGTGTGTAGTTCATCTGCTCCTTGCCGTAGTACGACGGCATGAAGCCCACCAGCAGGGCGACCAGCGACAGGGGCAGCGCTACCGCGCAGATCCTCCGTACGGCCGGCCGCACCCGGTGCACGCCGCTGCCCCCGGCCGCGGGCACGAGCGCCGCGGCTGCGAAGAACGCGGCACCGGGCAGTGCGAACAGGTAGACGCGGAAGAGCATTTCGCCGCCGTAGTCGTTCACGACGAAGAGCGGTACGGGGGCGAGGGAGGCCAGCAGCAGCGGCAGTGCGCTGTGCACCAGCCGGCGGCGCAGCAGCAGGGCCGTCCCCGCCAGGGCGGCCACGGCAAGCACCATCAGGATGTTGGCCCGCCCGGCCAGTTCCGGGCCGGCCCCGGTGAGCTGACCCGCGTACCCGGCACGGGAGTTCTGGGTCAGCTCACCCAGCGAGTCGCGCAGGGTGCCCAGCGTCTCGGTGAACAGGGGACGGCCCATCGTGAGGTCCCAGGCCAGCATGAGCAGACCGGCCACGACGAGCAGCCCGGGGTTGCGGTAGCGGCGGGTGAGGTTGAGGGCGAGCAGGGTGACGCAGAGCATCACCGGGGTCAGCTGGTGCACCGCGTTGACGGCGGCGATCACCGGCATCAGGACCACCACGCAGATCGCGCGCTGCCGGGTGCCGGTGGGCGGCGGGACGACGGCGGCGGCCGGGTCGAGGTAGGCGCGGGAGCGCAGCCGTCCCGCGGAGCCGGGACGCACGAAGTGCCGTACGACGACGGCGAACACGGCGAGGTGGAGCAGGAAGGCGAAGCCCTGCGGGGCGAGGTAGTCCTGACCCACCCAGTTGGCGAGCTGGAAGATCCAGACGGCCGTCCAGACCAGGCGCCAGTCCTCGCTGAAGGTGCGGTAGATCAGGATCAGGACCGGCATCATCAGCAGACCGAGGACGATGGGTGCCCAGTTGAGGTACGTGGCGGCACTTTCGACCCCGAAGGCGCGGACGAGCCCGCCGTTGAGGGTGAAGAAACCGGGCCACTGGTCGTAGGCCGACATGTTGCCGGACAGGCCCTCGTTCGGGCGCAGTTCGCCGTTGGCCAGCAGATGGTCGATGACGGCGTCGTGCTTGGACGCCCAGGGGTAGCGCTCGGAGTCGTACAGCACGGCGGGGACGCCCTTGAGGGCCATCAGCAGGCCGGCGCAGTAGAGGGCCGGCCACCAGGGCGCCGTACCCGCGCGGCGCAGGCCGGCCAGGAAGCCCGCGGTCAGGGCGAGCAGGGAGAGGTAGTACGTGACCGGCAGCCGGTCCAGCAGGCCGTACTCGCCCATCGACCGGAATCCGATGTGCGGCAGGGCGTGGATCCAGAGTGCGGCCGCCAGGAGCAACGGCAGCCAGGTGAGCAGCGGCTGAGGTCTCAGCGCGCCCGGGACACGGCTGCGGGACGGTTCGCGGGGCGGGGTGCCGGACGGCCCGGCCGGGGGTGGCGTGGAGCCGCTGCTCCCTGCGGTGTCCCCTGCGACCGGCACAGGAACAGGCTGCTGCACAGTGCGACTCCCCCCACGGATGTGGTCGCGGCCGTCACGCCGCTGTCCCCTTAAGCGAAGTATAGGAATGTGCTTCGCCTTTGTACGGCTCTCGCTCGATCCGGCACCCCGTCACACCGCCCGCCCCCGCCCCGCCCGCCCCCGCCCCGCTCGCCTCACCCCGCGAACACCGGTCCCCGTACCGCCGCCCGGGCCCGCCGGTACCACCGCCAGCCGATGGTCGGCAGCGAGTCGGGGAACGGAGCCACCGGAGCGCCGCCGCCCGCCATCCACTCCTCGATGTCCCGCACCGTGTGCCCCCGCCGGAGAATCAGCCGCGCGATCCGGTACGGCTCGTCCCGCGCGGAGCTCAGCGCGTGCCGGACGGCCACCGCGCTCTCGTACCCGGCGGCACGGGCAGCGCGGCGCACAGCCGCGCTGTTGTACCCGTGCGGGTAGGCGAGATGGGTCACCTCGTGGCCCAGCACATCCTCCAACGCCCTCTTGGAGTCGGTGAGCTCGCGCCTCAGAGCAGCACCGGACAGTGTGTCCAGCTGGCAGTGGGTGACGGTGTGCCCGCCCACCTCCATGCCGTACTGCTCGAGCAGCGGAGCCTGCTCCAGGCTCATCATCGGGCCGGGCGGCAGCAGACTGCGGCCGTCGGCCGCCAGCGCGCCGGTGGTGAGGTACGCGGTGGCGGGCATCGAACGCCCGGCGAGCGCCTCGGCGGTGGGACCCGGCAGATCCGCGAAACCGTCGTCGAAGGTGAGGACGACGGGACGGTCCGGCAGCGGGCCGCGCCCCGCGAGATGGTCGACGAGGGCACTGATCGGGACGGCGGTGCGCCCACTGGCGGCGATCGCGTCCAGCTGGGCGGCGAACGCGCGCGGCCCCACGGTGAACTCGGCGATCCACTGCGGGGGGTCGTCCATCACCGCGTGGTAGAGCAGCACGGGTATCCGGGACGCCCCGGAGCTGCCGGATCTGTGAGCGCTCATCTCCCCTCCCAGGGACGTGGTTCGCCTCGGACGGACAGCCGGGCGCGTACGTATCCGACCGGGCCGTACAGCAGGCCGCGCCGCTCCAGACGGGACAGATGCCGGGGCCACGGGTAGGTGTACGTGCCGTGCTCGCCGGGAACGCCCCGTCGGCCGGCCGCGTCCGTGGCGCGCGAAGCCGTCATGGTGCGGGCGTGGGCGAGACCGCGCGGCAGCCGGGCGAGCAGGGCGGGCAGCAGGGCGGGGCGCCGGACCAGGAGTGCCGTGAGACAGGCGGTGAACCCGGCCCCGTACCCGTACGCCTGCCCGCACAGGTCCTCCCAGCGCTCCCGGTGGTGGTGCCAGACGATCGCGTCGGGTGTGTAGAGCAGGGGGTGGCCACCGGCGAGGATCCGTACGAAGGCGTAGAGGTCGTCGCCGCCCCTGGCAGGGGTACCGGTGCCCGTGGCGGGGTCGAAGCCGCCGACGGCCCGCAACGGTCCCGCACGGAAGGCCATGTTGGCGCCGGACCCGAACCGTCCGGCCGTGAACGGGAAGAGCGGTTCGTCGGCCGGCGGGTGCGCGGGGTCGTAGCGGCGCCCGGCGAACCCCTTGGCGAAGCCGCCGTGGCTCTCCAGCAGGGTCTGCGCAGGGGTGTTCAGCCGCGCGGGCAGGATCAGGCCGGTGACACAGCCGAGCCGCGGGTCCGCGGCGAACGGCAGGGTGAGGGCGGTGAGCCAGTGCGGATCGGCGATGACGTCGTCGTCGGTGAAGGCGAGGACGTCCGCCTCGGCGGCGGCGATCCCCCGGTTGTGGGCGGCAGCCAGACCGGGCACGGGTTCCAGGACGTGGCGGACGCCTCGGTGCGCGTAGCCGGCCGCGACGAGATCGCGGGTGGCGGTCGTGGCAGGTGCGTTGTCGACGACGACGATCTCGAAGTCCGGGTGGTCCTGGGCCAGCAGTGAGTCGAGCGCGCGGGCGAGCTGCTCGGGGCGCTCCCGGGTCGCGACGACGACGGTGGCCCGGGGGGCGTCGCCCGGCAGGGACTCGGGCAGCGGCTCCGGCAGGTCGATCTCGTCCACCGCCTGTCCGGCGAGTACGGAGGCCGGGTCGTCGCCCGCCCGGATCCGGCCGACGACCGTGCCGACCGGGCGCCCGCGCAGCCGCACGAGCGCGAAGACCCGCTGGTCCTCGCCCTCGTGCGGGCCGTCCTTGAACGGTGGGCCGCCGGGGGCGGGGGTGATCCGTGCGCCCGCCCCGTCCGGTGCCCCGAGCTCCAGCTCGGCCACGGCCACACCGGCGAGGTGGCGGATGTCGGGTAACTGCGTTGCTGCTCGGTCTTTTTGTGTCCTGTACGGCATCCGGTCCCATCCCCCACGTCGTCGTGACGCCACGGCCGCCCGTTGTGAACTGCGCGTGCTGCAGCCGCCGCGCCGGTTGCTGTGACGCCGATACGGCCGCTGCGGCCGTTACGGCTGCTTCGGCTACTTCGGCTGCTTCGGGTTGCGCAGCCTGCCCGCCCGTTCGAGTCCGCGCTGTGCCACACCCGCCAGCCGGGGCCGCTTCCGTACGAAGCTGTGGGCCCTGCGCGAGGGTTCACGGCCGAGCCACTGGAGGGCCGCGCCCGCACCCGGCCTGACCGAGGCGCCCTCGTGGACCGTCAGCTCGCCTGTCTTCAGGGCGTCCTTGTACTCGGCCGCCCCGCGCCCCATGTCGAGCATCCCGATGCCGTCGTCCGCGGCAGCCCGCGCCATCCGCAGATGGAGGATCAGCCCGGGAGAGAACTTCGCGAACTCGGGGTCGTACGACGGGAACCAGCACGAGAGCACGGTGCGCGAACGCAGCCCGAAGTGGGCGGCCACGGGCTTGTCCCCCGCGTACAGGACCGAGAGCAGACCCGAGCACCCGGGTGCCCGGGTATGGAACAGGAACTCCACCAGGTCGCGGATCCACTTCTTCGCGAAGCGGTCGCGGCGTCCTGTCCTGCGGTACTGGGCGGACTTCCACTCCATCAGGGTCCGCAGCACCGCCGGATCCCGCTCGTCGAGGACGAACCGCACCTCACCCGCCTGCCGGCCGAGCTTGCGCTCCTTCGCCAGGGTGGTTCTGAGGAACTTCGGCGAGCGTGCGCGCAGTTCCGTCTCGTAGCTCTCGTAACCGTCACCGACGTCGATGACGTACGAGGGGTACGAACGGGCGGCGTCCGCCTCGAACAGTTCCTGACCCGCCTCGAGGTTGTCGAACTCCCATGCGGAGATCCCGCAGGCCCGCAGGAGCGTCCTGGCGTCGAGCGGGAGACCCGGTCGCAGCACCGCGCCCTGGAGGTCGGAGACCCCGAAGCCGATCGCCCTGCCGTGGCCGCCGAACCGCCCCCGCTCGAAGGGGAAGTAGCCGCCTGTCCCCTGCGCTTCGTCGCTGATCACGGCCACCCGTGCGCGCGGCCGGACGCGGCCGACGGCAAGGGTGAATTCCGGTTCCATGAACGGATGGGCCGGAGCGCCGGACTTCGCCCGCAGCTCCCGCCAGGTCTCGATGTCCCCCACGCCCAGATCCCCGGGCCTGACCACACGTATGCGCCGACTGCTCACCAGACCCCCCGGTCCACCCCCTGAGCCACGCTGCCCAGAACGGTACCGGGCACGGTCACTCCGCGGTAGGCACCCGCGACATCTTGTGACCGACCGGTGAAAATCGGCTCCTCCCGCTTCGGCCGTTACGCGGCCTGTTCCCCGCGCCGCCACACCTTGCTGACCAGCGGAACTCCCGGCCGGTAGGCGAGGTGGACGTGGCTCGGGGCGTCCAGGAGCACGAGGTCGGCGCGGGCGCCGGGCGTGATCCGGCCGATGTCGTCACGGCGCAGGGCGGCTGCGCCGCCCGCGGTGGCGGACCAGAGCGCCTCGTCGGGGGTCATGCCCATGTCCCGTACGGCGAGGGCGATGCAGAACGGCATGGAGGAGGTGAACGAGGAGCCCGGATTGCAGTCGGTGGAGAGTGCGACGGTGGCGCCGGCGCCGAGGAGGCGACGGGCGTCGGGCCAGGTCGCGCGGGTGGAGAACTCTGCGCCGGGGAGCAGCGTGGCCACGGTGTCGCCCTGGCCGAGGGCGTCGAGGTCGGCGTCGGTGAGGTGGGTGCAGTGGTCGGCCGACGCGGCGTCGAGCTCGACGGCGAGCTGGACTCCGGGGCCGTGGCCGAGCTGGTTGGCGTGGACGCGGGGGTGCAGGCCCCTGGCCTTGCCCGCGGTGAGGACGGCGCGCGCCTGGTCCCCGTCGAAGGCGCCCTTCTCGCAGAAGACGTCGATCCAGCGGGCGTGCGGGGCGCAGGCGTCCAGCATCGGCCCGGTGACCAGGTCCACGTATCCGGCGGGGTCGTCGGCGTACTCGGGCCCCACGATGTGCGCGCCGAGGAAGGTGACTTCGTCCGTGTGGCGGGCGGCGATGCGCAGGGCGCGGGCCTCGTCCTCGACGGTGAGGCCGTAGCCGGACTTGGTCTCGAAGGTGGTGGTGCCCTGGCGCAGCGCCTCGGCGAGGTAGCGCGCGACGTTGGCCGAGAGCTCGTCGTCGGAGGCGGCGCGGGTGGCGGAGACGGTCGTGCGGATGCCGCCCGCGGAGTAGGGGAGGCCCGACATGCGGGCGTTGAACTCGTGGGTGCGGTCGCCCGCGAACACCAGGTGGGAGTGGGAGTCCACGAAGCCGGGGATCATGGCACGGCCGCCCGCGTCGACGGCGTTGTCAGTGGCGGGTGCTTTGCTCGATTCACCGGTCCAGACGATGCGGTCGCCCTCGATGACGACGGCCGCGTCCTGGATCAGGCCCAGGGGGGTCCCGTTTCCGAGGGAGGGGTCATTGGTGACCAGGCTGGCGATGTTGGTGACGGCGGTCGTCGTCATCTGGGGTGTGCTCTCCTCGTGTTCGGGGATCAGCCGTGCAGGGCGGCGATGGCGGAGGCGAGTGCCGCGGGGACGTCCTGCACCTGTGTGTGGTGACCGTCCCGTACGAGATGCCGGCCTGCCACGACCGTGTGCCGCACATCGGCGGCGGAGGCGGCGAATACGGCTGCTTCTGCTGCCAGCCGTGGCGCCGGCCCCGCTGTTCTGACGGAGTCCAGTGCGACGGTGGCGAAGTCGGCCGGCGCACCGGGTTCCAGCGTGCCCGCGTCGGGGCGGCCGAGCGCCGCGTGCCCGTCGGCGGAAGCGGCTCTGAGCAGGGCCGCAGCCGTCCAGTGGCCGCGTACATGGGTGCGCAGGCGCTCGTTGAGCTCCATCGCCCTGGCTTCCTCGAAGAGGTCGATCACCGCGTGGCTGTCGCTGCCCAGCGAGAGCGGGGAGCCCGCCCGTTGGAGGGCTGCGGCGGGCCCGATGCCGTCGGCGAGGTCGCGTTCGGTGGTGGGGCACATGCAGGTGCCGGTCGTGGAGCCGCCCAGCAGGGTGATGTCCTCGGCGGTGAGGTGCGTGTTGTGGATGCCGGTGGTGCGCGGGCCGAGGACCCCGTGGTCGGCGAGGAGCCGGGTGGGGGTGCGGCCGTGGGCGGCGAGGCAGGCGTCGTTCTCGGCGGTCTGCTCGGAGAGGTGGACGTGGAGGGGCGCTTCCCGCTCCTCGGCCCATTTCGCGACGGTGGCCAGCTGCCCGGCCGGGACGGCGCGCACGGAATGGATGGCGGCGCCGATCAGCGTCCGGTCGTCGCCCTTGAGGAGGGAGGCGCGCTCGGCCCAGGCGTCGGCGGTGGTGTCGCTGAAGCGCAGCTGGTGCTGGTTGGGCTTCTCGCCGAATCCGGCGGCGAGATAGGCGGTGTCCAGCAGGGTGATGCGGATGCCCGCCTCGGCCGCCGCCGCGATGAGGGCCTCACCCATCGCGTTGGGATTGTCGTAGGGCGTGCCGCCGGGCGCGTGGTGCAGGTAGTGGAACTCACCGACGGCGGTGATGCCGGCCAGGGCCATCTCGGCGTAGGTGGCACGGGCCAGGTCGTAGTAGGTGTCGGGAGTGAGCCGGGAGGCCGCCCGGTACATCAGCTCGCGCCAGGTCCAGAAGGTGCCGGACCCGACCTGGACGGTGGAGCGCAGGGCCCGGTGGAAGGCGTGCGAGTGGGTGTTGGCCAGGCCGGGGACGGTCAGGCCGCGCAGTGCGGTGGCGCCGGGCGGCGGTGTGTCGATGCCCGTACGGACACCGGCGATGCGCCCCGCTGCCACGTCCAGGGCGACGCCCGGCTCGACGTGGGTGCCGAGCCAGGCGTGGGACAGCCAGTAGGTGGCGGTGACCGGTGTGCCTGTGGGTTGCGTAGTCAGCTGCACGCGAGGCCTTCCAGTACGTCGGCGAGTGCGATCACCCCGGCCACGCAGTCGTCCTCGGCGGCGTGTTCGGCCGGCGAGTGCGAGATCCCGGTGGGGTTCCGTACGAACAGCATGGCGGTGGGCACCGAAGCGGACAAAATACCCGCGTCATGGCCCGCCCCCGTGCCGAGGACGGGGACGGTGCGCCCCGTGTCGTCCGGGCCGCGCTTCCCCAGCACCCGGCAGATCTCGTCGCGCAGGGCGTGCTGGAACTCCACGACGGGCGTGAACGACTCGCGTACGACGTCGAGGTCGATCCCGGCCCGCCCGGCGTGCTCCCGGGCGGCCCGTTCGATGCCGCCGACGACGGCGTCGAGGGTGGCCTGGTCGGCGGCCCGTGAGTCGAGCCAGCCGCGGACGAGGGAGGGGATCGCGTTGACCCCGTTCGGCTCGACAGCGATCTTGCCGAAGGTCGCGAGACCTCCTGCGAGCTCAGCCTCGCGCCGGGCCGCCAGCACGGTCTCCGCGTACGTGAGCATCGGGTCGCGCCGGTCGACGAGCCGGGTGGTACCGGCGTGGTTGGCCTCGCCCCGGAAGTCGAACCGCCACCGCCCGTGCGGCCAGATGGCGGAGGCGACACCGACCGGGTCACCGCTCAGGTCGAGTGCCCGCCCCTGTTCCACATGGAGCTCGACGAACGCACCGATACGGGCGAGCCGTTCGGGGTCGGGCCCGATGGTGCCGGGGTCGTATCCGGCGGCCTCCATGGCCTGCGGCAGCGTGACACCGTCCCCGTCGCGGAGCTGGTGCGCCTTGTCGACGGTCAGCTGCCCGGCGGCGAGCCGGGACCCCGCGCAGGCGAGCCCGAAGCGGGCCCCTTCCTCGTCACCGAAGTTGCTGATGGCGAAGGGCCTGGTGAACTCCACTCCCCTGCGGCGGAGTTCATCGAAAGCGGCGAAGGAGGAGACCACACCGAGGGGCCCGTCGAAGGCGCCCCCGTCCGGCACGGAGTCGAGATGCGACCCCGTGACGACGGCGTCCCCGGCGAGCGGATCGCCGTACCAGGCCCACTGGTTGCCGTTCCGGTCGACCTCGTGGGCGAGTCCGCGCGACTCGGCCTGCTCCCGGAACCAGGCCCGGCACTCCACATCGGCCCCGGTCCAGGCGTAACGCCGGTACCCGCCGCTGCCCGCATGGCGGCCGATGGGCGCGAGGTCGCGCCACATCGACTGGAAGGACGGCTGCGCCGTCTGCGTCACGGCTGCTCGCCCTCCGCCATGGGAACCCGCACACCCTTGTCCGAGGCGACGGACTCCGCGATGTCGTAACCGGCATCGACATGCCGGATGACCCCCATGCCCGGGTCGTTGGTGAGCACCCGGCGGATCTTCTCGCCCGCCAGCTTCGTACCGTCGGCGACCGTGACCTGTCCCGCGTGGATGGAGCGGCCCATGCCCACGCCGCCTCCGTGGTGGAGGGACACCCAGGAGGCCCCCGACGCGACGTTGACCATGGCGTTCAGCAGCGGCCAGTCCGCGATCGCGTCGGAGCCGTCGAGCATCGCCTCGGTCTCGCGGTACGGGGAGGCGACCGAGCCGCAGTCGAGGTGGTCGCGGCCGATGGCCAGCGGTGCGGCCAGTTCGCCGCTCGCGACCATGTCGTTGAAGCGCTCGCCGGCCTTGTCGCGCTCGCCGTAGCCGAGCCAGCAGATGCGGGCGGGGAGGCCCTGGAAGTGGACGCGTTCGCCGGCCATCTTGATCCAGCGGTGCAGGGACTCGTTCTCCGGGAAGAGCTCCAGCATCGCCTTGTCGGTCTTGTGGATGTCGGACGCCTCGCCGGAGAGGGCGGCCCAGCGGAAGGGGCCCCTGCCCTCGCAGAAGAGGGGCCGGATGTAGGCGGGGACGAAGCCGGGGAAGTCGAAGGCGCGGTCGTACCCGGCGAGCTGGGCCTCGCCGCGGATGGAGTTGCCGTAGTCGAAGACCTCGGCGCCGGCGTCCATGAAGCCGACCATGGCCTCGACGTGGCGGGCCATCGACTCGCGGGCGCGCTGGGTGAAGTCGGCGGGCTTCTCGGCGGCGAGGTCCGCCATGTCGTCGAAGTCGACGCCGAGGGGGAGGTAGGCCAGCGGGTCGTGGGCGCTGGTCTGGTCGGTGACGATGTCGATCGGCGCGCCCTCGGCGAGCATGCGGGGCAGCAGCTCCGCCGCGTTGCCGAGGAGACCGATGGAGAGCGGTCGGCGTGCGTCCCGCGCCTCGACGGCGAGCTGGAGGGCGTGCTCCAGGTTGTCGGCCTTGACGTCAAGGAAGCGGTGCTCGATGCGGCGCTCGATGGCGCGCGGGTCGCAGTCGATACAGATGGCGACGCCGTCGTTCATGGTCACGGCGAGCGGCTGGGCGCCGCCCATGCCGCCGAGCCCGGCCGTCAGGGTGATCGTCCCGGCCAGGGTCCCGCCGAACTTCTTCGCGGCGACGGCGGCGAACGTCTCGTACGTGCCCTGGAGGATGCCCTGCGTACCGATGTAGATCCAGGACCCCGCGGTCATCTGCCCGTACATGGTGAGCCCGAGGGCCTCCAGCCGGCGGAACTCCTCCCAGTTGGCCCAGTCGCCCACCAGGTTGGAGTTGGCGATCAGCACGCGCGGCGCCCACTCGTGGGTCTGCATGACGCCGACGGGCCGCCCGGACTGGACGAGCATCGTCTCGTCCTGCTTGAGCGTCCGCAGCGTGCGGACCATGGCGTCGTAGGACCGCCAGTCCCGGGCCGCCTTGCCCGTACCGCCGTAGACGACGAGCTTGTCCGGGTGCTCGGCCACCTCGGGGTCGAGGTTGTTCTGCAGCATGCGCAGGGCGGCTTCCTGCTGCCATCCCAGGGCACTCAGTTCCGTACCGCGCGGTGCCCGTACGGGGCGGGGTCCTGACATGGGGAATGCCTCCTCGCGACTGCGACCGTCCTGCCTGTGACTGTTCTATTCACATCCTGCTGGTCTGAATACTCCTAGTCAACAGGGAGCGCCCGCCCTTCCGGTCCGGCCGCCCGGCGGACCGGAATCTCCGCGCGGCCACCACCGGCCGGGGAGGAAACCCCGCGCGAGCACCGCCGCCCGGAGCCCCTTTACACGGCCGACCGCATGTACCAATGGAAAATGCCAGAACTCCCACCTGCCGCAAGCACGTTGCGTAGCCTCTCCATTACAGCCGTACGCCACGTCGGGAGGGGAGTCCGCGTTGCCCGGAATCGACGAGTGCCTGCTCGAAGTCATGAGGCTGCCCGGTGCCCGGGGCGCCGCGGTGGTCGACTGGACGAGCGGTCTCGCCCTCGGCACCATCGGCGACTCGCCCGGCGGTGACCATGAGGCGACCGCCGCCGAGACGGCCGAGGTGGCGAGGATGGCCGCGGAACAGCCGGTCTTCGCGCAGTCACAACCACAGGACTTATCCGCCCCGCCCGGACCGGCCGTCGAGGACGTCATCGTCACCACCCCGCCCGGCTACCACATTCTCCGTTTCGTCGAGACGGACTTCGACAGCAGCGTCTTCCTGCACCTCTGGCTGGACCGCGCGGAAGGCAACCTCGCCCTCGCCCGCATACGGCTCGGCGAGATCGCGGAGCGGCTGGTCCTGGCATGAGACCGACCGCCACCCGGCCGGACACCGCCGAACAGACCGCCCCTTCGGTCCCCTCCCCCATGCTCCAGCGGCTCGCGGCCGAGCGCGCAACCGGCGCATTGATGCGCGACCGCGGCACCCTGTACCTCGCCGACGGCCAGATAGTCCACGCCGAAAGCCCCGCCACACCCGGGATCGACGTCCTGCTCATCACCGGCGGAGCGCTGCGCACCGAGGGCTGGTGGGACGCGGTCGCCCAGGCGGGCGCCGGACAGCGGGTCGGCCGCTACCTCGTGGACAGCGGCCGGGTGCCCGGCGGCGCTCTGGAGCTGTGCCACCTGGGTGCGCTGTACGACGCGGCCTTCTTCGCCCTGGCCCCGACCCGCACGCCGGCCCGCTTCCGCTACGGGGTCTCCCACTGGATCGGCCCCGTCCACCCCGTCCCCGTGGACGCCGTGCAGCGCGAGACGCTCCGGCGCCGGGAACTGCTGGACCGGATCTGGCCGGACGCGCTCACCGACAGTGCCCCGCTCACCCCTGCGGCGCACCCCGTCGACGCCCCGGTCCCGCCACGCCAGCGCCGCGTCCTGGACCTGGTGGACGGTGCGCGTACGGCCACGGACATCGCCCAGGAGCTGGGCCGCTCGGCCTTCCACATCCTGGTCGACCTGCGCCGGCTCGCTGCGGCCGGACTGGTCGGCACGGCCCGCCGGACCTCGGCCCCATCCGCTGCCACGGCCGGCCGGATCACGCTGCCCGAGGTCACGGCCGACCCCGACGTCGCCCTGCTGCGCCGGCTCAGAGACGCATTGGAGGCCCTGTGATTCGCGCGCTCAGACAGCGTGCCGGGAGGAGACAACTGATGGTGCCCGAGGCCGAAGTGCAGGATGTCCTCGACGAGCTCCAGCGGTTACGGGCCCGGGTCCCGCTCCTGTCCGGCGCGCTGGCGGCCAGTACCGACGGCCTGGTGCTGGCCCAGGACACCCCGGGTGTCGAGGCCGAGGGCGTCGCCGCGCTGACCGCGGCCGCGCTCGGCGTGTCCATCCGGATGACCGACGCCACCGGCCGCGGCGGTTTCCGCGAACTCCTGGTCCGCGGCGAGACCGGCTACATCGCGACGTACGCGGCAGGGGCCTCCGCCGTACTCACCCTGCTGGCCGAGGACCGCATCAACGTCGGCCGGCTGCACCTGGAGGGACGCCGCGCGGGCGCCCGCATCGGTGAGGTGGTCGACGCCGCGCTGGAGCGCGCCGACCGCCCCGCGCCCCCGGCACGCGCCCCGCAGGCCCGCGCACTCCCCCGTCGCCCCACACAAGACCCCAGCTGACACACACGAATCCGGCCCGCCCGGGCCGGCCAGGAAAGGAACGAGCACTCATGGCCAACACCGAAGCGTCACTGAAGGACGCGATGACGTCGATCGAGGGCACCCTCGGTGTCGCACTCGTCGACTACACCAGCGGCATGGCACTCGGCACCCTCGGCGGTGGCAAGGACTTCAACCTGGATGTCGCGGCAGCGGGCAACACCGACGTCGTACGCGCCAAGCTCCGCACGATGGAGCACCTGGGGATCAAGGAAGAGATCGAGGACATCCTGATCACCCTCAGCGGCCAGTACCACCTGATCCGCCTGCTCAAGACCCGCGGCAACAACGGCCTGTTCCTCTACCTGGTACTGGACTCGGGCCGCGCCAACCTGGCGATGGCCCGCCACCAGCTGAAGAAGATCGAAGCCGAACTGGAGGTCTGACGCCCCGGCATCAGCGGCTGCGACGCCGCGCCCCTCCGGGCGCGGCGTCGCCCGCCGCGGGCCCGGTCGTCCGGTACGCCTTCACCTGCTTGCCCGCGGGCCTGCCGCGCACCACCCAGTCGGTGCGCACCCAGTACAGGACGTCGTCCCGCCGCTCCCGCCGCCCGATCCGCACGGCCTTGGCCCAGAGCCCGGCCCCGGACCCGGCGAGCACGAGCCCGCCGGCCCCCGGCACGAGGAAACCGCTCGCCACGGCCGCCACGAACGCCCCCAGCAGCCACCACCGGTGCCCCCGCCGCCAGTTCCGCACGGTCACGGCCCGGTCCTGCAGGAAGTCGCTCCGTCCGGCCCGTGCGGCCCCCTCGGCGAGCTCCGCGTACCGCCCCGTACGCAGCAGAGCCACCACGGCCGCGGCCACGAGGAAAAGCGCCGCCCCGGCCAGCAGCCCGACCCGCCGCCCGGTCAGCCCCGGTACGAATGCCCCGACTGCCGCCGCCAGCAGGCCCGGCCACCACAGAGGTGCCGCCCCCGCCCGCACGATCACGGCCACCCTCGCCAACGACTGCGCTCCGCGCCCCACGTCCGTACCCCTCTCCACGACTCCCTGTGGACCTTCCTGGGCGCGGAGATTAATGGGCACAGATGAGCGACACCTGAGAATCGCCAAAAAACGAGGGCAGTCAGCGGATCCCTACTCGACGAACAGCCCCCGCGCCGCCGCCCGCGCGTCGAACTCCTCCAGCCGGGCCTGCGCCTCCGGCAGCCCGTCGCACATCGCCTCCAGCAGCACCCGCCCCAGCAGCATCGGCGCACAGGCCGTGTCGAAGGCGAGCCCGGTCCCGACGGCGGCCGGAATCAGCACGTCGCTGTGCTTGGCCACCGGGGCGAAGGCCGAATCGGCAACGGTCACGACGGTCAGCCCCTGCGCCTGCGCGTACCCGAGCGCGTCCACGACCTCCCTCGGATGCCGGGGCAGCGCGAAACACATCAGCGCAGTGGCCCCCGCCCGCCGGGCGGCGTCGATCCGGTCGTGCAGCATGCTGCCGCCCTCGTCGAGCACGCGGACGTCCGGGTGCACCTTGGCGGCGAAGTACCCGAACCCCCGCGCCTGCGACGAGGCCGCCCGCAGGCCCAGCACGGGCAGCGGGCGCGATCCGGCCAGCAACCGGCCCGCCCGCTCCACCGGGCCCTGATCGGCGAGGAGTTCGGCCAGGTGCTGCAGGTTCTCGATCTCCGCCCGGACCGCCTGCTGGTACTCGTTGAGGGTCTCCTCCACGCCACCCCCGCCGGCCGCTCCGTCCGGTGCGACCTCTCGCAGGTGCTTGCGGAGGGCCGGATACCCGTCGAAGCCGAGCGCGACGGCGAACCGGGTAACGGACGGCTGGCTGACCCCGGCCAGCTCGGCCAGCTCCACACTGGACAGGAAGGGAGCGTCGGCGGCCCGCCGCACCATGGAGTGCGCGATCCGCCGCTGGGTGGGCGTGAGCCGCTGCCCTTCGAAGAGCCGCTGCAAGCGCGCAGCCGGGCTGCTCCCGTTCATGCTGGTCCCTCCGGAATCCGTCGCACCGCACGGCGCCGACGAATCTATTCAGCCAGCAAGCGGACTGTATGTCCATATACAGGACCGTCGTCCGGGACGGTCCTTCGAGCGACACCCTCAGGGCTTGCGTGCGACTCCACTGAACATGGCCACCTCGTCCGGCAGGCCGTCCGTGTCCGCATCGGGACGCCACCGGTTGCACGACACCACGCCCGGGTCCAGGAGCTCCAGGCCGTCGAAGAACCGGGCGACCTGGTCAGGGGTGCGCTGGGTCAGCTTCGGGGTTCCGTGCTCGTTCCAGAACGCCACCGCCGCGTCCACATCGGGCATCGCCGGATCCGTGATCGTATGGGAGAGGATCAGGTGGCTCCCGGACGGCAGGCGGTCCATCAGGCGGCGCACGGTTCCGTACGCCTCCTCGCTGTCCTCGAGGAAGATGACCACGCCGAGCAGGACGAGCGCCACAGGCTCGCTGAAGTCCAGCGTCTTCGCCGCGTGCTCCAGGATGCGGTCGATGTTGCGCAGGTCCTCGTCGAGGTAGTCGGTCCTCCCCTCGGGCGTACTGGTGAGCAGGGCGCGCGCGTGGGCGAGCACCAGCGGGTCGTTGTCGACGTAGACGATGCGGGACTCGGGCGCCAGCCGCTGGGCCACCTCGTGGGTGTTGTCGGCCGTGGGCAGGCCGGTTCCTATGTCGAGGAACTGCCGGATGCCGCAGTCGGCGACCATGTGCCGCACGGCCCGCCCGAGGAACAGCCGGTCGGCCTGCGCGTAGTCACCGATGCCGGGGTGCAGTGTCCGTATCTGGTCGCCGGCCGCCTGGTCGACCGGGTAGTTGTCCTTGCCGCCGAGCCAGTAGTTCCAGATACGAGCCGTATGCGGCTGCGTGGTGTTGATCCTCGCGTGCTGCTCGGGCGCATCGGAAGGCATCGGCTGCTCGGCCACTGGGTCTCCTCATGGAGTCGAACGCACTGCAAGGTCAACAAGCAGCCTACATAGCCGAGTTGCCACGCACGGGGGTCAGAACACGACACGCGCCGCCATGAGCGCCGCCCGCGCGTCGTCGTCGCCGTCCAGCTCCAGCGGCCCGCGCGGAGGGCGGCCCGACACATGGCGGGCGAAGGTGATCGCGTCCGCGCGGAGCCTCGCCGCGGGGGCGCCGATGCCCAGGAGGAGGCAGTTGCCGCCCGCGGGGCCGTGGAGGTCGATCTCCACCGCGGGGCCGGTCCAGGCGAGCGCGAGGTCGAGCACCACCTGGTCCACGATCTCGCGGTCGTGCCCGTCGAGGAGCAGCTCCGCTCCCGTCGCGTCGCTGAGCTCCACCCGGTGCATCCAGGTGTCCCGGGCGATGAGCACCCGGTTCAGGTAGTCCATCGAGTCGTCGGGAAGGGCCCTGGCCTCCGGGTAGAGCAGGCTGAGCCGCATCTTCCGGCGGACGGGCGCGGGTACGCGGCGCAGTGCGCGCAGGCCCTGGGGGGCGTAGTGGGCGAGGGCGCCGATCAGCTCCCTGCCCGGCACGGCCCGCCTGTCCTCGATCTGGCTCTCGTTGTGACCGTCGAGCCGGCCCAGGTGCGGATGAGTCCGCCCCGCCTGCCGGATCCGCCGTACGGAGACCCAGGGCCTGGGGAGCTCCTCGTACTGGCCGACGATGTGGGCGAGCATGTCGCGGACCGTCCAGCCCGTGCAGGTCGTCGGGCGCTGCCAGTCCTCGTCGGACAGCTCCCGGAAGGTGGACAGCGTGGCGCGGAGCTCTGCCTCGTTGACCTCACGCGCCCGCTCCTCGGACGTGCGGGGGATGGTGCGGGCGGAAGGTGTCGCGGTGGTCATGAACCGGCTCCCCTCTTCGCCCGGTCAACGCTACGCCGATGAGCCCGGCCCCGCCCGGCATGGGGATGAGCCGTCCCGCCCGGCAGGGACACGGGCGGAAACAGGGGGGCTAACCCCACTGACCCGGGCGCCCGCGATTCGTACCGTAGGACGCATGGAAGCCCGTGACTCCGAGCTCAAGCGAGAGCTCGACGCGACCCTGCAGGCCCGTAGCGAGCTGGGCCCCGAATACGAGTCCGCACTCATCGACTCGTTCCTGGAGAAGGTCGAGCAGCGGCTCGACGGCACCCTCGACCGGCGGGTGCGGCGGCATTTCGCCGAGCAGCAGATGGTGGTCGCCCGGGGCGGTACGCAGCCTGTCCGGACGGGCGGGACCTTCGGGGAGCGCTTCGGCTTCGGGGTCGTCTCGCTGGTGCTGGCCATCCCGCTGTCGGCGATCGGCGTCGCGAATGCCGGGATCGACGGGCTCGTCGTGGCCTGGCTCGGGATCGTCGGGGTGAACGCGGTGCACGCCGCCCGTGGGTGGCCGTGGTTCCGGGACAAGCAGCGCGGGAGGACCTCGTCCGACTGGGAGGCCTGACGGCTGCGGGCTGCGGGGGCGAGTGCCGCCGGTCCGCTCGCATCCGCGTGCCACGGATCGCAGCGATCTCCGCGCATGGATATGTCGCGGGGACCGCCGCACCCCCGGTTTCCCGGAGGGCGGGACGACGGCGGTCCCCGCGAGGGACGCGCTCCCGGGTCAGGGCCGGGTATCGCGTCCTGGCGACGGTGGAGGTCCGGGAGCCGCTCCGTAGTCCGTGTCGCCGTATCTGGTGCCGGCGGGGTTTCCCCTGCCGACATCCACTACTGTGCCGGAGCCGTGTTAAGCCGGTGCTGCGTGCACGTGTCGCGCTCGTACCGGTTTCGCGAAGCCCGGAAATCCGGCCTACGGCTTCGGTGTCGCGTCCTTCGCGAGGAACGCCAGCAGGTCCTGCCTGCTCACCACGCCCTTCGGCTTGCCCTCGACCAGCACGATCGCCGCGTCGGAGCCGTCCGTACCGCTGAGCGCGGCCATCAGGTCCTCGACCGGTTCACCGGAGCCGACCTGCGGCAGCGGTGCCGACATGTGCTTGTCCAGCGGGTCGGAGAGCGAGGCGCGCTGCGTGAACAGGGCGTCCAGGAGCTGACGCTCGACCACGGAACCGATGATCTCGGCGGCCATCACGTCCGGGTGGCCCGCGCCCGGCTTCACGATCGGCATCTGGGAGACGCCGTACTCGCGCAGTACGTCGATGGCCTCGCCGACCGTCTCGTCCGGGTGCATGTGGACGAGCGTGGGGATCGGGCCCTCCTTGAAGTCGAGGACGGCACCGACCTGGGCGGAGGTGCCGGTGTCCTCCAGGAAGCCGTAGTCGGCCATCCACTCGTCGTTGAAGATCTTGCTCATGTAGCCGCGGCCGCTGTCCGGCAGCAGGACGACCACCACGTCGTCGGGGCCGAGCCGCGCGGCGACCTCCAGGGCCGCGACGACCGCCATGCCGCAGGAGCCGCCGACCAGCAGACCCTCCTCCTTGGCGAGGCGCCGGGTCATCTGGAAGGAGTCCTTGTCGGACACCGCGACGATCTCGTCCGTGACCGTGCGGTCGTAGGCGCTCGGCCAGAAGTCCTCGCCGACACCCTCGACCAGGTACGGGCGTCCCGATCCGCCGGAGTAGACGGAGCCCTCCGGGTCGGCCCCGATGACCTGCACGCGGTTGTCGCTGATCTCCTTGAGATAGCGGCCCGTGCCGGAGATCGTGCCGCCGGTGCCGACGCCGGCGACGAAGTGGGTGATCCTCCCGTCGGTCTGCTCCCAGAGCTCGGGGCCCGTCGTCTCGTAGTGCGAGCGCGGGTTGTTCGGGTTGGAGTACTGGTCGGGCTTCCAGGCACCGGGCGTCTCGCGGACCAGGCGGTCGGAGACGTTGTAGTACGAGTCCGGGTGCTCGGGGTCAACGGCCGTCGGGCAGACGACGACCTCCGCGCCGTACGCCCGCATGACGTTGATCTTGTCCGCGGACACCTTGTCCGGGCACACGAAGATGCACTTGTAGCCCTTCTGCTGGGCGACGATGGCCAGGCCGACGCCCGTGTTGCCGCTGGTCGGCTCCACGATCGTGCCGCCG
This sequence comes from Streptomyces sp. NBC_00683, assembly GCF_036226745.1. NCBI lineage: Bacteria > Bacillati > Actinomycetota > Actinomycetes > Kitasatosporales > Streptomycetaceae > Streptomyces > Streptomyces sp. NBC_00683. The sequence goes on along the minus strand of NZ_CP109013.1, from coordinate 5,155,296 downwards.
GGCTTGAGTTCGCCGCTCTGCTCGGCGGCCTCGATCATGCGCAGCGCGATGCGGTCCTTCACCGACCCGCCGGGGTTGAAGTACTCGACTTTGGCCAGGACCGTCGCCTGAATGCCTGCCGACACATTGCGCAGCCTCACCAGCGGGGTGTTGCCGACAAGACTGATCATCGAATCGTGGAATTGCACCGTGTACTCCGGGGTCTCCGAGATGGTCAAGCAAGACTATGCGTACGGGGAGGACATTGGACGAAGCGATTGGGCTACGCCCCGCACGGGGCAGGTAGTGCTGTGTACAGCTGCACAGCAAGGAGGAGGTGGACCGGACTGTGTCGAGGGCGAGGGTGGCACGGCGGATCGCGGCGGGCGCAGCCTACGGCGGCGGAAGCGTCGGGCTGATCGGTGCGGCGACGGTGGGTCTGGTGCTGGCGGAGGTACAGCTGGCAAAAAGGCAGGTGGGCGGTGGTACGGCGCCGGTCCCACCGAGTGCGAACGGACGGTACGGGGTGGCCTTCGCCGGCCCCACCGATCCGTTGCGGTTCGTGATGCTGGGTGACTCCACGGCGGCCGGGCAGGGGGTGCGCAGGGCCGGTCAGACACCGGGGGCGCTGCTCGCGTCCGGGCTGGCGGCGGTGGCCGAGAGGCCGGTGGATCTGCGGAACGTGGCGTTGCCCGGGGCCCGCTCGGACGATCTGGACCGGCAGGTGTCGCTGGTCCTGGCCGATCCGTCGGGGGTGCCGGACGTCTGCGTGATCATGATCGGCGCGAACGATGTGACCCACCGGATGCCGGCGACGCAGTCGGTGCGCTGTCTGAGTACGGCCGTACGGAGGCTGCGTACGGCCGGCGCCGAGGTGGTCGTGGGCACGTGCCCGGACCTGGGCACGATCGAGCCGGTCTACCAGCCGCTGCGGTGGCTGGCGCGACGGGTGAGCCGCCAGTTGGCGGCGGCCCAGACGATCGGTGCGGTGGAGCAGGGCGGGCGGACGGTGTCGCTGGGCGATCTGCTCGGGCCCGAGTTCGAGGCGAATCCGCGTGAGCTGTTCGGCCCCGACAACTACCACCCGTCGGCGGAGGGGTACGCGACCGCGTCGATGGCGATGCTGCCGACGCTGTGCGCGGTGCTGGGGCTGTGGCCGGAGTCCGACCATCTGGACGGGTCGCGGCGCGAGGACATGCTGCCGGTGGCGAAGGCGGCCTCCCAGGCGGCACGGGAGGCGGGTACGGAGGTCACGGGGGCACGGGCGCCGTGGGCCCTGCTCAAGCACCGCAGGCGGCGGCGCCTGCCCGCGCACACGGAGCCGGCGGACCGGCACGGCGTGGACGCCGCGGACGGCGGGCTGCCGCCGTCCGGGCCGCCGCCGTCCGGGTCGGGGTCGGGGGCCACATGGCGGCCCGCACGGGAGCGGCCCTGACGGCCCGGGGGTGAGGGTGGCCCGGCGGTGGCGCGGACCGGCGGTCCCCCGCGGGAACAACCCGGGCGACTGAGCGGTTGCTTAGAAAAGAGGTCCGCATCACACAGCCTGTTGGGTGACCTCAGCTATACGTCCGGGTAACTTCCAAGTCAGCCCAGTCTTCCAGCCCTCATGGAGCCGCGTGATGCCCGAAGCCGTGATCGTTTCCGCCGCCCGCTCGCCCATCGGCCGGGCCTTCAAGGGGTCCCTCAAGGACCTGCGCGCGGACGACCTGACCGCCACCATCATCCAGACCGCGCTGGCCAAGGTCCCCGAGCTGGACCCCAGGGACATCGACGACCTGATGCTCGGCTGCGGCCTCCCCGGCGGCGAGCAGGGCAACAACCTGGGCCGCATCATCGCCGTGCAGATGGGGATGGACCACCTCCCCGGCTGTACGGTCACCCGCTACTGCTCGTCCTCGCTGCAGACCAGCCGCATGGCGCTGCACGCCATCAAGGCCGGCGAGGGCGACGTCTTCATCTCCGCCGGTGTCGAGATGGTGTCCCGCTTCGTCAAGGGCAACTCCGACAGCCTCCCGGACACGCACAACCCCTTCTTCGCCGAGGCCGAGGCCCGTACCGCCGCCCGCGCCGAGGAGAGCGGTGCGAGCTGGACCGACCCGCGCGAGGACGGCATCGTCCCGGACGCGTACATCTCCATGGGGCAGACCGCGGAGAACCTGGCCCGGACCAAGGGCGTCACCCGCCAGGACATGGACGAGTTCGGCGTCCGGTCGCAGAACCTCGCCGAGGCGGCCATCAAGAACGGCTTCTGGGAGCGCGAGATCACCCCGGTGACGACGCCGGACGGCACGGTCGTCTCGCAGGACGACGGCCCGCGCGCGGGCGTCACCCTGGACGGCGTGCAGGGCCTGAAGCCGGTCTTCCGCCCCGACGGCCTCGTCACCGCGGCCAACTGCTGCCCGCTCAACGACGGCGCCGCCGCGCTCGTGATCATGTCCGACACCAAGGCGCGCGAGCTGGGCCTGACCCCGCTGGCCCGGATCGTCTCGACCGGCGTCTCCGGCCTGTCCCCCGAGATCATGGGCTACGGACCGGTCGAGGCCAGCAAGCAGGCGCTGAAGCGTGCCGGCCTGACCATCGACGACATCGACCTGGCCGAGATCAACGAGGCGTTCGCCGCCCAGGTCATCCCGTCCTACCGGGACCTCGGCCTGCCGCTGGACAAGGTCAACGTCAACGGTGGCGCGATCGCCGTCGGCCACCCCTTCGGCATGACCGGCGCCAGGATCACCGGCACGCTGATCAACAGCCTGCAGTTCCACGACAAGCAGTTCGGCCTGGAGACCATGTGCGTGGGCGGTGGCCAGGGCATGGCCATGGTCATCGAGCGCCTCAGCTAGGCCCGGGCACAGGGCCTGGAGAGCGACTCGCCCTCCCTCGGAGGGGCTGTTTTGAACCCGGCCGAGCCCCGAACGTGACCGAATCTCCCCCAGGATGTGATCTGCGTCCCGGGGGAGAGTCGTTTCCGCAGGTCACACCAGCCACAGGGCTAAACATCAGGCCCAAAGACCTGTCCAATTCGTGACGTAATGCACTGACAGCAGGCACGAGTACAGGACAAGCTGAGGTAGGAAGTCGGGGGTGTCGATTTGAAACCGGGAGTATGTCAGTGAGCGCCATGTCATTTGCCCTGTTGCTGACCACCGCCGCTGCCACGGCTGTCGGCGCCGCTGCTCTGCACGCCGCTCACGGGCTGCGCAAGCAGGTCGCGGCTCTGCGGACGGAGCTGGCGGAGGGACGGAGCCTCAGCGCGTCCGTGCCCGAACAGCAGAACCGGAGCGCCGCCGTCTCCGCCTCCGCCGAGGAGATACGCGTTGCGGTCGCCGACGCACTCGCCGAGGAGCGGGAGCGCGAGCTGGCCGAAGCCCGTGCCTTCTGGGCCGCCCAGGAGGCGCGCGACGCCGCCGACGCCCCGTCCCTGCTCGGCGGGCTCGCCGGCCTCGGCGAGGACGCCCCGTTCTTCATGCCCCGCCAGGCCGATTTCGCCGGCCTCGAGGCGATGGACCTCGAAGCCACCGAGGCCATGGAGGAGCTGATCGAGCTGACCGATCTGCCCGAGGTCGCCGAGATCTCCGAATTCGCGGAGTTCGCCGAGGACTCCCCCGAGCTGGCAGCGGCACGTCGCCGCCACCCCTCACACCCGGACTTCGTCCCGGTGCAGACACCGGTTGTCACTGACCATGAGCGTACCGTGAACCGGCTGGAGCGGCTCGCCGACACCGGTACCGAGCTCACCGACGTCCGCCCCGGCCCGCTCGGGACGCTCGATGTCTATGTCTTCGCCGACGGCACCACGCTCTGTATGACCCCCGGGCACCGCGAGACCGCCGAGCGGCTCTCCGATTCGCTGCGCGCCGGCGAGCAGCCGGTGCTGCTGGGTGGTTCCGGTGTCTCCGGCGCCTACGCACTGACGTTCTCGTGCGGCAAGGAGAACGTCTACATCCTCGCCGACCGCGTCATCGCCTCGTTCTAGTACGCGGTACGCACGCCCGCTCCGGCCCGCGCGGGCTCAGGAGAACGCCCGCGCCGCCGCTGCGTCGACGAATCGCACGGCCTCGTCCAGCTCCGCGGACGAGGCCGTTTCCAGTGCCACCGCCAGATCGCGGCCCGCGACGGCGAGCTGGTCACCGACCGCGAATATCCCGGCGTCCGGCATGACGCGCGGCTCCCGGTCCGGTGCCTCGGCACGCTGGGCCCGTGCGGTCAGCTCCCTGGCCGTGGCCAGGGCACCGGCGGCGGCACCGCGCTGCAGCCGGCTCTGCGGGGCGCTGCGCAGACGGTCGGCGAATCGGTCCACGGCGGTGATCAGAGGCGTCGTATCGAGCACGCCGTGACCCTACGCGCCCCCGCAGGATGGTTGCCAACGGGCCGAAGCTCGGGCACGGTGTCGGGAAGGACCAGCAACGCGCACTGCGTCGGAGGCGCCGATGTCTCAAGTCTTCTCCGAAGAAACCCATCGCAACCTGCTCTCCCGGATCCCTCAATGCACCGGTCGTGACATCGCCGACTGGCTTCGCACCGTCGACGACGGCCCCTCCCTCTTCCGTTTCGAGGAGAAGGTCAGCTGGCTGCGGAGCGAACACGACCTCACCTACGGCCATGCCAAAGCGATCATCCACGAGTACGACCTGAGGCGGGCAGCCAGAAGGCTCCTGTGACCCCGCAGCACCCCGGCAACAGACGGAACGGCCCGCAGGCAGTGCCTGCGGGCCGTTCCGTCGAGCCGGGTCCGGAGGGATCCCGGGGATCCCCGCGGGTCAGTCGTCCCCGTTGAGGATGGAGAGCAGGCGCAGCATCTCCAGGTAGATCCACACCAGGGTCAGGGTGAGGCCGAAGGCCGCCAGCCAGGACTCCTCGCGCGGGGCTCCGAAGTTGACGCCGTCCTCGACCTGCTTGAAGTCCAGGGCCAGGAAGCACGCACCGAGGATGATGCCGATGACTCCGAAGAGGATGCCGAGGCCGCCGCTGCGGAAGCCCAGGCCGTCACCGCCGCCGAACACGGAGACCAGCAGGTTGACCATCATCAGGAGCACGAAGCCGACGGCCGCTGCCATCACGAAGCCGTAGAAGCGGCGGGTGACGCGGATCCAGCGCATCTTGTACGCGATGAGGACACCGGCGAAGACACACATGGTGCCCATCACCGCCTGCATCACCGTGCCGGGGCTGATGTAGGTGCTGACCGCGCTGGAGATCACTCCGAGGAAGACACCCTCGAAGGCCGCGTACGCGAGGATCAGCGCCGGGGACGGCTTGCGCTTGAAGGACTGGACCATCGCCAGGACGAACGCCACCAGGGCGGCGCCGATGGCGATGCCGTAGGACTTGCCCAGGTTGGCCTCGTCGACCGGCAGAAGGGCCCACGAGAGCGCGGCGGTGAGCACCACGGTGCCCAGCGTCATCGCCGTACGCGTGACCACGTCGTCGATCGTCATCGCGCCGGAGCGCGCGGGCGCCTGCGGGGCGCCGTACTGGGCGTCCGGCTGGGCGTAGGGGTTCGTGGCGTACGGGTTGGCGGCGGCGCCCTGCGCGTACGGGTTGGCACCCGCTGCGGGGGCCCCGGCCTGCGGTGCCGCGTTGAAGCCCGCATAGCCGTTGTCGCGGCTGAAGCCCCGTCGCGAGAAGACCGGGTTGCTGCTCCTCATTTCACTCCTCCATGGCCACCCTGCGTGGCCTTGCCACAAGAGTAATGGGTAGGCAAAACAATGACTCTAGTGCCAGAGGAGGATCTTTGAGAGAAGTTGACCACTGAAGTATTGTGCGCCCGATCGGGCCCCACCGACTGTGCGGTGGTGCCCGGAGCCGGACTCGAACCGGCACGCCCCCGAGGAGGCAGCGAGGTTTAAGCTCGCCGTGTCTGCATTCCACCACCCGGGCGTGGGCGCGCGGCTCCGCGTTGGCACAAGACCCTATCCGGGGGCCTCCCTCGAACAGCGGAACAGCGGCTCGATGTTGTCTTATTTTATTGACCGTTTGAGGGTGCGTCAGACGGTGCGTACAGCATCAGCACATGCCCGGACGGGGTAACGGGAGCGAAGCCCCGCAAACCGGAATGACGGAAACTCGCCGCACCCCAACGGCCGAGCAGCCACGGCCGCGCCACCGATCGCCAGGGCATCGCCATCTCAGGGTGCGACGGCGTCGTTGACGCACCTCAGAACCGGTCCGGATCCCAGTGCCTCCGGGTCCTTCAGGACGGCACCGGTGACATGGAACACCGCGCTCTCGCCCGGCAGCAGGGTGACGAGCATGTCGTCCACCTCGGCCGCCGGATCCAGCCGGTCGGGGAAGAGCGCGAGGTCCCGCAGGAGCGTCCGCGCCGTCACGGTGACCCGGTAACCGATACCGGACTCGTCACCCTGTGTGACCGACACGTCGTACCGTGCCGGCGGCAGCGCGACCCGGGTGTCCTCCTCGTAGAACTCGACCGCCCTCACCTCGCCCAGCCGCGCCACCAGCACCTCGCGGGCGCTGTCCCCCGGCAGGGCGACGGACGGCGGGAGGTCGACGCGGGTGACGCCGCGCGCGGCCGTGCTCACCGCGATCTCCTCCTCGGCCAGGACCGCCCCGTCCAGCCCGTGCCGGGTCAGCCGCAGGTTTCCCTCCCAGACACGGGCCGAGTCGTTGACCAGGTGCAGGGCGCCGTCCCGTACGGCCAGCAGACGGTCCGCGTACACCTTGCGCAGCGCGTACCAGAGCGGCTTGCGGCGGCCGTCGCCGTCCACGGCGGCCCAGGACACGACCGGCCAGCAGTCGTTGAGCTGCCACACGATCGAGCCCGTGCAGTACGGGGTGTGCGAGCGGAAGTGCCTGATGCCGAAGGCGACGGCGCGGGCCTGGTTCAGCTGGGTGAGCCAGTGCCAGTCGTCGAAGCCGGACGGCTGCGGGAGATGGTCGCCCAGGCCGCGCAGCAGTTTCGCGTCGCCGTCCTGGGCCTTCTGGTGGTGGGCGACCAGCGGGGCGTCCGGGGCGAGCGGGCCGCTGACGGCCCGGCGCAGGGTGGCGTACGCGGGCGGTCCCTGGAAGCCGAACTCGGCGACGAAGCGGTGGGCCGTGTCGGCGTAGTGGCGGTAGTCGACACGGTTCCAGACCTCCCAGAGGTGGACCGTGCCCAGGGCCGGGTCGTTCGGGGGAAGCTCCGGAGAGCCCGAGTAGGGCGACCCCGGCCAGTACGGGCGGGTGGGGTCGGTCTCGGCGCACAGGGCGGGCAGCAGCTCGTGGTAGTAGCCGTGGCCCCAGGTCCGGCCCTGGAGCTCCTCCTGCCAGCCCCAGTCCGCGTGGCCCTCCAGGTTCTCGTTGTTACCGCACCACAGGACCAGGGAGGGGTGCGGGGCGAGCCGTACGAGGTTCTCGCGCACCTCGGCGGCCACCTCGTCGTACAGCGGCTGCTCCTCGGGGTAGGCGGCGCAGGCGAACGGGAAGTCCTGCCAGACCAGCAGGCCCTTCTCGTCGGCCAGCTCGTAGAAGTCGTCGCTCTCGTAGAGGCCGCCGCCCCAGACCCGGACGAGGTTGACGCCCGCGGCGATCGCCTGGTCGAAGCGGTCGGAGATCCGCTGCCGGGTGACGCGGGCCGGGAAGCAGTCGTCGGGGATCCAGTTCACCCCGCGTACGAAGACGGGCTCGTCGTTGACGGAGAGGCCGAACGCCTCGCGCTCCAGGGTCACTCCCCGGAAGCCGGTCCTGCCGGTCCAGGCGTGGTCGCCGAGGCGCACGGTGACGTCGTACAGCGGCTGCTCGCCATGGCTGTGCGGCCACCAGCGACCGGCCCCGGGTACGGGCAGGGTGACGGCCGCGCGGTCCTCTCCCGCGGGGACGGTGAGCACGGCCCGTTCGCCGGCCACCTCCACCGAGGCCTCCAGCGGCCCGTCCCCGGCCCGGTCGACGTCGAGGGTGAGCGCGAGGCGCGGCACCCCGTCGCCGTCCAGGTCGGCGAGCACCTTCACGCCGGCGATGCGCGGGCCCGTCCAGGACTCAAGCGCGACCGGGCGCCAGATGCCGGAGGTGACCAGGGTCGGCCCCCAGTCCCAGCCGAAGTTGCAGGCCATCTTGCGGATGAAGGCGTACGGCTCCGTGTACGCGCCCGGCCGGTCGCCGAGCTTGTCGCGCAGCGCCTCGGCGTAGGTGTACGGGGCGGTGAAGCGTACGTCGAGGGTGTTGGCGCCCTCGCGCAGCAGCGGCCGGACGGGGAAGCGGTAGCTGCGGTGCTGGTTGGCGGTGCTGCCGGCCTCGGTGCCGTTGACCAGGACGGTGGCGACGGTGTCGAGGCCGTCGAAGCACAGATCGGTGAACGTGTGCTCGTCGGCGGACCAGTCGAAGGTGGTGCGGTACGTCCAGTCGGTGCGGCCGATCCAGCCCAGCCGGGTCTCGTTGTCGTCCAGATAGGGGTCCTCGATCAGTCCGGCGGCCAGCAGGTCGGTGTGGACGCAGCCGGGGACGGCCGCCGGAACGCCTCCTGCGGGGAGCCCCACGGGCACGGGGCCGTCGGCGTGAAGCGTCCAGCCTTCGTGCAGGGGCAGGTGGCGCAGGGTCACGTGAGGGTCCTTCCGCAGTCGGGGAGCCCGGCGCAGGCGACGAAGTGGCCCGGTTCGGTCTCGTACAGGTCGTCGCCGGACGCCGGGCCCTCGTGGTAGGCGCAGGTCTCCACGGGGACGGCGGCCGTCCAGGGCTGGTTGAGGCGGGGCACGGCGGCCAGGAGGGTGCGGGTGTAGGGGTGCAGCGGGTTGCCGAAGACCTTCTGCGTGTCACCGCGTTCGACGACACGGCCGCTGCGGAGCACCACGGTCTTCTCGGCGAGGTAGGTGCCGAGCGAGAGGTCGTGGGTGATGTAGAGGACGCCGAGGCCGCGTTCCTTGAGGCCGGCGAGGAGGTTGAGGACATCGATGCGGGTGGAGGCGTCGAGCATGCTGGTGATCTCGTCGGCGACCAGGAAGCGCAGATCCAGCAGGAGGGCGCGGGCGATGAGCAGGCGCTGCAGCTGGCCGCCGCTGAGCTGGTGCGGGTAGCGGCCGAGGACCTGTCCCGGGTCCAGGCGTACGTCGCGTACCGCGCTCTCGACCCGGTCGGCCCACTCCTTGTCCGAGAGGCCCGGGTGGTAGGAGCGGCGGACGAGTGCGAAGACGCGGTCGGCCTTGAAGACCGGGTTGTAGCAGCTGAAGGGGTCCTGGAAGACGCCCTGGACGCGGCGGTAGAAGTCCTTGCCGGGCTTGACCTGCTCGCCGTCCAGGGTGAGGCTGCCGCCGCTGGCCCTGGTGAGGCCGAGGACCATCCGGCCGATGGTGGACTTTCCGCTGCCGCTCTCGCCGATGAGGGAGACGAGCTCGCCGGGTGCCGCTTCGAAGGACACCCGGTCGACGGCGGTGACGGAACCGCCGCCGAAGGCACCGGCCCGGAAGGTCTTGGTGACACGGTCGAGAGTCAGCATCAGGCCGCCTTCCAGCATGCGACGGTGTGGCGGGGGGCTATCTCGACGACGGGCGGCTCCTGCTCGCACCGGCTGTCGGCGAGGGGGCAGCGGTCGCGGAAGCGGCAGCCGGCCGGCGGGTTCAGCAGGGAGGGCGGCGATCCCTTGATGCCGCTGAGCGGCTTGTCCTTGTACCGGGCGCCCACCTGGGGCAGCGAGCCGATCAGCATCTTGGTGTACGGGTGGCGGGGCTCGGTCGTCAGGGCCTTCGTGGGCGCCTTCTCGGCGAGCTTGCCCGCGTACATCACCATGATCGAGTCGGCGATGTGCGAGGTCAGTCCGAGGTCGTGGGTCACGAAGATCATGCTCGTGACCAGGCCCTTGTCGCGGAGTCCGGTGAGGGCGCCGACGACGGCCTGCTGGTTGGAGACGTCCAGCGCCGAGGTGACCTCGTCGGCTATCAGGACCGAGGGGTCCAGGAGCGTGGAGATCACCATGACGGCGCGCTGCTTCATGCCGCCGGAGAGCTCGATCGGGTAGCGGTCCAGGACGTCGGGTTCCAGGCCCACGAGGGCCAGCCGGCGGTGCAGTTCGCCGGTGTCGACGCTGACGCCGCGCGAGGCGAGGAGCTCACGGATCATGCGGCCGATGCGGCGGGTCGGGTTGAGCGCGCTCATCGAGTACTGGGGGACGAGCGAGACCTTGTGGAAGCGGTAGGCGTTCATCGCGCGGTCGTCGGACAGCGGCAGTTCGTCGCCGTCCAGGGTGACGGTGCCGCCCACGTGCCGCATCCGGCCGTCGAGCCGGATCAGGGATTTGCCGAGGGTGGTCTTGCCGCAGCCCGACTCGCCCGCCAGGCCGAGGATCTCGCCGTCCGCCAGGTCGAAGCTCACACCGTCCAGCGCCCGGACCTCGCCACGCAGCGTGCGGTAGTGGACCCGCAGGTCGTTGACGGTCAGGGTCATGTGCTCACGACTCCCTCAGCTTCGGGTTGAAGACCTCGTCGAGGCCGACGTTGGCGACGTAGAGCGCGCCGACGATCGCGGTGATCCCGGCGCCCGGCGGGACGAACCACCACCACATGCCGAGTTGGAGCGCGCTCCACTGCTGGGCGCTCTGCAGCATCAGGCCGAGCGAGACGCCCTCGGTCGGGCCGAGCCCGATGAAGTCCAGCGAGGAGGCGATGAGGATGGACCCGCCGAAGAGCAGGATGAACATCATGAAGAGGTACGAGCTCATGTTGGGCGCGATCTCGCGGAAGACGATCCGCCAGGTGCCGCTTCCGCTGAGCCGGGCGAGGTCCACGAACTCCCGGGTGCGCAGCGAGAACGTCTGCGCCCGGATCGCGCGGGCCGCCCAGGGCCACGAGGTGAGGCCGATGAACAGGCCCTGTACGGCGACGCTGCGCACCCCCATGTACGCGTTGATGATCAGCAGGACCGCGAGGGCCGGTATCACCAGGACGACGTTGGTGAGCATGTTCAGGACCTCGTCGACGAGGCCGCCCCGGTAGCCGGCGATGAAGCCGACGAGCATGGCGATGACGGCGGCTATCGCACCGCCGACGACACCGACCAGGAACGTGGCGCGGAGCCCGTGCACGAACTGCGCGTACACGTCCTGGCCGAAGGTGGTGGTGCCCATCCAGTACGTGCCGTCGGGTGCGGAGGCCTGGGGGCCGACGTACTCGTTGGGGTTGCCGTTGTCGAGCAGCATCGGGCCGACGAGGCCCACGGCGAGCAGGACCGCGACGACGACGGCGCCGATGATCAGCTTCGGGTTGCGGACCGCGTAGTGCAGCCACTCGCTGCCGGGCCTGGCCGCGGGCGGCTCCGCCGTCACAGCGGTCTCGGGTACCGGTTCGGGCAGCGTGCTCATGAGGTGCCTCCTGCCATGCCCGTACGGGTGCGGGGATCGACGACGACGTACACGATGTCGATGAGGAAGTTGGCGATGAGTACGCCGATGACGATGAACAGGAAGGCCCCCTGGAGCAGGAAGAAGTCCTGGTTCTGGATGGAGGCGAGGATCAGTGAGCCGAGCCCCGGATAGGCGAAGACGATCTCGGTGACGAGTGCTCCGGCGACGAGCACGCCCAACTGGAGGGCGAGGCCGGTGACCTGGGGCAGCACGGCGTTGCGGAAGGCGTAGCGGCGGATGAGGCGCTGCGGTGCGCCGAGGGCCGCCAGATAGGAGGAGTAGTCGGACTCCAGCTCGTAGATGATCATGTTGCGCATGCCGATGGCCCAGCCGCCGAGCGCGACGAGGAAGAGCGAGAGGAACGGCAGCACCCAGTGGTGCAGCGCGTCCAGTACGAAGTCGGCGTTCCAGCCGGGCTGGATGTCCAGGCTGTAGCCGCCCGACAGGGGGAACCAGCCGGCCTTCGCGCCGAGCGCCCAGGCGAGGATGACGGCGATCCACATGTACGGCATCGCGGTGAGCAGATAGCCGGCCGGCAGCACGGTGTTGTCGAGGACCTTGCGGCGGGCGGAGAGCGCACCGATCCAGTTGCCGACGAACCAGCTGAGCAGCACCGACGGGATCATCAGGGCGAGGGTGTACGGGAGCGCGTCTAGCAGGACGTCGCCGACGGGCGTGGGGAAGACCCAGATCGAGATGCCGAAGTCGCCCTGGAGCAGGGCTCCCCAGAAGTGCAGGTACTGCTGCCACAGCGGCTCGTCGAAGCCGAACAGGTTGTTGTAGTACGTGCGCATCGCCTCGGCGGCCTCGGGCTGCGAGACGCGGGCGCGGGCCACCATGGCCGCCACCGGGTCACCGGGCATGAAGCGCGGGATCATCCAGTTGACGGTGACGGCGACGACGAAGGTCAGTGCGTAGACGAGAAGTTTGCGTGCGAAGTAGCGGCGCAAGGGTGCTCCCCTGGTGGAGAGCCCCGCCGTGCGCTCACCTGTCAGGTGGGCGTGCGCACGGCGGGGCGGTCATCGAGTCAGAACTGCCGTGTCACTTGGCGGGCTTGAGCTGGGTGAGCGTCTCGAAGCCGCCCAGCTCCAGCCAGTTGCGCCACAGGGCCGGTGCGGTCTTGGGAGCTCCCGCGGCGTCGGACGGCCAGTTCTTCCAGGTCCCGGAGGTGGACTGCGACCAGAGGCCGTTGTACCAGAGCGGGATGATGGGCATCTCGGTGAGCTGGATGTCCTGGATCTTGGAGATGGCGGTCTTCATGCCCGCGACGTCATCGGTCCTGACCCCGCCGAGCTCCTGCACCAGTTCCCAGGCCTTCGGGTTCTCGTACCGCCCGAAGTTCACCGTGTTCTGCTGCTTCTGGACGGGCATCTGGAAGATGTAGTCGTAGTACGTCCACGGGGTGCTGGACAGCTGACGCTCGTTGTTGATCACGAGGTCGAAGTCCCCGTTGCCGCGCTGCTCGTTGAGCGCGTTCTGGTCGGGGAACTCCGTGCTGACCTTGATGCCCGCCTCCTTGGCGCCGGCGGCGATGACCTTGGCCGCCTCCATCCAGTCGGTCCAGCCGGAGGGCACGGCCAGCTTCAGACTGAGGGCGGAGCCGTCCTTGTTCTCGACGAGGCCATCACCGTTCTTGTCCTTGTAGCCGGCGTCGGCGAGTTCCTTCTTCGCCGCGGCGACGTCGTGCGTGAAGCCCTTCTCGGCGATGAGGGCCTTGTCCTCGAACTGCTCCCACTGCGGCAGGAGACCGGTCGGGCTGGCGGGCTTGACCAGGTCTCCGTACACCCCCTTGACGATCTTCCCGGTGTCGACGGACGCGGCGAGTGCCCTGCGGAAGGCGGCGTCGTTCATCGGCTTCTTGGTGGTGTTGGGCACCAGCCAGGCGGTATTGGCCGAGAGCATGTACGGCGCCTTGTCGTAGTACGACACGACCTTCTTGCTCTTGATCAGCGAGGAGGCGCCGGGCAGGAAGTTGTTGCTGAGGTCGAGCTGGCCCTGGCCCAGCTGGCCGATGACCACTTCGTTGCTCGGGTTGGAGACGTCGACGATGTAGCGGGGAGCGGGCGTCATGCTCAGCGCCTTGGTGCCCCACCAGTCCTCGCGCCGCTCCCACACGACCCGGTCCTGGGACTTGCTCTTGAGCTTGTACGCGCCCGTGCCGACCGGCTTGTCGTTGACGCCGTTGAGGATGTCCTCGTCGGTGCGCGAGCTCCAGACGTGCTCGGGGACGATCGGCTGGCCGTAGAGGGTGAAGTCCCACTCCTGGTAGCGGGCCTCCTTGAAGGTGAAGCGGACGGTCGTCGCGTCCACCGCCTTCGCGTCGGAGAGCCAGCTCCACAGGGAGTGGAAGGCGGAGGCCTCGATCTTGCCGAGGCCGTAGGAGTACGCCACGTCCTTGGCGGTCAGCGGCTTGCCGTCGGCCCAGGTGATGCCCTGGCGCAGCTTCACGTCGTACGTCTTGTCACCGGTCCAGCTGCCCGACTCCGCGAGCCAGGGCGTCAGCTTGCCCTCGTTGGGGTCGAAGTGGAACAGCGTCTCGTAGACCAGGCCCTTGGTGCCGGTCGCGTGGTCCCAGTTGCGCAGCGGGTTGTAGTTGGCCGGCGGCCCCCACTGGGTGCCGGTCGTGTACAGCGTCTCGTTGCGCGGCAGAGCGCCGCCCTTGCCGGCGGGCCCGGTGGAGCCTCCCGACGACGAACCGCCACCCGTGCACGCGGTCGCGGCGAGTCCGAACACGGCGAGTGCGACGGTGATCCGCACCCGGGTACGCGTACCCATAGCCCCTCCTTTTCCCCCGCCGTCCCTGCCGAGCGGAGTTACTGAACCGGGTAAGTGCCGTGAAGGTATGGGTGCCCCAGGGTCGTGTCAAGGGTGCGGGAGCGCTCCCAATCCAGTTTTTTCGGATGATTGCGAGGGGGTCCGGACCGGGAAGAGGAAGACACAGGTCAGGGAGCTGTAGTTAGGATGTCCCCTGAACACGAACCGGTTAAGCGAGGTCGCATGTCCAAGCACCGCCCCACGATCGCCGACATCGCGCGCCGGGCCGGGGTCTCGAAGGTCGCGGTGTCCTACGCACTGAACGACCGCCCCGGCGTCTCCCCCACGACCCGTGCCTCCATCAAGGCCATCGCCCAGGAGATCGGCTGGCGGCCCAACAGCGCGGCCCGCGCGCTGACCCACGCGCGGGCGGACACCGTCGGCCTCGCCCTGTCCCGGCCGGCCAGGATGCTCGGCGTCGAGCCGTTCTTCATGGAACTGATCAGCGGCATCGAGACCGAGCTGGCCACCCGCGACTGCGCCCTGCTCCTCCAGGTCGTCACCGACCCCGTGCAGGAACTGGAGATGTACCGGCGCTGGTGGGGAGAGGGCCGGGTGGACGGGGTGTTCCTCGCCGACGTGCGCTCCCCGGACCCGCGCATCGAGGGCGTCGCCGAGCTGGGCATGCCGGCCGTGGTGATCGGCCATCCCTCGGCGGCCGGCCGCCTCACCCCCGTGTGGTCGGACGACTCGGCGGCACTGCGGGACACCCTCACGTATCTGAGCGCGCTCGGCCATCGCAGCATCGCCCGGGTGGCCGGGCTGCCCGACCTGATCCACACCCGGATGCGCGACCGGGCCCAGCACGAGATCTCCGCGGAACTGGGCCTGGACGAACCGGTGGTGGTGCACACCGACTACTCCGGCGAGGAGGGCGCACACGCGACGCGGCGGCTGATCAGCTCGCCCGGGAGGCCCACCGCCGTCATCTACGACAACGACATCATGGCCGTCGCCGGGCTCTCCGTCGCCCAGGAGATGGGGCTCGACGTGCCCGCCGACCTCTCGCTCGTCGCCTGGGACGACTCACAGCTGTCCCGGGTCGTCCGGCCGCCGCTGACCGCGCTGAGCCGCGACATCCCCGCGTACGGCGCCCATGCGGCGCGCACCCTGCTGGCGATGGTGGCGGAGGGCTCGGCGCCCGGATTCGAGGATTCCGCGGCCCGGCTGGTGCCCCGCGGATCGACCGCGCCGCCCCGCTGAGGACGGACGCCGTCGGGGTCGGTGTCATACCCGAGGAGTACACCGCGGTGCCGCCGATGCGACTCAAGAGGGCCCCAGGAACCGGTACGGGGGCTGACGTCCGGGCGCGATCCGGCGGCGACGATGGAGGGGTCCCGCGAACCCCGCCGCATCGCCGCCCGAACCAGGAGTACCCCTGTGACCACCACCACCGTTCACCGCACCACCGCGGTCGCCGCCCGCGCCACGGAGCTGTCGAAGGTCTACGGCCAGGGTGAGACCCAGGTGGTCGCCCTGGACCGGGTGACCGTGGACTTCCCGCAGGGCGAGTTCACCGCGATCATGGGCCCGTCGGGCTCCGGCAAGTCCACCCTCATGCACTGCGTGGCCGGTCTGGACAGCTTCAGCAGCGGATCCGTGCGCATCGGCGACACCGAGCTCGGATCGCTGAAGGACAAGCAGCTGACGCAGCTGCGCCGGGACAAGATCGGTTTCATCTTCCAGGCGTTCAACCTCCTGCCGACGCTGTCGGCGCTGGAGAACATCACCCTGCCGATGGACATCGCCGGCCGGAAGCCGGACGCCGCGTGGCTGCAGAAGGTCATCGACATGGTGGGCCTCTCCGACCGGCTGAAGCACCGTCCGACCGAGCTCTCCGGGGGCCAGCAGCAGCGCGTCGCGGTGGCCCGCGCCCTGGCCTCCCAGCCGGCGATCATCTTCGGCGACGAGCCGACCGGAAACCTCGACTCCCGCTCCGGCGCCGAGGTGCTCGGCTTCCTGCGCAACTCGGTGCGCGAACTCGGCCAGACCGTGGTGATGGTGACCCACGACCCGGTGGCCGCCTCCTACGCGGACCGCGTGATCTTCCTCGCGGACGGCGCGATCGTCGACCAGATGATGCACCCCACCGCGGACGGGGTCCTCGACCGGATGAAGGCGTTCGACGCGAAGGGCCGCACCAGCTGACCCGCTGGTAGCCGGCTGCCCGTCCCCCTCCTCCCGACCCTCATCCCAGGACACAACACCATGCTCCGTACCGCCTTGCGCAACGTGCTCGCGCACAAGGCCAGGCTGCTGATGACCGTGCTCGCCGTCATGCTCGGCGTCGCCTTCGTCTCCGGCACCCTGGTCTTCGCCGACACCCTCTCCAACGCCTTCCGCAGCCAGTCCGCGAAGAGCTATGACGACGTCGCGGTCGCCGTCACCTCGTACGCCGACCCGAACTCGGCCGAGAAGGAGCCCGGCCTCTCGCAGGAGACGCTCGACAGGATCGCCGGGCTGGACGGCGTCACCGCCGTGCACGGCCGTGTCGACGGCTTCGCCGGGGTCGCGGACCCCGACGGCAAGCTCATCGGCGGCACGTTCGGCAGCCCCAAGGGCTCCAACTTCGCCCCCGGCAAGGACGGCAAGGACGCCGCCTACGACTTCACCGACGGCTCGGGCCCGCTGAGCGCCGGTCAGATCGCGCTGGACAAGGGCACCGCCGCCAAGGGCGAGTACGAGGTCGGCGACCGGGTCCGGGTCGCGACCAACGGGCCGGTCAAGGAGTTCACCCTCAGCGGCGTCTTCACCACCGACGACGGCGAGGTGAACGCGGGCGGCAGCCTCGTGCTCTTCGAGACGGCTGCGGCCCAGGAGCAGTACCTGAAGCCGGGCTACTACCAGGAACTCACCGTCACCGCCGCCCCCGGCGCCGCCGACGCGAAGATCCTCGACGCGGTCGAGCCGTTGCTGCCGGAGGGCGCCGTGGCGCAGACCGGCCAGGCGCTCGCCGACCAGCAGGCGAAGGACATCGAGCAGGGCCTCGGCGCCCTCAAGCAGGTCCTGCTGGGCTTCGCCGGAATCGCGCTCTTCGTCGGTGTCTTCCTGATCTCCAACACCTTCTCGATGCTGGTCGCCCAGCGCACCAAGGAGCTCGCGCTGATGCGCGCCGTCGGTGCCTCGCGCAGGCAGATCACCCGCTCGGTGCTC
This sequence comes from Streptomyces sp. NBC_00683, assembly GCF_036226745.1. NCBI lineage: Bacteria > Bacillati > Actinomycetota > Actinomycetes > Kitasatosporales > Streptomycetaceae > Streptomyces > Streptomyces sp. NBC_00683. Next base: position 5,138,030 of record NZ_CP109013.1, on the reverse strand, counting down.
GTCGAGGCCGCGATCGTCGGCGTGATCGCCTCGGTGATCGGTTTCGCCCTCGGCATCGGTCTGGCGGTCGGACTGCGCTCGGGGATGGCCGCGTTCGGCATGAAGGTGCCCGGAGGACCGCTGGTGCTGTCGGCGACACCGGTGCTCGCCGCACTCGCCGTCGGCGTGCTGATCACGATGTTCGCCGCCTGGCTGCCCGGCCGCAGGGCCGCGAAGATCCCGCCCGTGGCGGCGATGAGCAGCGTCCACGCGGTGGCCACCACCAAGTCCCTGGTGGTACGGAACTCCATCGGCGCGGTCATCACCGCGATCGGTGCCGTGGGCATCGTGGCGGGCGCCGACCGCGGCGGCGACGAGGGCCGGATCCTCATCGCAGCCGGCGCGTTCTTCGCGCTGATCGGCATCATCGTCCTGATCCCGCTGCTGTCCCGGCCCGTCATCGCGCTCATCCGCCCGCTGCTCGTCGGCCCCTTCGGGGTCGCCGGCAAGCTGGCGGGACAGAACGCGGTCCGCAACCCGCGCCGCACCGGCGCCACCGCCTCGGCGCTGGCGATCGGCCTGACCCTCGTCACCGGTCTGTCGGTGCTCGGTGTCACGGTCGGCGCGGCACTCGACAAGATGACCACGGACAACATCAAGGCCGACTACATGGTCTCGATGGCGAGCGGCGGCGACCTGGACCAGTCCGCGCTGACCGCCCTGGAGAAGGCCCCGGGTGCCGTTGCGGTCTCGCCGCAGCAGTCCTCGTACCTCGAAGTCGACGGCAAGTTCGCCTCGGCCTCCGCGGTGACTCCCGGCGCCATCGAGAAGGTCCTGAACGTCGAGGTCGTCAGCGGCAGCATCGGCTCGCTCGGCCAGGGGCAGATCGCCGTAGCCGAGAAGACGAGCAAGAACAAGGGCTGGAAGGTCGGCGACAGCCTGCCCGTCACCTTCGACGACAAGAAGAAGGGCACCCTGACGGTCGGAGCCGTCTTCAAGGACAGCGAGTTCCTCTCTCCCGTCCTCGTCTCCACGTCGGTCGTCAACCCGCACGAGGTGAGGCCGTACATCCCGCAGATCTTCGTGAAGATGGACGGCGGCCCGACCGAGGCCAACGAGAAGGCCGTGCTCGGCGCCCTCGGCGAGAACCCTGCCATCAGCGTGATGGACCAGCAGGACATCCGCGACGAGTTCGGCGGCACGATCAACCTGATGCTGAACATCCTGTACGGCCTGCTCGCGATGGCGCTCATCATCGCCGTCCTCGGCGTCGTCAACACCCTGGCGATGTCCGTCTTCGAACGGCAGCACGAGATCGGCATGCTGCGCGCGATCGGCCTCGACCGGCGCCGGGTGAAGCGGATGGTCCGGCTGGAGGCCGTGGTCATCTCCGTCTTCGGCGCGTTGATCGGCATCGGCCTCGGCTCGTTCCTCGGCTGGGCCATCGGCGAGTCCATCCGGAGCAGCATCCCGGGCTACGCGCTGGTCCTGCCCTGGGACCGGATCGGGATCTTCCTGGTGCTCGCCGCTCTGGTGGGCGTCCTGGCCTCGCTCTGGCCGGCCCGCAGCGCCGCGAAGCTGAACATGCTGACGGCCATCAAGACGGAGTAGCCACGCCGCACGAAAGGGGCCGGTGTCCGCGACACGGACACCGGCCCCTTTCGTCTGTCCCGCGGGCCGTCAGCCCGACGCCGGCCACTCGCGGGCCCGCAGCGGCATGCCCGCGGGGCCGCCCTCCTGCGGACGTACCGCGAGGACCTGGTTCACGCCTATGCGGTTGTGCTCGAAGGAGAGCGCGGAGGCCGCCATGTAGAGCCGCCAGACCCTGGCGCGTCCGGGCGAGGTGACCCGTACCGCCTGCTTCCAGTGCTTCTCCAGATTGGCGACCCACTGGCGCAGGGTCAGCGCGTAGTGCTCGCGGATCGCTTCGACGTCCCGGACCTCGAAGCCGGCCTCCTCCAGGGTGGCGACGGTGCGGCCCACCGGGGCGAGCTCCCCGTCGGGGAAGACGTACGCGTCGATGAACTCGTCCACGTGGTAGGCGGACTCGTCCTTCTCGGGGCGGCGGGCGATCTGGTGGTTGAGCAGCCTGCCGCCGGGCCTGAGGAGTGCGTAGAGGTCTTCGGCGTACTCGCGGTAGCGGACCGAACCGACGTGCTCGGCCATGCCGATCGACGAGATGGCGTCGTACGGGCCGTCCCTGACGTCCCGGTAGTCCTGGACGCGGATCTCGATCCGGTCGGTGAGGCCCTCCTCGGCGATGCGCTTGCGGGCGAAGGCGGCCTGTTCGGTGGAGAGGGTGATCCCGGTGACCCGGGCGCCGTACTCACGGGCCGCGTGGATGGCCATGGAGCCCCATCCGCAGCCGACGTCGAGCAGGCGGTCGCCCTCCTTCAGCGCGAGCTTGCGGGAGACGAGGTCGAGCTTGTCGCGCTGGGCGTCCTCGAGCGTCCCGCCGTCCTGCCAGTAGGCGCAGGAGTAGACCATGGACGGGCCGAGGACCAGTTCGTAGAAATCATTGCCGACGTCGTAGTGGTGGCTGATGGCCTCCTTGTCGCGGCGCCTGGTGTGCAGCGCTCCGGAACGGCGGCGGACCTCCTCCGCGGGCGGAGGCGGCGGCGGCCAGGGTCCGGCGAGCTGGACGAGGCCCCGGGCGAACGCGCGGACCTTCGGGTCACGGACCGGATGGACGGTGTCCTTCGCGTCGGCTCCCCGCTCCCAGAGGAGTCCGGCCAGATGGTTCAGTGCCGCGTAGAGGTCACCCTCGATGTCGATCTCACCGGCCACCCAGGCGCGGGCCAGGCCCAGTTCGCCCGGCTTCCAGAGCAGCCGGCGCACGGCGCGGCGGTGGCGCAGGACGAGGACGGGCGCGCCCGGCGGCCCGGATTCGCTGCCGTCCCAGGCCCGGATCCGTACGGCCAGGGGTTCTCCCAGCAACTCTTCGGCGAGAGCGGTCAGCCGCGATGCGGCGTCTGGCATGGCGCACACCTCCGTGGTGGTGTTTCCCGACGTGCCTAAATTCGCATATACACGTGCCTGAACCGGGCGGCGACACCTCGGAGTCACCGCCGGGTACACCTGCGTCAACGCCGTCGGCCCGGCATGCCATCCCGCTCCACGGCAACGGAACGGCAAAATACTTGCACACCCCATCTACTTGGCGCGCCGGAGACATGCCGAAGGGGCCGTCCGCACCACGGATGGCGGACGACCCCTTCGGTGACGTACAGGTACTAGGAGGCCTTGGCCTTCTCACCCTCGGCCTTGGCTGCGACCGGTGCGGGATGCGGCTTGGCGGCCTCGTAGAACTCCTCGCGCGGCGTCTCCATGGCGCCGAGCGAGACGACCTCGCGCTTGAGGAACATCGCGAGCGTCCAGTCGGCGAAGATCCGGATCTTGCGGTTCCAGGTCGGCATCGCCATGCCGTGGTAGCCACGGTGCATGTACCAGGCGAGACGGCCCTTGAGCTTGATCTTCACCTTGCCGACGACGATCATCGCGACGCCCTTGTGCAGGCCCAGACCGGCGACCGCACCCTTGTTGGCGTGGCTGTACTCCTTCTGCGGGAAGCCCCGCATGCCGGAGATGACGTTGTCGCCGAGGACCTTGGACTGGCGCAGTGCGTGCTGGGCGTTCGGCGGGCACCAGGCGTTCGGGTTGCCGGCCTTGCGGCCGACCAGGTCCGGAACCTGGGCGTTGTCGCCCGCGGCCCAGATGTAGTCGGTGCCCTGCACCTGGAGCTTCTCGGAGGTGTCGACGTGACCACGCGGACCGAGCGGCAGACCGAAGCGGGCCAGCGCCGGGTTCGGCTTCACGCCGGCCGTCCACACGATCGTGCTGGAGTCGACCTCGAGGCCGTTCTTCAGCACGACGTGGCCGTCGACGCACGAGTCCATGGAGGTGGAGAGGTAGATCTCCACGCCGCGGCTCTCGAGGTGCTCCTTGCCGTACGCGCCCAGCTTCGGGCCGACCTCGGGAAGGATCTTGTCGGCGGCGTCGACGAGGATGAAGCGCATGTCCTCGCGCTTCACGCTCGTGTAGTACTTCGCCGCGTCGCGCGCCATGTCCTCGACCTCGCCGATGGTCTCCGCGCCGGCGAAGCCGCCGCCCACGAAGACGAACGTCAGCGCCTTGCGGCGGACGTCCTCATCGGTCGTCGAGTCAGCCTTGTCCAGCTGCTCGAGGACGTGGTTGCGCAGACCGATGGACTCCTCGATGCCCTTCATGCCGATGCCCTGCTCGGCGAGGCCGGGGATCGGGAAGGTGCGGGAGACCGCGCCCATCGCGATGACCAGGTAGTCGAAGGGCAGCTCATAGGCCTCGCCGACGAGCGGCGCGATCGTGGCGACCTTGCGGTCCTGGTCGATGGTCGTGACACGGCCGGTGAGAACCTCTGCCTTGGGCAGCACGCGTCGCAGCGGGACGACGACATGCCGAGGCGAGATGCTGCCGGCAGCAGCTTCGGGGAGGAAGGGCTGGTACGTCATGTACGAGCGAGGGTCGACGACCGTGACGGTCGCCTCCCCGTACCGCATCTTCTTCAGAATGCGACGAGCTGCGTACAGGCCTACGTACCCACCGCCTACAACGAGGATCCTGGGACGCTCCGTGGTGCTCATGCCATCGAGTATCCACCCCCCTCGGGGGGCACGCTCGTGAGCCCCTTCACAAGGTATGCGCCACCCTCTGCTACACTTCGCCGCCCACGTGACCCAGGTCATGGCGCCGGAGGGGAACCACGACACTCCGGCGAACGTTGTTCACCGCTTGTGAGCTGGCCCTTGTGCCGCCGGCCGGGCCGAACCACCGCCCCGCTTCACATGCGCGCCACACCCCCGAAACCTCCCCGCAGCCCCGCATCGGGGCCCTGCGGGGTGCACGCACGGCCCCTCGGGAGCCGAACTTCACCCAGTGGAGCCGAATTCCTTGTGAAGAAGTTCACGAAGTTCGTCGCGGCGCCCCGCCGGAGGCCTCCGCCAACCGGCCCCAAGAGCCCCCGGGAGGCTCAAAGGTGCAGGCCGGAGTGCGCATGAGCGTGATCTCACCGATCGGCCCACGGCGCTGTGATCACGCTGCCGACCAGGCGATTCCATCGAGGATGTCGTGCTCACTGACGACGACCTCCCGCGCTCCGGTCCGTTCCATCACCGCGAGCAGGACAAGGGCTCCCGCGGTGATCACATCGACCCGGCCGGCGTGCATCGCGGGGATCGCCGCGCGCTCCTCGTGCGTCGAGGAGAGCAGCCGTCCGGTGATGTCCCGGACCTGGTCGAAGGAGACCCTGGAGTGGTGGATCGCCTCGGAGTCGTACTCCTGCAGACCGAGCGCGATCGCGGCGACGGTGGTGACGGTGCCGGCCAGGCCGACGAGTGTGGCCGCCTCGGCGAGCGGCACGGTCTCCTCGGCCAGGTCGAGGGCCGCGTCGATGTCCGAGCGGATCGCGGCGACCCGGCCGGGCGTGGGCGGGTCGACGACCGTGCCGTCCTCGACGAGATGGCGCTCGGTCATCCGTACGCAGCCGACGTCCACGGACCGGGCAGCGCGGACGGCGTCGTCGCCGACGACGAACTCGGTGGAGCCGCCGCCGATGTCCACGACGAGATAGGGCTTCTCCAGATGGTCGCTGCCCGTCAGCTCCTTGGTGGCGCCGTCGAAGGAGAGCTGCGCCTCCTGGTCACCGCTGACGACCTCGGGCTCGACACCCAGGATGTCCAGGACGCCCTGGACGAACGCGTCGCTGTTCTCCGCGTCGCGGGAGGCGGAGGTGGCGACGAAGCGGATCCTCTCCGCGCCCAGCTCCTTGATCACCGCGGCGTACTCGCGGCAGGCGGCGAACGTGCGCTCCAGGGCTTCCGGAGCCAGCCGGCCGGTGCGATCGACGCCCTGGCCGAGCCGCACGATCTGCATCCGGCGGTCGAGCTCGGTGAAGCTTCCGGACGCGGGGTCCGCGTCGGCGACGAGCAGGCGGATGGAGTTGGTACCGCAGTCGATGGCGGCAACGCGGGTCATGGGAGCTCCTGTGGTGGTGGTTACGGGGGCTCCGCCCCCGGACCCGCTCCTCCAGCGCGGGAGGGCTCGGCACGTACGTCCGAGCCCCTCCTGCCTCTCGAGGGCCGGGGTTGCGGGGCCGAAGCCCCGGGGTGCGGGAGGTCAGGCCCCTTCGTCGCCGCACGGCGACACGCACGGACCCTTCGCCCACCACTGCGGCAGCATCGCGATGGCCTCGTCGCCCAGCGGGTTGACGCCGGGCCCGGCCGCCAGCGAGTGACCGACCAGCACGTGCAGGCACTTCACCCGGTCCGGCATGCCGCCGGCACTGGGGAAGCCCTCCAGGACCTCGATGGCATCACGACGCGCGATGTAGTCCTCGTGCGCGGCACGGTACGCGGCGGCCAGCTCCGGGTCCGTCGTGAGGCGCTCGGTCATCTCCTTCATGACCCCGTTGGCCTCCAGCGTGCCGATCGCGGACGCGGCACGCGGACAGGTCAGGTAGAACGTCGTCGGGAACGGCGTGCCGTCCTCCAGACGGGGCTGCGTCTCGACCACGTCCGGGTTGCCGCACGGGCAGCGGTGCGCGATGGCGCGCAGCCCGCGCGGCGGCCGGCCGAGCTGCTGCTCGAACGCGGCGATGTCCGCCTCGGTGGGCGCGGTGGATTCGGTCTGCGGAGGGGGCGTGTCCATGCCTGCCTTGAATGTCATCGGTCGGTCTGTGTGTACGGGACGGGGTCAGCCGCGGTCTGCGCTGTCGACGCCGTCCCAGAGGTTCGAGTGCCAGGGCCTGCCCGTCGCACCCGGTTCACCGCGGCGCACCTCGGCCGCGTCCGGGTCGATCACCGTATAACCGGTCTCCCCGGGCGAGACGTAGTGGAGGTGCTCACGCGCAAGTCGCCGGATGTACGCGTCGTCCTTGAGCCGCGCCTTCTCGTCGCGCAGCTCCTCGGTCCGCCGGTGCGCCTCCTGCGTGAGCCTCTCCTGATCGGCGATCTCGTCGCGCTGGGAGATGTACTGCCGCATCGGGTAGGCGAGGGCGACGACCAGGGAGCAGACGATCAGAGCCAGGAACGCGGCCCTGCCGGTGAGCCGGGAGCGGCGGGCCTGGCGGCGGTTCTGGGACCGGTACACGCGGGCCGCGGTCTGCTCCCCGAGCAGCCGCAGCCTGGTCGCGGTGGAGAACCGGTCGCGGTCCTTCCCGGCCATCTCGCCTCCCCATTACGCACGTCCGTCCCCGCACACGGTACGGGACCGAGTGCGGGGACGGACGGAGGCTGGTGCCGCGAAGCGGGGCTCAGCTCCTGCTGCCGGGCGCTCAGCCCTCGAAGCGGAACCGCGGGAACGCCGAACGGCCCGCGTACACCGCGGCGTCGTCGAGGATCTCCTCGATGCGCAGCAGCTGGTTGTACTTGGCGACACGGTCCGAGCGGGCCGGGGCGCCGGTCTTGATCTGGCCGCAGTTCACGGCGACGGCGAGGTCGGCGATGGTGACGTCCTCGGTCTCACCGGAGCGGTGGGACATCATGCACTTGAAGCCGTTGCGCTGGGCCAGCTCGACGGCGTCCAGGGTCTCGGTCAGCGAACCGATCTGGTTGACCTTGACGAGCAGGGCGTTGGCCGAGCCCTCCTCGATGCCACGGGCCAGGCGCTCGGGGTTGGTGACGAACAGGTCGTCACCGACGATCTGCACCTTGCCGCCGAGCTTGTCGGTGATGACCTTCCAGCCGGCCCAGTCGTCCTCGTACAGCGGGTCCTCGATGGAGACCAGCGGGTACGCGGAGACGAGCTCCTCGTAGTACTCGGTCATCTCGGCGGCCGAGCGGGACTTGCCCTCGAACTCGTACTTGCCGTCCTTGTAGAACTCGGACGCGGCAACGTCGAGGGCGAGCGCGATGTCGCGGCCCGGAACGTAGCCGGCTTCCTTGACGGCTTCGAGGATCAGGTCCAGGGCGGCGCGGTTGGACTCGAGGTTCGGGGCGAAGCCGCCCTCGTCACCGAGACCGGTGGACAGGCCCTTGGTCTTGAGGACCTTCTTCAGCGTGTGGTAGATCTCCGCGCCCCAGCGAAGGGCCTCGGAGAAGGACTCGGCGCCGATCGGCGCGATCATGAACTCCTGGATGTCCACGTTGGAGTCGGCGTGCGAGCCGCCGTTCAGGATGTTCATCATCGGAACGGGCAGCAGGTGCGCGTTCGGGCCGCCGAGGTAGCGGAAGAGCGGCAGGTCGGACGCCTCGGACGCGGCGTGGGCCACGGCCAGCGAGACGCCGAGGATGGCGTTGGCGCCGAGGGAGCCCTTGTTCTCGGTGGCGTCGAGGTCGAACATCGCCTGGTCGATGAGGCGCTGCTCGGTGGCGTCGTAACCGACGAGCTCCGGGCCGATCTGCTCGATGACGGCGAGGACGGCCTTCTCGACACCCTTGCCGTGGTACCGGTTGGGGTCGCCGTCGCGAAGCTCAATGGCCTCGAACGCACCGGTGGAGGCGCCGGACGGAACAGCAGCACGTCCCGTGCTGCCGTCGTCGAGGCCAACCTCGACCTCGACCGTGGGGTTGCCCCGGGAGTCGAGGATTTCCCTGGCTACGACGACGTCGATGGACGGCACGAGGCATCTCCTTCTGGGATATGACGCTGGTTGTGCAGGGTCACTGTGGCCTTGCGCCACGAGCCTAACCGGCTCGGCCCCCTGCGTCGGCCGACCGCCCGTCCCCTGGGACGAAAAAGGACCCAAGGGCCTGCATTCCGGGCAAAGGTCCAGAAATCTACTGACGAGTAACCACAATAGTTGAACGATCACGCACGCGGCGCGGCCGTGCGGCGCACCGCGGACACGACCCCGGCCCGGCGCACACGGGGGTGAGTGCGCCGGGCCGGGAGGGAACGCGTGGGGTGCCGCCGGACACCCCTACGCGGCCCCGAAGCCTTCGGGGAGGAGAGACCCGGGACTACTTCAGGTGGAGCTGCTGACCCGGGAAGATCAGGTCGGCGTCCTCGACGATGTCGTCGTTGAGCTTGAACAGCTTCTGCCAGCCGCCCTTGACCTTCTTCGCCTCGGCGATCGTGCTCAGGGTGTCGCCGGCCTTCACCTTGTACTCGCCGTCACCCTTCTTGACCTTGTCCCCGGTCGGGGTCGTGACGGTCTTCGAGGCCTCGGGGGCGGTGCGCTTCTCGCTGCGCGTGGTGGGCTGCTCGGCCTTGCGCTCCGGCTGGGCGGCCTTGTCGGCGCTCGGCGCGGAGGCGTCGACACCCGGGTCCACACCGTCGTTGGCGAGGCCGCCGGCACCGGCGCACGCCCAGGCGCCCGGGCCCTGCAGGTCGAGGAGCTTCTCGGCGGCGGTGATCTGCTGAGCCTTGGAGGCCAGGTCGGCGCGGGCGGCGAACTGCGTGCCGCCGGCGGCTGCCCAGCTGGACTGCGAGAACTGCAGGCCGCCGTAGTAGCCGTTGCCGGTGTTGATGGACCAGTTGCCACCGGACTCGCACTGCGCGACGGCGTCCCACGTGGCGACGGAGGCGGCGGAGGCGCCGGTCGCACCCATCAGCGGAACGGCGACTGCGGCACCGGTGACGCCGGCCAGGGTGGCGATACGGACGGCCTTGGACGGGCGACGGTGCTTGCCCTTGCTCGAAAGCAGCATGGTTCTCCTCACCGACGCCTACGAGGTGAGCTGTCGGGTTCGGGCCTGTGAGTTGCCCGGTCGCTCGCACTGGCAAGCGACTTCACCCCCAGCCGGCCCTCACCCGTCTTCCGACGGCCGGGTCCGGCACTTACCTGGGTCCCCCGCTCCTGCCTACGGCGCTTTACGCGTCGAATCCCTTCGGCCGACGGCAGGATTCGGCGTGACGGTCGAAGGTGCCCGCGGTGCGAGCGGTTCCGACCGTAAACATAGGCAACCCCCACATTCAAAGATGGACATCACGGACAATCAGGCCTTACCCGCAACTGGCGAAGGATCGTTTTCGCAGGTCGGAGGCGTCATCGGCGAACCGGGCGGACGAGAAGCGTGAGTTGACGCAAAGAGACCCATGTCTCACTTAGACATAAGTGGACATAGGCCTCTGAACTGCCCCCGATTATGGGGTGTTTTCCCGAATTGGATCAGTTGCCCGCGGCGGCTTCCGCACCGGCCCCGGCGGTCTTTTCGTCCGCCTTGGCACCCAGGTCGAGGCCCAGGTCGAGGTTCTGCCCGGGAAGGATCAGGTCCGGGTCGGAACCCAGCTCGTCCTTGTTGGCCTCGTAGAGCGCCGTCCAGCCTCCGGGCAGCTCCTGCGCGTCCGCGATCGCCCAGAGGTTGTCGCCCGCGCGGACGGTGTAGGTGCCGTCGCCGCCCTTGCGTGCGTCGGCGTCCCCGCGCGAGGCGTGCCGGCCGGACTCGCGCCCGTCCGTCGAGCCCGTGCCGGCCTCCGGGGCCGGCGTGCCACGGTGCTTGCCGCCCGGCGCCTCCGTCGAACCGTCAGAGGTCTCGGACGCCTCCGGCGAGGGAGAGGCCGAAGGATCAGCCTTGTCCGATCCGGTCGACTTGTCGGCTTTGGCGGTTTCGCTGCCCTTGTTGTCCGTGTTCCGGTTCCCGCTCGCGTCGTCCGACGCATCGGACGAGGGGGTGGCGGACGCATCGTCGGACGGGGTCGCGGTGTCCGACGGCTCGGCGGTCGGCTCACTGCCCGGGTCGACACCCGGGAGCGTGTTGTCCAGCGCGAGCCCGGAGATCACCGCGCAGCTGGCCCACGCCGTCACCCCCTGGTCGTCGAGCACCTTCTCCGCCACGGATATCTGCTGCGAGCGGCTGGCCAGGTCGGCGCGGGGCGCGAACGCCGTACCGCCGTAGGCCGACCAGGTGTCCTGCGAGAGCTGCAGGCCGCCGTAGTAGCCGTTGCCGAGGTCGGCGCTCCACATGCCACCGCTCTCGCACTCGGCGACCCGGTCCCAGGTCGAGGCGTCGGCTGCGTGCGCGCCGGTCGCACCGAGCAGCGGAATGGCGATGGCCGACCCTGTGACGCCTGCGGCGACGACGATGGCGGGTGCCTGCCGAGGGCGACGGTGTCTGCCGTTCGCGGAGCCCATGGGATTGCCTTCCGTGTGACTGACGTGTGACTGGTGAGTCGAACGGTGAACCTAGCCGTACTCGAACGTGTGTCACAAGTCGATGCAGCGGAGATCACGTGAAAGTCACAGAGTTGACAGAGTGTCACTTTTTTCGGAGCGCTGTCCGGGATCGAACTCCACGGGAAGAGTGCGAAGTCCGCGCATGATGAGCCCGCCCCGCCACCGCAAATCGGTAGGTTCCGCAGCAAGCCGCAGGTCGGGGAGGCGTCGCAACAGCGTCGCCAACGCCGCCTGGCCCTCCAGCCGGGCCAGCGGCGCACCCAGGCAGTAGTGGATGCCGTGCCCGTACCCGAGGTGCTGATTGTCACTCCGTGCGAGATCCAGCGTGTCCGCATCGCGGAAGCGCTCCGGGTCCCGGTCGGCGGCGGCCAGCACCACAAGAACGGGGTCCCCGGCCTCGATGCGCTGTCCGCCGAGCGTCACGGGTTCGGTGGCGTAGCGCCAGGTGGCGAGCTCCACCGGGCCGTCGTACCGCAGCAACTCCTCGATTCCCGTGGCCAGCAGCTCCGTCTCCCCGGCCTCGACCGAGCGCTGGAGCAGCTCGCGCTGTTCCGGATTGCGCAGCAGGGCGTAGGTGCCGTTGCCGATGAGGTTGACCGTGGTCTCGAAACCGGCGAACAGCAGGATGAACGCCATCGCCGCGGCTTCGTTCTCGGTGAGGTGCTCACCGTGGTCACTTGCCCGGATGAGTCCCGAGATCAGGTCGTCGCCGGGATTCTCCCTTTTGCGGTGGATGAGTTCGGCAAGGTAGCCGCGCATCTTCTTGACCGACCTGGCCACCCCGCCGCGCGGTCCGCCGCCGTGCCTGATCATCATGCCCGCCCAGTCCCGGAAGTCGTCCTGGTCCTCCGGAGGCACCCCCAGCAGGTCACAGATCGCGTAGATGGGGAGCGGGAAGGCGAAGTCGTGGATGAGGTCCGCCTTCCCCTCCTCGATGAACGTGTCGATGAGGCGGTCCGTCAGCTCCTGCACGCGCGGCGCGAACTCGGCGACCCGGCGCGGAGTGAACGCCTTGGAGACGAGCCGGCGCAGCCGGGTGTGGTCCGGCGGGTCGATGTTCAGGAGGTGCGTCATCAGATCCGCCTTGCGCTCCCCCGGGATGCCCGTCTTCCCCTTGGCGTTCGCCGACCCGGCGTGGTGCGCCGGATTCTTGGAGAGCCGGGTGTCGGCGAGGGCCTGCCTGGCATCCGCGTACCGGGTCACCAGCCAGGCCTCGACGCCGCTGGGCAGCGCGGTGCGGTGCACGGGGCTGTGCTCGCGCAGCCAGGCGTAGGCGGGGTACGGGTCGGTGGCGAACTCCCACGTGAAGAGTTCGGGCGCTTCGTCCGGCGTCTCGCCGGGCGCGGGGGTGTCGGCGGGGCTGTCGTTCACTCCTCGACGTTATCCGGAGCGCCCCCGTGCCCCTCCACCGCCCGGATCGCGTCCCGGTAGGCACGGGCGGCGGCCCGCAGGGCTGCCTCCGGGTCGGTGCCGTCCTGTTCGGCGCGTACGGCGAGGGCGAGGAGCCGGTAGCCGACCGAGTCGCCCGCCGGGAGCGCGACATCGAGCCCTGCGGCACGGGCCCGGCTGCCCAGCTTCGCGGCCAGGGCCAGACCGGGCTGGCCGAGCGGCACCCCGTCGGTGACCGAATCGCGCTGCTTCTCGATCGCCTTCGTCCGCAGCCAGTGCGCGTGGACGTCCTCCGGGGTCTCCGCGGTCTCGTCGCCGAAGACATGCGGATGACGGTGGATCAGCTTCTCCACGATCGTGGCCGCGACATCGTCGATGGCGAAGGGCTCGTCCGGGTCCTCCTGCGCGATCCGGGCGTGGAAGACGACCTGGAGCAGCACGTCCCCGAGCTCCTCGCGCAGCTCCTCACGGTCGCCGTCCTCGATCGCCTCGACCAGTTCGTACGCCTCCTCGATGGCGTACTTCGCGAGGCCCTTGTGCGTCTTCTGCGAGGTCCACGGGCATTCCCGCCGGATCCGGTCCATGACCTGGACCAGATCCAGGAGCCGGGCGCCCGGCAGGTCGTAGGAGCCGGGCAGCAGTTCCAGGTCCGGCATCTGCACCCGGCCCGAACCGCCGAGCCGGGCCAGGCCGTCGGTGAGCGGCTGATTGCCCTCGCCGCCCACGAGCACCACCACGGTCCGTCCGCCCGCGCAGGCGTCGACGAGCTCCTCGGCCGACGGTGCGACGTGCTCGACCATGACTCCGGCCTCGCGCAGATACGGCAGTTGCGGATGGTCCCGCTCGGCGCAGAGCACCCCGTCGGCGGCCTGCAGCGTCTGCCAGGCGGGCCAGGACAGCAGACCGGGCGCGACCCGGTGGCTGGCGGTGAGCAGGACGATACGGCCGGGGGCTTCAGCGTTCACCCTCCGAACCTACCCCGGCCGGGGCCCTCCCGGTCCTGGCTCCCCGTCCCGGCCCCGGTCAGGCGCCCGACTGGGGTTCCTGCTCCTGGAACTTGGTGACCTGGTTGATCCACGGAGCCTTGTAGGTGCTCAGCTGGACCTGCTTGTCGTCCCAGGTGCCGAAGCGCGGGTTGACGTCGACGTGCAGGGCCTTCGACGCCTTGGTGAGGGCCTCGCCGACGACCTGCTGTCCGGCGGGGGTCTGCAGGTCGACGCCGAGCGCCGCGGCCAGCTTCGGCAGCTGGACCTCCTTGCGCAGATCGCCCTCGATCTGGTCCGGGGCGACCCAGCGCTGCTCAAGCATCACGGTCTGCAGGCCCTTGTCACCGCCGTACTGCGCGGCGGCCTGCTGACGGATCTGCTGGATCTCCTTGCGGCTGACGCTCACCCCCGCGTCCTTCGCGGCCCGGTCCAGGACCATCCCGAACACGATCCCGTGCAGCTTGGCCCGGGTGAGCTGCCCCGACTTCTTCACCAGCTGCGCGGACTGCTGCGAATCCTCCTGCGCACTGCGCACCTCCGCCGCCTGCCCCTGGACCGTGGACATGTCGACCCGGTCCCCGCCGACCACGGCTGCGGCGCCTGGGTGCGCCTCGTTGCCACAGGCGGTCAGGAGGGGCGCCGCGACGAGCGTGGCGACGGATACGGCGAGCGCGGTGCGACGTCGGCGGTGCAAAGGAGCCTCCCGGGGAGAGTTTGTGCATCAGTGCACAAAGCCTTGCGGTGATCGATGTTAGGCAGTGGAAGGGGTTCGGGCCACTGATTCGACCAACGATTCGGGAGGAGTTGGGGATGCGGTGCGGCGACGGGCCTCTCGGGGCGCCGCAGGGGCCGGATCTCAGCCGCCGCGCACGTCCTGCTGATGGGTGAGCTGCCTGCGCAGTTCGACGGGGAGCGGATGGTGTGGACCGTACGTGCGCTCCGCGTCGTAGAGCAGCCCCTGCAGCTGCCGGCGCCCCGCCGCGTGGTCGCCCACCGCGAGCAGCAGGTGCCCGATGCGGTGCCGGATGTCGAAGGCCCGGGAACGGTCCGGGGGCGGCGCCCCGTAGGGGTTCTCGTAGTACGGGAGGACCGCGCGGTACTCGGTGAGTGCCGCGGCCGCCTCGCCGAGCTGCTCCAGGCACTGCGCCGCGTCGTAGCGGAACTGCAGGGTCTGGGCGTCGGCCGGGCCCGCCTCGGCGGTGCGGTCGTCGGCGAGACGGCGCAGCTCGGGCAGGGCACGGCGGTACTGCCCGTCGTCCATCAGCGTGGCCGCGTACTGCTTGCGCAGGATCCGGACGACCGGGGAGTGCTCCCCGTGCTCGGCCGCGGCCGCCGGGAGGATCCCGCCCAGGATGTCCACGGCCTGGGTGATCCGGCCCTCGCCGATGAGCTGCTTCACCTCGTCGACCGCCTGCGCGACATCCCGGCGGGCGGGCGGCGCGTGGGTCGCCGCCGTCTGCTGTGCGGGCAGGGGCACCGGGGCGGGCACGGGCGCGGACGCCGGGGTGGCCGCCCGGTCCGGCCAGGGTGCGTGGGGCCTCAGGAAGGGCCGGGTCGGGTCGAGCGGGCCTGCCGGTGCGCCCCCGACGGGCAGCAGCGGGCGAAGCGACTCGTACACCTCCTGGGCCGAGGCCGGGCGGTGCTGCGGGTCCTTGGACAGGAGCCTCAGTACGAGGGCCTCAAGCGCCTCGGGAACCTCGGGCCTGAGATGGCGGACCGGGAGGGGCGGCTCGTAGAGATGGCGGTGCAGCACACCGAGGGCGGTCGAACCCGCGAACGGAACGTCGCCGCTGAGCAGTTCGTGGAGGAGCACCCCGAGTGCGTACAGATCGGTGTATGGGCCGACGGCGCCGCCCATCGCCTGCTCGGGCGCCATGTAGGCCGGGGAGCCGATCGGCGAGCCCGTGTGCGTCAGGCGGGTGGTGTCGGTGTCCAGGACGGAGGCGACACCGAGGTCGAGCACGATGACCGTGCCGTCGGGCCTGACCATCGCGTTGCGGGGCTTGAGGTCGCGGTGGACGATCGGCACCGCGTGCACCGCGGAGAGCACGGCGCAGAGCTGCGCCGCGATCGCGACGGCCCAGGGCCACGGGTACGGGGCGTGCTCGGCCAGGTGGTCGGCGAGGTCGGCTCCCTCGACGTACTGCATGACGAGGTAGAGGTCGTCGTCGTCGCTGCCCGCGTCGTGGACCGTGACCAGACCGGGGTGGTCGACCTGGGCGGTGACCCGGCACTCCCGGACGAACCGGCGGCGCAGTTCGTCGGCGGCGTCGCTGCCGGAGGGCCCCGCGACCCGGTCGGGGCGCAGGAGCTTGACCGCGACCCGGCGGTCCAGGCGCTGGTCGTACGCGGTCCAGACCTGGCCCATGCCGCCCTGGCCGAGGATGGTCGCCAGCTCGTACCGCCCGGCGATGACACGCCCGTTCACTGGCTGCCGCCCTCCTTGCGGAGGTAGTCGCTCAGCTCGTCGAGCTCGGCGCGCACCTGGTCCAGGCGCTGCGGCGAGGCGGGCGAGGGCACGGCGGGCGGTGGTGTCGCGGCGGGCGGGGGTGTCGCGGCCGGCGGAGGCGTCGGGACGGGCGGGTAGCCGTAGGTGGGCGCGGCGGGCGGGGTCTGCTGCTGCACGTAACCGCCGTACGGGAGCGGGGACGGCCCCGGGTGCGGGCCGCCGTACGGTCCGAAGTGGCGTATCTCGGCGTACAGGTAGTAGGTGATCGTGCCCACGACGACGACGAACAGCCAGCCGATGCCGAGGAATGCCTCCGAGTCCGTCATGTCGTCGGCGTCCTCGGGCAACATCCCGAAGAACACGATGAGTCCGACGTTCAGCGCGAACACGAGGGCGAGCAGATACCAGTCGCGCTTCCTGCGGGTGACGATCGCCAGCCGCAGCATGGCTGCCCAGGCGAGGAACCCACAGCTCAACATGGTGAGCGCCACGAAAAGCACGCGCAGCGTGATCAGCGTCGCCGGGGACGGGCGGCGCCTCGGTTGCTGCTCCGGCGGATAGCCGTAGCCATGCATGTGCTGCTCCTGGAAGGGCGTGTGTCGGACGGGTGGTGTGAGCGTATACACCGACACGGACAACGGGTCCCTGGTTGTGCACAACCGTTGTGCTTCACATCACTTCGGCGCGACCGTGCCGTCCGTGAGCCCGTCGTACATGCCCTGGACCAGCCGGCCGCCGAGCCGTCCGGCCGTGCGCAGCGCATCCTCGAAGGCGGCGAGGGCGCGGAACTGCTCGCCGTACCTCTGCTGTTCGGCCAGCGGCAGCCGCGGCAGCTGGAGACGACGGGCGTCGAGCCGCGTGGCGGTGGACGCGTAGCTGCTGGCCTGCCGGTTGTTGGCGGTGCCGCGCAGGAACCCGGCGAGGAACCAGGGGTCGAGCGCGGCCGGATCGGGGCGCAGCAGTTGGAGGTTGCGGCCGAGCGCGGCACCCGCGGTGGCGTCGTCGACGACCCGGGCGACCGAGCCGCCGCCCAGTACGGGCACGACGACGTCGCCCGGTTCGAGAAGGAGCGCCTCGTCCTCCGAGGGTGCGGCCGGGGCGGTGGGTGAGCCGCTGGGTGCCGTGCCGGCGAGCACGTCGTGCTCGGTGAGGACGGGTGCGGTACCGGTGGCGGATCCGCCGGTACGCAGCTGCAGGGCTCCCGCGCGGGCCAGTTCGCCGACCGTGGTGAGGGGCCGCCGGACCAGGTCGGAGGGGGCTGCCGGCGGCGGGGTGAGGCGGGCGGTGAGCTTCAGGGTGTCGTCCAGCCGCTCCCGTACGCGGATCAGCTCGGCCGCGCCGCCGCCGGAGGCCGGGGACGGCAGATGGCGGGCGGGGGCCAGGTCCACGTCGTCGTCGAGGAGCTCGATGACGGGGACGGCGCGGCTGACACCGGGGCGGTCGACACGGTCCGCCCGGCTCTTCCCGCCCGTACCGTCGCTCCCCTCGGTCCCGTGGTCCTCGGTGAACGCGTTCCAGGCCCCGAGTGCCGCGCTCCGTACGGCCGTCCAGTCGATCCGGTCGCGGCCCCCGGCTGCCGGGGATGCCGCGCCCGTTGCCGGTTCGGCGCTCTCGGCGGTGTCGACGAGCAGGAGTTCGGGCGTGGGGCGGTGCCCTGCGCCCGGCTTGCGCAGGACCCACAGGTGGAGAGGGATGCCGTACGGGGGTGCGGCGCCGGCCGGCAGTGCGACGACGGCGCGCAGGGCGCCCCGGCGCAGCAGGTCGGCGCGGATCCGGCGGCCCGAACGGCGCGAGGCGGCGGCCGGGGGCATCAGCAGTACGGCGGTCCCACCGTCGCGGAGGCGGGCCAGGGCGTGCTGGACCCAGGCGAGTTCGGATTCGGTGCGGGCGGGGACGCCGTACTCCCAGCGGGGATCGTAGGCCAGCTCGTCGTGGCCCCAGTTGCGCTCGTTGAACGGCGGGTGGCAGAGCACCGCGTCCACGGTCAGCCGGGGGAAGGCGTCGGCGCGCAGGGTGTCGCCGGTACGGACCGTGAGCGCGCCCCCGTCCGTCCCCGCGGGGCCCTCGGAGTGCAGCGCGAGCCGGAGCGCGGTGAGCGCGGCGAGCTCGGGGTCGGCCTCCTGCGCGTACAGCGCCGTGGGGCCGCTGACCGCGCGCAGGAGGGCGCCTGTTCCGGCGGCGGGGTCCAGGACGGCGCGGGCGGGCCGCGCTCCGCTCCGCCGGCCGGCGGCCCTGTCCTGCTCCGCCAGATCGGCCATCAGCTCGGCCAGATCGGGCGGCGTGAGGGTGTACTGGCGTGGATTGGCGTCGAGCTGCCGGACGAAGAGGAACTCGAAGGCTTTGCGGACGCCCGTCCCGGCCGCCAGCTCGGCGGCGGCGCGCAGGAGCGGGACCGAGGGCGCCAGGTCGGCGGCGTCAGGGGTGTGAACCGCGCGCTCGGGCCCGAAGTGCGCCGTCAGTACGTCGTCCAGAGCGCCCGGGAGGACACGGGCCATCCGGGCGTCCGAGACGGCGGTGATCTCCAGCCAGGCGGTGGGCCTGTCCCGGACGAGCAGCAGGGCGCAGCCTGCGTGGATCAGAGCGGTGACAGCGCCGGCCGGATGGCCGGACAGCTGCTGCCAGACCCGCTCGCGGAGCGGGACTTCGGCAAGTTTTCCCTGCTCGCGCAGCCACTGTTCGACCTCGGGCAGGGCGAAGGACGGGCTGGTCTCGGTGCCGCCGACCGGCTTGGGGAAGTCCGCGTGGCGACGGCGCCAGTTGCTGACGGCCGCACGCCCCACCCCTGCGAGCCGTGCGATCCCGGCCGCGGTCACCTCAGTCGAGCTCTCCGGCACTGGCTGTCTCCCCGCTAGATCCGTCCTGCCGGCGAGCATACCGACTGGTTGCCGATCCACCGGTTCACACTGTTGACGAACCTGTTCCGATTCAAATGCTGTTGACTCGGTTCACAGGCTCTGGTCTTATTGACCTGTCGCCGCTCGATGTGGCGCACAGAACCGCTCACACATCCCCGCATGTCGCCGGAGGCACAGCCATGTCCCAGTTCACGCAGCCGCCGCAGCCCCAGCAGCCGTACGCCCCCGCCCAGGAACCCGGCCTGCGTCCCGTCCGCAACGGCCTCGGCACCGCCGCCCTCGTCCTCGGCATCATCGGCGCCGTCTCCGGTCTGATCCCGTTCATGTTCTGGCTGGCGGGCATCCTCGGCGTCATCGCCCTGATCCTGGGCCTCGCGGGGCGGGGCCGCGCCAAGCGCGGCGAGGCGAGCAACAAGGGCGTGACCACGTTCGGGGCCGTGCTCGGCCTGGTCGCGCTGATCCTGTCGGTGGTCGGCGCGGTGCTCACCTTCAAGGCCGTGGACGACGTGGTGAACGACATCAACAAGTCCGTCGCGGACAGCTCGGCCTCGGCGAAGCCGGGCGGGGCTGACGACGCGAAGGGCGACGCCAAGGACGACGCGAAGGACGGCGCGAAGGGCGACACAGCCGACGCCCCGAAGACCGATGACGAGCCCGCCGCCGGCGAAACCCTCGCGGGGCGTGACACCGCCGTGTACGACGACGGTCTCGAGGTCACGGTCAGCAGCGCCGCCGCGTACACACCCGACGCGTACGCCGCGGGGCACACCAAGGGCAATCGCGCCTACAAGGTCTCCGTCGTCATCGAGAACAAGACGAAGGAGAAGTTCGACTCCGCACTCGTCAGCGTCGACGCCCGCGCCGGTGACGACGGCGTCAACGCCGAGCAGATCTTCGACGGGAAGGTCGGCGAGGGCTTCAGCGGCACGGTCCTGCCGGGCAAGAAGATCACCGTGCAGTTCGCCTTCGACGCCCCGGCGGACGCCAAGAACCTGAGCGTCGAGGTCAGCCCCGGCTTCGACTGGGACGCCAGCCAGTGGGACCTGAAGCTCTGACCCACCCGGCCCTGCCGCCAGGGCCGAGCCACTCCCGTACCCGCCCCTGACACCCCGGAGCCTCGTCCCGTGCGCAGCCTCTCAGCCCGCATCTCCGCAGCCGCTCTCTGCGCCGCGGCGGCACTCGGCCTCACCGCCTGTGACGCGTTCGCCAACGACCCCGGGGCGCAGGCCCCGTTCTCCGGTCTCACCGGCCCGGAGGTCACCAACAAGGCGGTCGCGGCCACCCGGGCGGCCGCGACCGTACGTCTGACCGTGACCACGGAGTCGGCGGACGGCCCGGTCCAGGCGTTCGTCGCCTCGGGCGCCAGGGGCGCGTGCACGGGAACGTTCTCGCTGGGATCGGCGGGCACGATGGAACTGATCCGCGCCGACGGCGCCGTCTACACGAAGTCCGACAAGGCGATGCTCCGCGCGGCGGCCGTGGACGGCCCGGTCCGGGACGCCGACGTCAACAGGCTCGCGGGCCGCTGGGTGAAGGCCCGCCCGGACGACCACCGCACGGCCCAAAGCCTGCGCTTCTGCGACCCGAAGGCTCTCCTCGACCGTCTCGCCGCGACGAGCGCGACCACCCGCAAGGGCAGGCAGGCAACGATCGCCGGCACACCCTGCCTGACTCTGACCGGCGGAACGGGCCGGGAGAAGTGGACGGCGAGCGTTGCCACGGAGGGGAAGCCCCACCTCCTGAAGATGCGCCTCACCGACGGCGCGGAGAAACCGCTCACCGTGGAGTTCTCGGAGTTCGGCGCCCCGCTCACCGTGAAGAGACCGGTAACCGACTGACCCGCCCGCCGTGCGGCCGGCCCCCCGTCCACGGACAGGGGGCCGGCCGCACTGTCACACCCGGTGCCGCACCCACACATTCGGCTCGACGTACACCGCGTACCCGTGCTCGGTCGAACAGTGCACCGGCACCAGTGCTCCCGGCACCACCACCGGCCCCTCGGCATCGAAGGGCAGCCCCGTCCAGGCCCGCCACTGCGCGAGCGAACCGCTGACCGTCATGGACGTGGGCGCCACCGCCTCGATCACCCCGCCCGCCCGCACGTGGACCCGCAGCCACGGGTCGCGGGGCAGCCCGTCCTCGTCCCTGGTCCGCCTGGCGTACTCCTCCATCGGGGCCAGGGGATCGGTGTGCTTCGCGCTCGGCCGTACCGGGGCGACAAGCTCCCCGAAGCCCAGCCGTCCGGCGTTCTCCCGCATCGCGGCCACCATCCGGCCGGAGATGCCCCGCCCGATGTGCCCCTCGGCGACCGTGATCTCGATCGCGCTCACGGTGTCGGGGGTGCGCCCGCGCCGCAGGTCGGAGAACGCCCACAGAAGCACCTGGTCCCACCCGTTGACGGGCAGCCTGCCCCTGCCCGGCGCCTCCAGGGCGAACGGCACGCTGTACCCCCGCGCGACCACAGCACCGTCCGGGTCGGTGGCGACGAGCACGTACTCGGGGAACTCCACGGCGATCCGCGGGAAGTTCGCCCAGCCGACCAGGTCCTCGAGTACGAACTCGGGCCAGGTGTCCGGCATCTCGTCCATCGCCCGGGCCAGCTCGGGCCGTGCGGCGAGGGTGGTGATCATCAGGTCCATCCGGCCACGCTAGACACGCCGCCCCCACCCGCCAACCGATTTCCCGGGCAGCACCGGCGCGGGGCGGCCGGTGCCCCGGTGATCGGCCGCGTCACACGGAGCCGGCGACGATGAGCGCGAGCGTGGGCACGAGTGTCAGCAGGACACCGGCCGGCCAGTACAGAAGAGGGTCCAGCCGCACCCTGCGCCGTACCGGGCCGTTGGCGAGCCACCACAGAATCCCGAACACCACCACGACCGGCACGACGATCACCAGCCACAGCATCATGCCGTCGTTCTCCGTCGCCTCACGCCGGGTGTAGCCCATCTCCGCGAGCGGGCCGTTGGACACGAAGTACCAGAGGAGCCACACCGGAACGATTCCGGGTATGCCGAGCAACAGGTTCACGCCGACGGCCGTCAATCGCCATTTCCACATGCGCCCAGCATTCACATCGGGGTGTCCCCGGAGCCCGTCGCCGGTCAACGCCCGGTGCTCTCGGTGGGATTGCCGCCCGCCGGAAGCTTCTGGTCCGGGCAGGCCGCCAGCACCTTCGCCATCGCGTCCCGCTCGGCCCGCGTCACCCACAGCCCGTACTTCTTCTTGACCGAGACCTGTCCCGCCACGTACGTACAGCGGTACGCCTTGTTGGGAGGCAGCCAGGTGGCGGTGTCACCGTCCCCCTTGCGGCGATTGGCCGAGGAGTCCGCGGCGACCAGGTTGAGCGGATCGTTCGCGAAGGCGCGCCGCTTGCTGTCGTTCCACTGCTGCGCGCCCTTCTGCCAGGCGTCGGACAGGGCGACGAGATGGTCTATGTCGACCTTGCTGCGCCCTCGTTCGAACGTGATGCGCGTCCCCGTGTACGGGTCGGGGTCGAGCACCCCGCGCAGCACCTTGCACCCGTCGGCCGCACGGGAGACATCGCTCAGCTGGTCCGCGAGGATGTCGTCCCGGGTCCCGCAGCCGTTGCGGTCGGTGTCCAGCCAGGCGGAGCCGAACTCGTCCCGCTCGTAACCTGTTCTGGGGGCCCGCCCCTTCACGGTGAGTCTCTCGACGGCCTGCATCGCCGATCCGCCCGCGGCGGGCGCGGTCCGGGACGGAGGGTCGGGGGACAGGCTCCCGGCGTCACACCCGGCGAGGGCGAGCGAGCCCGTCAGTGTCACCGCCGCGAGTGGGAGCAGGCGGATTCGGTGGCTTGCTGCACGATGAGATGTCACAGCGGTACAGAGTAGGCGCCCGGACGTCTTCTCAGACCTTCCCGATACCCGGCCTCATCTCAGACCTTCCCGATGCCCAGCGTCGTCTCGGACGGCAGCAGCCCCGAGCCGAGCACCTCCACCCACAGCGGCCCCAGCAGCTCCACGAGCCGCTCCCGCTCCTCGGGTTCGAGCACTTCCCAGGGACCCGAGGCCTGTTCGTCCGTGCGCCGTTCCACCCGCGCGCGCAGGGCCCGCCCGGCGTCCGTGGCCGTCCCGTCCGCCTCCAGCAGTCCACGTTCCGCCAGCCGTTGCCGGCCCGCCGCCCACTCCGCCCCGCTCCACCCCCGGCTCGCGAACACCTCCGGGCGGGCGGCGCCGACGGACGCGAAGGAGACCAGCGACTCGACCGGGTCGAGGCCGGCCTCGACGAGCGCCGCGAGGTGGCCGTCCCCCCGGTGCTCCCGCAGGACCGTCGCGGCATGCCAGAGCTCCAGGTGCGGTGCGTCCGGCCAGGGCAGAGCGGCGTTGGCCTCCGCCAGCGGGCGGCCCGAGACGTCCGCGGCCAGGGCCGCGCGCCGCGCCAGCACGGCCGCCTCGGCGAACTCGGGGCCGCGCACCCGGTCGCCGAACAGCCCCCGGTACGCCCGGTCGACGGCCCTCGTGCGGGCCGCGAGGACCGCCTCGGGACCGGCCACGGACCAGCCGGCCGGGACGTACCTTCCGGTCATCCCGGGGCTGAAGCTGTAGAACGTCCCGGTCACCCGGTCGGCGCCCACCGCCCCCAGCGGCGCGGCGCGCCAGGCGAAGTAGCTCGGCCAGCGCTCGTCGACCGCGTGACCGAGCCCGGCGGCCTCCTCGAAGGCTTCCGGCGCGTAGTAGAGGACGGCGTGCAGGGGCTCCAGCAGGTGCCACATCTGGCGTACGCGACCCAGCTCGTCGGACATGTCTCCGCCTTCCGCAGAACGGCTCATCTTGTCACTGACTAGATCCCAGCGTGCTCCTCGACGAAGAACTTGTCAATGACTAGATACGGCGTACTGTGCTGACCATGACCAGTGAGCGCACCTACCACCACGGCGACCTGCGGCGCGCCGTCCTGACCGCCGCCCTCGACGTCGTCGCCGCCGAAGGCCCCGACGCGCTGAGCCTGCGCGACCTGGCCCGCCGGGCCGGTGTCTCGCACGCCGCGCCGGCCCATCACTTCAAGGACCGGACGGGCCTGCTCACCGCCATCGCCGCCGAGGGCTACACGCTGTTCGCCGACGCCCTCGCCGCCGCGCCGGACCTACGGGAACGGGGCGTGGCCTACGTACGGTTCGCGGCCGGGCACCCCGCGCACTTCCAGGTGATGTTCCGCCCCGAGCTGCACCACGCCGACGACCCGGAGCTGCTCGCCGCGAAGGCGCGCGCCACCGAAGCGCTCCGCACGGGGATCAGCGGCCTTCCCGAATCGGGGCGCGGCGCCGACGACCGGCTCGCGGGCATCGCCGCCTGGTCCCTCGCCCACGGTTTCGCCACCCTGCTGCTCAGCGGCAACCTGGAAGGGCCGGTGGACGGCCGGGACCCCGAGGAGGTCTTCCGGACGCTCACCGGCATGCTCTTCAACCCGGAGACCCCGGACGGGGCGTCGGCTACGACCACGGCTTCCGCTACGACCCCAGAATCGTCGTGAGGAACTCCCCGGTCCACGAAAGGAGTTCACGCCCGACCACCGGCTTGCCGCCGATCCGGCCCGCCGTCGGGCGCGGCACCAGGATCTGGTGGGCGGCCGGCTTGATGACCGTCTTCGGGTGGAGCCGCTTCAGCCGCAGCTCCTGCGACTCGCGCAGCTCCACGGGGGCGAACCGGATGTTCGCACCCTGCAGCACGATCTCGCCCACCCCGCAGGCCCGGGCCAGCATGCGCAGGCCCGCGACCAGCAGGAGGTTCTCCACCGGCTCGGGAAGCTTCCCGTAGCGGTCGGTGAGCTCCTCACGGACCGCCCTGATGTCGTCCTCGGTGTTCGCGGAGGCGATGGCCCGGTACGCCTGGAGGCGCAGCCGCTCCCCCGGGGCGTAGTCGTGCGGGACGTGCGCGTCGACCGGGAGCTCGATCTTGACCTCCAGCGGCGGCTCCTCCTCGACCCCGCCGTCCACGGCCGCCCGGTAGTCGGCCACCGCCTCGCCGACCATCCGGATGTACAGGTCGAACCCGACCCCCGCGATATGACCGGACTGCTCACCGCCCAGCAGGTTTCCGGCGCCACGGATCTCGAGGTCCTTCATGGCCACGTACATGCCCGCGCCCATCTCGGTGTGCTGGGCGATGGTCGCCAGCCGCTCGTGGGCGGTCTCGGTGAGGGGCTTCTCCGGCGGGTACAGGAAGTAGGAGTAGCCCCGGTCCCGGCCCCGCCCGACCCGGCCGCGCAGCTGGTGCAGCTGGGACAGGCCGAAGTTGTCGCCGCGTTCCACGATCAGCGTGTTCGCGTTGGAGATGTCGATGCCGGACTCGACGATCGTCGTGGAGACGAGCACGTCGAACTTCTTCTCCCAGAAGTCGACGACGACCTGCTCCAGCGCGCTCTCGCCCATCTGGCCGTGCGCCGTGGCGATCCGGGCCTCCGGCACGATCTCGCGCAGCCTGGCCGCCGCACGGTCGATGGACTCGACCCGGTTGTGGATGTAGAAGACCTGTCCCTCACGCAGCAGTTCACGCCGGACGGCCGCGCCGATCTGCTTCTCCTCGTACGGTCCGACGAAGGTGAGGACGGGATGCCGCTCCTCCGGAGGCGTCGTGATCGTCGACATCTCGCGGATGCCGGTGACGGCCATTTCGAGCGTACGGGGAATGGGCGTCGCGGACATCGTGAGGACGTCGACGTTGGCCCGGAGCTTCTTCAGCTGCTCCTTGTGCTCGACGCCGAAGCGCTGCTCCTCGTCGACGATGACCAGGCCCAGGTCCTTGAACCTCGTCTCCGACGAGAACAGCCGGTGCGTGCCGATGACCAGGTCCACGGAGCCCTCGCGCAGCCCCTCCAGCGTCGCCTTCGACTCGGTGTCCGACTGGAAGCGGCTTAGGGCCCGCACGTTGACGGGGAACTGGGCGTACCTCTCGGTGAACGTACCGAAGTGCTGCTGGACCAGCAGCGTCGTCGGTACGAGGACGGCGACCTGCTTGCCGTCCTGGACCGCCTTGAACGCCGCGCGGACCGCGATCTCCGTCTTGCCGTAACCGACGTCGCCGCAGACCAGGCGGTCCATGGGGACGGACTTCTCCATGTCCTCCTTGACCTCGGCGATCGTGGACAGCTGGTCGGGCGTCTCCGCGTACGGGAAGGCGTCCTCCAGCTCGCGCTGCCAGGGGGTGTCCGGGCCGAAGGCGTGCCCCGGGGCCGCCATCCGCGCGGAGTACAGCTTGATCAGGTCGGCGGCGATCTCCTTGACCGCCTTCTTGGCCCGCTGCTTGGTCTTGGTCCAGTCGGCGCCGCCGAGCCGGTGGAGGGTGGGCGCCTCGCCACCGACGTACTTCGTGACCTGCTCCAGCTGGTCGGTGGGGATGTAGAGGCGGTCGCCGGGCTGGCCGCGCTTGGCGGGGGCGTACTCGACGAGGAGGTACTCGCGGGTCGCGCCCTGCACGGTGCGCTGCACCATCTCGATGTAGCGGCCCACACCGTGCTGCTCGTGGACGATGTAGTCGCCCGCCTGGAGGGTCAGCGGATCGACGGACTTGCGGCGCCGGGCCGGCATCCGGCCCAGGTCCTTGGTGGCCGTGCGCTGCCCGGTCAGGTCCGTCTCCGTCAGCACGGCCAACTTCAGGCCCGCATCGATGAAGCCGTAGTCGATGGCCCCGCACGAGACGTGCACGAGCGACGGCGTGATCTCTCGCAGATCCTGGTCGAGGCGGGCCGCGATGCCCTCGCCGCCGAGCACCTCGACGGTGCGGGAGGCGGGCCCCTGCCCCGCGGTGACGTACACCGTGCGCCAGCCGTCGGCGAGCCATCCCTTGGTGTCGGCGAGCGCACGCGCGGTGTCGCCCCGGTACGCCTCCGGGGCGCGCATCCCGAGCTTCAGGGTGTCCTCGTCCAGCTCGTCGTCCGCCGCGAACGGGGAGACCGACCACCACATCATGCCCAGCTCACGGGCATGATCACGGACATCGGCGATGCCCCGCAGCGAGGCCGCGCCGACATCGATGGGGGCCTCGCCGCCGCCCGCGGTGGCCGCCCAGGACGCCTGGAGGAACTCCTGGCTGGTGGCGACCAGGTCGGTCGCCCGGGTCCGCACCCGCTCCGGGTCGCACACCACCGCCATCGAGCCCTTGGGCAGGACGTCCAGGAGCAGTTCCATCTCGTCGACGAGCACCGGGGCGAGGGATTCCATGCCCTCGACGGCGATCCCCTCGGCGATCTTGCCGAGCAGCTCCCCCAGCTCGGGATGGGCCTCCGCGAGGAGCGCGGCCCTGCCCCGTACGTCCTCGGTGAGCAGCAGCTCGCGGCAGGGCGGCGCCCACAGCCCGTGCTCGGCGACCTCCAGCGACCGCTGGTCGGCGATCTTGAAGTAGCGGATCTCCTCGACGTCGTCGCCCCAGAACTCCACCCGAAGGGGGTGCTCCTCGGTCGGCGGGAAGACGTCCAGGATGCCGCCGCGTACGGCGAATTCGCCCCGCTTCTCGACCAGTTCGACGCGGGAGTACGCTGCCGCGGCGAGCGCGTCCACGACCTCGCCCAGATCGGCGGTCTGCCCGCTGGTCAGCGCCACGGGCTCCAGGTCACCGAGCCCCTTGACCTGCGGCTGGAGCACCGAGCGGATCGGCGCGACCACCACGGCGACCGGGCCGGTCTCCGGGTCGTCCTGCCGCGGGTGGGCCAGCCGCCGCAGCACGGCGAGGCGCCGGCCCACGGTGTCCGAGCGGGGCGAGAGCCGTTCGTGGGGCAGGGTCTCCCAGGACGGGAACTCCGCGACGGTGTCCGGGGGCAGCAGGGTGCGCAGCGCTGCTGCCAGGTCCTCGGCCTCGCGCCCCGTCGCGGTGACGGCGAGCACCGTACGCCCCGCCTCACGGGCCAGCGCGGCCACCGCGAAGGGCCGGGCGGCGGGCGGGCCCACCAGGTCGACATGGGTGCGGTGGCCGTCGGTGGCGGCCTTCACCGCTTCGGAGAGCGCCGGATCGGTGACGACTACGTCCAGCAGACCGTGCAGGCTCATGAAGGCATTCCGTCCGGTGGGGCGAGGAGTGAGCAACGCGAAGGGCCCGACACGTAGGACGGGCCGGGGCTTCCAGCGTACGACTCCGGTGTGACAGCCGCCCCCGCAACAAGGCTCCCGGCCACCGTCACGGGGAACGGAACCGGCCCCGGGGCGTTTGGAGGAACGCCCCGGGGCCGGATCAGTCATCCTACGACGCGCATGCTCACCCGTCGGTGGCGATCGCGTTCAGGACGTTCATCCGGCCGGCCCGGAAAGCGGGGACCAGCGCCGCGAACAGTCCGACGAAGGCCGAGGCGACGAACACCGTGAGGATCGTCGGCCACGGGATCTCCAGGACGCCGAGACCCTCCAGGGCCAGCAGCTTCTGGGCCGAGGTGCCCCAGCCCATGCCCAGGCCGAGCCCGAGCAGGGCGCCGAACAGGGCGATGACCACGGACTCCAGCCGGATCATGCGCCGCAGCTGGCGCCGGGAGAGGCCGATCGCCCGCATCAGGCCGATCTCACGGGTCCGCTCGACCACCGACAGGGCCAGGGTGTTCACCACACCGAGCACCGCGACGATGATCGCCAGGGCGAGCAGGCCGTACACGATGTTCAGCAGCTGGCCGATCTGGTCCTTCAGGTCCTGCTTGAAGTCGGCCTGGTTCTGCACCTTGTACTGCGGGTACGCGGCGAGCGCGCTCTTGAGGGCCGTGTACGCCTCCTTCTCCTTGCCGTCCTTCGCCTTGGCGAACATGATCATGTTCTCGGGCATCCGGTCGGCGGGGAGGTACTGCTCGACGGTCGTGATGTTGGTGTACATCGCGCCCTTGTCCACGTTCGTCTCGTCCGAGGTGATCGCGGCGACCTTCAGCTTCGCCGTCTCACCCGCCTTGAACGCGACCGTGATCTCGTCCCCGACCTCGATCCCGTGCCGGACGGCGTAGTCGTCGCCGACCGACATGGCGTTCTTGCCGTACGCGTCGCCGAGATCACCGGCGACCGTCGTGCGCCGCAGATCCTGCTGGTACGTCGGGTCGGCGGCGACGACGCCCTCGTCCTCCGTCTTTCCGTCGGGGGAGGTGAGCTTCGCGCTGACGGACCTGTAGTCGGTGACGTGCTCGATGCCGGGCACGTTCTTGATGGCCTGTGCCGCCTGCGGCACGACCAGCTGGCCGGTGCTCGACTGGACGATGAAGTCCGTGCCGACCGACTTGTCCAGCTCCTCGGTGGCCGAGGCGACCATGGAGGAGCCCACGACCGAGAGGCAGGCCACCAGGGCCAGGCCGATCATGAGTGCCGCGCCGGTCGCTCCCGTACGCCGCGGGTTGCGCAGCGCGTTGCGCTCCGCCAGCCGGCCGACGGGGCCGAAGAGCCGCAGTACGACGACGCTGAGCGCCCGCACCACCACGCCGGCCAGCAGCGGGCCGATCACGATGAAGCCGATGAGGGTGAGGACCACGCCCAGGCCGAGGAAGAGCGAGCCCTCGCTCGCCTTGTCCGCCTGCGTCGTCGCCCACAGGGCCGCCGCGCCCACACCGGTGAGGACCAGGCCGATGGCGGCC
The DNA here is from genome assembly GCF_036226745.1 of Streptomyces sp. NBC_00683. Lineage (NCBI taxonomy): Bacteria > Bacillati > Actinomycetota > Actinomycetes > Kitasatosporales > Streptomycetaceae > Streptomyces > Streptomyces sp. NBC_00683. The sequence continues at coordinate 5,108,738 of NZ_CP109013.1, read as the reverse complement.
CGGATCCAGCCGGACTTCGCGTCCGCCGGGGTACCGGCGTCGCGCAGGGCCGCCATCGGGGAGACCTTGCCGGCCCGGCGGGCCGGGATGTAGGCGGCGAGGACGGTCACGATGACGCCGAGCGCGAGCCCGATGACCGGAGTCGTCCAGGCGATGGTGAGGTCCTTGGTCGACAGCTCCATGCCCATGGCGCTCATGAGCTTCATCAGCCCGACGGCCAGGCCGACCCCGGCGCCCACACCGAGGACCGAGCCGACGATGCCCAGGAGTACCGCCTCGACCAGCACGGACCGGTTGACCTGCTTGCGGCTGGAGCCGATGGCCCGCATCAGGCCGATCTCGCGGGTGCGCTGGGCGACCAGCATCGAGAAGGTGTTGACGATCAGGAAGATGCCGACGAGGAAGGCGATCCCTGCGAAGCCGAGCATCGCGTACTTCATGACGTCCAGGAAGGAGCCCATGGAGTCCTTGTTGGCCGCGGCGGCCTCGTCCTGGGTCTGCAGCTTGTACGTACCCGGGTCGCCCAGGGCCGCGGCGACGTTCTTCTTCAGCTGCTTGTCGTCGACGCCGGGTTCGGCCTGGACGGAGATGTGGGTGAAGACGCCGGGCTTGCCGAGCAGCTTCTGCTGGGCGGTGGCCGTGTCGAAGTAGACAACGGCCGCACCCGGGTTGGTCACGGTGAAGGCGGTGATGCCGCTGATCCTCGCCTTGATGTCACCGGTGACGGCGACGGTCCGCAGCTCGTCACCGATCTTCAGGTGGTGCTTCTCGGCGGTGTCGGCGTCGACCATGACCTCGGTCGGGCCGCGCGGCGCGTGGCCGGAGGTGATCTCCATGGAACGCAGGTCGTTGCGCGTCCAGTTGCCGGCGATCGTCGGGGCGCCGGTCTCGGAGCCCATGTTCTTGTTGTGGCTGTCGACGACCGTGACGGACATGCTCATGACTCCGCCCTCGGCCCCCTTCACGCCGTCGGCCTTCTCGACCTCTGCGAGGACGGAGGCGGGCAGCGCTTCGGGCCGGCCGTTCTCCGGCAGCTCGTCCGCGCCCTCGGCGGTCTTCGGGCTGACGGTGACATCGGCCGACGACGCCGCGAACAGCTTGTCGAAGGTGGTGTTCATCGTGTCGGTGAAGACGAGCGTGCCGCACACGAACGCCACCGACAGCAGGACCGCGACGGCGGAGAGCGCCATCCGTCCCTTGTGCGCGAAGAAGTTGCGCATCGAGGTCTTCCAGACGGTCATGAGGTCCGCCCGCGCGCGTCGAAGTCCTTCATCCGGTCCAGGACCTGATCGGCCGTCGGGTTCTGCATCTCGTCGACGATGGAACCGTCCGCGAGGTACAGCACCCGGTCCGCGTAGGACGCGGCCACCGGGTCGTGCGTGACCATGACGATGGTCTGGCCCAGCTCGTCCACCGACCTGCGCAGGAACGACAGCACCTCGGCGCCGGCCCGCGAGTCCAGGTTCCCGGTGGGCTCGTCACCGAAGATGATGTCGGGGCGGGCGGCCAGGGCACGGGCCACGGCCACACGCTGCTGCTGACCGCCGGAGAGCTGCGTCGGCCGGTGCTTCAGCCGGTCGGCGAGACCGACGGTCTCGACGACCTGCTGCAGCCATGCCGCGTCGGGCTTGCGGCCCGCGATGTCCATCGGCAGCGTGATGTTCTCGATCGCGTTGAGCGTCGGAAGCAGGTTGAACGCCTGGAAGATGAAGCCGATCCGGTCCCGGCGCAGCTGGGTGAGCTTCTTGTCCTTGAGCTTGGTGATCTCGATGTCGGCGAGGTGGATCTCGCCCGAGGTCACGGTGTCCAGACCGGCCAGGCAGTGCATCAGGGTCGACTTGCCGGAGCCGGACGGACCCATGATCGCCGTGAACTGCCCGCGTGCGATGTCCACATCGACATGGTCGAGCGCGACGACCCGGGTCTCCCCCGCGCCGTACGCCTTGACGACCTGCCGCGCTCGCGCAGCGACGGCCGTACGCCCTCCAGTGCCCCCGTGCCTGGGAATGGTTACAGCCGTTGTCACGGTTTTTCTCCTATGTCGGTCGATGCCCGGACGTCTCTGTGTACGTTCAAAGTCTCGTGTGCGGAGGGGGTCCCGCGCGCTGGTGCCCAGCGCAGTCTTCAGGTGGGGTTTTCCCCACCCCGCCCTCTGCGGTCAGCCGCACTCGCGGCGTAAGAACACCGTAAGGAACGGGGCAGTCGTGGCACGTCCTCCGCCGGGAGGAACGACCCCTGGCCAGAAGTACGGAGCTCCCCCTAGGGGTCTGCGACCCCGGGGGGAGACCTGGGTAGGGGATCTCATCCCTCGGCCGCATGCTGCCGACCGGCCTCCTGCGGTGAGACAGTGTCCCCAGAATTTAGATGCATAGGGAAAGGAAACCCTGTGGGCGGCACGGGCAGCGCGGGCGGGACGGACAGCGGTTCCGCGGCAGCATCCGGACCTACCGGAGGGGGAGCCGGAACGGGAACGGGCCCCGGGGCAGGGCCGGGTACGGGGCCCGGGGCCGGGTACGGAGGCACCGCCACGACCGCCTCCGACCGCGGCAGGCGCCCCGTGGTCGCCGCACTCATGCTCGGCATGGCGCTCGCCGCCATCGACGGCACCATCGTCGCCACAGCCGTCCCGCAGATCGTCGGCGACCTCGGCGGCTTCGCCGTGTTCTCCTGGCTCTTCTCCGGCTACCTGCTCGCCGTGACCGTCACCCTCCCGGTGTACGGGAAGCTCTCCGACACCTTCGGCCGCAAGCCCGTCCTCATCGCGGGCATCATCCTCTTCCTGGCCGGCTCCGTACTCTGCGCCGCGGCCTGGAACATGGCCGCCCTGATCGCCTTCCGGGTCGTCCAGGGCCTCGGCGGCGGCGCCCTCCAGGGCACGGTGCAGACCATCGCGGCCGACCTCTACCCGCTCAAGGAACGCCCGAAGATCCAGGCGAGGCTGTCCACGGTCTGGGCCACATCGGCCGTCGCGGGCCCGGCGATCGGCGGGCTGCTCGCCGCGTACGCCGACTGGCGCTGGATCTTCCTCATCAATCTGCCGGTCGGCGCGATCGCCCTGTGGCTGGTGGTCCGCCACCTCCACGAACCGGCCCGCCCGCGCCCCGCCACCCGCCCCCGTATCGACTGGGCGGGCGCCCTCGCGGTCTTCGCCACCGGTGCGCTCCTGCTGACCGCGCTCGTCCAGGGCGGGGTCGCCTGGCCGTGGCTCTCCGCCCCCTCGCTCGGGCTCCTGGGTGCGAGCGCGGCCATGGCCGTGCTGACCGTCCTCATCGAGCGGCGCGCCGCGGAACCCGTCATCCCCGGCTGGGTCTGGCGGCGCCGCACCATCGCCTCGGTCAATCTGGCCCTGGGCGCGATGGGCCTGCTGATGGTCGCGCCGACCGTGTTCCTGCCCACGTACGCCCAGTCGGTCCTCGGACTCGGCCCGATCGCCGCCGGGTTCGTCCTCTCCGTCATGACGCTGAGCTGGCCCGTGGCCGCCGCGTTCTCCGACCGCGTCTACAACCGCATCGGCTTCCGCCGCACCGCGATCACCGGGATGACGGGCGCCCTGCTGATCCTGCTCGCCTTCCCCCTGCTGCCCTTCCCCGGCGCTCCGTGGCAGCCCGCCCTGATCATGCTGCTGCTCGGCGCCGCACTGGGCCTCTTCCAACTGCCCCTCATCGTCGGGGTCCAGTCGACGGTCGGCTGGTCCGAGCGCGGCACGACGACCGCGTCCGTCCTGTTCTGCCGCCAGGTCGGCCAGAGCCTGGGCGCCGCGCTCTTCGGCGCCGTCGCCAACGGAGTGCTCGCCTCCCGGCTGGCCGCCGCCCCCGTTCCCGGACTGCCCGGCGACCTGGACGCGGTCTCGCACGCACTGGAGAATCCGGCGGCCCTCTCCGCCGCCGCGACGGACTACCTGCGCCGGGCCGTCGACACAGCCGTCGACTACGTGTTCGTCGGCGCCGCGGGGGCCGCCGCACTCGCCCTGCTGGTGCTCGTCGTCGTCGCCCCACGGCGTTTTCCGGTCCTCGAGGAGCGCGAAAGCCCCTCCCCGGAGTTCAAGGACTAGACAACTGGAAGGTTACCGAAGGTAGTTCGGACGTAACCCTCCCCAGCAGCGATACCCACGAGTAACGTTCGCGCTCCCTGAGCGCACCCGCGCTCCTGCCTTGCAGTCCGTCCCCGGACCCGAGCCATGCAAGGAGCAGCACCCGATGTCGTACGACAACCCGCACCAACCCCCCTACCCACCGCGGCGGCAACCCCCGCTCCCGCCGCAACCCGCCTTCCCGCCACCCCGCATGCGCCCTCCCCGGCCACCGCGACAGCGCCCCCAGCCACCCCCGTACCCGGGCGAGTACCTCCTGCCCTGGCAGAGCTCGTCACCGCAGCCACCACCGCGCTGGCCGGCCCCCGCAACCACCCCCGTCCCCGCACCCGGCCACCACGGCGACCTGCGCAGACTGCGCACCGCCTACCGGGTGCTGCGCCGCGTCGCGACACTGACCGCGCTCGGCTACTTCACGCTGTTCCTGCTCCTGTCCGGATACGCACCCGGCCTGATGACCGACCCCGTGGGCGACGGCGGCCTCACGACGGGCCTCCTCCTCGGCCTGTGCCAGCTCCCCGTCACCCTCGTGGCCATCGCCGTGTACGAGTGGACCGCCCGGCGCACCGTCGACCCGCTCTGCGCCGGACTGCGCAACCGGGGCGCCCACCACGACAGGGGCGACGGACCGACCGAACGCCGCCGGACCGGAGCAGGCCGATGAACGGATTCGACGAGTCCGCCCAGACCATGTCCCTCACGGCGTTCATCGCCGTCGCCAGCGTCACCCTGCTGCTCTGCGTCATGACCGGCCCGGACCGCGACGACCTCGACGAGTTCTACACCGGCTACCGCTCGCTCTCCCCGCTGCGCAACGGCCTCGCCATCGCCGGCGACTACTTCTCCGCCGCCACCGTGCTCGGCACCACCGGCGTCATCGCCCTCACCGGCCACGACGGCCTCGTCCTCGCCCTCAGCACCGTGCTCTCGCTCGTCCTGCTGATGTTCCTGCTCGCCGAACCCCTGCGCAACGCGGGCCGGTTCACCATGGGCGACATGCTCACCCGCCGGGCCCCCGGCCGGGCCGCACGCATCGCCTCCTGCACGGTCACCCTCGCCGCCCTGGTACCGCTCATGGTCGTCCAGCTCGCCGGCAGCGGCAATCTGCTCTCCTTCATCCTCGGCTTCGACAGCTCCGGATTCCGCACCGGCTCCATCATCACCCTGGGCGTCGTGATGATCAGCTACGCGGCGATCGGCGGAATGAAGGGCACCGCCCTCATCCAGATCATCAAGACCGTGGTGCTCCTCGGCGCGGGACTCCTCGTCTCCGTCCTCGTCATGAACCGCTTCGACTGGGACACCGGCGCCCTCCTGGCCGCCGCCGAACGCGGCAGCGGCGCGGGCGCCGCCTACCTGCACTCCGGACTGCAGTTCGGCGGCAGCGACCTGGACATGATCAGCTCCGAACTGACCGTCGTCCTCGGCGCCGCCTGCCTGCCCCACATCACCATGCGGATGTCGAGCGTCCGCAGCGCACAGGCCGTCCGCCGCTCCCTGTCCTGGGCGGTCTGCGTCGTCGTCGGACTCTGCCTCCTGCTCGCGGTCATCGGCTTCGGCGCCGCGGCACTCGTCGGACACGACCGCATCACCGCCGCCGGCGCCCAGGGCAACAGCGCGATCCTCCAGGTCGCCGGAGCCGTCGCAGGCGGCGGCGCGATCGGGGCACTCGTCGTCACCACCATGACCACGGCCATCTTCCTGACCCTGCTCGCCTCCGTCGCCGGAATGATCCTGGCCTGCGCCAACTCCCTCGCCCACGACCTGTTCGCCCACGGACTGCACGGCATACGCGACCGGGGCAAGGAACCCGTCGCGGGCCGCACCGAGATGGGCACCGCGCAGGCGGCCGCCGTCGGCGTCGGAGCACTCGCCGTCGTCCTCGCCGTACTCGCCCGGCACTGGAACGTCCAGGCGCTCGTCACGCTCTCGTTCTGCATCGGCGCGTCGGCGATCGCCCCCGCACTCGTCTACAGCATGTTCTGGCGGCGCTTCACCCGCACCGGACTGCTCTGCACGCTCCTGGGCGGCACCGCCTGCGTCCTCGTCCTCATCACCGGCACCAACCTCGTCTCCGGATCACCCGGTTCGGTGTTCCCCGGACGCGACATCAACTGGTTCCCGTTCACCACGACCGGGCTCGTCTCCATCCCGTTCGGATTCCTCGCCGGCTGGCTGGGAACCGTGCTCGGCCGGGGCACCGACAACGAACAGCGCCGCCAGTACGAGGCCGTCGAACCCTGGATCCTGGCCGGCGCCCCACCCGCGAGCCGCCCGGTCAGTTCTCCGCAGGAGCCGTACGCCCGGTGAGCGCCGCCAGCGAATTGCGTACGTGCGCCATGTGCGCCCGCACCTCCTCGCAGCCCTCCTCGTGCTCACGCAGAACCCGCTCCGTCTCCCGGACCACACGCTCCCGGACCGCCCCGGCCGCGGACAACAACTCCGCGGCCCGGGCATCGGCGTCCTCCTGGCCGTGCCGGACAGCCTCCTCCGTCTCCGAGAGCCCCCGACGCGCCTCCGCGAGCAGCGCCTCGCCCCGCGCGGTCAGCTCCGCCTCGTACGCCACCGCGGCAGCCTCGGCCGCGGCGATCCCGTCCTCGGCCGCCTTACCCCGCTCGGCATGCTCCTGCTCCTGATGGGCCAGCACACCCGCGGTACGGCGACGCGTCTCCTCCATCGCCGCCTCCGCGACCGCACGCACCTCACCGGCCTCCTTGCGCGCATCCTCCGCAAGACCCCCGGCCGTCCCCCGCGCCCCGGCCAGCACCTCCTGCGCACCGGCCTCGGCAGCCGCCCGCACAGCCGCCGCATCCTCACGCGCCGCCTCACGGAGCGCCCGGCCCGCCGCATCCGCCGCGTCCCGCAGCACCTGCGCCTCCTCGGCCGCCCCACCCAGCGCCGCCTCCGCCTCGGCCTCGGCGAGCGCCAGGATCCGCTGGGCCCGCTCCCCCAGCGACACATACGTCTGCGGCGCGAGCCCAGCCACCGCCTCACCGAGCCGCGCCGACTCCACCGTCAGCTCCTGCGCCAGAACCGTCAGCCGGGCGAGCCGCTCCCGGGCCCCGTCCCGCTCCGCCGACAGGGCGGCCACGGTGCGGTCCACCTGCTCCGGCCGGTAACCACGTCCCCGAACACCGACAAAACCGTGCGCGGACACCGGTCCACCACTCATCCCTGAAGCCTCTTTCCCGCTCTCCGACTCCCCGACCACCAAGCAATACGTCAAGGATGCGGTAATTGGTGCCAGAAGTCGGAATCGATCAGCTGCATTCAGGACGGAAGCGACGGGCATCACAGACCCCGACACAACCGGACACAAAAGGCGCCCGGCCCCCTGCCGGGGTCCGGGCGCCTCACACAGCACACGTCAGGTCAGAGCAGTCCGTCCCACATCTGCTCCAGCAGAACCGACCACCAGCTCTCCGGCGACGCGAGCGCCGCCGGGTCCAGAGCCACCAACTGCGCCTGGAAATCAACCGTCCAACGGCCGGCCTGCTCCGGATTCAACCCGAACCGCAGCCGCCACATCCGGCCCAGCAACGCCATGGACCGCACGAACTCCGGCAGCCCCGTGTTCACGAACTGCGGCGGCACCGGCTGCCCACCCGGACCCGGCTCGACCGGCACGGCCACGATGTTCGCCGTGCCGTACTGCACACAGATCGCCCGGCCGAAGTCCGACCCCATCACCAGGTACGAACCCGCGTCCGACGCCGGCTGCACCTGACGCTGCGCGGCCAGCTCGGCCAGCGTCGGCACCACCGGCTGCCCCGGCTGCGCCCAGAAGAACGGCCCGAAATCAGCGGGCAGACCCGCCCACACGAGCGTCCGCCCCACCACCTCGGGCACACCCTGACGGGACACCGCACGCTGATCGAAGCGGAGCACACCCTGCGGACCGAACGCCTGCAGCAACTCCTCCGCGAGCGCCTCGGGCGGCACGGCGCCGGCCGGCGGCATCTGCGGCAGCGGAGCCCGCACCGGAGCCGGCCGCGCCGGACCGTCGGCGACCTGGTGCAACTCACCCTGGTGCGTCAGCAGATGCTGCATGCCCTGCTGCCGGCTCGCATGGTCCGTCCCGTACGGGGCAACGCTCGTGATCCGCACCTGCGGCCAGGTCTCCCGGATCATCCGCGCGCAGTAACCACCGGGCAGCTCACACGACTCCAGCTCCGTGTGCAGCTCGATGACCTGCTGCGGCGGCACGTTCATCGCCCGCAGCTCGTGCAGCATCTGCCACTCCGGGTGCGGAGTACCGGGCGCCGAACGGCGGATCAGCTGCTGCTCACTGCCGTCGGGCGCACGGAAGCGCAGCACGGCCTGGTAGCCCGGGCCGACCGTCGGCTGGCCGGGCAGCTGCTGCGGATAGCCGTACGCCGGAGGCGGCGGAGTGTGCGGACCCGGCATCCCGGGCGGACCCGGAGGACCGGGCGGCTGCGGCGCACCCGGGCCGACCTGGCCCGGGCCCGCCATCATGGTCGCGGCGTGATGGACACCGCCGCCCGGAGGCGGCGTGGAGCCGAACGGGGCGGGCGGCTGCGGCGCACCGGGCGCGCCGGGGGGCTGCGGCGCGCCCGGGCCGCCGATGCTCGAGTCGGCGAACATCGTCGCGGCATGATGCACCCCGCCACCCGGAGGCGGCGTCGCACCAGGAGGACCAGGAGGACCGGGAGGACCAGGAGGCCCCGGAGGAGCAGGCTGCTGCGGAGCACCCTGGGCGCCCGGAGCACCGGGCGGGCCCGGGGGCCGCGGAGCGTTCGGGCCGCCGATGCTCGAATCGGCGAACATCGTCGCGGCATGATGCACCCCGCCACCCGGAGGCGGCGTCGCACCGGGAGGACCGGGAGGCCCGGGAGGACCAGGCTGCTGCGGAGCACCCGGAGCACCGGGCGGGCCGAGCTGCGACACGAGCTGCGTCGGTACGTAGCCACCGGCCGGCGCACCGGGCGCACCCGGCCCCGACGGCGGCGGAGTCGCACCGGGCCGCGCACCCGGAACACCGGGTGCGCCGGGCGGCGGCGGAGTCGTCGAACCGGTCCCACGCGCACCGCGCGACACCACGGCCTTGCTGGTCGCCGCGTCCGCGATGTCACCCGCACTGCTCCCCGGAGCCGGGGTCCGGTCCGGAGCCGCAGGAGTCCCGACGGCCCCGGCCGAAGGCCCGCCCGGAGCACCGGGCTGCGGGTTCAGCCCGGGAACGATAGAGGTCCTGGGCAACTGGCTGCCCCCCGACATCAACGCCGTGGGCGCCTCCGCCGACACGACCGGCGGCGGCGTCCCGTCGTCGTCCGACCCGGAGAGCGGCGGCGAGAACACCGTCGCGGGCAACGGCACCGCACCGTCGTCCGAGTCCGCGTTCGTGTCCGTACCCGCCCACGGCGTAGCGCCCGCGGGCACCCCGTCGGACGCGGTCGGCTCGTAGTCGCGCTGCCCGCCCGCAGCAGGCCACCCGGCCCCACCCGAATCGGCCGGACCGGACGGAGCCGGCGTCGGGATGGGAAGCGGAGCGGGAACCGGATCCGGTACGGACGGCGCCTCCGGGGCAGCCTCCGCACGCCGGTCCGGAATCCCCAGCTTGTCCGCCGCCTCCTGGAGCCACTCCGGCGGGCTCAACAGGAACGACGTCTGATTCAGGTCGATACGCGCCGGCGGCTCCGGAGAAACAGGCGCCGCGTCGGACACCCCGTACTCCTCCTCGTACCGCCGTATCACCTCACCCACGGGCAGCCCCGGCCACAACGTGGCCTCACCGCTGTCACGGGCGATCACCAGCCGCTGACGGCCCCCGTCCGAAACAGGGCCCTCCGCACGGTCCTCGGCCCACACCACGAAACCCAGCTCGAACTCACGGACCCGCACCTCACGGTGCTGATACGCGGGCACGTCACCGTTGACCCACTCGTCCGCCCGCTCCTGTGCCTGCGCGAAGGTCACCACCGCGCTCACCCCTCCACCGGGACGGCCTGCGCGAAGCCACCGTCCACCATCAGATTCGCCACGGTCTCCAGCTCCGGCGGATTACCCGCCAGACGCTGGAGGAAGGCGTCGAAGTCCGCACCGCAGGGAAGCAGCAGCCGGTCCACGCGCTCCTGCACGCTCCAGCCGTCCTGGTCCCTGGCATCGTCGTACGCGCAGAACCACACCGATCCCACATCGCCGCCCCGCACCTTCACAGCGATGATGCCGCCCTGGACGAAACCGACGCCCAGATAGTCCTTCGTGAAGTGGTCCCGCAGGCACTTGTTGACGTACACCAGGTCGTTCATGGCCGCCTCCTCACGCACCGTGAAGAACGGCTGGTCGACCAGCAGCCCGAGCTCCGCGTCGAGCGCCGCACCCACCGGAGCCGCACCGCCCGCCGCCTTCAGGAACGAGCGGTACGCACCCGGAAGCCGGTAACCGAGATCCTCCTCGACGCCCAGGACCTGCTGCTCGCTCACCGCGACCGCGCCCTTCGGCAACCGGAAGTGGGCCGGCCGGGTCTCCTGCAACGGCCGCGTACCCCGCCGGTTCTGGTCCACCTCGGTCGTCGCCAGACCGCCGTGATGACGCAGCAGCGCCTTCACCTCGACCGGAACGAGCTCCATCCGCCGGCCACCCGCCACGTGATGCCACGTCCAGCCGTGCGGGGTCGCCACGGCCGGGATCGTGTCCCACAGCTCATGACCGCTCGCCGCCATGGCCGCGTTCGCCGACACGTAATCCGTGAGCCTCAACTCGTCGATACCGAACCCCGGCGGGGGATCAGCGATCTCCGCGGCGGCACGCGCGTACGGCGAAAGCTCCGGACGGCCGTCCTCGTCCACGCGCACACCTCTGGGGTGGCGGGACGCCCGGACCGGATCCGGGAAGTGCACGACCTGCCCGGCATAGGCCGCGTTCGGTGGCGCGGCTTGCTGCCCGAGCCGACCTGTCGTCATGGCGGTTGCCCCCTGCTGCGTCTGGTGTTCAGCACAGCCTATGCGGTGGCGCAACAAGGGGACCCGCCCCTCCGATTCACTCACCGAACGTCACTGCCGCGTGACGGACGTGCGACGGTCGGGCCACCGATCCGCGACACGCAGACACGTTTCACCGCCCCAGCTTCCCCAGCGCCCCGCACATTTGGCAGGCTGTCCCCGCAACGCGGGGGCGTGCACGGCTGCAGCTGCCGCTGCGGGCACGGGAGGGACACCAGCACATGCACACTGCACAGACAGTCACATCAGGAGATCCGAGACTCAGCTGGAGCGCCACCGGAGCCAGCACCGCACCCCAACTCCAGCACCGCCGCGACGGCATCCTGCCGGCCGTGGCCGCAGCCCTGTCCGTACGCGGAGAGACACTCACCTGCACGGCCGGCAAAGGGGACCAGCCGCCCGTGCTCCACCCACTCGTGCAGGACTTCCTCGACACCCTCACCAGCGGCCAGCGCGAGCGCTTCACCGGACGCTGCCCCGAAGCCATACTGCTCTCCCGGCAACTCACCGCCGCCGACACCGGCCGCTCCAAGCGCGCCCAGCGCAAACCCCTGACCAACGGCGAAGCCCGCCGCGTACTCAAACACGCCCGCCTCACCGCCCGCCGCATCCGCGAGGACGGCGACCCGCTGCACGGCAGCTACGCACCGCCCTGCCGCTCCTGTACGGAGATGCTCGCCCACTTCGGCGTACGCCCCGTCGACCTCACCGCATCCGGTGCAGCGACCACCGCCGAGAAGGGCTGACCGCAACAAGATGCACGACCGAACCGAAGTCCCCGCCCAACAGGACCGCAGCGCCACCACCCGCTTCCCCGCCGCCGTCGACGCCGCACTGCGCGAGGCCGGGTGGCAGCCCGGACGCTGGGACATCCGGCAGGCCGAGGAATGGGCCGACGCCCTGCGCTCCCACGCCTCGCCCGCCGGACACCAGCACGCCGTCTTCCCGGCCGCGGTCGAGGCATGGGCCGAGTTCGGCGGACTGCGCATCACCGCCTCCGCACCCGGCCGGCAGATCGCACCCGCCGCCGTACGCATCGACCCCCTGAGCGGACTGCACCTGGCACGGACACTCAGCGACCTGGGACGCGCACTGGGCACGGAGGTCGCCCCGCTCGGCGAGGAGGGCGACGGACAGGCGGTACTCGCGATCGACAACGAGGGACGCGTCTACTCCATCGACCACACCGGGGACTGGTACCTCGGACCCGACATCGACGGAGCCCTCGCGACACTCGTCAGCGGAGTACAGCCGGAGCGGCTCACCTCGGGCTGAACAGCCCGGCCCGCTCCGGCGCCGCCCTCAGGCCGTCCTCACGCCGTCCTCACGCCGCAGACGGCCCCGACGCGTCCGGCAGAACCGCGGAGACCCGGAAGCCACCCGCATCCGTCGGACCCGAGACGAAGACACCGCCCAGACCCAGCACCCGCTCCCGCATCCCGATCAGACCGTTGCCACCGCTCGGCAGACCCGCATCCGCCGTCGCACCGTCCGTCGGACCGTTCTCCACCTGCATCGCGACCTCCGCACCACGATGCGCCAGCCGCACCCAGGTCTTCGCACCCGCCGCGTGCTTGTGCACGTTCGTCAGGGCCTCCTGCACCACCCGGTACGCCGTCTGCTCGACCTCGGGGGCGTACGGGCGCAGCTCACCGTCCACCGAAAGCTCCACCGTCATACCGGCCTCACGGGACTGCGCGATGAGCACCTCCACCTCCCGCAGCCGCGGCCCGTCCTCCACGGCCGCAGCGGCGGCCGCAGCCGCCGCCCGCCGCACCGACGCGAGCGGCACCCGCCCCTCCGGAGGGGCGATCAGCGCGTCCCCGGTACGCAGGACCCCGAGCATCTCCCGGAGCTCCGTCAGCGCCTGCCGCCCCATGTCGCCCACCAGCGCCGCGTTGCGCACCGCCTTCGCCGGATCCTTCGGAGCGACCGCCTGGAGCGCCGCCGCGTGCACCACCATCAGGCTGACCCGGTGCGCGACCACGTCGTGCATCTCACGGGCGATCCTGGTCCGCTCCTCGGTACGCGCCCACTCGGCCCGCTCCTCGGCCCGGTCCGCCAGCAGCGACAGCTCCCGCTCCAGCGAGTCGGCCCGCTCCCTCAGACTCTCCATGAGCCGCCGCCTGGCCCCGATGTAGAGGCCGAACAGCACGGCCGGCGCCGTCATCCCCAACGACATGAAGAGCGACAGCAACGGCACGTACCAGACGCCCGGCCCGAAGTCGGCGTGGTCGTTGACGCTCTGCCGCAGCCGTACATAGGTGACGATGAACGTGCCGACGAGCGTCATCCCCGTGAGGACGACGGTGATCCTGCGCGGTACGTCGGAGGCGGCCAGCGTGTACAGGCCGACCAGCCCCATCAGGAAGCCCATCTCGGCGGGCGTCGTCGCGATCGACACCAGCACCACGGCGATCGGCCAGCGCCGACGCACCACCAGCACGGACCCGGCCAGCAGTCCGAACAACACCCCGATCGGCACCGGCATCCCGGTGTCCCCGGCGAACGCCACCCCCTCCAGCGCACACTCCAGCGCCGAGACCAGCGCCAGTCCTACGTCCAGGGCGACACTGCGCCGCCGTTCCCACCACCAGTAGCTGCGGGTGGTCGAGCCCGCCGCTCCCAGGTCTGCCCCCGTTGCGGTCATGGCATCCAGACTACGGGCGGACGCATCCCATTTTCGGGCGACTCCGTCAGCACACGAAGTCACCGGCCGGGCGGCGAATGGTGCGCAGATCCCACGATCCGGTGAACCGCTCATCGTTCCGGGCCGAACGTCCGCATTCCGGACGATCGTTTTCGTATGACACATGCCAGAGGCACGTACGAGAACTTCGAAGAGCTCCGGGAGCAGGCGGTGGCGCTCCGGCGCGAGGGGCTGAGCCGCCGCCAGATCCGCGACCGGCTGCTCGTCCACAACAACGACATCCTGAACCGCCTCCTGGAGGGCGAGCCGGCCCCCGAGTGGACGAAGCGCCCGAACGCCAAGGACGACCTGCGCGCGAAGGCCCGGGAGCTGCGGCTGCAGGGCATGACGTACGACGCGATCCAGGTGGAGCTGGGGTGCTCCAAGGGCTCGATCTCGCTGTGGGTGCGGGACCTGCCCAAGCCCGTCCGGAGTCGCACAGCCATCGAACAGGCGCGGCTCGCAGGGCGGATGCGCTGGGACCACGAACTGGCTGTGCGGGACGCCGAGCGGCAGCGCACGAAAATGACGGCCAAGGAGGAGATCGGCGCTCTGGCCGATCGGGATCTCTTCCTTGTCGGTGTTGCCCTCTATTGGGCCGAGGGTACGAAGGACAAGCCTTACGACCGTCGAGAAAATGTCACCTTCATCAACAGCGACCCGGGAATGATTCAGGCATACCAGGCATGGCTGACTCTGCTCGGAATCACACCGGACCGACTGTCCTACCGACTCGCCATTCACGAGTCCGCAGACGTCGAGACCGCCAAGCTCTACTGGGCCGAGCTGGTCGGAGTCGATGTTGCCGTCTTCCAGAAGACGACGCTGAAGAAGCACAACCCGAAGACCGTCCGGAAGAACGTGGGCGAGGACTACCGAGGGTGCCTGGTGATCCGTGTTGCGCAAGGTGCTGAGTTGTATCGTCGAATCGAGGGCTGGTGGCACGGAATCGTGGAACAGGCCCAACTCCACCTCAGGTAGGGTCTGACGCAGTGATCCGCCGTGGGGTAGCGGCATCCCGCAGGCCTTTGGAGCCTTGAGACGCTGGTTCGAATCCAGCCGGCGGAGCCCACGCACCGGGCCCCGACCTCACCGGTCGGGGCCCGCGCTCGTTTCGTGCGGAAACACCCCCGGTATCCTGCGGGTGTCCACCACCCGAAGCCGAAGGGCACATCCGTGAGCGCCAACAGCCCGGCAGCCGTCGTCGTCCTCGCAGCGGGTGAGGGCACCCGCATGAAGTCGAAGACACCCAAGGTCCTGCACGAGATCTCCGGGCGCTCGCTCGTCGGACATGTCGTCGCCGCCTCCCGTGAGCTCGACCCCCAGCACCTCGTCGTGGTCGTCGGCCATGCGAGCGAGCAGGTCACCGCACACCTCACCGCCGGGGACACCCCCGTGCGCACCGCCTACCAGGCCGAGCAGAACGGCACCGGGCACGCCGTGCGGATGGCGCTCGAGGAGCTCGGCGGCACCGTCGACGGCACCGTGATCGTCGTCTGCGGCGACACCCCGCTGCTGTCCGGCGAGACGCTCTCCGCGCTCGCCGGGACGCATGCCGCCGACTCCAACGCCGTCACCGTGCTGACCGCCGAGGTCCCGGACTCCACCGGCTACGGCCGGATCGTCCGCGACGCGGCCACCGGCGCGGTCATCGAGATCGTCGAGCACAAGGACGCCACCGAGGACCAGCGGGCGATCCGGGAGATCAACTCCGGCGTCTTCGCGTTCGACGGGCGGCTGCTCAGCGACGCGCTCGGCAAGGTCCGCACCGACAACAGCCAGGGCGAGGAGTACCTCACCGACGTCCTGTCGATCCTCCGCGCGGCCGGTCACCGGGTGGGCGCCTCGGTCACGGGTGACCACCGGGAGATCCTCGGCATCAACAACCGTCTCCAGCTGGCCGAGGCCCGGCGGCTGCTCAACGAGCGGCTCCTGGAGCGCGCCATGCTGGCGGGCGTGACGGTCGTGGAGCCGGCCTCGACCCTGATCGACGCGACGGTCACGTACGAGCGTGACGCGGTCGTCCACCCGGGAACCCAGCTGCTGGGTACGACCCACCTCGCGGAGGACGCCGAGGTCGGCCCGAACTCCCGGCTGACGGACACCGTCGTGCACGCGGGCGCCCGCGTGGACAACTCGGTCGCGACCGGGGCCGAGGTGGGCCCCGGGGCGACGGTCGGCCCGTTCGCGTATCTGCGGCCGGGTACCAGGATGGGTACGAAGTCCAAGGCCGGTGCGTACGTGGAGATGAAGAACACCACGATCGGCGAGGGCACCAAGGTGCCGCACCTGAGCTACGTCGGTGACGCGACGATCGGCGACTACACCAACATCGGTGCGGCGAGCGTCTTCGTGAACTACGACGGTGTGGCCAAGCACCACACGACGATCGGGTCGCACTGCCGGACCGGGTCCGACAATATGTTTGTGGCGCCTGTCACGGTCGGGGACGGCGTCTACACCGCGGCCGGTTCGGTCATCACCAAGGACGTGCCGGCCGGTTCGCTGGCCGTCGCACGGGGCCAGCAGCGGAATATCGAGGGCTGGGTGGCCCGCAAGCGTCCCGGCAGTGCCGCGGCGCAGGCCGCTCAGGCCGCCGCCCAGGAGGCCGACAGCGAAAGCTGACCGGAAACAGGTGCGCCTGACTCGGCGTACCGTGATAGATGCTCACCCATTTCGGCTGGCTCGTTGCACATCGGGACACACATGCGTGCAGCGCCAGGAACACGTCTGAGGAGACTGTGCTGTGACCGGGATCAAGACGACCGGCGAGAAGAAACTGATGTTCTTCTCCGGCCGCGCCCACCCCGAGCTGGCCGAGGAGGTTGCGCACCAGTTGGGTGTCGGCCTCGTGCCGACGAAGGCCTTCGATTTCGCCAACGGTGAGATCTACGTACGTTTCCAGGAGTCCGCCCGCGGCGCCGACTGCTTCCTGATCCAGAGCCACACGGCTCCGATCAACAAGTGGATCATGGAGCAGCTCATCATGCTGGACGCGCTGAAGCGCGCTTCGGCCCGTTCGATCACGGTGATCGTGCCGTTCTACGGCTACGCCCGCCAGGACAAGAAGCACCGTGGCCGCGAGCCGATCTCGGCCCGCCTGGTCGCGGACCTGATGAAGACGGCGGGTGCGGACCGCATCCTCACCGTCGATCTGCACACGGACCAGATCCAGGGCTTCTTCGACGGCCCGGTCGACCACCTGTTCGCCCTGCCGATCCTCGCGGACTACGTGGGTGCCAAGGTCGACCGTTCGAAGCTGACGATCGTCTCCCCGGACGCCGGCCGTGTGCGCGTCGCCGACCGCTGGTGCGACCGTCTGGACGCCCCGCTGGCGATCGTGCACAAGCGCCGCGACAAGGACGTACCGAACCAGGTCAGCGTCCACGAGGTCGTGGGCAACGTCGAGGGCCGGGTCTGTGTCCTGGTCGACGACATGATCGACACGGGTGGCACCATCTGCGCGGCCGCGGACGCCCTGTTCGCGCACGGCGCGGAGGACGTCATAGTGACGGCGACGCACGGTGTGCTCTCGGGCCCCGCCGCGGACCGTCTGAAGAACTCCAAGGTCAGTGAGTTCGTCTTCACGGACTCCCTGCCGACCCCGGGTGAGCTGGAGATCGACAAGATCACGGTTCTCTCGATCGCTCCGACCATCGCGCGTGCGGTGCGCGAGGTCTTCGAGGACGGTTCGGTCACGAGCCTCTTCGAGGAGCAGGGCGACTGACGCCTTCGGACCACCTGCGGGTGATCCACTTTGGGATGCGGCCTCCCCGCCGGGTAGACTCACGGAGTTGCTCGGCGAGGGAGGCCGTTCTCATGAGTTCTCATGGGAGCCGCCGGTCCGTTATCGACGCGCTCTTCGTAGCAGGCCTGTCGTGGGCCGGGTGACCATCCGACTTTTTCGTCACCTTACGAGGAGTGCATCATGGCCGAGATCAAGCTCGCCGCCGAGGCCCGTACCGAGTTCGGCAAGGGCGCTGCCCGCCGTACCCGTCGTGCCAACCTGGTCCCCGCGGTCGTCTACGGCCACGGTGCGGACCCGGTCCACATCACGCTGCCGGGCCACGAGCTGCAGCTCGCGCTCCGCACCGCGAACGTCCTGATCGGTCTCGAGATCGACGGCAAGAACGCCCTGGTCATCCCGAAGGCTGTCCAGCGCAACGCCATCAAGGGCAACATCGAGCACGTCGACCTCCTCACCGTGAAGCGCGGCGAGAAGGTCGAGGTCGAGATCGCGGTGCACGTCGAGGGCGAGCTGGCCCCGGGCGGCAACCTTCTCGAGTACGTGCAGAACACCCTGCTCGTCGAGGCCGAGGCCACGCACATCCCCGAGTCGGTCACGGTCTCCATCGCGGGCCTCGACGCCGGTGACTCGATCCTCGCCAAGGACATCCCGCTGCCCAAGGGCTCCGTGCTGGCCGGTGACGAGGACGCCGTCGTGCTCCAGATCGTCGCCGCGCAGGCCGAGGAGCCGGCTGCGGAGACCGCCGCCACCGAGGCGACCACCGAGGCCTGAGCCTCACCGCACCTGCTTGACTGACGGGGTGGCGGTTCCCTTCCGGGGATCCGCCGCCCCGTTTCCCTGTATCCCACTCGTCCGTACGCGAGGAGACCCAGCGCGATGTCCGACGCCACCGACCCCTGGCTGATCGTGGGCCTCGGCAACCCCGGCCCCGAGTACGCGGCGAACCGGCACAATGTCGGGTTCATGGTCGCCGACCTGCTGGCCGAGCGCGTCGGCGGGAAGTTCAAGCGTGCGCAGAAGGCCCAGGCGCAGGTTCTGGAGGGCCGGATCGGCCCGCCCGGTCCTGCGAGCCGTCGTGTGGTCCTGGCGAAGCCGATGTCGTACATGAACCTCTCGGGGGGTCCTGTGACGGCGCTGCGTGACTTCTACAAGGTGCCCACGGACCATGTCGTGGCGATTCATGACGAGCTGGACATCGATTTCGGGATGCTGCGGCTGAAGCTGGGCGGCGGTGACAACGGGCACAACGGGCTGAAGTCGATGACGAAGTCGATGGGTGCGGAGTATCACCGGGTGCGGTTCGGGATCGGGCGGCCGCCGGGGCGGATGCAGGTCGCCGACTTCGTGCTGAAGGATTTCTCGTCCACGGAGCGCAAGGAGATGGGCTATCTCGTGGACCGGGCTGCGGACTCGGTGGAGTCGTTGCTGGCGGACGGGCTGGAGCGGGCGCAGTCCACGTACAACTCCTGACATTCCCCCTGGTTCCAGGGGCATTTTCGGCCACAGGTTGACCGAGGGCATCGCTCTGCCCAAGGATCGGCCCCCATGAAGCGGAGTTCCTCCCACCGGCTGCTGGCCCACGGCCGCATGTTCGCCGCGGGCTGCCTTGTCCTGCTGGTGCTCGTCGCGGGCGCGTGGACGTCGTGGAACACCGCGCACCACATCGTCCTGGCCAAGGGCCGTGAACACGGCACGATGTCGGTCACGGGCTGTGGCGAGGACGTGTGTACGGGGTCGTTCGCACCGGACGCGGAGTCCGGGAAGCGTCCTGGCGTGACGATCGAGAGGTCTGTCGCGGTGAAGAAGGGGGACCGTTTCCCCGTCGTGGTGAAGCCCGGCACCGGTGACGTCGTGCGTACCGGAACGCCGGGCTTTCTGCATGCGTGGGTGCCGCTGGGCGGTGCGCTGGTGCTGGCCGCCCTGGTGATCGGCGGCGGTATGCGGCTGACCCGGACCGCGTGGGGCACCGGGATCGCGGGTGCGGCCCTGCTGGTGGCGACGTTCATCGCCCTCTAGGCAGGGCCGCACCCGCTCACCGGGGACTCAGCCGGTGTTGCGCAGGCCGGCGGCGACACCGTTCACGGTGAGCAGCAGGGCCCGGGCGAGCAGCGGGTCGGCTTCCTCGCCGCGCTCGGCCGCCTGGCGCTGGCGGGCGAGGAGCGATACCTGGAGGTAGGAGATCGGGTCCAGGTAGGCGTCGCGGATGGAGAAGGTCTGCTGGAGCGCCGGGCTGGTGCCGAGCAGTTCCTTGCTGCCGGTGACCTTGAGGACTTCCTGGACGGTGAGATCGTGCTCGGCCCGGATGTCGTCGAAGATGTGCTTGAGCTCGTC
Organism: Streptomyces sp. NBC_00683; assembly: GCF_036226745.1. Taxonomy (NCBI): domain Bacteria; kingdom Bacillati; phylum Actinomycetota; class Actinomycetes; order Kitasatosporales; family Streptomycetaceae; genus Streptomyces; species Streptomyces sp. NBC_00683. The sequence goes on along the minus strand of NZ_CP109013.1, from coordinate 5,088,921 downwards.
GGGCACGAGGGTGTCGACGTAGTGCTGGGCGATGCGCAGGTCGGTCTTGGCGAGGGTCATCTCGACGTTGGAGATGAAGTTCTGGAAGAAGTGCCACTGTTCGTGCATTTCTTCCAGCACGGTGCCGAGGCCGGCCTCGCGCAGTGCCTTGAGGCCTGAGCCGACGCCGAACCAGCCGGGGACGATCTGGCGTGACTGGGTCCAGCCGAAGACCCACGGGATGGCGCGCAGGCCGTCGAGCGAGACGCCCGAGCCGGGGCGGCGGGAGGGCCGCGAGCCCAGGTGCAGGTCGGCGAGCTGGTCCACCGGGGTGGAGGCGAGGAAGTACGTCGGCAGGTCGGGGTCCTCGACCAGCTTGCGGTAGGCCGCGTGGGCGGCGTCCGAGACGGTGTCCATGGCCGCGTCCCAGCGGGCGAGTGCCTCGTCGGACTGGCGGGGCGCGGTGTGCAGCGCGGAGGCCTGGAGGGTGGCCGCGACGGTCAGTTCGAGGTTCTCCCGGGCGAGTGCCGGGATGAGGTACTTGTCGGAGATGACCTCGCCCTGTTCGGTGACCTTGATCTCGCCCTCCAGGGTGCCCCAGGGCTGCGCGAGGATCGCGTCGTGCGAGGGGCCGCCGCCGCGGCCGACGGTGCCGCCGCGGCCGTGGAAGAGGCGCAGGCGCACGCCGTAGCGGTGGGCGACGTCGCGGAGGCGGCGCTGGGCGCGGTGGATCTCCCACTGGGAGGTGGTGATGCCGCCGAACTTGGAGGAGTCGGAGTAGCCGAGCATGACCTCCTGCACGTCGCCGCGGAGGGAGACGAGGAGGCGGTAGGAGGGGTCGGCGAGCATCTCGTCGAGGATGACGTCGGCGGCGCGCAGTTCGTCGGTGGTCTCCAGGAGCGGGACGATGCCGATCTTGGCCCAGCCGCCGTGCAGGTCGAGGAGTCCGGCCTCGCGGGCGAGGACGGCGGCGGCGAAGACGTCGTCGGCGCCCTGGCACATCGAGATGATGTAGGACTCGATGACTTCGGGGCCGAAGCGCTCGAAGGCTTCCTTGATGGTGTGGAAGACGCCGAGGGTCTTCTCGCCGGCGGCGTCGAGCGGGGCCGGGGTCGGGGCGAGCGGGCGGCGGGAGCGGAGTTCCTTGGCGAGGAGCTTCTGCCGGTAGTCGCGGGGCATGTCGGCGTAGCGCCAGGACTCCTCGCCGAGCCGGTCGAAGAGCTGGCCGAGCGCGTGGTGGTGGGCGTCGGCGTGTTCGCGTACGTCCATGGTGGCGAGCTGCAGGCCGAACGCGGAGAGCGTGCGGATGGTGCGGTCCATGCGGCCGTCGGCGACGATGCCGCCCTTGTGCTTGCGCAGCGAGGTCTGGATGAGGGCCAGGTCGGCGATGAGCTCGGCGGTGCCGAGGTAGTCGCAGCCGGGTCGGTGCGGGGTGCCGGAGGCGAGGCGCTCCCGGGTGTTGACGAGCTTCTGCCGGATGCAGGTGGCCTTGAGCCGGTAGGGCTCCTCGGCGTTCAGCCGCTTGTAGCGGGGGCTGATCTCGGGCAGGCGCTCCAGGTCGGTCTGGAGGGAGGTGAGGAGCTCGTCGGTGGCTCCGGTGTAGCGGATGGAGTTGGAGAGGAGTCCGCGCAGCTGGTCGACGAGTTCGAGGGCGTCGGTGATGCCGTGCTCGTGCTGGAGGATCAGCACCTCCCAGGTGACGGCGGGCGTCACGTTGGGGTTGCCGTCGCGGTCGCCGCCGATCCAGGTGCCGAAGGTGAGGGGGCGGGTGCCTGCGGGCAGTTCGACGCCGACGCGCTCCAGCTCGGCGGCCAGGTCCTCCAGGACGTCGCCCACGGCGTTGGCGTGGAGCTCGTCGAGGTAGTAGATGGCGTTGCGGGCCTCGTCGGCGGGTTCCGGGCGGACGACGCGCAGTTCGTCGGTCTGCCAGATGAGGTCGATGTTCTCGGCGAGCCTGATGTCCTGGCGGCGCCGGTCGGCCTCGATGACCGGGGTCTCCAGGAGTGCGGCGATGCGGCGGAGCTTGTTGAGTACGGAGCGGCGTGCGGCTTCCGTGGGGTGCGCGGTGAAGACCGGTCGTACGTTGAGGTTCTTGACGGTCTCGCGCAGGTGTTCGGGGTCCGCGTCCTTGAGCCGGTCGGCGGTGCGGGCGAGGAGCCCGCCCTCGGCGGCCCGGCGGTCGCGCATCTCGTGGGCGCGGTGGACCTGCTCGGTGACGTTGGCGAGGTGGAAGTACGTGGAGAAGGCGCGCACGAGCTGCGCGGCGGTCTCCAGGTCCGTGTCGCCGAGGAGCTGGGCCGCCGCTTCGCCGTCGGTGCGGGTGAGGGCGCGGACGCGCTCGACGAGGTCGAGGAGGTCCTGGCCCTCCTGGCGTACGAGGGTCTCGCCCAGCAGGTCACCGAGGCGGCGGATGTCGGCCCGGAGTTCGGGGCTGGCGGCAGGGGTCTGGTCGGCACTGCTCACAGTGTGCGGCTCCTTGCAGTGGTTGAGCACTTCTGTCACAGGGGGTCCGGGGCTGTCGCGGTGTTCACGTCACCCCCGGGAAAGCAGAGTGCGGACCGCGCTGTCCGACCCACCCAGGATAGGTGTCCGGGGGATGGGCGTGCTCGTTGCCCTGGGAGGCGATCCGGATCCGGGGTATGCGAAGGGTGTGGGCCCCGTCCCTCCGGGGTTGTCCACCCGGCAGCTCCGAGGGACGGGGCGGTGCCGCTCTCGTGTTGCGGGCCTCTTCACTGCCATACTTACGTAGCCGTAGGTTACGGATGCGTAGCCCGGTCATTCCGCCATATTTACTCACCTCACAGGGGACTCCCCATGCCCACCAGCCCCGATGTGATCAACGACGGCCTGCCGCCGGCGGCCGGAGGTTCCGCACTCCCGCCCGCGACGCTCGGCGGCGACAAGAAGCGTTCGGTCGAGCAGATCGCCCTGCTGCTGTTCATCGTGGTGCCGTTCGCGGCTCTGGTCGCCGCCGTGCCGCTGGCCTGGGGCCGCGGGGTCAGCTGGCTCGATCTGGGTCTGCTGATCGGGATGTACTACCTCGGCTGCCACGGCGTCACGATCGGCTTCCACCGCTATTTCACCCATGGATCGTTCAAGGCGAAGCGTCCGCTCCGTATCGCCCTGGCCGTCGCGGGTTCGATGGCGGTGGAGGGTCCGGTGGTGCGCTGGGTCGCCGACCACCGCAAGCACCACCGCTTCTCCGACGCCGAGGGCGACCCGCACTCGCCGTGGCGGTTCGGTGAGACCCTTCCGGCTCTCATGAAGGGCCTGTGGTGGGCCCACATCGGCTGGATGTTCAACGAGGAGCAGACGCCGCAGCAGAAGTACGCCCCCGACCTGGTCAGGGACCCTGCGATCCGTGCCGTCTCGCGTCACTTCCTCACCTTCACGATCATCTCGCTGGCGATCCCGCCGGTGGTCGGCGGTCTGGTCACGATGTCGTGGTGGGGTGCGTTCACCGGGTTCTTCTGGGGTTCGCTGGTCCGCGTCGCGCTGCTGCACCATGTGACCTGGTCGATCAACTCGATCTGCCACGCGGTGGGCAAGCGGCCCTTCAAGTCCCGTGACAGGTCCGGGAACGTGTGGTGGCTGGCGGTGCTGTCGTGCGGCGAGTCGTGGCACAACCTGCACCATGCGGACCCGACGAGCGCACGGCACGGGGTGATGAGGGGCCAGATCGATTCGAGCGCCCGGCTGATCCGCTGGTTCGAGAAGCTGGGCTGGGCGTACGACGTGCGGTGGCCCGATGCTTCACGTATCGACTCCCGGCGCAAGACCGTGGCCGCCGACCCGGCATGATTGACGACGTGGCGACCGACGGAAGCACCAGCGGCGAGAAGAGCAGGCCTGCCCCCACCCGCCGGACCCGGCGGGTCCGGATGACCGGCAAGGAGCGCCGCGAACAGCTTCTGGACATCGGGCGCACCCTTTTCGCCGACAAGGGCTTCGAGGGCACTTCCGTCGAGGAGATCGCGGCGCGTGCCGGGGTCTCCAAGCCGGTGGTCTACGAGCACTTCGGCGGCAAGGAGGGCCTGTACGCCGTCGTGGTGGACCGCGAGATGCGCCAGCTGCTGGATCTGGTCACCGGCGCCCTCACGGCGGGTCACCCGCGTGAGCTGCTGGAGCAGGCGGCGTTCGCGCTGCTCGACTACATCGAGACGTATACGGACGGCTTCCGGATCCTCGTCCGCGACTCCCCGGTCGCGCAGTCCACGGGCACGTTCGCGTCGCTGATCAGTGATATCGCCACGCAGGTCGAGGACATCCTGGGCCTGGAGTTCAAGGCCCGGGGCTTCGACCCGAAGCTGGCCCCGCTGTACGCGCAGGCGCTGGTCGGCATGGTGGCGCTGACCGGCCAGTGGTGGCTGGACGTCCGCAAGCCGAAGAAGGCGGAGGTCGCGGCCCACCTGGTGAATCTGGCCTGGCACGGGCTGGAGAACCTGGAGTCGAAGCCGCGGCTGATCGGCCACCGCAAGAGCTGATCGGCCCGCCGTCGAGTGATCACCCGTTGTGATGACGGGAGCGCGAAACGGCCCTTACTGTGGTCGTGCAGGACCAGAATCCCGTCCATGGGAGGAATCATGACCGCCGAGCCGATCACCGGGCACAGCAGCCGCTGGCCGGTGCCGCCCCAGGACGGATACACGGTGGACGATCTGTTCACCTTGCCCGATCTCCCGCCGCACACGGAATTGCTCGACGGGAGCCTGGTTTTTGTGAGTCCGCAGCGAGACTTCCACACCACGATGATCGACCTTCTGGTGACCGGGCTTCGGCGCAGCGCGCCGCCGGGCCTGAAGGTGCGCCGGGAGATGACCGTGGTCCTCGACCGGCGCAACGGCCCCGAGCCGGATGTCTCGGTGGTCCGGGCGGATGCCGTCACGGGGCCCGAACTGACCCGTTTCCAGGCTGCCGACGTCGTCCTCGCGGTCGAGGTGGTCTCCCCCGACTCCGAGGCGCGCGACCGCGAGACCAAGCCGCACAAGTACGCGACCGCCGGGATCGAGCACTTCTGGCTGGTGGAGATGACCGGCACCGACCAGCACCCTGTGGTGCGGGTCTACGAGCTGGACCCGGTGACGAAGGCGTACGCGCTGACCGGAATCCATCACGACCGGCTGAAGACGGGCGTGCCGTTCTCCGTCGACATCGACATCTCGGCGGAGGCCCTGGCCGCGCTGTGACAGCCGGCCGGGGCGCTCAACCGGCGGTGCGGGCCACGGCGAAGATCCGGCGGAACGGGAAGACCGTGCCGTGCGGGCCTGCTGGGTAGGCGGTGCGCAGCAGGTCGCGGTATTCGGCGACGAAGGCGTCCCGGGCCTCGGGTTCCTCGGCCAGGGCGGTCAGGACGGGGCGCAGGCCGGTGCCTTTCACCCAGTCGAGGACCGGGTCCTCGCCTTCCAGGAGATGCAGGTACGTGGTCTCCCAGACGTCCACCGTGCGTCCGGGTGCGGTCAGGCGTTCCAGGTACGCGGCCGGTTCGAGCACTGCGTCGCCGTGGCGGAGCAGGCCGTCGAGGCGGGTGCGCCAGCGCGGGGAGGCGGCCAGTTCGCGCATGAGGACGTGGCTGGGTGCGTCGAAGTTGCCGGGGACCTGGAAGGCGAGGGTGCCGCCTGGGGTGAGGGCGTCCAGCCAGCGGGGGAAGCGGTCGGCGTGGCCGGGGACCCACTGGAGCAGGGCGTTGGAGACGATCAGGTCGTACGTCTCGCCGGGCGTCCAGGTCGCGGCGTCGGCCTCGGCGAAGTCCAGCCGGGGTCCTGCGTGGGCCTGGGCGCGCTCCAGCATCTCGGGGGAGCTGTCGTAGCCGGTGATACGGGCCGGCGGCCAGCGCCGGGCCAGCAGGGCGGTGACGTTGCCGGCGCCGCAGCCCAGGTCGGCGATCCGGGGGGCGTCGTCGTGGGGCAGGGGTCCGATGCGGGCCAGGAGGTCGTGGAAGGGGCGGGTGCGGTGGTCCGCGTGGCGCAGGTACTGCTGCGGATCCCAGGTGGGTGCGGTCATGGGGTCCAGGATCAGCCCAAAATTATCTTGATGTCAAGACACTTGAATTCAAGAGACTTCATGTCGAGGGACCATCTACACTGATCGACATGGAGGACGAGGTCGACCGACTGGTCGCTGCATGGCGCCGAGAGCGCCCCGACCTCGACGTGGAACCACTCGAGGTACTGAGCCGCGTCTCCCGCCTGGCCCGCCACCTCGACCGGGCACGCAGGATCGCCTTCGCGGAGCACCACCTGGAGCCCTGGGAGTTCGACGTCCTGACGTCGCTGCGCCGCGCGGGCGCCCCCTACCAGCTCTCCCCCGGCCAGCTCCTCACCCAGACCCTGGTCACCTCCGGCACGATGACCAACCGCATCGACCGGCTGACCAAGAAGAACCTCGTCGAGCGGCTGCCCGATCCCAGCGACCGGCGCGGCGTCCTCGTACGGCTGACCGCGGAGGGCCGCGACAAGGCCGACCAGTCACTGGCCGGCCTGCTCGACCAGGAGCGGGCCATCCTGGCCGAACTGTCCCGCGGACAGCGGGGTGAACTGGCGAACCTGCTACGCCAGTTGACCGCCCCGTTCGACAACGTCCCCGGATAGCGCGGCCGGACCCACCCCGGCCCGCCTGGCCAGCGCCACGGCAGCCAGCGTCGAGTGCACGCCCAGCTTCCCCAGCACGTTCTGCATGTGCGTACGCACCGTGTGCGGGGAGAGGAAGAGCCGCTCCGCGACCGCCTTACGGCCCAGACCCGCCACCATGCACCGCAGCACCTCGCGCTCGCGCGGCGTCAGCGACTCCACGAGCTGCTCGCTCTCGGTGCGGTGCTTGCGCGCCGTGGTCAACTCCCGCAGGACGCCTGTCAGCAGCGCGGCGGGCAGATGGGTCTCGTCCCGCAGCACGCCCCGTATGACCGTCAGCAGGCGCTGCAGCGAGCAGTCCTTGGCGACCCAGCCCGACGCGCCGGCCTGCAGCGCGAGCGCCGCCCTGCGCGGGTCGTCCTTCTCGGCGAGCACCACCGTACGGACGGACGGCTGGCCCGAACGCACCCCGGCCACCAGCGAGATGCCGTCCACCAGAGCGGTCCCGTTCGGGCCGCTGTCCGGTACGGGCACGGCCCGGGCCCCACCCGTGGCCAGGATGCCCAGCTCGGCGTCGATCAGCATCACGTCGTAGCGGCGCCCTTCGGCGGCCGCGCGCTCCAGGCATCGCAGCGCGGCGGGGCCACTGCCCGCCGCCGACACGTCGACGTCCGGTTCGGCGGCGAGGGCCGCCGCGAGGGACTCGGCAAAGATGCGGTGGTCGTCGACCACGAGAACTCGGATACGAGCCACGGACACCCCCATGCTGCGTCAGCTCCTTGGGGTGCCCCTGTGCGGCCTCCCCGACGGGGACCGACCACGGCGGACACGACGCCCGGAACACTGAGGTGAGCAGTCGTTCCACGGCCGCCGCCGTGTCCGACCGCCACCCGCCCCGGGCGTCGTATCCGACTGTCTCGTCCCCTGAATCAGCACCGGCCCCCACCGGTGCTGTGCATCAGCGTACGGCGGGCGGTCGACGGCGGAAGGCAATTCACAGAACTGACTGTCCAAGGTGTTTAGGGTGTGCTTCATGTTCCGTCTTGAGACAGAAGTAGACAAGGAACGTCGTATTCTGCTGGGCCGGCGGCTGCACGACGACAACTGGGACGGATCACCGCACCTGCGGGCCCTGGCCGGCACCTCCGCCGAGCACGAACTCCCTCTCGAGGTATGGCTCCTGGACGAACAGGGAGCCCTCGCCGGCGGGCTGACCGGACGGACCTGGGCCTACTGGCTCCATGTGGATCTGCTCTGGGTGGACGCCGGCCACCGAGGCCGGGGCCTCGGGGCGCGGCTGCTCACCGAGGCGGAACGCCTCGCCCACGAGGGCCGGGCCTGTACCCGCTCCCGGCTGGAGACCTGGGACTTCCAGGCCCCCGCCTTCTACCGGAAGCAGGGGTACGAGGTGGTCGGCGAGGTCGAGAACTACCCGCCGGGAGTGACCGAGTTCATCCTGGTCAAGCGGCTGGACCGACCCGCCGGGCGCCCGCCGAAGGAACGGCGGGGAAGACGCCTGGGGTGGCGTAACCGGCCGAAGTGAAGGCCTCCAGCACGGACTTGGTGACCGTGTCCGCCGCGGCCTCCTCCACCAGCACGATCGCCGAACCGCCGAAGCCGCCCCCGGTCATCCTGGCCCCGAGCGCCCCGGCCGCGTTCGCCGCCGAGACCACCAGGTCCAGCTCCGGGCAGGAGACCCGCAGATCGTCGCGGAGCGAGATGTGCCCCTCGTTGAGCACCGGGCCCGCCGCGCGCACCTCCCCCGCGTCGAGCAGCGCGATGACCTGCTCCACACGGTGGTTGTCGCTCACCACGTGGCGCACGTAGCGCACGACCGACTCGTCCTCGCCCGCCGCCTCCAGCGTCGCCAGCGCGGTGCCGAGGCCCTCGTACGGGAGGTCGCGCAGCGTGCCGATGCCGAGGGCGCGCGCCCCCGCCTCGCAGCCGGACCGCCGCTCCGCGTACGCCCCGTCGCCCAGGGCGTGCTTGACCCGGGTGTCGACGACCAGGAGCTGCAGCCCGTGCGCGGCCAGGTCGAAGGGGACCTGGCGCTGGGTGAGGTCGCGGGTGTCGAGGTACAGCGCGTGTCCCTCGGTGCAGCAGGCCGAGGCCATCTGGTCCATGACGCCGCACGGCACGCCGACGAAGGCGTTCTCGGCGCGCTGGCCGAGCACCGCGAGCTCCGAGGCGCCGAGGCCCAGTTCGAAGAGGTCGTTCAGCGCGAGCGCGGTGACCACTTCGAGGGCGGCGGACGAGGAGAGTCCGGCGCCGACGGGGACGGTGGAGGTGAGCTGGATGTCCGCACCGGTGACGGCGTGGCCGGCCTCGCGCAGGGCCCAGACCACGCCGGCCGGGTAGGCCGCCCAGCCGTGGCCCGAGTGCGGGGTCAGTCCGTCGACCCGCAGCGACACGACGCCGCCCGGTACGTCGGTGGAGTGCAGGCGCAGTTCGCCGTCGGTGCGGCGGGCCACGGCGGCGCGTGCGGCGTGCGGAAGGGCGAGCGGCATGACGAAGCCGTCGTTGAAGTCGGTGTACTCACCGATCAGGTTCACTCGTCCGGGCGCTGCCCAGATTCCCTCCGGGGCTCTTCCGTACAGCTCGGTGAAGGAGGCGGCCAGAGCGCTGTCGTCCAGGGGCTCGTTCATGGGGTGGTGGGCTCCTCTCGGCGGGCGAACGTCCAGGCGTCGGCGACGATTCCGGCCAGGTCGGCGCGGGACGGCTGCCAGCCGAGCCGCTCCCTGGCGGTGGTGGCGGAGGCGACGAGGACGGCAGGGTCGCCGCCGCGCCGGGGGGCCGGGGTCTCGGGGACGGGGTGGCCGGTGACCTGCCGGACGGTCTCGATGACCTCCCGTACGGAGAAGCCGTTTCCGTTGCCGAGGTTGCAGATCAGGTGCTCGCCCGCGGTGGCCGCGTCCAGCGCGAGCAGGTGGGCGTCGGCGAGGTCGGCGACGTGGATGTAGTCGCGTACGCAGGTGCCGTCCGGGGTCGGGTAGTCGTCCCCGTACACGGAGATCGACTCGCGCCGGCCGAGCGCGACCTGGAGGACCAGCGGGATCAGGTGCGACTCGGGGCTGTGGCGCTCGCCGATGCCGCCGTAGGCCCCGGCGACGTTGAAGTAGCGCAGGGAGACGGCGGCCAGGCCGTGTGCGGCCGCCTCACCGGTGATCATGTGGTCGACCGCGAGCTTGGAGGCGCCGTACGGACTGGTGGGCGCCGTCGGGTCGGACTCCGTGATGGGGCTGGAGACGGGCTCGCCGTAGGTCGCCGCGGTGGAGGAGAAGACCAGGGTCCGCACCCCGGCGTCGCGCATCGCGGCGAGCAGGGCGGTGGTTCCGCCGACGTTGTTCACCCAGTACTTCTCGGGGTTGACGACGGACTCGCCGACCTGGGAGTACGCGGCGAAGTGCAGCACCCCGTCGTAGGAGGGGTCCAGCCATTTGGCGGCGTCCTGGATGCGGCCTTCGATGAACTCGGCGCCCTCGGGCACCCCCTCGCGGAAGCCGGTCGACAGGTCGTCGAGGACGGTCACGGTGTGACCTGCCTCCAGCAGATGCGCGGCGACGACGCTGCCGACGTATCCCGCGCCGCCCGTCACCAGGTACTTCTTACCGGGGTTGCTCACTCGCTCGCTACCTCTCGCAGTCGCTGGGCCGCGGCCTCCGGCGGCACATCGTTGATGAACACACTCATGCCGGACTCGGAGCCCGCGAGGAACTTCAGCTTGCCGGACGTGCGTCGGATGGTGAAAAGCTCCAGGTGCAGACCGAACTCCTCCCGCCCGGCGATCCCGAACGGTGCCTGGTGCCAGGCGGAGATGTACGGGGTCGGCGGCTCGCCGGGGCCGAAGATCCGGTCGAATCGCCTCAAGAGTTCCAGATAGATCTGTGGGAACTCTGTGCGGGCGGCGTCGTCGAGCTCCCGCAGGTCGGGGACGCGGCGGCGCGGGTGCAGGTGGACCTCGTAGGGCCAGTGCGCCGCGTACGGCACGAAGGCGACCCAGTGCTCACCCTCCAGGACGACACGGGTTCCGTCGGCCAGCTCGCGGGCGACGACGTCGTCGAAGAGGTTGCGGCCGGTCTCCTCACGGTGGGTCTGCGTCGAGCGCATCATCAGCTCGGTGCGCGGGGTGACGAAGGGGTAGCCGTAGATCTGCCCGTGCGGGTGGCCGAGCGTCACGCCGATCTCGGCGCCCCGGTTCTCGAAGCAGAACACCTGGGTGACCTGCGGGTGTTCGGCCAGCTCGGCGGTGCGGTCGGTCCATGCCTCCAGGACCAGGGCGGCCTGCTCCTCGGTGAGTCCGGCGAAGGACACGTCGTGGTCGGAGGTGAAGCAGACGACCTCGCAGCGGCCGGAGTCCCCGGCGAGCGAGGGGAAGCGGTTCTCGAAGACGGCGACGTCGTAGTGGTCGTCGGGGATCTCGCTCAGCCGGCCGTCCCGCGAGGGGCAGAGCGGGCACTCGTCGGCCGGCGGGTGGTACGTGCGCCCCTGCCGGTGCGAGGCGATGGCCACCGAGTCGCCGAGCAGTGCGTCGCGACGGATCTCCGAGGATGTCGAGACGGCGTCCAGCGGCCGCAGGTCCACGGCGTCGCGGACGGTGTCGTCCGCGGAGTCGTAGTAGATCAGCTCACGGCCGTCGGCGAGGGTCGTAACCGTCTTCTTCACCAGGCTCCTCAAGGTAACCGCCCTCCAACAGAATCGCACATAACAAATCACAAGCCAACAGGCGAGTCAATGCCGCCAGAGTTTGTGACGGGGCTATGCGCCGACGCCGTCAGATCAGGACATTCCACCCCGTCCGATCACGATCAAACAAAGAACGCCACTCAAACTGTTCAGTTTCTGAACACAAAGGCGTAGGTTCCGACGGGTTCAGTTCGGCAACGAAGCGAGTACCCCCCATGCAATATCTGGCCGAAGGGCTCCGGCTCCCCACGAACGGGCTCGATTACACAATCCTGGCGATCTACTTCGTCGTGGTGCTCGGCATCGGCTTCGCCGCCCGGGCCAGTGTGAAGACGAGCCTCGACTTCTTCCTCTCCGGACGGTCACTGCCCGCCTGGGTGACCGGTCTGGCCTTCGTCGCGGCGAATCTCGGGGCCACCGAGATCCTCGGCATGGCGGCGACCGGCGCGCAGTACGGCGTCGCGGTCGTCCACTGGTACTGGATCGGCGCCATCCCGGCCATGGTCTTCCTCGGCCTGGTGATGATGCCCTTCTACTACCGGTCGAAGGTCCGCTCCGTACCCGAGTACCTGCTCCAGCGCTTCGACAGGTCGGCGCACCTGCTGAGTTCCATACTCTTCGCCTTCGCGGCGATCCTGATCGCGGGCGTGAACCTCTACGCCCTGTCGATCGTCGTGGAGGCGCTGCTCGGCTGGCCCCAGTGGGTCGCGATCGTCGTCGCGGGGCTCTTCGTCCTCATCTACATCACCATCGGCGGTCTCTCCTCGGCGATCTACAACGAGGTGCTGCAGTTCTTCGTCATCCTCGCCGCACTGATCCCGCTCACCGTGCTCGGCCTCAAGCGCGTCGGCGGCTGGGACGGGCTGACCGGGTCGCTGGAGAAGAGCCACGGCGAGGACTTCCTCTCCGCCTGGGGCGGCACGGGCATCGGTGACGCCAACCCGCTCGGCGCCAACTGGCTGACGATCATCCTCGGCCTCGGCTTCGTGCTCTCCTTCGGCTACTGGACCACCAACTTCGCCGAGGTGCAGCGCGCCCTGTCGGCCAAGAACCTCTCGGCGGCCAAGCGCACCCCGCTCATCGCCGCGTACCCGAAGATCTTCATCGTCTTCGCCGTGATGATCCCGGGCCTGGTCGCCGCCGCCGTCTTCCCGGAGATCGGCACGCCCGGTTCGGACCTCACGTACAACGACGCCATCCCGCTGCTGATGCAGGAACTCCTGCCCAACGGTGTGCTCGGCATCGCGGTGACCGGTCTGCTGGCCGCGTTCATGGCCGGCATGGCCGCCAACGTGTCCTCGTTCAACACGGTGTTCACGACGGACATCTGGGCGCGGTACGTGGTCAAGGACAAGCCCGACGCGTACTACCTGCGCTTCGGCCGGTTGATCACCGCGGTGGGTGTGCTGGCCTCCATCGGCACGGCGTTCATCGCCGCCAGCTTCTCCAACATCATGACGTACCTGCAGACGCTGTTCTCGTTCTTCAACGTCCCGATGTTCGTGGTCTTCATCATCGGGATGTTCTGGAAGCGCGCCTCGATGAAGTCCGGTGTCTGGGGCCTCGTCGCGGGCACGACGGCCGCGATGGTCAACTACTTCGTCGTCTACAAGCAGGGCATCATCGACATCCCGACCGACCAGGGCGCCAACTTCGTCTCCGCGATCGTCGGATTCGTCGCCGGCGCGGTCGTCATGGTCGCCGTCACGCTCTTCACCGCGCCCAGGCCGGAGGCCGAACTGGCCGGTCTGGTGTACGGAACCGAGTCCCCCGACGCGGACGAGGTCCCGGAGGAGGGCGACAGCGCCTGGTACCGCAGCCCCGCCCTCCTGGGCTGGGGCGCCATCGTCCTCGCCGCCCTGTGCTACCTGCCCTACTCGCTCTGATCGGAGGCACTCACCATGTCCGACCTGCACAAGGAAGTCTCCGAGCTGGAGCGCAAGTCCGCGACCGCGGCCCGGCTCTTCGACATCCGGCGGATCATCGGCGGTCTCTTCGTGGTCTACGGAGTGATCGTCACCATCGCCGGTGTCAACCCGTCCGACGCCGACCTGAAGAAGGCCGAGGGCGTCCACATAAACCTCTGGACCGGCCTGGCCATGCTGGCCCTCGGGATCTTCTTCCTGGCCTGGATGAAGCTGCGGCCGGCCCAGGTGCCGGACGAGGCCCCCGGTACACCGGAGAGCTGACCGCGACACCCTTGCGGGGGCCGGACCGTCACGCGTTCACGCGAGACCGTCCGGCCCCTGCGTCATTCCCACCGCCGCCCGGTCCAGCAGTCCGGTACGGGCCGCGAGCGCCGCGGCCTCCAGCCGGGAGCCGACGCCCAGCTTCATCAGGACCCGCTGCACATGCGTACGCGCGGTGCTCGGCGCGATCCCCATCCCGGCCGCGATCAGCCTGGTGTCCTCGCCCTCGGCGACCCGTACCAGCACCTCGACCTCGCGCGGGGTGAGCATCTGCAGCAGCCGCTGCCCCTCGTCGTCCGGCTGCACCGCCGGGTGGAGCAGCTCGGCGAACGCGCCCCGCAGGAGCTGCGGTACGACCGCGGCCTCCCCCGCACGGGCCTTGATCATCGCGCGTTCGACGCCCTCTATGCGCTCGTCGTGGCGGACGTAGCCGGCCGCCCCAGCGGCGAAGGCCGCCGCGATCCCGCGCGGGCTCGGCACCGGGCCGAGCACCACGACGGCCACCTGCGGGCGCTCCCGCCCGATCCGCACGATCGGGTCGAAGGTGCCGGGTTCGGCAGGTGTCGCCGTACCGAACAGACAGACCTCCGGTGCCCTGCTGACCACCAGTTCCGCGGCCCCGGACGTCGGCGCTGCTGCCGCGAGCACCCGGTGCCCGCGCAGTTTCAGCGCCGAGGCCAGCGCCTCGGCGAGCAGACGGTGATCATCGATCACCATGAGCCGCACGCCCATCGAGCAACCCCCATGTACCGCTGTATAGCCCTCGAACAGGCCCCCCGGCCCTCTGACCCGGCAAGCTACACGCTTGTTCGACGTGGCGCGCCCCTTACAGGGCAGAAGCCCCCCAGAATGCCGAATTCTGCGTCATTCAGGGCTACTTGCCGGACGGAAAACGATCGGCCCTGCCGGCTGAATGATCAACCGACAGGGCCGCTGCTCACCCGCGGACGGGTCAGCCGGTGGTGAAGCTGACGACGAGGTACTGCTTGTCGTCCAGCGTGCTCTCGCGGGGCTCACTGATCATCTTCTCGGAGATGAACAGCCGGCCCTTGTCGTAGATGTACTCGGCGTAGTACCCGCTGAACCCGGTCTCCGCGTCGCGCACCGCCTCGTCGCTCGGGTTCTCCATCAGCACGGTCTCCTTGAAGGTGGAGCCGTCGATGGAGACGATCTGGCCGCCCTTGTCGTACGGGGGCTCCTTGTACGCGATGACGTTGGTGCCGTCCATGCGCAGCGGGGTCAGCGTGTAGCGGTCGCCCGCGTCCGCCTTGCCGCCGACGAGCTTGCCGGTGGCCAGGTCGAAGGCGACGATCTCGTTCGTGTCGCCGTACTCGCCGCCGCCCTCGTGCTCCTCGGTCGGCACGTAGAGCTTGTTGCCGCCGACGGCCAGGGACTGGCACGTCTCGACCTCGGTGGAGCCGCAGCGGCCCGCGTACTTGTCCGCGTCGGCAGAGATCCGGACGATCAGCTTGCCGGTGGCCGCGTTGATGGAGAAGAAGTCCGAGATCCCGCTGCCGTCACCGGCGGTGTCGCCGACGTCGGCCGCGACGACGAGCGGCTTGGTGGAGACGATGCTCGCGTACTCCACACCGGCCGGCATGTTGTACGAGGACAGCGGGGCACCCGTGGCCGGGTTCAGCGCCTGGATGGTGAGCTGCGGCGCGTCGTAGGTACCGCACTTGCGGACCACGGCGAGGGCCTCGCCGCCGCCGTACCCCTTGTCGTAGCAGCCGTTGGTGTCGGTCTTCGGCCTCCACAGCTCCGCGCCGGTGGCGAGGTTGAACGCCGCGCCGCCGCTCGTGCCGCCGGCGGCGACCGTGGTCCCGCTGAGCGTGACCTCGCTGAACCTGATGGGCTCGTCACCGCTGGAGCTGGAGGTGACCGACTTGCTCCACATCAGCTTGCCGGTGTTCAGGTCGAGGGCGCCGACCTGGTTGCACGACGGGTACTTGTCCGCCTTGGTCGGCTTGCCCTCCTCGAAGACGATGGCCGTCTTGAAGTCCTTGCTCATGTGCCGGGAGGCGGCGCAGAGCTGGCCGGGCAGCGGGATGGACCAGAGCTTGGTGCCCTTGGCCGGGTCGTAGCCGGCGATCTCGTACACACCGGTCTTCACGAACGCCTTGTCGGTGAGCCAGGAGCCCGTGACCGTGGTGGTGTCCGTGACCTTCGGCTGGGGAAGCTGGAAGCCGACCTTGGACTTGATGTCGGCCGGCGCCTTCTCGCTTCCGCCGCCGAGTCCGCTGCCTTCGCCGCCCTTGCCCTCGCCGCCGTTGGTGCCGGCCGAGGACGCCTCGTCCTTCTTGCCGCCGTCGTCACCGCTGCTGGAGGCGTAGATGACTCCGCCGCCGACGATCAGCACCACGGCGACGACCGCCGCGACGATGATCTGCATCTGGGTGCTGAACTTCTTGCCTCCGTTGCCGCCCGGCTGCGGTGCCAGGTACTGCGGCTGCATCGGCGCGGTCGGGTAGCCGTACCCCTGCTGCGGGGGCATGCCGGGCTGTCCGGGCGGCGGTCCCTGCGGGAAGCCGTACCCGGGCTGTCCCGGCGGCGGGGCCTGCGGATAGCCGTACGCGGGGTTCTGCGGCGGCTGGCCGGGCGGCGTCTGGGGGGTGCCGTAGCCACCGGGGGGCGGCTGCGGAGCACCGTAGCCACCGGCGGGCGGGGGCGGCGGGCTTCCGTAGCCACCGGCGGGCGGGGTCGGCGGTGCGGCCGGCGGTGCGGCCGGGGGCTGCTTGGAGAAGCCGTCGGAGGGGGGCGGCGTCGGCGCGCCGAATCCGCCGGGAGGCGGGTCCTGCGGGGCGCCGAATCCGCCCTGGGGCGGCTCGTTGGGCGGCTGGGGCGGCTGCGTCATGGCGTACGTACCTCTGAGGAGTCTGTGGAGAGGGGGCTGCGGGTGCGGCGGAGGGGCCGGGTCCCTCGGATGCCGTCGTGGTCCGTCACTTGCCGAAGGCCATCATCGTCTTCTGGGCCTTCTCCTCCTCGTCGTTCGAGGCGCTGACGCGTCCGCTGACGATGAAGGAACGGCCGCCCGCGTAGGCGATCTTCGACGTGAAGAAGGAACTCTCGATCCGGGTCGTCGAGTCCGGGTGCTTCAGCACCACCTTGGGCGCGCCGCCGGCCGGTGCGAGCGTCGCGATCGCCCCGCCCTTGTCGTACGTGGCCTCCAGGTAGAGCAGCACGTTGCCGCCCTCCATGCGCAGTGGCTTCATGACGCGCTCGGCGGGAGCAGCCGCCTTCCACTTGGGCTTGCCGGTGTTCAGGTTGAACGCGACGACCTTGTTGGTGCGGCTCGTGCCGCTGGTGTCGTCCTCGGTCGCCATGTAGAAGGTGTTGGCGTCGGCGGCGACACCGGTGCAGCCCTCGAGCTGCTCACCGAAGATCGCGAAGTCGTGGCCGCAGTCGACGGAGAACTTGTCCTCCTTGTCGCCGACCAGCTGGGAACGGAGCGTGCCGTTCTCCTTGATGGCGAGGATGGACCACTTCTTCTCCTTCCGCTGGGTCAGCGAGACGACGAGCGGGCTCACCGAGTAGACCTTGTCGATCTCCCAGCCGCGCTGGGGCTTGTAGGTCCACTTGGGCTTCCCGGTGGCCGGGTCGATCTCCTGGACCTGGTGCTGCGGGTTGTCCAGGTCCTCGGTGCGGCAGCTGGACGCCGCGATCAGCTTGGGGCCGCCGGCGAACGCGAACGGCTGGCAGTTGCCCGCCTGCTTGCCGAACAGCTCCTTGCCGTCGCTGACCCGGTAGCCGTTGGAGTTGCTGGTGCGGCCGACGGTCACGGTGTCACCGCTGATCGCCAGGCCGATGTCGGACATGAGGTCCCACGTGCTGTTCTTGGTGATCGTCTTCTTCCAGCCGGGCTTGCCGGTGTTGAGGTCGATCATCTGCAGGACCGAGCAGTCCGCCTTGTCCGTGGTGCCGTTCTTCACGCCGATGACGATCTTGCCGTCGGTGGTGGCCGTGCCGGGCGCCGCGCACATGTCGGCGGGCAGCGGAAGGGTCCACTTCTGCTTGCCGTCGGCGGCCGAGTAGCCGGAGACCGTGCGGTACATGCCCTTGACGACCGTGTCGCCGACGATCCACGGGCCGTACACGTCAGCGCCGTTGCGCGGGAGGTCGACGTCGTTCGTCGTCAGCCACAGGACCTTCGCCTCGCCGGGCTTGCGCCCGGCGTTCAGGTCGTCGTCGACCTCGCGGCCGTCGCCGTTGCCGTCACCCTCGTCGACGGTGGGCGAGTCGGTCGGCCCGGCGGGCCCGGTGCTCTCCTTGGCGACGGGCTTCTTGTCGTCGTCGCTGCCGCTCGTGGCGAACCAGACGCCGCCGCCGACGACCAGCAGTGCGGCCACGGCCGCGCCGATGATCATCGCGGGCTTGCCCTTGAAGGGGTTGCCGCCGGAGCCGCCGGGGGCGGGCGCGCCGGGGTACTGCTGCTGCGGGTAGCCGTAGCCGCCGGGCTGCGTCGGCTGGCCGTACGGGCCCGCCTGCTGACCGTACGGGCCGGGCTGCTGGCCGTAGGGGCCGGGCTGCTGGGCGTACGGCCCGGACTGCGCGTCGTACGGGCCGGGCTGCTGGGCGTACGGGCCCGGGGCCTGGCCAGGCGCCTGCGGGTAGCCGTAGCCGGGGGCGCCGCCGGCCGGTGCCTGCGGGTAGCCGTAGCCCTGTCCGCCCGGGGGCGGCGTCTGCGGAGGGGCCGGCGGCATCTGCGGCGGGGCGGCGGGCGGCGGTGTCTGGGGCGGGGACGGCTGGTTCTGGGGCGGCTGAGGAGTTCCCTGCGGCGGCTCCTGCGGAGCCCCGAAGCCTCCCTGCGGCGGTTGCTGGCTGGGCGGCTGGGTCATCAGCACGTCCCCCTTCGTGCGGTGCGGTCCGGTGTCCGGTTCGTTCTCCCCCGCGATTCCGCTGGGCTGAATTCCCCTCGGAAAGGAGCGAATCGGGCATGGCTTCCGCGGCGTTACGACAGTCGAGCGGGGCTTCTTTGTACCACCCGCAAGACATCGAACAGGGGATCGGTCCACCCCCTGTTCCCAAGGGAGAACCGGCCCGTGATGCCGCCGTTACGCGCCTGCCCGGGCCGTTCGGGGCAGGCGTCACAGACGTTGCGTCAACTTGCCCCGTAGCGGGCGCCTTTCACGGACCCTGCACTTTTTGCGCGGTGCCGCTGCGTGACGCCCCGGCCCGGCGCGCACACGGAACCCTCACTTACCGAAGACCATGAGGGCCGTCATCGCCTTTTCCTCCTCGTCCTCGTCCGAGCTGATCCGGCTCGGCAGGACGAAGGAACGGCCCCCCGCGTAAGCGGCCTTCGGCGCGAAGATCAGGGACTCCGTCGCGGCTCCCGACGCCGGGTGCTTCAGCAGGGTCCTGGGTTCTCCCCCGGTCGGCGGGATCAGGGCGAGCCCGCCGCCCTTGCTGTACGAGGCCCTCACATGGACCAGTACGTCGGTGCCCTCCATGCGCAGCGGCCACATGACCTGGTTGGCAGGCGCGGGCGCCTGCCACACGGTCCGGCCGGTGGCCAGGTCGAAGGCGACGACCTCGTTGGTCATCGCCTTCGCGGTGCTCAGGGACTCGGTCGACAGGTAGAGCCTCTCCTTGTCGGCCGCGACCCCGACGCAGCTGTCGAGGTTGCTGCCCTCCTCCACGGACTCCTCGGTGCACCTCGCGGTGTAGTCCTCGGTGCCGGCGACCAGTTGGGATCGGTAGGTACCGTCCTCGTTCAGGATGACGACCGCCCACTGCTCGTCCTTCTTGACCGAGATGACGAGCGGACTCGACGAGTACACGTGCGCGACCTTCCAGCCCGCCTTCGCCTCGTACGTCCATTTCGCTGCTCCGGTGGCCGGGTCGACCTCCTGGACCTGCTGCCGTACGGGGTCGACGGGCCCGGCCTGGCAGCTGACGGCGGCGATCATCCGGGGGCCGCTCGTGAAGGCGAACGGCTGGCAGAGGCCCTCCCGCTTGCCGAACACCTTCTTGCCGTCACTGATCCGGAACGCGTCGGTGTTGCCGGTCCGCCCGAAGGTCACCGTGTCCCCGTTGACCGACATAGCGACGTGCGACAGCCCGTCCTGGATGTCGGTGCGGTCGACGGTCTTCTTCCAGCCCGCCTTGCCGGTGCGCAGGTCGATCATCTGCAGGACCGAGCACTCCGCCTCCTGCTCCGAGACGTTGTCCTCGATGCCGACGACGATCTTGCCGTCGGCGGTGGGCAGCGTCGGTGCCGCGCAGAGATCGGTGGGCAGCTTCAGGGTCCACTTCTCGGACCCGTCGGCCACCGAATAGCCGGAGACGGAGCGGAAGATGGCTTTGACGACCGTGTCGCCCGCGAACCAGGGGCCGTACTGCTCGTCCCCGTACTGCGGAAGGTCGATCCCGCTCTCCCGGAGCCACAGCACCTTCGCCTCGCCGGGCTTGCGCTTGGCGTTGAGGCCGGCGGCGGTCGGAGCGTCGCTCTTCCCGTCCTCCTTGCCCGTCGTGGGCGAACCGCTCGGCTTCCCGGTGCCGCCGCCCGAGACGGGCTGCTTGCCGCTCCCGCCGTCGCCGCTCGTGGCGAACCAGACGCCTCCGCCGACGAGCAGCAGGACGGCGAGCACGGCCCCGATGATCAGCGCGGGCCTGCCCTTGGACGGCCCGCGCCCGGACCCGGATCCGCCGACGCCCGGCCCGGAGGGCTGCGGGTACGGTCCGGGCTGCTGGGCGTAGGGGCCTGGCTGGGCATAAGGCCCCGGCTGCTGCCCGTACGGCCCCGGCTGCTGCCCGTACGGCCCCGGCTGCTGGGCGTAGGGGCCTGGCTGGGCATAAGGCCCCGGCTGCGCACCCGGTGCGCCCGCTGCGGGCGGGTAGCCGTACCCCGGAGCGGACGCCGACGGGGGATCGTACGGTGCCCCGAAGCCCCCCTGCGGCGGTTGCTGGCCGGGCGGCTGGGTCATTCGGCACGTCCCCCTTCGAGCGGTACGTCTACCGCAAGGTCACAACGATTCGCGCGGGCCTTCTTTCTACCATCAGCCCCACGCGCCGCTGCCGCCCCACCTGCGGTGCACCTCCCGCCGTGCCCCAGCGGTCAGGCGTCCTCGGCCAGTTCGAGCCAGCGCATCTCCAACACATCGCGCTCCGCGACCAGTTCACGCAGCTCGGCGTCGAGTTCGGCCACCTTTCCGAAGTCGGTGGCGTTGTCGGCGATCTGCGCGTGCAGCGCGGTCTCCCGGGTGGACATCTTGTCGAGCTGCCGCTCGACCTTCTGCAGTTCCTTCTTCGCCGCACGCGCCGCCTGCGGCGAAACGGTCTCGGCCGCGGCGGTCTTCGGCGCGAACGCGGCGGCGGACGGGGTGGCCGCCTCCTCCATCCGCTGCCTGCGCTCCAGGTACTCGTCGATGCCGCGCGGCAGCATCCTCAGCGACTGGTCGCCGAGGAGCGCCATCACCCGGTCCGTGGTCCGCTCGATGAAGAACCGGTCGTGGGAGATCACGATCATCGACCCGGGCCAGCTGTCGAGGAGGTCCTCCAGCTGCGTCAGGGTCTCGATGTCCAGGTCGTTGGTGGGCTCGTCGAGGAAGAGGACGTTGGGCTCGTCCATCAGCAGACGCAGGATCTGCAGCCGCCGCCGCTCGCCACCGGACAGGTCGCCGACCGGGGTCCACTGCTTCTCCTTGGAGAAGCCGAACTGCTCGCAGAGCTGGCCCGCGGTCATCTCGCGGCCCTTGCCGAGGTCGACCCGGTCGCGTACCTGCTGAACCGCTTCCAGCACCCGCAGGTTCGGGTTGAGCTCGGTGACCTCCTGGGAGAGGTACGCCAGCTTCACGGTCTTGCCGACGATCACCTTCCCGGCGGCCGGCTGCGCGTCGCCCTGCGTACGGGACGCCTCGGCGAGCGCCCGCAGCAGGGACGTCTTGCCCGCGCCGTTCACGCCGACCAGGCCGATCCGGTCGCCGGGGCCGAGCTGCCAGGTGAGGTGGGTGAGCAGGGTCTTGGGCCCGGCCTGGACGGTCACGTCCTCCAGGTCGAAGACGGTCTTGCCGAGGCGGGCGTTGGCGAACTTCATCAGCTCGCTGGTGTCGCGCGGGGGCGGCACGTCGGCGATCAGTTCGTTGGCCGCCTCGATGCGGTAACGCGGCTTGGACGTACGGGCGGGTGCGCCGCGCCGCAGCCAGGCCAGCTCCTTGCGCATCAGGTTCTGCCGCTTGGACTCCTCGGTCGCGGCGATCCGCTCCCGCTCGGCCCGGGCGAACACGTAGTCGCTGTAGCCGCCCTCGTACTCGTGGACCGAACCGCGCTGGACGTCCCACATGCGGGTGCAGACCTGGTCGAGGAACCACCGGTCGTGGGTGACGCAGACGAGTGCGGAGCGCCGGGCCCGCAGATGGCCGGCCAGCCAGGAGATGCCCTCGACGTCGAGGTGGTTGGTGGGCTCGTCGAGGACGATCAGGTCGGGCTCGCCGATGAGCAGCTTGGCCAGCGCGATCCGGCGCCGCTCGCCGCCGGAGAGCGGGGCGATGACGGTGTCCAGGCCGTGTTCGAAGCCCGGCAGGGCGAGCCCGCCGAAGAGGCCGGTGAGGACGTCACGGATCTTGGCGCTGCCCGCCCACTCGTGGTCGGCGAGGTCGCCGATGACCTCGTGCCGGATGGTGGCCTTCGGGTCGAGCGAGTCGTGCTGGGTGAGGACACCGAGGCGCAGCCCGCCGTTGTGGGTGACCCGGCCGGTGTCCGCGTCCTCCAGCTTGGCGAGCATCCGGATGAGCGTCGTCTTGCCGTCGCCGTTGCGGCCGACGACGCCGATCCGGTCGCCCTCGGACACCCCGAGGGATACACCGTCGAGCAGGGCACGGGTGCCGTACACCTTGCTGACCTGCTCGACATTGACCAGATTGACGGCCATTTCACTCCTGTTTCGGGGATCCCAGCGTCGGGGACCGCTCTACGTACGCTCGACGTCCCAGGGTAGTCGCCGCGGGAGGTGCGATAGCGTGCGGCGATCGATCATGGGACAGAACCCCTGGTCGGAGCGGTTCGGATCATCTCTGGGGTGGGGACTTCATGATGCGCGGTGGGGTACGGACGCTGATTCCGGCGGTCCTGGCGGCGGTGGCACTGGCCGGCTGTTCGTCGTCCGGCAGCGGCACGTCCGGGACGGAGCCGGTGAGCGGGGCGACGGACTCGGCGGACAGCGGCGGCACGGATGCGGCGAAGCCCGTCGCCAAGGGCATGACTCTCGGCGGCGCCGGCTCGCCCTGCGCGCTGCCCGTCACCTTCGACCTCGCCGCGGACTGGAAGCCGGCGGCCGTCGAGGTCGAGCCCGGCTCCGACCTGGCGGCGCTGGGTGAACAGGGCCCCGTCACCATGGTCTGCGAGATCGACGCGAAGCCGGCGGGGAACATCGGCTACCTCCGGGTCTGGCAGGGCAAGCCCTCCGACGGCGACCCGCGGAAGGTGCTGGAGGCGTTCGTGGCGGCCGACCCGAACGCGGCCGAGGCGACGTACACGCAGGCGAAGGCCGGTTCCCTGGCCGCCGCCGAGGTCGGTTACACGGTGAACAGCGAGCTAGTGGACGAGCCGAAGACCGAGCGCGCCTTCGCGGTCTCCACACCCGAGGGCCCGGTCGTTGTGCACCTGGGCGGGCTGGACTCCGAGGAGCACCAGCAGATGCTTCCGGCGTACGAGCTGGCGAAGAAGACCCTGAAGCTCGGCTGACGGGCGGGCGGCGACGCGGCGGCCCGTGCCGCCGCTGCCGCTCCTGCCGCTACGGCCGCTACGGCCGCTACGGCCGCTACGGCCGTTGAACCGATGCCCCCGGTGCCGGGGACACAGCGGCCCGGGCGCTGCGGCAGGTGCCCGACGTCAGCAGCGCGTCGGCCACCTTCTCCGCGGACCCCGCGTCCGCCACCAGGAACGCGGTGGTCGGCCCGGAACCCGAGACCAGCGCGGCCAGGGCGCCCGCGGCGGTGCCCGCCGCCAGGGTGTCGGCCAGCGACGGCCGCAGTGAGAGCGCGGCGGCCTGGAGGTCGTTGCTCAGGGCGCCGGCGAGCGCGGCGGAGTCCCCGGCGCGCAGCGCGTCGAGGAGCGCGGCCGACGCCGTCGGCCCGGGCACCTGCGTACCGGCGGTGAGCCGGTCGAACTCGCCGTACACAGCGGGGGTGGAGAGTCCGCCGTCGGCCACCGCGAAGACCCAGTGGAAGGTGCCGCCGACGTCGACGGGGGTCAGCTGTTCACCGCGCCCGACCCCGAGGGCCGCCCCGCCGACCAGGCTGAACGGCACGTCGCTGCCCAGTTCGGCGCAGATGGCGAGCAGCTCCTCCCGGGTCGAGCCGGTGGACCACAGGGCGTCGCAGGCCAGCAGGGCGGCTGCCCCGTCGGCGCTGCCGCCCGCCATGCCGCCCGCGACGGGGATGTCCTTGGCGATGTGGATGTGCACATCGGGGGCGATGCCGTGCCGTTCGGCCAGGGCGATCGCGGCACGGGCCGCGAGGTTGGTGGCGTCGAGCGGTACCTGGGCGGCGTCGGGGCCCGAGCAGGTGACGCGCAGGGCTTCGGCGCGGGTGACGGTGACCTCGTCGTACAGGCCGACGGCGAGGAAGACATTGGCCAGGTCGTGGAAGCCGTCGGGGCGCGCCGCGCCCACCGCGAGCTGCGCGTTGACCTTGGCGGGGACGCGGACGGTGACGCTGCGGGTCATGCGGAGGGCTCCGGCCTGTTCTCGGCGATGGCGGCGAACTCCTCGACCGTCAGCGCCTCGCCGCGTGCCTGCGGTGAGACTCCCGCGGCGACCAGGGCGGCCTCGGCGGCGGGCGCGGAGCCCGCCCACCCGGCGAGGGCCGCGCGCAGTGTCTTGCGGCGCTGGGCGAAGGCGGCGTCGACGACGGCGAACACCTCGGCCCTGCTCGCCGTGGTCCTGATCGGCTCGGTCCGCCGCACCAGGGAGACCAGCCCCGAGTCGACGTTCGGCGCGGGCCAGAAGACCGTGCGCCCGATGGATCCGGCGCGCTTGACGTGGGCGTACCAGTTGGCCTTGACCGACGGCACTCCGTAGACCTTGTTGCCCGGTCCGGCGGCCAGCCGGTCGGCGACCTCGGCCTGCACCATCACGAGCGTCCGCTCGATGGTGGGGAAGCGCTCCAGCATGGTGAGCAGGACCGGTACGGCGACGTTGTACGGAAGGTTCGCGACCAGCGCGGTGGGCGCGGGGCCGGGCAGTTCCGTCACGAGCATCGCGTCCGAGTGGACCAGTGCGAAGCGGTCGGCCCGCCCCGGGAGCCGGGCCGCGACGGTGGCCGGCAGCGCGCCCGCGAGCACGTCGTCGATCTCGACGGCGACGACCCGGTCGGCCGCCTCCAGCAGGGCCAGGGTCAGGGAGCCCAGGCCGGGCCCGACCTCGACCACCACGTCGTCGGGCCGCACCTCGGCGGTCCGGACGATCCTGCGGACCGTGTTGGCGTCGATGACGAAGTTCTGGCCGCGCTGCTTCGTGGGGCGTACGCCCAGTGCTGCGGCCAGCTCGCGGATGTCTGCGGGGCCCAGGAGGGCGTCGGGCTCTGTGGTGCTCACCCGTTAAGCCTACGGCCGCTGCGGGGGCCGGGGCCCGCCCCCCGCTGCCGGCCGGGTCTCGCGGTGCACGACGACCTCGTCGCCGTTGTCGAGGCCGGTGCCGGGGGCCGGTGCGACGAGGTCGCGGGCGCCGACCGCGACGCCCCGGTCGTCCAGGAGTTCACCGACGTCGTCCGCGAAGGTGTGCACGGTGCGCGGCTCGCCGTCGATGCTGAGCTCGATGGCCTTGTCCTGGGCGAGGAACGCGGAGGTGCCGCCGGCCAGGACGGCCACGACGAGAGCCTGCGTGAGGAGCCCCTGCAGGCTCTCGGGGGCGCTCCGGTGCCTGGCGGCCGCCGCTCGCCGAGCGGCCCTGCGCCCCGTCGTCGGGTCAGGGGCCGTCGTCTGCCGGGGCACCAGGGGTGTGTCGAGCACCGTCGGGTCGTGCACCGGCAGGGCGCCCGGCCAGATTCCGGCGACGATCGTCCGCTCCTCGTGGAGGGAGCGCGGTGCCGCCGGGGCCGGGACCTCCTTCGTCCGACGACCGGCGCGTGGTGCGCGATGACTGCCCTGCGAATGGCCCACGACGCTCCAGGAGTTCCGGCCGGCCGACCCGTTGCGCGGGGACGATAGCGGAGCTTCGGTCACTGTCCAAAGTTGTATGACCGCACAGCGTGGCGAAGCGGCTGCGTCCGGGTCCCGTCAGAAATCGAACGCGCGCGCCGTGTTGTCGTAGACCGCGGCGGCCAGGGCGTCCTCGTCCGTCCCCCGCACCTCGGCCATCGCACGGAGCGTCACCGGAATGAGGTAGGGCGCGTTGGGCCGTCCGCGGTACGGGGCGGGGGTGAGGAAGGGCGCGTCCGTCTCGACGAGGACGAGCTCCGTCGGAGCGGCGGCCAGGGCGTCGCGCAGCGGCTGGGCGTTCTTGAAGGTGACGTTGCCCGCGAAGGACATGAAGTACCCGGCCGCCGCGCAGATCCGGGCCATGTCGGCGTCACCGGAGTAGCAGTGGAAGACGGTCCGCTCCGGTGCGCCCGCGTCGGCGAGGATGCGCAGCACGTCCGTGTGCGCGTCGCGGTCGTGGATGACCAGGGCCTTGCCGTGCCGCTTGGCGATCTCGATGTGGGCCCGGAAGGACTCCTCCTGGGCGGCCATGCCCTCGGGGCCGGTGCGGAAGTAGTCGAGCCCGGTCTCTCCGACGCCGCGTACGTGGTCGAGGGCGGCCAGTGCGTCGATCTCGGCGAGCGCCTCGTCCAGTGCCGCCCTGCCGCCCGGCTCCCGGACCCCCTGGCGCGCCGAGCCGTCCGGGTCCCCGTGCACGATGCGCGGCGCCTCGTTGGGGTGCAGGGCGACGGAGGCGTGCACGGAGGCGTGGGCCGCCGCGGTCTCGGCGGCCCAGCGCGAGCCCTTCACGTCGCAGCCGACCTGGACGACCGCGGTCACATTGACCGCCGCGGCCCGGGCCAGGCCCTCCTCGACGGTTCCGTCCTGCATGTCCAGGTGGGTGTGCGAATCGGCGACCGGAACCCTGAGGGGTTCGGGCAGCGGCGGGGCTTCCGTACGGCTCATGCCCACGACTCTACGAGGGCATGAGCCCGGTCTCACCGCCGGTGGAAGGGATGCAGCAGATCGGAGAGCTGCCAGTGGTGCGTTGCCGTGCCCGGTGCCAGTACGGCGGCGGGTACGGGCTCTTCCTCGACGGTCTTCTCGGGGTGCGCGGGCTGCTGACGGAGCAGCTGCTGCACGGTGGAGACCCGGCCTGCCCGCATGATGCGGACCACATGGCCGCCGCAGTTCGTGCACGTCGGAGTGGACAGCGGCGAGGGGACGCGCTCCCCGTCCGCCTTGTACACCACGTACGCGTGGCCGGAGCCGTCCACGTGGTGCTCTATGTCGTAGGCCTGTTCCCAGCCGTACCCACACCTCATACAGGCGAACGCGTACGCCTCGTGCACGGTGGATGCTGCGATGTCACTCATGCCTGCTCCTCTTGTCCGCCGGACAAGCACTCCGGACAAGCACTCCGGGAGGTGCGTTCCACTCTCCAGTGGACGCCTTTCCCGGCGGCAACGCACCAGGTCTGCCGAGTATTGGAACGGTCTTGGCCCATCCATGGACTGGGGGCCGGGTACGCGGCTCGGGCTTTACATTTCAGGTTAGTCCTTTGCCCTACGCGGGGCCGGTCCTGGCCGCGTTCTTTGCCGCGACGACCGCATCGAACACCTCGCGCTTGGGCAGGCCCACATCGGCGGCGACCGCCGCGATGGCCTCCTTGCGCCGCTCCCCCGCCTCCTCGCGCACCTGCACCCTGCGCACCAGCTCGGCGGCGTCCAGCCCCTCGTTCCCGGTGTCGGTGGCGCCCTCGACCACAACGGTGATCTCGCCGCGCACTCCTTCGGCCGCCCACTGCGCCAGCTCGCCGAGCGGCCCGCGCTTCACTTCCTCGTACGTCTTGGTCAGCTCACGGCACACGGCGGCCCTGCGGGCCGCGCCGAACACCTCGGCCATCGCGGCCAGGGTGTCGTCCAGCCGGTGCGGCGCCTCGAAGAAGACCATCGTGCGGCGCTCCCCGGCGACCTCGCGCAGCTTCCCCAGCCGCTCGCCGGCCTTGCGGGGCAGGAAGCCCTCGAAGCAGAACCGGTCGACCGGCAGGCCGGACAGCGCGAGCGCGGTCAGTACCGCGGACGGCCCCGGTACCGCGGTGACCTTGATGTCCTTCTCCACGGCCGCGGCGACGAGCCGGTACCCGGGGTCGGAGACGGACGGCATTCCGGCGTCGGTGACCAGCAGGACACGCGCGCCGTTCACCAGCGCCTCGACGAGTTCCGGCGTACGCGCCGACTCGTTGCCCTCGAAGTAGGAGACGACACGCCCCGTCGTATGGATGCCGAGCGCCTGGGTGAGCCTGCGCAGCCTCCGGGTGTCCTCGGCGGCCACGACATCGGCCGTCTCCAGTTCGGTGGCGAGGCGTGGCGGGGCGTCCGCCACGTCGCCGATGGGGGTCCCTGCCAGTACGAGCGTTCCAGTCGTTCCAGTCACATCGGCCATCCTCCCAGCACGGGCGGCACCACTCGCACAGATGCGTTCCCTACGATGGCGCGGTGACGAGTACTGCGCCCGAAGCCCAGCAGGGCCACGACGCCGGGAACGACGCCGGCGACCAGCCGCCTTCCTGGCAGCAGCGGCTGCGCCGCTTCGGCCATTCCCCGCGGCCGGGAACGGGGCTGCGCGAGCGGCTGGTTCCGCCGTACACCCGCCCGGGAGGCCAGTTCTGGGACGTGCTCGCCGTGCCCCCGACCTTGGCGAACCACCTGGTCCGCTGGTCCGCCTGGGGCGGGCCGCTGCTGGTGGCACTGGTGGCCGGGGTGCTGCGGTTCTGGAACCTGGGCAGCCCCAAGGCGGTGATATTCGACGAGACGTACTACGCCAAGGACGCCTGGGCGCTCGTCAACCAGGGGTACGAGGGCGCCTGGCCCAAGGACGTCGACAAGCTGATCCTCAAGGACCCGTCCTCGGTGGACATCCCGGTGGACCCCGGCTACGTCGTGCATCCGCCGGTCGGCAAGTGGATCATCGGTTTCGGCGAGCAGGTCTTCGGCTTCACACCGTTCGGCTGGCGGTTCATGGTGGCGCTGCTCGGCACCGTCTCCGTGCTGATGCTGTGCCGCATCGGCCGGCGGCTCTTCCGCTCGACGTTCCTGGGCTGTCTCGCGGGCACGCTGCTGGCCGTGGACGGGCTGCACTTCGTGATGAGCCGCACGGCCCTGCTCGACCTCGTGCTCATGTTCTTCGTGCTCGCGGCGTTCGGCTGCTTCCTCATCGACCGTGACTGGGCCCGCCGCAGGCTGGCCGCCGCGCTGCCGGTCGACGAGGACGGCGTACTGCGCCCGGACGCCCATGTCGCCGAAACGCTCCGCCTCGGCTGGCGCCCGTGGCGGATCACCGCCGGCGTGATGCTCGGCCTGGCCTTCGCGACCAAGTGGAACGGGCTGTACATCCTCGCCGCGTTCGGTGTGATGGCGGTGCTGTGGGACGTGGGCGCGCGGCGCACGGCGGGTGCGGCGCAGCCGTACCGGGCCGTGGTCCTGCGGGACCTGCTGCCCGCGTTCGTCTCGACGGTGCCGGTCGCGATCGGCACGTACCTCGTCTCGTGGACCGGCTGGATCGTCACGGACAAGGGCTACTACCGCAACTGGGCGGCCACCGAGGGCAAGGGCGGCAGCTGGACCTGGCTGCCGGACTGGCTGCGCAGCCTGTGGCACTACGAGAACCAGGTGTACGAGTTCCATGTCGGCCTGACCTCGGGCCACACGTACCAGTCCAATCCGTGGAGCTGGATCGTCCTGGGCCGCCCCGTCTCGTACTTCTACGAGGAGAAGACGGGCTGCCTCACGTCGGAGACCGGCAAGTGCGCCCGCGAGGTGCTGGCGATCGGCACCCCGCTGCTGTGGTGGGCGGGGTGCGTGGCGCTGCTGTACGTGCTGTGGCGCTGGTTCTTCCGCCGCGACTGGCGCGCGGGCGCGATCGCGTGCGGTGTGGCGGCGGGCTGGGTGCCCTGGTTCTTCTACCAGGAGCGGACGATCTTCCTCTTCTACGCGGTCGTGTTCGTGCCGTTCCTGTGCCTGGCGGTGACGATGATGATCGGCGCCCTGCTGGGCCCGGCGGCCGGCACCGGGACCAAGCACGAACTGGGCCTGAGCACCGGTGATCCCACCGGCGAGCGCAGACGGACGCTGGGAGCGATCGCGGCGGGCGTGCTGGTGCTGTTGATCGTCTGGAACTTCGTCTATTTCTGGCCGCTCTACACGGGGACATCGCTTCCGGAGAACTCCTGGCGGGACCGGATGTGGCTGGACAGCTGGGTGTAGCTGGGCGGGAGCACCAAGAGGGCGCGGCCTATGGCCGCGCCCTCTTGGTGGTTGTCGGCCACCATCGGTGACCATTGGCCACCCTCGGACGGCCCACAGACGGCCCGACCATCGACGTCACGAGGGTCCTGACACCACCCGTGACGCCGCCTGACACCTCCGACAGTTCCTCTTGCCCCGCGCGGCCTAGGAAGGTGAGCGCTACTCTTCCGCGCTTCAGCACGGGATGCACGCCCTGCGGCACCTCTAAGCCTCGGTCCTGCTGGACGCAGGCGAGAACATCCGAGCCTTGAGCCAGTACCTCGGACACGCTGATCCGGGCTTCACCCTCAGGACGTACACAAACACCTCATGCCGAGCAGCGAGGGACGAACACGAAAGGCGATCGAGGAGGTCTTCAAAAGGCCTGTCCCGGAGTCCTGAGGCGCCATATCGTCAGCGCCATGGACGGGCAGTGGGCCGTAGTCGTAGGGGCGGGGCTTGGCGCCAGCGGAGCGATTGTTGGCGCCCTGACTACGTGGGCAAGCTCGCGGCTCCAAGCCCGCTCACAACTGAACGTGGTACGTCTACAACACGGTGCGGCCCACGATGCCGAGACGATCGCCCGCAAGCGCGCCGCCTACTCAGATCTGGTCCTTTCCGTCGATACGGTCCGCCGCCAGATGCGGATCGTCCGACAACACGTTCAGGGCACGCTTGGCACCGACAGCGAACTCCAGACCAAACGGGACGCTGTTCACGACCGGATACGCGAGATGCAGGCTGCCGAATGGGTCCTGCGGCTCATGCTCTCCGACGACGAGCAAGCAGCGGTGACCGGTCTCGCGAATGCGGTCTACACCGCCCATCACGCACTCATCGAGGATGTTGACGAGTGGCTGGAGCGTACGCCAGCGAGCGGGATACGCGAGGCGCAGGACACATCACGCTATAGCCACACAACAGCTGCTCTTCAGGCTCAGATGATGATGTTTGCGGGCATTGCGCACTCTCGGCTTTACGCCCAAGGAGTGCTCGAGGCAGGCACGACGGCCCAGAGGCGGCCCCAGCGCCGCCCGTAGCCCTTCCAGCAGCCATACGCCCCGCTCAGGAACGTGAGCTCGCGGACCGCGAGACTTCGTCTATTTCTGGCCGCTCTACACGGGGACATCGCTTCCGGAGAACTCCTGGCGGGACCGGATGTGGCTGGACAGCTGGGTGTGAGGACGGGAGAGAGCGCTCTCGCCGAGATCGTCGCCGTCCGATAACAACCTCCTCAGTCGTCACACCTGTCCCGTACAGTGCCGAGGACATCCCCCCTTGAACGCGTTCAAGGGGGACTCCTGGGGAGGGGACTGCACAGATGCGCAGTGGAGCGAAAGTCGCCGTTGTGGGCGGGGTGTTCGTGCTTGTGGCCGGAGGACTCGGCTACGGCGTGTACAACGTGGTGCTGGGGGGCGGTGAGGCCGGCGGTACGGAGTCCGCGTCGGCGTCCTCCGAGGTGCGGACGGGACCGCCCAGCAAGTCCGAGATCGAGGAGACCGCGAAAGGGTTCCTCAAGGCATGGGCGTCCGGCGACGCGGCGGCCGCCGCCCTGCTCACCAACAACGAGGACGTCGCCGGGCCGCTGCTGACCGGCTACAGCGAAGCGGCCCACGTCACCAAGGCGGTGATCACTCCGGGCCCGGCCGTCGGCACGAAGGTCCCGTACACGGTGAAGGCCACGGTGTCGTACGAGGGGAAGACCAAGCCCTGGTCGTACGCCTCCGAACTGACCGTCGTACGCGGCCTGACCACGGGCAAGGCCCTCGTCGACTGGCAGCCCACGGTGATCCACCCCCAGCTGACCGAGGGCGCGTCGCTGAAGACCGGCGAGTCCTCGACGGCGGCGATCGAGGCCGTCGACCACAACGGCAAGGTGCTCGACAAGGAGAAGTACCCGTCGCTCGGGCCGATCCTGGACAGCCTGCGCGAGAAGTACGGCGACAGCACCGGCGGCTCTCCGGGCATCGAGACCTGGATCGAGCCCGCGGACACGCAGCTTCCCGACACGACGCTGCTGACCCTCGCCAAGGGGAAGCCCGGCCGGCTGCAGACGACGCTCGACGCCGGCGCCCAGGCGGCGGCCGAGAAGGCGGTCAAGCAGTTCAGCGGGGCGTCGGTGGTCGCTGTGAAGCCGTCCACCGGGTCGATCCGCGCGGTGGCCAACAACCCGGCGACCGGCTTCAACGCGGCGATGCAGGGCGAGCAGGCGCCCGGTTCCACGATGAAGATCGTGACGGCCGCGATGCTCATCGAGAAGGGGCTCGCCTCGGCGAACAGCCCGATCGAGTGCCCCAAGGACGTGATGTACCAGGGGAACACCTTCCACAACCTGAAGTACTTCTCGCTGCCGGACACGGACACGTTCACCACGAGCTTCGCCCGCTCCTGCAACACGGCCTTCATCAAGAAGATCGACGATGTGAACGACGACGCCGCGCTCGCCAAGGAGGCCCGGGACGTCTTCGGGATCGGCCTCAACTGGAAGACGGGTGTCGTCTCGGTCGACGGGAGTGTGCCCGAGGCGAGCGGTGGAGTGGCGGCGGCTCAGTACATCGGCCAGGGCACCGTCCAGATGAACGCGCTCAACATGGCGTCCATCACCGCCACCGCCCGCAACGGAACGTTCCGCCAGCCCGTCCTCGTGCCGCGCGAACTGGACGACCGTCAGCTCGCCGTGGCCTCCCGCTCGCTGTCGCAGAACGTCACCCGGCAGCTGAACGACATGATGCGGGCCACCGCCTCCTGGGGCACCGGCAAGGCGGCCATGTCCTCGGTCCGCGGCGACAAGGGCGCCAAGACCGGCTCCGCCGAGGTCGACGGGCAGGGCACGTCCAACAGCTGGTTCACCGGCTTCAACAACGACCTCGCGGCCGCCGCGGTCGTCCAGTCCGGCGGCCACGGCGGCGACGCGGCCGGTCCGGTGGTGGCGGCGGTCCTGCGGGCCGGTTCCTGACCGGGCCTCAGTCGTCCGGTCCGTCCCCGCCCCGGCGGGGACGGACCGGAACTGCCTGGTGCGGGAGCCGGGCCTTTCAGTAGCGTGCCGGGCATGAGCACATCCGACATGACCCCCACCGCGACCCCGTCCGACGCCCACCCCCGGTTCGCCGAGGCCCTGCGTGAGCTGGGTCTCGACGTCGAGGTACGCCGCTTCCCCGACGCCACCCGCACCGCGGTCGAGGCCGCCACGGCGATCGGCTGCGAGCTCAGCCAGATCGTCAAGTCGCTGATCTTCGAGGCGGACGGCGCCCCGGTCCTCGTCCTCATGGACGGTTCGTCCCGGGTGGACGTCGAGCGCGTACGGAGCGAGCTGGGCGCCGGAAAGGTCAAGCGGGCCGGGGCCGACCTGGTCCGGGAGACCACGGGGTACGCGATCGGCGGCGTACCGCCCTTCGGCCACGTCACGAGGACCCGGGTACTGGCCGACCGCGGCCTGCTCGACCACGCGGTGGTGTGGGCCGCGGCGGGCACCCCGCACACCGTCTTCCCGCTCGACCCGAAGCGCGTGATCGAGTACGCGGGCGGCACGCTGGTGGACGTGCGCGAGCGGACGAAGTGACGGTGCGTCGGTCGCCGTCCTGATAGCCGCGACACACACGCCAGGGCGCCAGGACAGGCGGTGGCGACCGTGCTGCGAGCCGGGTCCTGAGCCTGCCTTGTGCCCTGGAACCATCGCCCGTTTGCTGAAGCGTCCTGTCACGTCAGCCCTGCGAAGTGATCTGCCGAGCCTCGGCGATTTTGGAGACATGCGCCTTCTCGAGCTTCTCGAGCTCCTCGGAATGCTGGGCAATCCTGTCCTTCTGGATGTCCGCCTCTACCGAATACCAGATCTGCAGCAGCCAGGTCCTGGACTTGCAGTCGAGATCGGCCTGAGCGGTCTCTATTTCCTGATTGGTGACCTCCTTTCCCAGGAAACGCTTGTCCCCCAACGAAGCCATCGGGTCGGGATAGGAGTAGCTATGCTCGGCCATGCACGATGACCACCGGTTTACGGCGGCCCGCACCCGCCGGTCCTGCCTGGATTCCTGGTAACTGCGGTTGGCGATATCGCTCGCGATCTCCGCGCCGACCGTATATCGGTGCTTCGACGACAATGCCTCGACGGCTTGGCCTCGGCAGCCGCGCGGGGGGACCTTCCCTTTCGGTGCGGGATTTCCCGTGGAGCCTGAAGATCTGCCGTACAGGGCTGACAGCGTCTCGGCGCTGAGGCCCTCATGCGGATCGAACAAAGGCTCGGGCGGCAGGTGGTAGCCGTAGCGGGCTGCGTCGTCCGCACTCGACAGCCCGTACCTTCGATCGGACGCCCGGGACGTTTCGGGGATTGGGACAGCCCGGTAGGGCATACCGAGCCCTCGCATGCACTGCTCGGTCAGCACATCCTCCGCGCTCCTGATCACGGCATCCTCCACCTCCGTATAGGAGTACTTCGCTATGGGGAGCCGAAATGTGTAATCGCCTGTAACCGCTGGGGACGGACTCGCGGAATCGTTCGACCGCCTGTGGGCCTCGGACCCGTCGGCGGTATGTTCGCTCTGCGAATCACCGCAACCGGCGAGCAGGCCGAGAAACGCCACCGTCGCTGCACTCGCGAGCAGTCGACGGTCTCCAAAGAAGAGTTGATGCTTATTCACCGAGTGCCGTTCCCGTGCGCAGAAGCATGACATGGCGTAGCCATGCCCGCACCAGGATGGTGGTGCGGGCATGGCTACACCGCGAAATCATCAGAATTTATAACAGGAGGACGAGGTGTAGTTGAACTTGAAGGACGCGTTATTGTTGTACGTGTTATGCAACTGAGAAGCGATGGCGTAGTCCGTGAGCGTGTCGCAGGATCCACCGTAATTGCTGTTGTAGAATATCGTGGTGGGGTTCGGTGAAACGTTGTCCCCCGAGGCGGCGTTATTCTTCACACCCAGACCCTTCCCGGAACCCGCACCCAGGAAAGTGTACGGCGCGAAGTCGGAAACGTTACTCCCGTAAAAGTAAACGTAGGAACCGGTTCTGTTGCTGTTATAGAAAAGCCTTAGGCATCCGGTACCGGAACTGACATCACAAGAGGTTCCCGTAGCCGCCGCCGCTTGGGGCGCCGCCACAAAAAGAGTAGCAACAGTAAGCGGAGCAGAAAGTGCAGCTGCGATGCGAACACGAGAGAACTTCATTCATCATCCCTTAACGTAGCGCGAGTTGGTCGATCAATCTTAACGATCACCACCATCAGGCCGCAAGCTCTTCATCGCCACCTGTCGAACCAATGGATGACCGGTAACGACCCCATTCCGCCCTATTCCACGCATCTCACATTTGCCATTCTCGGATTTAGTGCAATTCGCCTGATGGGCTACCTTGTCTCGCAATGAGGGAACTGTTGTTCGGTCAACAGCCCGGACAGGATGGCGGTCCGGGTACCGGCCCCATGGTCTCCAAATGACTGCGCTAGCGTGCGAACCATGAGCACAGCCGAAGGCATCCCGCACACCGTCTTCCCGCTCGACCCGAAGCGCGTGATCGAGTACGCGGGCGGCACGCTGGTGGACGTGCGCGAGCGGACCGCGTGACCCCGCTGGTGGCGGCGGCCGTCCTGGCCGCCGCGATCACGCACGCCAGCTGGAACGCGATCGCGCACGCGATACGCGACCAGCTCCTGTCCTTCACCCTGATCTCCGGCGGCGGGGCGCTGATCGGGGTTCTCGTGGCCTGCTTCGTGCCGCTCCCGGCGGCCGGGGCCTGGCCGTACCTGTTCCTGTCCGCGGGCCTGCACGTGGCGTACATGGTGCTGCTGATGCGGTCGTTCACGCTGGGCGACTTCGGCCAGATGTATCCGATCGCCCGGGGCACGGCCCCCCTCGTGGTGACGGTCCTGGCCGCCCTCTTCCTCGGTGAGCGCCCGGACGCCTGGGCGACCGCGGGCGTCGCGGTGGCCTCGGCGGGGCTCGTCGGGCTGGCCCTGTGGGGGATCCGCGGTTCCGGCAGACGGCCGCACGGGCCCGCGGTCCTGGCGGCCCTCGCGACGGGTCTGGCGATCGCCGGGTACACGACGGTCGACGGGGTCGGGGTGCGCGCCTCGGGGACACCGCTCGGCTACATCGCCTGGCTGATGATCGTGCAGGGTGTGGCGATCCCGGCGTACACGTACTGGCGCCGGCGCGGTGAACTGGCCGCCCAGCTCTCCCCGTTCATGGCGCGTGGACTGGTGGGCGCGAGCCTGTCCTTCGCCGCGTACGCGCTCGTCCTGTGGGCGCAGACGAAGGCTCCGCTCGCCCCGATCGCCGCGCTGCGGGAGTCCTCGATCATCGTGGGAGCCGCGATAGGGACGCTGTTCTTCAAGGAACGCTTCGGCGCCCCACGGATCGCGGCCGCCGGGCTGATGGTCGTGGGCATCGGGCTCATGCTGCACACGAGTTGAGCCGGGGAGACGCAGCAGGGCGGGGCGGGGGCGGCCTCAGAACTTCCCCGACTGCTCCTCCGTGCGGTGGCCCAGCTCCCTCCGGAACTCCGCGAGGAAGCGCACGCTGAGCGGCGGCCACCCCCAGAAGTCGAACGCGAGCGCGCCGAGGTCGAATCCGGACCCGAAGTCCCACTCGGTGACCGGCGAGGAGACTCCGCAGGCGGAGCAGGGCGCTGTGCCCTCGCCGGTCTCCTTCCAGGTCCTGATGCCGTCCCTGAACGGCTGCCAGACCTCCTCGTCCGGCTCGAACTCCTCCGGGTAGTCGATGACCACGGTCCTCGTCCCGCACCGGGGGCAGGTGGCCGAGTCCGCGGTGTCCGCGCCCTGTCCGCCGACGTGGTAGTCCCGGCCGACGATGACCGCCACCGGGGCGGGGATCCACGTCGGGTCGGAGGCGTCGGCCACGGCCCGCGCCCAGTCGGGGCCGGGCACATGGCCCAGGTCCACGTTCATGCTGTACATCGCGTCGCCGGACAGCTCACGGGTGATCAGCCCCTGGTCGACCATCCAGTCGACCATCCGCGCGGCGAGCGGCCCGGCCTCCTCGCCGGTCGCCTCCAGATCGACGATCCGCTCGAAGAAGTCACCCATCGACGTCACCCCGTGTCTTCAGCACCGCTTCCTCCAGGGCCGGTCACTCTGTCACACGGGTCCGACAACCGCGTCCCGTGCGGGCAGTTCGACGACCACCTCGTCGTCCTCGACGGCGTCCGTGGGCCGGAAGCCGAGAGAGGTGTAGAGCGTTGCCGCGGCGGTGTTGCCCGGGGCGTACGACAGCCGGACGACCTCGCAGCCGTCCTGTTCCGCGAGCCAGGCGGTGAGCGTGCGCATGACCGCGCGCCCGATGCCCTTGCCCTGCTCGGGGCCGTCGATCAGCATGCCGCCGATCCAGTACGAGCCGTCGTCGTCCCGGGCCCACATCACATGCCCGAGCGCCGGGTCGCCGGCGTGGACGGCCAGCGAGTGCCAGGTGTCCTCGCGCATCGACAGCAGGAGGTACCGGGCAGCCAGCGCGGGGACGTGGTCGCGCTGGCTGTCCAGGGGGGCCACATCGGCGACCGCACGCCAGTTGCCGCTGTCCACCTCGCGCAGGGTGACGCGCCGGCCGGTCCGGTCCGAGAATCCGTGATCAATCATCGAGGGAGGTTAGGACACGGCTCGCGCCCCGGCTAGCGAGTTTCCCCGACCTGCGACAACGCGTTGCGGAAGCCTGTGTTGACGCCGAGCAGTCCGCCGTCCACCCGCAGTGTCGTCCCCGTGATCCAGGACGCGTCGCGGGAGGCGAGGAACGCGACGGCGGACGCGATGTCGTCCGGGGCGCCGAGCCGGCCGAGCGGGTAGAGGGCGCTGGCCCGCTCCAGTTCGGCGTCGCGGCCGGCCCAGGCCTCCGTGCGGATCGTGCCCGGGGCGATGAGGTTGACGCGCACCCCGCGCGGGCCCGCGTGGCCGGCCAGCGTCCGGGTCAGGCTCGCCAGGCCCGCCTTGGCGGCGCTGTAGGCGTGGCCGCCGAAGTCCTGTTCCCCGTTGACCGAGCCGATGTTGACGATCGCGCCCCGCCCGGACGCCACCAGGTGCGGCAGCGCGGCGCGGGAGCAGCGGTAGGGGCCGGTCAGGGTGATGTCGAGGGTGTGGTCCCAGAATTCGTCCGCCTCGTCCTCGAAGAGGGGGGCGTCCTCATGGTTGGCGTAGGCGTTGTTGACCAGGACGTCGAGCCGGCCGAAGGCCGTGACCACGTGGGCGACAGCCGCCTCGACGGCGGCCCGGTCGCCCACGTCGCAGGCCAGGGACTCGGCGGTGCCGCCCCGTTCCCCTATCTCCTTCGCGGTGTGCGCGGCCCGGCCGGCGTCCAGGTCGGTGACGAGTACGGCCGCACCCTCGGCCGCCAGCCGGTGGGCCGTGGCCGCGCCGATGCCCCGGCCGGCGCCCGTGAGGAGTACGGCGTACCCGTCGAAGCGTGCAGCGGAAGGAGCGGCAGGGGAAGCACCGGCGGGAGAAGAAGTCATAGAGCCGAACGTACTGCCCTGACCAGGGCCTGGGCACGGGGGTCGGCGGTGACTCCCTTCTGCAGGCCGTTCGTCACATAGCCGAGCGCGATGCCCGATTCCGGGTCGGCGAAGCCCAGCGAGCCGCCGCGGCCGGGGTGGCCGAAGGAGCCGGGGGCCAGGAGCGGGGCGGCCGTGCCGTGCAGCATGTACCCGAGGCCGAAACGGGTGTTGACGACCAGGACCCGGTCCGGTCCCTCGGACTCCTCGGTGCGGGCGAGGGTGAGCGTGGCCGGGGCGAACAGCCGGTGGCCGTCCACCTCACCGATCATCGCCGCGTAGCAGCGGGCGAGTCCGCGCGCGGTGGCGACACCGTTGGACGCGGGCAGTTCGGCCGCACGGTAGGCGGGGTCGTTCTCGTCGGGGAAGGGGTCGATGGCCCCGAAGGCACGGCGGGTGAGCGTGGCGGGGTCCCGGTAGGCCTCGACCACGGAACGCTTGGGGCGCATGCGCAGGGCGCCCCCGTTGTGCTCGGTCGCGGGCGGCTCGACGGGGCCGATCCGTCCGATCCGGTGCGCCTCGTCCGCCGGGAGTCCGAACCAGAAGTCCAGGCCGAGCGGGCGGGCGATCTCCTCGGCGATCCAGCGGCCGATGGTGCGTCCGGTGGTCCTGCGCACCAGTTCACCGATGAGCCAGCTGTAGGTCTGGGCGTGGTACCCGTGGTCGGTGCCGGGCTCCCACAGGGGCCGCTGGGCGGCGACCGCCCGCGGACCGGAGGTCCCGTCGGCGGCCTCCTCGGGCGTCAGCGTCCCGTCGAGTGCGGCGAGTCCGGCGCGGTGCGCGAGGAGATGGCGTACGAGGACGCGTTCCTTGCCGTTCGCCTTGAACTCGGGCCAGTACGTACCGACCGGGGCGTCCAGGTCCACCTGGCCCCTCTGGTGCAGCAGCAGCGGCACGGCCGCGGCGACGCCCTTTCCGGCCGAGCGGACGACCTGGACGGTGTCGACCGCCCACGGTTCGGCCCCGTCGACATCTCTCGTACCGGCCCACAGATCCACGACCTTGCGCCCGTGACGGTAGACGGCCACGGCCGCTCCCCGTTCCCCGCGCTGTTCGAAGTTACGGACGAAAGCATCCCGTACCGCCTCGAACCCGGGCGTCACCGTGCCCCGTACATCCACGCCTGCTCCCGCGCTCCCGCTCATCCCCCCATGGTGCATCCCGCCGCAGGTCGGGCGGCTGGCGGGTCACCCCATGTTCACGTATGCGGAACGGACACGGAACGCGGGTCGAAGCCGAAGGGCAGCTCCAGCCGGTGGCTGCGCATCAGTTCCTCGTCGCAGAGGAGGTCCTGTGTGCGGTTGTCGGCGGCGATCACCCCGTCGCTGAGGATGACGGCCCGCGGGCAGAGTTCGAGGGCGTACGGCAGGTCGTGGGTGACCATCAGCACCGTGACGTCCAGGGAGCGCAGGATGTCCGCGAGTTCGCGACGGGAGGCCGGGTCGAGGTTGGAGGAGGGCTCGTCCAGGACGAGGATCTCGGGCTCCATCGCGAGGACGGTGGCGACGGCGACCCGGCGGCGCTGGCCGAAGGAGAGGTGGTGCGGGGGACGTGCCGCGAACTCCTCCATGCCGACCTGCTCGAGCGCGGCCATGACCCGCTGCTCCAGCTCCGGGCCGCGCAGTCCGGCCGCGGCGGGTCCGAAGGCGACGTCCTCGCGGACGGTCGGCATGAAGAGCTGGTCGTCGGGGTCCTGGAAGACGATGCCGACCCGGCGGCGGATCTCGGCGAGGTGGCGTTTCTGCACGGGCAGCCCCGCGACCCGGACGCTGCCGGCGCCCGCGTCGAGGATGCCGTTGAGGTGCAGGACGAGGGTGGTCTTGCCGGCGCCGTTGGGGCCGAGGAGGGCGACCCGTTCGCCGCGGGCCACGGTCAGGTCGACGCCGAAGAGGGCCTGGTGACCGTCGGGGTAGGCATAGGCGAGGCCACTGACCTCGAGGGACGGTGCGGCGGTGTACGGGCTCATACGGTCCATCCCAGCAGACACACGGCGAGGGCGATCAGGGGGAGTGCCGAGGCGTACGCCCACTGGGTGCGGGAGGCGGTCACCTCGTCGATGACGGGCATGGTGCCGGTGTAGCCGCGGCTGACCATCGCGAGGTGGACCCGTTCGCCGCGCTCGTAGGACCGGATGAACAGGGCACCGGCCGTCTTGGCCAGGACACCCCAGTGCCGTATGCCGCTCGCCTCGAATCCGCGGGAGCGGCGTGCGATCGACATCCGCCGCAGCTCGTCGGTGATCACATCGCCGTACCGGATCATGAAGGAGGCGATCTGGACGAGCATCGGCGGCAGCCGGAGCCGCTGGAGCCCGAGCAGCAGGGAGCGCAGCTCGGTGGTGGAGGCCAGGATGACCGAGGCCGCCACGCCGAGGGTGCCCTTGGCGAGGACGTTCCAGGCGCCCCAGAGGCCGGGCACGCTGACGGAGACGCCGAGGAGCTCGGTCTGCTCGCCGGGCACCACGAACGGCATCAGCAGCGCGAACGCCACGAACGGCACTTCGATGGCCAGCCGCTTCAGCAGGAACCCGGCGGAGATCCGGGCCAGGCCCGCGACGACGCCGAGCAGGACCGCGTACAGGGCGAAGGCCCACACGGCCTCGCGCGGGGTGGAGACGACGACCACGACGAAGCACAGGACGGCGGCGAGCTTGCAGTGCGGGGGGAGGTCGTGGACCGGTGAGTGCCCGTGCCGGTAGAGCTTGTGTGCGTGGCCGGCGCCCATGTCAGACGGCCCCGGTGACGGGGGTGGCCGGCGCTTCGGAGGTACGGCGTCGGCGCACCGCCCAGAAGACTCCGGTGCCGACGGCGACGGTGGAACCGACCCCGATCACTCCGGCGAGACCGCCGGAGATCCGGGCGTCACTGATGTCCTTGACGCCGTAGTCGGCCAGGGGGGAGCCGGCGGCGCCGTGCTCCTGGACCTTCTCGTCGATGCCCTTGTCGGCGGCGACCTTCTCCAGGCCGTCCGGGTTCGCGGAGGCGTAGAAGGAGACGAAGCCCGCGAGGACGAGGGCGGCGGCCAGGCCGGTGGCCCAGACCTTGCGTGTGGAGCGGGCCGCGACGGCGACGGGAGTGGGAGCGGCGGCCGGGGCGTCGATGAGCTCGCCGCCGACGCGGAGCTTGAGCGGGGCCGCGAGTCCGCGGGCGCCGTACACGAGGTCCGGGCGCACGGCGATGACGGCACCGACGGTCAGCGCGGTGATCGCGGCCTCACCGATGCCGATCAGGACGTGGACGCCGACCATCGCGGTCAGAACCTTGCCGATGGGGACGTCGGTGGTCCCGCCGATCGCGTAGATCAGGGTGAAGGCGGCGGCAGCGGCCGGTACGGAGACCAGGGCGGCCACGAAGGACGCGACGGTCGTCCCGCGGCGCCCGCGGGGCAGCACACGTGTCAGCCCGCGGAAGAGGCCGTAGGCGACGACCGTGGTGACGACGCCCATCACCGTGATGTTCACGCCGAGTGCGGTGAGACCGCCGTCGGCGAAGAGGATTCCCTGCATCAGCAGGACGACCGCTATGCAGAGCACTCCCGTGTACGGCCCGACCAGGATCGCGGCCAGTGCCCCGCCCAGGAGATGGCCGCTGGTGCCGGCGGCGACCGGGAAGTTCAGCATCTGCACGGCGAAGATGAAGGCGGCGACCAGACCGGCCAGCGGGGCGGTGCGCTCTCCCCCGCCCCCGGTTCCGTCCGAGAGGGAGGCGCCGCCCAGTTCTCGCCGAGCACCCCGGAGGCTGACGGCGACCGCGCCTGCGGCGACGACGCCGGCGACGGCGGAGACGGGTGCATTGATGAATCCGTCGGGTACATGCATGGAGTGGCTCCGCTTTCGGGCGTTTTCGCGGGCGGGGTCGGGAACCGCTCAATGATAGTGCCCTGTTGCAAACAGTTCGCAAGAGCGTACGCGACACAACTGCTCACGCCTCCCAACGTGCCCAATATGGGACATATGGCACATTGGAGGGGAGAGATGCATACACAGGAGGAGCCGGCCCATGTCCCTCGTGATCCAAGAACATGCCAGAGCCCGGCTCATCACCGACGGACCCGACCCACGGCTGGTCCCCGTCGAGCTCACCTGCGACACCGACGCCCCGCAGACCGTCCACGTCCGGCTTCCCGGCGGCGTCGACTGGGCGTTCGGCCGCGACCTCCTGGAAGGCGGACTCCGCGCCCCCGTCACACGCGACGACATACGGGTCTGGCCGTGCGGCCGCGCCCAGCTGGTCCTGGAACTGCACTCCCCGGACGGCGTCGCCGTGTTCCAGTTCGACGTCGCGCCGCTGATCCGCTTCCTGCACCGTACGCACGAGGCCATCGAGCGCCGGACCCCCGCCCCCGCTCCTCCCCCCGCCGCCCCTGCCCCGGCCCCCGCCCCGGCCGCCTCCGTCACCCGCGCATGACGCCGGGCGGCGCCGGACCGCACTGCATGACGAAAGCCCCCGTGCCGCGTGCACGGGGGCTCTCTGTCGCCCCGGTCCCCCGTCCCCACAGGTAACCGGTGCACCGGGGCCGCGCTCCGCTCAGACGCGGACCCCGGGGTACGTGCGGCTCGGACCGCGGATCAGACGCGGGCCAGTTCGCGCTCCTCGCCGTCCGCCGGGCCGTCGGCCAGGCCCTTGCGCAGGCCCTCGCCCTCCACGTCCACGTTCGGCAGTGCGCGGTCCAGCCAGCGCGGCAGCCACCAGGCACGCCGGCCGAGCAGGGCCAGCACCGCCGGCACGATGGCCATGCGGACCACGAAGGCGTCGAAGAAGACGGCGATGGCCAGCGAGAAGCCGATCATCTTGATCATCGACTCGTGGGAGCCGATGAAGCCCGCGAAGACCGCCATCATGATCACCGCGGCGGCCGTGACCACCCGGGC
Organism: Streptomyces sp. NBC_00683; assembly: GCF_036226745.1. NCBI lineage: Bacteria > Bacillati > Actinomycetota > Actinomycetes > Kitasatosporales > Streptomycetaceae > Streptomyces > Streptomyces sp. NBC_00683. The sequence continues at coordinate 5,045,747 of NZ_CP109013.1, read as the reverse complement.
ACCGTGCCGGAAACCGGTGACGATCGCCTGGCCGGGCGTCTCCCCGTGGACGTACGCCTCACGCATCCGGGTGACCAGGAAGACCTCGTAGTCCATCGCGAGGCCGAAGACCACACCGACCATGAAGATCGGCATCATGCTCATGATCGGTCCGGTCTGCTCGACCCCGAAGAGCGAGCCGAGCCAGCCCCACTGGAAGACCGCGACGACCGCGCCCAGGGCCGCTACGACCGAGAGCAGGAAGCCGAGGGCCGCCTTCAGCGGCACCAGCAGCGAGCGGAAGACCACCATCAGGAGCAGGAAGGCCAGGCCGACGACGAGCGCCAGATAGGGCAGCAGCGCGTCGTTCATCTTCTGCGAGAAGTCGATGTTCATCGCCGTGGCACCGGTGACCAGCACCTCGGCACCCGTGTCGCTCTTGATGTCCGCACCCGCGTCACGGATCGCGTGGACGACCTGTTCCGTCTCGGTGGAGCTCGGACGGTCCTTCGGGATGACGGTGATGGTCGCGGCGTCGCCGGCCTTGTTGAAGGTGGCCGGGGTGACGGCCGCGACATGGCCGATGCCCTCGATCTCCTGGGAGACCTGGTCGACCGCGGTCTTGCCGTCCGAGCTGCCCTTCGTGTCGACGACGACCAGCAGCGGACCGTTGAACCCGGGACCGAACCCGTCGGACAGCAGGTCGTAGGCCTGGCGCTGCGTGGTGCTCTTCGGCTGGGAACCGTCGTCCGGCAGGCCCATCTCCAGCGAGGCCGCGGGTACGGCGATGACTCCGAGGCCGATGACCCCGGTGAGCAGGACCCACACCGGCTTGCGCAGCACGAACCGCGCCCAGCGGGTGCCCATGTTCGGCTTGGCCTCGGGCTTGTTCTCCGCCTCGGCGGCCTTGCGCGCCCTGCGCCCCATGACCCGCTTGCCCGCGAAGCCCAGCAGCGCAGGGACGAGGGTGAGCGCGATGAGGACGGCGATCGCGACCGTGCCCGCGGCGGCGAAGCCCATCTTCGACAGCATCGGGATGTTGACGACAGCGAGGCCGACCAGGGCGATGACGACGGTCAGACCCGCGAAGACGACCGCGGACCCGGCGGTGCCGACGGCCCGGCCTGCGGCTTCCTCACGCTCCCGGCCCTCGGCCAGTTCGGCGCGGTAGCGGGAGACGATGAAGAGCGCGTAGTCGATGCCGACCGCGAGGCCGATCATCATCGCGAGCGTGGACGTGGTGGAGCCCAGGTCGAACACGTTCGCGAGGGCCGTGATCAGCGAGACGCCGATCCCGACGCCGATGAGCGCGGTGAGCAGCGGGAGCCCGGCCGCGATCAGCGAACCGAAGGTGATCACGAGGACCACCGCGGCGATGGCGACACCGATGATCTCGGTGGCCCCGGTCTCCGGCATCACCTGGAGCGCGTCACCGCCGATCTCCACGGTCATTCCGCTGCTCTGCGCGGCCTCGCCCGCTTCCTCGAGCGCCTCGCGCGTCCCGTCGGTGAGCTCCATCGAGCTGACGTCGTAGGAGACGGAGATGTACGCGGTCGAGCCGTCCTTGCTGACGGCGTTCGCCGCGAACGGGTCGGCGACGGAGGCGATCTGGTCCGAGCCGGACTTCAGCTCGGCGACGATCTCCTTGACCTCGGACTTGTTGGCGGCGTCGGTCACCTTCTGGTCGCCGGGTGCCTTGAAGACGACCCGGGCGGTCGCGCCGTCGGCGCTGCCCCCGGGGAAGCGCTGTTCCAGCAGGTCGAAGGCCTTCTGGGCCTCCGTACCGGGGATGGAGAACGAACTGGAGGTGGCGGTGGACGCGGAGGCGGCACCGAATCCGGCGAGCGCCAGCAGTGCCACCCAGACGAGGGCGACATAGCGGCGGCGCCGGAAGGCAAGCCGGCCGAGCTTGTAAAGGAATGTGGCCACGGAGGGGTACTCCCGGTCAGGTCGTTGAGTGGAAAAGGGCGTGAGGAACCGGCCCGACGACGAGAGCGGCGTGTCAGGTGGAGCTTCGGGGAGGGGTCCTCGGCAAAGAAGGAAAAAGAAAGGGGACGTCAGACGCCGAGGGCGGGGAACACCACGGCTTCGACATAGTCGGTGAGGAACGCCCGGTCGACCGAGCGGTCGTCGACCATCTCACGGGCGGCGAAAGCGCCGATCATCATGTGCGGTACATACGGGAGCGCCGGATTGTCCGGACGCACCTCACCCCGGTCCACGGCCCGCTGGAGCAGCACCCCGAGACCGGTCATCTCCGGCTCGATCAGCAGCTCGCGCAGCGCCTGGAACAGATCGGGATTCTCATGAATGGCATGGGTCAGGCCCCGCATCAGCGCGGAGTTCTTCTCCATCTGGCAGTCGTCGGTGCGCAGCAGTACGGCGTTGAAGTCGCCGCGCAGCGAACCGGTGTCGATCTCGGCAAGGTGCACCGGCTTGTCGTGCCGGAGTGCCTTGACGACCAGCTCGGCCTTGCTCCCCCACTGGCGGTAGAGGGTGGCCTTGCTGGAACGGGTGCGGGCGGCAACGGCGTCCATGGTCAAGGCCTCGTATCCGACCTCGCCGAGCAGGTCGAGCACGGAGGTGTACAGCTCGCTCTCGCGTTCCGGCGTGAGCCGACTGCGTGCCATGTCCCGACCTCCTTGTCCGTTGCGCCTGCTGGATCGTACGTCGGCGGCCGGTCATCGGGATGATCAACCAAACGAACGAAACTGTTTCGTACACCTGAAGGTACTCCCCCGACCTAGCGAAACGAGACAGTTTCGCTTGTGTCCTGCACCACAAGTTGCCGGAGCCCCTTCGCACGGAAAGCATTGGGGGGTGAGTGACGACGTCGCGTATCTCCGTTTCCCGCACCTCCACAAGGACTTGCTCTGCTTCGCGGCCGAGGACGACCTCTGGGTCTCCCCCCTCGTCCCGGCGGGGCAGCGGCCCGGCCGGGCGTGGCGGCTGACTGTCGACCGGACCAGGGTCAGTCATCCGCGCTTCTCGCCCGACGGGAGCCGCATCGCCTACACGACCTGGCGCACGCTCGACCCAGAGATCCATCTGGCCCCCGTGGACGGCGGGCCCGCCCGCAGACTCACCTACTGGGGCTCGACCGACGCCCGGGTCTGCGGCTGGAGCCCCGATCCCGGCGACTCGTCCCAGATCCTCGCCGTGTCCTCGCACAACCAGCCGTTCTCGTACTTCTCGTGGGCCTACAGCGTCCCCACCGACGGCAGCCCCGGCGGCAAGCTCCCCTGGGGCCCGGTCTCCGACATCGCGGTCGCCGACATCGACGGCGAGCGGCGCACCCTCCTGCTCACCGGCAAGCCGCCGCACGAGCCCGCCGCGTGGAAGCGGTACCGGGGCGGGGCGACCGGGCGGCTGTGGCTGCACGGCGAGCGCCTGCTGCCGGACATCGGCGGCCATCTGGACTCACCGATGTTCGTCGGGCGCCGGATCGCGTTCCTGTCCGACCACGAAGGGGTCGGCAACCTGTACTCCTGCCTGATGGACGGCAGCGATCTGCGCCGCCATACGGACCACGACGCGTTCTACGCCCGCCACGCCTCCAGCGACGGGCAGCGGGTCGTCTACCAGTGCGCGGGCGATGTGTGGCTCGTCGACGACCTGGAGTCGCCGGACGCCGTACCGCGGAAGCTGGAGGTACGGCTCGGCGGGCCCCGGGCGGGGAGGCGCACGTACCAGGTGCCGGCCGCCAGCAACGTGGACTCGCTCTCCGTGGACGAGACGGGCCGGGCGAGCGCCGTCTCCGTACGCGGCAGCCTCTACTGGCTCACGCACCGCGACGGGCCCGCCCGCACGATCACCGACACCCCTGGGGTGCGGGTCAGGCTGCCGGAGATGCTCGGCAGCAGCGGCAAGGTCGCGTACGTGACGGACGCGGACGGCGACGACGCGATCGAGATCGCCTACCTCCCGCGGGCCAGCGGCGACCGCGAGCCGGTCCGGCTGGCCTCCGGTCAGCTGGGCCGGGTCCAGGAGCTCACCTCGGACCCGGAGGGCGAGCGCCTGGCCATCGCGGCGAACGACGGCCGTCTGCTCCTGCTGGACACAGCCGTGGAGGCGGAGACGGAGACGGCCGTGGAGGGCGAGGACGGGTCCGAGGACGCCCCGCCGGTCCCCCAAATCCCCGCGGAGGACGTGGTCACCGAACTCATCCGCTCCGTCAACGGTCCGGTCCGCGATCTGGCGTTCTCGCCGGACGGAGCGTGGCTGGCCTGGTCCCACCCGGGCGTGGGCCGGTCGCTGCGGCAGATCAAGCTGGCGAGGATCTCCGGTCCCGACGCCCCGGTGATAGTGGATGTCACCAACGGCCGCTTCGAGGACGAGAACCCCGTCTTCACGGGTGACGGCCGCTACCTCGCGTTCCTCTCCTGGCGCGGTTTCGACCCCGTGTACGACGTCCATACCGGCGACCTCTCCTTCCCGCTGGGCTGCCGCCCCTATCTGGTCCCGCTCTCCTCGGCCACCCCGTCCCCCTTCGCCCTGCTGCCGGACGGGCGGCCGGCGGCGGGCGGACTGGACCCGGTGGACATCCCCGAAGGCACGGTCGAGGGGACGACGGTCACCGTCGAGTTCGAGGGGCTGGAGAGCCGGGTGACGCCGTTCCCGGTCTCCGCGTCGAAGTACTCGGGGCTGCAGCCGGTCAGCGGCGGCGGCCTGGTCTGGCTGCGCTGGCCGATCTCCGGCGCCCTGGGCGAGACCTTCGCCAACCCCTCGGACATGTCGGGCCGGCCCACGCTGGAGCACTTCAACATCGCGAAGGCGCGCAAGACCGAACTCGTCGACCACCTGGACTGGTTCGCGGTCAGCGGGGACGCGAGCCGACTGGTCGTGATGGACGACGGCGAGCTGCGCGCCGTGCCGTCCAACGAGCCCGGCGACAACGATTCGACGGTCTTCCTCGACCTTCGCCGGATCCTGCACGATGTCGACCCGGCGGCGGAATGGCGTCAGGCCTACGGGGAAGCGGGGCGCATCATCCGGGCCTACTTCTGGGAACCGGACATGTGCGGCATCGACTGGGACGGCGTGCTCGACCAGTACCGGCCGCTCGTCGAACGGGTCGCCTCGCCCGACGAGTTCGCGGACCTGCTGCGGGAGGTCCTGGGCGAACTGGGCACCTCCCACGCGTACGTCTCGCCCGCCCGCAGGAACGAGGGCCCGCCGCACTACCAGCGGGCGATCGGGCTGCTGGGCGCGAACCTCGTGTGCCGCGACGGCGACTGGACGGTCCAGCGGATCCTGCCCGGTGAGTCCTCGGACTCCAAGGCCCGTTCACCGCTTGCCGGTACGGGCATCCGGGAGGGAGCGGTCCTCACCCATGTCGACGGGCGGCCCGTCGACCCGGTGGCCGGACCGTACCCGCTGCTGACGGCGGCGGGCGGCACCACGGTGGAGCTGACGTTCCGGCCGGCCGGGGGCGAGTGCGGCGGCCGGTCCCGGCGCATCGCGATCGTCCCACTGGTCGACGAACGGCCGCTGCGCTACCAGGACTGGGTGGCCAAGCGCCGCGAGGTCGTACGGGAGCTGAGCGGCGGCAAGTGCGGGTATCTGCACATCCCGGACATGGGCGGCTCGGGCTGGGCGCAGTTCAACCGCGACCTGCGCCTGGAGGTCTCCCGCCCGGCCCTGATCGTCGACGTACGCGGCAACGCGGGCGGCCACATCAGCGAACTGGTCGTCGAGAAGCTCACCCGAACGATCCTCGGCTGGGACCTGACCCGCAACGCGCAGGCGGTCAGTTACGCGTCCAACGCTCCGCGGGGTCCCGTGGTGGCGCTGGCGGACGAGGCGACCTCCTCCGACGGCGACATGATCACGGCCGCGTTCAAGCTGCTGAAGCTGGGGCCGGTGGTGGGTCAGCGCACCTGGGGCGGGGTGGTCGGCATGACCGGGCGCCACCGGCTCGGCGACGGCACGGTGATCACGGTGCCGATGAACGCGGCCTGGTTCGACACGTACGGCTGGTCCGTCGAGAACCACGGCGTCGGCCCGGACCTGGAAGCCCTGCGCACCCCCCTGGACTGGGCCGAGGGCCGCCACGCGGTCCTGGACGACGCGGTAAGGGTGGCCCTGGACCTCCTGGCGGTCCACCCCGCGGCCACACCCCCCACCTACGCAACAGCCCCGGTCCTGCGCCGCCCCCCACTACCACCACGCTGACCCGACAACCCGGATACCTCCGCTCCACCCCGACAACCCCAGCCTGCCAGGCACTTGAGGGCACCCTTAGAGCTGCCCGCTCGAGGGCACCCTTCGAGCCCACCCCGAACAACCTCAAGCCCGCCCGGCACTTGAGGGCACCCTTGAGCCCGACCACCCCCAGCCCGCCCGGCGCTTGAGGGCGTCTTTGAGCCCGTCCGGCGATTGAGGACCGGGGGCCCGGGGGCAGAGCCCACGGTTTCGGGAAGGGGCGGGTAGGGGACAAGCCCCGCGCACGCGAAAGGGGCGCACCCGGTACTCCGGATGCGCCCCTCAGCAACGCAGCAACGCAGACGCGTCAGACGCCCCGCGCCGCCGAGCTCACGTCAACGGTCGAAACGCTCGCGCGCCTGGTCCGAAGCGCCCTGCGCCCGCTCCCGCACGCCGGACTGACCGGCGGGACGAGCGGCACGGTCCGCACGCTGCTCGTCGGCGTCGGACGGGCGGTCGTGCCGCTCGTCCCGCCGGCCGCCGGCCTTCTTCTGCTGCTGCTTGGCCTGGTCGGCAAGCTCCTGCGCCTTGTCCTTGAACTGGTCTGCGATGCCCATGCTGTTCACTCCTATGTGGGTGCGTGGGGTTGGCCCCGGTGGGGCCTCGCTCAGACTTACACACCCGGACATTCATCGCATTTCGATCATTGACGCTCGGCCCGCGCCGCCCTGTCCGCCTCGCCGCCGGCCCCCACGAGCCCCTTACTGACGCCCTCGAGCCGCGGCCCGAACCGCTTCATCTCCCGCTGCCCGACCGCCCCGATCAGCATGGGCAGGTACCCGCGCACCGACTGCATCCCGCGCAGCCACCACTGGGCGTACACATGCGCGGACCGCCGCTCGATACCGGCAACGATGCGGTCCACGGCCGGACCCAGCGGATACGTACGGTTCGTCGGCCACGGCAGCCGCCCCCGCAACTCCCGCATGACGTCGTCCTCGTCGGCACCGCGCACCATGTCCGTGTCGGTCCAGGACAGATAGCCGACCCCGACCTTCACCCCCCGGTAGCCGACCTCCGCACGCAGGCTGTGCGCGAACGCCTCCACGCCCGACTTGGACGCGCAGTACGCGCTCATCATCGGCGCCGGGGTGATCGCGGCCAGCGAGGCGATCTGGAGGAAGTACCCGCGGCTCTCCATGAGCACCGGCAGGAACGCCCGCCCCGTCACCGCGCCGCCGATCAGGTTCACCTCGATGACCCGCCGCCAGGCGACGGGGTCGGAGTCCACGAACGGACCGCCCGAGGCGACCCCGGCGTTGGCGACGACGACGTCGACCTTGCCGAACCGTTCCTTGACCTCGCGGGCGACCTGGGCCATGGCCTCATGGTCGGTGACATCCGCGTACCAGTGGTCGCTCTCCCCGTGCAGCCGCTCCGAGACCTTCTTCAGCTCGTCCGGCTCCAGCCCCACCAGTGCCAGCGTGGCACCGCGCGCCGAGAGCTTGCGGGCCAGCAGCTCGCCCACACCGCGGGCCGCGCCGGTGACGACCACGACCTGCCCTTCGAGACTCCGCCTGCCGCTCATGCGACCTCCTCCTCGTGCACGGCCTGCGCCGCACTGTCCGCGGTGACGTACCGGGCCACCAGTTCCCGGAGTTTCGCGGTGACCACCTCGGGCGCCTCGACCGGCGTCATATGACCCATACCCGTCAGCTCCGTGAGCCCGAGGCTCTGGGGCAGCGCCGCCTCGATGGCCCGCGCGTGCACCGGCGGCGTCAGCCGGTCCTCCGTGCCCGCGATCACCGCGGTCGGCAGCCGCAACTCCCTTACGCCCGATTCGAGATCGAGCTCCGCGAGCACATGCCCCCAGGCGACACGGGCCTTGCGGGGACACGCGTGCACGATCCTGGCACAGGCGTCGACCCGCTCGGGGGACGAACCGCGGCCCATCGTCGCGTACTTGAGGATCGCCTTCGAGACCGCGTTGACCGGCCCGAGCGGCGCCCGCGCCCCGAGGACCTTCCCGGTCAGCCGCGTACGGAGGGCGCCGGCCCGCATCGGCAGTACCAGCGACTCGGCTGTCAGCCGCGAACTGCCGGTGCTGCACAGCAGAACAGCGGCCCCGTGCTCGCGCACCGCGGCCCGCCCGGCTGCGGCGATCAGCGTCATCCCGCCCATGGAGTGCCCGGCGAGCACCGCCTTCTGCCCCGGCGCGAGCGTGGCCCTCAGCACCGCTTCCAGATCGTCGGCCAGCTTCTGCGTGCCGTATCCGTCCGCACCGGCCTCCGGCGTACGGCCGTGGCCCCGCTGGTCGTAGACGACGACCCGGTGGTCCGCCGCCAGGTCACGCACCTGCGCGTCCCAGAAGTGCGTGTTGCAGGTCCAGCCGTGCGCCAGGACCACGGCGGGGGCGCCTTCGGGTCCGTGCAGTTCGACGTGGATGCGCGCGCCGTCGGCGGACACGGCGGTCAGTTCGCGTACGGGCACGGGCGGGACGTCCGCCCGGTGCAGCAGTCGGCTCATCGTGCGACCTCCTCGGTGACGGACTTCTTCGCGGTGCTGACGGCGGGCGGCCGGATGACCTCGTACTCCCCGAGGTCGACCGAGCGCGTGGCCCGCCGGAATTCAGCCGTCGTCCCCGGCCAGACCGTGGTGTTGCGCCCGGTGGAGTCCAGGTACCAGCTGGTGCAGCCGCCGGTGTTCCACACGGTCCGCTTCATCCGGTCCTGGACCCGCCGGTTCCACGCGCCCACGGCGGAGGTCCGTGCGCCGAGTGCGGCGCGTCCGCCCAGGACGTCCAGCTGGCGCAGGTAGTCGGCCATGTAGTTCAGCTGGGACTCGATCATGAGGATCATGGAGGAGTTCCCGAGCCCGGTGTTGGGGCCGATGACCGTCATCCAGTTGGGGAAGCCCGCCGCGGAGGCGCCGCGCAGCGCCTGCATGCCGTCCTTCCAGGACTCGGCGAGCGTGATGCCTTCGGCGCCGACGACCCGGTCGGCGATCGGCATGTCCGTCACATGGAAGCCGGTGCCGAGGATGATCACGTCGGCCTCGGTCTCCGTGCCGTCGGAGGCGACGACGGTGGAGCCCCGCACCTCGGCCAGCCCCGAGGCGACGACGTCCACATTCGGCTGGGCGAGCGCCGGGTAGTAGGCGTTGGAGAGCAGGATGCGCTTGCAGCCGATGCGGTACGAGGGGGTCAGCTTGGCCCGCAGCTCCGGGTCCTTGACCGCCCGCGCCATGTTGGCCTTGGCTATCCGCTCCACCAGGCCCAGCTGGTCGGGGTGCTTGGTGAACGCGCCGACCTGCAGCTCCCGAATGCCCCACAGCAGTCCGCGGCGCGCGGTGCCGGTGAACGGGAGCGTGCGGTGCAGCCACTTCTCGGCCCCGCTGATGGCTCGGTCCATGCGCGGCATGACCCAGGGCGGGGTCCGCTGGAACAGCGTGAGCCTGCTCGCCTTGGGCTGGATCTCCGGCACGATCTGGATGGCGGACGCACCGGTGCCGATCACCGCGACGCGCTTGCCGGTGAGGTCGTAGTCGTGGTCCCACCGGGCCGAGTGGAAGACCTTGCCGGGGAACTCGGCGAGACCCGGGATGTCCGGCAGCTTCGGGTCGGAGAGCGGACCGGTCGCGGAGACGACGACATCGGCGGTGACGGTGACGCCGTTGGCCGTCTCGATCACCCAGTGCAGCTCGTCGCCGTCCCAGCGCATGACCGTGACCTCGTGGTCGAACCTGAGGTGCGGGCGCAGCCCGAACGTGTCGGCCACGTGCTCCAGGTAGGCGCGTATGTGCTCCTGCCCGGAGAAGGTGCGCGGCCAGTCGGGGTTGGGCGCGAACGAGAAGGAGTAGAGGTGGGACGGTACGTCGCAGGCGCAGCCCGGATAGCTGTTGTCGCGCCAGGTGCCACCGACGGAGCCGGCCCGCTCCAGGACCAGGAAGTCGGTGATGCCTTCACGGCGCAGCCGGACAGCGGCCCCGAGGCCCCCGAATCCGGATCCGATCACCGCCACTCGTACGTGTTCGTGCTGGGCCATGCTGCCGCCTCCCCGCGGTACGTCACACGACTCTGCCAGCAATCACTGGCATTGTTGGGAGGGTAGAGCAGGACCGTACCGATGGGTAGGGGTCGCACCAAGGAAAGTTACCGGCGGTACAACATAGGGTGCGGGTGTGGCTGAAGGACGCGAGCACCGCGAATACCGCATGGATGAGCTGGCCAAGGAGGCCGGTATCACCGTGCGCACCCTGCGCTTCTACCGTGAGCGCGGGCTGATCCAGCCGCCTCGCCGCGAGGGCCGCATCGCCTGGTACGACGACCACCACCTGGCCCGCCTGCGCACCATCACGGGCCTGCTGGAGCGCGGCCACACCCTCAACGGCATCGCCGACCTCGCCACCACCTTCGACAGCGGCCGCGATGTCGCCGAGGTGCTGGGCCTGGGAGAGCCGACCGAGGAGACCCCGGTCCGGCTCTCTCCCGAGCAACTCGCCGACTACTTCAGCGACGAGGCCACGGCGGAGAACCTCGCCGCGGCCCTGGACCTCGGCTACCTCGCCACGGACGGCGACGAGATCGTGCACATCAGCCGCCGCCTGCTGGAGGCCTCGTCGGAGCTCGTACGGGAGGGAGTGCCGCTCTCCGCGGTGCTCTCCTCCGGCCGCCTGGTCCGCGAGCACGCCGAGGCGCTCGCGGATCTCTTCGTCCGGGTCATGAACACCCACGCCGAGGGCACCGAACCGGACCGGATGCGCAGCCTCGCCCACGCGGTGGTGGACGCCGAACTGTCCATGGCCCTGGACCGGCGGCTGCGCGGCGAGGACGACACCGGCACCACGGAGAAGTGACCGGCTACCGCTCGTACGTGACCGTCACCGGCGCATGGTCGCTCCACCGCTCGCCGTGCGTGGCCGCCCGCTCGACCCAGGCCTTCACCGCGCGGGCCGCGAGGCCGCCGGTCGCGACCTGGTAGTCGATGCGCCAGCCCGCGTCGTTGTCGAACGCCCGCCCACGGTAGGACCACCAGGAGTAGGGCCCCTCCTCGTCCGGGTGCATGGCGCGGACGACGTCCACGTACGCGGCCTCGTCGAACACCCGGGTCAGCCACTCCCGCTCCTCGGGGAGGAAGCCCGAGTTCTTCTTGTTCGACTTCCAGTTCTTGAGGTCGGCCTCACGGTGGGCGATGTTCCAGTCGCCGCACACGACCACCTCGCGCCCCTCGGCGGCCGCCCGCACCTTGAGGCCCTTCAGATAGGGCAGGAAGGCAGCCATGAAGCGCTCCTTCTCGTCCTGCTTCTCCGTACCGACGTCACCCGAGGGCAGATACAGGCTCGCGACCGTCACACCCGGCAGGTCCACCTCGACGTACCGGCCACTGCCGTCGAACTCCTCGCTCCCCGGGTCCCCGAAGCCGCCGAACCCGGTCTGGACGCGCTCCGGGGCGTGCCGCGTGTAGATGGACACACCGGCGCGCCCCTTGGCCGCGGCCGGGGCGTGCACGGTGTGCCAGCCCTCGGGGTCACGTACCTCTTCGGGCAGCTGCTGCGGTTCGGCCCGGACCTCCTGGAGGCAGATCACGTCGGCCTCCGTCTGCGCCAGCCACTCGACGAAGCCCTTCTTCGCGGCAGCGCGGAGCCCATTCACATTCACACTGGTTACGGTGAGCATCCCGGCACAGTACCGATACCCGCTAGTGCATACCTGTACCATGACTCGCATGAATATCCAGCCTCGGCCTTTCGACCACCCCGACGCCGTCAAACTCAACGACCTGGTGCAGCTCGAATACGCCGAGCGCTACGGAGATGGGGGCGACATCACACCGCTCGACGCCACCATGTTCGATCCGCCGCGCGGACTGTACCTGCTCGCCTATGACGGTCAGGGCAGGCCTCTCGCCACCGGCGGCTGGCGCTCGCAGGAGCGGAACGCCGAGGGCTACTCCGACGGCGACGCCGAGATCAAGCGGATGTTCGTGATAACCGAAGGCCGCGGCAACGGCCTGGCCCGGCGGATCCTCGCCGCCCTGGAAGCCGACGCACGGGCCGCCGGCCGCACCCGCATGGTCCTGGAGACCGGCGACAAGCAGCAGGAGGCGATCGCCCTGTACACCTCCAGCGGCTACACACCCTGCACGAAGTTCGGCCACTACCGGACGTACGAGAGCAGCATCTGCATGGCCAAACCGCTGCGGCAGCCTTCCTAGGGAACCCGCGCCACACCCACGTAGAACCCGCTCCGCTCGTACACCGGCGCGGGCTGCTCCCGGTACCACTCGGTCGCCGAGACCAGCCCCGGCTCCACGAGGTCCAGCCCCTCGAAGAAGGGCTCGACCTCGCCGCGCGTCCTCATCCGCAACGAGATCTCACCCTTGCGGTACGCGGACTCGGTCTCCTGCCGGAGCTCCGGGTGCTGATCGGCCGTCCCGTGCGAGAGGACCAGGTAACTCCCCGACGGCAGCGCGCCCACCAGGGTCCTCGTGATGCCGTACGGGTCCTGGTCGTCGGGCAGGAAGTGCATCAGCGCGATGAGGGACAGCGCGAGGGGGCGACCGAAGTCGAGCACCTCACCCGCGCGTTCGAGGATCGCCCCCGGCTGCCGCACGTCCGCGTGGATGTACTCGGTCGCCCCCTCGGGCCGGCCGACCATGAGCGCTTCCGCGTGACGCAGCACGATGGGGTCGTTGTCGGCGTAGACGACCCGGGCCCGCGGCGTGACGGCCTGGACGATCTGATGCAGATTCGGGGAGGTGGGTATCCCGGTACCGATGTCCAGGAACTGGTCGATGCCCTGCTGGGCCAGCCAGCCGGAGGCACGGTGCATGAAGGCCCGGTTCCGCGCCGCGTTGGCCCGCGCCTCGGCAGGCAGCTTCTCCCCGACCGCCTGGTCGACGGGGTAGTTGTCCTTGCCGCCCAGGAGCCAGTCGTAGACGCGCGCCGGATGCGGCTTGCTGGTGTCGATTCGAGAGCTGGGCATACCGGCTGTCACAGGACGCTCCTCCGTACGGAATCGCGGATACTGGCGCTCCCCCGAACACCGGACAACCGTCAACTGCGGCCACCGGGCGGCCAGGTGAGCAGGAACAGCCTAGGCGACAGAGTAATCACCGTCCTCTGTTGCCCAGTGGTGACACGGTGACGATGGTTCAGCGACCCTGCGTACCCGATGATGAGCGCACACCGCAGGGCCGCCGGGGGGAAATGCAGAACCGGACGGGAAGCGGGAGTCCAGCACTTCGTTCCACGGGATCGGCGCTCTGCCGACTCCCTGCACTTCTGCGCACCACATCGCACCGCCATGCCATCAAGGGCCCGCTGTCCTCGTGTCAGTGCGTCCTCGACGATTCCTGGGGGGAATCCACTCATGCTCGCTCCCGCCCGCGCAGCCGCCGTCGTCGCCGCTGCGATCGCCGGTACCGCCCTCGTCCCCTTCATCGCACACGCCGAGAGCCAGCCGCTGCTGCGCGTCGAGCTGGGAACGCCCGCATCGAGCGGGCCCCTCACCCGGGGCGGCGCCACCGAGACCTTCGAGCTGACCGTGGAGAACCCCGGTACCAAGGCGCGCCAGTACCACCCGTGGCTGCTGCTCGACGAGGCCGGCCCGAGCCCGCTCCAGACGGCTGACATCACCTACCGCGTCGAGCCCGTGAACGCCCCCGCGACCGCCGTGCTCGTAGGCCACCAGGACGGCGGATGGCAGGGCATGTTCCACCCGGCCTCCGGAAGCGCCGGCGACGGCTTCCAGGTCCCGGCCGGCTCCGAGCTGACGTGGAAGGTCACCATCGGCCTCACCAAGTCGTACCCGACGATCAACGGCGGCTTCGAGCTGACGGCCGCCAGCGTCCGGCCCGAGCTGGAGCGACCCGACACCCTGGCCTTCGACGTGGCCCCGAACAACGAGCCCGGCACGTTCCGCACCTGGATGGACAGGACCGGCGGCTGCGAGGGCCTCCCCGAGAGCCAGTGCCAGGGCCTGGACCTGCACTACAAGGTGGGCGGCCACGGCACGTTCAACCACGCCGTGCGCAGCCAGCTGATCGCCTCCTACGGCGACAGCAAGGTGCGGAACGCGGGCCTCGTCGTGGAGGCGAAGGTGGACGGCGGTTGGAAGGCCCTGAAGGGTGACGACTTCTTCGCGACCCTTCCGACGATCCAGAAGGGCTTCGGCGTGGACTCGGGCGAGCGCGTGGTGCCGCTGCGGATCAAGCTGGCCGCCGACACCGCGGTCACCGGCCCCACGCCGATCACCCTGCGGACCGAGACCCTCCTGGACGCCGGGAACAACTACCCCTTCGCGGGTACCCCCGACACGAAGATCACGCTCGGCCCGGTGAAGGCCACGCCCACGCCCACCACGATCCCGTCCACCACGCCTTCCACCACCCCGACGGTGACGCCCTCCACCAGCAGCTCCGCCGCCGCGCCGGCCCCGTCCGCGCCCTCGACGCCTTCGGCGGGTGCTACCCGGGCCACCACCGGCTCCCTCGCCACCACCGGCTCCGACTCCACGGCGTCGCTGTACGCCGCCCTGGCGGCCGCCGCTCTCGTGGCCCTCGGCTCCCTGGCCTGGTTCACCACGCGCCGCAGCGCCCGGCGCTGACGGTCGATAAGCCCCCCGCCGATTCCCGGTGGGCGGGGGGCTTCTCACGTGCGTATTCACGGGCGTTCGCCCCCGGGGCATCGATAGCATCCGCCCATGTCCACCGCGCTCCGCCTGGAGAAGATCACCCCCGACAATGTCGATGCCGCGCTCGCCCTGCGCGTCCATCCCCACCAGGAGAGGAACGTCAGTCCCGTCGCGACTTCGCTGGCGGAGGCGTACGCCTTCGGTGAGCCCGCCTGGCCCCGGCTCATCTTCGACGGCGACCGGCTCGTCGGCTTCCTGATGGCCTTCCTGGACATCCAGTGGGCCCCCAAGAAGGACCCCGACGACCGCCGCAGCGGCCTCTGGCGGCTCAACATCGCCGCCGCCCACCAGGGCAAGGGGTACGGGCGCTTCGCCGTCGAGGCCGTCCGCGAGGAGATACGGCGGCGCGGCGGCACCCTGATGTACGTGTCGTGGGAGCCGGACGAGGACGGGCCCGGGGACTTCTATCTCAAGCTGGGCTTCCGTACGACCGGCGAGACCACCGGCGGCCAGACAGTCGGCGTACTCGACGTATGACGCGAGGGCCCCGCCCGGAAGACACCGGGCGGGGCTCCGTGCTCGCGCGACTGTCCGAGCAGCCCCCGCACCGGCACGGGCACTTCGCTGCTGTACGACGCCAAAGAGCCCCTACCGGGTTTCCCCGGTAGGGGCTCTGAGCTGCGGTGGACCTGTGGGGATTTGAACCCCAGACCCCCTCGATGCGAACGAGGTGCGCTACCAGACTGCGCCACAGGCCCTTGCAACGAGTGAAACTTTAGCACCCCCACCGGGGTGCTCGGAAATCCGTATGCCGCAGGTCAGCCGAGTCGGCGTCGCCACCGGTCTCACTCGTTGGCCGCACGGGGCCGGTCCCCGTCGTCGTACTGGTCGAAGAGCGGCGTCCGGCCCCGGTCGCGCGTGCGGCGGGGCTGGTTGGCGCGTCGGCGCGGCGCCGGGTCCGCCGCGGGCTCGGCGGGGTGCGCCGTGCCCGTCTGGGTGGGCTCCGCCGTGCTGGAGCGGGCCGCGCTCCAGGTGTCCGGGTCGCCGACCTCCACACCGCCCGTGGCGCGCGGGGCCACCGGGGCGGTGACATACGTCGGGAGGGGGACCGGGACCGGCTCCCAGCTGTCGCCCTGGGCAGGCCCGCGTTCGCGCTGCTGGTCCACCCACTCCGCGTGGTCCGTCTGCTCGACGAGGGCGCGGCGGCCCGCCTCCTGCGGGGAGACCGTGGGGGCGGGCACCGGGTGGGAGTCGCGCCCTTCGGGCTCCTCGTCGGGCTCGGCGGGAGCCGTTGTCGCGGGCTGGTGCCTGCGGGGACGGTTCTCGCGGAGCCGCTGCGCGGCCACCTCGGCAAGGCGGCGGTCCATGGTGAAGGCGAACCGGCGCCGCTCCTGGGCGCGCAGATGCACGATGTACGTGCTCAGCAGCACGGCCGGGACGGCGGGCGCCCACAGGAAGCGGAGTCCGCCGACCGCCGCGACGACGGCGCCGAGCGTGAACGCCAGGAACAGGACGATGGTCGTACGCCGACGGCGCGCCAGCACCTTCGAGCGCCGGGCCCGCCGCTCGCGCTCGGCTTCCGCACTCGACGTACGCGCGCGCTGTACGGGCGCGGGCCGGGCCGCCTGCGCGCGCGGGCGCTCCGGGGCGGGACGCTCACGCACCGGGTCGTGCAACCGGGCTTCCGTGTGCGCCGGGGGCGCGGAGAAGGCCCGGACGTCCACGGAACCCAATCGGTCCGTGACGGCATCCGGGTCGACGTCGCCGGGCGCCTCCTCGGCATCGCGCTCCCGCAGCTCCTTGGCGTACCGGCGCTCCATCGCCGCCCGTCCGGACAGCAGCCGGATGGCGGTGCTGAAGCGTTCCGTCGGACGGGCCTCATTGAGCTCGTCCTGCCTGCGGAGCCACATCGGCACCAAGTAGGCGGCCCAGGCCCCGACAATGACTGCGTAGATGAGGCCGCTGCTGCTCACGCTCACACCGTAGAGGGGTTTGCACGGCGGCATCCGCCAATTGGCCCGGTGTGTCGCTCGATCCGGCTGATATCACGGACTTTTTTTGCGATTGTTCAGATCAGCAGTCGACGCGAGTGGGTTCGCTAGTGCTCAGAGAGCGATCAATTTCGAACACTTATTTCATTTCCCCGGGAGTGCGTGGCGCCGCCGGCCGCACTCTGCGCCAGCGCCGGAGCATCCCGTCAGGGACTTCTTCCGCGGTGAGGGCAAAGATCAGATGGTCCCGCCACGCACCGTCGATGTGGAGATAGCGGGGACGCAGCCCTTCCTCACGGAATCCCAGCTTTTCCACGACTCTCCGGCTGGGGCCGTTCTCGGGCCGAATGCAGACCTCGATCCGGTGCAGACCGACGTTGCGGAAACAGTGGTCGACGGCGAGCGCCACCGCGGTCGGCATGACACCACGGCCCGCCACACCCCGGTCCACCCAGTAGCCGACATGGCCCGAGCACATCGATCCCCAGGTGATCCCGGCCACCGTCAACTGCCCGACGAGACGCCCTTCGAACTCGATGGCGAAGGGCAGCATCCGGCCCGCGTTCGCCTCGGAGCGCAGATGGCGGATCATCTGACGGTAGGTGGGGCGCTGGGCAACCGGGGCGCCGGGCGCGGGTGGCGGGACGGTCGCCTCCCAGGGGCGCAGCCAGTCACGGTTGCGCCGGTTGACCTCACGCCACATGCGCTGGTCACGCATCTTTATCGGGCGGAGGGTGATCTCGCCGTCGGTCAGGATCACCGGCCAGGTCGGGACGTTCAGCTCGAGCTCCCCGGTCGGGGGTGATCGCCGCCGCGCACCTGATCGACGGCGTGCACCAGAAGCCTGCTGAGGACGGCGAGGCCGTCGCGCACCCCGCCCGTGGAACCGGGGAGGTTCACGACGAGGGTGCCTCCCGCGATACCTGCGAGGCCGCGCGAGAGCGAGGCCGTCGGGACCATGTCCCGGCCTTCGGCACGGATCGCCTCGGCGATGCCCGGGATCTCGCGTTCGATGACGCGCCGGGTGGCCTCCGGGGTCCGGTCGGTGGGCGAGATGCCCGTACCACCGGTGGTGAGGATGACGTCGTAGCCGGCTGCCGCGCCGGCCCGCAGGGCCGCCTCGACGGGGTCGCCGTCCGGAACGACCTGGGGGCCGTCGACGGCGAATCCGAGACCGGTGAGCGCCTCGACGATGACCGGGCCGCCCTTGTCGGCGTAGACGCCGGCCGATGCGCGGTTGGACGCGGTCACGACGAGCGCGGTGTACGGGGCAGCCGGCGCGGCGCCGGACGGGTCCGGTGCGGGCGGTACGGTGCCCGAGGGGTCGTTGTCGGGCACGGTCATGCGTCCGCCCCCTCCGGCGCGGGGCGGCGGTAGTCGCCGGACTTGCCGCCCGACTTCGCCTCCAC
The DNA here is from genome assembly GCF_036226745.1 of Streptomyces sp. NBC_00683. NCBI lineage: Bacteria > Bacillati > Actinomycetota > Actinomycetes > Kitasatosporales > Streptomycetaceae > Streptomyces > Streptomyces sp. NBC_00683. Next base: position 5,027,592 of record NZ_CP109013.1, on the reverse strand, counting down.
CCGGATGTCCGTGATCACCGCGCTCTTGTCGACCGCCTTGATCATGTCGATCACCGTGAGCGCGGCGACCGAGACGGCGGTCAGCGCCTCCATCTCGACCCCTGTGCGGTCGGTGGTCTTCACGGTGGCGAGGATCTCCACGGCGTCGTCCGTGACGCTCAGATCGACCTTCACACCGGAGACGGCGAGGGGATGACAGAGCGGGATCAGGTCCGGGGTGCGCTTGGCCCCCATGATTCCGGCGATCCGCGCGGTCGCGAGCGCGTCGCCCTTGGGGACGCCCTCACCCCGGAGCAGCTCGATCACACGCGGCGACACGAGGACCCGGCCACTGGCCCGGGCGACGCGCGCCGTGACGTCCTTCTCGGACACATCGACCATGCGGGCCGCGCCCGCCTCGTCGATGTGCGTCAGCCTGTTCTGCGTACTCAACTCACTCCGCCTAGCGGTAGGGCGCCGGTTGCCCGCTCGGCCCGCACACACACGTGCGGGCGGGCCGGGGGTCCGGGGGGCTTCCCCCGGTAAGGCACAGCGCCAGATACCGTACCGCCACCGCGCGGAAGTCAGCGGAGGAGGATCACCTCGGTCTCCGCGCCGGGCTCCGCGGAGGTGACGTCCTCGGGCAGCACGATCAGCGCGTCCGCCTGGGCGAGCGCGGCGATCAGATGCGATCCGGAACCGCCGACGGGGGTGACGGTGCCCGCCTCGGAGTCGTACGTACCCCGCAGGAACTGCCGCTTGCCGGACGGCGAGGCGAGCGCCTTGTCCGTGCTCAGCGTGGCGCGGACCGTCGGGCGGCGGACATCCTTCAGCCCCATCAGGGTCCGGATCGCCGGCCGTACGAACAACTCGAAGGAGACGTACGAGGAGACGGGGTTGCCGGGCAGCGCCAGCAGCGGGGTGTGGTCGCGGCCGATCGAGCCGAAGCCCTGCGGCTTGCCCGGCTGCATGGCCAGCTTGCGGAAGTCGATGCCGCTGCCCTGGTCGTCCTCGTCACCCACGGAGGACAGGGCTTCCTTGACCACGTCGTACGCGCCGACGCTCACGCCACCGGTGGTGACGACGATGTCCGCGCGGATCAGCTGGTCCTCGATCGTCGCGCGCAGCGTCTCCGCGTCGTCGGCGACCGCGGGCACCCGGTAGGCGATGGCCCCGGCGTCCCGGGCTGCCGCTGTCAGCGCGAAGCTGTTGGAGTCGTAGATCCGGCCGCCGGTCAGCTCCTCGCCGGGCTGCACCAGCTCGCTGCCGGTGGAGAGCACGACGACGCGCGGGCGGGGCCGCACCTTCACCGTCGAGCGGCCGATCGCGGCGAGCAACCCGATCTGCGGCGGTCCGACGACCGATCCCGCGCGCAGGGCCAGATCTCCCGGCTGGACGTCGCTGCCCCGGGCCCGGACGTGGGCGCGGGCCGCGACGGGGCGGTGGACACGGACCTCACCGCTCGCCCCTTCCGGGGCGTCGCTGTGGGCGCGCATGGACTCGGCCGGGCCGCCGCCCGTACCCCCGTCGGTCCACTCGACCGGGACGACCGCGTCGGCGCCCGCGGGCAGCGGGGCGCCGGTCATGATGCGGGCCGCCTCGCCGGGAGCCACCGACCGGCCGTCGGCGAGTCCGCCGTCGCCCGCCGCGACATCGCCGATGACCGTCAGGACTGCGGGGAACTCCTCGCTGGCGCCCTCGACATCGGAGACCCGGACGGCATATCCGTCCATCGAGCTGTTGTCGAAGGGCGGCAGAGCGACCTCGACCATGACGTCCTCGACCAGGACACAGCCCTGCGCGTCGGCCAGCTGCAGCTCGATGGGCTCCAACGGCCTCACCGCGGCGAGGATGTCGTCCAGGTGCTCGTCCACCGACCAGATCGTGGCGCTCAAGCTGTCTACAACTCCTCGTTGACGTAACTGCGCAGCCAGGTCCGGAAGTCCGGACCCAGGTCTTCACGTTCGCACGCGAGTCTGACAATGGCACGCAGGTAGTCGCCGCGGTCACCGGTGTCATAGCGGCGGCCCTTGAAGACGACGCCGTGCACCGGGCCGCCGGTCTTCTCGTCCTCGGCCAGCAGCTGCAGTGCGTCGGTGAGCTGGATCTCGCCCCCGCGTCCGGGCTCCGTGTGACGCAGTATGTCGAAGATCGCGGGGTCCAGGACATAGCGGCCGATGATGGCGAGGTTGCTGGGCGCGTCGGCCGGGTCGGGCTTCTCGACCAGCCCGGTGATCCGTACGACGTCGCCGTCGGCGGTGGCCTCGGTGGCCGCGCAGCCGTACATGTGGATCTGCGACGGGTCGACCTCCATCAGCGCGATGACGCTGCCGCCCTCGCGCTCCTGGATCTCGACCATCCGGGCGAGCAGCGGGTCGCGCGGGTCGATCAGGTCGTCGCCGAGGAGGACCGCGAACGGCTGGTCACCGACGTGCGGCGCGGCGCACAGGACCGCGTGGCCGAGGCCGCGCGGGTCGCCTTGGCGGACGTAGTGCATGGTGGCCAGGTCGCTGGACTCCTGGACCTTGGAGAGCCGTTCGGCGTCTCCCTTGCGGGTCAGCGCGGACTCCAGCTCGTAGTTCCGGTCGAAGTGGTCCTCCAGGGGACGCTTGTTCCGACCGGTGATCATCAGAACGTCGGAGAGGCCTGCTCCGACCGCCTCTTCGACGACATACTGGATGGCGGGCTTGTCGACGACAGGCAGCATCTCTTTGGGAGTGGCCTTGGTGGCCGGCAGGAACCGGGTGCCGAGACCTGCAGCCGGGATGACGGCCTTGCTGATCCTGGGGCGCGACTGAGTCATACGCAGACTCTAACGGGTACGTATGGGCGGAAGATGAGCGTCCGGTTAACTTCGTACTCATACAACCCCATACGAGAATTATGCGAGCACCCGTGAACCACGACATGTCCGGAAAGGCGCCCCTGCGGCGCGAACTGCTCGCCGCGCGACGGCTCCTGACCTCTCAGGACGTCGAAAACGCCGCGGCGGTTCTCTCCTCGGCCGCACTCGTTCTTCCGGAGCTCGACGGAGCCCGGACCGTCGCCGCCTATGTGTCCGTGGGGCGTGAACCCGGGACCCGCCCGCTCCTGGACGCGCTGCGTGCGCGGAACGTACGGGTGCTGCTGCCGGTACTCATGGCCGACAACGACCTGGACTGGGCGGCGTACGAGGGCACCGAACACCTCCTGCCCGCGGGCCGGGGGCTGCTGGAGCCCGACGGCGCGCGTCTGGGGCCGGCCGCGGTCCTCGACGCCGACGCGGTCCTGCTCCCCGGGCTCGCGGTGGACCGGCGCGGAATGCGGCTGGGCCGGGGCGGCGGCAGCTACGACCGGGTACTGGCCCGGCTGTCGGCGGCCGGGGCCCACCCCGCCCTCGTCGTCCTGCTGTACGACGACGAGGTGGTCGCGCAGGTTCCGGAGGAACCGCACGACCACCCCGTGGATGCCGTGGTCACGCCGGCCGGAGCGCGGCGCTTCACTGCCTAGGCCGTCCTGGGCGCTGCCCGGGCTCCCCGGGTGCCGCCTAGGGTTTCTTGAGCGTCAGCGTGTCGACCGTGGACTGCCCGACCGCGTTGCTGCTGAAGGACCAGTCGAGCAGTTCTCCGTCGACCCACTTGTCGGTCTGATCGGTGTAGTGCGCGCTGAACGCGTGCCCGGAGGCGCCGGTCAGGTTGATCCAGCGGGACTTGTCCCAGTCCCCCACGTTGACGACCATCCGCATCGACGGGACCCAGATGACGTCGTAGCCCCCTGCCGCGTTCCAGCCGGTGGCGTTGACGGCGGCCTCGCCGCCGCCGAGGTGCCAGGGACCCCGGTTGAGGGCCCGCTGCAGAAGGCCGGGGCCCTCGGTGCCGAGCGTCGGGTTGCGCAGGGTCAGCTGGTGCAGCCGACCCCAGCTCCAGGTGGTGATGTCCTTGCCGAGCTCGGCCGTCAGCTCCCAGCGGGCGTCTTCCATGGCCCGGGCGAAGAGCTCGTCACGGTCGTCGATCGCCTCTTCGCGACCCCTGACCGGAGCCTTCCACCACTCGTTGTCCTTGTCCTCGAGGATGGACCCGACCACCTCGTACCAGCGGTCGCCGCCGTCCGGCTGGGCGGCGTCCGGGGCGCGCTGACCGCATTCCCGTACGAGCCGGTCCTGCTCGTCCACCGGACCGGTGCCGGCGGCGGGCGGCACATTGAGGCAGTCACCCTCGGCGCGGAGCTCCTTGGGGAGCTTGTTGCCGAAGGCCAGCTTGAGGATGTTGCGCCAGACGCCGTTGAAGTAGGCGGCGGCCGCCGAGTCGGGTTCCTGGGAGTAGTCCCAGTTCTCCAGCAGCTTCTGCGCCTCGCGGACGTTCTTGTCGGAGATGTTGATCTTCAGCAGTTCGGGCACCAGCTTCGCGGCGATCACGCTCTGGTTGTCCATCTGCATCTTCTGCATGTCGTCGGTCGAGATCTTCCCGCCGCCCTTGGTCTTCGACTCGATGAGGTCGTTGATCCGCTGGCTGCGGGCGCCGTAGCCCCAGTCCTTGGTGAGCAGGTGGGGGTACTTCTCGTCGATGACGGCCTGGTTGGCGGTGACGATGTAACCGCGCTCCGGGTTGTACTCGTACGGCAGCTCGTCGAAGGGAACGAACTCCTTCTTCCAGCCGTAGTCCGAAGTCCAGCCGGGGGTGGGCAGCCGGCCGTCGCCCTTGATCCGCACCGGGATCGTCCCGGGGGCCTGGTAGCCGATGTTGCCCTTGGTGTCCGCGTAGATGAGGTTCTGCGAGGGCACCTCGAAGTTCTTGGCCGCCGCCCGGAAGGACGTGAAGTCCTTGGCCCGGTTGAGCTCGAAGACCGCGTCCATGGACTTGCCGGGATTCAGCGCGGTCCACTTCAGGGCGACCACGTAGCCGTCGGCACGGTCGGGTGCGTCGTTGGTGACGGGCGCCTTCTTGCCGACCTTCTCCAGCTCGCTGCTGCGGTCGGAGACCACCGGGCCGTTGTTCGTCTCGCGCACGGTGATGTGCCGGCTGCGGCCGCCGGCGACCTTGATGGTCTCCTCACGGGTGTCGAAGGGCTTGGTCCTGCCGTCGTACTGGTAGCCCTCGCCCGAGACCTTCTCCAGGAAGAGGTCGGTGACGTCCGCGCCGAGGTTGGTGAAGCCCCAGGCGATGTCCGCGTTGTGGCCGATGATCACACCGGGCATCCCGGAGAACGTGTAGCCGGCGGTGTTGTACTGGCAGGTCTCCGAGATCACCCGGCAGTGCAGCCCCATCTGGTACCAGAGCGAGGGAAGTTGCGGCGCCAGGTGCGGATCGTTGGCCAGCAGCGGCTTGCCGGTCGTCGTGTATTTGCCGGAGACGACCCAGGAGTTCGAGCCGATGCCGCTGCCGTTGGGTCCGAGCAGCGCCGGGATCTCGTCGAGGGTCTCGGAGAGCGCGGAGAGCTGGGTGTTGAGGCCCTCGGTGGCGCCCTCGGGGGTGTTCGAGCCGATGCTGTCCGACGGCTCGGCCTCCGGGTCGAACTTGCCGGTGACCGGGGAGACGGCGCCCTGCCGGACGATCGGCTTGTTCTTCGCGTACGGGTAGTCCGGGTAGAGATCCTCGATCTGCTTCTCGCTGAGCCTGCTGGTCATCAGCGAGCGGTCGATCTCGTCCTGCATGTTGCCGCGCAGGTCCCAGGCCATCGCCTTCAGCCAGGCGACCGAGTCGACCGGGGTCCACTCGGTGGGCTTGTAGTCGTTGGTCAGGCCGAGGGCGGCGTACTCGACGGAGATGTCCTTGCCGTCCTTGCCGTCCAGATACGCGTTCACCCCCTCCGCGTACGCCTGGAGGTTCTTCTTGGTGTCCTCGTCAAGCTTCTTGTCGTACTCATCCTGCGCGACCTTGCGCCAGCCCAGCGTGCGCAGGAAGGAGTCGGTCTCGACCTGGCCGGAGCCGAACATCTCGGAGAGCCGCCCGGACGTCATATGACGGCGGACGTCCATCTCCCAGAAGCGGTCCTGGGCCTGGACGAAGCCCTGGGCGCGGAAGAGGTCGCTGTCGGAGTCCGCGTAGATCTGCGGGATCCCGTAACTGTCGCGTTCGACGTCGACGTTGCCGGTCAGACCCTTGAGCTCGATCGAACCGGTCGTCTGCGGGTACGAGGCCCGAACCGTGGAAACGGACCAGAACGCGCCGTAACCGACACCCGCGACAAGCGCCAGCACCAGGACGATCACGAACAGGCGGGCGCGTCGCCCCTTCTTCCTGCCGGGCTTCTTCGCATCGGAAGAACCGGAAGAGGCGGTTGTGTTGGCGGGCATCGCTGTCCTTCGAGGGGCAGGGTGGTCCTGGGAGTGCAGGAGCAACCATAGGCGCCCCGCCGAAGCCACTCGGACGCGGTATGGGGATGCATCCATTTGCGCACTGCTCGCACGAACACTCGAAGCGTCAAGAAAACGTTAAAGATTAGGTAAGGTAACGAAGTACTGGCCCCCGGAGGTCGATCCGGAAGGCGTACGCAGGGAAGGAACGGACCCTGACTGTCCACGATCTCAACGAACTTCTGCTCGTCTGCTCGCTCGTCCTGCTGGTCGCTGTCGCGGCCGTACGCATTTCGTCCCGCAGCGGGCTTCCCAGCCTGCTCCTGTACCTCGGCATCGGGATCGCCATGGGGCAGGACGGCATTTTCGACGTCAAGTTCGACAACGCCGAGCTGACCCAGGTGATCGGCTACGCCGCGCTGGTCGTCATCCTGGCCGAAGGCGGACTGGGCACGAAGTGGAAAGAAGTCAAACCCGCGTTGCCGGCAGCGGCCATGCTGTCGACCGTCGGGGTGGGCATCAGCGTGGGCGTCACCGCGAGCGCGGCACACTATCTCGTCGGCCTGGACTGGCGGCAGGCACTGATCATCGGTGCGGTCGTCTCCTCCACCGACGCGGCGGCAGTCTTCTCCGTGTTGCGCAAGGTCCCGCTCCCGTCCCGGATCACGGGCGTACTGGAGGCGGAGTCCGGCTTCAACGACGCCCCGGTGGTCATCCTGGTGGTGGCGTTCTCCGCGGTCGGCCCCGTGGAGCACTGGTACGTGCTGGTGGGCGAAATAGCCCTGGAGCTGACCATCGGCGCGGCCATCGGCCTCGCGGTGGGCTGGCTCGGCGCCTTCGGACTGCGTCATGTGGCGCTGCCCGCGTCCGGCCTCTATCCGATCGCCGTGATGGCCATCGCGGTGTCCGCGTACGCGGCGGGCGCCATGGCCCACGGCAGCGGATTCCTGGCCGTCTACCTCGCCGCCATGGTCCTCGGCAACTCCAAGCTGCCGCACTGGCCGGCCACCCGGGGCTTCGCCGACGGGCTCGGCTGGCTGGCGCAGATCGGCATGTTCGTCCTGCTCGGCCTGCTGGTCACCCCGCACGACCTGGGCGACGACTTCTGGCCTGCCGTGGTCGTGGGGCTGGTGCTCACCGTGATCGCGAGGCCCTTGTCCGTCTTCATCAGCCTGGCGCCGTTCCGGCTGCCACGGCGCGAGAAGGCCCTGATGTCCTGGGCCGGGCTGCGCGGCGCCGTGCCCATCATCCTGGCGACGATCCCGATGGTGTCCGGGATCGAGGGCAGCACCAAGGTCTTCAACATCGTCTTCGTCCTCGTCATCGTCTACACCCTCATCCAGGGCCCGACCCTGCCCTGGCTCGCGAAGGCCCTGAAGATCGCCGAGGATCCGTCGGAGGCCGCCGACCTGGGCATCGAGTCGGCGCCCCTGGAGCGGCTGCGGGGGCATCTGCTGTCCGTTGCGATCCCGGGGAAGTCGAAGATGCACGGCGTCGAGATCGGCGAGCTGCGACTGCCCGCCGGGGCCGCCGTCACCCTCGTCGTACGGGACAGGAAGAGCTTCGTACCCGGGCCCACAACCGTGCTGCGGCGCGGGGACGAACTGCTCGTGGTGGCCACCGACCCGGTACGCGACGCGGCGGAAGCACGACTGCGTGCGGTCGGCGAGGGCGGCAAGCTGGCCGGCTGGCTGGGCGCGGGCGGCCCCCGGGACAACGGGTCCCCGGGGCTGGAGGTCCCGCACGTGGTGAGGCTCGCGAAGAAGCTGGGCAGGGGCGGCAGGCACGAGGACACGCGGACGCACCACTGATCGGAGGTGGTGACGCGCACCTCGTTCGCAATCGCAGGCATATTCGGACTGCAGCCTGTAAGATGAAGGATTGCTACCGAAGATCCACCTGAATTAATCTAGATCGACCACATTGATCGACCAGTCTTGATCGACCACCTCTGTCTGATGCAGAGCTGGCGCGACCGTATGGCGGTCGTGGCGTCCTTTTCGCCTCCTTTTCACCTCTGGAGCGAGCGCCCGGCATCTACCGCAGTTCCGCGCGAAGAGGACAGCTCTCGGCAGCTCCCGCACGAGCCGCGCACCCCGGGTGCCGCGGCGCCCCGGGAGCACGGCTACCAGGCGGCAGAAAGGCAAGGACCGTGGCATCCACGGTCTCCGACCGCCCCGGTTACGGGCAGTTGCTGCGCACCCCTGGTGCGTGGACCTTCCTCCTCCCGGGCTTCGCGGCCCGGCAGCCCTTCGCGATGCTGACCATCGGCATCGTGCTGCTGGTTCAGCACACCACCGGCTCCTACGGCAGCGCGGGCGCTGTCGCCGCCGTCTCCGGTGTCTCGATGGCACTGTTCGCACCGCAGAGCGGCAGGCTCGCCGACCGCTTCGGCCAGCGCGCCGTGCTCCTGCCCGGCGTGCTGGTGCACTCACTGTCCGTGGGCGTCCTCACCGGGCTCGCCCTGGCGCACGCACCCCTGTGGGCACTGTTCCTGGCGGCCGTGCCCACCGGAGCCTCCATCCCGCAGATCGGGCCGATGGTCCGGGCCCGCTGGGCCGCCCGGCTCGGGGCCGCCCCGGGTCGGCCCGCGTCCCCGCTGATGTCGACTGCCGCCGCCTTCGAGTCCGTGACGGACGAGTTCACCTTCGTCGTCGGCCCCGTCCTGGCGACGGCGCTGTGCACCGGCGTGCACCCGGCGGCCGGGCTGATCGCCGAGGCCGCGCTGACACTGATCGGCGGAGTTCTCTTCGCCGCCCAGCGCTCCACCCAGCCCGCCCCCCGCAGCGCGGCGACCGCCGCCGAGCCGCACCGCTCCGCACTGTCCGTGCCTGGGGTCCGGGTACTCGCCATCACCTTCCTGGGGATCGGCGCCGTCTTCGGCGGAATGCAGGTGTCGCTGACCGCGTTCTCCGAGGAGATCGGCAGGCCGGGAGTGAACGGGCTGCTGTACGGGGTGTTCGCGGCCGGCAACATGCTGGCCGGGATCGCCTGCGGGGCCATCGCCTGGAAGAGCAGCCCGCGTCGCCGGCTGATCGTCGGCTACGTGGCCCTGACCCTGACCGCTTCCGGGCTCTGGGCGGTGCACTCCGTGCCGCTGCTGGCCGGTCTCGGGCTGCTGGTGGGCCTGTGCATCGCTCCGGCCCTGATCAGCGGGTACACGCTGGTCGAGGCTCTGGTGCCGGCATCGGCCAGGACGGAGGCCTTCACCTGGCTGACGGGCGCTGTGGCGCTCGGCCAGGCGGCCGCTGTCACGGTGGCCGGACAGCTCGCGGACTCCCACGGTGCGAGCACCGGTTTCGTGGTGCCGCTGCTGGGAACGGCGCTGGCGCTGGCAACCCTGCTGGCCCTGCGCTCACGGCTGACACCGAGGTACCGGGGGCGGACGGTGGCACGTGGGATCGGTCACCGCGAGCCGGTCACGGTGGACTGATCGCTCGGAATACGTCAGTATGGAACGTCGTTAGCACTCACTGAGTGAGAGTGCCAGGAGGAGCAAGTGCCGACCTATCAGTACCAGTGCACCGAGTGCGGCGAGGGCCTCGAGGCGGTGCAGAAGTTCACCGATGATGCCCTGACCGTGTGCCCGAACTGCGAGGGACGCCTGAAGAAGGTGTTCTCGGCGGTCGGCATCGTCTTCAAGGGATCCGGTTTCTACCGGAACGACAGCCGCGGCTCCTCGTCGAGCAGCACGCCGGCGACGTCGCCCGCGAAGGCATCCGGTTCCGCGTCCGCCACGTCGACGTCCTCGTCGGGGTCGTCGGGTTCGGACTCGAAGCCCGCCGCGTCAAGTTCCTCGTCGTCGGCGTCCTCGTCGTCGTCCTCGTCGTCGAGCGGCACATCGGCCGCCTGAGGCCGTACACGTACACCACACGCTTCACCAGGACCCCGCTGATCGACTCGGCGGGGTCCCGGTCGTGTTCGCCCGGTTAGTGTGACCGCATGGTGAACGCAGAAACGGGTACAGCGGATATCGGTGTCATCGGCGGATCGGGCTTCTACTCCTTCCTCGATGACGTGACCGAGGTCCAGGTGGACACCCCCTACGGGGCTCCGAGCGACTCCCTCTTCCTGGGCGAGATCGCGGGCCGCCGGGTGGCGTTCCTCCCGCGTCACGGACGCGGCCACCACCTCCCGCCGCACCGCATCAACTACCGCGCCAACCTCTGGGCCCTGCGTTCCGTCGGCGTACGCCAGGTGCTCGGCCCGTGCGCCGTCGGCGGACTGCGCCCGGAGTACGGGCCGGGGACCCTGCTCGTACCGGACCAGCTGGTGGACCGTACGAAGGCACGCACGCAGACGTACTACGACGGAGAGATCCGGGCGGACGGAGCCCAGCCGAACGTGGTGCACCTCGGCTTCGCCGACCCGTACTGCCCTCATGGACGCCAGGCGGCGCTCGCAGCCGCGCGGGGGCGCGACTGGGAGCCGGTGGACGGCGGGACCCTCGTCGTGGTGGAGGGACCGCGCTTCTCGACCCGGGCGGAATCACGCTGGCATGCGGCGATGGGCTGGTCGGTGGTCGGGATGACCGGGCATCCGGAAGCGGTGCTCGCCCGTGAACTGGGGCTCTGCTACACGACGCTGACCCTGGTGACGGACCTCGACGCGGGGGCCGAGGCAGGCGAGGGCGTCAGCCACGGGGAGGTGCTCAAGGTGTTCTCCGCCAACGTCGACCGGCTGCGGTCGGTGCTGTTCGACGCGGTGGCCGCGCTGCCTGCGAACCGGGAGCGTGACTGCGCGTGCGTGCGCGCGCTGGACGGAATCGACACGGGAATCGAGCTGCCTTAACAGGACCGACTCAACAGGACCGACTCGTCCGGGTGCCCGACTTATCCACAACGTGGGGGCTGTCCACAGGCCCCGGCGGGATTCCCGTGAAGGGTGGATCGTGAGGGGAGTCCGGCGGCGATGCCCGCCGGACCCCCCTCACGTCCTGGATTTCCTTCACGGCAGGTGGTGTCAGCCATGCTCCCGTCCGTTCCCGATACACGTCCGGCTCCTCCCGCACCGCGCGGGGTGCCGCCGTTCGACCCCCTGCGCGTACGCGGCAGCCGTGCCGGACGGCTGCGGCGGGTGATACGCGGACAACGCCGCGCGATGGCGGCGGGACTCGCCCTGGCCTCTGCCGCACTCGCCGCTTCGGGCCTGGGCACCTCGGGCACCGCCGCACCGGGGACAGGCGGCACCGCAGGCGCGGCCGCTGTCGCGGGCGGTGTGCCGCCGGCCCCGGAGCGGCGTCCCGTGCGACGGGTGTCCGCGGCGGTACGGATCGCGGATGCGGCGACGGTGCGGCTGCTGCGTGCGGGCGATCGCGTCGATGTGATCGCCGCGCAGGACGGAGATCCCGTGGCCCGGGTGGTGGCGAAGGACGTACAGGTGGAGGACGTGCCGCGCGCAACGGAAGACGTCGGGCACGGATACCCGGGGACGGACGGCGACGGGACAACCGCGGGAGGCGGCGCCCTGGTGGTCCTGTCCGTGGAACGGGACACCGCAGCGGCCCTGGCGGGCGCCGGCGCATCGGGTCGTCTCGCGGTCGTGGTGTCCCATGCCGACGGGAACTGACCTACCGTCAACTCCCCCGTCGGAATTGTCCGATTGGACAGTGCCGCCTCCCAGCGCCTTATGTGGCAGGGCAGTTCGCTCCCCATACGGCACGTACAGAGGAGGGCCCATCCGTGAGCGAGAAGAAGGTCAGTCTGCTGGACGGGTTCAAAGCCTTCCTGATGCGCGGCAATGTGATCGACCTCGCGGTCGCCGTCGTCATCGGTGCCGCGTTCACCAACATCGTGAACGCGGTCGTCAAGGGAATCATCAATCCGCTGGTGGGGGCCTTCGGCACCCAGGACCTGGAGAAGTACAGCTCCTGTCTCCAAGGGCCCTGCGTCGTGGATCCGGACACCGGCAGGATGGACGGTATCGAGATCCTGTGGGGCTCGGTGCTGAGCGCCGCACTCAGCTTCTTGATCACCGCCGCGGTCGTCTACTTCCTGATGGTGATGCCCATGGCGAAGTACCTCGCCAGGCGGGCAGCCGCCCAGGCCGCCAAGGAAGGCGTTCAGGAAACGATGGAGGTGAGCGAGCTGGAGGTGCTGAAGGAAATCCGCGACGCTCTGGTCTCCCGGCGCGACCAGGCGTAGCCGAACCCGATCACACGCGCCGGATCACACCTGGTGGGTCACACGTGGCGGGTCACACGTGGTGGGTCACACGTGGTGGGGCGGCTTCTCGTCGAGGAAGCGGGCCAGATCGGCGGCGCTGCCGCCGGCAGGAGCCCGCTCGCCCCACCCCTGGTCCGTATCGTCCGCGGACTGCGTGTCCAGGGGATCGTCGAAGATCAGAGGCTGCTTGGGCCTGGGCTCCTGCGACGGCTTCGAATCTCGCGGTCCGGGGGCGGGGGCGGTACTCATACGTCAAGGGTACGGCGACACCCGCCGGCCGTTCGGACCCCGCCTCGCCGGCCCTCCGGATCCAGCCTCACCTGTCCTTCGGGTCGAGCAGCCACAGGCCGAGGACGACGAGGAACGACAGGCCGAGGAAACCGGCACCCCACCAGGCAGTTCCCGTGTTGCCCTCCATCCACTCGTCGATCAGCACGGTCAGACCCCAGAGCTGCCCGACGACCACGGTCATGGCCAGGACCAGCCGGGCCGTCAGCTTCGAGGAACGCTCGGGCTCCTGGTCGGTACCCGCTCCGGGACCGGGGCCGGTGTGCCGCACGCGAGGATCGCCGTAACCGCTGGTGGCGCGGATCTGGGGGTAGCGCTCGCGTACGGGCCGGTTCAGTTCGGGGCTGGCGCTGCCCGGCCGGTACTCGGGGTACCGGTGCCCGGGGGCCTCCTGGCCGACACCGGGTTCCGGGCGCTCCGGGGGCTGTCGGGGGTTCGTCATGACCGCCCGCCCGTGGTTCCGGTCCCGCCGAAGGTGCTGCCGGACGGATCGGCGCCCGGCTCGGCGCCCGGCACACCGGCACTCGACGAGGCTGCCGGGGGTGGTGCTTCCACGCCGCCGCTGACTCCGGGGCAGCCGATCCGGGCAGCCAGGTCCGGGCGGTCCTCGCCGATCTGACGGCACAGCCCGTGCTCGATGCTCTCGCCGGAACGGGTGGTGCCCACGGCCCAGATGCTGCCGTCGGTCTGCTCGGTGAGCACCACCTTGGGCAGTCCGCGGGGAGGCGGTCCCGCGGTGACTTCGCCGGTCCGGGCGTCGAAGACGCCTTCGTGGCAGGGGCAGTAGAGCTCCCCCTCCGTGCCCCGGTCGTTGCGCCACAGGACGGCGCAGGCGAGGTGGGTGCAGATCGCGGAGTAGCCGACGAGGGTGCCGTCGTCCATCCGTACGGCGACCGCCCTGTCCTCGTCCCCGGGGTAGCGGAAGGCGAGGGACTGGCCGGGCAGCAGCTGCGTGGCGATCTGCTTCGGCTCGGGGGCCTTGCCGTCCTCCTCGTCCCCGTGACGGTGGAGGATCCCGGCCGCCACCCCCACTCCGCCGAGTGCGAGGCCGCCCGAGACGGTGGTCACGATCCGGAGGTAGTCGCGCCGGGTGGTGAGCGAGTCGGCGGCGATACGGTCGTGGAGTGCCTCGCGGGGATCGCCGCCGGAGTTCCGGCCGCTGCCGGGCTGCTGTTCGGTGACGCTCATCGGCGGACGTCCTTACCGTTGATCTCGACGACGGGAAGGCCACCGGGCACGGGCCACTGGACCCGGTCCGCGGGGACGACCATGGCCACACCGGTGCGGACCTCGCTCTCGCCGAAGACGAAGGTGTCGGCGACCTGGACACCGGGGCGCTCGGCCTGGAGCTCCTCGAGGGTTCCGTAGAAGAGCGCTCCCGTCGGGCAGACGGTGGCGCACATGGGGGCGAGTCCGTAGGCGGTGCGGTCGTAGCAGAGGTTGCACTTCATCTGCAGCTTCGCCTGGAGGTCGATCTTCGGGACGCCGAAGGGGCAGGCGTTGACGCAGTTCGCGCAGCCGATGCAGCGGGTGGTGTCGGCCTGCTGCACCACACCGTCGGCGGTGACCAGGATCGCGTCGGCGGGGCAGACCTCCGCGCAGGGGGCCACGGGGTCCTCGCAGTGCATGCAGACCGTGGGAAGGGAGGCGACCGAGCTGCCCTCGTCGGTGTAGTCGAGGTGAATCATCGACTTGCCGCGGTGCGAGTCGCATTCCCGGCAGGCGGAGACACAGGCCTGGCAGCCGATGCAGCGCCCCGGGTCGATGAAGATCGTTCTGCCCATCATCCGGCTTCAGCTCCTTTCCGAGGTGCCACGGCCCTGCGGAGACGTGGGCGGCAGCGGGTCGGTCCGGGACACCTGGGTCTCGGGGTAGGCGACATGGCCGGGGGCGACGGGGGGCGAGGGCACCTCGTCGATCTTCTCGGCGTGCTCGATCCGGCAGGCGCACACCTTGTACTCGGGGATCTTGGAACGGGGGTCGAGTGCATCGATGGTGAGCGCGTTCGCCGAGGTGGGAACCGGCCAGTGGTACGGGATGAAGACGGTGTCGGGGCGGATCGCCTCGGTGACGAGCGCGGGGAAGACTTCGCTGCCGCGCCGGGTGACGACGCGGACGGGTTCGCCGTTGCGGAAGCCGTGGGAGGGGTGGACCTCCGCCCAGGGCCGTGGGGTCTGCTCGACGAGGGCGCCCAGCCGGCGCGTCTGGTTGCCGGAGAGGAAGTGGGCGACGGTGCGTCCGGTGGTGAGGGACATGGGGTGCTCGTCGTCGTACGGGTCCATCGGCGGGTGCCATTCGACGACCTGCATATGGATCCTCCCGTCGGGGTGGTACGTCCTGCCGTCCTCGAAGAGGCGCGGGGTGCCCGGGTGGTCGGTCGCGGGGCACGGCCAGGCGATGCCGCCGGTCTCCTCCAGGCGTTCGTAGGTGATGCCGTAGTAGTCGATGACGGTCCCGGCGGACGCGGTCCGCAGCTCGTCGAAGACCGCCCGGGAGTCGGCGAACGCGAACTTGTCGCCGGCTCCGAGGCGCCGGGCGAGTTCGCACATCACCCAGGTGTCGGTCCGTACACCGGGGGGCGGGTCCTGCGCCTTGTTGTGCTTGACCACACGGGCTTCGGCGTTGGCCATGACGCCCTCGTCCTCGGCCCAGGTGGTGACGGGGAAGACGACATGCGCGTTGGCGGCGGTCTCTGAGAGGAAGAAGTCGAACTGGGCGTGGAACTCCGTGGCGTCGTAGCCCTCCTTGACCACGCGGTAGTTGGGGAGGGAGACGAAGGGGTTGTTGCAGATGCCGATCAGTCCGCGGATCTCGCGGCGCTGCATCTGCCAGACCATTTCCATCATCGATGTCCCGGCGGCCGGGAGTTCGGACTCCTCGATGCCCCAGATCTCGCAGATCTGGCGCCGGTGTTCCTCGTTGAGGATCGAACGGCCTCCGGGCAGGAGATCGGACTTCTGGCCGTGCTCGCGGCCGCCCTGTCCGTTGCCCTGCCCGGTGAGAGTCCCGTAGCCGGCGCCGGGTTTGCCGATGTGGCCGGTGGCGGCGCAGAGGTTGATCACGGTGAGGCAGTTCTCGACGCCCTGCGAGTGGTGCTCGATGCCCCGGGCGTGCCAGGCCATGGCCTTGGGTGCCCGCGCGAAGGCACGGGCCACCTGGACGATCTGCTCCGCGGGGACGCCGCAGATGTCGGCGGCGCGGGACGGCGGGTACTCGGCGGCCTTGGCCCGGACCTCGTCCCAGCCGGTGGCGTGGGCGTCGAGGTAGGCCTCGTCGGTGAGGCCTTCGGCGATGATCACGCTGAGCACGGAGTTGAAGAAGGCGGAGTCGGTGCCCGGTTTGAGTGCGACATGGATGTCGGCGGTGCGGGCGATCGCCGTCTCGCGCGGGTCGATCACGATCAGGGTGGCGCCGCGGTCCCGGGCGCCCCAGACGTACTGGGTCAGCACGGGGAAGCACTCGCCGACGTTGGAGCCGGCGATCAGGAGGCAGTCCGTCAGCAGGATGTCGGAGAAGGGATTGCCGGCCCGGTCGATGCCGAAGGCGAGCTTGTTGGCGCCCGCGGCGCTGACCATGCAGAGCCGGCCGTTGTAGTCGACGTGCCGGGTCCTGAGCGCGACCCGCGCGAACTTTCCGACGAGGTAGGTCTTCTCGGAGAAGAGGCTGGCGCCGCCGAGAAGACCGAACGCGTCGTTTCCGTGGGCCTGCTGGATGCGCTTGATCTCGGAGACGGTGAAGTCGAGCGCCTCGTCCCAGGAGACCTCCTGGAAGTCCTCGTCGCGCGAGCGGCGCATGAGCGGGGCGGTGAGCCGGTCGGGGTGGTTGACCTGCTGGTAGGCGTTGATGCCCTTGGGGCAGAGCCGCATCCGGTTGATGTCGTGGTTGCGGGGCTCGACTCCGAAGACCTTGCCGCCGCGGTCCACGCGCAGATACATCCCGCACTGGACGCCGCAGAAGCAGCAGTGGGTGGGGACGAGCGTCTCGCCGTTCTGGTCGGCGTGCCACTGGTCGGCCGGAATGCCTCCCGCGTCCCGGAAGCCGCGGGTGCCGGGCGGTGCGAGGGAGGGGTCGAGGGGCAGGGCCGTGCGGCGGTCGGCTGCGCGTGGATCCGCGGTCACTTGAAGCCCTTCTTCACCTGGGAGAGGTAGGCGCTGCCCCGCAGCACCCTTTTGCAGCGCGGGCAGTACTCGGCCCATGCGTCGAAGCCGAGGTCGAGGTCGCGCATGGTGCCGCGCAGGTTCTCGACGTACGGCCCCGTGTCGATGGGTTCCTCGCAGCGGCGGCAGGCGAAGACCTGGTCGTCCTGGCGGCCGGTGTACTTGAACAGCTGCATCCCGACCGCCGCCGGGCGCTGCACGATGTGGAAGAACTTCCCGAAGGGGATGTAGATGAGGGTGAAGACCACCGACACCATGTGGAGGATCGCCAGGAACTGGTAGCCGCCGCCGTGCAGGAAGAGCGAGGAGAAGGTGAGCAGGAGGCCCGTCACGGAGATGACGATGAGGGCGAGCAGCGGCACCATGTCGTACGCGAAGCGCTGACCGGTGATGGCACCGCGGTCCTTCATCCGGCGCCAGAGGAAGTAGGCGGCCCCGGGGATGACCATGACGGCGGCGATGTCGAGGCCGTGGAACATCAGCCAGCCGAGGATGTTCAGCGAGTCGAAGCCGAGGATCTTGAAGCCCCAGATACGCATCTCGTAGCCGGGGCCCGAGCCGCTGCCCGAGGTGAAGGTGAACCAGCCCCAGGTCAGCGGAAAGGTGATCAGCGAGGCGAGGATGCAGCCCCAGAAGATCAGCTGGTGGGCGGCCCAGCGTGCGTGCGACCGGGCGCCGAGGAACTTCTGGAAGCCCAGGTAGGTGGCGATCATCTTCGGCAGGGCGGTGGGGGCCTTGCGGAAGTTCTCGGCCGAGAACAGGCTGCCCCAGCCGCGGGTGAGGAGCCGGCGTGCGCCGGGAGCGGAGATCCAGACCGTGTAGCGGTAGGCCACGCCGAAGGCGAGGAAGACCGTGGCCACGGCGTACGGGAGGAGCGCCGAGTCGAAGTTGTGGAGCAGGCGGCTGCCGAGCACGATCGCGAGGATCAGCAGGACGGAGACGACGACACCCGCCAGGGCCGCCCGGGCGTTGACGGACCGCGGGACGATTCCAGCGGCCTTCGCGGCTACGGCGGAGGCGGGACCCTGGTTCCGGCCGTCCGTCCCGGCGGGAGCGCCGGTGCGGGTAACGGGGTCCGACTGTTCGGGTGCGGCGGGCTCTTCTGGTGGCTCGGTCACCCGGCCACCGTAGGGCTGTACGGAGCGTTTGGTCCTGTTATGTGCATTCGCAGGATGAGCGAGTCGCTCGTGTGGCCCCGGCCCGCGGACCGGCTGCGGCCGCGCGTTCCCCCTCCCCCGCGATCACCGGTACGTTCGCCGTGACACGGCACCGCCGCACATCACGAGGAGCCCGGAATGACCGAGGAACCACGCCTCTTGGGACCGCTGGACGCGCTGACGGACGTGGACGGGATCCGTGTGGGCCATGCCCGGGTGCCCGGCGAGGGTGCGCTGAGCGGGACCACCGTCGTCCTGACTCCCGAGGGCGGCGCCGTCGCCGCCGTCGACGTACGCGGCGGCGGCCCGGGCACGCGGGAGACGGACGCTCTCGACCCGCGCAATCTGGTGCAGCGGATCGACGCGGTGGTCCTCACCGGCGGCAGCGCGTACGGGCTGGATGCCGCCTCCGGGGTGATGGCCTGGCTGGAGGAGCAGGGGCGCGGGGTCCGGGTCGGCCCCGACCCCGCCCACGTGGTTCCGGTCGTGCCCGCCGCCTGCCTGTTCGACCTCGGCCGGGGCGGCGACTGGCGGGCCCGGCCCGACGCCGCGACCGGCCGCGCCGCGGTGGAGGCGGCCGCGGCATCGGAACCGGGGGCGGCGGTCCCGGAGGGCACGGTGGGCGCGGGCACGGGTGCGGTGGCCGGACAGCTCAAGGGGGGTGTCGGCACGGCGAGCATGCGGGTGGCCTCGGGGGCCACGGTCGCCGCCCTGGTCGCGGTGAACGCGGCCGGCTCCGTGGTCGATCCGCGGACCGGGGTGCTGTACGGGGAGTACGGCGCGGGCGAACCCCCGGCGCACCCTGCGCCCGAAGTGCACGAGGCCGCCCGGCTGCGACTGGCGGAGCTCCGGGAGGCGAAGGGAGGACGCCCCTTCAACACCACGATCGCCGTCGTCGCCACCGATGCCGCTCTCACCCGCGCGCAGGCGCAGAAGCTCGCGGGGACGGCGCACGACGGCATGGCGCGCGCCGTGCGGCCGGTCCATCTGCTCAGCGACGGCGACACCGTTTTCGCCCTGTCGACGGGCCGGTTCCCACTGCCGCCGGAGCCCGTGGCCGAGCTGAACGACATCCTGGCAGCGGGCGCTGACGTGCTGGCCCGCGCCATCGTCAAGGCCGTACGGGCGGCCCGGGGCGTCGATGGTCCGGGGGGTGCGTTCCCCTCGTACCGCGACCTCTACGGCACCGCCTGAGAACGTGGGAACTTTCTGCGTGCGCGGTACGTTTTTTGCGAACCCCGGTCACGATGTCAGACCCAGGGACTACGTTATGCACGCATCAAGTAACGCGCGGCGACGGCCTGGAGACAGCACCTTGAGCGATCCGTACGAGACAACCGAGCAGCACCTCGAGCGACTCCTGCGATGCGCCCTCAACTCCTTCGACCTGTCCGACAGTACGATCGACCGGCTCGGGACGGCGCTTGCGCACAGCAGCGCGCTGCACTCGTCCCATCACAGCGCGGCCCTCCACCGCGAGACCCACAGACACACCTACCTGCTCTCCGACGGCACCGCGCTGACCCTGTGGGAGCTGGTGCACGGCAGTGGCCGGGACACCGGGTCCCCCCGCAGGCACGAGTTGTACGACGACGAGGGCGATGCCCGGATCGCCGCCTCACGGCTGGCCGGAGGCTTCTGGGACACCCCGGCCTTCGGCGACGAGAGCCTCCAGTCGGACCTGGAGGTCCTGACGCTGCTGATGGCTGCGCCCCCGGTCCCGCTGCCCCGTATGTACGCTCCGGACAATTCGGCGGACCATGCCCGCCGCGTCCTGCGCCGCGCGGAGAACAGCGACCACCCGGGCGCCGAGACGGCCGGGCTGCTCCGGGCCGCCTTCGCCCACCACATCACGCAGATCTTCGGACGCCAGTGCCGCGTCGAGGGACGGGACGCCGGATTCACGCTCTACGAGCACGCCTTCCTGCTCCTGGACGGCAGCGAGACGAGCCTGTGGGAGGTCGAGCACACGGCCACGCCGGACGGCCGCCACATGTGCGAGGTCTACGGGGACGAGGAATCCGCCCGCCGGGCCATGGAGAGCCGCACCCGAATCTGCTGACCGGCGCCCGTGCGCGGCCCGGCGGGCAGCGCGGTCCAGCGGCACGGATCCACGACACACGGCGGCCCGCACTTCCCCGGCCGGGGAAGTGCGGGCCGTCGGCGTCAGTGGATCAACGGGATCAGTTCGTGAGCGCGGGCTCCTTGGAGAGGTCGTCGCCCGATGCCGGGGCCGCCGCCTCACCGCCGCCCTCCAGGTGCACCTGCGGCTTGGCCGGCAGGGCGAACATCACCACGAAGATCACCGTGAGCACTCCGGCCACCCACCACAGCGAGTCCTGGAACGCGTCCACGAACGCCGGGCCCACCGCTTCCGGGGCCAGCCGGTCACTGATCGATCCGAAGAAGACGACCGAGACGAGGCCGAGTCCCAGGGCCGTGCCCATCTGCTGCACCGTGTTGATGAGCCCGGAAGCCGATCCGGAGTGCTCCTTCGGCACCCCGGAGAGCACCGCGTCCGTCAGCGGAGCAACGATCAGCCCCATCCCCACACCCATGATCACCAGGGGTGCGGCCATCTGCCAGGCCGTGATGCCCATGCCGTACCGCGCCGCCTCCCCGATGTAGAGCAGCAGCCCGGCGATCATCAGCAGCGCGCCCGCCTGGAGAACCTTGCGGCCGAAGCGGGGCACCAGCTTCTGGACGGAGATGCCGGCGGCCACCGAGACGGCGATCGAGAACGGGATCCCGGTCGCACCGGCCCGCAGCGCACTCCAGCCGAGGCCCATCTGCATGTAGAGCGTCCAGACCAGGAAGAAGATGCCGAGGGCGATCCCGAAGGTCAGCTGCACGGCGACACCCGCGGCGAAGCTCTTCACCTTGAACAACGACAGTTCGATGAGCGGCGATCCGTCCTTGCTCGCCTTCTGGCGTTCGTACGCGACGAGCCCTGCGAACACCAGGAGGCTTGCGGCCATCGACACGTGGCCCCACACCGGCCAGCCGAGGTCGCGACCGCGGGTCAGCGGGTAGAGCAGCATGAGCAGACCCAGCGTCACCAGGACCACACCGACCAGGTCGAGACGGAGTGCCTTCGGCGCCTTCGACTCACTGATGAACTTGCGACCCAGGATCAGCCCGGCGATGCCGACCGGAAGGTTGATCAGGAAGATCGGCCGCCACTGCAGGCCGAAGAGGTTCCACTCGGTGAGCAGCGCACCCAGGAGCGGCCCGGAGACCGCGCCGAGCCCGACGATCGCGCCGAACAGGCCGAAGACCTTGCCGCGCTCGTGTGCCGGGAAGGTGGCGTGCACGATCGACAGCACCTGCGGCACCATCAGCGCGGCCATGCCGCCCTGCAGGATGCGGGAGGCGACCAGCATCTCCGGGTTCGCCGCGAAGCCGCAGAGGGCCGAGGCGATGGTGAAGCCGCCGATGCCGATGAGGAAGAGCCGCTTGCGGCCGTAGATGTCGCCGAGCCGGCCGCCGGTGATCAGGCCTGCAGCGAAGGCCAGGGCGTATCCGGCGGTGATCCACTGGATCGAGGAGAACGAGGCGCCGGTGTCCCGCGTGATGCTCGGGATGGCGATGTTGACGATCGTGACATCGACCAGGTCCATGAAGGCGGCGGTCATGACGATGGCGAGTGCGAGCCAGCGGCGCCGGTCCGCCGGCTCCGTGGATGGTGCGTGGCCGACCGCCGCGGACGGCAGGGATTCGGAAGAAGTCATAGGAAGAAACTACCGACCCATTAGGTCAGGTCGTGTCCTGATGGACCGGCATCCTGGACGCATGACAGATACCCCGGCACGACTGCTGAATCTGCTGTCGCTCCTCCAGACACCGCGCGAGTGGCCGGGCAGCGAGCTCGCCGAGCGTCTCGACGTCAGCCCGCGCACCATCCGCCGTGACATCGACCGGCTCCGCGACCTCGGCTATCCGGTCGAGGCATCGCGCGGCTCGGTCGGCGGCTACCGCCTGGTCGCGGGCACGGCCATGCCCCCGCTCCTGCTGGACGACGAGGAGGCGGTGGCCATCGCGGTGGGGCTGCGGGCCGGAGCCGGGCATGCCATCGAGGGCGTCGACGAGGCGTCCGTACGGGCGCTGGCCAAGCTGGAGCAGGTCCTTCCCTCACGGCTGCGCCACCGGGTCTCCTCCCTGCAGAAGGCGACCGTGCCCCTCACCCGCGGCGACGGATCCACCATCGACCCGCAGACGCTGACAGTGATCGCCTCGACGGTCACCGGGCGGGAGCAGCTGCGCTTCGCCTACCGCTCCGGGGACGGCACCGCGTCGAAACGGCAGGTCGAGCCGTACCGGCTGGTCAGCACGGGCAGCCGCTGGTATCTCGTCGCCTACGACCTGGACCGGGAGGACTGGCGCACCTTCCGGGTGGACCGGGTGAGCAACCCGTTCGCCACGGGGGCCCGCTTCACCCCGCGCGAGCTGCCCACCGAGAGCGGGGACGCGGCGGAGTTCTTCGCCCGGTCGATGTCCCGGATGCAGCCGGAGCTGCGCATCGACGTGACGTTCAGGGCTCCGGCGGACTTCGTGACGGCGCGGCTGCCCGCGTCGCTCGGCGTTCCGGAGCCGACCGGTGAGCACAGTTGCCGGCTGCGCTCGGTCTCCTCGGACTCGCTGGAGTGGGTGGCGCTGCGGCTGGCTCTGGTGGACTGCGAGTTCACCGCGCACGGGCCGTCGTCGCTGGTGACGTACCTGAGCGAGCTGGGCGCCCGCCTGACCCGTGCGTCGTCGGAGGCGGGGCCCGGGGCGGATCAGAAATGAATGAGCCCCGGCGCCGGGGGGGGTGGGCGCCGGGACTCAGCTCATGGGACCGGTACAGGACCGGTCGTCGGGCCGGTGCGAACCGGCTTGATTGGGAGGTTACGGGTTATCGGCTCACGCCGCAGCGTCAAAGCCCGTGTCGTGAGCCATTCGCTTCAATTCGAGTAGTGCGTGCTTCTCGATCTGGCGGATCCGCTCCCGCGTCAGACCGTGCTGCTTGCCCACTTCGGTGAGGGTCCGCTCACGGCCGTCCTCGATTCCGTACCGCATCCGGATGATGGAGGCGGTGCGGTTGTCGAGCTTGCCGATCAGGTCCTCGAGCTCCTCGCTGCGCAGCAGCGTCATCACGGACTGCTCGGGCGACACCGCAGAGGTGTCCTCCAGCAGGTCACCGAACTGCGTGTCACCGTCGTCGTCCACGGACATGTTGAGGCTGACCGGGTCACGGGCCCAGTCCAGGACGTTGCCGACGCGCTCGGCGTTGGAGTCCAGCTCGGCGGCGATCTCGGAGTGCTCCGGGTCGCGGCCGTGCTCGCGGTTGAACTCGCGCTGCACCCTGCGGATCCGGCCGAGCTCCTCCACGAGGTGGACGGGGAGCCGGATCGTGCGGGACTGGTCGGCTATCGAACGGGTGATGGCCTGCCGGATCCACCACGTCGCATACGTGGAGAACTTGAAGCCCTTGGCGTAGTCGAACTTCTCGACCGCGCGCACCAGGCCCGCGTTGCCCTCCTGGATCAGGTCGAGCAGGGGCAGGCCCGCTCGCGGGTAGCGCCGGGCCACGGCAACGACGAGCCGGAGGTTGGAACGGATGAATATGTCCTTGGCGCGCTCGCCCTCGGCGACCAGCGCCTCGAGCTCCTTGCGCTTCGCTCCGCCGGCCTTGCTCTCCACCTCGCCGTCGAGGATCTGCTGGGCATAGACGCCCGCCTCGATCGTCTGCGAGAGCTCGACCTCCTTGGCGGCGTCGAGCAGCGGTGTGCGAGCGATCTCGTCCAGGTACATGCCGACCAGGTCGCGATCGGCGATCTCCCCGCCCACGGCGCGAACACTGCTTGCCCGGGTGGTCCCGCCGCTGGTGGCGGACGAACGTCGGGCGACGGCACGGGTTGCCATGCGTGCTCCCTTACTCAGTAGGTCGCGACACCCTTTCGGGTGCCCTGCATCCGATGGAAACAACGACTGGAATCCGGACAGAATTCCCACCGCGACCGTTCGCTTTCGAGATCATGCAGTACCCTGTCGGCCCCAGCAGGAGGACCCATGCCACATATATCGACTGGAGTGCAGGTCAGGCCCGGTACGGAGGCCGATCTGGAAGTTCTTACGGACATCTACAACCACTACGTCCGTGAGACGGCGCTCACATTCGATACAGCTGCGTTCACTCCGGACGAGAGGCTGCCGTGGCTGCGCTCCCATCCTGAAGACGGCCCGCACCGCCTCCTGGTTGCTCAGGAGGCGCCCACGGCTGACAACGCGACCGGGGTCCTCGGTTATGCCACCAGCAGCCCGTACCGCCCCAAGGCGGCGTACAGCACCTCGGTGGAGGTGAGCGTCTACTGCGCACCCGGCACCACGGGCCGCGGTATCGGCACGCTCCTGTACACGGCCCTGTTCGAGGCCCTGGCCGGCGAGGACATCCACCGCGCCTATGCGGGCATCGCCCAGCCGAACGAACCGTCCGTACGGCTGCACGACGCCTTCGGCTTCCGCCATGTCGGTACGTACACCGAGGTGGGCCGCAAGTTCGGCCGCTACTGGGACGTGTCCTGGCACGAGAAGCCGTTGCTCAGCCGAACTGCACCGAGCGCTTCGCCAGACCCATCCAGAAGCCCTCGATGACGCTGCGCCCCTGATCGAGCTCGCCCTCCGCCGCACCCAGCGTCACGAACAGCGGCGCGAAGTGCTCGGTGCGCGGATGGGCCAGCCTGCCCGCCGGTGACTTGCTCTCGAAGTCCAGCAGCGAGTCGATGTCCTGCGCCTGGAGCGCCCTGTGCCCCCAGTCGTCGAACTCCGCCGACCATCCGGGGATCCCGCCCCCGGGGTGGCGCAGCGCCGCCAGGTTGTGGGTGAAGAAGCCGCTTCCGACGATCAGTACCCCCTGGTCGCGCAGCGGAGCGAGCTTGCGCCCGATGTCCATCAGCTTCTGCGGGTCCAGGGTCGGCATGGAGATCTGGAGTACGGGGATGTCCGCGCCCGGGAACATCTCCACCAGCGGCACGTACGCCCCGTGGTCGAGGCCGCGGTCCGCGATGTCCTGGACCGGCGTGCCCGCGCCGCGCAGGAGTTTGCGGACGTCGTCCGCGAGCGCCGGGGCCCCGGGGGCGGCGTAGCTCACCCGGTAGTAGTGCTCCGGGAAACCCCAGAAGTCGTAGACGAGCGGCACGGTCTCGGTGGCGCCGAGGGCGAGCGGGGCCTCCTCCCAGTGCGCGGAGACCATCAGGATCGCCTTGGGCCGGGGCAGCCCGGCCGACCAGGCGGCCAGCTCGCCGGGCCAGACCGGGTCGTCGGCGAGCGGCGGGGCGCCGTGCGAGAGGTAGAGGGCGGGCATGCGCTCCGCGGTGTCGGTCATGGCACTCCCATTCCTCGGCCGATCAAGGTATGTGTTCTCTACAGGCACCGGAGGCGGACACCTGCCGCAGGCACCGGGAACTCGACGGCTCATTTCTTTGAATCTTCAAGTTCCAACTCCGGGAGACCTTAGCTCTATCTAGTTCAACTTTCAAGAAAAGGTCGTACAGTGAAGTACATGACCACGGCATCCACCGGCGGGCCTCACTGGCTCACCACCGAAGAGCAGGGCGTCTGGCGCTCGTACCTCCACGCCACCACGCTCCTCGAGGATCACCTCGACCGCCAGCTGCAGCGCGATGCCGGCATGCCGCACATCTACTACGGACTGCTCGTCCAGCTCTCCCAGGCCCCCCGGCGCCGGAAGCGGATGACCGAGCTGGCCAAGGACGCCAAGATCACCCGCTCCCGGCTCTCGCACGCCGTCGCCCGGCTGGAGAAGAACGGGTGGGTCCGCCGGGAGGAACACCCCCTGGACAAGCGCGGCCAGAACGCGGTCCTCACCGACGACGGCTACGAGATGCTCGCGCGGTCCGCACCGGGCCATGTCGACGCCGTGCGCCAGGCGATGTTCTCCCGGCTCACGCCCGAACAGGTACGGAACCTGGGCGAGATCATGCAGGTCATCGCCACCGGGCTGCAGCCGGAGGACACGGACGCGGATCTGCCCTGGCTCCGCTGAGCGGAACCAGGGCAGATGGCCGGGGCCTGATATCAGGCGGCTTCAGGTGTCACACCGTCGCGCCCGCGCCGGCTCAGTGAGCGACGACCGGGATCTTGAGCTCGCCCTCGAAGCCGTCCGCACCTTCGGCCGACCCGCCGCCGGAGCCGGTGGCTCCGGTACCCGGGCGCCCGGTGTTGATCAGCGTCAGAGCGATCGCCGAGGCCGCGGCGAGGATGCCGACCGCCCACCAGATCGCGCTGGCGTAGCCGCTCACCATGGCCTGGAGCTGCAGCAGCTTCGGGTCGGAGGCACCTGCGGCGTGGTCGGCGATGTACGCGGTCGTGGCACCCGCCGCGATCGTGTTGAGCAGCGCCGTACCGATGGCGCCGCCGACCTGCTGCGAGGTGTTCACCATCGCGGAGGCCACACCGGCGTCACGCGGCTCGATGCCGTGCGTGGCCAGCGACATGGCCGGCATGAACGCCGTACCCATACCGAGGCCGAGCAGCAGCTGTCCCGGCAGGATGACGCCCGCGTACGAGGAGTCGATCTCCAGCTGGGTCAGCAGCAGCATGCCGATCGCCGCCACCAGGAAGCCGGGGCCCATCAGCAGCCGCGGCGGGACCCGGGTCATGAGCCGGGCGCCGATCTGCGTGGAACCGGCGATCATGCCCGCGATCATCGGAAGGAACGCGAAGCCGGTCTTGACCGGCGAGTAGCCCTTCGCGACCTGCAGGTAGTAGGTCAGGAACAGGAAGAGCCCGAACATCGCGATGATGGCGAGACCCAGCGAGAGGTAGACCCCTCCGCGGTTGCGCTCCGTCAGGACGCGCAGCGGCAGCAGCGGGGACTTGACGCGCGACTCCGTGACGACGAAGGCCAGGAGCAGCACCGCGGCCGCGACGAACATGCCGATGGTCAGCGAGTCCGACCAGCCGGCCGACTCAGCGCGGGTGAAGCCGTACACCAGCGAGACCAGGCCCAGCGTGGACAGGACGACGCCGGGGATGTCGAGCGGCGAGCGGTTGCGTCCGCCGGCCGGCTCACGGATGACGAAGTAGGCACCCGCAGCGGCAACGATCGCGAAGGGGATGTTGACGAAGAACGTCCAGCGCCAGTTCAGGTACTCGGTCAGGAAGCCGCCCAGGATCAGGCCGACCGCGCCACCGCCACCGGCGATGGCCCCGTAGATACCGAAGGCCTTGGCGCGCTCCTTGGCGTCGGTGAACATCACCGCGAGGAGCGACAGGGCGGCCGGTGCGAGCAGCGCGCCGAAGGCGCCCTGCAGGGCACGGGAGCCGAACATCATCGCCTCGCCCTGGGCGGCACCGCCGATCGCGGAGGCCGCGGCGAAGCCGAGAAGGCCGACCACGAAGGTGCGCTTGCGTCCCCAGAGGTCGGCGATGCGTCCGCCGAAGAGCAGGAGCCCACCGAACGCGAGCGCGTAGGCGGTGATGACCCACTGCTTGTTGCCCTCGGAGATGCCCAGGTCCGTCTGGGCGGAGGGCAGGGCGATGTTCACGATGGTCGCGTCGAGGACGACCATCAGCTGGGCGAGGGCGATGAAGGCCAGTGCTTTCCAGCGACTGGGATCCGGAAGCAGCGTGTCGGCTGTTTTGGACATGGGAGTAGCCACCTAAGGACGCGCGTGGACGCGAAGAGTCGTCGTGAAGGGTCGTGGGTCGGCGGAACGGGCCGATGGCGCCGGAAAAGGGCGCACCGTGCCGACGGTCGGGCCTGCTCGTCAGGCCCCGACCTGCTCCTTGTGTGTTCTGTCGGCCGCTGGGGCCCCGTGAGTCTGCTGAGTCTCTGATGTGCCGCCGGCGTCAGTGCCCGCGGCGCAGGTCCTCCAAGGTCGCCGCCGATCCGGGCAGCTCGGAACGTGCCGGAGCTTCCAGACCGTCCAGAAGGAGCTGGAGATGGCGGTGGGTGAACCGGTCGATGTCCGGGCAGGCGATGCCTGGCAGCGGCCGGGTGAGCTGGGAGAGGGCGACGAGTACGTCACCGACGGCAATGTCGGTGCGCAGCCGCCCTGCGGACATGGCGCGCTCCACGAGCCCTTCGACGGCCTCTTCGAGGCCTCGGCGGGCGGCGAGCAGTTCGGGGTGGTCCTTGTCGAAGCCGCCCGACAGCATCGGGCACAGGGCGCCGATCCGTTCGTCGGCCGCCGCGTGCACGAAGCGGCTGAGCGCGGCGAACGGATCGGATTCCGCCGCGACAGCCTCCTGGGCACGTTCGGTGGTGCGGGAGGTGACCGCGAGGACGACTTCGTGGGTCAGCGCGGCCCGGTCGGGGAAGTTCCGGTAGAGCGTGGCGTTGCCGACCCCGGCCCTGCGTGCGACCTCGTCGAGCGGCACGTCCGGGCCGAACTCGACGAACATCTCGCGCGCGGCCGTCACGATCCGCTCCCGGTTGCGCAGTGCGTCGGCCCGCGGACGGGTCATACGGCGCTGCACGGCGCAGGCGGCGGTTTCGGCGACGGTCTCCACGACGGCGGCCCTTCCCATTTCGGTGTGTGGGCGACCCCTCGGACTAACCGGGGACCGCTTCCCCGTTTCGCGGGGACACCCATGCAAACGGGGAAAGGATCCCCGGTTATTTCCCGAGCTATTGTGACCTGCGTCACACATTCTACCGAGGTGAAAACCCCTCCATCGGCGCACCCAACGAGCGGACCCGCAGGACCCGGCACAGGCTGATCGCCAGAGCGCAGTCAGGGCCGGCCGACTGCCGCGGACCCCCCGAAGGCGCCCTATGCAGCAGCCCCGCCACCGGATACGCAGGTACCGCCGCACCGTCGCCCTCGCCGGAGCAACGGCTCTGGTCATCGCGACCGTGGCGTCGGCGAGCTCCACGCTCCCCGACCCCAGCCGCGCCTCCGCAGGACCGGTGGCCGCGCCCCGGGGAACAGGCCTCGCACCGTGCCGGATCCCTGCCGGGATGGGCGTGCAGATGTCGGAAGGCATGCCGACACCGCCCGGATACGCGCGCTCCACGGGCGAGATCAAGGCCCTCAACCTGATGATCGACTTCCCGGACGCGGAGGCGACGGAACCGGCCGAGGACCGGCTCGCGGAGTTCTTCCCGCAGACGTCCGACTGGTTCCGCACCAGCTCCTACGGCCGCCTCACGTATGTGCCCGAAGCCCCGGTGAAGGACTGGCTGCGGATGCCCGAGCCGTTCTCGGCGTACGGGATAGAGCGGGGCTCACCGTACGAACCCGGCTACCGCAAGCTCGTCAAGGACCTCGTGAGCACCGCGGACCCGAAGGTGAACTTCTCCGCGTACGACCTGGTCAACGTCCTGGTCACCCCGAACGCCGGCCCCTCGGCGCTGGACACCGTCCTGTCGGTCACCTTCTCCGGCAACGATGACGCCCCGCTCGCCGACGGAGTCCCGCTCGCCAACACGTCCTTCGTCTACAGCCGCCAGGACGACGGGTCGGGCTCGTACGCGGAAACCGGCTACCGGGTCCTGCCCCACGAGAACGGCCATGTCTTCGGGCTGCCCGACCTGTACACGATGGAGGGCGGCGGCTCCGTCGGGCACTGGGACATCATGTCCGAGGACTGGGGCGCCAACAACGACCTCCTGGGCTGGCACAAGTGGAAGCTCGGCTGGCTCGACAACAGCCAGATCAGGTGCGCGGCCATGCCCGGAACCAGCGAACACACCCTCGGCCCGCTCGCCACGACCGGCGGCACCAAGCTGGCCTTCGTACCGCTGAGCGCCGAGTCCGGTTACGCGGTGGAGGTCCGCACCCCGGCGGGCAACGACGAAGCGGTCTGCAGGCCCGGTGTACTCATCTACAAGGTGAGCTCCGACGTCGACACCGGCCAGGGGCCGGTCTCCGTCGCGGACAGCACCGAGGACAGCGGCGGCTGCACCAGGCGGCCCAATGTCCACGCCGAACTCTCCGACGCCCCGTTCGAGCCCGGCGAGGTCTTCACCGACCGGTCCAACGGCATACGCATATCCGTCGTCGCGAAGGACGCCGACGACAACTACGAGGTCCGGATCACCCGGCCCTGAGAACCGCGGCGCTCAGCCCCCGCTCCTGTGCGCATGGTCCCTGACCGTCTCCCGGAGCTCCCGCTTGAGGATCTTCCCGGTCGGATTCCGGGGCAGCGGTTCGTGCGTCACCAGGACATGGGCCGGAACCTTGAACGGGGCCAGACTCCGGGCCACCTGCGCCCGCAGCTCCTCGACACCGGTCTCGGCGCCCGGCCGCAGCCGGACGACCGCCGCGACCTCCTCGCCCAGCACCGGGTGCGGGACACCCAGCACCGCCGCGTCCTCGACATCGGGGTGGTCGTGCAACGCCGCCTCGACCTCGACGCAGTACACGTTCTCGCCGCCCCGGATCACCATGTCCTTGATCCGGTCGACCACGGCGACCCGCCCGTCCCGGACCACGGCGAGATCCCCCGTACGGAACCAGCCGCCGCTGAACGCCTCGGCCGTCGCCTCTTCGTTGCGCCAGTAGCCGCGGACCACGGACTGACCGCGCAGCCACAGCTCACCGACCTCACCTTCCTGCAGTGCTTCCCCCGCCGCACCGGCGATCCGCACCTCGGTGACCGGCGTCGGGGTCCCGACACTCTCCGGGTGGGCGCGGTACGAGGCGCCGAAGTTGGCCAGCACTCCCCCGCTCGTCTCGGTCAGGCCGTAGCCGTTGCGCGGCTCGATCCGCTCACCGTGCCGGGCGGTGAGCTGCGCGACCAGGTCGGGCGGAGCCGCCGCCCCGCCCGTGTTCAGCATCAGCAGGCTCTCCAGCCCGTCGCCCGCACGGTCCGCTCCGGCAATCAACTGGAGCGCGGTGGCCGGCACTCCGGCGTAGTGCGTGACCCCGTGCTCACGGATCAGCCGCAGGGCCTCGTCGGCGTCCCACTTGCGCATCAGGACGAGGGTGCCGCCCGCCGCCATCGCCGCGTAGAGGCTGGTGAACGCCGCGACGTGGAAGAACGGGAACGTCATCAGGGTGACCGGAGCCGGTCCCTGCCCGGGGATGATCCCGCGGCCCAGTGCGGAGGCGGCGGCCTGGTAACGCGGATTGAGAGCGGCACCCGCCTGCGCGAGGTGAGTGGCGACAGCACCCTTGGGCCGCCCCGTGGTGCCGGAGGTGTAGATGATCGTGGCGTCGTCCTCCGGGCGGATCTCCACCTCGGGAGGCGCGGCCAGCGGGTCGGGGGCGGGCAGGTCCGCGTACCGCTCGGCCCTGTCGGGCAGCTCTCCTTCCCCGAGTGCCTCGTCATGGAAGACGACGAAGCGCGCCCCGGCCTTCTCCCCCCATGCCGCCACCTTCGGCAGCTGCTCCCCGTCGACCAGCAGCACCCGCGGCTCGCAGTCGTCGAGGGCGTAGCCGAACTCCCCCTCGGTCCACCAGGCGTTGAGCGGGACGGCGACGAGGCCGGCCAGCTGAGCCGCCCAGAACGCGATCTGCCACTCGGGGTGGTTGCGCATCGCGATCACAGCCCGGTCTCCGGGACGCAGCCCGTACGTCTCGGAGAGCCGCCGCGCCAGCGAGGACGCGCCGGCGAAGAACTCCGCGTACGAGCAGGTCCGTTCACCCGCGATCAGGAACGGCTGGTCGCCGAAGGCCCAGGTGGTCTCGACGAACTCGCGCAGTGTGCGGGGCCCGTTCGCATAGACGAGCGGGCCGTGCTCGGCACGGACCACGGCAAAGGGAGCACCGGGTGCGGTCAGTACCGCCTCGGCCCGTGCACGGGCGGCCTGATCGTGGGCGGCCCGGTCGTGGGCGACCCGATCGCGGGCGGGAGCGGGAGCGGAATCTGGGGAAGGGGTGGGGTCGGTGTGTGGCACGGTCGACCTCTCCAAGCGCTGTCTCAGCAACCCGGCGACGCTATGCCCGCGCCCCGCCCCCGTCAAGAAACAGCAGCCCCCCGCCCCAAGCCCTGCTCACCCTTTCGGCCAGGTCAGACCTTGCCCTTGGCCCCCGGGAGCTCCTTCATCGCGTCCACAACCGCCCGCTCCGTGATCGCCGTGTGCCCGGTCACCGTGCCGGCCTCGACCCCCTCCATGTCGCGCATCTGCACCGTGCGCTCCCCCAGGTAGCTGAAGGTCTTCGGGTCGAAGATCCACTCGGTGCGGGCGCCGCCCGTCTCATCGGTCCGGGCTATGGCGATCCCGTGCCGCCCCACCGCATCGGTCGTGTCGTCCACCACCACCACGCCAGGGATCTTCGCGGCCGCCCGGTACAGCGCGGATGTCAGCTCCGCCGGCATCACCTGCTCCATCACCAGGTCACCGATCGTGGTGAAGGCCTGCTGGTCGGGGCCGTTGCCCTGCCCCTCCGTCTCCTCGTAGATCTTCTTCAGCAGCTCGTCGGGGTCGGTGGTCAGCGTCTTGAGGTAGTCGTAGCTGGGCGAACCGATGCTCGGCTCCAGGGCCTCCCCCTCGTCGTCCAGAGTCAGCCCGTCCCTGGACGTCGTGCCGTTTCCCGGCTCGATCAGCCAGCCCCTGCGGCCGTCCGGCGACAGCCAGACCTGGCGGCCATGCAGCTTCTGCACATAGGTCTCGCTCTTCCCGGTGTCCACGTTCTCCGACATCGTCAGCCAGGAGACCTGGCTCTTGATGTAGATGAACTGCCCCGGCCGGGGCTCGGGGAGCTTCTCCTTCACGGCGGCCACGGAGATCCGGTCGACCGTGCTGCTCAGCCCTTCCGTCGTGCCCTGCGCGACCTGTACCACCGAAGCGGGAACAGATCCTTCCGGCGGACCGGCGGCTTCGACGGCCTTCTGCCCCGTCAACTGCGCGACTCCGATCGTCCCGGCCAGCACGGCGACCGCGGCAGCCGCCCCGATCAGCGCGAGCCGGCGACTGCCGGTACGGCGCGGCGGCTCGGGAGAACTCGGCGGGAAAAGGGCCACGGTCTGCGGCTGCGCCCCGGTCGACTTCCGGTCCTGCGCCTGGCGGATCTCGTTCATCAGGTGCTCCTCGAGCGTGGTCAGGCGGTCGCGCGAAAGCACCGGATCGCCTGGCGCCGGCAGCAGCGCCGCCGACTCCACATGGTCGAGCGGCTCACGGCGCCGCCGCCAAGGGGTGCGATTCATCGGTTTCTCTCCTCGTTCGACCGGACCGCATCGACGCGGCCACCCTGTACTTGTCCGCCCGTCCCGACCGGTTCCCTCTTTCTTCGCAGGCGGCGCAACTCCCCGTCCGTGAGTTTGCGCAGCCGGGTTCTCGCCCGCGACAGCCGGGAACGCACCGTGCCCACCGGCACTCCGAGCGCCTCGGCGACCTCCGCGTAACCGAGCCCGGACCACACGCACAGTGCGAAGACTTCGCGCTCGCTCCTGCGCAACTGCCCCAACGCGGTCTTCGCCGCGGCCAGTTCCTCCGAGTCCGTGATCCGCCCGACCAACTCGTCGGCGAAATCCGGCAACACGTCCCGCAAGGGCAGTCTGGCCAGCGCTCTCTCGTGCCGCCGGGCGGCGCGCCCCGTGTTGCGCAGCACGTTGACCGCGATCCCCATCAGCCAGGGCCGCGGACTGTCACCTTCGTCCCGCAGCTTCCCGCGCAGCCGCCATGCCTCCAGAAAGGTCAGCGACACGATGTCCTCGGCCGCGTCCCAGTCCCCCGTGGTCCGCACCGCGTGCCGGTAGACGAGCTGGGCATGGTCGCGGAACAGCTCGCGGAACGCCTCCGGGTCCCCCGCGCGGATGCGGGCATGCATCGAGTAGTTCACCTCCTGACTTGTCCGCCCACGCCTCGCGGTTCCTGTGATGCGCGTCACACGTGACATCGGGTCGAGGCGTCCGGGACCAGGAGTGTCCGGGACCGGGTGGGGTCAGGAGCGGACCAGGTCAGGGAGCGGGCGGCTCGATGTCCGAGTCGAGTCTCCCCCACGCCTGCACCGCCAGCGTGGTCGGATGTTCCGCACCCATCGTCGCCGCGGCCCGCTCCAGGGCGTCCTGGTGCAGGGCCGCCGCCTCGTCCGTCGCCCCGGTCGCCCGCAGGTCCAGCGCCAGGTTCGACGCACAGCCGATCGCGTCGTAGTGATCGGCTGTCAGGACGCGGACGAAGTCGGCGTACGCCTCACGCTCCAGCGCCACCGCCTCTGCCGTCCTGTTGTTGGTGACCAGGTCGGTGGCGTGGTTCATCATGCTGGTCAGCGTGTAGGGATTGGCGGCGCCGAGAACCTCCCGGTACTGCTGGAGGGTTCTGCGCGACATGGCCAGCGCCGCATCGCGCGCCCCGGTCAGCCGCAGGTACACGGCCAGGTTGTTCGCGCAGGCCAGTGCGAACGGATGCCGCTCCCCCAGCTGGGTGCGGTGCCGGTCGAGGGCGTCCTGCGCGAGCGCCCGCGCCCCCTGCGCGTCCCCCGTGGCCACCAGCGCACAGGCCAGGTTGGTGGCCGCGGAGAGGGTGTCCGGATGGTCGGGGCCGAGCACGCTCATGTACGTGTCGTAGATGTCGGCACTGAGCGCCCTGGCCGCCTCGTACTGACCGGTGCGGCGCAGCACCGCCGCGAGGTTGCGGGCCGCGCTCAGCGTCTCCGGATGCTTGTCGCCGGTCCGCTCCCGGAAGGCCGCCACGGTCTCCTGGAGCAGTTTCAGCGCCTGTTCCGGCGCCCCCGTCTCCCGCAGGTCCCGTGCGTAGTTGCTGGCGGAGGTGAGCGTGTACGGATGGGTGGCGCCAAGCACTTCGCGCCGGGTCTCGTACACGTACCGGTCGAGCTCGCGGGCACCCTGCCGGTCGCCGGACAGGAAGAGGGAGACCGCGAGGTTGTTCGCGGCGCTGAGTGTGCGCGGGGTCCGCAGGCCGTGCACCCGCTGGCTGACCCGGTAGGTCTCCCGGTCGATGTCCCGCGCCTTCGTGTAGGCGCCGGTGCTGCGCAGGTCGGCGCCGAGGTTCCCGGCGGCGATCAGGGTGTACTCGTCGTCCTCGCCCAGCGACTCACGGGCCTGCTCCCACACCTCCAGGCCCAGCGCGTGCGCCTCCGCGAGCTTTCCGGCGGACCTCAGCGCATTGGCCTGCTGGCACCGCATGAGGATCACCAGGGAGTCGCCGTCCCCGAATACGGGAACCCAGAGGCCCAGGGCCCGTTCGGCCGTTTCCAGGGCCGCACTGTGATCGGAGCGCCGCCACAGGTAGCGGACCGCGTCGACCACCCAGCGGCGTACCCGCGCGGACCTGCTGCTGAAGGCCCGCGACGGGGCCATGTGCGGGAGCAGTGCCGCGTGCCGCCCCCAGGAGGCGGGGTCCTCGGCGTACCCGGGATTGGCCTCGGCGAGAATCGCGTGCACATGGGCGCGCATCTCGGCCCACCGTTCGCGCGGCACCTGGGAGCGCAGCACCTCCTGCACCAGCCGGTGCACGCTGATGGTCCGGTCGCCCTGGTCGGTGCGGGCGAGGCCGTAGCGGTTGATGTCGGTGAACAGCCTGCCCATCCGCATCGGATCGTCCAGGCGGTCGTCGTACTGCTCCAGCAGCTCCGCCGTACGGCTGCCGTACAGCGTCCACATCGGGATCGGGTCCGGGCCGAAGAACGCGCAGATCTCCAGAAGCAGCGCGGCGGCGGGCGTCGCCTCCCGCATCGCGCGAAGCGACAGCAGCCAGGTGGCTGCCGCCGAGCGCGGATAGCTCGTGGGCGGCTCCTGCTCCAGCATCTGCGTCAACTGGGTCTCCAGCAGCCGCAGATACGTCTCCACGGGCATGGCCGACTGCTCCAGCCAGGCCGCCGCCTGCCCGACGGCGAGCGGGAGGTCGCCGAGCGCCTCGGCGACCTGACCGGCCTCGGTGTCCGTCAGGTTCGGGTTCTGCCGCCGGAGCAGTCGCACGGACTCGTCCCGGGTGAAGACATGGACCTCCACCTGGACCGCGAGTGCCACCCAGGCCCGGTTGCGCGACGTCACCAGGACGTGGCCGGGCCCTGCCGGGATCAACGGGGCCAGCTCCTCGGGCCGTTCGGCGTTGTCGTAGACCAGGAGCCAGCGCCGGTAGGGCCGCCCCTGCCGTAACGCCTCCAGCACGGCGGCCGCCGTCGTCGCCACGTCGTCACGGGCCGGCAGACCCAACTCGGCTGCCAGCGCGGCCAGTTCCTGGCGCACGAGGCCGGGCTGACCGGCCGCTATCCACCACACGGCGTCGTAATCGGCGGCGAACCTGTGCGCGTACTCGATGGCGACCTGCGTCTTGCCCACCCCGCCGAGCCCGAACACGGCCTGCGGCGGCCCGCCTTGCAGCCCGCTCGCGGCGAAGCCGTTGCGCATCTGCTCCAGCGTGCCGGCACGACCGGTGAAGGAAGGGTTGCGCGAAGGCACGTGCCAGACCCGGGGAACGACTCCGGGATAGCGCGGTCCGCTCTCCTCCTCGGTGGCCGCCCTGCCGGGGGTCCTGAGGGTGCCCGCCACGGCGTTGTCCGGCCTGCCCACGGCCGCCAGCAGCGCCTGCTCCGCCTCTTCCTGGTCCCGCTCGACAAGGTCCACGGCCACCAGGCCCGCGAAGGGGGCGGGCAGCGGGGCGTCGTGGACCCGGATGGGGATCAGCATCCGCTGCGAGGCCTCCGGGTCCCGGGAGGACACCGACTTCCACAGCTCGTGGGCGTGCGGCAGCCGGACGAAGTCCGGCGAGAGGAGCACCACGATCCGGCCGGATCCGGCCAGGGCCAGACGTACGTCGGTCATGGTGTCGGCGCCCGCGTGCTCGGCCGAGCCGCTGAGGGCCACCTGGTAGCCGGTCGCGGTGAGCCGGGCGCCGATCCACTCCGCCCACATGCGGTCCGCGGGCGCGTAGCTGAGGAAGATGTCGGAGGGGATGGGCGCCTTGGTCCGCTCGTACGAGGCGAGCAGCGCCCGCCGCATCGTCTCCGGCATCGGGCGCTGCTTCGTGACCCGCCCGTCGGTGATCCGGCCGGTGAGCCTCTCGGACGCGGCCAGCAGGCTGTTGCCCTGGTGGGGCCGGTCGCCTACGGGGGCGGGGATCTCCTCGTACGCGAAGAAGGGCCGGTAGGGGATCTCCACATCGCCCCAGTACAGGTCGCGTTCCTCGCGGGTCATGGAGCCGAGGAACGACTGGAACCTGCTGCGGGCCAGGTCCCGGCCGGCCTCGAGCTTGTTCTGTTCGGCGTACTCGACGCGCATCGGGGCGGGCAGGATCCGGATGGGCCGCATCGTGGCCTGGGCCCGCACGGACTCGGCGACGGCTGCGGCACCCTGGATCGACTGGGCGCTCAGGGTGAAGGAGTCGACGACGACGTCGGGCAGCAGGATCGTGCAGATGCCGGCCGTGTCGGACAGTCCCGTACGGCTGTCGATCAGGACGTAGTCGTAGCGTTCGCTCAGCTCGTCGCGCAGGGCAGTGAGGAACTCGGCGCCCCGCAGCTGCGTGTAGAAGTGGTCCCAGTCGAAGGTGGAGACGGCCGCGGAGTATCCGTCGTTCTGGAGACCTGCGGGCAGGAAGTCGAGCCGCCCGTCGTCGGCGAAGTCCATGCGCACCCCGACGATGCAGTCGTCGACATCGGAGTGGTCACGGAACCAGCGGTCCCAGTCGACCCGCCCTCCGGGCAGGGGCTCGGGACCGGGCCCGGAGGCTCGCATGGAGTAGTCGCGGATGAGGTCGATGACGCCCTTGGTGGAGCCGAGTTCGGGGTCGACCAGCAGTGGATGGAAGTAGCGGTGGAGCCCCGGCGCCTCCAGGTCCCAGTCGATGATCAGAACCCGCAGGCCGTTACTGGCAAGGATCCAGGCGGTGTTGACGAGAGCCATGGTGCGGCCGACGCCGCCCTTGAACGAGTAGAACGTCACGACGGTGCCGGGTTCCCCGGTGCGCTTCCCACCGGTGCCGGCTGCTCCCGGCCTCTCACCCGGCCTCTCGCCCGGCACCGCGCCGCCTTCCGCCGGGGACCTCGCACCCGGCACCTGGGCGCCGCCCGCTCCGAACCCTGCACCAACAGCCCCGGAAACAGCCCCGAACTCCCCGGATCCCGCAGGGGTGTCCACCAGCCGCAGGCCTTCCGCACCCCCGAAGGTGTCTCCGTCGTCCCAGCCGCCCGAAGCGTCCCCGCTCGCCGAACCGTCCCAACCGTCCCTGGTCATCGCCCTGCGCCTCCGTCACCACGAGAGTCGAGCGGCCCGTGCCCGCCGGGCCTGCGAGGCCGGTTCACCGGCCGGTCAGCGGGAGGGCCGGCCTGCGGTGTTCCACCGGCCGGCCCTGGAATCCGTGGCGGAGCGCTGCCCGGCCCGCTGCCGGTTCCGCTGGTCGGCCCCCGCAGGATCGGGCGCGCCGACACCGTCCCCTGCTCGCCCGCACCCGGGGCCACAGGGGCATGGCGCTTGCGTATCAGGTTGTTCTGCGCGGAGGACACCATCCGCCCCAGGGCCTGCTTGAAGTCCGTGGCACTGACCCGGACCTGGAACTGCCTGTCCTGTGTGCCGCGCGACGACTTCCGCTCGAAGACCTCGGTCACCCCGCGCCAGAGTTCCCCCCGCTCCCCGTCCTCCCGGGGATGGCAGGGAACGAGAACGCCGGTCGCGGGATGCTCCGTCCGGTCGAACTGCTCCAACTGCTCACGGTACGGCGACACCGGCGCGCTCCACGCGTCCACCAGCAGGATCGACACCTGGTCGTCGCGCCATGCCTGATTGAGCTGCCGGGTGAGCCCACTGCGCACCTCCCGGTAGGCGGTGCCGTACCCCTGTGCCGTCACCAGGCGCTGAGCCACCTGGTAGATCGGGTACTCCTCCTGCGGGTGGTACGGATTCCAGTCGAGCCCCGCACGGCCGTAGTACGGGGCGCTCCTGCGCTCTTCGGGCAGCGTGTCCGCGGTGCCGGCGGCCACGAAGAACTGGACGGTGCTGCCCGGCCTGGTGGGTGCGGTGCGCGGCGGGAACGACAGGGGTTCCTGTGCCAGCCGGATGCCGTTGGCCACGGGCAGCTTCTCGCGCTCGGCGACGTACAGGACGCGCTGCGCGACGAGCCGTACGGCGTTGCGGTAGTCCTCGCCCGCAGGGTCCTTCTGGAGCAGCCGCTGCAGCCCGGCATCGGCGTACCAGGATCCGAAGCCGTCGGTGACGTACTGGATGTGCGCGACCTCGGACGGAATGTCGACGGGGCGCCACAGCACGGGGATCAGCGCCGACGAGCCCTTCTGGGTCCGCGCGAAGTACTGGTTCGCGCGCCGCATCATCACTCCGGCCTCACGCGAACACCACTCGCTGCGGAAATAGTCGGGCGAGTAGAGCGCCACCATCGAATGACAGATGCCGAGCACGCTTTCCAGGCGCTCGCTCCAGTGCTCACCGATACGGATGGAGCTGTTGTCCCGGAATCCGACCGGCAACCGGACCGCGCTACCGGCCAGTTCCATGATCTGCGCACATAAGTCGTCGTAGAACCGGCGCACATAAGCGTCCTGGTCATCGGTCCTGGCATAGCTCAGAAAGAAGTACGGCCCCACCGCGCCCCCACGACTCGATCTGCTGAACGCAGGCCCACAGTGCCCCGGCACCAACTGAATACCCTCGGAAACGGCCAGTTATTGCCCGCGGCCACGCAGACTGTGCCCACGGTCACGTTATGGCCAGAACTCGACGGTACGCAGTGCCGTTACGGAGTCGGCAGGACGCCGTTCAGCCCGTATCCCTGTCCCAGTCGCCGATGGTACGGCTCAGTTCCTCGACGAACTGCTCTCCTTCGTAGTTGAGTTCACCGCTGCCCAGCAGAGTCCGCGCGGCATCGGCGGTCCGCTCACGCCAGTGGCTGTACTGGCCGCCGGCGTAACTCCGGGTCAGCGGCCCGGGCCAGTGCTCCCTGCCCCGTTCCACCCGCCAGAAGTCCGAGACCCCCAGATGCGCGTACGTTCCCTGAAGCAGGGCGCCCGCAGGGCGCGGATCCGTGCGCCACGGCGCGTGATAGCGCGCCCCCGAGTCCGGCCCGTGCAGCGGTACGAGATCGAGCAGCGCGCCCAGCTGGATGTGCAGGAACTCGTGGACCAGCGCCAGCGCCAGCCGCTCGGCGTCGGCGGGCAGGGACACGCCGACCGCGCCGTATCCGCGGCGCACCACCGAGGACACCGCTGTGCCGTCGGGCTTCGGCAGGAGCGGCACCAGCGTGGACACCCCGGCGCCGACGGCCTCGGCGTGCCAGGGATGCCGCTCGACGAGCAACTGCCAGGCCTCGGACAGCAGTCCCTCCCAGCGGCGCACCGTTGCGCCGTCCAGGGGCCCCGGCACCGGGTCACCGTGCGCCTCTCGGTACGGGCCGCGGTCATCGATCCTTACGGTGAGACAGCGCCCCCGCGACTCCACCTGGAGGACCGGGCCGCCCGGATCCAGCAGCCGGGCCAGCCCGCCAGGCACGGGATCCACCTCGCCGCC
Organism: Streptomyces sp. NBC_00683; assembly: GCF_036226745.1. NCBI lineage: Bacteria > Bacillati > Actinomycetota > Actinomycetes > Kitasatosporales > Streptomycetaceae > Streptomyces > Streptomyces sp. NBC_00683. Next base: position 4,987,214 of record NZ_CP109013.1, on the reverse strand, counting down.
GCCCGTCTCCGTGTACAGCGCGCGCAGCGCACCGGCCGCCCACAGGTCCAGATAGGGATGGAGGAGCACCGACTCCCACCGCTCCGTGGACTCCTGGCGCAACTCCTCGATCCGGTCGTACGTCTCCGCCAGCCGCATCTGCCGCACCACACGCGGGGCACGCTCCTCCGCGACCCGGCGCACCGCGCTCAGCAGCAGCCTGCGCTTGCTCAGCTGTCCGGCCCGCAGAACGGCCACGGCGGAGGCGCCGCCCCGCCCCCGGGCCAGCGCCAGGAAGGTCTCGCGCGGAATCAGATGCCGGGCAGGCGCGGCCCCCGGCCCGTTCACCGGGCCACCGAACCGGCCGGCCGGCGCTCCTTCAGCCTGGCCAGATCGTGCTCCAGCCTGCGCCGGATGTGCCCGATCAGGGCGGCCATGTCCGCGCAGTAGACCGTGGGATGAGCGAACGGATCACCGGGCCCGTGGCTGTACCGGTGGGCGTACAGCCCTCCGCCGCAGACCGCCACCAGCGGGCAGGAAGCGCAGACGGGCGACAGCTCCGGACTGCGGAAGGCCGGATGCGCCTCGGCCACGGTGAAAGCATCACGGAACACGTCCAGCGGGGTGGCAGCCGCCCCGTCGTACGACACCTTCAGGCTGTCGGCCAGCTCCAGCGAGCCGTCCGTCTCCACGACGACGAGGTCCAGCGGGCCGTTGCCCACCATCTCGCTGCTCGCCCGGCCGCCCAGCAGCAGCATGATCAGCTCCTCGAAGAGCCGGATCCCGGTCTCACGCCGGGGCGCCCCGTACCAGCGGTCGAAGACGGCGCACAGCCAGTCGGCGTACGGGGTCGCCCCCGGACTGTCCTGCGCCCCGTCACACGGCCCGTCCTGCGAACCGGGCGGCCTTCCTGGTGGTACGCGCCGTGCCGCAAGGCCCGGCGGGGGGACGTCCCATGTGCCGTGCGGCAGCAGGAGATCCATCCGCGGCGGCGAGAATTCGAGCAGCGCCTCGTAGGTCTCCACGGGGTCGGCGTCCAGGTCGATGGTGCACAGCACTCCGCTGAAGAGCTCCCGGTCGGCCCCGTCCCCGAGGATGCGCAGCGCCCGGGCCACGGCCCCGTGACTGCCTCGCCCGTCGGCGAACTTCCTGTACCGGTCATGGCCCGCGGCAGTCCCGTCGAGGCTGACCCCGACGCGCACGCCGTACCGGCGCAGCACCCGCAGCAGCTCCGGATCCTGGCCCAGCAGCACCCCGTTGGTCTGCATCCCCCAGGCGACCTCGCCGGTGCCGTCCAGCGCGTCGCGCAGAATCCTCAGGGTCCCGTCGAGATGCCGATGCCCGACGAGCAGGGGCTCACCGCCGTGAAGAATCACCGAGATCGGCCCGTCGGACCGTTCCGCCCCGGTCCCGCCCCCCGGCGGCCTCCGGTAGTCGGCGATCCGGGCGGCCACCTGCCGCACCGTGGAGTGTTCCATCCGCCGCACCTTCGTCCGCCAGCTCTGGTCAGCGGCCTCGTATACGTAGCAATACGTACATGCCAAATTGCATCGCGTATGCAACTTGAGAAGGAACTGGCGGAACGTCATGACCGCTCGCGGGTCCGCTCCCGTTCCCCGGCCGCAGGGTCGAGCGCCGACGTGAACGCGGAAACCGGCTCGCTGGAGGGGGTGAGCACTTCTTCCCTGAGCCGCGACACCATGTCGGCGAATACGGTGTCCGGCAGCTCGGCCAGCTCCGCGTCACTCAGCCCGCTGACATCTGCCAGGACCGAGACCAGCGGGGCGGAATTGATTGACTTCATGCTCCCCTGCCATCGCTTTTCGCGCGAGCATATAACAGAGCGTCAGTGATCGTTTACCGGCACCGACCCACCCATCAACCTCGCCCTCGCACACGCGCCACGGACGGCCCAACACCCCTCACCCCAGACCCCGCTGACCAGCCTCGGCCCTGTCCGCACACCCATTCAGAAGCCCCTCGGAATCGGCCTCGCCCCCGGCGCGGCGGACAACCGGAGCGACGGACCCAAGGGTTCTTTTGTGGTTATTTCTTTCGATCCGGTCAAATCATTCAACCGAGGACGGGACCAAATGGCTTTACGTCCCACGCATTACCGGAAATAGACGGACCCGCCTTTCCTGCCGTGCATCCCTCCGCCTCCCCGACCCACCCCACAGACGCGGGCGCGCACCGAAGCGGTCAACCGTCCGGGCGCTCCCGGCCACTGCCCCTGCAGAAGGAGCAGTCCATTCCGAGACCACACTCCCCACACCGGCTGCCGTCCACGAAGCCCAGCCCCTCGCATGCGCCGCATGTGCCCCAGCCGTCGCACATGCGGCACAGCCGGTCTCCGGGCGCCAGTGTCTGCGGCGCGGCCGCGCGCGGCGGACGTATCCAGCGGTCGCGGAACCACACGGTGGGCGCCTTGCCCCAGATGACCGGACCGCCGGACGGCCGACTGAAGAGACCCACCTCGAACCCGTCGCGCCGCGCCTTCACCGAGGACCCCCCGAGGCCCTCGCCGGTCTCGACGGAACACCAGCCTGCCGCGGCCATGGCGTCGACGGCCGACGCAGCAGCACAGGAAGCGCCTGCCAGGGTCAGGGTCACCGTGAACTGCCTGCCCATCGCCCCGCGCGTGGTGCGCCGCTCCTGGATCCGCTCCTCGACCGCCGGCTCCACCCCGGGCGCGACGGCCGCCGCGAGAGCCCTCAATTCGCTGTGCAGCCAGCTCACCGAACGCTCGAACTCCTCGGCCGCGCCCTCGATTTCCTCGCTCAAGGCCACCCCGCCTCACTTTCGATGCCGGTACGGTCCGCCGAATTCACCACCTGACGGTACGTCACTCATTGTGCTGGTGACGCTCCTTGGCGCGACGGCGAGCGCCACGGCGGACGAGTCCGACGCGCCCAGCCCCGGCGTGTGAGACACCCGCCGCAGAGGGCCCAAGCCCAGCGAGCCCGATGACGTGCAGGCTCCCGGGAATGCCCGGTCAGCTTCCCGCCGCCCACCCCGACCTCCATCCACCCCGGACCTGAAGATCACCCGCCCAGGAACCGTGTTCGATCACCCCCCGAAGATCACTTGAGCGACGGTCCCTCGGAACAGTCGAGCCGCCCCGGCCGAGCCGCTCGCCACCTGCGACGGCATCACGCCAATCCGGAGAACACCGCAGGTCAGATCCCTGCCGCCTGTGTCCGGCGCCACTAACCACATACAGAAGCCCTCCACGGCGGCGAATCCGCTAGGCTGTCCCTGGTCGGTCGTTGGTACGTCCCGCCTGTCTGCTCGAGCAAGATCGCACAAGACAGTCCGCCACGCCTGACCAGCGGGCCTGCAAGCCTTGACGAAGATCCGTCCCCTGGGTTTTCGACAAGACTTTCCGCGGCCCCGCGCCTTCGTAGCTCAGGGGATAGAGCACCGCTCTCCTAAAGCGGGTGTCGCAGGTTCGAATCCTGCCGGGGGCACCAGTTCAGAAGGGCCCCACCTCCGGATTTTCGGAGGTGGGGCCCTTCTGACATCCACAGCTGACATCAACGGTGTCGGTCACTCACCGCCGGGCCGCCTCTCGAGCAGCGAAGACATGCCCGCCTCCTGCCACGACTCCCCCGCTCCAGCCTTGGCCGCAACCTGTCGCATCCTGTGCCGGCGAAGGGGCGCGATGACATGGCCGGGAGCAGAACAGCCAGTCGGCGCCTTGGGATCGTCGTCGTAAAGAAACACCGCGCCGCCGCTGGGTCTGCCGGCGGATGTAGAGGAGGCCGCAGTGAGGGCGGTGCGCAGAACCCGGTGCGATTCCTTTGCAGTAGCCGCGGTGGTCTTGTTCTTCAGCTGGACGAGGAAGCGCCGGACATCAGCGTCACCGAGCGAACCCAGCCGCTTCCCTCCGACCATGGGCACCAGGTACAGCCGGACGCGCGCTTCGTACTTGTCGTACGTGCCGAGCTTGCGCCGAGGCTTCACCACGTTGTCGAACCAGTAGGGCAGCCACCCGGAGAGTTCTGCCGACCGAGTGGGCACGGGGATGCTCTGGCGACGTCACCCGAATGGCGTACTCCGTGTGGCGACGAGTCGGCTGCGATCCGATGTTGGTCGAGGGGCATTCACCCATCCGGCCGATCGTTGAGAGAGGCTCACCATGGCCCTACTTGTCCGCAGGAACCAGGCCCTGTTGTCCGAGGACCAGAAGCGGCAACTCGTCACAGCGGTGTGGGACCTAAAGTCCCAAGGCAAATACGACCAGTTCACCAAGGCGCACGTGGCAGGTGCGAACTCCTACCACCACGTCCCCACTTTCCTGCCCTGGCACCGGGAGTTCGTCCGGATCTTCGAGACGGCACTGCCGACCCCGTCCGGTCAGCCGACGCTCACCATTCCGTACTGGGACTGGACGGGCACCAGCGATCCATGGGCCGACTACTTCATGGGCGGCAACGGCAGGGCGAGCGACGACCGGGTCATGACCGGTCCGTTCGCCGTAGGCAACGGATGGTTCTGCGTCGATCCCAGTCGGGAGATCCCTTCGTACCTCAGGCGGCAGTTCGGTGCCGGCGCCGACCACCTGCCGACAACAGGCGACGTGTCCGCCTGCCTCGCAATGACGCCGTACGACAGCGAGCCGTGGGAGGGGGTGAGCCAAAGCTTCCGCAAATCCATAGAAGGCGTGATAACGCCGGACATCCACAACAGGGTCCATCGGTGGATCGGCGGCAACATGGAACTCACCAGTTCGCCCAACGACCCCGTCTTCTGGCTGCATCACTGCAACATCGACCGGCTCTGGGCCTTGTGGCAGCAGAACCACCGGAACGAGACATACCTCCCGCAGAGCGGCGGCCCGCCGGGACAGAACGTCAACGACCTGATGCCCCCGTGGTCGAGCGTGCGGGTGAGCGCGGTGCTCGACCACCGAAGCCTGGGCTACGTCTACGACACCGAGAACCCCACGGCCCAGGGCGACCACATGCATCCCGGGGACACCCTGCGCAGCGGCGACTCGATCAGCTCGGGGGGCGGCCGGTACCGGCTCGTCTACGAGACCGACGGGAACCTGGTCCTGTACCAGGACGGCGAACGTACTCCGCAGTGGTCGTCCCAGACACAGCGCAGGTCTCCTGGAATGTGCGTCATGCAGATGAACGGCGACCTCACCATCGACGACGCCGACGGACAGCGGGTGTGGAGCCTGGGCATCGACGGGCGCGGCAACCGTCTCAGGCTGACGGGGGACGGAGCTTTGGAGGTCACCGGCCTGTCCGGGGCGATCGCCTGGCGTTCCCCCCGTGAAGTGATGGCCTGACCGGACCAGCGACAGCAAGAGACAAGCCCCCGTCGCTTCGCCGCGGCGGGGGCCTCCTTCACGCCCAAGGGACCAAGGGAGTGGACCATCCCCCGTCCCTCAACTCAGCGTCCGTCTTGCTGGTCCGCAGCACAAGACAGTCGGATCGTCCGAGTGCCGAGCGACCCCGCCCGAGTGTGCGCGACGGGTGCGCCCTGACATCCACCGCTGACATCAACGACACCGGACAGGGGCGCACATGGGCACCCCTGCTCGGCCTTCACGACGACGGTAGGAGCGCTGGGATACGGCGGCGCCCGATCGGTTGACCTTCTCGAACCGGCCCTTTCGTATGAAGCAGCGAAGTGCAGCAGCCGCCCCGTCCGGTAACACCCTTACGTGGTCTTGGCGAGGCCGACATGACCGTGCGCGACCGATCCACATAGAGCTACGGATCAGAAGTACCCCGTGCCACAACCGCGCCAGGTGGGGCGGGGACTCACGGGAACTGCGGACGTCGGCAGAGACGCCTGCGGACAAAACGCCAAAGCCGGCATGTTGCAGGTCAGGCCCCAACTCGCCCCACCTCGCCCCTAAAGCGGGTGTCGCAGGTTCGAATCCTGCCGGGGGCACCAGTTCAGAAGGGCCCCACCTCCGGATTTTCGGAGGTGGGGCCCTTCTGACATCCATAGCTGACATCAACGTGCCAGGCACTCACGGCCGGGCCGCCTCTTGAGCCGCCGGGCCATGTGGCTGATCGCCTCGGATGCCACGGGGCGAGGCCGAGCACTACCGCGCGCGCCATCGAGCTGGGTGTTCCGAGCGACGCCATCCCCGGCCGCGGCCCGGGCCGGCCGGCTTGGGATCGGTCCCGGCGAACACCTGCATGCGCCTTCTCATCAAGCATGTAGCAGGACTTAAACCAGATGTAGAACTTTTCACTTGTCCTTCCGGGTTGGTCAGGGCACCGTTCATGGAGGCGAGGTCCTGGCAAGGAGAGATCACGGGTGAGCGATGTCGCGGGCAGGACATGGGCGTGGGCGCGGGTGGGCGTGCTCGCCCTGCTGTGGGGGTCGACCTTCCTCTGGATCGAGCTGGCCCTGGACGCCCTGACTCCGGTTCAGGTCACCTTCAGCCGCTGCTTACTCGGGTCGGTCACCCTGCTGCTCGCGTGCCTCGGCTCTGGGCGACGGCTCCCTCGGGGTCGGGCGACCTGGGGCCACATCGTCGTGGCCGCCTTCTTCTGCAACGCCCTGCCCTTCGCCATGTTCAGCCTCGGCCAGCAGACCATCGACTCCGGGACGGCCGGCGTGCTGAATGCGACAACCCCGCTGTGGTCCCTGCTGATCGGCGTCGTGACCGGTTCCGAACGCGGGCTCCGCCCTGTCAGGCTGGGCGGACTCCTGCTCGGCTTCGCCGGGGTAGTGCTGATCTTCGCGCCGTGGCAGACCGCCGGGCCGGTCGGCTGGGGCGCCCTCGCCGTCGTCGCCGCGGCGGCGAGCTATGCCGTCGGCTTCGCGTACATGGGCCGCAACCTGGTCGGGAAGGGCTTCCCCACCATCTCGCTGTCCGCGGCGCAGATCGTCGCGGCGACCGGCCTGACCGCGCTGACCCTGCCGGCCGGCGGACTGACGTCGATTCACATCGGTCCGAGGACCCTCGTCGCCGTGCTCGTCCTCGGCGTCGTGGCCACCGGGGTCACCTTCCACCTCACCTACCGGATCATCGCCGCCGAAGGCGCCACCAACGCCGCGACGGTCGGCTACTTGCTGCCAGTGGTCTCGGTGGCGCTGGGCGCCACCGTGCTCGGCGAGGGGTTCACCGTCCGGGTCGCCGCCGGGATGTTGGTGGTGCTGGTCGGGGTCGGCCTGACCCGCCGCAGGATGCCGACTCCGGCGGCCCTGGAAGAGACCCCGGCGACCCCGGCCGCGCCGAGAACCTGACCCACCGCCTTCCATGAAGAACGGGACGTACGTACGTGACCGCACTGACGGTAAGCACCATCCACGTGGCATCGCTGCCTGCGGACTGCATCGTGATCGGCACCGCCAAGGGTCCCAAGGGCCCGGTACTGACGCCCGGCGCGGAGGCGGTGGCCGCGGCGTTCGACGGCGGGCTGACCGACCTGCTCTGCGCGCTCGGCGTGACCGGCGCCGAGGGCGAGGCGGTCAAGCTCCCCGCCCCCGCCGGCATCAAGGCCCGGCTGGTCCTCGCGGTCGGCCTCGGCGACGCCGCCGACGAGAACGACGGGTACGACGCCGAGGCGCTGCGGCGGGCCGCTGGGGTGGCGGCCCGGACCATGTCGGGCGCCGGGACGGTCGCTCTGGCTCTCCCGGTCGGGACTGCCGAGGCCGTGGAGGCGGTGGCGTTGGGCGGCCTGCTCGGCGCGTACGCCTTCACTGCCTACCGCACCACTCCTGACGCCGCGGCCCCGGTCCGCAAGCTGGTGATTCCCACGAGCCGTCACGGCCGGGCGGACGCCGAGGACGCCGTGCGGCGCTCCGGCGTGCTCGGCCAGGAGCTGAACCGAGCCCGCGACCTGGTCAACATGCCTGCCAACGACCTGCACCCTGAGAGCTTCGCCGACGCCGTGGTCACGGCCGGCAGGGAGTACGGGCCGGCGGTCGAGGTGATCGACGAGAAGGCGCTCGCCGCGGGCTCCTTCGGTGGCATCCTCGGCGTCGGGCAGGGCTCGGCCAGGCCGCCGCGGCTGGTGCGGATCGCTCACACCCACCCCGAGGCGACAGTGAGTCTCGCCTTCGTCGGCAAGGGCATCACCTATGACTCGGGCGGCATCTCGCTGAAGCCGGTCGGCGCCAACGAGATCATGAAGCGCGACATGTCCGGTGCGGCAGCCGTGTGCGCCGCGGTGCTGGCCGCCGCCCGGCTCGGTCTGCGGGTCAACGTCACCGGCTGGCTGGCGCTGGCCGAGAACATGCCGTCCGGCTCCGCCGTCCGCCCCGGCGACGTGCTGCGGATGTACGGCGGCCGGACCGTCGAGGTGCTCAACACGGACGCCGAGGGGCGTCTGGTGCTCGCCGACGCATTGGTGCGCGCGGGCGAGGAGCGGCCCGACGCGATCGTGGACGTGGCCACCCTGACCGCCGCCATGCGGTTCGGCCTGGGCAACCACCTCTTCGGGGTCATGTCCAACGACGACGCCTTCCGCGACCGGGTCCTGGCTGCCGCCGGCCTGGTCGGCGAGCGGGCCTGGCCCATGCCACTGCCGGCCGAACTGCGCCCGAGCCTGAACTCCCGGGTGGCCGACCTCGCCAACTACGGCGAGCGCATGGGCGGTGGCCTCGTGGCCGGCCTGTTCCTCAGAGAGTTCGTTCCGGCCGGCACCCCCTGGGCCCACCTGGACATCGCCGGGCCGGCATTCCACGAGGGCGCCCCCTACGGTTACACCCCTCAGGGCGGCACCGGGTGCGCGGTCCGGACCCTGGTGCGGTTGGCTGCGGACACTGCGGCAGGCGGACATGACGTTTCTTGATGCGGTCACGACGCCCGGAGCGCCCGACCCGTCCGGCCACTACGCGCAGGCCGCCGTCACGCCGGACGGCACCATCTGGGTGTCCGCGCAGCTTCCGGTAGGCGTATCCGCCGATGCCACCGTCGCGGAGCAGGCGCGTCAGACGCTGTCCAATGTGCTGTCCATCGTCGAAGCCGGTGGCGGTGGCGTCGACTCCGTGGCCAAGGTGTGCCTCTATCTGACGGACATCTCCGACTGGGCAGGCGTCGACGCCGTCTTCGGCGAGGTGTTCGGCGACCATCGGCCCGCGCGGGCGGTGCTCCAGGTGACCGGGCTGCACCACGGGTTCCGGGTGGCAGCGGACGCAGTTGCCTGGCGGGTTCACGGCCGATGAGGATCCTCTATCAGGTCGACGCCTTCACCCTCACCCCGTTCACCGGCAACCCGGCGGGCGTGGTGCTGGCGGCCGACGGCATGACGGACGCCGAGATGCTCGCGGTCGCACGGGAGCTCAACAACTCGGAAACGGCATTCGTGCTGCCCGCCGACGCCGCCGACCACGACGTACGGGTGCGCTTCTTCACCCCGACGACAGAGGTGCCGACCTGCGGGCACGCCACCGTCGGGGCGCACTACGCCCGAGCAGTCGAATACGGGCTGCCGTCGGCCTCGCTGGTGCAGAAGACGGGCGGCGGACTGCTGCAGCGGGTGGAGATCCACCGCGATGGCGACCGGGTGCGGATCGGCATGCACCAGGGGGTGGCTGCCTTCGGGCCCGAGCTGAACGGCGATCAGGTGGACCGGCTGCTGCACGCCGTGGGCGCCGATGTCCGCGACCTGGCGGACAACGGTCCCGTCCAGGTCGTGTCGACCGGGCACTCCAAGGTGCTGGTGGAGTTGCGCGAGCGCGCCGTGGTGGACGGGCTGCGGCCGGATCCTGTCGCGTTGACGGCTCTGAGCCGCGAGGTGGGCAGCAACGGCTTCTTCCTCTTCACCAGGGCCACGGGGGAGGCGCACCTGCTCACCTGGGCCCGGATGTTCGCGCCCGCGATCGGTATCACCGAGGATCCGGTGACCGGTAACGGGAACGGCCCGCTCGGTGCGTACCTGGTGCGGCACGGCATCGTCCCCACGTCGGGCGGCCGGCTGGTCTTCACCGGGCGGCAAAGGGCGGCGATGGGTCGGTCGGGCGACGTCCGGGTGTCCGTCGAGGCGCGGTCCGACGGTGAGCTCGATGTGTCCATCGCAGGTGACGCGACGACGGCGTTCCGGGCCGAGCTGCACATCTGACGGGCCGCCGGTCAGCTGAATCGGCGGATTCGGTGGCCGCTTGTGCCCGGCTGGGAGCCGGGCCGAGCTGTTTCTCCAACAGGTCGGGGCCGGCTGGGCCCGGGCGGCTTCCGTCCGGCGATCCGATGTGCGGCCGGACATCTGACCGCGCCCACGTCAGCCCGGCCCCTGGTGCGGGGCCCGAAATCTCTGTTGACGCGCCTATGTACAGGCGACGTTTACCACCAGTAACTTACCGCGGAGTAATAACACCTGTCCTTGCTGCGCACATCGGGGGAGTCATGAACCGGATCACCGTCGGCCTGCTGGCCACCGCCGCCGTCACCGCCCTCACCGTCGGCACGGTGCCGGCAGCGATGGCCGCACCCACCGCGGGCGAGGTGAACGCCACCGCGTCCGACCCGTTCTACCGCTACGACGGCAGCAAGCCGCTGTCCTCGTACAAGCCCGGCGACGTACTGAAGAAGCGCACGCTGGACTACCACATCGTCGGCATCCCGACGCCGGTGAAGGCCATCCAGCTGCTCTACCGCTCGACCGACGCCCAGGGCCGGCCCTCGGCCAACGTGACCACGGTGGTCCGCGGTCATCGCAGCGACGGCAGCAAGGCCGTGTCCTACCAATCGTTCTACGACTCCCTCGACCCGGAGGACGGACCCTCCCGGGCCATCGCGGGCGACGTGTCCCTCGGCGGCATCATCGCCAACGTCGAGACCGTCGTTCTGGCGCCGCTGCTCCTCCACGGCTACGACGTCGTCATCCCGGACACCGAGGGTCAGAGCGCCGACTTCGCGGCCGGACCGGAGTACGGGACGAACACGCTGGACTCGATCCGGGCGAGCACGCGCACCGAGGAGACCGGCCTGAACAGCGCCACTCGGTTCGGCCTGTTCGGCTACTCCGGCGGGGCCATCGCCACCAACTGGGCGGCAGCCCTTGCCCCCGAGTACGCGCCCGAGGTGAACCGGCAGTTGGTCGGCTTCACCGAGGGCGGACTGCTCGTCGACCCGGCGCACAATCTGAAGTACGTCGACGGCGCCCCGGTGTGGAACGGCGTGATCCCGATGGCTCTCATCGGCGTCACCCGCTCGTACGGCATCGACATCAAGCCCTACCTCAGCGAGAAGGGCCTCAAGGTCTACAACGAGCTCGAGTACGGCTCGATCGTCGATGCGCTGGGCCGCTACCCGGGGATGACCTGGAAAGACATGACGAAGCCGGAGTACAAGGACCCGAACTCCATCCCTGCCTTCGTCGAGGCGGTCAACAAGATCAACCTCGGTCAGGCCGCCACCCCGACCGTCCCCGGGCTCATCGGACAGGGGAACGCGGGCGTGCTCGAGGGAACGCTCAACAACCCGGCCGGTATCGGCACGGGTGACGGTGTCATGGTCGCCGGCGACGTGCGGGCGCTGGCACGGCAGTACTGCGCCACCGGCAACAAGTCGATCAAGTACGAGCAGTACAACCTGCTCAGCCACGTCGGTTCCATGCTGTACTGGGCGCCCCGCGCGATGGCCTGGCTGAACGACCGCTTCGCCGGCAGGACCGCCCCCACCAGCTGCGGCAGGATTCCCGCGGGCAACTCGCTGGAGCCGGAGATCCCGACCGTCGCGAAGTGACCGGCCGGGGCCGCCGCAGCGCGGCCCCGCCGTCCGGCTACCGCCGTCCGGCTGCCGCGATCAGTCCCGGCGCGTCCGCAGCTCGCTGCCGGGGTTCCGTCCACCAGGATCTCCATCCGGAAGACCAGGCGCAGGTGGCTGTACGCACGGCTGTTGCCGTTGCGGAGGGTGAACGTCAGCCCTTGGGGCGCTCCGCCTCGCACGAGGCCGATTCTTCCGCCGGGCGTGGCCACGGCCATGGAGAGGTACGTCGGCACGGGGCGGGGGCCGCGTTGGCGGCCGCGGGCGCCGGACCGGGTGAGGTGGGCGCGCCGTTCCTGCCGGCGGCCGTCCCCGTCAGGATTCGGCAGCCGGGGTCAGGGGCAGCCGCATGATCGTCAGGTCGAGCCAGCGCCCGAACTTGATGCCGGCTTCCCGCACCGTGCCGACGTGCTGGAACCCGAATCGTTCGTGCAGCCGGATCGACGCGGTGTTGCCGGCCTCGATGTCCGCGATCATGACGCGATGGCCGGCCTCGCGCGCCGATGCGATCAGAGCGGTCATCAGCGCGGTGCCGACGCCGAGTCCGTGCCGGCCCTCGCGGACGTAGACCGAGTCCTCCACGGTGTGCAGGAATCCGTCGAGTTCCCGCCACTGGCCGTAGACGGCGAACCCGGCGACCTCGCCGTCCACTTCGGCCACGACCGCCGAGCCGCGCTCCAGGTGGACGGCCAGCCAGGCGGCCCCTTCGGCAGCAGACTGCGGGGTCTGTGTCCACAGGGCCGTCGAATGCTCGATCGCGTGATTGCGAATGGCGAGGACGGCTTCCGCGTCGCCGGAATGTGCCGGTCGGACCACCGCCGATCGAGTCATTTCGTATATTGGATTCATGTCCAACATGATAGACAGCCATCCTCTGGTGGGCCAGATCGCTGCCCGCGTCCGCACCGAACGGGACCGCCGCCGGTGGACCCTCGCCCAGCTCGCGGAAGCCTCCGGCGTCTCCCAGGCCATGATCAGCAGGATCGAGCGCGGCGAGAGCAGCCCCACCGCCGTCGTGCTCGGCAAGCTGTCCGCCGCCTTCCAGCTCAGTGTCTCCTCCCTGCTCGCCCTCGCCGAAGGCACCCCCGACGGGGCAGCGGGCGAAACCGCGGGGCTGCGCCGGGCGGCCGACGCGACCGAGTGGCGCGATCCCACCACCGGTTACCGGCGCCGTCAGATCACCGGGCCGCACTTCCCCACGGAGATCGTCGAGATCCGCCTGCCCGCCGACGCCCAGGTGCCGTATCCGGCCGCGGCCTTCGCGTTCGTCCGGCAGGTCGTCTGGGTGCTCGACGGGCGTCTGACCTTCCACGAGGGCGACACGGTGCACGAACTCGGCACGGGCGACACGATCGAACTCGGCGAGCCCGCCCCCTGCGTCTTCGCCAACAACAGCGGCGCCGAGTGCCGTTACGCCGTCGTCCTCACCCGGGACCAACGGCCATGACCGACGGGATACGCCCGGGCCTACCGGGGGCAACAGCCGTGACCGGCAGGACGCACCCGGGACCGACGGCAATGTCCCGCGGGATACGCCGGGGCCGCACGTTCCTTCTCGCCGCGATCGCCGGGACGGCCATCGCGAACAACTACGCCATCCAGCCCGCGCTCACCGACGTCGCCGCCCAGCTGGACGTACCGCTCTCCGTGATCGGCCTCGTGCCCACCGCCGCACTCATCGGCTGCATGAGCGGATTCGCACTGCTGCTTCCCCTGGGCGACCGTCTCGCCCCCAACCGCCTGATCGCCGGCCAGCTCACCGCTCTGGCCGCCGCCCTCGTCGTGGCCGCGTCAGCCACCGGCGCGGGCGTGCTCCTGGCCGCCTACGTGTTCGTCGGAGCCGCGGCCGGCGTCGCGGCGCAGGCCGGAAGCATCGTCGGCCGCCATGCCCGGCCCGAACGCCGCGCCGCCGCCGTGGCCACCGTTGCCGCCGGAATGTCGGCCGGCATCCTGCTCAGCCGACTGGTCGGAGGCACCCTCTCCGACGTACTCGGGTGGCGACAGATGCTGCTCGTCTTCGCCGCCCTCGCCCTGCTCGGCGCGCTCGCTGCCGCCATGCTCCTTCCCTCCGAGCGGCCACCGTTCCGCCACGGGTACCTGGCCGCCCTCGGCTCGCTCCCCCTCCTGCTGCGGCAGCACTCCCGCCTGCGCCGCGCCGTGGCCGCCGGCGGCCTGTGGTACTTCGCGTTCAACCTCGTCTGGGTCACCCTCGTCCTCGCCCTCGGCCGGCCTCCCCACTCGCTGACCCCCACCGCCATCGGGCTGTACAGCTTGGCGGGCGTCCTCGGCTTCGCCGTTCTCCCGCTCACCGGGCGGCTCGCCGACCGCTACACCCCCGGCACGGTGATCGTCGCGGGCATGCTGGTGGCCGCGGCCGGGACCGCCCTGCTCGCCACGGGCCTGGACACCCCGCCGGTCACCGCGCTCGGCCTCGCCCTCTTCGACGCCGGCTGCTTCGCCGCCCAGGCAGCCAACCAGAGCCGTGTCATGGCCATCGACCCCGATCGCAGCGGCAGCCTCACCAGCGTCTACCTGGTGCTCTACTTCATCGTCGGCGCCATCGGTACGGCGCTGGCCGCGCCCCTGCTCGGAGCCATCGGCTGGCAGGGCACCTCGCTCACCGCCCTCGCTGCCCTGCTCGCCGCCGCCTTCGTCGCGCGGACCGGGTTCCGGCGGACCCCCCGTGAATCACCGCGCGTTGCCGCGGTCGGTCCCGGCCAGGGGCCCTGACGCCGGCGCCGAGACGCTGACGCTCGATGACGGCGGTTCTCCCACCAGCGGTTCAACTCCCCCACCGGACCGGTCGGGCCGCCACGGGGATGCGCCCCGTCGGGCGCTCCGCGCGGAGCACGGCGCGGGCGGCCGCGAGGATCTCCTCGTCCCTCTCCACACCGGAACCTGCCAGCACCTGGAGCAGCCGCGTCCGCCACACATCGGGGTCGGTCTCGTACGCGTCCAGCACCCGTACGCCGTAGCCACCCGCTCCCCCGGCTCCGGCTCCGGCTCCGGCTCCGGCCAGCCTCCGGCGGACCGCCTCTCTCAGCCCGGCGTAAAGGTCATGGACGGTTCCGCGCGCGGAGCCCGTGAGTCCGGCCGCCGCCCCTGTCGCGAACGCGGTGGCCACCAACTCCACTTCGGTCACTGCGACTCCCCCTTCAGTTGTGCGGGTTGTGCGATCTCGTACACGCCACCATGGCCAGGGGTGCTGCAATGCTGATGAAATTCCGATGATGTACGGGAGCGGAGGGTTCGCGGTGGACGGGGGAACGCCTCAGGAGCTCCGGATCGACGTGCTCGGGCCGCTGCTGGCCTGGCGGGGCGGAACACCGGTGGACCTGGGGCCGGTCCGGCGCCGGGCCGTACTCGCCGCGCTGGTGCTGCGTGTCGACACGCGGGTGAGCCATGAGCAGTTGCTCGACGACCTGTGGGACGGGCAGCTGCCGGGGTCCGGCCACAAGGTTCTGCCGAGCCACATCCACCCACTGCGCAAGGCACTCGACGTGCCGGGCGCCGGGCCCGCGGAATCGGTGATCCGCAGCGGCAAGGGCTGGTACAGCTTCGGCGGCCACGGAGTCCGGCTCGACGTGACCGAGCTGGACGAACGGGCCGGCGTGGCACGGCAGGCGAAGGTGTCCGGCGACGTGGGCACCGCGATGGACCGGTACTCCGAGGCACTCGCCCTGTTCCGTGGCGAGCCCCTGACCGGCCTGCCGGGACGGCGCGCGCAGGAGGAGCGCCGGCGGCTGCTGGAGCGACGGCTCTCGCTCCGGCTCGAGAGACTCGAGTGCCTGGTGCTGCTCGGCCGGTCCGCCGACGCGCTGGACGAACTCGCCGCGCTGTCCACGTCCGATCCCCTCAACGAGTCGGTACTGGCCCTGCGCATGCGTGCCCTGTACGGAAGCGGGCGCCAGGCCGAAGCCCTGAACTCCTTCCAGGGCATGCGGGGGCGCCTGCGCGACGAACTCGGCGTCGATCCCGGCGAGGAACTCCGCCGGATGTACGACGCGGTGCTGCACCAGGACGACGAACGCCTCCTCGGTCCCGCCACGGGCCGCTCCGCCGCTCCCGCAGCCCCACCCCCCTTCCACCGCACGGTGAACGACCTGCCGGGCGACGCCGGCCACCTGATCGGGCGGGAGGCGGCGCTGGCGCAGCTGATCGCGCCCGCTCCCCCCGGATCCGTATCGATCATGACGGTGGACGGTACGGCCGGGGTCGGCAAGACCGCGCTCGTCGTACGCGCGGCCCGTGAACTCAGCGACCGGTACCCGGACGGCTGCCTGTTCGTGGACCTGCGTGCGCACAGCACGCAGCGGCGGCAGGTTCCGGAGCGGGCGCTGCAGCGACTGCTGCGCTCGCTCGGCGCGGCAACGGGTGAGCTGCCGAGCGACCTCGAAGAGCTCACCGCCGTCTGGCGCGCGACGACCAGCCCGCTGCGACTTCTGCTCGTGCTGGACGACGCCCTGGACGCCGACCAGGTACGGCCGCTGCTGCCGGCGGGAGCGGGCAGCAGGGTGCTGGTGGCCGGCCGGCGGCGGCTGGCCGAACTGGACGCCGACCGCCGGGTCACCCTGGAGCCCCTGGAGAGCGGGGACGCGGTGTCCCTGCTCACGCACATCATCGGAGAGGACCGCACGAGCCGGGAGCCGGAGGCGACGCAGCAACTGGTCGGGCTGTGCGACGGGCTGCCGCTGGCACTGCGCATCGCGGGGTCGCGGCTGCAGAACCGCGGCACCTGGACGGTGGGGTACCTGGTGGGCCGCATGGCGGGCGACGAGCACCGGCTCGGCGAACTGAGCGTCGGCAACCGCAGTGTGGAGGCCGCCTTCCGCCTGTCCTACGACCAGCTCGCACCCGAGCAGCAGCGCGGGTTCCGCGCCCTGGGGCTCGCACCGACGGTCGAGTTCGACGTGCTGACGGCGGCGACCATGCTCGGCGGTCCGTCGCACGACACCGAGAGCATCCTGGAAAGCCTCGTCGACACGAGCCTTCTGCAGCACTCGCGTCCGGGCCGCTACCGATTGCACGACCTGGTCCGCGTGCACGCACGACGCCTCGCGGAGGGCGCGCCCGCCGAGGCCGCCACCGCACGCAGGGCCGCACTCCGCCTCTTCCTGGACGCGGCCAGGATCACCAGCGACTTCGGCACGGCCGGTTTCCCCACCGGACCCGAGCCCGCCGGCTCACCGTTCAAGCACTGGCAGGACGCGGAGACCTGGCTGGACGCGGCCGGTGGCCAGCTCGCCGATGTCGTCGGACACGCCGCGGCCCTCGGCGAGGCCGACTACGCCTGCTGGATCGCCGAGGCGCTGGTCGACTACTTCGTACGGCAGGGCCGCTACCACGAGAGCCAGACGGTCCTGGAGATCGCCCTCGCGCACGTGGACGAGGCCACGGACGAGCGGATGGCCACCGCGCTGCGGAACTGCCTGGGCTACACCGGGGTGTACCAACGCCGGTACCGGCAGGCCCGCACCAGCATCACCGAGGCACTGGACCTCAGCCGACGCCGCGACGACCCGTTCGAGGAGGCCCGGGCTCTCGCCGCGCTGGGGGCCGTCGACCTGAGCGTGGGAGAGGACGACCGGGCGATTCGCCATCTCAGGACGGCGGTGGACCTGGCCCGGGAACTGGGCAACGACTGGATCGTCTCGATAGCACTCGTCACCCTCGGCCTCGCCCACCAGTTCCGGCGACGCAACGAGGAGGCACTGGCCTGCTTTGCCGACGCCCACACGCACGCCGAGCGGGACGCCAGGCCGCGCGTCCTCGGCAGGACCCTGACCTGCGCCGCCGACGTCCACCTCCGCCTCGGCCACTACGGTGAGGCCAGGAGCCGGTTCCGGCAGGCGGTCGAACTGGGCGAGCAGGTCGGGGACATCTTCCTCTGCGCACGCAGTCTGACCCGCCTGGGAACGGCGGAGCGGGGCGAGGGAAACCCGGGCGCGGCCATAGCCCTCCACCACCAGGCCCTCCTTCAGCACCGGTTGCTGTCCCCGCTCACCGACCCCAGTTACCACTGGCTGGAGATGGACATCCGCAGCCGTCTCGGCCACGCCTACCTGGCGACAGGCCGCGTCCCGGAGGCACGCCGGCAGTTCCAGGCCGTGCTCGACGTGCACGAATCCCGCGCGCCCCGGCGCTGAACGTACTCCTGGCGACCGGTGGACCTCACCAGGCCGTGGCGAGCCACGCGGCCGCGCCGGCCAGCACGATGAGTGCGACGTTCAGACCGGTTTCCCTGACCTCGCCCCGGGACAGGTGCAGACCCGTTGCCAGCACCTGGAGCACGAGGAGGCCGAGCGCGGCAACGATCGCGAGGACGGGCGCGATCCCCGTGAGCGGCGGCAGCACGAGGCCGACGGCACCCAGGATCTCGACGACACCGATGCTCCGGACCAACCGCATCGGGACCGTGTCCACCCAGCCCATCATGGGCTCGAGCTGCTCCTTGCGCTGCACGACCTTCTTGCCGCCCGCGTACAGGTAGAAGACTCCCAGCAGTCCGGCGACGATCCAGTAGGCGATCTCCATCTGCGTCCTCCGTCATGGTTACGACTTGTAAGCAAGCACATGATCGGTGACTATGAAAAGCCTTACAAAAGGCACACCGGTGTGCGTGGCGAACAGGGAACGCCGATGTCGAAGTACCGCAACAGCTGCCTCATCCGCGGTGACGGCGGCCGTGCGATCCGAGGCATCCTGGACCGCATCGGCGACAAGTGGACCCTGCTGGTGGTGGCCACCCTCGACGGTGAACGCATGCGCTTCACCGAGCTCCAGCAGCGGATTCCGGGAATCTCGCAGCGCATGCTCACCCGCACGGTCCGGCACCTCGAGCGCGACGGCCTCGTGACCCGCACAGCGTTCCCCGAGGTACCGCCGCGCGTCGAGTACGAGCTGACCGCGATGGGTCGCACCCTGATCGAACCCGCCGTGAAGCTGGCCGAGTGGGCCGTCGACAACAACCCCGGCATCGAGCTGAGCCAGGCGGACTACGACTCGGAACATCCCTGAGGCGTCACTCCGCCCGGCCGCCGAACCACTCCGGGAGGCGGTCAGCCTGCCAGGGGCAGGACAGCCGCTATCGCGTTCCGTTCCTTGCGGCCCGCCAGCGGGAAGACGATCTTCAAGCCCTGCTCGTTGTCCGGCGAGGACACGACGAAGGACGAGTTGAGCAGCCGCTCCTTGATCTCCGAGCGGACGAGACCGGCGCGCGGAATCGTCATCAGGTGCTCCTCGGGCCGGGCGAACGTCGGGTTCGCCCGGAAGACGAAGATGCGGCGGTCGGTCATCGCCAGATACATCGGGACCGGCACCGGGACGACGGCCATGCCACCACCGCTCATGATCGCCGAGGCCGCCGCGAACGCCGCTGTCCGGCGCACGGAGACCGAACTCAGGTTCACGACGGACGTCACCTCGACCCGCTCCTCGGGCTCGAGCATGGGGTCGACGGCGGCCAGCAGCAGTCGACGGCGCTTTCCGTTCACGGATGTACTCCTACGAGGTGGGATGCCGGACCGGACGGGATAATTCCGCCGGAGGTTTCGACAGCGCGGCCCCGGACGCCACCGCGGGGTCCCGGAGCCCGGGAATCAGCCGCGGGGCCGGACCACCTCGCGAGGCCCGGCCGGCGTGAGCTGTCGGCATACCCTGGCACACGCGTTCCCCCGGCCTCCACGGGCACCCCATGACGCCCCCGTCCGCCGTCCCGGTACCGGTCCTGTGATGCTGGGCCCATGACTGATCGACGCGAGGTCGCCATCGTCCTCTGGCCCGGTCCGGGCCCGTCCACGGAGGACGGACTGTCCGGGCTGCTGGCGGCCTACCACCTGCGGACCGAGGAGGAGAAGGGCAAGCCCGTTCCCGACGCCGGAGCGCTGCCGGACCGCTATCGCGCGGAGATCCTGGATCCGCGGACGGCGTTCGCGAACGATGTCGTGCTGGTGGCACTGAGCGGGGGCGAGGCAGTGGGCTGCCTCGTGGTGACCGCCCCCGTCGAGAGAAGATCCGAGGTCAAACGACTCTGGACCGCCCCGTCCTCCCGGGGCCGAGGCGTCGCTTCGGAGCTGCTCGGTGCCGCGCTCGCGCGATGCGCGGAGGACGGCGTGAGCACGGTGGGGCTGTCCGTGTGGAAGTGGCGGACAGGCGCCATCGCCCTGTACGAACGGCTCGGCTTCGCCGTCACCGAGTCCTGGGACGAGCGGGAGGATCTGGTGTGCATGGAGCGCGCCGTGTGAGTCACCGTGCGAGTGCTCACGCTGTCGAGCCGGTCTCAGCCAGGCCTTCGGTCGTCGAGGATCTCGCCGATCACATGCCGTGCGGTCGCCGCCATCACCGGATTCGTGGTCCGGTAGTACGAGAGTTCCATGAGCGCGATCGACAGCGCCCAGCCCCTCCCCCGTGCCCAGCTCGCGTCGTCCGCCTCCAGCGCCGCGCGGAAGGCCCGCCTCGCCGGGGCCGTGAGCAGGTACCACGCCGCGATCAGGTCGACCGCGGGATCGGCCAGCCCCATGCACCCGAAGTCGATGACGGCACTCAACCGGCCGCCCGAGAGCAGGACGTTGCCGGGCTGAAGGTCGCCGTGGACCCAGGTGGCGGCATCCCGTGGACCGGGGGCCCGCAGTGCCTCGTCCCAGGCGGCTGCCGCCGCGGCGCTGTCGATGACTCCGTGCAGTGAGGCCAGGGCGTCCCGCGTGGCCGCGTCGCGCGATTCCAGGGGCTCGCTCCGGAACGCGGGCGGGCCACCCTCGGTGTCGATGCCTCGCAACGCTTCGACGAATTCGGCCAGTTCGGCCGCGAGCCGGACGGAGCCGCTGCCCGCCTCCGGGTTCTCGCCGTCGATCCAGCGGCAGACCGACCACGCCCAGGGGTAGCCCTCGGCGGGTGCGCCCTCGGCCAGCGGTTCGGGTACGGCGAAGGGGAGGTGCCGGGCGAGGTGCGGCAGCCAGCGGTGTTCCGTCGCCACGTCCTTCGACCCGCCCTCGATGCGGGGCAGCCGCACGGCCATGTCCGCACCCAGCCGGTAGATGGCGTTGACCGTCCCGCTGGAGCGGACCGGCTCGACGGGAAGGTGCGCCCATGCGGGGAACTGCGCGGCGAGCAGCCGGCGTACGAGCGCCGTGTCGGTCTTCACCTCGTTGACGTGCATCAGGCGATGCAAGCGGGCTGCGGCGCCGGGCGTCAAGCGAGATCCCGCTGCGGCGGCGGGCATCAGCGGCATCCGGGGCGGTGGCGGGCCCCGGCGAAATCCGGTGGGTCACACGGGTGCCCCTGCTGAATGATCGGTGCCCATGACCCTCGTACTCCCCCCTCGTCTCACCGCCTCGGCGCGGACCCTCCGCGACACCGCCCGCCGACGCGGCCTGCGGACCGTGCAGCTGCCGGACTTCGACGTGCCCGAGGGGCTGCGCGACGGGGGCGGCCATCTACATGCCGGACCGTCCTTCGCCGACGTCGTGGCACCCGCGCTGGGCATCGCGCCACTGGAGGCGCCCGCCGACTGGCTGGCCCGGCTGCCCGTCGCGTTCACCCGGCGCGAGATCCGGGCCGTGCCCATCCGTGAGGCGTACGGGCTGCGCCGCCCCGCGTTCGTCAAGTCGCCCAACGACAAGAGCATCCCGGCCCTGGTGTACGCGGACGGGTCCCGGCTGCCCGGTCCGGACGCGATCGATCCCGAAACCGTGGTGCTGGTGAGCGATGTCATCGTGTTCGCCGCCGAGTACCGCCTGTACCTGCTCGACGGCCACGTGGTCTGCGGAAGCCGGTACGCCGAGGACGGCCGGCTCCGCACGGGTCCGCTGTCTGCCGGGGCGCTCGCGTTCGGCGCCGATCTGCTCGCCGCCGCAGGGCACACCCTGCCGTCCGCGATCGTCATCGACGCCGGCCTCACCGACGCCGGGCAGTGGGCGGTCGTCGAGGCCAACGCTGCCTGGGCCAGCGGCTGTTACGCCTCCGATCCGGACCTCGCCCTGGACGTCGTGCTCCGGGCCGCCGGCCCGGTCGGCCAACTCACCGAACGGGACCGGGCGTTCGTCCGCTGACCCGCACGGCAACCCGGCTCAGCGGCACGAGGCCTTGAGCTGGGCCGCCGCATGGTGCGCGCCCACCAGGTCCGTATCGCCCCAGTCCCGGCCCCGGTCGATCAGCTGGACGGCGAAGGTGTCGCCCTTCACCGGGTAGCTCTTCACATCGACCGGCTCACCCCGGTGCTCCGGCTGGCGCACGGCGAAGCCCGTATAGGCGGAGTCCGCGTCGCCGGGATCGGAGAGCACCCGGTACACGGTGGGGTTGCCCGCCACGTCGTTGTCGCGGACGCTGCTCGGCACGAAGACGGTCAGCGTGCACTCGCTGAAGCCTTCGCCCAGATGCCAGGACCAGACCGCACTGCCGCCCCGGTCCTCGGTCGGACTGCCGGACATCGGGACCGCGCTGAACCGGCCGTCGCACGAACTGTCCCTGAAACCACCCGACTCGACGGTGTACCAGCCCGCGTCGCCGTTCTCGAAGCGGCCGTGCTCGGCGTAGTCGCCCGTCGTGCAACCGGGGCCCGCCCAGGCGCTGTAGCGGTACCCGCCCGTATCCGCAGGACTGCTCGGATCACTCGCGGGTGCCGAGGAGTCGGGGGATTCCGGAGAGCTCGGGGATTCCGTCACGGGAGCGTCCGGGCTCTCGTCGCCGCCCGGTCCGATCCGGGTCGGAGCTCCGCCACCGATCGGAGCCGGTACGGCGCCGGCCCGTCCCGCAGCCTCCGGGCGCCCTCCTCCGCCTCCCGACGCGAGCAGCGACACAGCGGTGGCCAGGCTCCCGGCCGCGACCACAACTCCGGCCGCCAGCAGGACTTTTCGCCTCCTGGGCAGGGTGGAGACCCGGCCCATCAGCGTCTCTTGGGCGATCCAGGAACCGCTCCCGCCGGCCGAACGCGCCACTGAACCGCACCGGGGACAGACCATGCCCGGCAACGGACCTATGTGTTCGCCCCCGCAATGTTGGCACCTCATGGCAGCACACCTTGCCAGTGCTGCGCCCGCAGAGGGAGAGTTCCCGCACTATTTGCTCGACCGGGCGCCTGACGCGAGCCCGTCAGCGGAGTTCCTCCGGACACGGCGTACCCGGTTGCAGCTGGTACGGCGCCGCGAGCCGGTAGACCCCGGGCCGCGGTGCGAGCAGCTCCGTCCACTCGTCGCCGTCCGGGTCCTCGTCCACCTTGATCAGGCAGCCGTGCGCGTTGGTGAAGTCCTTCGGGGCTTCGTCGTCCTCCGCGGAACGCTGCTTGGAGGCCTCCGTCTCCTGCGGGCGCTCCACACTCTTGCCTTTGTCGTCCACGACGGCGAGCCAGCGCGAGTACGGGATCCGGATCAGCACCCGTCCCGCCGACTGCACCCGGATCGTCAGCTCGTCGGCTCCGGCGCGCTCGACCGTCGCGGGCGGATCGGCGAGCGGCACCGGGTCCAGGACCCGGAACAGCTTCCAGTTGGCGTCGCTCCAGACCGCCTTCAGATACGGCTGGCCCTCCTGGACGAGCTCGGTCTCCTGCAGCGCCCCGCTGGAGTCCGGCTTCCCGGTCGGCAGCACGACGTAGTGAACGGCCCAGCGGTCGAGCCACTCCCGGTAGTTCACGGCGTTGAGGGTGTCGTCGTAGAAGAGCGGGTTGCGCTTCATGTCGGCCTGCCGGTTCCAGCCGCGGGCCAGGTTCACGTACGGCGCGAGCGCCGACGCCTCCCGGTGGCTGCTGGCGGGCACCACCTCGACCCGGCCCCTCTCCGCCCCGGCCTTCTGGAGCTGGTTGACCAGAGGGGCCAGTTCGCGGTTCCAGGAGGCGGTCGGGGCGGTACGGACGATGTCGTCGACGCCCTTGAAACCGATCCAGAAGTTCAGGCCCGCGAAGGCGATGACCAGCGCGTACCAGCGGCGGGTGCGCGGCGCCGTGTACGGCAGGGCGGCGAGCAGCACGACCCCGGCGAACAGCATCGCCATGCGCGACACGTTCGAGCCGATCTGCGAGTCGATCACGTACGTCAGCAGCGTGCCGATGCCGTACACCGCGGCGGCGGTGCGCACCGTGCGCCAGTCCCGCGGCACGAGGAAGAAGACGAAGACGGCGTACAGGAACGGCAGCGACAGGGTCCCGATCGCCATCGGCTGCGTACCCGAGAACGGGAACAGCCACGCGGACAGTGCCACGACCGCCGCGGGCGCCAGGCCCAGTGCGTACGCCCCGGGGCGCCGTTTGTTCAGGAAGAGCGCCGCGGCCACCACACCGAGGAAGAGCCCGGCGACCGGACTCCCCGCGGTCGCGAGGCCGGCGAGCGGCGCGGCGACACCGGCCTTCGCCCACCGCTTGTACCGCCAGCGGTGGGGCCAGCAGAAGACCGCGGCGACCGCACCCAGCGCGAACATCATGCCGAGCCCGAAGGTCACCCGTCCGGACAGGGCGTTGCACAGGTACGCGAACGCCCCGGCGAGGGCGCACGCGAGGGGGTTGCGGACGGCCGGCACCCGGACCAGGATCAGCGCCGTGAGCGCGGAGGAGACCGTACCGACGATCATCATCGTCGTACGGACGCCGAGCACCGACATCAGATAGGGCGACACCACGCTGTACGAGACGGGGTGCATGCCCCCGTACCAGGCGAGGTTGTACGCGGTACCGGGGTGGCGGCCGACGAACTCGGCCCAGGCGTCCTGGGCGGCGATGTCGCCGCCGCTGTTCGCGAAGAAGAAGAACCACAGCAGGTGCACGGCGGCCGCGACCGCGGTCGTCAGCAGGACCGGATGGCGCAGGAGGCGGTTCCGTACGGACGTGTCGGGCCCGTCCTGCCCGCCGTCACGCGGGGCCGGAATCCGGACCCGCAGATTTCCGGCAGCCGTGCTGTCGTTCGCCCGCGTCGGCTCAGCCGTCGTCACTGCGACTCTCCCCGTCCTCGCCCGGGCCTGCCGAACCGTCGATGTACCGCACGGGCCTCATCCGTACCCGGAGGGACGCGTCCCGGCGCCCAACCGTTGCTTCCGGGACGCTAGCACGCGCGTTTTTCTCCGCGCTGCCCCATTTCCTGCCCCGCACCTCCGGCTCCGCGCCCCTGCCCGCCGGTGTACGCGGCGGGCAGAAGCACGGGCCTCACTGCCGTCAGGTGATCCGGGTCAGCCTGTCGCCGAAGGCCGGTTCCGTCATCTCGCTCTGGAGGGCGACGGGGGCCGAGACCTTCCCCGGGCCGGTACCGACCGTCACTTCGCCGACGACCGTGCCCGCCTTGGCCGCGTGCGGGAGCGTCTCCCCGCCGTCGCCGAGGTCGAGTTCCACCTGGAGCCCGCCCCAGCCGACCGCCTTCAGGTCCTTGGTGGAGACCACCGGTGTCCTGCCGCCGAGCCCGTTGTCGACGTAGCCGACGACCTGGCCCTTCTTGACGACGGTGGCGGAGTCGACGCCCTTCTGCGCGGCCTGGATCAGGCCGAGGCTGCTCTGTATGGCGCGCTGCAGCTTGGCGTCCAGCGTGCCGTCGACGTCGGCACCCATCACCGCGCCGATGATCCGCCGGCTCTTCCCGTCGACGACCGTCTCCGCGGTCCAGATGAGGTTGCCGCCGGCCGGGGTGGAGGAACCGGTCTTGATGCCGCTGACACCGGGTTCCAGCAGGATGTTGTTGTTGTTGTAGATGGTCTTGCCGATGCCCGGGATGTCGGCCTGGGGCATGTTCACGATCTCGCGGAAGACGTCGTACTGCAGGACCGCCCTGGCCAGCTTGAGCTGGTCGGCGGGCGTGGACTCGGTCGAGGACTCGAGACCGCTCGGGTCCGTGTACGTCGACTTCGTCATCCCGAGGTCCTTGGCCGCCGCGTTCATCTTGTCGACGAAGGCCTCCACCGTCGTGGCGTCCCAGCGTGCGAGCAGCCGCGCCACGTTGTTCCCCGACGGGATCATCAGGAGCTGGAGCATCTGACGCTCCGTGTACTTCTGCCCCTCCTTGATGGGCGCCGTCGACTCCTGGGGACGGTTGGCCTCCTCGCCCGCCGTCTTGTCGACCTCGATCTGCTCACCGTCCTGCTTGCCGGTGATCGGGTGCTCCTTGAGGATCACGTACGCCGTCATGATCTTCGCGACGCTCGCGATCGGCGCGGTCTTCTCCGTGCCGTACGAACCGATGGTGCCGACGCCCTCGACCTCGACGACGCCCTGGCCCTCTTCCGGCCACGGCATCTCCAGCTTCTCGCCGCCGAAGGTGTACGTCGGGTCGGCGGAGAGCGTCAGCGTGGGCTCGGGAAGAGGCCGCACCGCCTGCGCGATCGCAAAGACGATCACGACGAGCAGCAGCAGCGGCGTCCAGATCTTGACCCGCCGGACCGCCGTGCGGACCGGGGTCTGCGGGGGCGGCGGGGTGTTCGTCAGCTCGGCGAGCAGGTCGAGCGGTGGCAGGGGCGGCATGGGCTGCTGCCGGGTGCGCTCCGCCTCGGTGAGCCCGGGGACGGCGCCGGCCGGACGGCCGGGATCCGCCGTGCGGCCCGGAGTGAGGTCCGGGGTGACCGTGGGGCCGATGCGGGGCGCGGACGCGGACGCATCGGACCGGCGGGGGGCGGGCGCCGGGGGCGGGCCCGCGTCGTCCGACCGCAGCGGTACGAACTTGCTGGTCCGCTCGGCGGGGGCCTCGGGGGTGTCCCGCCTCGTGTCCCGGGGAAGCTTCAGCGCGGTCGTCGGCTGGTCGATCCGGCCGGGCCGCAGCGCCTTGAAGGCGGTGGTCGGCTGATCGATTCCTCGCTTGTCCTCAGCGGGCTCCGCGGGAACGGCCGGGTCCTCGGACTCGGCCTGCTCGGCCTGCTCGGCCTGCTCGGCCTGCTCGGCCTGCTCGGCCTTGCCGGACGTCTTGGCCTTCTCGGCCTTCTCGGGCGTGGCCTCCTCGCGGGTCCTGGGCACGCGGGGCGCGTCGGAGGTGGCGCTGACGTCCGCAGCCTTGTCCGTGTCCGCCCCGGTCACAGCCTCGGACGCGTCGCCCTGCGCGGGCTTCGCGTCCGGCTCGGGCGCGGAGTCCTCGGACGCGGAGTCCTCGGGCACGGAGTCCTCGTCGCCCCCCTTCGCGACCCACGCCGCGACGGCGGCGCGCAGCCGCGCGTCGTTCGGCTCCGCTGTGGAGGACGGCTCGGAGGGGGCCTCATCAGCGGCTCCTGAGGCGGCGTCGGGCTCGGCCCCGGAGCGGGACTCCGGCTCGGCGTCGGACCCGGAAGCGGCCTCAGCGCCGGCTTCCGCTTCCGCGTCTGCTTCCGCTTCCGCGTCGGAGTCAGATTCCTGCGCAGGCCCGGAGTCGGACGGCTCGGCCGGCTCCTCCGACCCCGCATCGCTGCCCGAACCGGCTTCGGAGGCCGGCGCGGAGTCGGCGTCGGAGTCCGGGTCCGGGTCCTCGTCGTCCGAAGACCCGGCATCGGCGGACGCCTCGTGCGTGGTGTCGATTTCGACGGCAGCCGCCTCGTCCGTCTCCGGGGGCACAGCCGCCCCGTCAGCCGCGGCAACCTCCTCGGCCGCCTCGTGGGGCTCGGAGTCCTCCACAGGGGCCTTCACGCCCTCCACAGAGCCCGTTGAGCCCTCCACTGCCCCTGAGTCGGAGCCCGCGGCGTCCTGCGCATCCGCTCCGGCCGCATCCGGCTCGCTCCCGGCAGCAGCCGAGGAATCCGCGGACACGTCTGCGGACACGTCCGCAGAGGCATCTCCGGACGCGTCGGCCGGATCGTCGGCAGCATCCGCGGAGAACGGCGCGCGGAAGACCGCTGTCGCGGTGTCCGTCGCGGTGCCCGTCGTACTCCCGGTGCCCGCCGAAGCGTCCGGTTCGCGGAACACGGCGAGACGCGGATCGCGTCCCTCAGCCGTCCCCGACGACTTCCGCTGCTCCGAATTGTCGGGGGACTCGCCCGCCACCGATGCCTCCTCCATGCGCCGCGGGGACATGCCCGCACTGTCCGAACCATCTACCAGTGTCCTGTGTGAACCCTTGGCTGGGCCGCTAGACGAGAACGACATACCTAACGGTTCCCTCACAAAGCACCCAGGCACCCTCGACAGACCAATGTGAGAGGGGTCACCCTGTCATTCATCCACGCGGGGAGGCATGGATGGGCAGGAGCCGCAGAACAATTCCGGAGGAGCTTCTGTTGCTCGCTCTGGACCCGACCACGGGTACCACAGCGCAGCCGCAGTCGCTCGACCTCGGCCTGGCCGGGGCACAGCTAGTAGAGCTGGCTCTGGCAGGACGGATAGCCCCTGACGGGGATCGTATCGCCGTGGTGATGCCACGGCCGACAGGAGATCCGACTCTGGACTCCGCACTGGAACTGCTGCGCCGTCGCGGCAGCCCGGTCCGGGCCGTCCACTGGATCGGCGGACCCCGACTGGGGCTTCGCCAGATCTACCTCGCTCATCTGGAGCGGTGCGGCATGGTGCATGCCGTGGCGGGCCAGATGTGCGGAGTGCTGCCGACGACTCGCTACCAGGCGACGGACACGGCAATAAGCCGGGACATCAGAAACCGGCTGGACAGTGCGATCCGCACCGGCGTACCGCCGGACCCGCGGACCGCGGCGCTCGCCGCGCTGGCCCATGCGGTCGGACTCGGCAAGCACCTGTACCCCGGGAACGAGGGGCGCTCTTCGCGCTCCCGGCTCCGGGACCTGATCAGACACGACCCGATGGGCGGCCTCGTGGCGCATGCCGTGATGGACGTCCAGAACGGGGTGGCCGTACAGCCGCGCCGTAATCAGCAAGCGGCAGGCGTGCCGTTGCAGCCGCAAGCGCAAGCGCGTCGCGGCAGCATGGCGCACACCTCCGTGCACTGACCGCGCAGAGCATCGCGCGGAGAACCGAATACCGCCGCACCGTCGTCCCCACAGACCCGGTTCGGGAGCCGCACCACGCGCGGGGCAGCCGGATCCACCGGCTGCCCCGCGCGCTTGTGTGTGGCCGTTTTCCAGCGCGCTCACGGGCAGGGGTGGCAATCTGCTGAGCAGTAGATACGCACAGCTACAACAGCTGCATAGCCGGAGGTGCCGTTTCCGTGCCGACCAACGTCAATCCCACCGTCAGGCGACGCCGGTTGGGCCAGGAATTGCGCCGCCTTCGCGAGATCAAGGGCATGACGGCCGAGGAGGTGGCGGAGCGACTGCTGGTCTCCCAGTCGAAGATCAGCCGCCTGGAGAACGGCCGCCGTTCGATCAGCCAGCGCGACGTCCGGGACCTCTGCGGCGTGTACGAGGTCGAGGACCACCGGATCGTCGACTCGCTCATGCAGATGGCCAAGGACTCCCGCCAGCAGGGCTGGTGGCACGCGTTCGGCGACATCCCGTACAGCGTCTACATCGGCCTGGAGACGGACGCGGCCTCACTGCGCGTCTATGAGTCGCTGATCGTTCCCGGTCTGCTGCAGACACGCGAGTACGCACAGGCGGTCATCGAAGGGATGTGGCCCGAAGCCACGCCCAATGAGATCGACAAGCGGATCCAGATCCGCCTCAAGCGCCAGGACCGCCTCACCGATCCCGTCAATCCGCTGCGCTTCTGGGCGGTGATCGACGAGGCACTGCTGCGTCGTATCGTCGGCAACCCGCAGACGATGCGGGCCCAGTTGCTGCACCTGGCCGAGCTGAGCGAGCTGCCGCACGTGACACTTCAGGTGCTGCCCTACGACGTGGGCGCGCATCCCGGCATGTACGGAAAGTTCGCCATCCTCGAGTTCCAGGAGGCGATGGACGCGAGCGTCGTCTACCTCGAGGGCGTCACCAGCGACCTGTACCTGGAGAAGGCCAATGACGTCCAGAGCTACGCCGTAATGTACGAGCACTTGCGAGCCCAGGCCCTGAGCGCCGAACAATCACGCGACTTCATCATTGCGGCAGCCGAAAAGTGCCTGCCATAAGCAGGCGATGAAGTGCCATCGGAATGAAAGTCGGCAACATACGCCTGCGCGACTCCAGCCAGGAAGACCCCAAAGGCTTAGTTCACCCAAAGGGGTGAACGGTGCTCACCTTCGATGATGTCGCAGCGTAGCGTCGATCCCGGAGTCGCTGATTCACAGCGACCGGGACACAAGACCCGACCACCGGCACAATCATCGGAGGCATGCTGATGAAGCATGGCAAGCTGACAGAATGGACCAAGTCATCCTATTCCGCCGTTAATGGGGACTGCGTCGAGATCAAGACTGCGGGACATGACGCCGTCGCGGTGCGCGATTCCAAGGATCCGCGCACCGGAGTCCTCGGCTTCACAGCCAACACCTGGTCCGCATTCCTTTCGGACATCAGCCGAAACCCGCTGCACTGAGCCTGACCGAAAGGTCGGCCGGCTCACGCAAGTCGCCCCAGCCACACCCTCTCGACTGGTCCGCCGTCCTGGCCGAGAGGGTCACTGCTCACTCAGGGAGCAGCCAACAAGCTGCGGGTCCTCGCCGTGACAGGGCTGTCGCCGCCCAGCACGCGCTCGCACAGCGGCAGATTCAGGCGCGCAAGCGCCTGGGCCTCGGCCACGCGACCGAAGGCCGCCAGGGAGGCGGCCAGCCCTGTCCGGTTCGTGAGCAGGTAGGGGTGCTCAGGCCCAAGAGCCCGCTCCTGGCCGTTCACCGCAACCCTGGCGAACGAGATCGACTCCTCCAGCGCCCCGCGCTCGGCCAGGATCCAGCTCAGGAGGACCGCGGCCGACAGAGCCAGCGGGTGCTCGTCGCCCCCGACGCGCTGCCGGTCCGACAGGGCCCTTCGCGCAAGCGGTTCGGCCTGCTCGTACCTGCCGAGGCGGTAGAGGCCGAAGGCGAGATTGTGGCGACTCGTGACGGTTGCCAATGAGTCATTACCGAGAAGCTCCTCGCAGACAGCCATCGTTTCGGGCCCCACGCGGTCAAATTCTTCGACTTCGCCGGCAACGGCCAAGTATTCGATGAGGAGCGCCCGGGCATAAAGAGTGTCCGGGTGATTTTCACCCAGAACTCGTCCTCGGACTTCCTGAGCCTTCTTCAGCGCTGCCACACACTCTTCCACTCGCCCCAATTGACCAAGAGGCTCGTGAAAGGACAGGAAGCTCTCCAAGGTTTCCGGGTGTTCTTCACCGAAAACTCTTTCCCGCCCGTCCAGGACCTTTCGGTGCAGTGCCTCGGAGTCCTCGAATCGCCCCAGCCTGAAGAGAGCCAGGGCCGCATTGTGGCCGGCGCCGAGGGTGAGCGGATGATCCTCCCCCAGATACGTTTCCGCTACCTTCACGGCGGCTTGGGACACATGCAGGGACGCCTGATAGTCCCCGCTCGCAAAAACGTGCTGGGTCAGCGGATTCGCAACCCCGACCACGCTGATTCCGGCGTCGCGGTCCTCCACCAGCCGGAGCTGATTCATCACGTGCGGGACCAGTCTGCGTACTCGGCCTCCCGCCACTCCCCTGCCCACCTCGGCGGGAATCTGCGAGGCGAGCAGACGCGCCGCCCCCTGAACCAACAGCGACTTCTGATCATTCGGTACCGCTGCCGCGACACTGTCGAGCAGAACTCCGTGCGTCTTGACGCATCTCACGACTTCGCCGCTCTCCTCGGAGTCGACGAGCGAGACCAGGGAATGATCCAGCAGGCCCCGCAGCGCGGTTTCGACCCGGTTGGCGGGCAGCGCCGGCTCTACAGCACCGAGGTCGACGGCGCCCACGGACAGGGGGCGCAGCAGCGACAGCGGAACCGGGTCGGAGCTCCAGCAGGAGAGCAGGCGGAGCAATGACTCGCTCTCGGGAATGCCGGCATCGGCCAGGGCGTTGAGCGAGATCTCCCATGTCCGCCCCACGAGTTGCCGCGCATTTCCCTCCGAACTGCCCGGCGCCGCACCCCTGTCGATCAATTCGGTGGGGTTCTCGTCGAGGTGCCGCCGATAGTCGCTCATGGACCAGTTCTCCAGAAGTTGACGGGACAGGAAGGATCCGGCCAAGGTCAGGGCGAGCGGGAGGCATTCGAGCCTTCTGGCCACGGTCTCCGCATCGTGCGGAGTGCCCGCGTCCGGAGCAAGGTCATGCAGCACCAATGCGGCGTCCTCCAGCGGAAGTACACCCACCTGGTGCAGTTCCGCGCCGCTCCAGACACGTGAGCCGGCTGCGCGCGTGGTCACGAGCACCGTTCCTTGCGGGCTGGACCGGAGCCACGCGCCTTCTTCAAGAGCCGCGGGATCATCTGCGTTGTCGAGAACCAGCAACCACGGCTGTGCCGAATGGTTCAGGTAATGCCAGGCAAGATCGGCTGACGCGCGGCGCCCTTCGTGCGCCGCGGCGAGCTCGGAGGTCTCCGCACCACGATCGGCAGCTACGGCAAGCATTCCGGCACGGAGCGTGGCCCGCTCGGAGGCGTTGACCCACAGCCCTGTGCGGCCCTCGCGCCCGGCGACCTCGTTGAAGAGGGTCTGAGCCACAGCGGTCTTGCCGCAGCCGCCCATTCCGTGGAGAACGTGGATTCCGCCGCTCTCGTTCCGGACAGCGTCCGTCAGCCTGCTCATCAGGTCGGCGCGGTCCCTGAGTATCCGCGGAGTCCGGCCTACGAGAGGAGTGCGTACGGAATCCGGTGCGGGCCAGTCACCTGCCCGACCTTCCTTCGCCCGCACCACCGTTCGCTGCATGGACGGCCCGAAGAGGGATGAACTCTGGCCCGGCGCCTGGTGGTAGTGGTTCTCGGTGACGTACTGATCGCCGGCCGACTGGTAGACACGGCCCTGCCCCGATGCCCTGCCCTGCACGAGATGCTCCGGGTGCGGCTCGGTCCCGCTCACCGTTCGTTGATGTGCTGATCGCGCCCGGCCTGGTAGACGCGGCCGCTACCGGATGCCTCGGCGCGCATCTGCACGCTCCGCGGCGCGTCGTTCACCTCGGGATCGAGTTCCACCAGGATCCGCCGCAAGTCCGAGGCGATGTCCGGCCTTTCGGTGAGCAGCCGTCGCACACGGCCCGTCCAGGCATCACGAAGTTCCTGCTCGGTCAGCTCGTCGCCGGTCTCCCTGGCGGTGAGCAGATCGTCACGAGCCGCTTCGAGTTCGTCCTGGACACCTTCAGCACGCGAGGGACTGGCCCGTTGCCAGAGGGAGACGATGCCGTCCCGGGTCCTCTCCCATGCGTCGGTCGCCATGAGCGTGACCACAGTGGCCCCCGCGGACCGTGCCAGCTCGATCAACTGCGCGTCCATCCATGCCCCCACTCCGTCGGCACCTGTTCAGTGCCTGGACAGAGCGACCACACTAGGTGCGACGGATTGTCGCTGTCAGGTGGAACCGCGTCAGTCGGCCACGGACAGTGGTGCCGCGGCCTCCTGCCTCGGGCGCTTCCGGGCGCCGGGCGGACTGCCCGCCCGGGTCAGGAGCAGCGAACAGCTGCTCCGGCGCCGGAACCCTTCGATCGGTTCAGCTCTCCTCCTTCTCCGGCCGCACGGGACCCGCATCCCGTGCGGTCGTTCTGCGTTCTCAGCGCTCATGCTTTGGTTCTGTCTCTGCACAGCCTGACGAAGTGCCCGCTCATCGTGTGGCCGCTGTCACGTTCACTACAACGCTTCGCAAGGTCAAGAACAAGTAAAATCGTTCGCCTTGCTGATCTGTGTTCACATCCCTGATCGCGAAAACCTTGACCGAGGACCCGAACAGGCGGTTCAATCCCCAAAGTCCCCGTTCCCGCACGGGGGCCCCGCTGAACGGCCGTACTGACGAAGTGCGTTCCCGTTCACAAGGCGGACCCCTGGAGGGGGCACATGAACAGTCTCGACTGGGCCGTGCTCATCGGATACTTCGGTGTGATGGTCGCGATCGGACTCTGGTCGCACAAGCGCGTGGACAATGTCAGCGACTTCTTCACTGCCGGCGGCAAGATGCCGTGGTGGCTGTCGGGCATTTCGCACCACATGTCGGGCTACAGCGCGGTGATGTTCACCGGCTACGCCGGTATCGCGTATCAGTACGGCGTCACATCCTTCGTGACCTGGTCGCTGCCGATCGCCATCGGCATCGGTATCGGCGCGAAGCTCTTCGCACCACGGCTGAACCGGCTGCGCTCGCGGCTGCACGTCGCGTCGCCGCTCGAGTACCTCAAGAACCGCTACAACGTGCAGACCCAGCAGGCCCTGGCCTGGTCCGGTCTGCTGCTGAAGATCGTGGACGTCGGCGCCAAGTGGGCGGCCATCGCCACGCTGCTCTCCGTCTTCACGGGAATCTCCCTGACCCAGGGCATCTTCATCACCGGCGCCATCACGGCCGTCTACTGCACGGTCGGCGGCCTGTGGGCCGATGCGCTCACCGAGCTCGGGCAGTTCATCATCCAGCTCTTCGCGGGTATCGCGATGCTGGTCATCGTCCTGAACGAGCTGGGCGGGTTCAGCTCGCTGTGGACCGTCTGGGACAAGCTCCCCGAGGGCCACACGGACCCGACGGCCGGTCCGTACACCACGACCTTCCTGCTGGCGTACCTGTTCATCAAGACCTTCGAGTACAACGGCGGCATGTGGAACCAGGCCCAGCGCTACATGGCCACGGACTCCGCACGCTCCGCGACCCGTTCGGCCCGCCTGTCCGCGGTCCTGTGGCTGGTCTGGCCCGTCATCCTGTTCTTCCCGATGTGGGTCGCGCCGCTGCTCGTCGAGGCCAAGAAGCCGGACGCCTCGGACAGTTACGCGCTGATGACCGAGCAGCTGCTGCCGCACGGTCTGCTCGGCCTCGTGGTCGTCGGCTTCTTCTCGCACACGATGGCCATGTGCTCCTCCGACGCCAACGCGATCTCGGCGGTCTTCACCCGGGACATCGCGCCGGTCTTCTCCAAGGCGGCCCGCACCTGGAGCAACCGCAGCGGTCTGCTGGCCGCGCGGCTGTCCACGCTCGCCTTCCTCGGCCTGTCGATGGCACTGGCGACGCAGATCAACTCGCCGACGTTCAAGGACATCATCTCGGTCGTCATCAAGTGGGTGGCCGGCCTGATGGGTCCGATCGCCATTCCGTTCATGCTGGGCCTGCTGCGCAGGTTCCGCAGGTCGGGGCCGACGGCGGCGCTCACGAGCTGGGCAGCCGGTCTGCTCGCGTTCTACCTCACCAACTACAACTTCGACGGCTCGGTGAAGACCGACGTCGCCCTGCAGTACCAGGTGGCGCTGCCGCTGGCGATCTCGCTGGTGCTCTACATCGTCATCGGGTTCATCAAGCCCGAGGACACCCCCGAGCGCGACGCGCTCATCGAGATGATCAACACGGATGGCGGGGGCCCTGACGGCGAAGCCGGCGCAGCCGCGGTTCCGGCGCAGAAGACCGGCCCGGACGGTACGGCGGTCCCGGAAGGCGTGAAGGACTGACCGTCGTTCCGACAGGGACGCACGAACGGTGGGCGGGCGCGGCGGCGTCCGCCCACTGCTGTCCCGCCCCTCCCCCCTTCCGTCAGTCCCGCGGGTAGCGGGTCAGCCAGCCGGGAGCCACAGCGGTCGGGCTGTGCAGGGCGGGCCCCTGGGTCATCTCCATCGCGAAGTCGTCGGCGAGTTCGAGGACGGTCGAACGCCCCTCGAGTTCGGCCAGCCAGGCCGGCGGCAGCGCCGTCTCACCGTGCAGCGCCCCGAGGAGGGCCCCGCAGACGGCCCCGGTGGCCGCGGACGGCCCCGAGTGGTTCACGGCGAGGCGCAGCCCGTGCCGCACGTCCTCGCCGACGAGCGCGCAGTACAGCGCCACGGCGAGGACCTCCTCCGCGGAGTCCGTGTCGCCGAGCGCCTCGATGAGGGCCGGCCCCGGAATGCCCTGCCGTACGGAACCGAGGGCCTGCCGCAGTGCTTCGGTGACCTGCTCGTTGCCCGGTCGGTCCGCCAGCAGCCCGAGGGCGTGCTGGACCGAACCGTCCAGGGTGTCTCCGCGTGCCAGCCCGTGCACCAGGACGGCGAGGGCTCCGGCTGCCAGCTGGGCGGTGGCGTGGCCGTGGGTCTGGGCGGCGCACTCGACCGCCAGCTGGAGGACGAGCTGCGACTCCCACCCGACGAGCAGTCCGAAGGGCGCGGAGCGGGTGAGGGCGGCCGAGTCACGGGCCGCGGGGTTCTTGGGCACGGCGAGCGTTCCCATGGTGGCGTCGCCGAACCCGACGAGGCACTCCCGGGTGGGTGCGCGGCGTGTGTACAGCCACTCCTCCCGGGCGAGCCAGCCGTTGTCCTTGCGGCGTTCGTCGGGCCCCCAGGCGCTCTGTGTGGCCGCCCAGCGCAGATGGGCGCGGTGCACATCGGTGGGCGGGTGCCAGGCGCCGGTGTCACGCCGGACCTGGGCGCGTATCAGCCCGTCGACGGTGAAGAGGGTCAGCTGGGTGACGGCGGTGACGGCCCCGCGCCTGCCGTGCGCGGGCACGAAGTCCACCACGCCGTCGACACCGTGGGCCGCCCGGATCTGCTCCAGGGTGAGCCCGGCGACACCCGCCCCGAGCGCGTCGCCGATGGCGCCGCCGAGCAGGGACCCGCGCACCCGGCTGCGGAAGTCCTGCTGCTCCGCACGGCCCCAGACAGCTGTGGTCCCTGTGGTCACCGTGCCCCTTCCCATCCGCTCACCGGCGTGCGACTGCGCAAGCACTGTAATCGAACTGGAAGGGCCGGCTCAGGGCCGGAACGGTATGTACGGAGTGCGGCGCCGGCCGGGGGGCGCCGCACTGTCCGGGTTATCCGAACTGCCCGGCCTGGTAGTCCCCAAAAAAACAAGACACAAGGTGTCGTGTTTGGCGACGAGCATGGTTTCCCCGGTCGTCGATGGCATACCTGGACCGGGTCGTACAGACAGATCAGGACCTCAAGGGGATTCATGTCCGACACACCGACCACATCGGAACCGGCGCTCCACGGAAAGATCGCCCTGGTCGCGGGGGCCACCCGGGGCGCCGGGCGCGGCATCGCGGTCCGGCTCGGCGCGGCGGGTGCGACCGTCTACGTCACGGGCCGCACCACGCGGGAACGGCGCTCGGAGTACGACAGGCCCGAGACGATCGAGGAGACCGCCGAACTCGTCACCGCCGCGGGCGGAACCGGCATCGCCGTGCCGACCGATCACCTGGTGCCCGAGCAGGTCCGTGCGCTGGCCGAGCGCATCGATGCCGAGCAGGGGCGGATCGACGTGCTCGTCAACGACGTCTGGGGCGGCGAGCGGCTGTTCGCGTTCGACAAGCCGGTCTGGGAGCACGACCTCGACGACGGACTGCGCCTGCTCCGGCTGGGCGTGGAGACGCACGCGATCACCAGCCACTTCGTGCTGCCCCTGCTGGTGCGGTCCCCGGGCGGGCTCGTCGTCGAGATGACCGACGGGACCTCCGCGTACAACGGGGCCAACTATCGCAACTCCTACTTCTACGACCTGGTCAAGAACAGCGTGCTGCGGATGGCGTTCGTGCTGGCCCACGAGTTGAGGCCTCATGGCGGGACAGCGGTGGCACTGACGCCCGGCTGGCTCCGCTCGGAGATGATGCTCGACAGTTTCGGCGTGGCCGAGGAGAACTGGCGCGACGCGCTGACCGAGGTGCCGCATTTCTGCGTCTCGGAAAGCCCGTCGTACGTCGGGCGCGCGGTCGCCGCTCTGGCCGGTGACGCCGGCCTCGCCCGCTGGAACGGGCAGTCCCTGTCCAGCGGGCAGCTCGCCCAGGAGTACGGCTTCACCGACCTCGACGGTTCCCGCCCCGACTGCTGGCGCTATCTGACCGAGGTCGTCGATGCGGGCAAGCCGGCCGACGCCACGGGATACCGGTGACGGACCCGTACGCCGGCCGGAAGGACCTCAGCCCTCCAGCACCGGCAACAGCTCCGGCAGGTGCCCGTCCGACGCCGCCGCGGCCCCGATGCGCTCCTCGGGCACCTCTCCGTACAGCGTCGTACGCGGCTTCGCCGGCCGCCCCGCGAGGTCGGCGATGGCGACGAGGTCCTGGATGGACCGGTACGAGCCGTAGCTGGAGCCCGCCATCCGGGAGATGGTCTCCTCCATCAGCGTGCCGCCGAGGTCGTTGGCCCCCGAGCGCAGCATCTCGGCCGCGCCCTCGGTGCCGAGCTTCACCCAGCTGGTCTGGATGTTGGTGATGTGCGGGTGGAGGAGCAGACGGGCCATCGCCGTGACGGCCCGGTTGTCCCGGTCGGTGGGGCCGGGGCGGGCGATTCCGGCCAGGTAGACCGGGGCGTTGGTGTGGATGAAGGGCAGCGTCACGAACTCGGTGAAGCCGCCGGTCTCCTGCTGGAGGCGGGCCAGCGTACGGAGGTGGCCGAGCCAGTGCCGGGGCTGGTCGACGTGGCCGTACATCATGGTCGAGGACGACCGCAGGCCCACCTCATGGGCGGTCCTGATGACTTCCAGCCAGGTGGCGGTCGGCAGCTTGCCCTTGGTGAGGATCCAGCGGACCTCGTCGTCGAGGATCTCGGCCGCGGTGCCGGGGATCGAGCCGAGTCCGGCCTCCTTGGCGGCGATCAGCCAGTCGCGGATGGACATGCCGGTGCGGGTCGCGCCGTTCACGACCTCCATCGGCGAGAACGCGTGGACGTGCATTCCGGGGACGCGCTCCCGCACGGCCCGCGCGATGTCGAAGTACGCGGTGCCCGGCAGGTCCGGGTGGATCCCGCCCTGCATGCAGACCTCGACCGCACCGACGTCCCAGGCCTGTGCGGCACGGTCGGCGACCTGGTCCAGGGAGAGCGTGTACGCGTCGGCGTCCGTACGCCGCTGCGCGAAGGCGCAGAAACGGCAGCCGGTGTAGCAGACGTTGGTGAAGTTGATGTTCCTCGTGACGATGTAGGTGACGTCGTCACCGACCACGTCGCGGCGCAGCGTGTCCGCGATCCGGCACAGCTCGTCCAGCGCCGGCCCGTCCGCGTGGAGCAGGGCGAGCGCCTGGTCGTCGGTGAGCTTCGTCGGGTCGTCGGCGGCCTGGCCGAGCGCCTGGCGCACGTCGGCGTCGATGCGGGACGGGACCATGCCGGGAGCGGCGGCTTCCCGGAGCGCCTCCCAGTCCCCGTACACCTCGTCGAAGTCGTCGCGCCGGTCGCCGGTGCGGCCCTCGGTGTCGATGGTGCGGTGCAGGTCGGTGCGGCCGGAGGCGTTGAAGCCCTCGTCGGGCTCCTGCCAGGGCAACCCGGCGGGAATCGCCCCCTCCTTCGCCAGACCGGTCTCGGGGTCCGCGAGCGCCCGTACGTGCGGGACGAGGCGGGGGTCGAGCCAGGGCTCGCCGCGCTGGATGAACTCCGGATAGATGGTGAGACGTTCACGCAATTGAAATCCGGACTCGGCAGTACGGGCGGCGAGTTCGTCGATGTGCGGCCAGGGGCGCTCGGGGTTCACATGGTCCGGGGTGAGGGGCGAGACACCGCCCCAGTCGTCGATGCCCGCGCCGATCAGCAGGGCGTACTCGGCGTCGACGAGGTTCGGCGGGGCCTGGATGCGGGCCGAGGGGCCCAGGATGTGGCGGGCCACGGCGATCGCGGCGGCCAGTTCCTCCAGTTCCGCGTCCGGCATCCCGCGCATCGCGGTGTCCGGCTTCGCGCGGAAGTTCTGGACGATGACTTCCTGGATGCCGTGATAGGCGCGGGCCGTCTTGCGCAGCTCGAACAGGGAGTCGGCGCGCTCCTCGTACGACTCGCCGATGCCGATCAGGATGCCCGTGGTGAACGGGACGTTGGACCGTCCGGCGTCCTCCAGCACCCGCAGCCGGACGGCCGGCTCCTTGTCCGGGGACCCGTAGTGGGGGCCGCCCTTGTCCGACCACAGCCGGGTCGCCGTCGTCTCCAGCATCATGCCCATGGACGGCGCGACGGGCTTGAGCCTCTGCAGATCAGTCCAGGTCAGCACGCCGGGGTTGAGGTGCGGCAGCAGCCCCGTCTCCTCCAGCACCCGGATCGCCATGGCACGTACGTAGGCCAGGGTGTCGTCGTACCCCTCGGCCTCCAGCCACTCCCGCGCCTCGGGCCAGCGGTCCTCCGGCCGGTCGCCGAGCGTGAACAGTGCTTCCTTGCAGCCCAGTTCGGCACCCTTACGGGCGATGTCGAGGACCTCGTCCGGCGACAGGAACATCCCGTGCCCCGCGCGCTTGAGCTTCCCGGGCACGGTGACGAAGGTGCAGTAGTGGCAGGTGTCCCGGCAGAGCCGGGTCAGCGGGATGAAGACCTTGCGGGAGTACGTGATCACTCCCGGGCGGCCCGCGGCGTCGAGCCCCGCGTCCCTCACCCGGGCCGCGGACCCCGCGAGATCCGTGAGGTCGTCCCCTCGCGCCTGAAGCAGTACGGCGGCCTCGGCCACATCGAGGGCGACTCCGTCGCGTGCCCGGCGGAGGGCGCGCCGCATGGCGTTGGTGGTCGGGCGTCCGAGCTGAGGATCGGTCATGAGCCGAGCATACGAGCGACGCGACCTGCCCGGATCAGGGCCTCTGCCCGCAGCAACCGTCCGGCCCCTCCTGGCGCCTTGGCCGTTATGTCGCACTTGCCCCGTAGGCTCGGTCCGGTGATGGAAACGATCGTCTTCGACATCGGCGAAACCCTCGTCCGCGACGACCGCCACTGGGCCTCCTGGGCCAACTGGCTCGGCGTCCCGCCGCACACCGTCAGCGCACTGGTGGGCGCCGCGGTCGTGCAGGGCCGCGACTGCACGGACGCGCTGCGCATCCTGCGCCCGGACATGGACGTCGCCGAGGCCTACCACGCCCGCGCGGCAGCCGGACGCGGCGAGCACCTGGACGAGACGGACCTCTACCCCGACGTCCGCCCGGCCCTGGCGGAACTGCGCGCGCTCGGCCTGCGGATCGTGATCGCCGGAAACCAGACCGTCCGGGCCGGGGAACTGCTGAGGGCCCTGGACCTTCCCGCGGACGTGGTCGTCACGTCGGAGGAGTGGGGTGTGGCCAAACCGGACCGGGAGTTCTTCGAGCGCGTGCTGGAGGTCTCGGACGCGGCCCCGCACGCCACCCTGTACGTCGGCGACCACCCGGCCAACGACCTGTTCCCGGCCAAGTCCCTCGGCCTGCGGGCGGCGCACATCCGCCGGGGCGCGTACGGGCACTGGTGGGCGGACCACCCCGACGTGACGGAGACGGCGGACTGGTGCATCAACGCACTGACGGACCTGCCGGCGCTCGTGAACGCGGCACCCTCCGGTGTGGCGCCCCGCATCGGCACCGGCCTCCGGTCGGTCCCGTGAGCGGAGCCGGACCGGGCGTCCCCGCCACGTTCCCAGGACGTGGGACAGCCCATGGTCGAAGGGCCCGCCGACCGTGATCACCACGTGATCACCACCCCGTAGCCTCCAACCCGCCAGGGGATTGACGGGGTGTGTGATCGAGGCGGGGGCAGCAACATGACATACCGGCGCGCGGCGATACCGGCACTTGCCGGAGGACTGCTGCTCACAGCGCTTCTGTGGTGGGCGGGGGCGAGCGTGAACGCCTTGCACCTGGCGGGTACCACCGAGGTGCTCGGCGGCCGGGCGGCCGCCGAACTCGAGCACTGGCTCGCCCCCTGGTCGTACGACGCTCCGGCTTCGCTCCGGTACAACGCCGAGGCGACCGGTGGGGCCGGGGGCGCGGCCGCCACCGACGGCAGCCGCTATCTCTCGCTGTACGCGACCTCCATGCAGATCCGGTTCGGCGTCCTCTTCGCCGTCTTCATGCCCGGGGCGCTGCTCCTGGTCCGCAGGCTGCCCCCGGTGCGCGGCCGGACCACCGCCGCGTTTCTCGCGGTATGGGCCTGGGGCCTGGTGGCCGGGATGCTGGCGGCGACCGTCTCGGCGCCGTGGCAGATCGCCTCGCGGGGGCACGGCAGTTACCGCTTCCTGCCCCAGCTGGCGGGCTCGAGCTCGTCCGGGCAGCAGATCACCGTTTTCGCCGCGCTCGTCGCGGCGGCGGCAACCGTGCTCGCGGCACGGATCACCACCAAGGGCGCCGGACCGCTGCCGCTGAGGCAGGTCCCGGCCCGCGCCGCCCGCCTGGCCGCCACCGTCGGCACCGCAGTGGTCGCGCTGTCCCTGCTGGTCCTCTCGTACCAGCCGGTCGCCGCATCCATCCAGACGGTCTCCCTGTCCGGCCGGCTGCTCGCCGAACCGGGCGAGTTCCTTCGCACGTGGCTGCTGCTCGGCGGCTGGGCGGGCCCGGCGGGCGCGCCGCTCGGCACCTGGCTCCTGTACCGCGTCGCGGACGCGCTGCTGCTCGCCGTGGTGTGGTGGTCCCTGCGGAAGCTGCCCGTACTGCTCGCCCCGGCCACTGTTCCGGCGATGGCGGCGGGCGCGGTCTGCGCGACCGTCATCGGGCTGCTGGCGAGACAACTGCTGCAGATGGCGCTGACCGGTGCGGACTCGGGCATGCGCTGGGGGCTGGTGCAGCTGTCCGGCGGCCTCGGCGGCGGCGTCCCGGCCGCCCTGACCTGGGGCCTGGTGGCCGGCCTCCTGACCGCCCTGACACTGCGGCTGGCCGGCGGCGGCGCGGAGGCCGACGACGCCCCGGCCCCCGCCCTGCCGGACCCGCCCGCCACGGCCCCCGCCCCGCCCACCGCGCTGCCGGACCGGTCCGCCGGATGACGTCGGCCCCCGCCCGGCGACATGCCGGGCGGGGGCCGAAGGGTCCGGGCTACTTGCCGAGGACCGCCTTCATCACGTCCCGCGCGATCGGGCCGCCGAGGCCGCCACCCGAGATGTCCTCGCGGGAGATGTCCATCGCCGTCGGGTCGATGAACACAGCGACCGCCACCGACTGGCCGTCGGGCTTCTTGCCGTACGAGACGAACCAGCCGTACGGCACCTCCTTGGTCACATCGTCACCGCGCTGCGCCGTACCGGTCTTGCCGCCCACCGTCACACCGTCGATCAACGCGCGCTTCGCGCTGCCCTCCTTGGCGGTGAACTCCATCATTTCCTGGACCTTCTTCGCCGTGTCCTCGGAGACCGCCTGGCTCTTGAGCTTCGGCTCGTGCTTCTCCAGCGTGGACAGGTCCGGGCCGCGCAGTTCCTCGACGATGTACGGCTGCATCAGCTTGCCGTCGTTGGCGAGGGCGGCGGTTACCATGGCCATCTGCATCGGCGTGCTGGTGAGGCTGCCCTGGCCCATTCCGGTCAGGGCCGTGCCCGGCTTGTCCAGCTCCCCGGGGTAGAGGCTCTTCGTGGCGAGCATGTCGCCGAAGTCCTCCGAGTACACATCGGAGTTGAAGCCGAACTTCGCCGCCGTCTCCCGCATCCTGTCGTCGCCCAGCTTGGAAGCCGCGTCGAGGAAGACGTTGTTGCAGGAGAACTGCATGGCCGTCTTGAACGAGGCCTTGTTGCAGGTGCCGTCGCCCGCCTCGCTGCTGATCTTGTTGCTGGAGAGCGGCAGCTGGTACGGGGAGACGGCGTCGGTCGCCGCGTCGACATCCGTGACGACGCCGTGCTCCAGGGCGGCGGCGGCCGTGAGGATCTTGAACGTGGAGCCGGGCGGGAAGGTCTCGCGCAGCGGGCGGTTGGCCAGCGGCTTGCTCTTCGCGTCGACGAGCGACTGGAACTTGTCGCCCTCCTTGAAGGAGTTGCCGGCGAAGACCGAGGGATCGTACGAAGGAGTCGAGACCAGGGCGAGCACCTTGCCCGTCTCCGGGTCGAGAGCGACGACCGCACCCCGCGCGTCGAGGTCGGTGAGGCCCTTGTACGCGGCCTTCTGCGCCTTCGGGTCGATGGTCGTGATCACATCGCCGCCACGCCGCTCCTCACCCGTGAGGATGTCCTTGGCGTTCGAGAAGGCGAAGCGCTCGTCCTGGCCGCTGAGCACGCTGTCGTACGTCTTCTCCAGCAGGGACATGCCCTGCGCCTGGGAGGCGTAGCCGGTGACCGGGGCGTACATCGCGCCGTCCTTGAAGGTGCGCTGGTACTTGAAGTCGGTCCCCGAGACCTCCTTCGAGCCCGTGATCGCCTTGCCGTTCACGATGATGTCGCCGCGCGGTGTCGCGAACTGCGTGATCTTGACCCGGCGGTTGTGCTCGTGGGTGGCGAGCTCCTCGCTCTTGGTGAACTGCAGCCAGTTGGTGCGGAGCAGCAGGGCGAGCATCAGCAGCCCGCAGAAGAT
This sequence comes from Streptomyces sp. NBC_00683, assembly GCF_036226745.1. Classification (NCBI taxonomy): domain Bacteria; kingdom Bacillati; phylum Actinomycetota; class Actinomycetes; order Kitasatosporales; family Streptomycetaceae; genus Streptomyces; species Streptomyces sp. NBC_00683. Next base: position 4,943,544 of record NZ_CP109013.1, on the reverse strand, counting down.
GGCTATGTGCCGCAACGGCCTGTTCATCGTGCTCCCGCTCCCCGGCAGCCGAGCGCACACGCACACGGGCCGCACCATCGATGTCCGTTGGTGAAAGATGCAACTTTAGCGTTCGTGGTTGCATCCGAAGATCGCCACCGAACGATCCCGGCCACCCGGCTGCCGGGCCGCCCGGCCGTCAGAGATACGCGGCGTACGCGTCCAGCGCCCGCAGAACCTCCGCCTCGCCCGCGGGCGGCAGTTGCAGGACGACCTCCTCGACGCCCAGGTCCGCGTAGTGCGCCAGCTTGCCCGGGCTGGGCACGACCGCGTACGGCACCACCTGGAGCTGCTTCGGATCGCGGCCGGCCGACTCCCAGGCCGCGCGCAGCTGCGGTACGGACTCCGAGAGGCCGCGCCCGCCGATCGGCAGCCAGCCGTCCGCGTCGCCGGCGATCTGTGCGAACAGTTTCGGCCCCGCGGCGCCGCCGATCAGGGTGCGCGGGCCGTTCACCGGGCCGCGCGGCTTCCGTACCGGCTTCGGATACGCGTGGCTCGCCCTGACCGAGGCGAACTCGCCGTCGTACGCGGTCGGTTCGTCCGCCCACAGGGCCCTCATCAGCGCCATCCGGTCGCTCGCCAGCGCCCGCCGTGTCGACCAGGTGACCCCGTGGTCCGCGGCCTCCTCCACGTTCCAGCCGAAGCCGACACCGAGCGTGAACCGGCCGCCTGAGAGGTGGTCGAGCGTGGCCGCCTGCTTCGCCAGGACGATCGGGTCGTGCTGGGCGATCAGGGTGATGCCGGTGCCGAGGGACAGGCGCTCCGTGACCGCCGCCGCCTGGCCCAGGGCGACGAACGGGTCGAGGGTGCGGCCGTACTCGGGCGGGAGCTCGCCGCCCGCCGGGTACGGGGTGTCCCTGCTCACCGGGATGTGCGTGTGCTCGGGCAGGTACAGCCCGGCGAAACCGCGCTGCTCCAGCTCCCGAGCGAGCCGTACGGGCGTGATCGTCTCGTCGGTGAGGAAGATCGTTGTCGCGATCCGCATGCGCGGACACCTCCGTCGTCGTCCGGTGACGGCACCAAGGTATGCGGTCGCGTGCCGTCGGGAGCGCAAAGCGGCGCTTCCGATCACGCCCCGGGTCGTGCGGCTTCGCGAAGGCCGTTTTCCCTCTTGCGTTTCCACGGAGTTCACGGCCTCATACGAGAGTTCGAGTACGTCACCCTCGTCACTCACGACACCCTGGGGAGCCACTCGTATGACCGGATCGATAGCCAGGCGCGGCCTTCTCGTCGGGACCGCGGCCACGGCTCTAACGTTGGGCCCTGTGAGCTTCGCCGACGCCGCACCCACGCCCGGCCCCGGGGACGACAGCGGGGACGGCCCGGTCACGGCGGTGCGGACCGTGCGCGGCACCCTGCCCACCGGGTGCCCCGACTTCGTCCACCTGCCCGTCGAAGTGCCGCACGGAGTACGGGAGATCGCCGTCTCGTACACGTACGTGAAGACTCCCGTACCGGCCGGCACCCAGGGCAACGCCCTCGACATCGGGATCTTCGACGAGCGCGGCACCGAGCTGGGTGGGCGCGGCTTCCGCGGATGGTCCGGCGGGGCGCGCGGCAGCTTCTTCATCCGGGCCGAGGAGGCCACACCCGGCTACATCCCGGGGCCGGTACGGGCCGGGACCTGGCACATCGCGCTGGGCCCGTACACCGTGGCGCCGGAGGGCCTCCCGTACGAGGTGACCGTCACGCTGACCTTCGGGCCCCCCGGCACCACCCCCGAGCCCGTCTACCCGCCCGAGCGCGCGAAGGGGCGCGGCAGGGCCTGGTACCGGGGGGACTGCCATCTGCACTCCGTCCACTCCGACGGCAAGCGCACCCCGGCGGACATCGCGGCCGCCGCGCGCGCCGCCGGGCTGGACTTCATCAACAGCAGCGAGCACAACACCTACTCCGCGCACAGCGCCTGGCAGGGGCTGTGGGGTGACGACCTGCTGATCCTGACGGGCGAGGAGGTCACCACCCGCAACGGGCACGTCGTGGCGCTCGCCACCGACCCGGGCACGTTCGTCGACTGGCGCTACCGGGCGCGCGACAACCGCTTCGGGCATTTCGCGAAGGCCGTGCGACGGGCCGGCGGCCTGGTCGTGCCCGCGCATCCGCACGCCACCTGCATCGGCTGCCACTGGAAGTTCGGCTTCGGCGAGGCGGACGCGGTGGAGGTGTGGAACGGCCCGTACACCCCGGAGGACGAGATCGCGCTCGCCGAGTGGGACAACTCGCTCGTCGCGGCCGTCCGCGCGTCGAAGCCGTGGATCCCGGCCATGGGCAACAGCGACGCCCACCGCGAGCCGGACAAGGTCGGGCTGCCGCAGACCGTCGTCCTGGCCGACGAGCTGTCACGGAAGGCGATCACCGCGGGCATCCGGGCGGGCCGCTCGTACATCGCCGAGTCGTCCGCCGTCACGCTCGCGTTCGGCGCCTCGGGCGGGCGCGGTCTGCATGCCGGGATCGGTGAGCGGCTGCGGGCCGACGAGGACGCACCCGTCACGGTACGGCTGGAGGTCACCGGTGCGCCGGGGTGCACGGCGCACTTCGTCACGGACCAGGGCACCCTGTTCACGGCCGCGCTGCCGGAGTCCGGGTCGGGCACGGCCGAGTGGCGCACCACTCCCTCGTACGCGGCCTATGTGCGGGCCGAGGTGCGGCACCCGGCATCGGTGCCGGGGCTGCCGGGAGCACTGGCCGCGCTCACCAACCCGGTGTTCCTGGGGCGTTAGCGCACTGCCGCGACCGCCCCTCCCGGTGCGGCACCACTCCCTGGAGCCGATAATTCAGGTTAGCCTAACCTCTATTATTCGTCGGGTGGGAGGGGCACGGTCGTGGGTCATGGCTGGGAGGGCGTCGTCCTCAAGCTGTTCCGGGGGCGTGACTTCACGTTCACCGTCACCGGGGCCGAACAGGTCACCGAGAACTTCCGGCGGGTGCATCTGACCGACGGCGGACTGCTCGACGCGACGGACGGCGCGCACCCCACGATGTGGGTCAGGATCTGGTTCGAGCACGAGGGCAAACCCCACCAGCGCGCCTACACCCTCGTCGACCCCGACCGGGAGGCCGGGACGTTCAGCCTGGAGTTCGCCCTCCACGACGGGGCCGCGAGCACCTGGGCGCGGACCGTCCAGCCGGGCGACACGGTCGACGCCACCCTTCAGGGCACCGGCTTCACCCTGCCCGAACCGCAGCCCGCCAGGCTCTTCGTGGTCGGCGACGCCGCCTCGCTGCCCGCGGTCAACTCCCTGCTGGACGCGGTCCCGGAGACACCGGCGACGATCTGGTTCGAGGACGCGCACGCAGCCGACGAGAAGCTCCCCCTGCGCCTGGACCCGGCCCGCCACACCCTGCACACGGTCCCCCGGCGCGACGAGGGCAAGCACCTGGTGGCCGAGGTGAAGGCCGCCCTGCCCGACCTGCTCGGCGACGACGCCTCCGACGCCTACCTCTGGATCGCCTGCGACACGGCGACGACCCGGGCCCTGTCCTCGTACGCCCGCAAGGAGCTCGGCCTCGCCAAGGACCGGGTGAACGCACTGGGCTACTGGCGCGCCGCCTGAGGCGCGGTCGCGGGTGACCGGTGCGGTCCGCCGGCCCGGTGCGGCTGCCACCGGGCCGGCACGTACGGGCGGAGGGGCGGCCCCAACCGGGGCCGCCCCTCCGCGCGTTGACCGCAATCTACCTGCGGTACAGGTCCTCGATCTCCGCGTCGAAGTCGCGTGTGATCGCGTCCCGCTTCAGCTTCAGGGACGGGGTGAGATGCCCGCTCTGCTCGGTGAAGTCCCCCGGCAGGACCGTGAACTTGCGGATCGACTCGGCACGCGAGACCAGCCGGTTGGCCTCGTCCACCGCGCGCTGCAACGCCGCGCGCAGCTCCTCGTCATCGACGAGTTCGCGAATCGGCACGTCCACCTTCTTGCGCATCCGGCGCCAGTGCGCGAGCCCGTCCGGCTCCAGGGTGATCAGAGCGGTGACGAACGGACGGTTGTCGCCGACCACCATGCACTGGCCGACCAGCGGATGGGCGCGCAGCCAGTCCTCCAGCGGGGCCGGGATGACGTTCTTGCCGCCGGACGTGATGATGATGTCCTTCTTGCGGCCGGTGATCGTGAGGTAGCCGTCCTCGTCCAGTGCGCCGAGGTCGCCGGTCGGGAACCAGTTGCCGTCCTCCAGATACGGGACCGCCACGCTGCGCTCGGTGTCCCAGTACCCCTGGAAGACCTGGCCGCCGCTGAGCAGGACCTCGCCGTCGTCCGCGATCCGTACGGCGGTGCCGGGCAGCGGCCAGCCCACCGTGCCCAGGCGGGGCTTGAGGGGCGGGGTGACGGTGGCGGCCGCGGTGGTCTCGGTGAGGCCGTAGCCCTCGAAGATCTCGATGCCCGCGCCCGCGTAGAACGCGGCGAGCCTGTGCCCCAGCGGTGAGCCGCCGCAGATCGCGTACCGGACATGGCCGCCGAGCGCGGCCCGGATACGGCGGTAGACCAGCGGGTCGTACAGGGCCCGGGCGATGCGCAGGCCCGGTCCCGGGCCGGGGCCCTTGCCGTGTTCGGCGGCCTCGACCGCCTCGCCGTAGCGCTGGGCGATGCGGGCCGCACGGTCGAAGGACGAGGCACGGCCCATCTTCTCGGCGGTGGCCCGGCCGGTGTTGAAGACCTTCTCCAGGACGTACGGGATCGCCAGCAGGAACGAGGGCTTGAAGCCCGCCAGGTCCGCCAGCAGGTCCTCGGTCTGGATGGAGGGCGCATGGCCGAGCCGGACCCGGGCGCGCAGGCAGCCGACCGCGACCATCCGGCCGAAGACATGGGACAGGGGCAGGAAAAGGAGGGTGGAGGCGGGGTATTTGGAGACGGACTTGAAGACCGGGTGCAGCAGCTCGATCGCGTTGTCGACCTCGGCGAAGAAGTTGCCGTGGGTCAGGACGCAGCCCTTGGGCCGGCCCGTGGTGCCGGAGGTGTAGATGAGGGTGGCGGGGCTGTCCGGCCGCAGAGTCGAACGCCGGGCGGCGACCTCCTCGTCGGGGATCTGCTTGCCCAGCGACTTCAGGCGGCCGATGGCACCGGTGTCGAACTGCCAGAGGTGGGCGAGATCGCCGAGCTGCTGCCGCTCCTGGCTCACCAGCCGGCCCTGTTCCTTGCTCTCCACGGCGCAGGCCACAGCGCCGGAGTCCTGGAGTATCCAGCGGGTCTGGAACGCGGACGAGGTGGGGTAGACGGGCACGGTGACCAGCCCGGCCGCCCAGGCCGCGAAGTCGAGCAGCGTCCATTCGTAGGTCGTACGGGCCATGATCGCGACCCGGTCACCGGCCTGGAGGCCTTCGGCGATGAGGCCCTTGGCCACCGCCTGCACCTCCTCCGCGAACTCCGCGGCTGTCACGTCCTGCCAGGTGCTGTCGGACTGCTTGCGGCTGATGACGGCCTCGGAAGGGGCCTCGCGGGCGTTGTCGAAGGGGATGTCCGCGAGCGATCCGCCCCGTACGGTCGGCGCGAACAGGGGTACGGAGACCTCCCGTACCGTGCCGTCGGCGGCTCTGACCTTCGTGGGCTCGACCAGAACGGGCACGGTGGGGGCCGCGGATGCGGCGGCAGCGGCTGACGTGGACACGAGCGGCTCCTCGGCATGGGGGTCGGCACCGGACTCGTCCGTGGGTCCGGTACCGGTGCGGGCTGTTGGGTGCGCTGGGTCGTGCGGGGCGCGGCGGGCGAGCCGGCGCCCGGTCCCGTCCGTCGGGGTCAGGGGCGTTCCAGGACGGCGGTGACTCCCTGGCCGCCCGCGGCGCAGACGGAGATCAGACCCCGGCCCGGAGCGTCCCGTTCCGCGAGGAGCCCGGCCAGGGTCGCGACGATCCTCGCACCGGTCGCGGCGAACGGATGCCCCGTGGCCAGGGACGATCCCGCCACGTTGAGCCTGTCGCGGTCGATCGCCGCCAGTCCCTGCTTCTCCCAGGAGGCCAGCGTGGCAAGCACCTGGGAGGCGAAGGCCTCGTGGATCTCGAAGAGGTCGAAGTCGTCGAAGGTGAGCCCGGCACGCTCCAGCATGCGCGGTACGGCGTACGCGGGCGCCATCAGCAGTCCGTCCTCGCCGCTCACGTAGTCGACGGCCGCCGTCTCGTACAGCGACAGGTAGGCGAGCGGCTCCAGGCCGTGCGCCTGCGCCCACTCATCGCTCGCCAGGAGCACGGTGGCCGCGCCGTCGGTGAGCGGGGTCGAATTGCCCGCCGTCATCGTCGCGTCGGGGTGACCGGCCCCGAACACCGGTTTCAGCGTGGCGAGTTTCTCGACGGTGGAGCCGGGGCGCAGGTTCTGGTCACGGTCCAGACCGAGGTACGGGACGACGAGGTCGTCCAGGAAGCCCCGCTCGTACGCTGCGGCGAGCCGCTGGTGGCTGGTGGCCGCCAGCAGGTCCTGGTCGGCGCGGGTGATGCCCCACTTCCGCGCGGTCACCGCCGCGTGCTCACCCATCGAGAGACCCGTGCGGGGTTCCTCGTTGCGCGGGATGTCCGGGACGAGGTGCCGGGGGCGTACGCCCGACAGGGCCTTGATCCGAGCGCCCGTCGACTTGGCGCGGCGGGCCCCCAGGAGCAGCCTGCGGAGCTGGTCGTTGACGCCTAGGGGCGCATCGCTCGTGGTGTCGGCGCCGCCCGCGATCGCCGAGTCGACGACACCGAGCGTGATCTTGTTGGCGGCGGCGATGACGGCCTGCAGGCCCGTGCCGCAGGCCTGTTGGATGTCGTACGCCGGGGTGCGCGGGTCGAGGGCGGAGCCCAGGACGGTCTCGCGGGCCAGGTTGAAGTCGCGGCTGTGCTTGAGGACCGCGCCCGCGACGAACTCGCCGACCTGCTGACCCCGCAGACCGAACCGATCGACCAGTCCGTCCAGTGCGGCGGTGAGCATCTCCTGGTTGGAGGCCTGCGCGTACGGGCCGTCGGAGCGGGCGAACGGGATGCGACTGCCGCCGATGACCGCGACCCTGCGCGGCTGCGGAAGTGCGAGAGGGATCAACTCGACCAACTCATCTCGACCAACTCCTGACTCTTGAGTAACCTTACTCTGGAGTAAATCTACGACCGAGCAGGAGTCTGGACAATGGCCGACCGCTATCTGCACCTCACCGGCACAGCACCCGGCCGCTTCCTGACCCGCAGGCTCGGCCTGCCGCAGCCCCGGCGGCTGCGGCGCTGGACGCTGGAGAATCCCACACTCGACGGGCCGTTGCTGCACCTCACAGCGGGTGAATCGGCGATCTCGGACATGCTGCGCGCGATTCTCGCGAAGATCGGCCCGGAGGCCACCGAGCAGACCGGCAACCCGGCGGGCATCGTCCTGGATGCGACCGGAATCACCACGGCCGCCGGACTCGGAAAGGTGCACGCCGCGCTCCATCCCGTCGTGCGCTCGCTGGCCGCGGGAGGCCGCGTCGTCGTCATCGGCGCCCCGCCGTCCCCCGACGACCACCACCAGGCGGCGGCCCAGCAGGCACTCGAAGGATTCGTGCGCTCGCTCGGCAAGGAGATCGGCAAGGGCTCCACCGCCCAACTGCTGCGGATCCCGTCAGGCGCCGCCGCGTCGGCGGAATCCACGCTCCGCTTCCTGCTCTCCCCCCGGTCCGCCTACATCAGCGGCCAGGTCATCGAACTCACCGACGCCACCCCGGACCCGGTCGCCGACTGGGCGGCGCCCCTGTCCGGCCGCACCGCCCTGGTCACCGGCGCGGCCCGCGGCATCGGAGCGTCGGTCGCCTCCGTACTGGCCAGGGACGGTGCCACGGTGATCTGCCTGGACATCCCGCAGGCCGAGGAGGAGCTGACCCGTACCGCCGCCCGGCTCGGCGCCACCGCCCTGCCGCTGGACATCACCGCACCCGACGCCGCCGACCTGATCGCCGCAGCCGCACCCGAGGGCATCGACATCCTCGTCCACAACGCGGGCATCACCCGGGACCGCAGGCTCGCCAACATGCCGGCCGAACGCTGGGCCCAGGTGATCGAGGTCAACCTGGACAGCGTCCTGCGCACCACCGACGCCCTCCTCAAGGCGGGCGCCGTCAACCGCGGCGGCAGGATCGTCGCCACCGCGTCCATCGCCGGGATCGCCGGGAACAACGGCCAGACCAACTACGCGGCCAGCAAGGCGGGCATCATCGGCCTCGTCCGCTCCCTGGCCCCGCACGCCGCCGCCGACCACGGCGTCACCGTCAACGCGGTCGCCCCCGGCTTCATCGAGACGAAGATGACCGCCGCCGTGCCGCTGTTCATCCGTGAAGCCGGACGCCGGATGAACTCCCTTTCCCAGGGCGGGCTTCCGGTCGATGTCGCCGAGACCACCGCCTGGTTCGCCCAGCCCGCGTCGAGCGCCGTCAACGGCCAGATCGTGCGGGTCTGCGGCCAGAGCCTGCTGGGGGCCTGAGCCGATGTCCAGCCTGAGCGTGTCCCTCCTGCGCGGGGCCGTCACCTCCCCGTTCAAGCGGGCAGGACGGTCCGGCGTCGTGCTCCCCACCGGCCGGGCGTCGCTTCCCCCAACCCGCAGTGCACCCGGGCCCCTCGCCTCGTACAGCAGGGTCTGCGGGTTCACCGAACCCGGAGTACTGCCGCTCACCTACCCGCACGTCCTGGGCTTCCCCCTGGCCATGCGCGTCATGACCGGCCGGACCTTCCCCCTGCCGGTCCTGGGGCTCGTCCACACCTGGATCGACATCACCCGGCACCGGGTCCTGCACCCGGAGGACCGGCTCGAACTCACCGCGTACGCAGCCGGCCTGACGCCCCATCGCCGCGGCACCGAGGTCACGATGGTGACGGAGGCGCGGCTCGCGGGCGAGCTGGTCTGGGAGTCGCGCAGCGGATACCTGTCCCGGCACCCCACCGGCACCACCGCACCGCCCGCCGGGGCGGCGGCGGCCCCCGAGGACCTTCCCGCCGTGACCGAGTGGCAGCTGCCCGGCGACCTGGGCCGCCGGTACGGTGCCGCGTCCGGCGACCGGAACCCCATTCACCTGTACCCGCTGACGGCACGGCTGTTCGGCTTCCCCCGGCACATCGCGCACGGCATGTGGACCGTCGCACGCTGCCTCGCCGAGGCCGAAGCCGGCATCGGAACCGAAGCCGGGGCCGAAGCCGGCATCAAAGCCGGAACCGTCGAACCGGGCCGGATCCGTTCCGTACGGGCCGACTTCAGGGCCCCCCTCCCGCTGCCCGCCACCGTGACGTACGCGGCCGCGGGCCCCGACTTCGAGGTGCGCGGCAAGGGCCGCGTCCACCTCACCGGCAGCGTGACCCTGGACGGCAACTAGCGGGACTGCCACCCACGGCCGTGCATGAGGTTCTCCAGGCCCGCCCACGAGAAGTTCATCAGGGTGCCCGCCGCTTCCTTGGCCGAGACGCCCGGAGTCTCGTTCGCCCACCCCGCGAGCGCCTCCGCGGCCCCCACGAGCGCCTGCGCGAGCCCGGCCACATCGCGGTCGGGCAGCGCGGGATCATGGTGCGCCTCGCGCGCCGCCGCCCCGATCAGACCCGTCACGAACGCAACGATCTCCTCCCGCAGCACCCCGACCTCGCTGACGAACGGCTCCCCCTGCGAACGCGCCTGCTGGTGCAGGACCGCCCAGCCGTCCGGGTTGTCCGCGGTGTGCGTGAAGAACGCCCGCAGCCCCGCCCACAGCTGGCGATCCGCCGGCAGCCCCGGCTCCACCGCCGCCTGCACCGCTTCCACCAGCGCCTTTGCCTCGCGGCGGATACACGCGGTGAAGAGTTCTTCCTTGGAATTCAGATACAGATAGACCAACGGCTTGGACACACCGGCCAGCTCCGCGATCTCGTCCATCGAAGCGGCCCGGTACCCGCGCTGCCCGAAGGTCTGCACCGCGGCATCCATCATCTGCTTCTCACGGACCGCGCGCGGCATCCGTTTGCTCTTCACTGCACTCACGTCAGACTTCCCTCCCGCCCCCACTGCCCTACTCCTCGGTAAGAGTACGGCGCGGGTCCCGCCCCCGTCGTACGGAAGGGGCGCCGCCCGGCCACGATGACCGGTAGTCGCCCACCGGCCCCCCGCCAGGGGACGCCCCGTACACCTCTGGTCCCCCACGGGATCACACCCGGGGCCGATGCCGTCGCCCGCTTCCCCCGCCTAGCGTTCCTTCCATGACGCTCAGACTGCCCGGACGCACAGCCGCCGTCGCCCTCACCGCCCTGGCGCTGCTGGCCCCATCCGCCGTCACCGCCCACGCCTTATCCGGCCCCGCGCCCACCCCTGCCACATCCGCCGCCACGCTCGAACTGCCCCGCCCGACCGGCCCGTACGCCGTCGGCACCGACGTTCTCCACCTCACCGACCACGACCGCACCGACCCGTGGGTTCCCGACTCCGGGAACCGCGAACTGATGGTGTCGGTCCACTATCCCGCCCTGCCCGGCGGCGGAAGCGGCCCCGCCCCCTACATGAGCACCGAAGAGGCCCAACTGTTTCTGGCGCAACGGAAACTGGACGGCATCGTCCCGGCCACAGTCGTCAGCTCCACCTCCACCCATGCCCGTACCGACGCCCGGGCCGCCCGGGGCCGGTTCCCGCTGGTGCTGCTCTCCCCCGGCTTCGGTACCCCCCGCGCCACGCTGACCTCCCTCGCGGAGGACCTCGCGAGCCGCGGCTACGTCGTGGCGAGCGTCGATCACGCCTACGAGTCCACCGGAACGGCCTTCCCCGGCGGGCGGATGCTCACGTGCGCGGCCTGCGACGCGGCGGAGGCGGCGCCGGACGAGGCGGCCGAGCGGGCGGTGCTGAAGACCGTCTCCACCGGACGGGCCGACGACCTCACCTTCGTACTCGACCGGCTGACCGGTCCCCGCCCGGCCTGGGACAAGTCCCGGATGATCGACCGGCGCCGGGTCGCCGCCGCGGGCCACTCCATCGGCGGCAGCGCCGCAGCCTCCACGATGCTCGCCGACTCCCGCGTCGACGCGGGGATCAACATGGACGGCACCTTCTTCGACCCGATTCACCGCTCGGGCATCGGCGACCGCCCGTTCCTGATGCTCGGCACCGACGCGGGCCACCGTCCCGGAGGTGCGGACGGCTCCTGGGACGAGGGCTGGCAGCACCTGGACGGCTGGAAGCGGTGGCTGACCGTCAAGGACGCCGGCCACTTCACGTTCACGGACATCCCGGAACTCGGCGAACAGCTCGGCCTGCCGGTCGACCCCGCGGCCACACTCTCCGGCGACCGCTCGACACGGATCACCCGGGACTACGTGGCGGCCTTCCTCGACCTGCACCTACGGGGCCGGCAACAGCCACTCCTCGACGGCCCGTCGCCGGACAACCCCGAGGTCGTCCTCCAGCACCGCTGACCGCCCGGCGGACACAGGAGCGCCCCCGGCCTCGTAAGGCCGGGGGCGTCTTCAAGCAGAGCCGACAGAACGTGCCCTGCACCCGACCGGGGTGCAGGGCACGTTCCTTACGGGCCTGGTGGCGTCACGCGGGGACGGGCACGCCCGACGGCTTCGCGGTCTCGACCTCGACCTCGATCTCGTCGACCGGGGAGGCCGACGCCGAGTTGTACTTGTCGTGGTCGAGGATGTTCTCGCGGGCCGACACGATCACCGGGACCAGCGCCTGTCCGGCCACGTTCGTGGCGGTGCGCATCATGTCCAGGATCGGGTCGATGGCGAGCAGCAGACCCACGCCCTCCAGCGGGAGGCCCAGCGTCGACAGGGTCAGCGTCAGCATGACCGTGGCGCCGGTGAGGCCGGCGGTGGCGGCCGAGCCGATCACCGAGACGAACGCGATCAGGATGTAGTCACCGATGCCCAGCTGGACGTCGAAGATCTGCGCGATGAAGATCGCCGCCAGCGCCGGGTAGATCGCGGCGCAGCCGTCCATCTTCGTCGTGGCACCGAACGGGACGGCGAAGCTGGCGTACTCCTTCGGGACACCGAGACGCTCGGTGACCTTCTGGGTGACCGGCATCGTGCCGACGGAGGAGCGGGAGACGAAGGCCAGCTGGATCGCGGGCCAGGCGCCCTTGAAGAACTGCAGCGGGCTGACCTTGGCGACCGTCGCGAGGAGCAGCGGGTAGACGCCGAACATCACCAGGGCGCAGCCGATGTAGACGTCGGCGGTGAACGTGGCGTACTTGCCGATCAGGTCCCAGCCGTAGTCGGCGATCGCGTAGCCGATGAGGCCGACGGTGCCGATCGGGGCGAGGCGGATGACCCACCACAGGGCCTTCTGGAGGAGCTCCAGGATCGACTCGCTGAGGGAGAGGATGGGCTTGGCCTTCTCGCCGAGCTGGAGCGCGGCGATCCCGGCGACGGCGGCCATGAAGACGATCTGCAGCACGTTCAGCTCGGTGAACGGCGTGATGATGTCCGTCGGGATGATGCCGGTGAGGAAGTCGATCCAGGAGCCGGCGTGCTCGGGCTTGGCGCCGTCCTTCGGGGTGAGGCCGGTACCGGAGCCCGGGTTGGTGACCAGCCCGATCGCGAGGCCGATGGCGACCGCGATGAGCGAGGTGATCATGAACCAGAGCAGCGTGCGGGTCGCCAGCCTCGCGGCGTTGTTGACCTTGCGCAGGTTGGTGATCGACACCAGGATCGCGAAGAAGACGAGGGGCGCGACGGCCAGCTTCAGCAACTGGACGAAGATGCTGCCGACCTGGTCGAGCGTGGTGTAGAGCCAGCTGATGTCCTGGCTGCGGGCGAGCCAGCCGAGCAGGACACCCAGGACCAGACCGGCGACGATCTGAACCCAGAACGGGACCTTGGGTATGCGGAAACCGGAGCCGGTGGACTTACCGGCGTCGGTCGCGGGGGACGCGGAATTCGCGGACACGGACACACTCCAGATGTGCGCATCGGGACGTACGGGGACGGACGTACCTACGTGCGGTCGAACGGGGACGGGGGTGCGGCGCCCGCGTCAGGGGCGGCGCCGCTGCATGATGCCGGTTCAGACGTTGCGGCAACAGACCGCGGACATACAGCGGCAGAGATCGACATGCAGGCGCGCCACGAGCGGGGGGCTCATGGTGTGAAAGGGGCGCACTGCTGCGTTCATGTCGAACACGTTAACACTTGTACTTTGAGAACCTCAAAGGTCTGCTTTGACGAAAGAATGCGCCACGGCCGCCGGCACCGCGCGCCCGGCGGGCTCGAAGCGTCGCGTACGGGCCCGGAAACGCCGAAACCCCGGCACTGGAGCGAGTGCTCCGGTCCGGGGGTTTCGTGCGTACGGGGCCGCGTGGTGTGAGGAACCTTACGCGGTGCTTACTGGGTGACTCTGTCCTCGCGCGTGCGGTTCGCCTCGAGCTTGGCCTTGGTCCGGTCGACCGTGGAGATGAGCTGGGCGGACATCTCGTCGCGCTGCTTGCGCAGGAGGACGAAGCTGAGGGGCGCGGAGAGGACGAGGCCGAGCAGGATGACCCAGACGACGTTGGATCCACCGAGCCCGGCGGGCAGCACGCCGAAGTGGACGGCGACACCGGAGACGAAGAAGCAGCCCACGAAAATCAGCAGGCGCATCGCGGTGTAGCGGATCGTTGCGCTCGGCTTGGCAGCGGACACGGCTGGCCTTCTCTCTACGTCCGACGTTCCTGCGGTCGTGCAGTCTGCGGTTCCACGGTTCTGCCCGACCAGTGAAGCATGCCCCGAATTCGATCAGTTCGCAGGGCTCCCGGTTTCCACGAGCCGTCCCGCGGAGGGGCTGTCCTGCCGGAGGAGCGGGAGCAGCATGATGATGTCGTCGCGGTAGTCGTCCTCGGCCACCCTGATCGCGTTCGGGACCCGGCCCACCTCCTGGTATCCGCAGGAGGTGTAGAAGCGGTCGGCCCCGGTGCCGCCGCGGCAGGTGAGCCGGATGGCGTCGATGCCCTCGATGGCGCGGGCGGCGTCGGCCGAGGCGGCCATCAGTTCGCGCCCGAAGCCCCTGCCCTGGTGGCGGGGGTGGACCATCACCGTGTAGAGCCCGATCCAGTGCCGCATCAGCCGGTGGGAGTTGTGCGTGAGGAAGGCGGTGGCGGCCACAGTGCCGTCCTCGTCCCGTCCGACGATCAGGCGGGTTCGGCCCTCGGCCATCCCGGCGAGGTGCCTGACCAGCTCCGGCCGGACCTCCTCGGCGGTGACGGGTGGCACGAAGCCGACGGCTCCGCCCGCGTTGGTGACGTCGACCCAGAGCGCGGTGATGCTGTCCCGCAGCGCCCGGTCGAACGGGGGATCGACCTCAAATGTAAGTGCCATAGAGGCAGATTAACCATTACCCCACTGCCTCTCAACCGGTGTCCACCACGCGAGAAGGCCCCTACGGCAGCCCATGCGAAAGCCCCGGCCGGGGACGGCTGGCCGGGGCTTTCACGAAACGGGAACAGGACCGGGAACCGGAACGCCTCAGACGCGCATCGGCTGCGGCGACTCGCGCCGGTCGGCGTCCGGACCCGGGTACTCGCGCAGGATCTCGTACCGGGTGTTGCGCTCCACCGGCCGGAAGCCCGCGTCCCGGATCAGGTCCAGGAGGTCCTCACGGCCGAGCTTGCTCGGCGTGCCGTAGTCGTCCGCGTCGTGCGTGATCTTGTACTCGACGACCGAGCCGTCCATGTCGTCCGCGCCGTGCTGGAGCGCGAGCTGAGCGGTCTGCACCCCGTGCATCACCCAGAACACCTTGACGTGGGGAACGTTGTCGAAGAGCAGCCGCGAGACCGCGAAGGTCTTGAGCGCCTCCGCGCCGGTCGCCATCGACGTCCGCGCCTGGAGCGTGTTGCGGACCTTGCCGTCCTTCATGTCCACGAAGTCGTGCTGGTAGCGCAGCGGGATGAAGACCTGGAAGCCGCCGGTCTCGTCCTGCATCTCCCGCAGCCGCAGCACGTGGTCGACGCGGTGACGGGGCTCCTCGATGTGCCCGTACAGCATCGTCGCCGGGGTCTTGAGCCCCTTCTCGTGCGCGAGACGGTGGATGCGCGACCAGTCCTCCCAGTGGGTGTTGTGGTCGACGATGTGCTGGCGGACCTCCCAGTCGAAGATCTCCGCGCCACCGCCGGTCAGCGACTCCAGACCGGCCTCGATCAGCTCGTCGAGGATCTCGGACGCCGAGAGCCCCGAGATCGTCTCGAAGTGGTGGATCTCCGTCGCGGTGAACGCCTTGAGCCCCACGTTCGGCAGGGCTTCCTTGAGCGCGCTGAGCGAACGGGGGTAGTAGCGCCACGGCAGGGTGGGGTGCAGCCCGTTGACGATGTGCAGCTCGGTGAGGTTCTCGTTCTCCATCGCCTTGGCGAGGCGGACGGCTTCCTCGATGCGCATCGTGTACGCGTCCTTCTCGCCCGGCTTGCGCTGGAACGAGCAGTACGCGCAGGACGCGGTGCACACGTTGGTCATGTTGAGGTGGCGGTTGACGTTGAAGTGGACGACGTCGCCGTTCTTCCTCGTACGCACCTCGTGGGCCAGCCCGCCGAGCCAGGCCAGGTCGTCGGACTCGTAGAGCGCGATCCCGTCCTCGCGGGTCAGCCGCTCGCCGGCCCGGACCTTCTCCTCCAGCTCGCGCTTGAGTCCCGCGTCCACTAGGGCGCCTCCCATATCTCTACGTAACAGACTCCGGCAGCCAACCGTACGCCTATGCCTCGTCGGGCAGTTCCCCGACCCGGTTCTCCCACTTGGTGGAGAGCACGATCGTGGTACGGGTCCGGGAGACCCCCTTCGTGCCACTGAGCCGGCGGATCGTCTTCTCGAGGCCGTCCACGTCGCCGACCCGCACCTTGAGCATGTACGAGTCGTCACCCGCGATGAACCAGCAGTCCTCGATCTCGGCGAGGTCCTTCAGCCGGTGCGCGACGTCCTCGTGGTCGGCGGCGTCGGAGAGCGAGATGCCGATCAGCGCGGTGACCCCGAGTCCCAGCGACGCGGAGGCGACCGTCGCGCGGTAGCCGGTGATGACACCGGCGGTTTCCAGCCGGTTGATCCGGTCGGTGACGCTGGGCCCGGAGAGCCCCACGAGCCGCCCCAGCTCGGCATACGAGGCCCTGCCGTTCTCTCTGAGGGCCTGGATGAGCTGCCTGTCCACCGCGTCCATATGACTGAAACCTTCCATTGTTCAGCAGTACCGCGAGTTTAAGTGTAGAATCTAAGGCATGCAGGGCCCAGACCCTGCAAATCTTTCAGAACATCCAAGAAATGCTTTCGAATCTTCAGGAGTGAACTTCACCGTGTACACGATCGAGATGGCCTACGCCCGGATGCGCGAGCTGCAGGACCTGGCCAACCGCTCGCGTGCCCACCAGCCCGCCGCCGCGCACCGCGTCGACAAGACCCGCGCCCCGCGCACGCCCAAGAAGCGCTGACCGGCTAGGACCTTTCACGGGAGCCCCCACCGAGCTCTCCTTCCCACCGGCGGTACAGCTGGTGCGGCACCCCTGCCGCGTCCAGCACCCGCCCCGCGACGAAGTCCACCAGATCCTGGATGTGCGTCGCACCCGCGTAGAACGCCGGAGAGGCGGGCAGCACCACTGCGCCCGCCTCGTCGAGCGCGACCATCTGCTTCAGCGTCTGCCCGCTCAGCGGGGTCTCGCGGACCGCGACGACCAGCCTCCGCCGCTCCTTGAGCGTGACGCTCGCGGCCCGCTGCAGCAGGTCCTTGGACAGTCCGAGTGCCACCCCGGCCACACAGGCCGTCGACGCCGGCACGATGAGCATCCCCTTCGCCGGGTAGGACCCCGAGGACGGCCCGGCCGCCAGATCGCCGGCCGGCCAGTGCCGTACGCGATCGAGATCCGTCCCGCTCACACCGAAGGTGTGCGGCTTCCCGTCGGCACCCCGCGCCAGCCAGTCGCCCAGGTCCTCCCGCCAGTGCGCGTCGCGGAAGGCGATCCCCGTCTCGTCCAGAAGGGTGAGGCGCGAGGCGCGGCTCACCACCAGGTCGACACTCTCCCCCGCGGCCAGCAGCCCCCGCAGGACCGAGGCGGCGAACGGCGTCCCCGATGCGCCGGACACCCCGACAATCCAAGGCCTGCGCTGCTGCTGACTCACTGAAGTCCCGGAATCCACACCACCGAGCCTATCCGGCACCCCCGGTCAGGAACCGAGCCAGGTACTCCGTACGTTCCGTCAGGTGAAGGGACAGCCATGGACCAGGGGGTGACCATGACCGGTACGCGCACAGGCGCCACCGCACGGGCCGTCACGGCGGGCGCCGTGATGCTGGGGTGGATCGCGCTGCTGTGGGTGCTGGAAGGCATCGACACGGCTACCGGCCACTCCCTCGACACGTACGGCATCAGCCCGCGTGAGCCCGCGGAGCTCGCCGACATCGTGCCGTCCGCGTTCCTGCACAGCGGCTGGGAGCACGTGGCCTCCAACAGCGTCCCGCTGCTGGTGCTCGGCTTCATCGCGGCACTCGCGGGGATACGCAGGTTCGCCGCCGTGGTCCTGGTGGTGATCGTGACGGGCGGCCTCGGCGTCTGGCTCACCGCGCCCCCGAACACGGTCACGCTCGGCGCGTCCGGTGTCGTCTTCGGCCTCTTCGGCTATCTGCTGGTCCGCGGCTTCGTGGACCGCCGCCCGCTCGACATCGTCGTCGGCCTGGTCATCGCCGCGGTCTACGGCTCACTGCTCTGGGGTGTGCTGCCGACCGACTCCGGCATCAGCTGGCAGGGCCACCTGTTCGGCCTCATGGGCGGGGTGGCGGCGGCCTTCGCCTTCCGCCGCCCCCGCCGCACGGCCGGTGCCGTCACGGTGTGAGACCGCGCACCAGCAGGTCGAGCAGCGCGCAGGCGAACAGCGCGATGCCGATGAACCCGTTGACCGAGAAGAACGCCCGGTTCAGCCGGGACAGATCGTGCGGCCGCACGACCCGGTGCTCGTACACGAAGGCCGCTGCGACGATCGCCATGCCGATCCAGTAGAAGAGCTCCGCGTCCGTCGCCAGGCCGAACCAGACCAGCAGCCCGGTCGTCACGACGTGGCAGACCCGCGCGCCCCACAGCGCGGCCGGGATCCCGAAGCGCGCCGGGAAGGAGAGCACCCCGTGGGCCCGGTCGGCCTGCACGTCCTGGCAGGCGAAGATCAGGTCGAAGCCGCCGATCCAGATCCCGACGGCCAGGCCGAGGATCACCGCGTCCCACGACCAGCTGCCGGTCACCGCGAGCCAGGCGCCGATCGGCCCGATGGCCTGGGCGATGCCGAGGATCGCGTGCGGGAAGTTCGTGAACCGCTTGCCGTACGGGTAGACGACCATCGGCACGACGGCGACGGGTGCCAGCGCCAGACAGAGCGGGTTCAGCAGGGCGGCCGCGCCGAGGAAGACGACGACGGCGACGACCGCGCCGGTCCACGCCGACTTCACCGAGACCGCACCGGTGACCAGTTCACGGCTCGCGGTGCGGGGGTTACGGGCGTCGATCTCCCGGTCGATGATCCGGTTGGCGGCCATGGCGAACGTCCGCAGCCCGACCATGGCGACGGTCACGAGCAGCAGGGTGCCCCAGTGGATGTCCTTGTCCAGCTGGAACATCGCGGTCAGCGCGGCGATGTACGCGAACGGCAGGGCGAACACCGAGTGCTCGATCATCACCAGCCGCAGGAACGCGCGGGGCGTGCTGCGGGGCTGCGGCATCGCAGCGGCGGAGGCGCTCACAGGCCGTACTCCTTCCAGCGGCGGTCGACCTTCGCCGCCGTGTCGGGGTCGGACTCGACCATCTCCGGCCAGCCCCCGTCCCGTGTGTAGCCCTCCTCGGGCAGCTTCCGCGTCGCGTCGATGCCCGCCTTGCCACCCCAGAACTGCTGGTAGGAGGCATGGTCGAGATGGTCGACCGGCCCTTCGGTGAGGAGCAGGTCGCGGGCGTAGTCGGTGTTGCCGAGCGCCCGCCAGGCGACTTCGTGCAGATCGTGGACGTCGCAGTCGGCGTCCACGACCACGATGAGCTTGGTCAGCGACATCATGTGCGCACCCCAGACGGCACTCATCACCTTCTGGGCGTGCTTCGGGTACTTCTTGTCGATCGAGATGATCGCGCAGTTGTGGAAGCCGCCCGCCTCGGGCAGGTGGTAGTCCACGATGTCCGGAATGATGATCTTGAGCAGCGGGAGGAAGAACCTCTCGGTGGCCCGCCCCAGCGGCCCGTCCTCCGTCGGCGGCCGGCCCACCACGATCGACTGCAGCAGCGGACGCTTCCGCATCGTCACGCAGTCGATCGTCAGCGCGGGGAAGGGCTCCTGCGGTGTGTAGAAGCCGGTGTGGTCGCCGAAGGGCCCCTCGGGCAGCATCTCGCCCGGCTCCAGCCACCCCTCGATGACGACCTCGGCCTGCGCCGGCACCTGGAGCGGGACGGTCTTGCAGTCGACCATCTCGATCCGCTTGCCCTGGACGAAGCCGGCGAAGAGGTACTCGTCGATGTCCCCCGGCAACGGCGCCGTGGACGCGTACGTCACCGCGGGCGGTGCCCCGAACGCGATGGCGACGGGCAGCCGTTCACCGCGCTTGGCGGCGACCTGGTAGTGGTTGCGGCTGTCCTTGTGGATCTGCCAGTGCATGCCGATGGTGCGCTTGTCGTGGCGCTGCAGCCGGTAGAGCCCGAGGTTGCGGATGCCGGTCTCGGGGTGCTTGGTGTGCGTGAGACCCAGGTTGAAGAACGAGCCGCCGTCCTCGGGCCAGGTGAAGAGCGCCGGCAGCTGTTCCAGGTCCACGTCGTCACCGGTCAGGACGACCTCCTGGACGGGTGCGCTCGCGGACTTCACCTTCTTCGGCGGCACATGGACCATCGAGCCGAGCTTCCCGAACGCCTCGCGGACCCCGACGAAGCCGTTCGGCAGCTCCGGCTTGAGCAGGCCGCCGATCTTGTCGCTGATGTCGGAGTAGGACTTCAGCCCGAGCGCCTTGAGCAGCCGCCGGTCGGTCCCGAAGACATTCATGGCCAGGGGCATGGACGCCCCCTTGACGTTCTCGAAGAGCAACGCGGGCCCGCCCGCCTTGTTCACCCGGTCGACGATCTCGCCGACCTCCAGATACGGGTCGACCTCGGCCTTGATGCGCTTGAGATCGCCCTCGCGCTCCAGAGCCCGGAGCAGGGAGCGAAGATCGTCGTAAGCCATGGGGACAAGTATCGGCCACCCGCTACCCTGGGCCCGTCACCGGGGCGGGACAGTGCGCCCCTCACCTTTTCTCGGGGGACCCTTCCACGATGCTCAGGGCCTTGATCTATCTTCTGCCGCTCGCACTCACGATCTACGCGTTCATAGACTGCCTGAACACGCCGGAGGACGAGGCCAAGCACCTGCCGAAGCTGGCCTGGGTCTTCATCATCCTGCTGTTCTGGATCGTGGGTCCGATCGTCTGGTTCGCCGCGGGCAAGCTGCGGGTGCCGCCCGCCGGAGGCCGTACGCCCTCCGAGTGGCACCGCAACCACCGCACCACATGGGTGGCCCCGGACGACAACCCGGACTTCCTGAAGTCGATCAAGGACGAGAACGCCCGGGACGAGTCGCTCCTGAAGGACTGGGAGGCGGATCTGCGCCGCCGCGAGGACGAGATGAAGCGCCGCGAGGACGGGGCGGGGTCCGGCGACGCCTCCTCATGAGGACAGCAGCTGCCCCAGCCGGTTGAGGAGGGGCAGCAGCGCCGTGCGCTCCTGGGGGGTGAGCGCCTCCAGGGCGCCGTGCACGACGCGCATCTCGGCGCGGATGCGGTGGGCCAGCTCGGTGCCGTCCGGTGTGCGGGCGGCGACCTTGGAGCGGCGGTCGTCGGGGGCCGGGGTGCGGGTGACGAGGCCGCGGGTCTCCATGCGGCCGATGAGGCCGGTGGCGTTGGACGCGTCGCAGACCAGGTGATGGGCCAGGGCGCTCATCGGCATGGGTTCGTTCAGGGCGATCAGCGCGCGCGCCTGCGAGGTGCTGAGGCCGTGGCGGGCGGCGACGGCGGTGAGGTCGTCGTGGTGGCCGCGGACGACGACCGCGAGGGGTTCCAGCAGTTCGTCCGGAGTAGGGACGGCGCGGGGTGCCGGTTCCGTCGTCATGGTCGGTCATCCTTCGATCTGTACGCGTGGCCCCGAGGCCCGGAACCGTGCCCGCCACGCAACACATTCATTTGACATGCTCAACTTTTGGCAGTTACATGAACTGCATTGCTTGAGCATATCAAGCTTCGCTCATGTCTTGCGTCTCGCGTCTCGTAGGGAGCACCCCCCATGCCCTCCGTACTGTTCGTCCTCACCGGTGCCGACCACTGGACCCTCAACGACGGCACCACCCATCCCACCGGCTTCTGGGCCGAGGAGCTCGCCGCCCCGCACCGCGTCTTCACCCAGGCCCATTTTGACATCACCATCGCCACCCCGGGCGGCGTGGCCCCCACCGTCGACACGGCCAGCCTGGCCGCCGAGGCCAACGGGGGCCAGGAGCAGGCCGATGCCGTCGCCTCGTACCTCGCGGCGATCGACGAGACGCTCCGCATCCCCGCCCGCCTCGAGGACATCGTGCCCACCTCGTACGACGTGGTCTTCTACCCCGGCGGCCACGGCCCCATGGAGGACCTGGCCGTCAGCGAGGTCTCCGGCCGCCTCCTCACAGCCGCCCTGGACTCCGGCACGCACCTGGGCGTCCTGTGCCACGCCCCCGCCGCGCTGCTGCCCGCCCGCCGCGAGGACGGCAGCTGGCCCTTCGCCGGCTACCGCCTGACCGGATTCAGCAACACGGAGGAGACCCAGGCCGGCCTGGCCGCCAAGGCCCCCTGGCTGCTGG
The DNA here is from genome assembly GCF_036226745.1 of Streptomyces sp. NBC_00683. Lineage (NCBI taxonomy): Bacteria > Bacillati > Actinomycetota > Actinomycetes > Kitasatosporales > Streptomycetaceae > Streptomyces > Streptomyces sp. NBC_00683. The sequence goes on along the minus strand of NZ_CP109013.1, from coordinate 4,921,811 downwards.
AGAACCGGCTCGTGGAACTCGGCGCGGACTACTCCGCCGGAGACCCCTGGGGGCCCCACACCGTGCACGACCGCAATCTGCACACCGGACAGAACCCGGCCTCCTCGGAACAGCTGGCCCGCGAGATCATGGCGGCCCTGTGAGCGGCGCCGAGATGCCTGCCGAGGTCGTCGCCCGCCTCCGCGCCACCTTCCGTACCGGACGCACCAAGAGCCTCGACCATCGCACCTCCCAGCTGAGGCGGCTGCGCGCCCTGCTCACCGAGTCGGGTGACGAGCTGGCCGAGGCGCTCCGTGCCGACCTCGGCAAGAGCCGCAAGGAGGCCTACCGGACCGAGATCGACTTCACGGTCCGCGAGATCGACCACACCCTGGAGCGGCTGGAGGGCTGGCTGCGGCCCGAACCCGCCCCCGTACCGGCGGCACTCGCCGGAGCCACCGCCCACACCGTGCAGGACCCGCTGGGCGTGGTCCTCGTCATCGCGCCCTGGAACTACCCGGTGCAGCTGCTGCTCGCTCCGCTGGCCGGCGCGCTGGCCGCGGGCAACACCGTCGTCGCCAAGCCCAGCGAGCTGGCGCCCGCGACCTCCGCCGCCGTGGCCCGGCTGCTGCCGCAGTATCTGGACGCCGACACGGTCGCCGTGGTCGAGGGTGCCGTCCCGGAGACCACCGCGCTGCTGGCCGAGCGCTTCGACCACATCTTCTACACCGGCAACGGCGCGGTCGGCAGGATCGTCATGACCGCCGCCGCCCGCAACCTCACCCCGGTCACTCTCGAACTGGGCGGCAAGTCGCCCGTCTTCGTCGACCGCGACACGGATCTGACGACGGTGGCCGCACGGCTGGCCGCGGGCAAGTTCCTCAACGCCGGCCAGACCTGCGTCGCCCCCGACTACGTCCTGACCGACCCGGAGACCGCGCCCGCCCTGGCGGACGCGCTCGCGGCGGCGGTCGAGGGGCTGTACGGACAGGACGCCTCGACCCACCCCGAGTACGGGCGGATCGTGAACGAGCGCCACTTCGACCGGCTGGTGGGGCTGCTGGACTCCGGCCGTACGGTCACGGGCGGCACCCACGACCGTGCCGACAAGTACATCGCGCCGACCGTGCTGGCCGATGTGGCTCCGGACGCACCCGTCATGGGCGAGGAGATCTTCGGCCCCGTACTGCCGATCGTGACGGTCGACGGGCTCGACGAGGCCATCGGCTTCATCAACGACCGCGACAAGCCGCTGGCGCTGTACGCCTTCACGCACTCCCCCGCCGTACGGGAGCGGCTGCTGGCCGAGACCTCCTCGGGCGGGGTGGGCATGGGCCTGCCGCTGGCCCACCTGACCGTGTCCGACCTGCCGTTCGGCGGGGTCGGCGAGAGCGGGATGGGCAACTACCACGGCCGGTACTCCCTGGAGACGTTCAGCCACCGCAAGGCCGTCCTCGACACCCCGCTGGCCCGGTGAGCCCTCCGTACGCCGACTGGCTGGCGGTCGCACTCGCCGAGGCCCGGGAGGGCCTCGCGGAGGGCGGCGTCCCGGTGGGCGCCGCGCTGTACGGGGCGGACGGCACCCTGCTGGGCCGGGGCCGCAACCGCCGTGTCCAGGACGGCGACCCGTCCCTGCACGCGGAGACGGCGGCGTTCCGGGCGGCCGGGCGGCAGCGCTCGTACCGGGGCGCGACGATGGTGACCACGCTCTCGCCGTGCTGGTACTGCAGCGGTCTGGTCCGGCAGTTCGGGATCTCCCGGGTGGTGATCGGCGAGGCCGAGACCTTCCACGGCGGCCACGACTGGCTGGCCGGGCACGGGGTGGAGATCGTGCTGCTCGACGACCCGGAGTGCGTCGCGCTGATGCGTGCGTTCGTCCGGGACCGTCCGGAGCTGTGGCACGAGGACATCGGCGAGGAATGAGGAAGCACGAAGGGCGCGGTCCGCAGGTGCGGACCGCGCCCTTCGTGCTGTGCTCAGACTCCGGCGTAGGAGTGCTTGCCGGTGACGAAGATGTTGACGCCGTAGTAGTTGAAGAGCCAGCAGCCGAAGGCGATCAGCGCCAGGTAGGCGGCCTTGCGGCCCTTCCAGCCGGCCGTCGCGCGGGCGTGCAGGTAGCAGGCGTACGCGACCCAGGTGATGAAGGACCAGACCTCCTTGGGGTCCCAGCCCCAGTAGCGGCCCCAGGCGTCGCCCGCCCAGATCGCTCCCGCGATGATCGTGAACGTCCACAGCGGGAAGACGGCCGCGTTGATGCGGTACGAGAAGGTGTCCAGGGACTTCGCCGAGGGAAGCCGCTCCAGCACGGAGGCCGCGAACTTTCCGGGGGTGCCGCCGCCCGCGAGCTTGTTCTCGTAGCTGTCGCGGAACAGGTAGAGCAGCGTGCCGACGGCGCCGAGGTAGAAGACGGCACCGCAGATGATGGCCGTGGAGACGTGGATCCACAGCCAGTAGGAGTGCAGCGCGGGCACGAGCTGGTCGCTGTCGGTGTACAGCGTCGTGGTGGCGATGCCGAGGTCCAGCAGGACCGTGGTGACCAGCAGCAGACCGATCCAGCGGACGTTCTTCCGCAGCGCCAGGAGGGTGAGGTAGGCGCCGACCGCCACGGTGGAGAAGGTGATCGAGAACTCGTACATGTTGCCCCAGGGGGCGCGCTGCACCGACGCGGCCCGGGCGACGACTCCGCCGGCCTGGACGGCGAAGGCCACCACGGTCAGGGAGACCGCGATCCGCCCCCACAGGTCGCCCTTGAACGTGCCGCCCGCGGCTCCGGGGCCGTCCGGGACGTCCCGGGTGCCCGCGGCGGAGCGGGTGACGATCCTGGGGCGGTCCAGCACGGCCGTACCGCCGGCGTTCTGCGCGGCCTGCGCCTTCACCGTGGGGCCCGCGGTGTCGGACCCGGTCAGCGCGGCGGCCGTACGGCCGACCTTGCTGCGGCTGCCGAACACCCACTCCGCGATGTGCGCGAAGAAGGCCAGGGTGTAGACGGCCATCGACGAATAGATCAGCGTGTTGCTGATGTTCGCCAGATTCTCGTTGGTTGCGGCGGCGAGACTCACTTCTCAGCCCCTTCAGCAGGTTCTTCGGAAGGTTGTTCGGGCTCGGGATCGGGATCGGGCGCCGTGGGCGCCTCGGTGTTGAGCGCGACCGCGAGACCGGCCAGCTCCTCGGGAAGCCTCGCGGACTCGCTGCGGCCCAGGCCGGCCATCTCGACGACGGTGACGCCGTCCGTTCCCCGTACGGCCTTCACCCACACCCGGCGCCGCTGGATGAAGAGCGACCCGGCGAGTCCGGCGATGGCGGCGATGGCGCCGGTGAGCGCCCAGCCGCTGGCGGGCTGGCGCGAGATCTGGAAGCTGGCCCATTCCTCGACGCTCTCGAAGGTGACCGTGCCCGCTCCGCCGGGCAGCTTCATGGACTCGCCGGGGCGCAGCCGCTGCTTGAGCTTGTCCCCGTTGCTGTCCTTGAACTCCTTCATCTGGGACGTGTCGAGCTGGTACACGTTCTGCGGCAGTCCCGAGTCGACGCCCAGGCTGCCGTAGTAGCCGTTGAGCGCGAGGACCGGATAGTCGGCGCCGGGGAACTGGGAGAACATCGTGCCCTGGCCGTCACCCGCGAACGTCGGGACGAAGAACGCCTGGAAGCCCAGCTGGGTCTTCTTGCCGTCGGCGCCGCGATAGCCGTCCATCACCTTGATCGCACCGGTCGAGGTGACGTTGTTGTCGATGGGCAGCAGCGGCACGGCGGTCCTGTAGACCTCCTTGCCCTTGCCGTCCTTGACGGAGATCACCGGGGCGTAGCCGTGCGCGTTCAGGTAGACCTTGGTGCCGTCCACGACGAGCGGCTTGTTGACCTCGATGACCTTCTTCTTCGGCGCGCCGTCCGTGCCTTCGGAGTAGGTCACCCGGGCCTCGTAGGTCCGGGGTGTGCCGCGCTGGGGGCCGCTGCGCTCGTACGTACCGACGAAGTCGTCCAGCGTGAAGCTGAACGGGGTGAGCTCGTCCGTGTCGAAGAGCGAGCCCGACTTGAAGTTGTCGTACTGGGTGAGCGTGTTGGAGAAGCCGTCGTTCTCGACGACGAGCTTGCCGCCCTCGGACTTGAAGAGCTGTCCTCCGGCGAAGGAGACCAGCATGACGATCAGCGCGATGTGGAACATCAGGTTCCCCGCCTCGCGCAGATACCCCTTCTCCGCGGCGACGGCGTCACCCACCGTGTGCGAGCGGAAGCGGCGCCTGCGCAGGATGGCGAGGGCGGCCTCGCGGACCTGCTCGGGTTCGGCGTCGGTGCGCCACGTGGTGTACGCGGGCAGCCGGGTCAGCTTCTTCGGGGCGCCGGGCGGGCGGCCGCGCAGCTGGCCGACGAACTGGCCGGTGCGCGGGACGATGCAGCCGACGAGGGAGACGAACAGCAGGATGTAGATCGCGGAGAACCACACCGAGCTGTAGACGTCGAAGAACTGCAGCGCCTCGTAGACCGGGGTGACCGTGGTGTGGGCTTCCTTGAAGGTCTGCACCTTCAGTTCGTCCACGCTGTTCTGCGGGATCAGCGAGCCGGGGATGGCTCCGAGCGACAGCAGGAACAGGAGGATCAGGGCGACCCGCATCGAGGTGAGCTGCCGCCAGAACCAGCGGGCCCAGCCGATGACGCCCATCGCGGGTACGGAGGAGGCGGACTCCTCGCGCGGGGCGGTGGAGAGCTGTGCTCCGGCCTCGCCGAGGTCGCGCTCTTCCTTGGTGTTCGTGTTGCTCATGGACTCAGATCCCCACAGTGAAGCCGTTGGACCAGACCTGCATCTCCTGCATGAGCACGTCCCAGGCGCCCGTCAGGAGGAGCACGCCGGTCGCGATCATCATGCCGCCGCCGATGCGCATGACCCATACGTAGTGGCGCTTGACCCAGCCGAACGCGCCGAGTGCCTTGCGGAAGGCGACCGCTGCCAGCACGAAGGGGATACCGAGTCCGAGACAGTACGCCACGGTGAGTACCGCCCCGCGCCCCGCGGTCCCCTGGTCGATCGCCAGCATGCTGACCGAGGTGAGCGTCGGGCCGAGGCACGGGGTCCAGCCGATCCCGAAGAGGGCGCCGAGCACGGGTGCGCCCGCCAGCCCGGTCACCGGCCTCCTGTGGATGCGGAACTCCCGCTGCGTCATCCACGGCATCAGCCCCATGAAGAAGATCCCCATGAGGATCATCAGCACGCCGAGGACCTTGGAGAGCACCTCGCTGTGTTCCTGGAGCCGGTCGCCGAAGTAGCCGAAGAGCGCGCCGCCGGAGACGAAGACCGCGGTGAATCCGAGGACGAAGAGCGAGGCGCCTGCGACGATCCGGCCGCGCCGGGCTTCCGCCAGATCGGTGCCGCTGACCCCGGTGACGTAACTGAGGTAGCCGGGCACGAGCGGCAGGACGCACGGCGAGAAGAAGGAGACGAGTCCGCCGAGAAGGGCGATGGGCAGGGCGACCAGAAGGGCCCCGCTGAAGACCGTCTCGTTCATTCCGGTGGTCGCGGCGAGCTGGAGCACCGGATCACTTCTCCGCGATCAACGGGTCGATCATCTCGCGCAGCTTCTCGGCGTCGACGGCGGCGAGCGTGCGGGCGGCGATCTTCCCGTCGCGGTCCACGACCACGGTCGACGGGATCGCCTTCGGGTTCAGGGTGCCCTTGGGGAAGCGGAGGAGGAGCTTGCCGGTCGGGTCGAAGAGGCTCGGGTAGGTGACGCCGTAGTCCTGCTCGAAATTGATCGCGGCGGCCTTCTGCGGGTCCCGGGTGTTGATCCCGACGAACTGGACGCCCTCGTCCTGGGTCTCCTGGGCGACCTTCGCGAAGTGCTTGGCCTCGGCGCGGCAGGGGGCGCACCACGATCCCCAGACGTTCAGGACGACGACCTTGCCCTTGTAGTCGGCGATGTCGAGAGCCTTGCCGTCCAGGGTCGTGCCGTCGAGCTTCGGTACGTTTGTGCGTTCGCCCTTGGCCACCGTGGAAATGCCGCCGCTGCCGGTGACGAAGTTCGTGTTGCCGCCACCGCCGGCCTTGGTGCCGTCACCGCTGCATGCGGACAGCGTCAGTGCACCGGCCACTGCTGTGGCGGCGAGCAGGGTGAAGCGGCGTCGGGATGCGCGGCCAGAGCTCATGTGAAAAGTTTCGCATGGCAGTTCCAGGGATCTTCCGCACCCCCCTCGATGCCCGTAAAGCCCCTTGTCAGGCCTGTTTAAAGAAGGCGTTCCAGCCGCCGTCCGGCGACTGGCCGACCTCGAGGGTACGAAGCTTCGCGAGCACCGCCGGGTCCTGCACGTCGAGCCAGTCGACGAACTGCCGGAAGGAGACGAGGCGCACATCCGGCTTGTCCGCGATCTTTTTGATCACTTCCTCGACGGCGTCCATATAGATTCCGCCGTTCCACTCCTCGAAGTGGTTGCCGATGTAGAAAGGCGCGCGGTTCGTCTCGTAGGCGCGATCGAAACCGGCGAGGTAGGCGCCGGTGGCCTGGGTGCGCCAGCCCGGATAGCGCGCGGGCATGCCGTTGGTCGAATTCATCGACTGGTTGGCGAGGATGTTGTAGTCCATGGAGAGAACTTCGAAGCTGTGGCCGGGGAACGGCACGCCCTGCAGCGGAAGATCCCAGATCCCCTGGCGTTTCTCCGGCCACATCTGCCGGCCGCCGGGCGAGCTCGCGTCGTAGCGCCAGCCCAGCTGTTTCGCGGTCGGCAGGAGATTGTCCTGGCCGAGCAGACAGGGGGTACGGGCGCCGACGAGTTCCTTCCGGTAGTCGAACGGCAGTGGATCGACGTCTGTCCAGCCCGTGTTCGTCCGCCATTCGGTGACGAAGGAGATCGCCTGGTCGATTTCGCTCTGCCATTGCTCGGCCGACCAGTTGCCGACGGATCCCGAACCGCCGCAGAAATGCCCGTTGAAGTGCGTGCCGATCTCGTGCCCGTCGAGCCAGGCCTGGCGGACGTACTTCAGGGTCTGCTTGACGTGGTCGTCGGTGAGGTAACCGATGTCGGAGGCGCCCCTGGGGTTGTTGGGCGGGCGGTACAGGGACTTCTTCGACTCGGGCAGGACATACAGCCCGGAGAGGAAGAAGGTCATCCCGGCATTGTGTTCCTCGGCGATTTCGAGAAAGCGGGGGAAGAGACCGTTGCCGACCTCACCCGCCCCGTCCCAGGAAAAGATCACGAACTGCGGCGGTTTCTGGCCGGGTTCGAGCGGGACAGGGGCGGCGGGCTGATTCGGCTGCTTTCCGGTATCGGCGGTGGAACCGTCACCGATGAGCCTGATGTTCTTCTTGGGGGAGCCTCCGCCGTTCCCGTGCGTTCCCTTGTCGCCTTTGGGGATCTTCTCGGGACCGGAACGCCCGCTGTCCGACGACCCCAGGGTGCCGCAGCCGTTCATGGAGAGAGCGGCTGCGGCGCCGAGCCCCGCCCCGAGCAGGCCCCTTCGGTTGATCTCACGCATAGCGTCCCCATCTGCGGTCGTTTTACCTCAAGCCCATACAAACTGGCGAAGGCTTAGATGAGGAAAGCAACACGACGGTTCCGCTGATAATCACAAAAGTTGTTACGTGATCAGACCCTTACAGGTGCTGCACATAACGCGGCCGCGAAGGAGTGACGCCCGGGGCGTACGGGGCCCTATGCCCCGAACGCCTTGGACTTCCCCTTCACCGGCTTCGCCCCCGCGAGCAGATGCGGGGGCACCAGGTCCCGGGCCGGCTCGGTGTACCCGACGGACACGATCTTGTCGCCCTGGTACGTGAAGGTCGTGAGCGAGGCCAGCGTGCACTGCCGCTTGCGCGGGTCGTGCCACAGCCTGCGCCGCTCCACGAAGCTCCGCACGATCCAGATCGGCAGCTGATGGCTGACGCACACCGCCTCGTGCCCGCGGGCGGCGTCGCGCGCCGCGTCCAGGGCGCTCATCATCCGTACGACCTGCTCGACGTACGGCTCGCCCCAGGACGGCTTGAACGGATTGGTGAGGTGCTTCCAGTTGTCCGGCTTGCGCAGCGCGCCGTCGCCGACCCCGAACGTCTTGCCCTCGAAGACGTTGGCCGCCTCGATGAGCCGCTCGTCGACGGCCAGGTCCACGCCGTGCGACTTGGCGATCGGGGTGGCCGTCTCCTGGGCGCGCTCCAGCGGCGAGGCGACGACATGGGTGATGTCGCGCTTGTCCAGGTGCTCGGCGACCCGGTCGGCCATCCGGCGGCCGAGGTCGGAGAGGCCGTAGCCGGGACGCCGCCCGTAGAGCACGCCCTCCGGGTTGTGCACCTCGCCGTGGCGCATCAGGTGGACGACGGTGATGTCCTTGCTGCGCGCGCTGGTCTCACTCATGCGGTGGCCTCCGATGCGGCACGTGCGGCGGCGGGCAGGGCTGCGGCGATCCGCTCGACCGCCCGCGCGTCGTGGGCGGTCGAGACGAACCAGGACTCGAACGCGGAGGGCGGCAGATAGACGCCCTGCTCCAGCATCGAGTGGAAGAAGGCGGTGAAGCGGAAAGCTTCCTGCTTCTTCGCGTCCTCGTAGTTGCGCACCGGCTCGTCGGTGAAGAAGACGGAGAACATGTTGCTCGCCGCGGACACGGTGTGCGCGACACCCTCCTTGGTGAGCGCCTCGCCCACCAGCGCCCGGAGCTCCGCGGAGACCGCGTCGACCTTCACGTACGCCGCGTCGTCGAGCAGCCGCAGCTGGGCGAGGCCGGCAGCGGTGGCGATCGGGTTCCCGGACAGGGTGCCCGCCTGGTAGACGGGGCCGACGGGGGCCAGGTGCGCCATCACATCGGCACGGCCGCCGAAGGCCGCGGCCGGGAAGCCGCCGCCCATGACCTTGCCGAAGGTCATCAGGTCGGGGCGGACCCCGTCGATGCCGTACCAGCCGGCCCTGGACGTACGGAAACCGGTCATCACCTCGTCGGAGATGTACAGCGCACCGTCGGCCGCGCAGATCTCCTTCAGCCCGGCGTTGAAGCCGTCCAGCGGCGGTACGACGCCCATGTTGCCCGGCGACGCCTCGGTGATCACACACGCGATCTCGCCCGGCTGCGCGGCGAACACGGCGCGTACCGCCTCCAGGTCGTTGTAGGGCAGCACGATCGTGTCGCCCGCCTGGGCGCCCGTGACACCGGGCGTGTCAGGGAGGCCGAAGGTGGCGACACCGGAACCGGCTGCGGCCAGCAGCGCGTCGACGTGCCCGTGGTAGCACCCGGCGAACTTCACGATCTTCGCGCGCCCCGTGAACCCGCGGGCGAGCCGGATGGCGGACATGGTCGCCTCGGTGCCCGAGGACACCAGCCGCACCTGCTCCACGGGCTCGATCCGGGCCACGATCTCCTCGGCGAGCGCGACCTCGCCCTCACCGGGCGTACCGAACGAGGTACCCCGGGCGACCGCGTCCTGGACGGCCGCGATGACCTCGGGGTGGGAGTGGCCGAGGATCATCGGCCCCCACGAACACACGAGGTCGACGTACTCACGGCCATCGGCGTCGGTGAGGTACGGACCCGTACCGGACACCATGAACCGGGGCGTACCGCCCACGGCCCGGAAGGCACGCACGGGAGAGTTCACGCCGCCGGGCGTCACGAGGGACGCACGGTCGAAAAGCGTCTGCGAAACTGGGGCTTCGTATGAATACGCCACTTTGGTCCTGATCTGCGATTCGAGGTTCGGGGGGTCTGGCCGGAATTCTCGGCCCACCGGTGAGCAGGGAGCGCGCTCTCCCCGTATGAGGCTCGTACAACGAAAGGGCTTCAGTCTCCTCGCGTCTGCGAAACTGGGGCGTCATAGGGAAAGCTCACACATGCCATGGTGTCAGAGGCACCGACGGTCTTGCGGACAGGTGTTTCACCGCACGCTCGTGGGGGAGGTCACTGACACGATGATCGGGTTGCGCGGCGGGGGCTGTGTCTCCTAAGAAGTAGTCGGGTGGATGAGATATGCATCGCGGTGGCGGAGTGGGCGAAGGGACCGACGACCTGGGGCCCGAGCCTGCCCGACGAGGGCGGCACCGGCGCGAGGGCGAACGCGTACGGGACACCCAGGCGGGTAACGCCCGGGATCCCGGGAGCAGGAGCAGTGGACTGGTGGGGGTGACCTACAAGTATTTCGGTGCCCCCGACGGCGCCACTGCCGCACGTGTGCCCATTTCGATGCGCCCGGAGGAGCTGGGCGGCGACGAACTGGGCATGGGCGGCATGTTCAGCAAGATCAAGCCCGAGACGGTGGCGGCCATGGTCCTCACCGGCATACAGGGCATACCCCTGAACAAGGTCCCCCCGCTGGAACTGGTCGTGCTCCACCCCGACTACGCGGTGGTCAAGCTTCCGATGACGGTCGTCGACCCGCTGCGGGACGTCGGCGAGGAGTCGGTCGGCGCGGCGGCCTTCATCTGGTCCACGGTCCCGGACCGCGGTGGCCCGCGCGACGCGTTCAACGTGTACCAGCTGCTCCACGAGTGGCAGGACTTCTCCCACCGGCTGCATGACGCCGGGCACCAGGCGTACTGCCTGGTCTGGCCCTGACCTGGCCTTTTACCAGCCGATGGACGGCCCTCCGGTGAAGAAGCCCAAGGAGGCCGGCCTGCTCCCGGCCGAGCGCCGCACCACCGCGGCCCGAGACGTCAGTGGCTGCCGGTCAGCTCGCCGCTGAGCGATTCGTGGATGCGGGCACTCGCTTCGTTGAGCCCGGTGATCTCCACGCTCTTCCCGCGCTGTTCGTACTTGGTGGTGATGGCGTCCAGGGTCGCCACCGAGGAGGCGTCCCAGATGTGCGCGGCGGTCAGGTCGATGACGACCTCGTCGGGGTCGTCCGCGTAGTCGAACCGCCCGACCAGGTCGTTGGACGACGCGAAGAAGAGCGCGCCGGTGACGGAGTAGACGACCCGGCTCCCGTCCGGGTCGGTGACCGCGGTGACGTCGGCGAGGTGGGCGACCCGTTTGGCGAAGATGACCATCGCGGTGACCGAACCGACGACGACGCCGATCGCGAGGTTCTCGGTGGCGACCACGCAGACCACCGTGATGACCATGACCGTGATCTCACCGGCGGGCATCCGCTTGAGGGTCCTGGGCGCGATGGAGTGCCAGTCGAACGTCGCGAAGCACACCATGACCATGACCGCGACGAGGGCCGCCATCGGGATGTCGGAGACGACCGGCCCGAAAACGATGCACAGGATCATCAGGAACGTACCGGCGAGGAACGTGGACAGGCGGGTGCGGGCACCCGAGACCCGTACGTTGATCATGGTCTGGCCGATCATGGCGCACCCGCCCATGCCGCCGAAGAACCCGGTCACGATGTTGGCGATGCCCTGGCCGATGGACTCGCGGGTCTTGCTGGAACGGGTGTCGGTGATCTCGTCCACCAGTTTCGCCGTCATCAGCGACTCCATCAGGCCGACGAACGCCATGGCCAGCGCGTACGGGGCGATCGTCGTCAGTGTGTCCAGGGTGAACGGCACATCCGGCAGGCCGGGCACGGGCAGCGACGAGGGCAGCTCACCGTTGTCACCGACCGTCGGGACCGCGATGCCGGCCGCGACGGTGATCACGGTCAGGATGATGATGGAGACCAGCGGGGCCGGGACCGCCCTGGTGATCCTCGGGAAGAGCACCATCATCGCGAGCCCGGCGATGACCAGCGGATACACCGGCCAGGGGACATCGGTGATCTCGGAGACCTGTCCCATGAAGACCAGGATGGCCAGCGCGTTGACGAAGCCGACCATCACACTCCGGGGCACGAACCGCAGCAGCCTGGCGACCCCGAGCGCCCCGAGGACGACCTGGAAGACGCCGCCCAGGATGACGCCCGCGACCAGGTAGCCGAAGCCGTGCTCGCGGTTGAGGGGGGCGATGACCAGCGCCACCGCCCCCGTCGCGGCGGAGATCATCGCGGGCCTGCCGCCGACGAACGAGATGACGACAGCCATGGTGAACGAGGCGAACAGACCGACCGCGGGGTCGACGCCGGCGATGATCGAGAACGAGATCGCCTCGGGAATCAGCGCCAGGCCCACGACGAGGCCGGCCAGGGCCTCCGTCCGGAAGACCTTCGGGGACAGCCAGGACGGGCGGTGACCGCGCAGCAGGCCGGCCGCGGAACGTACGGAAGAGGGCAAGGGGAGCGACACCTGTCGTACTCGGGCACGCCCGGCAGCACCGTGGGACATGCGTGGACCGCGGAGCCCGGACGGCATTCCGCGGATCGTCCGCTGCGGCGGACGGAAGTCTCGGGGGCAGCAGCACCGAGGGCTGCTGTCGGGGCGGAGTTTCGCGGCGAGAGGCTTCGCCGGCCGCGGCCCGCAACTCCCCGGGCACCGGATTCCGCCGGGGGCATCGTCGGCCCCGTCCCGCGCCTGGGAGCTCAGCAACTCTACCGTTCCCGGCCGGCGTGCCAGAGTGGATCATGGGCACGCCGGTGCGTTCCGGAGGCATCCCGAGCCCGCTGGAGCCGCTGGGTTCCCGCTTTCACCCCGTACGGCGGGACGCTTCCCGGGCGTGATCCGCTCCCCGCCCGTGACGAGGACCTCACGGCAGGCGAGCCGCGCCGCTCGTGGGACGGGCGGGGGCCTGCCCCGCCCAGGTCACGCCCCCATCCAGCCATTCATTGTCCGAAGAAGGATCTCCAGCCACCCCGCCGGCTGTGCCGATGCAAGAGGCATCGACGTCGGAGGAGGCCCGGCATGGGCAACATTCTGCTGGCCCTGTCCATCCCGTTCCTGGCCTTCGCCTGCGGCATCCACGCAGCGTGCGACTGCTGGTGGCGGCGCAGGCATCCGGCTCCGCCGTCCCCGTACACCCGTCACGCGGCCCGTCTCGCCGAACAGGACCTGCTGACGCGGGCCGAGGGCATCGTCGACCGCGCGTACGCCTCTCTCGGCCGTTTCTACGACAGCCCGCCGGGCATGCGGCAGCCGGCGGCGGAGGTGTCTGCCGATGAGGCCTGCGAGGTCACGGCCGGGGCGGGCGCCAGCCCGGATCGCGGCCCGTCACAGCCAGGACCTGCTCGAAGGCTCCTGCCTCGGGCGGTACGGGGAACGGCTCGCCGAACACCTTCATCTCCCGGGCCTGCGGCGCCATCGCTGCCAGCCCCGGGCCCAACTCCCGCACCACGGCCGGGTCGGGCGCAAAGTCCTGGCCCGTCGCCCGCGCCAGGTCCCAGGCGTGCACGGTCAGGTCCCCCAGCACCATGAGCCCCACCGTTCTGGCCGGGAGCCCCATGCCTCCGGCCACACCGTCCTCAGCACCCGGCTCGTCCCAGGCCTTCACCAGCCGCGCCGTCCCGTCCCCGAACCTGTCGCGCCAGTCGCCCGTGACGACATCCGGCGTCCGGCTGAAGTCGACGGGCTCCCGGGCCGCCAGGGCGCGGAAGTTGGCGACCACGAGGAACAGATGGTTCAGCAGGGCCCGCACGTCGTACTCTCTGCACGGTGTGGGGGCCGCCAGGTCCTCGTCACCGATCCCCCGCACGACGGGCCAGGCCTGTGCGGCGGAAACGTCCAGAAGTTCACTGATCTTCTTCATGCTCCCGACGATGCCCCCGGCCGGCCACGCCGTCTTGAAGAAACGCGACAGGTGCGCCGGGGGCTCGCCATAGGATCCCGACCATGGCCGGACCCGCACGCGACACACGGGGCATCGTCGACGCCCCCGACCTGTTCACCCGCGTGCAGTTCCGTCTGCGCGAACCCGCCCCCGCGCTGCGCCCGTGGCTGGAGCACTACTGGCTGATCGACTGGGACCTCACGGAGCCCTACACCTCGCATGTGGTCCCCCACCCGTCGGTCCATCTCGTCCTCCAGCGGCACGAGTCCGGCAGCAGGACGGAACGGGCCGGTTTCGCCGAAGTCGTCGGCATCGTTCAGGGACTGTTCAGCCAGCGGCTGGAGGGCCGGGGGCGCGTCTGCGGCGTGAAGTTCCGGCCCGGCGGATTCCGGCCGTTCGCACCGGAGCGGCCCGTGTCGGCGTGGACCGGGCAGCGGCTCCCGGCCCAGGAGGTGCTCGCCGCACCGGAGGTCGGCGCCGTTCTCGATCCCGCCGAGGAGGACGCCCGGGTCGCGGCACTCGATGCCTGCCTGCTGCTGCTCGTGCCTCCGCCGGACCCGCAGGCCGAGCGTGCGATGGCGCTCGTCGAACTCGTACGCACGGACCGCTCGCTGCTCCGCGTCGATGAGCTGGCCCGTGCCGAGGGCCTGTCGGCACGCTCGCTGCAGCGGCTCTTCTCCACGTACGTGGGCGTCGGGCCCAAGTGGGTCATCCTGCGGTACCGCATCCACGAAGCACTGCAGCGCGCCGGGACGGACCCGGAAACCGACTGGGCCGCGCTCGCCGCCGATCTCGGCTACAGCGACCAGGCGCACCTGGTCAGGGACTTCACGGCGACGGTCGGCGTGCCGCCGACGGCTTTCGCGCCCCACTGACACTCGGCCCGCTGTCGGAGCCGCGCACTACAGTCGCCCCATGGAACGCACGCCACCGGTCCCTGCGCCCCTGCGGATCGAGCCCTGGTCGGACGATGACCTCGAACTGCTCCGCCTGGCCAACGCCCCCGAACTGATGGACCATCTCGGCGGTCCCGAGACCCAGGAGCAGCTCGAAGCCCGCCACGAGCGGTACGCGGCACTGAGCGCCGACCGGACAGGCAAGGGCCGCATGTTCCGGATCGCCCTGGCCGGAACGGGCGAGGGTGTGGGGACGATCGGTTTCTGGGAGACGACCTGGCAGGGCGAGCAGGTGTACGAGACGGGATGGGCGGTCCTCCCCGGCTTCCAGGGGCTCGGCATCGCCACGACCGCCACGAACGCCGTTGCCGAACAGGCACGGGCCGAGCACAAGCACCGCTTCCTGCACGCCTTCCCGTCCGTCGCCAACGCGGCGTCGAACGCGGTGTGCCGCAAGGCGGGCTTCGTGCTCCTCGGCATGTGCGACCTGGAGTACCCGCCGGGCCGCCCGATGGTGGCCAACGACTGGCGGCTGGACCTGCACCCGGACCGCTGACCGCGGCCACTCCGACTCGGGCCCGCCGCCGGCCCGCGTCGCGGCCTCCTGAACCGCGCTGTCCGCCGACCCGCGTCCGCGCGCCCCGGAAACCTCTCGCTGCCGCGCCCCGCGCAATGGCATCCTGGCCAGGTGAACGGACCCGAGATCGCCCTCGAAGTAGCCCCGGAACTGCGGCTCTTCGTCGCCCACGAGCGCCGGCAGGGGCGCACCGGCGTCATCACCGACGGCTCCTCGACCCTGGGACACGTCGTGGAATCCCTCGGCATCCCGCTCACCGAGGCCGGACAGCTCCTCGTCGACGGCCGCTCCGTGCCCGTCTCACACATCCCCGGTCCGGGCGAGCTGGTCGAGGTGCGGGCCGTGCAGCGCCCGCAGCAGGTCCCCGGTGCGCCGCTCCGCTTCCTTCTGGACGTCCATCTGGGCACGCTCGCACGCCGGTTGCGGCTCCTGGGCGTGGACGCGGCGTACGAGAGCAAGGACATCGGCGACCCCGCGCTGGCGGCCCTCTCGGCGAAGGAGCAGCGGGTCCTGCTCTCCCGCGACCGGGGGCTGCTCAGACGGCGGGAGATCTGGGCGGGGGCGTACATCTACAGCGACCGCCCGGAGGAGCAGCTCCGCGACGTCCTGGGCCGTTTCGCGCCGGTACTCGCACCGTGGACCCGCTGCACCGCCTGCAACGGGCAGCTCGCACAGGCCGACAAGGACTCCGTGAGCGCCCGTCTGGAGCACGGCACGCAGGAGACCTACGACGTGTTCGCGCAGTGCGCGGACTGCGGGCGGGTGTACTGGCGGGGCGCCCACCACGCCCGCCTGGAGGCCGTCGTGGCGGACGCCGTGCGCGAGTTCGGCGAGCTCCGCAACGAGGCGCCGACCGCGTAGCCGCCGCGTCCGGACACCAGGGCTGTCCGTTCCTGCGCACACCGCCTCCTACGGCCGGCTCCCGGGCCGGCCGCCTGCCCGCTTCTACGGCTGCGTGCTCCTACAGCTGCGGCTCCTACGGCTGCTCGGCCGTCAGATAGCGCTGGACCGTCGGTGCGAGCCAGCCGATGATCTCCTGCCGGGACATCGCCACGGCGGGCCCGATGCGCAGGACGTACCGGGCGAGCGCCATGCCCAGGATCTGCGAGGCGACGAGCGCCGCACGGCGCGGCGCATCGGCCGGGTCGGGGCAGACGCCGGCTGCCACCGGCCCGAGCTGTTCGGCGAAGACGGCCCGCATCCGCTCGGCTCCCGCTTCATTGGTGACACCCACCCTGAGCAGGCCCGTGAGCACGTCGTCCTGCTCCCAGCGGTCCAGGAAATGCTCGACGAGGACCGCGCCGATGTGCTGTCCCGGCAGGGCGCCCAGACCGGGAATCCGCAGATCGATCTCGGACGCCGCGGCGAACAGCCCCTCCTTGGAACCGTAGTACCGCATCACCATCGACGGGTCGATGCGCGCGTCACGGGCTATGGCGCGGATGGTGGCGCGCTCGTACCCGTCGGCGGCGAAACGCTCGCGTGCGGCTTCGAGGATCGCGGCCTTGGTGGCGTCCGAGCGGCGCGGGGACGAGGGGGCTTGCGCTGTCATGCCAACAATCGTAGGCCAACACATGTTGACATGCCATATCCGCAGGTTCTATGTTTGCCAACAAGCGTTGACCCACAACCGTTGGCACGTGGCATCGGGAGGCCGTCATGACCGGCACATCCAGCACCGAATCCAGCACCTCCGGCACCCTCGACGTACTCGTCGTGGGCGCTGGACCCACGGGCATGCTCCTGGCGGGCGACCTCGCCGCCCAGGGGCTGTCGGTCACCCTCGTCGAGCGCCGCCCGCAGGAGACGGGCAACATGACCCGCGCCTTCGCCGTCCACGCACGCACCCTCGAACTGCTCGGCACCCGCGGCCTCGCCGACGAGCTGATCGCGACCGGCACCCTCCTCACCCGGTTGCGGCTCTTCGGCAGGCTCTCGCTCGACCTGTCGCGGCTGCGGACCCGTTTCCCGTACCTCCTCATCACCCCGCAGTACGAGGTGGAACGCCTGCTGGAGCGCCGCGCACGCACAGCGGGCGTGACCTTCCGGTACGGGACGGAGCTTCTGGGCCTGAGCCAGTCCGCCGACCGGGACACGGTCACCGCCGAGATACAGGACACCGACGGGACCCGCTCCACCCTCGAAGCGACCTACCTCGTCGGCACCGACGGAGTCCGCAGCGCCGTCCGGCACACCCTCGGGCTGCCCTTCCCGGGCGAATCCGTGATCAGGTCCATCGTCCTGGCCGACGTCCGCCTCGCGGAGGAACCCCCGAGCCTCCTCACCGTCAACGGCGTGGGGGACGCCTTCGCCTTCATCGCCCCGTTCGGCGACGGCTGGTACCGGGTCATGGGCTGGAACCGCACCCGGCAGGCCTCCGACAGCGAGCCCGTGGAGCTCGACGAACTGCGCGAGACCGCCCGCCTCGCGTTCGGCACCGACTACGGGATGCACGACCCCCGCTGGATCTCGCGCTTCCACAGCGACGAACGCCAGGTGCCCGCCTACCGCACCGGCCGGGTCTTCCTGGCCGGCGACGCCGCCCACGTCCACTCCCCGGCGGGCGGCCAGGGCATGAACACCGGGCTCCAGGACGCCGCGAACCTCTCCTGGAAGCTCGCCGCCGTCCTCCACGGGCACTCGGCCGACCCCGAAGCACTGCTCGACAGCTACCACGCCGAACGGCACCCGGTCGGCGCGAAGGTCCTCCGCGCCAGCGGCGCGATCATCCGCCTCGCCATGGCCAGGACCCCGCTGCAACGGGCCGTACGCACCGCCGTCACCCGCCTGCTGTCCGTCGTACGGCCGGCCTCGGACAAGGCGATCGGGATGATCACCGGCATCGGAATCTCCTACCCCGCGCCCCGGGGCAGCCACCGCCTCACGGGCACCCGCGCCCCGGACCTGCAGCTCCGCGAAGGCCGGCTCCACGACCTCCTGGGCGACGGCGCCTTCACCCTGGTCACACCCCCGGACGCCCCCACCCCGAAGACCCCGGCCCCACTCGTCCACGCGCACTGGACGGGAGACCGCACCACCACGCTGCTCGTCCGCCCCGACGGATACATCGCCTGGGCCGGCGAGCACCCCGACCCCGAAACACTGCGTCATGCCATAGCCCGGTGACCGCTGGGGAACGGAACACGGCACCCGGCACCTCACCGCGGCCCGCTGCGGCCAGGTCCCGTCCCGCACTGCGCCGGCCTGCCGACTGCCATGAAACGCTGCTCCCATGCTGGTCGCCCGTTCCGTCGCACTCTTCGCCGTTGCCGCGCTCTTCGAGATCGGTGGCGCCTGGCTCGTATGGCAGGGCGTGCGCGAGCACCGCGGCTGGATCTGGATCGGCGCGGGCGTCATCGCCCTCGGCGCCTACGGTTTCGTGGCGACGCTCCAGCCGGACGGGGAGTTCGGCCGCATCCTCGCCGCGTACGGAGGGGTGTTCGTCGCCGGTTCGATCGCCTGGGGCATGGTCGCCGACGGCTACCGCCCCGACCGCTGGGACGTGATCGGCGCGCTGGTCTGCCTGGCCGGCATGGCGTTGATCATGTACGCACCCCGCAACCACTGAATCCGCGCTCAGGCCGACTGCCTATCCTTGGCCGTACCGATCAACTGTCCGAGGAGTTCGCCATGGCCGCCACCCCCATCGCCGTCATCACCGGCGCGAGCAGCGGCATCGGCGCCGCGACCGCCCGGCAGCTGGCCGCCGCCGGATACCGCGTCGTGCTCACCGCCCGCCGCAAGGACCGCATAGAGGCGCTCGCCGCCGAGCTGACCGAGGCGGGCCACCAGGCAACGGCCTACGCCCTGGACGTCACCGACCGCGCCGCGGTCGACGAGTTCGCCACCGCGTTCCGCTCCCTCGCCGTCCTCGTCAACAACGCGGGCGGTGCCCTCGGCGCCGACCCCGTCGCGACCGGCGACCCCGACGACTGGCGCCAGATGTACGAGACGAATGTCATCGGCACCCTGAACGTCACCCAGTCCCTGCTCCCCGCCCTGACCGCGAGCGGCGACGGCACGGTCGTGATCCTCTCCTCCACGGCCGCGCTCTCCTCGTACGAGGGCGGCGCCGGCTACGTCGCGGCCAAGCACGGCGAGCACGTCCTGGCCGAGACCCTTCGCCTGGAGATCGTCGGCACCCCGGTCCGCGTCATCGAGGTCGCGCCCGGCATGGTCAAGACCGAGGAGTTCGCCACCACCCGCTTCCGCGGCGACACGGAGAAGGCGGCCAAGGTCTACGCAGGCGTCGACGCCCCGCTCACCGCCGACGACGTGGCCGACACGATCACCTGGGCCATCACCCGCCCCAGCCACGTCAACATCGATCTGCTGGTGGTACGCCCCCGCGCCCAGGCCTCCAACTCCAAGGTCCACCGCACACTCTGAGGCCGGCGAGCGGCAGCAGGCCGGT
Organism: Streptomyces sp. NBC_00683; assembly: GCF_036226745.1. Classification (NCBI taxonomy): domain Bacteria; kingdom Bacillati; phylum Actinomycetota; class Actinomycetes; order Kitasatosporales; family Streptomycetaceae; genus Streptomyces; species Streptomyces sp. NBC_00683. The sequence goes on along the minus strand of NZ_CP109013.1, from coordinate 4,902,408 downwards.
GCCGGGGCGAGCAGCGCGCCCGCACGACCGAGCCCCCCGGACCGCACAGCGGCGGTCCGGGGGGCTCGGTCGGGCTCGGTTCTGCGTTCGGGGATCCGGGCTCAGCCCTTCACGCACACGACCTGCTTCAGCTTCGCGACGACCTCGACGAGGTCGCGCTGCTGCTCGATGACCTGCTCGATCGGCTTGTAAGCAGCCGGGATCTCGTCCACGACGCCGGAGTCCTTCCGGCACTCCACGCCCCGCGTCTGGTCCTCCAGGTCCTTCGTCGAGAAGCGGCGCTTCGCGGCGTTCCTGCTCATCCGCCGCCCGGCGCCGTGCGAGGCGGAGTTGAACGACTTCGCGTTCCCCAGCCCCTTCACGATGTACGAACCGGTGCCCATGGAACCCGGGATGATCCCGAAGTCACCCGAGCCGGCACGGATCGCGCCCTTCCGCGTGACCAGCAGGTCCATGCCCTCGTACCGCTCCTCCGCCACATAGTTGTGGTGACAGGAAATGACCGGCTCGAAGGTGACCTTCGCCTTCCTGAATTCCTTCCGGACCACGTCCTGGAAGAGCCCCATCATGATCGCGCGGTTGAACTTCGCGTACTCCTGCGCCCAGAACAGGTCGTTGCGGTACGCCGCCATCTGCGGGGTGTCCGCGATGAAAACTGCCAGGTCACGGTCGATGATGCCCTGGTTGTGCGGAAGCTTCTGCGCCTGCCCGATGTGGAAGTCGGCGAGCTCCTTGCCGATGTTCCGAGATCCGGAGTGCAGCATCAGCCATACCGATCCCTCCTCATCGAGGCAGAACTCGATGAAGTGGTTTCCGCTTCCGAGCGTTCCCATCTGCTTTGTGGCGCGCTCCTGCCGGAATTTGACCGCATCGGCGATCCCGTTGAACCGCGACCAGAAGTCGTCCCAGCCCGCCGTCGGGAATCCGTGCAGCCTTCCCGGGTCCACGATGCTGTCGTGCATTCCGCGGCCCACCGGGATCGCCTGCTCGATCTTCGACCGGAGCCGCGACAGGTCCCCCGGCAGGTCGTTGGCCGTGAGCGAGGTCTTCACCGCGGACATTCCGCAGCCGATGTCCACACCCACCGCGGCCGGGCAGACCGCTCCGTGCATCGCGATCACCGAGCCGACGGTCGCGCCCTTGCCGAAGTGGACGTCCGGCATGACGGCCAGACCCTTGATCCACGGCAGCGTGGCCACGTTCCGCAGCTGCTGCATCGCGACGTCCTCGACCGAAGCCGGGTCGGCCCACATACGGATGGGAACCTTCGCACCCGGCACCTCTACATACGACATAACCCCTCAACTCCCCCGAAAAAGATTCAAAGCGCAAAACCGGTGCCGAGGTCGGCAAACAGGTCGGCCGACCGGCATTCACAGCGGCGCGTGCGATACACATTGTGTCCATCGGCCGCCATCGAGCGGCAACCTGTTTTCGTACCGAAGGGAGCCTGGGACCGTGCGACACATGGCGTACGTACCCGGCGTCGCGCTTCTCGCAGCGCTCGTCGCCGGCTGCAGCGCCGGCTCCGGCGCCGACGACCCCGCCGCCGACAGCAAGCCCGGCAGCCCGACGGTCTCGGCCGCGCCCCCGGGCAAGTACCGGACTCTGCCCGAATCCTGCAGCGCGGTGCCGCGTTCCACCCTCAAGGACCTGCTGCCGGGCGCCGCCGATCTGCCGGAGGAGCAGCAGGACAAGGTGTACGAGGGCACGGCCTCCGTCACCTTCGACACCGACCGCAAGGTCGGCTGCCGCTGGAAGTCGGACGCCCCGGACGCGTCCCGGAATCTGTCCATCGACTTCGAGCGCGTCGTGTCGTACGACCCCGCGGTGAGCGACGACACCCGGGCCCAGGACGTGTACACGAAGAAGGAGAGCGCCGCCGGGCTGTCGGGCGGGCCGAGCAGCACCGTGTCCGGGACGCCCACGGGTTCGCCCGGCGGAACGCCCAGCGGCTCCCCCTCCGGTTCCCCCGGCGGGTCGGCCTCCGGCACGCCTCCGACCCCGTCCGCCCCCTCCACCGGCTCCGACGAGGACCTGCGGCCACGCCTGCTCGACGGCCTCGCCGACGCCGCATTTCTGGACGATGCGCTCACCAGGGCAGGTTCCACCGCACAGCACCGCACCGTGAGCGTGGTATTCCGCACATCGAACGTCATAGTGACCATCGAGTACACCGAGCAGTCCGCCCTCGTCACCGAGGTTCCCGACAGCAAGGAACTCCAGGAGAAGGCCCAGGCCCTGGCCCGGAAGCTGGCCGAGACCCTCAGCGAGTAGCCCGGGTCCGGCGGCCCCGCCGGGGCCGTACCGTGCTTCCCCGGGGCATGCGACCGAGGCGGCATCCGGCCGCCGTCCGTCGTACCGTGGCCCTTCGGTACGACGGCCGGCCAGGCCGCCGCACCTGCCCGCCCGACCATCCGCACGACCGAGACCGCCGTGCCGTCCGAGTGAAGGAACCATGCACCGATCCGCCCCGCGACTGTCCCGCATACTCGTCTGCGCCGCTGTTCCGGTGATGCTCGTCGTCGCCGGCTGCTCGTCGGACTCCGACGACACGAAGGGCTCGGGCTCCTCCACCTCCCCGGGTGCGAAGAAGTCGCAGCCGAGCGTCGAGCCCGCGAAGTTCGCCGCACTGCCCGACGCCTGTGCGTCGATCGGCAAGAAGACGATCGAGAACCTGGTTCCGAAGACGAAGAACAAGGGCGGCACACCGGGCCGGTCCAGCGACACCGCGACCCGCGGCAGCTGCTCCTGGAACGGTCTGGACGACAACGGCGTCAAGGGTTCCCAGTACCGCTGGCTCGACGTCGGCTTCACCCGCTTCGAGTCGGACGACGCTCTCGGCAGCGGTGCCAAGCGGGCGACGGACGACTACACGAAGCAGATCGCCAAGGCGCAGGCGACCGAGGGCGCCCAGAAGGTCTCGGCCGCGCCCGCCGCCGGTATCGGCGAGCAAGCGACCGCCGTCACCTATGACCTCACCAAGACGAGTGAGGACTTCAAGTACGCGACGATCGTGGCCCGTACGGGCAACGTCGTCGTCACCCTCACCTACAACGGCGCGGGCTACGCGGGCGCCAAGGCACCCTCCGCCGCCGACATCCTGAAGGACGCCCAGACGGCGGCCAAGGAAGCGGTCGCAGCGGTCGCCGCGGACAAGGGCGAGGCCGCCGCGACGGCGAAGCCCTCGGCCAAGCCGTCCGCCAAGGCCTCGACCAAGCCGGCTGCCAAGGCCTCGGCCAAGCCGTCCGCCAAGACCTCGGCCAAGACCTCCCGGTAGTCCTCCGGGTCGGCCGACACCACCTCGTGACCCAAGCCCGGCCCGGACACGAACACACCTGCGCAGAGGCGTCTTTGCGAAGCCCGGTCCTCACCGAGGACCGGGCTTCGCCCCCTCCCCGCGCAACATCACTCGCACGCATGTGCCAGGCTGTGGCCGCGCCGGATGCCGAAGCAGGGCCGGTCCATTCGAAGTCGGGAGGGGAACGCGGGTGGCCGCAATGCAGCTGACACGCACGCACCGCGTACTCATCGGGGTTGTCGTCGCCGGTGCTGTACTCATTGCCGCGATCGGGTTCGCAGGCTCCTACGCCGCGGTGCGCGAGCTCGCGGAGGAGAAGGGCTTCGGCCAGTTCTCGATCGTCTTCCCGATCGGCATCGACGCGGGCATCTGCGTCCTGCTGGCACTGGACCTGCTGCTGACCTGGATGCGCATCCCGTTCCCGCTGCTGCGCCAGACCGCGTGGCTGCTGACGGCGGCGACCATCGCCTTCAACGGTGCCGCCGCGTGGCCCGACCCGCTGGGCACCGGGATGCACGCGGTGATCCCGATCCTGTTCGTCGTCTCCGTCGAGGCCGCCCGGCACGCCGTCGGCCGGATCGCGGACATCACGGCCGACAAGCACATGGAGGGCGTGCGCCTCACCCGCTGGCTGCTCTCCCCCGTACCCACGTTCAAGCTGTGGCGCCGGATGAAGCTGTGGGAGCTGCGCAGTTACGAGCAGGTCATCAAGCTCGAACAGGACCGGCTGATCTACCAGGCCCGTCTGCAGGCCCGGTTCGGCCGCAACTGGCGCCGCAAGGCGCCCATCGAGTCGATGATGCCGCTGCGTCTGGCGAAGTACGGTGTTCCGCTCGCCGAGACCGCTCCGGCCGGCCTCGCCGCCGCGGGCATCGAACCGGCCCTCCTGCCGCCGGCCCCCGCCGCAGCCGTCGAGGCGGGGCAGCAGCCCCAGCTCCCCTACGCCCCGCAGGGGCCGGAGCAGCAGCCCGCCGCGCACCGGCAGCAGCACCCGCAGCAGCTCCAGGACCAGCTTCAGGAGCAGCAGCCCGATGAGCAGGGCGAGTGGCCGGCGGAGGGCCCCGGCTCGCACGACAGCCCGTGGTTCGCGGCGCCGCAGGAGGCGTACGAGGGCGCGTACAACCCCACGTACGTGGACGGCCTGGAGCCCGCCCCGGTCATGATCCCCTCGGGGCCCGGTGGCCGGACCCGCCCGCTGGGCAATGTGGGGACGATCGGCGCGTTCCCGCACCCCCGCAGCGCGGAACCGCAGCCCGGTGAGGAGCAGCCCGCCCCTCACCAGGAGCAGCAGGCAGCCCGCGCCGAGGCCCCGGTGGCCCGGCGCACGCCGCAGGAGTCCCTCGGCGACGCTCCGGAGGCGGACCCGGCCGAATGGGCCGAGGCCGAGATCGAGTTCAGCGAGATCGCGTACGACGTGTTCACCGCGTACACGCATCAGCACCAGGACTACCCGAGCGCCGAGGTGCTCGACATCCACCTCTCGGACGGCCACAACGTCCGTCATCCGCGCAGTGCGGCCCTGCTCCGCCGACTGCTGCCCGGCTTCAAGCAGCGCTTCGACAACGAGATGGCCGCGGACCACATCGCCTGAGGGTCCCCGCGCAGCAGAGAACCGGGCGGGCCGTCCAGCGGCCCGCCCGGTTCTTTCGTCTGTCCCCGGCTCTACGCGCCGAGCAGCGTGCGTACCCGGTCCGCCCCCACCGCGAGCAGCAGCGTGGGCAGGCGCGGCCCGGTGTCCCGGCTGACCAGCAGCCGGTACAGGAGCGCGAAGAAGGACCGCTGGGCCACCTTCAGTTCGGGCGTCGGCTTGGCGTCGGGCTCCAGCCCCTCGAGGACCTTCGGCACGCCGTAGACGAGCGTGGTCAGCCCGTCGAGCGACCAGTGCGAGTCGAGTCCTTCCCGCAGCAGCCGCAGGGACTCGCGCGCCTTCTCGTCGAGGGAGCCGAGCAGCTCCTTGTCCGGCTCGTCGCGGACGATGGTGCGGGCTTCGGCCGGGACCTGGCTGGTGATCCAGTTCTCGGCGCGGTCGAGCCGGGGCCGTGCCTCGTCGAGCGAGGTGAGCGGGTTCTCCGGGTCGAGCTCGCTGAGGATGCGGAGCGTCTGGTCCTCGGCGCCCGCGGTGATGTCGGCGACCGATGCGAGCGTGCGGTAAGGCAGGGGGCGCGGGGTGCTGGGGAGCGGACCGGCGGCCGTGCCGATGGCCCGTGCGTGCGCGGCGGCGTCGGCGGGCAGCACCGAGCCTTCGGCGACCTTGCGGGCCAGGGAGTCCCACTCGTCGTAGAGCCGCTGGATCTCCTGGTCGAAGGCGATCTTGAAGGACTGGTTGGGCCTGCGGCGGGCGTACAGCCAGCGCAGGAGCGGCGCCTCCATGATCTTCAGCGCGTCGGCCGGGGTCGGCACGCCGCCCTTGCTGGAGGACATCTTCGCCATGCCGGAGATGCCGACGAACGCGTACATCGGTCCGATCGGCTGGACGCCGTCGAAGATCTCGCGCACGATCTGGCCGCCGACGACGAAGGAGGAGCCCGGCGAGGAGTGGTCCACGCCGCTGGGCTCGAAGATCACGCCCTCGTAGGCCCAGCGCATCGGCCAGTCGACCTTCCAGACCAGCTTGCCGCGGTTGAACTCGTTCAGCCGGACCGTTTCGGCGAAGCCGCAGGCCGAGCAGGTGTAGTTCAGCTCGGTGGAGTCGTCGTCGTAGGAGGTGACGACGGTGAGGTCCTTCTCGCAGTTGCCGCAGTAGGGCTTGTACGGGAAGTAGCCGGCGGTGTTGCCGCTGCCGTCGTCCTCGTCCGCCGCGCCGGAGCCCTCGGCGGCCTCCAGCTCGGCCTCGTCGACCTTCTTCTGCTGCGGCTTCTTTCCGCCCGCGGCGCCGTCCTTCTTGGTCCGGTAGCGGTCCAGGACGGCGTCGATGTCGGCGCGGTGCTTCATGGCGTGCAGGATCTGCTCGCGGTACGTGCCGGCCTGGTACTGCTCGGTCTGGCTGATGCCGTCGTACTCGACGCCGAGCTCGTCCAGCGCCTGGGTCATGGCTGCCTTGAAGTGCTCGGCCCAGTTCGGGTACGCGGACCCGGCGGGGGCGGGCACCGAGGTCAGCGGCTTGCCGATGTGCTCGGCCCAGGAGGCGTCGACGCCCGCGACCCCGTTCGGGACCTTGCGGTAGCGGTCGTAGTCGTCCCAGGAGATCAGGTGCCGCACGGTGTGGCCGCGGCGGCGGATCTCGTCGGCGACGAGGTGCGGGGTCATGACCTCGCGGAGGTTGCCCAGGTGGATCGGGCCGGACGGGGAGAGGCCGGACGCGACGACGACCGGTTTGCCAGGCGCACGTCGCTCCGATTCGGCGATGACATCGTCCGCGAAGCGGGAGACCCAGTCGGTCTCGGTGCTGCTCTGACTCTGAGCCACGGTCGGCACGTCCTTCTCTCGTGTAGGACTCATAGGGGCACCGCCCATTCTCCCAGGTACCGCCCACAGCGCGAAAACGGCTTTACGCCCCGTGGGATACTTGGGTGATCTCTTGTCCTCTACGGAAACGGCAGCCGGCTCATGGCTTCGGTCACTTCCCTCGCTTCCACGCTCCAGCAGCAGCTGGCGGACGCCCTGACGGCAGCTCTGCCGGAGGCCGGCACCGCGGACCCGCTGCTGCGCCGAAGCGACCGGGCCGATTTCCAGGCCAACGGGATCCTCGCGCTCGCCAAGAAGCTCAAGGGCAACCCGCGCGAGCTGGCGGCCAAGGTCACTGCCGCCCTGCCGGCCGGTGACCTGATCAAGGACATCGAGGTCTCCGGCCCCGGCTTCCTGAACATCACGCTCACCGACGGGGCGATCACCAGGACGCTCGCCGCGCGTGCCGCGGACACCGACCGGCTCGGCGTCCCGGTGAACGCGGACGCGGGCACGACGGTCATCGACTACGCCCAGCCGAACGTCGCCAAGGAGATGCACGTCGGCCATCTGCGGTCGGCGGTCATCGGTGACGCGATGGTGCAGATCCTGGAGTTCACCGGCGAGAACGTGGTCCGGCGCCATCACATCGGCGACTGGGGCACGCAGTTCGGGATGCTCATCCAGTACCTGATCGAGCACCCGGGCGCGCTGGGCCACAAGGAGGGCGAGGCGGCGGACGGCGAGGCCGCGATGTCGTCCCTGAACCGTGTCTACAAGGCGTCGCGGGTCCTCTTCGACTCCGACGAGGAGTTCAAGGCGCGTTCCCGTGACCGGGTGGTGGCCCTTCAGGCCGGCGACCCGGAGACGCTGGCGCTCTGGCAGGGCTTCGTCGACGAGTCGAAGATCTACTTCTACTCGGTCTTCAACAAGCTCGACATGGAGGTCCGCGACCCCGACATCGTCGGCGAGTCCGGTTACAACGACATGCTCGAGGAGACCTGCCGGATCCTGGAGGAGACGGGTGTCGCCGTCCGCTCCGAGGGTGCGCTGTGTGTGTTCTTCGACGATGTGAAGGGCCCGGACGGCAATCCCGTCCCACTCATCGTCAAGAAGACGAACGGCGGTTACGGCTATGCGGCGACCGACCTCTCCGCGATCCGCGACCGGGTGCAGAACCTCAAGGCGGACACCCTGGTCTACGTGGTGGACGCGCGTCAGTCCCTGCACTTCAAGATGGTCTTCGAGACGGCCCGCCGGGCAGGCTGGCTGAACGAGGACGTCCATGCGCACCAGCTGGCGTTCGGCACGGTCCTGGGCAAGGACGGCAAGCCGTTCAAGACCCGTGAGGGCACGACGGTGCGGCTGGAGGACCTGCTGGACGAGGCCGTCGAGCGGGCCACCGCCGTGGTGCGCGAGAAGGCCGAGAAGGTGGGCCTGTCCGAGGACGAGATCGTCGAGAACGGCCGGTACGTCGGTGTCGGCGCCGTGAAGTACGCGGACCTGTCGACGTCGGCGGTGCGGGACTACAAGTTCGACCTGGACCAGATGGTGTCGCTGAACGGCGACACGTCGGTGTACCTCCAGTACGCGTACGCCCGGATCCGCTCGATCCTGCGCAAGGCGGGGGATGCGAAGCCCGTCGCGCACCCGGAGCTGGAGCTGGCTCCGGCCGAGCGGGCGCTGGGCCTGCACCTGGACCAGTTCGGCGAGGTCCTTGCCGAGGTGGCGTCGGGGTGCGAGCCGCACAAGCTGGCCGCGTACCTGTACCAGCTCGCCTCGCACCTCACCACGTTCTACGACCAGTGCCAGGTGCTGAGCGACGAGAACCCGGCGGAGGTCGTCGAGAACCGGCTGTTCCTCGTCGAGCTGACGGCCCGGACGCTGCACCAGGGCATGCGGCTCCTCGGCATCCGGACGCCCGAGCGCCTCTGACCGTTCGACTGCCGGGGCTGCCCGGGGCTCGCGCCCCGGGCAGCCCCCTGTCATGTCCCGGCAGCTCCCCCTCGCAAGGCGCCCCGGAGCGCGCTACGGGGGCACGGTGCCCGCTATCCGGCATGTATTGCCGGCACCCGTTCGCCCGACGCGTGACCTGCACCACATTCGACTCGAACCCGCTCTTCCCCCGGCATTGCGTGGTTGATTCGCAGCAGCCGTGACTGGCGGAATTGAGTACGGGGGAAAACATGAACAGGGCTCACATTAGAACGGCCGCGACGCCGTCCGAAATAGTGTTACCGACGGACGCACCCCGGATTCGGCGCGGGGGCCCGCAACACCCCGGGACGGGAACACCGGGAAGCCACGGCACTGCTGTGCCGGAGTCATTTGCCGCCATCCGCGCGCCATACGCCGCGAATCCACTTGCCGGAAACCCGCCCGGCTTTTAACGGCGCACTTGACCGAGCAACATGGCATTCCGGGCGAAGAGTTGATACTTACTCCGGAGTAGGCCAACCGTACTGGGCGGTAGATCGCAACGTCGCCGTATCGTGGGATCACAGAACCGACTCAGGAAATGCAGCAGAACACGGCGTGACAGCACCCGTATTCCTGTCCGTTGCGCTCATCCCGGCGAGACTCCCGGGATCACGCACCCGGCGGAACACGGGTACGGGGGCAGTGAGCGGCAGGCCGGGCGGCCCTGCCGGGCAACAAGATCAATTGCTTCCACCGTTCGGGAGGCAAGGGGGATACGTGGAGAAGCGGCTGAACTTCAAGGTGTTAGGGCCCCTGGAAGTGACCTCCGGGGCCGCGCAGGTGCCGGTGGGAGGGCCACGGCACCGGACCATTCTTGTCGTACTGCTGCTCAGCCCGGGCAGGATCGTGCCGGTCGACACCCTGATCGAGGCCGTGTGGGGCAACCACCCGCCGGCCACCGCCCGTACCCAGGTGTCCATCTGTATCGCCGCGCTGCGCAAGACGTTCAAGGCCGCCGGATTCCCCGGCGAGGTCATCGTCACCGCCCATCCCGGCTATCTCCTCCAGGTCGGCATGCACCAGCTCGACTCGGAGGAGTTCTCCGCACTGGTCTCGGCGGCCGAACTGGCCGTCAGGAACAACAGGCCCGCCGAGGCCGCCCGTTGCTATGCGGACGCCCTGAAACTGTGGCGCGGACGGCCGTTGGCGGGCGTGACGGGCCGGCTGGTGGAGGACGAGGCCCAACGACTCGAGGAACTGCGGCTCGACACCTACGAGAACGCCACGGCCGTGCACCTGCAGCTCGGCGACCACCAGAAGATCCTTCCCGATCTGGCGGCGATGGTCCGCGAGCATCCGCTGCGCGAGAGAGCCCGGCATCAGCTGATCACCGCCCAGTACCACTCGGGCCGGCGGGCCGAGGCCCTGGAGACCTTCCGGGACGGGCGCCGCTGGCTCATCGACGAACTCGGCCTGGAACCCGGCCCGGCCCTGTCCGAGCTGCACAACGCGATCCTCCAGGACGAACCCTCGCTGAACGCGCGCGGCCCCGAGGGCGCGGGCGGCGAACCGCTGCTGCTGTCGAAGCCCGTCGGCGACCCGCTGGAGCTGCCTCCCGACGTATCGGGGCTGGCCGGCCGCAAGGAGGAGCTGGCCCAGCTCGACGAACTGCTCGAACTCGGCGCGGTGGCGCACGGCCCGGCCACGGGACTGATCACCGGTGTCGGCGGGATCGGCAAGACGTGCCTGGCGGTCCGCTGGGCGCACAGCGTCTCCGACCGCTTCCCCGACGGCCAGCTCTTCGCCGACCTCCGCGGCTACGACGAGCATCTGGAGCCCACCACGGCGGGTGAGATCCTCGGCCGGTTCCTGCGCTCGCTCTCGGTGCCCATAGGCCAGATCCCGGCCGAACCCGAGGAGCGCGCCGCCCTCTACCGCAGCCTGCTCGCCGACCGCCGGGTCCTGGTGGTGCTCGACAACGTGCGGACCTACGCCCAGGTGCGTCCGCTGCTGCCGAGCAGCGGAGGCTGCTGCGTCCTGGTCACCAGCCGGGAGCAGCTGTCCGAAATGGTCGCCTGGCCGCCGCAGGCCTGGGTGCGGCTCGGCCGGCTGTCACCGTACGAGGCGGTCGAGCTCCTCGGGAAGATCGTCGGCGAGGAGCGCATCGCCGCCGATCCGCCGTCCGCCGCCCGGCTCGTGGAGCTGTGCGACCTGTTGCCGCTCGCCCTGCGGATCGCCGGGGCGCGGCTCGCCTCCAAGCCGCACTGGACGGTGTCGCGCCTGGTGCGCCGGCTGAGCGACGAGCGGCTGCGGCTGGACGAGCTCAGCTCGGGGGAGTCGCAGGTGCGCGCCAGTTTCACCCTGACCTACCGCGGTCTCTCCGCGCCGACGGCGCTGCTGTACCGGAGCCTGGGGCTTCTCGATGTGCCGGACTTCGGCGCCTGGGTCGCCGCGGCGCTCCTGGACACGGACCTGATGACCGGGGAGCAGCTCATCGAGGAATTGGTCGACGCCCAGTTCCTGGACGTGGTCGGCCTGGACGCGACCGGGCATCCCCGCTACCGGTTCCAGAACCTGCTGCGGCTGTTCGCCCGTGAGCGCGCCGAGGCGGAGGAGACCCCCGAGGAGCGGCAGGCCGCACGGCAACGCGCCTTCCGGGCCTATCTCTCGCTCGCCGAACAGGCTCACCGGTGCTCCTACGGGGGCGACTTCAGCATCATCCACAGTGCGGTGCCCCGCCATCCGCTGCCCGACGAGCTCGGTGCCGGGCTGCTCACCGCTCCGCTCGACTGGCTGGAGACCGAACGGCTCTCCCTGGTCGCGGTGGTCGACCAGGCCGCCGCCCTCGGTATGGACGAGCTCGCCTGGGATCTCACGATGTCCATCGTGGTGCTCTTCGAGACGCGCAACTACCTCGACAACTGGCGCGAGTGCAGCGAACGGGCACTCGCCGCGACGCGGGCGGCCGGCAACGCCCGTGGCCAGGCCGCCATGCTGCACAATCTCGGCGCCCTGGAGATGCGGCAGCGCAACTTCGGTGAGGCGTACGCGACCTTCACCGAGGCGCTCGCGCTCCATGACCGGGCGGGCGAGGAGCACGGGCACGCCCTCGTACTGCGCAACATGGCCATGATCGACGAGATGCGCGGGGATCTGGAGACCGCCATGGAACGCAGTGCGCGGGCCCTGGCGACGTTCCGGGCCGTCGGCGACCTCTCCTCGGAGGCCCATGTGTTGAACAACATGGCGCAGATCGAGCTGGACCGTGGCCGTACGGATTCGGCGCAGCGGCTGAGCCTCGAATCCCTGCGGGTCTCCACGGCGATCGGTGAGGGAGGGGCTCGCAGCCTGGCGCTCGGGACCCACCGGCTGGCCCGGGTGTACCTCGCGCAGAACGAGTACGGCCTGGCCGAGGAAGCGTTCCTGCGGATGATCCGGATCGTCCGCGCCAAGGCCGACATGTTCGGTCTGGCCCATGGGCTCCTCGGGCTGGGCGAGGCCAGGCTGGGCACGCGGAACTGGGCGCAGGCCAGGGGAACCCTGCTGCACGCCCTGGAAATCGTCGGACTGGTCGACAGCGCCCTGGTCGAGGGGAAAATCAAACTGGCCCTCGGTGAGGCGTGCTGGAAATGCGGTGAGCACTCCGCCGCCCGGCAGTATTTCGCCGATGCCCGGGACGACTTCACCCGGATCGGTGTCGGGACGTGGGTGGAGCGGGCGCAACTGGCACTTGCCGGAACGCTTCCCCGGGAAGAGACGCCGGAAATCCCCTGACGGTTCCTCAATCCGCCACTCCATGGACCACTCGACCGCACCGATCAAATCCGGCCGCCGGAATCCCGGAATCCCTTTTCCGCGATATCTGACGTCGGGAAAACCGAAAGCGGAGCGATAATGAGCCGAAACCCTTGTGCCATACCGTTCATCGCATAGCAGGTTGACGACATGGGGGAAGTAATGCAGAACGTCCGTACCACCATCGCCACCGTCGCGGTCACCACTGTTCTCGTGGGGCTGTGCGCATTCGTGGGCGCCGGATCCGCGGCGGCCGCGCCGTCCGCCGGCGACGGGCTTGCCGTTTCGGCCGCCGGTATCCCCGCCCAGGCCGCCGACGGCACGAATGACGAGAGCTGGCACTGAGCATCCGGGGCCGGAGCGGTACGCCCGGCCCGCGCAGGTGAACAGCGGGCGCCGGAGGACCGGCGCCCGCTCCGTGTGTCCGCTCCCGAAGACCACTCGTGCCGCCCCGCCCGCGCCCGATTCCGGCAGCCCCGGCGGCCCGGACGGCGAAAAAATATATCCGCGATATACGGGGACGGTACGGTCCGCGCCACGCAGTCAGCAGTCGAAATGACAGAGAGTGCCCATGGCGCCCCCTTACAACATGTTCGAGAACAGCGGCGGCCGCGGGGCTGAGGACAGCTCCACGGCCGTGTTCCGCGCGCTCCGCGCCGGTGGCGACACGCATGTCTGGTGGTGGCGCCAGCCGTTGCGCACCGACCCCGCCGATCTCGCTCTGCTCAACACCGAGGAGTTCCGGCAGGCCCTGTGCCTGCACTCGGAGCGGGATGCCGCGGCGTACGTCCACACGAGGGCGACGGCGCGCAGGGCCATCGGGGAGCTCCTCGACGTCGCACCCGAGGACGTCGACATCGAGAAGCCGCAGTGTCCCGTCTGCGGGGACCCCGGGCACGGGCCGACGCGCCTGAGCCGCCCCGATGTGCCCCTGGCCATCAGCCTGGGCCGTACCGGCGGTCACACCGTCCTCGCGGTGGGGACCGGAGCGACGATCGGCGTGGCCGCGGAGCACCTGCGGCCCGTGCGCCAGGACGTGCTGGCCGAGTCGTGGCTCACCGCGGACGAGGCGCTCCATCTGCTGGAGCTCCCGCGGGGTGCTGTCCGCGACGAGGTCTTCTACCGATGTTGGGCCCGGAAGGAGGCCGTCCTCAGAGCGCTGGGGCACGTACCGGACGGCGTCCGGCCGGACCAGATCGAGTCCTACCCGGCCACGACGGACACCGTGTTGATGCACTGCCCCGGCACTCCTGGCACTCCTGGCACTCCCGGTGAACAGCACCCCGACGGTCGGACCGCCTGGGTCGTGCGGGATCTCGCGCTCTCCGGACGCGCGGCCGCGGCCGTCGCCCAGCCTGCCGGGACCGAGCCGGCCTGCGGCCCGGTCCGGACGCATCTGCCCGGAGGAACGGCGCGCCCCCTTCACGGCGCGCCGTGACACCGCACGCTCAGCGGGCGGCGGTTGCTTCGGGCTGTCCCCGGTGCGCCGTCTCCTTCAGCAACCCGGCCAGGAGCAGCACCAGTTCGTGGAAGCGGTAGAGCGGCCGGCCCTGGCGGTCGACGCCGCAGATGTCGAGCAGCGCACCGTCCACCAGCTGTTCCAGGCGCTGCTCCGCGGCTGACTCCCGGGTTCCCAGATACGTGGCCGCCCGCTGTGCGGGGAACGATTCCACGCCGATGTCCGCGAGCTGGATCAGCGTGGTCCGTGCCTGGTCCCATCCGGGCAGCTGCCGCAGCGCCGGCATCAGCGCGCCGACCACGTCGATCCCGCCGAAGGACAGCTCCCGGAGCCGGGTCTCCGGATCGGCCAGCCGGTCGGCGAGCCGTGCGACGGGCCAGTAGGGGCGCGCCGCGAGCCTGCTGCCGGTGATGCGCAGCGCGAGCGGCAGCCCCGCACAGTAGGCGAGTACATCGTCCGTCGCGTCGGGTTCGGCCAGCAGCCGTGCGCGGCCCGCGGACGCGGCCAGCAGGTCGAATGCGGCGCCGTCGCCGAACGGGGCGAGTGCGGTCGTTCTCGCTCCGGTCACCTGGGTGAGCCGGGCGCGGCTCGTGATCAGGACGACGGCGTCCGGTGACCCGGACAGCAGAGGGTCGAGCCCGCGGCTGCCGACCGCACCGTCGAGGACGACCAGGAGCCGTCTGCCCGCCGTGCGCGCCCGGTAGAGACGCACCAGCTCGTCCAGCTCCATGAGCCCGTCCGCGCCGCTGCCCGTGCCGCCTCTGCCGACGTGTTCGCCCAGCCCCCGCAGGAGTGTCGTGAGGACCTCGGCGGGAGGTCTCGCCCGGCCGTCGGGCCGGGCGAGCTCGGCGAAGAGGAAGCCGCCGGGGTAGTGCGCGGCGCTCGTGTGGGCCGCGTGCAGGGCCAGCGCGGTCTTGCCCACGCCCGCCATGCCGGTGACCAGCAGGTGGCGCGGTCCCCGCCCGGCCGCGGAGTCCGCCAGCTGGGTGCGCAGGGCGGCGAGTTCGGCCTGGCGCCCGACGAACTCCTCGGTGTCCGGGGGCAGCATCGCCGGGGCGTCGTCGTCCTCGTAGCCGGCGTGCTCGGGCTGCTGGATCCTGCTCCCGGGCCCGGGTCCACGGTTGCCGGCGAGCACGGCCTCGTACGTCGATCCGAGGGCCTCGCCGGGGTCGATGCCCAGCTGGTCGGCGAGCAGGCTGCGGCCCTCGTAGTAGCTCTGCAGCGCGTCGCTCTGGCGCCCGCCCCGGTAGTACGCCGTCATCAGCTGCGCACGGAGCTTCTCGCGGAGCGGGAACTGTGCGACGAGTCCGGTGAGTTCGGCGGTCAGCTGCTCGTGCCTGCCGAGCGCGAGGTCCGCCTCGATCCGGCTTTCGAGGGCGTGCATCCGCGCCTCCTCGAGCTGGGGAAGCTCGGCGTCCGCGAGGTGTTCGGTGACGTTGGAGAGCGCGCTTCCCCTCCAGTGCCCCAGCGCCTCCGTGAGCAGCGCCCCGGCCTCGCCGAACCGCTTGCGGCGCAGCGCGGCGCGCCCCAGCTTCTCCAGCCGCTCGAACTCCAGGAGGTCGACCCTGCAGTGCGGCGCCGCGAGCAGGTAACCGGGCTGGCGGCGCTCGATCCTGACCTCGTCGCCGAGGAGTTTGCGCAGCCTGGACATGTACGTATAGATCTGTGCGCCGGACGTCGCCGGCGGCTCCCATCCCCACAGGAGCGTATTGAGTCGGGTGTCGGACACCACGCGGCCTCTGGCGAGCAGCAGAGTCGCGAGCACCGTGTGCACCTTGGAACCGGACAGCGCAATGCGTGTGCCGTCCTTGTGAGCTTCAACCGGGCCGAGGACTCGGAAGTCCATTCGGCACCCCCCGTCTGGCTAATACGAACGTGTGCTCGCTGCAGAAGCTATGCGGGGGCTTTATTCGCGGGTTATCCGTTCGGTAACGCCGTGGCCTTGGCCTTGTGACGAGGGGGTGGGAGCCTGCCCCCACGCCGGGTCCCCGGGCCGGGACGGGCCGCGCGGCAGAACCGGCGGCCCGTCATCTCCAGCGCGGCGACGTGCGGTTCAGCCCGCGGTGACCTCGACGTCACGGCCGAGGAGCGCCGCCACGACCTTGTGCACGTGCTTGCCGTTGTCGGAGTTCGTCATCACCACGCAGCCGTTGCCGGACCGCAGTTGCAGCGAGGTCAGCGCACGGAACCCGGCCGTCTGCCCGCCGTGCCCGAACTCCGGGTCGGCCATCGAACCGTCGACCACGGTGCCCAGGCCGTAGAAGCTCCCGGGGAACGCCTCGGTGAGCATGACCCCGGCGGACTTCGCGGACAGCAGGTCCGAGAAGCCCAGATGGGCCTGCCGGATCTCCACCGCCAGCTGGGCCAGATCGGAGGGCGAGGACCACAGCCCGCTGCCCGCGAGCACCGGTCGTACCCGGTAGCCGTCCAGGAGCGCACTGCCGTGCTGGTCGTGACCGTCGGCGATGTCCCGTCCGACGGCGTGCGGGTCCTCGGGAGCCAGGAAGGAGCTGTCCCGCATGCCCAGAGGGCCGAACACCAGCTCCGCCGCCAGCTCCTGGAACTCCTGTGCGGTCACATCCGTCAGCAGCTGCTCGATCATGGCCCACTGGCTGCCCGCCTTGCGGAACAGCGCCCCGGGCTCGTGCTCGGCCGTCACCTCGTCCAGTACGGCGGTCAGCTTCGGCATGGCCTCACCCGGCCGCCACCAGGTGCCGGGAGTCTGTGACAGGCCGGCCGTGTTCGACAGCAGGTGGCGCAGCGTCAGCGGGCTGCCGCCCGCCGCCCTGGGTGCGCGGCGGCCGGTCAGATAGCCGTCGACGTCCGCGTCCAGGTCGAGCACGCCCCGGTCGACGAGACGCAGCGCGGCGAACGCCGTGACGTGCTTGCTGATCGAACCGGCCTGGAACCGGGTCCGCAGCGTCACCGGAGCACCGGTCCCGGTCGCCCTGGTCCCGTAGGCCTGCAACCCGACCAGCTGGCCGTCCCTGAGGAGAGCGACCGCGGCACCCGGCACCCCGTGCGCCTCCATCGCCCCGGCCACGTCGGACGCGGCCTGCGGCCCTCCTGCGGTGGCAACCGTCATCGGCCTGCTCGCTCCCCCATCGGTCCCATCGGTCTCATCGGTCCCCTCCGCCTTCGCGCCGTCGATCGTCAGCGCGAGATCCTCGATCGTCTCGCTGTCCAGCAGCATGCGCAGGGTGAGGTCGAGCCCGGCCTTCCGGGCGGCGGCCATCACGTGGACGATGCGCATCGAGTCGGCTCCCAGGTCCAGCAGCCGGTCCCGTACGCCCACTTCGGGCACCTGGAGCACCTCGGCGCACGTCTGCACCAGCAACCGCTCGGTCCTCGTGCGCGGTGCCACGTACTCCCGGTCGGCGACCAGTGCGGTGCGGCCGGGTGCGGGCAGTGCCTTGCGGTCGACCTTGCCGGCCGCGTTCAGCGGCATCGCGTCGAGCAGGACGAACGCGGCGGGCACCATGTACGAGGGCAGCGACGCGGCCAGATGCGCGCGCAACTGCGCCTGTTCGGCGGCCCCGCCGGTGACCGCGTACGCGACGAGCAGCTTCTCGCCGTTGCCGTCCTCGCGTGCGATCACCGTCGCGTCCTCGACCTCGGGGTGCGCCAGGAGCACTTCCTCGATCTCACCCAGCTCGATGCGGTAGCCCCGTATCTTCACCTGGTTGTCGATCCGGCCGAGGCACTCCAGCTCCCCGTCCGCCCTGAACCGCGCCAGGTCGCCCGTCCGGTACATGCGCGAACCCGGCTGACCGCCGAACGGCTCCGGGAGGAACCGCCCGGCCGTCAGCCCCGGCCGGCCGACGTACCCGCGGGCCACACCGGCGCCCGCGATGTACAGCTCCCCGACCACACCCACCGGCACGGGCTGCTGCACGGCGTCCAGCACGTACGCCCGGTAGTTGTGGATCGGGCGCCCGATCGGCACGCTGCCGGCGTCCGGCGCGACCTCCCAGGCCGTGGCCCAGACCGTCGCCTCGGTCGGGCCGTACTGGTTGACCAGCCGGTCCACCCGGCCGCCCAGATCACGGGCCAGCGCGGGCGGGCAGTCCTCGCCGCCGGTGATGGCGGTCAGCGGGACACGGCCGAGCCCGGCGGCGATGAGGAGCTTCCACCCCGCCGGGGTCGCCTGGGCGTGGGTGACCCCGGCGGATTCGATCAGCCGCAGCTGCGCGGCCGCGTCGTGCACTTCGTCGTCATCGGCGAGGACCACCCTGCCGCCCGTGATGAGCGGCAGGTAGAGCTCGGTCGTCGAGATGTCGAAGGACAGCGACGTGGGCGCCAGCCAGATGTGCTCCGGGCCCGCCCCGTACCGCTCCCGCATCGAGAACAGGACGTTCAGCAGGGAGAAGTGCGCGATCTGCACACCCTTGGGGCGTCCCGTGGAGCCGGAGGTGAACAGCGTGTACGCGAGCCGGTGCCTGCGGGACGGATCCTTCGGGTCCCGGTCCGCCGACCCGTCCGGACGGGTGTCCGGCCGGGCCGCGATCAGGGAGCGGTCACGGTCGAGGTCGATGACGTCACCGTCGTAACCTCCGCCGAGGCGCTCGTACAGGCCTCCCTGCGTGACGATCAGCCGTGCGCCCGCAGCGCCGAGCATGTAGGTCAGCCGGTCAGCCGGCAGCCCGGCGTCCAGGGGCAGATGGGAGCCGCCCGCCTTCCAGATCCCCAGCAGGCAGGGCAGGGTGTCCGGCCCGCGGTTCAGCAGGACACCGACCACGGACTCGGGCCCCACCCCGGCCCCGCGCAGCTGGTGCGCGATCCGGTTGGCCCGGACGTCGAGCTCGCGGTACGTGAGGGTCTCGGCGCCCACCTGCACGGCGACGGCATCGGGGGTGGCCGAGACGGTTGCCTCGATCACCTCGTGCACATATCTGCTCATCCCCACTCCACCTCGGTGTCGTTCCAGTCCTCGAGCACCTGGGTCAGCTCAGCCGTGGACAGGAGCGCCGCGTCCGCGTCTCCGTCGGGGTCGGCCGCCATGGCCTCCAGCACCGCGCGGTACATGCCGGCGAGTCTCTCCGCGTTCGCCCGGTTCAGACCGGTGCTGACAGCCCGCAGGACCAGCCGCCCCGGCACGTTGGCGATCGACAGGGTGAACTCGTTGGAGCTGTCACCCGCCCCGCCCTGTACATCGACCGTCCCGGTGTCCACCTGATGGAAGTCCTGGTAGCGGTACATGATGTCGAACAGCCTTCGCCCGCCGGCCAGGCGCTGCACCGCGGGAAGCGGATGGCGTCGGTGGTTGTACACCTCGGCCTCGCGGTCGAAGACCTGCCGGACCAGTTCGCTCCAGGTCCTAGCCGTGCGGTCATGGGCGAACGGCAGCGTGTTGAGGTACATGCCGTAGACCCGCTCCGCCCCGGGAACCTCCGGGCGTGCGCTGTACAGCACTCCCGTGTGGAAGGCCGGCTCGTTGGTCACCGTGCTGAGCACCTTCAGGTGCGTGGCCAGCAGGACCGCCTTGAACGACGTGCCGCTGGACGTGGCCAGTGCGCGCAGGGCGGGCTCGATGTCGCGGAACTCCACCGACAGCTTGAAGTCCTCCCGCGGGGCGCCGTTGCCGTCGCCCCAATCCGCGGGAAGGACGCACATGGAGTGCCGGTCGACGATCCCCTGCCAGTAGTTCCGGTCCTCCTCCGACTTCAAGGACTCCTGTTCCGCGGCGATGAAGTCGGCGTAGCGCACGGCCGTCGGCTCCGGCTGTTCCGGCTCCTCACCCGCCGCGTACGCGTGGTAGACGTCGAGCACCTCCATCAGCAGCGACTGCTGGCTCCACCCCTCGGTGATGGCGTGGCAGTGGGTGAAGCCCAGGTGCCAGGCCTCGTCCGACTCGACGAGCGCGGCGATACGGAGCAGCGGAGGCCGCCCGAGCTCGAACAGCTCGGCACGTTCTGCCGCGATGTGTGCCCGGCGGGCCTCGGCGAACTGCTCGGCGTCCAGACCCCGCAGATCCTGCACGGTCACCGGGATGACGGCGTTCGCACGGACCAGCTGGAGGGGGATGTCGAACTCCTCCAGGGAGAACGACGTACGCAGCATCTCGTGGCGTTCCACGATCGTCTGCCCGGCGCGGCGCAGGGCGTCGGCGTCGAACGGCCGTCCGTCCTTGATCCGGAACGTGGACGTGTTGTGGTACTTGTTCAGCCCGTCGTCGGCGAGCATCTCGACCAGCATGCCGAGCTGCACCTTGGAGATCGGGTACGCGTCGACCAGGCCGGCCGGGAGCGTCGCGCGGATCTCGTCCGACACCTGGGCGAACGGTGCGACCGCCACGTCCTCCTGGCCGGGCTCCGTCCCGGCGAGCGCGGTGGCGAGTCCGGCGACCGTACGGTGCTGGAAGACGTCCCGCACCCCGGCTTCGAAGCCCTCGGCGCGCAGGGCACCGACCAGGGCGATGGCCTTGATCGAGTGACCGCCCAGATCGAAGAAGTTGTCCTCGACCCCGACCCTCTCCAGCCCCAGAACACGGCGCCAGACAGCGGCGATGCGTTCTTCGGTGGGGTTACGGGGGGCGAGGTAGGTGTCCTCGGCAGACCCTTCGGGGTCGGGGAGGGCGCGTCGGTCGATCTTGCCGTTGGCGGTCAGCGGGAGCGCGTCGAGTCCGACGAAGACGGACGGGACCATGTACTCCGGCAGCGAAGCCCTGAGCGCCTCCGCCAGGTCATCGGTGCTGCCGACGACGTAGGCGATGAGGCGCTGGTCCTCGGACACCACCACGGTGGCGTCGGTGACCTGCGGATGAGCGACCAACGCGGCACGGATCTCACCGAGCTCAATGCGATACCCGCGCACCTTCACCTGGTCATCGATACGGCCCAGGAACTCGACCGCACCATCACTGCGCCAGCGGACCAGGTCACCGGTGCGGTAGAGACGTGCACCGGCCGGCCCGAAGGGGTCGGGCACGAACCGCTCTGCCGTCGCACCGGGACGGAAGGCGTAGCCGCGTGCCACACCCGTACCGCCGACGAACAGTTCACCCACCGCACCCACGGGAACCGGCTGCAGACCCGCGTCCAGGACGCGCATGGTCATGTTCGGCAGCGGACGCCCGATCGGCACCACACCCTCGAACGCCTCAACCAGCGGGAACACACACGTCCCCACGGTCGCCTCGGTCGGGCCGTACTCGTTCAGTACACGGCCCTCACCCAGCAGCACCCGCCAGCGCTCCACCAAACCACCGGGCAACGCCTCACCCGCAACCACCACACGAGACGTCAGACCCTGGATCTGCTCGTCCGACAACTGGCCCGACAGCACTTCCAGATGGCCGGGGGTCAGCTTCATGAAGGAGAACGGACCCGCCGCCGCCAAGCTGTCGCCCAGCTCCGTCAGCTCACCATCCCACAACCACGCACGCTGACCCGCAGCCAGCGGAGCCCACACATTCGGCACCACCAAGTCGAACGCCACCGACGAGAACACCGGCGCACCACCCGAACCCGACGCCACCAACTCCCGCACCGCCCAGTCCACATGATTCACCAGACCGCGATGCGAAACCTGCACACCCTTCGGCCGCCCCGTCGAACCCGACGTGAACACCGTGTACGCCACCGAATCCAGATCCAGCACACCCGAAGGCACCGAATCCGGGAACGACGACACATCACCCTCGGCCAGCACCGTCTCCACACCCGGGAAACGATCCACATACCGGGCCGACGTCAACGCCACACCCACCCTGGCGTCCTCGACCATCCCCGCGATACGACCCTCCGGCAGCACCGGGTCCATCGGAACGAACCCACCACCCGCACGCCACACCGCGAGCAACGACACCACCAGATCGACCGAACGATCCAGCAACACCGCAACCGTCGACTCCGGACCCACACCAGCCGCACGCAGACGATGCGCCAACCGATTCGCCCGCACATCCAACTCCGCGAACGACAACGACTGCCCACCGGCCTCCACAGCCACCGCACCCGGTTCCGCGGCAACCCAGAGGCCCACCAGTTCGGGCACCGAGATCTCCGGTACCGCCGCCGCCGAGTCGTTCCACCCGGTCAGCACCTGCTCGCGCTCCCCACCCGGCAGGAACACCTGACGGGCGTCACCCTCCACATCCGCGGCCATCGACTCCAGCACCGACCGGTACATCGCCGCGATCCGCTGTGCGCCTGCGGCGCCGAGCACCTGGGGGTTGACCGTGAGGAGCAGGCCGCTGCCTCGGGCCGCGACGGCGAGACCGAACTCCGTGGCACCCTCACCGTCCCCGGAGTCGGTGTCGACGACGTCCGTCTCCGCCTGGGCGTCCGCCAGGTCGAGATAGCTGAAGCGCACGTCGAGGAGTCGCGTGCCGTCACTCAGCTCGCGCTGCATCACCGGCATCGGGAAGCGCCGGTGCGGCCAGAGCGTGCCTTCCTGGTCGAAGACCTGGCGGATCAGCTCCCGCCAGGTCCGTGCGCCGCGTTCGTAGGCGAACGGCACGGTGTTGAGGTACATGCCGTAGACCCGCTCGGCGCCCACGACCTCGGGCCGGCCGCTGGAGACCAGGCCGGTGCAGAAGGAGTCCTCGGCGGTCAGCTGGCTCATCACCTTCAGGTGCGCCGCGTGCAGCACAGCCTTGAGTGACGTTCCGGTGCCGCTCGCGGCAGCTCGGAGCGCCGGGGTGAGGTCGCTGAGCGGTACGTGCACGGTGTTCGCACGGTGTCCCGGCTCGGGGTCGCCCCACCCGGAGGGCAGCTCGAACTTGGCGTGCGAGCCGAGTACGTCCCGCCAGTAGTTCCTGTCCTCGTCCGAGGCCAGCGACGCCAGCTCGGCGGCCACGAAGTCCGCGTACCGCACGGCGGGGACCGCAACCTCGGGCAGGGTCTCGCCGCCGCGCACCCGCAGGTAGCCCTCGACGATGTCGCTGAGCAGGGTGCGGTGGCTCCAGCCCTCCGTGATCGGGTGGCAGACACTGACCGACAGCCACCACGCCTCGTCGGACTCGACGAGTGCGGAGATGCGGAGCAGCGGGGCACGGGACAGGTCGAACGTCTCGGCCCGCTCGGCGGTGATGTGCGCCCGGCGTGCGGCTGCCTGCTGCTCGGCGTCGAGTCCTCGCAGATCCTGCACGGTCACCGGGATGACGGTGCTCGCGTGGATGAGCTGGAGCGGAACGGCGAAGCCTTCGAGGTCGAAGGACGCGCGGAGCATCTCGTGGCGTTCCACCACGGCCTGCCCGGAACGGCGCAGGGCCTCGACATCGAACGGGCGACCGTCCTTGATCCGGAACGCGGTCGTGTTGTGGTACTTGTTCAGGCCATCGTCGGCGAGCATCTCGACCAGCATGCCGAGTTGTACCTGCGCCAGCGGGAAGGCGTCCACGAGGCCCTCGGGCAGCTTCGCCCTGTCCTCGTCCC
Source organism: Streptomyces sp. NBC_00683 (assembly GCF_036226745.1). NCBI lineage: Bacteria > Bacillati > Actinomycetota > Actinomycetes > Kitasatosporales > Streptomycetaceae > Streptomyces > Streptomyces sp. NBC_00683. The sequence continues at coordinate 4,879,172 of NZ_CP109013.1, read as the reverse complement.
CGATCAGCGCGAACGGTGCGACGACGGCGGACTCGGTGACAGGTTCCGTTCCGGTGAGCGCGGTGGCGAGTCCGGCGACCGTACGGTGCTGGAAGACGTCCCGCACCCCGGCTTCGAAGCCCTCGGCGCGCAGGGCACCGACCAGGGCGATGGCCTTGATCGAGTGACCGCCCAGATCGAAGAAGTTGTCCTCGACCCCGACCCTCTCCAGCCCGAGGACGCCACTCCACACTGCGGCGATGCGTTCCTCGGTGGGGGTGCGGGGGGCCACATAGGTGTCCTCGGCCGATCCCTCGGGGTCGGGGAGGGCACGCCGGTCGATCTTGCCGTTGGCCGTCAGCGGAAGGGCGTCGAGCCCGACGAACACCGAGGGGACCATGTACTCCGGCAGCGAGCCGGCCAGCCAGGCCGACAGGTCATCGGTGCTGCCGACGACGTAGGCGATGAGGCGCTGGTCCTCCGACACCACCACGGTGGCGTCGGTGACCTGCGGATGAGCGACCAACGCAGCCCGGATCTCACCGAGCTCAATGCGATACCCGCGCACCTTCACCTGGTCATCGATACGGCCCAGGAACTCGACCGCACCATCACTGCGCCACCGCACCAGGTCACCGGTGCGGTAAAGACGCGCACCCGCCGGCCCGAAGGGGTCGGGCACGAACCGCTCTGCCGTCGCACCGGGACGGTATGCGTAGCCGCGTGCCACACCGGTCCCGCCGACAAACAGTTCACCCACCGCCCCCACGGGGACCGGCTGCAGACCCGCGTCCAACACCCGCATGGTCATGTTCGGCAGCGGACGCCCGATCGGCACCACACCCTCGAACGCCTCGACGAGCGGGAAGACGCAGGTCCCGACGGTCGCTTCGGTCGGGCCGTACTCGTTCAGTACACGGCCCTCGCCCAGCAGCACCCGCCAGCGCTCCACCAGACCCCCCGGCAGCGCCTCACCCGCAACCACCACACGAGACGTCAAACCCTGGATCTGCTCGTCCGACAACTGGCCCGACAGCACCTCCAGATGGCCGGGGGTGAGCTTCATGAAGGAGAACGGACCCGCCGCCGCCAAGCTGTCGCCCAGCTCCGTCAGCTCACCATCCCACAACCACGCACGCTGACCCGCAGCCAGAGGAGCCCACACATTCGGCACCACCAAGTCGAACGCCACCGACGAGAACACCGGCGCACCACCCGAACCCGACGCCACCAACTCCCGCACCGCCCAGTCCACATGATTCACCAGACCGCGATGCGAAACCTGCACACCCTTCGGCCGCCCCGTCGAACCCGACGTGAACACCGTGTACGCCACCGAATCCAGGTCGACAACCACATCCGGAGCCGACTCCGGGAACGACGACTCACCGTCCTCGTCGACCCGCACCACGGCCACATCGAACCGGTCCGCGTACGCACCCGACGTCACAGCAACGGTCACCCGCGCGTCGGCCACCATGCCCGCGATCCGGCCCGCCGGCAGGACCGGGTCCATCGGAACGAACCCACCACCCGCACGCCACACCGCCAACAACGACACCACCAGATCGACCGAACGATCCAGCAACACCGCAACCGTCGACTCCGGACCCACACCAGCCGCACGCAGACGATGCGCCAACCGATTCGCCCGCACATCCAACTCCGCGAACGACAACGACCGGTCACCGGCCTCCACAGCCACCGCACCCGGCGACTCGACCACCCGACGCGCCACCAGCTCCGGCACCGACACCTCCGGCACCACCACCGCCGAGTCGTTCCACCCGGTCAGCACCTGCTCGCGCTCACCACCCGGCAGGAACACCTGACGGGCGTCACCCTCCACATCCGCGGCCATCGACTCCAGCACCGACCGGTACATCGCCGCGAGGCGGTCCGTGCCCTCCCTGCCGATGAGGTGCCGGTTCGCGGTGATCACCATGAATCCGGCGCGGGTGGAGACACCCAGCGGGAACTCGGTGGGGCTGTCGTCGAGCGTGGCCGGGTAGTCGACGAGGTCCTGGTCGACCTGCCGGAAGTTCTGGTAGCTGAAGCGGACGTTGACGAGCCGGTCGCTCGTGCTGAGCTCGCGCTGCATCACGCCCAGCGGGTACCGGCGGTGCGGCCACACCTCGATCTCCTGGTCGAAGACCTGGCGCACCAGATCCCGCCAGGTTCCGGCGCCACGGGTGAAGGCGAAGGGCAGCGGGTTCAGGTAGACCCCGTACACCCGCTCGGCGCCCACGGCCTCCGGCCTGGCGTTGGTCACGAGGGCGGTGAAGAAGGACTCCTCCGGCGTGAGCTGGCTCATCACCTTGAGGTGCGCCGCGTGCAGGACGCTCTTGATCGGTACCTTCGCCTTGCTGGCCAGGGTCCGCAGTCCGGCGTCCAGGTCGTGGTACGGCACCCAGGCGCGGTGCAGTCCGCGCGGTGTCTCCTCCGGGTCGTCGCCCCAGCCTGCGGGGAGTTCGAAGGAGGCGTTGTTCTCGAGGACCGTCCGCCAGTAGTCGCGGTCGTCGTCCCCGGCGAGGGAGACCAGCTCGGCGGCGATGAAGTCCGCGTACCGCACGGCGGCGGGTGCGGGTTCCTCGACCGGCGTCCCGTCGCGCAGCGCGCGGTAGGTCGTGGCCAGTTCCATCAGCAGGGAGTGGTGGCTCCAGCCCTCCAGTACCGCGTGGCACTCGGTCAGGGTCAGCCACCAGGAGCCGTCGTCGCAGGCGTGTCCGGTGAAGCGGATGAGCGGGGCCCGGGTCAGGTCGAAGAGCTGGGTGCGCTCCTCGGCCATGAAGGCGCGCAGCGACGCTTCGACGGCGGCGCCGTCGAGCCCCCGCAGGTCACGTGCGTCGACCGGCGAGGTGACGTCGGACGGGGCGTGGACGAGCTGCAGCGGTACGGAGTAGCCCTCGATCGCGAACGAGGAGCGCAGGATCTCGTGCCGGGCCAGCACCGTGTCCACGGCCTGCTGGAGCAGCTCGCGGTCGAAGAGCTGGTCGTCGAGGATCCGGAAGCAGGTCGAGTTGTGGTAGTGGTTGCGGCCGTCGTCGGCGAGCATCTCGACGACCATGCCGAGCTGCACCTGCGCCAGCGGGTAGGCGTCGACGAGGCCGGCCGGCAGCCGGTCGAGGTCCTCCTGCGCCAGGAGGGCGAAGGGCTCGACGGCCGGTTCGGCCTTGGCCGGGGCGGGGCGTCCGGTGATGAACGCGACGAGTTCGGCCGGGGTGCGGTGCTCGAACACATCGCGGACCGTCACGTCGTACTCGCCGTCGCGCAGTGCGCCGACGAGTGCGACGGCGCGCAGCGAGTCGCCGCCCAGGTCGAAGAAGTTGTCCTCGACGCCGACCTGTTCGACCCCGAGCACCTCGCGCCAGACCGAGACCATCTCCTCCTCGGCCGCGGTGCGCGGCGCGACGTGGGCGGCCTCGACACCGAGTGCGCTGCGGTCGGGGGCGGGCAGTGCGGCCTGGTCCAGCTTGCCGTTGACGGTCAGCGGGATCTTCCCGACGACGAGGAAGGCCGTCGGAATCATGTAGTCGGGGAGTGACCCGGCCAGCAGGGTCCGCAGCTCGCTGGGTGCGGCCACGGCATCGCTGGTGGGTACGACGTACGCCACGAGCCTGCGATCGCCGGGGGTGTCCTCCCGGGCGACGACGACGGCGTCCCGTACGCGCGGGTGGGTGGTCAGCGCGGCCTTGATCTCGCCCAGTTCGATGCGGTGACCGCGGATCTTCACCTGGTGGTCGATGCGGCCCAGGTAGTCGAGGCTGCCGTCGGGCCGCCTGCTCGCCAGGTCACCGCTGCGGTAGAGCCGGGAGCCGGGCTTGCCGTACGGGTCGGGTACGAAGCGTTCCGCGGTCAGGGCCGGCCGGTTGAGGTACATGCGGGCGACGCCGGGGCCGCCGACGTGGATCTCGCCGGGCACTCCTACGGGAACCTGCTCGCCGTGTGGGCCGAAGAGGTGGACCTGCAGGTCGCGCAGCGGTACCCCGATCGCGTTCCCGGTGTCGGACTCCAGGTCGGACTCGGTGAGCAGGTGGTACGTGGTGTGGACGCAGGTCTCGGTGATGCCGTACAGGTTGGCCAGCGCGGTCTGTTCCAGGCTGCGGCGGGCGACCCAGGGCTTGAGGCCCGGGATGTCCAGCCGTTCACCACCGAACGACACGACGCGCAGCGCGAGTTCGTCGAGCAGCCGGTGTCCGTCGGCGGCGAGGGAGACCAGGCTGCGGAAGGCGGACGGGGTCTGGTTGAGGACCGTGACCTGCTGCTCGGTGAGGAGACGCAGGAAGTCCTCGGGGGCGCGGGCGACGTCCGGCGGGACGACCACGAGACGGCCGCCGTAGACGAGGGCGCCCCAGATCTCCCAGACCGACATGTCGAAGGCGTAGGAGTGGAACAGCGTCCAGACGTCGTTCTCGTCGAAACCGAAGTGCTCCTCGGTCACGGTGAGCAGGCGCACCACGTTCGTGTGGCTGAGGCCGACGCCCTTGGGGCGGCCGGTCGAGCCGGACGTGTAGATGGTGTAGATCAGGTCCTCGGGCACCGCTCCGGACTCGGGGTTGCTGTCCGGGGCCGCGGCCAGGGCTGCGGTCTCCGCCTCGCCGTCCAGCACCACGAGCAGGCCGTCGACGACGCCGGCCAGGTGCGCGGCGTGCGCACCGGAGGTGACGACGATCCGGGCGCCCGCGTCCTTGAGCGTGTAGCCGATGCGCTCGGCCGGGTGCTCCGGGTCCAGGGGCAGGTAGCCGGCCCCCGTCTTGAGCACGGCGAGGAGGGTCGGCACCAGGTCGAGGTTCCGGTCCAGGCTGACGCCGACGAGTCCGCCGGGGCGGGCGCCGTGGGCCCGCAGGTGGTGGGCGAGCCGGTTGGCGCGTGCGTTGAGTTCGGCGTAGCTGAGCTGCTGGTTGCCGAAGACGAGGGCGATCGCGTCGGGGGTGGCCGCGGCCCGGTCCTCGACGAGCTCGTGGACACAGCGGTCGGGCGCTTCGAAGTGCTCCGGCTCGGGCAGCAGGACGGCCAGATCGGACTCGTCCAGCATGTCGAGACGGGAGAGGCGCAGGTCCGGTTCGGCCGTGGCCGACTCGACCAGACGCACGAAGTGCCGGGCCATGCGCTCGACGGTGGCCCGGTCGTAGAGGGCGGTGCTGTACTCCAGCGTGCCCCGGACGCTGCCGTCCGCGGACTCGCTCAGCTGGAGGGTGAGGTCGAAGCGCGAGACACGCGAGGTCGCGTGCAGGGACTCCGTCTCGACACCGGGCAGCCGGAAGTCGCGGGTGCGCTCCCGGTGCATGGTGAAGGCCACCTGGCACAGGGGGGTGCGGGACATGTCCCGCACCGGCACGAGTTCGTCCGCGATCCGCGCGAACGGGAACTCCTGGTTGTCGAAGGCGTCCAGCACGGTCTCGCGGGCACCGACGAGCAGCTCACGGAACGTCGGGTCGCCCTGCCACTGTCCGCGCAGGACAAGGGTGTTGATGCCGTAGCCGATGAGCTGTTCCAGTTCGGGGCGGCTGCGGCCCGACACCACGGTGCCGACCGCGATGTCGCCGCGACCGGTGTACCGGGAGAGCAGCGCCTGGTAGCCGGCGAGCAGGGTCTGGAACGGGGTGGCGCCGTGTGCGGAGCCGAGCGTGCGGAGCTTCTCCGCCAGCGGGGCCGGGATCTCGATGGGCACCGCGTCGCCGTCGTAACTGCGGGAGGCGGGGCGGCGCCGGTCGGTGGGCACCTCGAGCGGGGTGCTGCCGGCCAGCTGACCGCGCCAGTAGTCGAGCTGCTTGGTCAGGCCGTCACCGGCGAGGCGGGTGTGCTGCCAGGCCGCGTAGTCGGCGTACTGGACGGCCATCGGTGCCAGAGGTGACGGCTTGCCCTCGCCGAACGCCCCGTACACGTCGGAGAGTTCGGACATGAACAGGCCGACGGACCACTCGTCGCAGGCGACGTGGTGGAAGACCACGACCAGCAGGTGGTGGTCGTCGGTGATCCGGATGAGCCGGGCCCGCAGCGGCGAGCCGTTCTCCAGGTCGAAGGGGCGGCCGGGCTCGGCCTCGGCCAGTGCGAGGGCGCGCTGTTCCCGCTCGGCTATGTCCGCCGTGCCCGTGAGGTCGTCGACCGGAAGGACGAACGGGGCGGGAGGGTCGATCAGCTGGACCGGCTCGGCACCTTCGAGGCGGTACCGGGTGCGCAGGATCTCGTGCCGCGCCACCAGTTCCTCGAAGCTGCGGCGCAGCACCGAGGTGTCGAGCGGCCCGTGCAGCCGCAGGGCGACCGGGACGCTGTACTCCCAGCTGTCCGGGTCGAGCCTGCTCAGGAACCACATCTGCTGCTGACCGTGGGAGAGCGCCAGCGGTCCGCCCCGCTCGACCGGCACCACTGCGGCACGCCGGCCGCTGCGGCCTCCGGCGAGTCGGGCGCGCACCAGTTCCTCGCGCCTCTCCTCGGCCTGTCCGCCCGTGCGAACTTCGCCAGTACTCATGCTGAGCGCCCCTCCCGACCTTCGTTCCGTACGTGTCACTGGGTGTCCTGCGTGGTGCTGCCGCCGGTCCTGCCGGCGGTTCCTGCTCAGGCGCCGGACTTCTCCATGCGGCGGCGCAGGCTCGCGGGCCGCATGTCCGTCCAGACCTCTTCGATCCGGTCGAGGCAGACCTGCCGGGCACCCTCGGTGCCCTCGGTGTGCCAGCCGGCCGGCAGCTCCCGGTCCGCGTCCCAGATCGAGTACTGCTCCTCGTCGTTCAGGACGACCCGGTAGACGCGGTTGTCGGTCTGCTCGTCAGCCATGTCGGTTTCCCTTCGGTGGTCGGATTCGCACTCAGCTTCGGACGCCCGCCTATATCGGCCCTCTACTGAACGCATCCGTACACACACGGCCACAACGCAGCACGCGGCCCGGTCCCGTCGGGGGAGGCGGGACCGGACCGCGTGGGTCTCGGGGTGCTGCGGGTGGGGGCGCCCTGGTGCCGGGAGGCTGGCGGGCGCCCTCTGGGGGGGGTGGCCGGGCTACTCGCGTGAGCCGAGGAACTGGACGGTCCGCGCCCGCAGTGCCGCGCCGACGGGCAGCACCGTGCCGATCACGGCGAGGAGCGTGGACACGACGGCGACAGCGATGACGATCAGGTACGGCACCACGATCGGTGTCGTACCGAACAGCTGGAGCAACGCACCCCACAGTCCGGTCAGGTTGACCGCGGTGGCCGCGAGTGCCAGTGCCACCCCGATGGCGGAGACCAGCAGGGACTCGGCGACGAAGAACCGTACGACCTGTTTCGGCGTGGCCCCCGCCATCCGCAGCACCGCAAGGTCCCGGCGCCGGTCGGCCGTCGCCATGAGGAGCGTGTTGAGGATCGCGATGAAGCAGAAGATCATGATGATCACCGCGGTGGAACGCTGCCGCACCTCCGTGAGGTGGCGTGCGTAGGCGCTCTCGGAGGCGACCAGTTGGTCCCTCGTCATGAACTCGGCTCCGTCGCCGGCCACCGCCTTGCGGATCTGTGCGGTGATCGCGGCGTGATCGGCACCGTTGTCCAGCGTGATGTAGGCCCTGCGCGCGAGACCGTCCCGTGCGTAGACGGCCGACGGGGCGAACCGCTGCGGCAGGTACGCCACGTCCTCGCCCCGCAGCGCCTTGTACGTCGCCGCGACCCGCAGCTCGACGCGCTCGCCGTCGGGCATCTCCACGGCGAGCTCGGAGCCGACGTCCATGCCCCACAGGTCGGCCACGGCCGTGCTGTTGTCGTCGAGATCGTCCAGGGACCCGTCGATGATCTTCAGGTCCATCGTCTTCTTCAGCGCGACGGGATCGACGACGAGGCCGTCGTTCTCCTCGTACCGGTTCTCGTCCTTGGTGTAGACGGTGGTGAGGATCGGCGCCGCGATGTGCACGCCGTCGATCGCCGCGACGCGCTCGATCACCTGCGGGCTGATGCCCGGGGTTCCGTCGGGTGCGAGTGCGTACTGCGAACTGACCCGGTTCTGCAGGCCGTTGTCACGTGCGGCGCCGAGCGAGTCGGTGGCGGCGAGCAGCGAGAAGGCCAGCCCGACGGTGAGCAGGACGGGGGCCGCGGTGGCAGCGGTACGCCGTCGCGAGGTCAGCGCGCTCTCGCGCACCAGCATCGCGGTGGGCCCCGAAGCACCCCGGAAGGGCAGCATCAGCAGCTTGGTGAGCGGTCCGACGACCAACGGCGCGAGCACCGCCGCGGCCAGGACCGGCACCATCAGCGACACGACGTAGACCGTGGGCGAGAGCACGCTCGTCGGTGAGGCGATGGCGATCCACGCCGTCCACCCGACACCGCCCACCAGGGCGATGACACCGAGCAGCGCCCTGCCGGGCGTCACCCCCGTGTCATCGACGGAGGCCTCGCGCAGCGCCTCGATGGGACGGATGCTGCCGGCCCGGCGTGCCGCGGCTGCCGCACCGCCGACCGCCACCAGGAGGCCGACCAGGAACGCGGCGGCGAGCGGCGCCAGAACGGTCCAGTGCAGCGAGGGCTCCACCGTGAACCACTCGGGCGAGATGTCCATCGCGATGAGCATGTCGGCGAGGAGTTGCGCGCCGAACAGTCCGAGGACCGTGCCCACCGCGGAGGCGACGACGCCGACGAGCAGCGCCTCGTTGCGGACCATCTTGCGCACCTGCTTGGGGGTGGCGCCGACGGTACGCAGCAGTGCGACCTCCCGGCGGCGCTGGACCACCGCGAAGGCGAAGGTGGAGGCCACCACGAAGATCGCCGTGGTGCCCGCCACGCTGGCCATCACCGGCACGAGCGTGATGGTGTTGTCGAGCGTCTCACGGTCGGCCGCCTCGCTGGCGTCCGCCTTGTGCCGGTCCTGGCCGGTGAGCACCGCGGCACTGTCGCCGACGGCGGCCCGGACGTCGGCGACCGGGCCGAGCGCCACCAGGGACTCGATGCGCGGGGAGAGCCGGGCGGCCTCCGCGTCGGTGAAGAAGACGGCGTCCTCCCAGCCGACCGGGGAGACCGTGCCGCTGACCGTGTACTGCTCGACGCCGGAGGCGGTCAGGACCGTCACCTTGTCGCCGGTACGGGCCTGGTCCGACGGGACCACGACGTCCTTGGCGCCGGACGGCTCCTTGCCGTCGGCCAGGTCGTAGCCTCCGAACCTCGCCACCGGCCAGGGGTGACCCACCTGGTCGGCGGGGCCGCCCTCGATCTGGGCGTAGAAGGCACGGTCCACCACGGTCTCGCCGGTGGCGGCGACCTTCTCGCTCAGCTCGGCCGAGATCCCCTGGGCGGCCGCGAGCGACCGGATCCCGAGGTCGTGGTGGGCCGGGTCCCAGTCCGGGTCGGACGCCTGCACCACGGCGGGCGCCTCGGCGAACCGTTCCACCGGCCGGTCCGGCAGGTCGAGCATGGTCATGATGAGTACGCCCATGGCCGCGACCTGCGCGACCCCGAGCACCAGCGCCACGACGGTGCCGAGGAACGACACCCACCGTGCCCGCAGGGTCTGGAAAGCAACCCTGATCACCGCGACACCGCCAGGTCCGTCATCCGCGCGGCGACCGCCTCGGCGGTGGGCGAGCGCAGCTCGCCGACGAGGCTCCCGTCGGCGAGGAACAGCACCCTGTCCGCGTACGCGGCCACGTTCGGGTCGTGTGTGACCATCACGATCGTCGTCGTCACCCGCTCGCCGTGACCGGGGGCGGGCACGACGCCGGGATCCGGCACGGGCGCACCGGCCAGCTGCCGCAACGTGTCCAGCAGTTCGCGCCCTGTGGTGAGGTCGAGTGCGCCGGTGGGTTCGTCGGCGAAGAGCACCGCCGGCCGGGCCACCAGGGCACGGGCGATGGCGACACGCTGCTGCTGGCCGCCGGACAGCTGGCTCGGCCGGCTGCCCGCCTTCTTCTCCAGCCCCACCTGGGCGAGTGCCTGCTGCACGGTCCGGCGCTTGGGCTTGCGCCCGGCCAGCCGCATCGGCAGCGCCACGTTCTGCTCGGCGGTGAGCGAAGGCAGCAGGTTGAAGGCCTGGAAGATGAACCCCGTCGTCTCGCGGCGGAGTTCGGTGAGCTGGGTCTCGTTCAGCCCGACGATGTCCTTGCCGTCGATGAACACCCGCCCCGATGTGGGCTTGTCGAGTCCCGCGGCACACTGCAGAAGGGTCGACTTGCCGGAGCCCGACGGGCCCATGATGGCGGTGAAGCTCCCGCGGGGAAAGGACAGACCGATCTCGCGCAGCGCCGTCACCGCGCTGTCCCCGGATCCATAGGTCTTGGTCAGCGACTCGAGCCGCACTGCGTCATCCATCGATTCTCCGCAATTCCAGGGTGGTGAGGGGATCGGCCGTGGACCCGTCCGCGATGGCAACCGGCTCGGGCTGTGGGGGCGGTGCGCTGTCCTGCCGGTCCTCCAGCGCCGCACCCGGCCTGGTGAAGACCGCGGTGGCGACCAGGGCGAGCACCACCATCACTCCCGACACGACCATGAGCGTGTGCCGGGTGCCGACTGCCTCCAGCAGATACCCGGTACCGAGCGCACCGAGTGAACTCGCCCCCGACACAAGGAGCATGACGACACTGCCGACCCGCCCCTGCATGTTGTTGGGGGTGATTCGCACCTGGTAGGACATGCCGGAGACAGTAACAGCGGCTCCTATATGAGACGTTATGAAGAAGAGCACACCGAGTGCCACGGGTTGTCTGAAAAATACCGCTGCGGGCATGACCAGCGCCCAGGTCACATGCGCCATGATCATGATCTGACGCATCGCCAGCCGCTTGTTCAGCCAGCCGCCGACCAGCGCCCCGAACAGCCCTCCCATACCGCCGGACGCCATGATCAGGCCGATGGTGCCCGCGGCGCCGCCGT